>NZ_JHAL01000002.1:0-1200000 GCF_000738005.1 Bifidobacterium crudilactis | reverse complement strand
GCGAACATCGTGGAGAAAGCCCTTGGCATCAAACAAGTGGCTTCGGTTCCGGCTACTCACGACAGCGGACCGGCCAAGGCCGTTCCTGTCGAAGAGTCCAGCCCGCGTCAAGCATTGGATGGGCAAGGGGGTTCCGGCGGAACGTCGGCTGCAGTACCTGATAACCTGCGTGCATTCGCCTCGGGCAACCAAAGTGCCGACCAGGAGCTGTCTTCACCATTCAATGCTTTCGCACAGGCTTACGAGACCTTCAGCGCATTGAAGGGCGCATGGGGCACAGTGGACGCGAACGGAGTTGTCATGGCATGCTCCACCTATACTCAGCACAACGGTGACGAGGCGAGGTGGGCCGATACCGTAGCCACGCTCTTCGAGCAGGCCGGGGCTTCGGGTTCCCTGGTATCCATGTCCAATGCGGCGATCGATGCGGCGCTGAGTCGAGCAGGTGTCAGCAACGTTCGAAGCGTTATCGATATCGAGAATCCCAGTATCATCGGCGCGAAGCCGAGCAGTGGTTTCGCTGACGACCCGGTCAACACGGCAACAGGAAATTTCATCGAGCCCTGCGTCGATCTCACATTGCAGGGAGGCGGCGCGGGGTTGAGTTTCACGCGTTGCTACAACTCTTTGGCACGCAACAGCGCCGCGTTCGGACGCGGATGGCATAGCTGGACGGAGTCCTGCCTGGTGTTGGGGGAGCGTCGTGCGACCTGGGTGCATGAGGACGGCAGACATACCGTATTCACCCGTGATCTCGATGGCGCCTGGCAGCGTTCCGCTCATGAGTCGTATTGGCTGGTAGAGGACGCGGATACCGGGAATCTGCATGTGACGAATCACCGGATGGGAGTCTGGCGTTTCGACGCGCGAGGTCGCCTTCTGGAGATGTCACAAGGCAAGGGCACTCGCATAGCTTTCCATTATGATGCTTCCGGGCGTCTTGCCGACATGGAACATGAACGTGGACGACGTATAACCCTGACCTGGGACGATGGCCTCAAACGTGTGACAGGCTTGGAATCCGACGACGGACGACGGGTTGCATACCGATACGATGATGACGGGATGCTGCTCCGCGTCGAAGGCGCGGTGCCCGCGCACACATACGAATATGACCAGGAGGGATTGCTGACAACGGTCAAGGATGCCGATGGCGTCCCTGAAGTGGTGAATACCTATAACGACAACGGTCAGGTGCTGACTCAGCATTCCGCATTCGGACGCACCTCGCATTACGCGTATCTGCCTGGAGGCGTCACTCAGGTTGCGGATGGCGACGGTTCACGCGCCAACATCTGGGTCTCCGACGAACAAGGCCGCCTGACTGCCGTCACCGATAGCGACGGCAATACCCAACGCACCAGTTATGACCGTTGGGGCAACCCCATTCGCATAGTCGACCGTCTGGGACATTCCACCATACGTGCCTACGACCATTACGGCAGGATTTCGCGGGAGATGCAAGCGAACGGCGCGGACACGAGCTACGAGTATGACGTGCAGGGCCGTGTGATTCGAGTCAAGGCAGGGGAGGCCTGCACCACATACGAATACGCCGGCGAAGATGACGCCAACCCCAGCGTGCTGACAGACCCGGTGGGCGGGCGCACCTGCCTGACCTGGGATGGCGGTCTCCTGACAAGTCTGACCGACCCCGTTGGCGTGACGCTTGAGCTGAGATATGACGATCGGGGTGACGTAGTTGCAGTGAGGAACGCGGACGGCGACGTGCTGTCCTTCACGCGCGACGATGCTGGGCGGCTGTCATCGATGAGCACGCCAAGCGGCGCTCGCACCGCATACTCATACAACGAGCTCGGTCTGCTCAGCAGTGTCACGGCACCAGACGGTGGAACCTGGCGGTATGAATACACTCAGGCGGGCCGCCAGCGTGTGTGCACGAATCCCCTGGGCGAGGTCACCAGCTTGCAGTACGGAGAGCACGGGCAGCCAATCGCCCGCACCGACCCACTCGGTCGCGTCAGCACTCGAAAGCTTGATGATCTGGGAAATCTCGCGAGCATAACGACTCCAGGCGGTGATACCTGGCAATACGGTTTCGACGCACTCTCAAGACTTCGCACCACCACGGACCCGCAAGGCGGCATATGGAAACGAGAGTACGACCAGGATGGCAATCCCGCCCTGGTGGTCGACCCGACCGGCGTGAGCCAGACAACTCGACGGAACGACACTGAACGCTCCATCAGCGTCGACGATGGGCTCATGACCACCACGCTGACCTACGACCGTTTCGGACGCGTCATTCGGCAACACAACCCCGATGGGTCCCGCGAACAATTGGTATACGACCTGGCCGGCAGGGTCGTCGAGATATTGGACGAGAACGCCGGATTGACGCTCATTCATCGTGACCTGGCCGGCAATGTCGTCGAGCGGCTCAGCCCTACCGGACTACGTACAAGCTATGCATACGACGCTTGCGGACGTCTGAGCGGCATCACGGGCCCCGACGGCAGAACCGAACATCGCTATTACGACGCCGACTCGCGTCTGATTCGTCACATACTCTCCGATGGTTCAGTGGCAGAATGCGCTTATGACGCATGCGGTCGCATCACATCCCTGACACGTCCTGGAATGCCTGCATGCTCATACGGTTACGATAAGGCCGGCCAACTCGTGCATGCCGAAGACGAGTGGGGTGCACGAACATTCACTTACAACAAGGCCGGGCAGCTGACCACCATCACGAACGCATTGGGTGGTGTCAACCGATATGCGTACGACGAGGACGGGCGTCTCACGAAGTCGACGAGCCCATTGGGCAACGAGAGCCGATACGAGTGGAACGCGCTGAACAATCTCGTCACCAGCGTCGACCCGTTGGGAAGAGTGATCCGAGCGGACTACGACGGAGCGGGACGTCAGCGTTCACAGCACAATCCCGATGGACGCCTGTATGCATGGCAGTACGACCGGTCGGGGCGCGAACAGAGTTTGACCATCGACGGCGATCTTGCCGTGTCATCCTCACGTGATCTGTTGGGACGCACGCTGAGTCTTTGTGATGGCGAAGCGTCACATGAAGTGCTCACACGGTATGACGCGTTGGGGCACACCATCGGACGCACCACCGACGACAGTACGATGACGTGGAGTTACGACAGTGAGGGCAGACGTACCGCCATGACCACTGGTGACGGCGAGCATGTCACCTATACCTATAGTGAAGGCCGTCTGCAGAGCATCGATCACAGCGGCTTCGGACATGTGGTTGTGGAATACGACGGACAAGGCCGCGTTGCTCGTCTGTTGTCAGGGGAACTGCTGCAATCCTGGGAGTATGACGGACAAAGTCAAGTCATCAGGCACACACTTACCGACGACACCGGCGTGCATGTCACCGATATCCAACGGGACCGGGATTCGCGTGTCGTGGCAGTCACCCGTGACGGGGCGTTGACCTCGTATGAGTATGACCGTGCCGGTCAGCTTGTACGGTTGCGCGATGAGCGAGGTGTGAGCACCTGGCAGTATGATGCCGCCGGCCGGCTTACCGCCAGCAGCGATCATGGCGATGACACCATATACACGTATGATGCCGCCGGTCAGCTGGTTCAGGAAGAGCATGGCGATGGGGCACTTGTCACCTACGCGTATGACCCCATGGGCCGACGAATCAGCCGAAGCGGCGCTTCGGGGTCCCGTGAGTATACGTATGATGCCCGTGGATATCTCAGCCGTATTCGTGTCGGGAGGGACGATGAGGGCGAGGATATCGGCCTGCATGTGGATGTCGCCGGGTTGCTGGATTCGGTCAATGGTCAACCCGTGCGATGGGACAGTGCCGGGGCACTGCCCGTGCTCACAGGAATCGCTTCCACCTCGGTGGCCAGTCTGGGGCTGGTCACCGGTATCGAAGGACGATGGGTCGCTCCAGGGTATCGTGCCGCCCGTGCGGACAGCGAGGACCCCTGGCAGCCCGGCGGCGCGGTTACGGTTCGGGGATTGCCTGACGGTGTGAGTCTGGATGCTGCCGGGACGGTCAGTGTGGACAAGCTCGCGTGGATGGGCGCCCGCGTCTACGATCCGGCGACAATGGGATTCCTCAGCCGCGACCCCCTGCCTGGCGATCCCGGCAGCGTGTGGGCTTCCAATCCCTACGAGTATGCGGCCAACAATCCGCTGATGTTCAGTGATCCACTCGGTCTCAAACCCCTCACCGACGAACAACTTCAAGAGCACAATAAGAGTTGGTGGAACAACATCGGAGGTGTTTTGAACGGTGGTTGGAATGGGGTATCTGCTGGTTTCTCCAAAACGGTGGACTTTCTTTACGGATACAACATTTCAACGGGTGAGGATCGTGGGGAGATAGTGGGGCCGAGTGGTTCTTACACTAAATTCTCTTCGAGGACCAAAAGCAGTGATTCTGGTGTATTCCAGTTTAATCTAGATAACAATTGGCCAGGGTTAACTATAGATTTAGGGATCGCGAAGTTGAGTGTAAATACAGCTGGCGGGAATTTATCTGTTGCTGCCAACATCGGTCCCTCCGATTGGAATGCAGGCTTGAAAGCCGGTATCGGGGCAGACGGATTAGACCTATCCGCAAATGCCGGAAATGCAGTAAATTCGAATTCAGTAGGATTCAAAACTTCAGCAGATTGGAATCACGGTTTATTGGCCGGTTATACGTCGGCGACAACAGTTCAACAACTAGACGGAGGTGTTTCACAGGTAACCACGGTGACGGGTGGGCAAAAATTCTTTAACGGTAATCAGGCATTGGCAACCGTGGCGATAGTGGGACTCGCTGCTGCTTTCGTAGCAGTGACACCGTTAGATTTAACTGGAATAGGTGAGGGTATACAGGTGACTCTTGCCGGTCTTATGGGTGGTTTGGCTGCAGGGATGTAGTCGAGTTAAGGATTGTGGTGGTTATGGTTCGTGTGGATTTTCGTGGTGTGCCAGTCGAGACGGCGTTGGCCCGTGTGCGGTTGAAGACTGCAGTGCTGCTGAGCCTGTGCTGGGTGTCTTTTGTCCTGTTCGTGGGATTTACGCTCCCATCCGCCGGTCTGATCCATCCCCCGGCGTGGATTCAGATATGCCAGCTGGTGGCGCTCATCGTGGCGGTCTCATCACTGATGGTGACTCGTGCGTGGAACAAGGAGGTCGGTACGGCTCTGGCGGACAGGCTGGAACGTGATTTTGATTTCGATTGGTATGAGCGGTACATGGATATGGCCGTGGCACAGGCGAAGGGTGCGCGGGCGCATCGAAGGCTTGTCGTGTCCACTGCTCTGGCGAAGGCGCGTGTGCAGTATATTCGTGGGGATTTTGACAGGGCGTTGACCTTGCTGTCCGACGTGAATCTGCAAGGACTCCCTCGCCGCCAGCGTGCCCTCTCCTCCATCTCTTGCTACGTGCAGGGGTATATGAGTGCCCTGCTTGCAGGCCGACAGCGCGATATGTTGGCCTATTACAACTTGTTGACGGGCTTCGCGGCTCCGAACCGTCGCTACCGTGAGATGAAGGAGCGCGCGCTGCTGGTGTTGTCACAACGGGCTGGCGTGATAGCTGGCAGCGGGGCGTTGGGTGCTGTGGAGGATGGTCGGGGTTCGGCCCATCTGACGCCGTTCGTGCGGTTGGAGAACGCGTATTTTTCAGGGTTGGCAGAGTATGCTCGGGGTAATGCGACGTATGCCGACGAACTCATGCGTCAGGTCATCGAGTTGGCGTCTGGTGGCGAGTCCGTCTATTTCGTGCGCAAGGCCCGGCAGCAACTCCGACACGACACCATGTAACCGGTGGCATACGAGCCAACGGTGCCGTCGACGAGCACACATCCTCGGTAGCGCGCGGCCTTTGGAACCCCATAGGCAGTTACGGGTCATGCTCTCGTTCTCGGTGCGTTATCGGTCCTGTGCTCTCACGTCCGTGTCGTGGCAGAACTGTACGTATGGGGCGGTTCCGGGCCGTGAACCTCACCGGCCGGAGTGGGGCCACTGATGCCTCTGTGTCAGATTATCTGGTTGTGTGTTTCGCCTGGCAGCGTGTGGGCTTCCAATCCTTACGAGTATGCGGCCAACAATCCGCTGATGTTCAGCGATCCGCTCGGTCTCAAACCCCTCACCGACGAACAACTGCAGAAGCACAATGACACAGACAACTGGATGGCGAATCATTGGGAATACTTTGTTGTTGTTGTTGCTGCTGTTGCGGGTGGTATAGCATTGATGTGCACTGGTGTTGGTGGGGTATTCGGGTATGCAATGATGGCTGGTTCAGGTGCATTGGTCTCTGGCGGTTTTTCCATCGGGATGCAAAAAGCAGAAAACGGCGACGTGAGCTGGTCCAAAGTCACTGTAGATGCTGCCATCGGTACCATCAGCGGCGGTGGTGAGTCTGCTCTGACGAAGGTGGTTGTCAAACAATTAGGAACGACAGCGGGTAAAGCTTATCTGACTCGGTTTGCAGCTTCAACGGTATATGGTGCCGTCAATAGCGGTGCCCAAGGAGCGTTCTATAATCATATCGATAGAAAACCCTGGCTGGACGACATCTGGCAAAATCTGGCTGCTGGCGCTGTTGGTGGTGGATTGAATGGGATCTCCGGCAGCGGGGTGCGTGGATTAACGGATGATCAGATTTCGAAAGACTTTTTATCTGGAACTATGTCACGTAGTGACGCGGTGATGAATAAGATCGCCGTCCGTGGCGCGACGACCATGACGGATATGGCAAACGGTGCCGCACAGCAAGGTGTAAAGGACCGTCTGACTGGTAAGGACACTGATGCGTCAATGCTCACGGCAAGTACAAAGAGTGGTATTGGCACGTGGAATGGGTTGGCAAACGGGTTGAAAGATTTGCGCTAGGAGAGATTGATGGGTGCTGAGGCTGTGGTGCGTGGTGATTCTCAGTTTTGGGGGAATGCTGTTGCTGGTGTGGTTCTTGGGTTGGTGGTTGTGGGGGCGGTGTGGCTGTTTGTGCATAGTCGGCGTCGTGGTGATTGGGTGAGGTTGCCGAGGTGGTGTTGTGGTGATGGGTTGGTGTTTGCGCCTGTCGAACGTGTGGTGGTGCCTGTGGGTGTGGGTGTGGTGGTGCGTTGTTGGCGTGATGCTGGTGTGTGTTGGGATGTGGTGGATCCTGGTGGTGATGAGGTCGCGGGGATTGTGGGGCGGTTGCGTGGTGGTGGTGTTCAGGGGGTCACGGTGTTCGCTCGTGGTGTGGTTCTGGATGTCGCGGTGCTGCAAGTCACGGAGAACGGCATCAGCATTCCTGGCTCAGGTGACTCGACTTGGGCTTTTTCTGGTGAGTATTTTTCGTCTGATGGTGTGGTGGTTGGTGTGCAGGTGCGTGAGGCCCGGTCTCGGTGGTGGTTGGGTCGTTCCGGGATGTGGTTTGCGTCGTCGGTGGCGTCGTCCAAATATGATGCGAGACGGACCATCAGGGTTCGTTCCTTGGGTTGGCAGCTTATTACGTTTCCTGTGGATTTGGCAGTTTCGGTGGATCAGGGTGTGCGTGCGGTTGAGGTTTTAGCATCTGGCGGTGATGTGTTCGGGGCCGTGCATTGGGTGAAACCGCGTTCTTCGCGTATTCCCGTTCCACCGACCCAGTTGTATGCGCCGGACCCGTTGCCATGACGCTGGTTGTCATAGCGTCGCCCAAGTCCGCGATTGCGTTGGGAAGATATGATGGGGCACTGTACAAAGGGTGAGGGGCAGACGACCGGGAAAGGATCTAAACCCACTGACTTTATTGGTACCGGAAGGTCAGGTGTTGGCTCTTGGATCGGTTTAGTTAAGAGTTTGAAAGATCAAGAGCTGATTGGAAGGGTGAAATGATGCTGCCTACTCCTGGTGGTTCATGTCGGACGGGTGCTCCTTGTGATAATCCTGTTTGGGTGCCGATAGGCGTATCAGTTTTGCTTATTGGTCTTGTGGTGTTGGTGTGGATTGAGGTGTGGCGTATTGATTTTCTGTTGGTGACGCATGGTTGGGAGACCGTCCGTGGTAGCGAGGCTGACAGGCGTCGTGGCCGGTTGCAGCGGTTCTTTGTGGTGCATAGTGTGCGTGGCGTGATGTCGGTGCCGGCAGGTTGGGATGGTGTCTTGCCTTTGGGTGCGGGTGTGGTGGTGCGGTTCTGGGATGAGCATGGGGTGTGTGGGCAGGTTGTCGATCCGGATGCCGGGACGGTTGATGGGGTGTTGTCGCGGCTCGGGGATGACGTGGCGGCGGTGACGGTGTTCACCCCGGGCACGATCGTGGACGTCGCTTCGATCCAGGTGACGGAGAGCAACATCAAGCTTACGGGGGCCTCAGTTGATTCCAGTGGGTCGAATTATACGCTTAATGTGTTCAGGCCTGATGGTCCGATAGGGGTGGTGCGGGTGCGTTCCCGTGGTTGTTCTCGTGGTTGGTGGCTGCCGGATACCGGTATCCGGTTCAAACGGGAGTTGACGATCAGAGTGCGGTGCATGGAGTGGGAGGGTACTGATTTTCCTGTGGGGTTGGCGGTGCCGTTGGCGATGTGTGTGCGTGTGGCTCGTGATGCTGTGAGTGGTGGGTGTGTGCCCGGTAAGGGTTCGGGGTGGGTGAAGGCTCGGGGGATGAACTGTCCTGTTCCTCCGGCGCAGTTCCGTTCGCCGGACCCCTTCCGCAAACATTGACAATTATAGATAACGGGAGAGAGTATCGGGAAGTCGTTACTGTGGTATTCTCTAGGGCACATGACCGTGCGTCGCTGTCGCCGTCCGTTGAGGTTGACAACGTGTGAGCAGTGCATTCTGCGAGAAGCAGGAATTCCATATTGTGAAAAAGACAGTGGAACATCGTCAGCCCACAGCTGTTCGCTGCACAGGTAGACGTTTTGGGAAGCGGGAGGAAAGACCAGCATGCATATAGTGACCACCCAGACGATCGCCGGAATGACGATCAGCGAGGTGAAAGGTGCGATCTTTACCGAGCAGGTCATTGCCGTGAACGCTGTCAAAGACACACTGAGCGGCATCAAAGGCATCTTTGGCGGCAGATCAGCTACTTACTCCGAGGAATACTCCAAGGGGCGGGAGCTGGCATTGGCAAAACTCGCAGAGGAAGCGCGGGGCCTGTCAGCGAACGCAATACTCGCGGCAAGAGTCAGCTATTCTCAGTTCATTAATTCCGACATCATGTTGTTGGTCATTACGGCAAGCGGCACAGCGGCGGTCGTGGAGGAAGCCCCTGCACTCTCCGCAGCGCCGGAAAACGTCCGAATTCAATAACCTCAATGTGCAGGCCTTGTCGGTGGATGGCTCGTGCCCTCGTCGCGGCGCGGGAAGTGGAGTTGCCGACCGAATCTTTCAGCAGGTGCTCCCTCATAGAGACCATGAATCTGCCGCAAGAGTAAAGTGTGACGCTCTGACTGTCCGATGTATTCAATGCCATGATTTGCGGGATGGTTATGCTTCCGTAATCCTTTGAGTGGAAGCGTCGAGGCCATTCCCTGTTTCTGCCGTCAGATGAGCCATAGATGATGATGGTCTGCAGCGAGTCTACGAGGCAGCGTTTGAGGTAGGCATGTTTCCTGCAATCACTACCAGCGGGGTCAGGCGTTTCGGTGGAAAGGGAGCATGATCGAATCTATCAGCGGTGCTTGAGGGCTAGTGGTTGTTGCATTCCCGGCTCGCTAGGAATACCGGTGTAGCGGCTAGCTGGCTTTCTCCGAGAAAGGCATTGTGCATATGCTGTTGTGAAGAGGAACCACTAGCAAAAAAGGTCACTCCAAGCGGAGTGACCTTTTCATACTCGTGGAGCTGCCGGGAATTGAACCCGGGTCCGGTGACCGTACTCCCAGTCTTCTACGTGCGTAGTCTGCTGGCCGTATGGCTATTATTCTGCCCCCAATGGTGTCGCAGACAACTATTGGCTGGCATATTCACAGTTAAAGTCCCTGAATCACCCTGTGACGCAGTGATTCAAGCAAGTCTTCTAAATGACGTTCAGCTTCTCCCCAAAGACGAGAGAGAGTGAACGGAGCCACTGCTCACTGTTTATTCCTGGCGCGAAGCTCAGGCAGCGAGAGCGAACTCAGTGCGGTTAGATTTAGCACTTGTTGTTTGCGGGAGGACATTTACGAGCGGACCCCCGCGTTCTCGGCACGCTTCTCTGCGACGAACAGATCACCGTCGAAACCGATCAGCCCCATATTCAATTATCAAACGCATTCGGTCCGAGACCGAACACCCTATTGTACAACATCGCAATAGCTCTATCTTCAACAGTGTTTTTACGGGAGTATTCCCGAAATTCGGTATTGCGGGAACGCCGAAACCCAGAATACCTGCGGACAACGCTGATATACGATGCGGTTCACCGAGTCGACAAACGATGCGGCGGGTATTCACCAGCACGGGACCTGGAGAGATCCGCACTGGTGAATACCCGCCGCAACGATTCAGCGAGAATGATGTCGATCAGTCTGCCGGGTTCACCTTCTCGTTCTTGGAGACGATCAGGTTATGGAAGATGGCGATGACCAATACGTAGATCACGCCTACTGACATTACCGCGATGGCACCTGTCTGCATGCCGACTGCATCGGAGGCAAGCCCCATCAGCGGCGGGAAGATGGCTCCTCCGATAAGCCCCATCATCATCAGACCGGAGATTTCGTTCTGACGCGTTGGCTTATGCAGCAGTGCGCGAGTGAGGAAGAGCGAGAATACGTTGGAGTTGCCGAAGCCCACAAGAGCCAAGCCGAGGTAGCACAGGAACACAGGGGACTGCGCGACGGTGATGAACACCGTGAAGCATACGACGGAAAGCGCCATAAGCACTGCGCAGATGCGAAGCGCTGTCTTGTTGCTGAGCCTCTGCAAAGTGACACTGCCCGTAAGGCATCCGATGGTACGGAACACGAAGTAGACACTGGTTGCCACGCCCGCTGTCGCCAGCGACTGACCGGTCTGTTCCATGAGAATCTTCGGTGCGGTGGTGTTGATGCCCACATCGATGCCGACATGGCTGACGATGCCCAGGAAGCACAGCAGCACTACGGGGTCCTTCAGCAGTGCGAAGCAGCGGGTGATGCTGGTTTTGCCCTTGTCCGGTGCCGCTTCTTCAATCTTGTCCGCGGCGAGTAGCACGTACCCAACGATGGCCACAACCAGGAAAATCACGTAAAGCAACCACCACATGCCGAATGCGGCCGCCATCCATCCTGCCAGAAGAGGCGCGATGAAGGAGGCGATGGCCTTGACGAACTGTCCAAGAGTCAGCGTGCTTGCCAGCTTGTCGTTGCTGACCAGATTGCTCAGCAGGGGATTAAGCGAAACCTGCATCACTGTGTTGCCGATGCCGAGCAGGCAGAAGGAGATGATCATCAGCACGAAGCGAGCGTCTTTGGAAGGCTGCAGATACCCGATGACCGGGACGATAAGCGCTGCCGACGTGATGATGATGCTGATGAGCACGGTGCGGCGTCTGCCGATACGGTTCATCATCAGGCCGGTGGGCACCGAGAAGATGAGGAACCAGAAGAACACCATGCTGGTGAAGAGATTGGCCTGCGAATCGGTCAGTGAGAAATCGTCCTTCACATAGTTCGCGGCGATGCCGACCAGATCGACGAAGCCCATGATGAAGAACGACACCATAACCGGTGCAAGCGCTCGAATATTCATTCCCGACCGGGTTTGGCCAGAACTTGTGTTTGACATAATTTTTCCCCCTCGACTGCCGCTTTCTGATCCCCATCAGGAAGCGGCAGCGATTGTACTGCTTAGTTTTCGGCTTCCGCCTGTGCGAGGTAATCCGGAATGGTCTCCGGATAGTCAGGCCATGCGCCATTTTGCGTGCAGACATAGGCGGCGGTGTTGACCGCCGCGCGATGTGCGGTGCGAAGTGACACGCCCTGGAGAATGTTGCTGGTGAAGGTTCCCGAGAAGGAGTCTCCGGCGCCGACGGTATCGGCGACCTTCACGTGTGGAGTGGACAGCGTGGATGAATCGCCGGTGCGTCCGAAGATGCTGCTGTATTCGCTGCCTGCGGTGAGGACGGTGTATTCAAGGTCGAAATGATCGATGAACCACTGGCATGCATCGGCGTCGGATGTGCCGCGGATGTCGAACATATCCTGCAGCAGCAGCAGTTCGGCGTCGTTGAGCTTGAGCACGGTCGCCTGCCAGAGGAGCTCGGTGATGAGTTCCTTCGAGTAGTGATCGCCGCGGAGGTTGATGTCGAAGAACTTCATCGCGCCCGGCTTGGTGTGCTTGAGCAGTTCGATGATGGTGTCGTGGGTTTCCGGGCTGCGCAGGGCAAGTGTGCCGAAGCAGACCGCATCGGCTTTGCCGACCATTTCGATGAGTTCGCGGGTGAGCACGATGTGATCCCACGCCACGTTGCGCACGATGGTGTACTCGGGGATACCGTTTTTCAGTGCTACCTCGACGGTGCTGGTAGGCCATGCGTTGCGTTGTAGGATGGACTTGATGCCTGCATCATTGATGGCGTTCGACAGTTCATCACCAAGGGCGTCTTCGCCGATGGCACTGATCGAGTATCCATCCGAACCGTTCTTCATCGCATGGTAGATGAAGTTTGCCGGGGCGCCGCCTGCTCGCTTGCCTCCCGGCAGCATATCCCAAAGCAGCTCGCCGAGGCTGAGTACGATTGGTTGGTTCATGGTGTTTCCTTCCCTTGTGGTGATACTTCTTTCACTGTTGCTCGGTTAAGAGTCGTGCCGCGTTTCGCGTCATATTCGTCTGAGCTAGGTGGCTTTGGCGAATAGGGACGGATGGCGCAGGAATTGGTTGGCCGCAGCGGCTGCCGCTCCGGTGATTGTGGGGTCGCTCGTCAACGTCGAGAGCATGATTTCAGTGGATTCCAGTATTTCGGGGACGATGCGCTCGTGCAGCACCTTTTTGACGGTGTCGAGCAATACATCGCCCGCCTGGGCCATGATGTCGCCGATGACGATCTGTCGTGGATTGTAGGCATTGATGATATTGACGCAGCCGTATCCAACGTAGCGTGAAATCTTTTCGAGAAGTCCGGTGGCGCGAACGTCGCCTTGCTTCGAGGCTGAGAACAGTGCTTTGCATGCGTCCCGATGCGTCATTGTCGCGATGTCGGGATGAGCATCGTTCAGTATCCCCGACTCAACGAGCTCTTGATGAACTGCCACTGCGGAGCAATAGCATTCCAGGCATCCGACATTTCCGCATTTGCAATGTCTGCCGTTGACGTCGATGCTGACGTGTCCGATTTCCGTCGCGGCGCCCCTGTCTCCGTTGATGAGCCGTTCATGGTCCATGACTCCCAGGCCGACGCCTTCTCCGACGAGATAGTACGCTATGCAGTCGGATGAGATGCGGGGGTCGAACAGGCTTTCCGCCAGGGCGCCGGAACGAGCGTCGTGTTCGATGAAGGTGGGGACGGAGAAGGCGTTGCTGAATTCATCGGTATAGCAGATATCCGTCCAGCCGGGCATCGAGGTGACCACTGCGATACGGCCTTCGTGACGTAGATACGGCCCGGGGACGGACATTCCCACGGCGACGATGTTCGGGTCCTTGCGGATCAGTTCCGTGATGATACGACGGATGTCGGTGATGGTGGCGAATATCTGGGAATCCACGACAGGGGGGAGATCAATAAGCGACAGTTGCAGGCCGCTGATGTCGAATACGCCTATCTGCACCAAGCTGCGTGCGAATTTGACGCCTATGACCCGGTATTGCGAATGATTGAGTGTAAGACCAAGGGCTCGCCTGTTCAGCCGCCCTTCCAAATTGCCCGTTTCGCTGATAATGCCGAGATCGATGAGTTTCGCGGTGATTTTCGTGATGGCGGCTGGCGTAAGGCCCAGGGCATGGGCGATTTCAGCTCGGGAACTGACGCCGTTGCGATGAAGATATTCAACGACTCTGGAACGATTGAGTTCTGACAGGGATTGATGGGCACCCCCTTGGGGCATCCCTGATGTACCAGAGTGCACGATGACTCCTTCGTCGTCGGTTATGAACCATTACATATTTTCTTAATATATTAACTTCGTTAATGCAATAAAGTCCATTCGGCGTGTTGTTCGATATGGCTATCCGGATGTTCCGAATTGAACACGAATACGATGTCGTTACGCCCCGTAGTGGATTTGTGTAGGGATTACTCGGCTGCCAAGCAAGGATGGTAGATGCTCACCCGTGGTATCACGCCACTTTCTGTGCGGAAAAGGTCCAATATACTTTGGAATCCCTACACAAATGAGCAACCCAGTCGTGCGCGTCGAAACGGTGCCCGACAACGCCCGAACAAACCTACATTCTGCTTGCGGGCGTATACGAGAACAGCGCGTGGCCGTCACCCTGGGCCAGATTGGCCTGGTACTCATGAACGTAGCGCATGCGTTCCTTGGTGCTTTCGGCCAGCGGCGAAGGCAGGTCGTCCAAGGCGAACCAGCCGACGTCAAGGCTTTCATCGTCGCCGACCCGGGCTTCGGTATCGCCACTGGTGTCGACGGTGCAGATGAACAGATGGTCCATATACATGGCCTGGTCGCCGTTCGCGTACCGCAACATACGCGACGAGGATTTGATGCTGACCAGGTCGGTTGGAACCGCGTCCACCCCGGTCTCCTCCTTGACCTCGCGAATCGCGGTGTCAGCTGCTTCCTCACCCGGTTCGATAATGCCGTACACCAGCGCCCATTCTCCCGTATCTGCACGCCGTCCCAGAAGGATACGGTCCTGCACGTCGATAACATACGCCGAAACTCCCATCAGCCAAAGCGGATCGTGGCCGATGTTCTTTCTGAGATCGAGTACGAAATTCGGGGTGGTCATGACAAACTCCTTGATGGTGTTCCGTGGAGGGCCATCGCCGAAAGTGACGATGGCCCTCCAAACGTTCCGCTTCGGCGACCGAAACAGATGCTATGCGTTGACGGTCAGTTCTCGGTCCGTACCTGATGGGCGGCGGACGCGCGTTGAGCCATCCACTCTTCCACATCATCCACGGTCTTGGGAATACCCACCGAAATCCACTCGGGACCGTGCTCGGTCATCAGCACGTCGTCCTCGATGCGCACGCCGATGCCGCGGAACTCAGGAGGAACCAGCAGGTCGTTCTCCTTGAAATACAGGCCGGGCTCGATGGTGAAAATCATTCCCGCCTCGATGGGCGCATCCTGGTAGGACTCGTACCGGGCCTGGGCGCAGTCGTGAACATCCAGACCGAGGTGGTGAGCGCACCCGCAGGCATGCCACCTTCTGTGCTGCTGGCCTGAAGGACTCAGCGACTCTTCGACACTGACCGGCAGAATGCCCCAGTTATGCAGAGCCTCGGCGAGTACCCGCATCACCGTGTGATGGATGTCAGAGTATGTGACGCCGGGTTTGGCGACTTCGAAGGCCGCCTGCTGAG
This sequence comes from Bifidobacterium crudilactis, assembly GCF_000738005.1. Classification (NCBI taxonomy): domain Bacteria; kingdom Bacillati; phylum Actinomycetota; class Actinomycetes; order Bifidobacteriales; family Bifidobacteriaceae; genus Bifidobacterium; species Bifidobacterium crudilactis. The sequence goes on along the minus strand of NZ_JHAL01000002.1, from coordinate 1,184,629 downwards.
CCGAAAGCACCGTCTCATAGATGTCCCGCTGCAAGGGGCTGAACTTTCCGCCCACAGGGAACGTTCTGGTGATGTCCGCCGTGTACAGGCTGTTGACTTCGATGCCCGCATCTATGAGCAGCAGCTCGCCGTTGCGTACGGTGCCGTTGTTTCTCATCCAGTGCAGCACAGGAGCATGGCTGCCTGAAGCGACGATGGTGCCGTAGCCCACATCGTTGCCGCGCTCGCGTGCTATCGAGTTGAAAGCGCTCTCCAACATGCGCTCTGAACGAGGCTTGTCGACCGCCTCCGGCAGCCGTTCGAGAATACGGTCGAAACCGAGCTTGGTGGCATCAACTGCCTTGCGCATTTCCGCGACCTCATATGAATCCTTGATCATCCGCTCCTCGGCGGCGAATTCGTGAAGCTTGCCGTCGGCTTCGGTGTTGTGGTCGGGGTCGTCGCATCCGTTCTCCCAACGGATGTCCTCGACCATCTGCGTTATCTGCGGATCGGCGTCGCGTACCACGCGCAGCTGGACGGCACCTTCCTCGGTGCCGATGTCCTTGGCAAGGGCGTCCGGCAGTTGGGCGATGTCTTCGGTCTGGATGCCGGTCATGGCTGAAAGCTCTTTGAGCCCTGGACGTGGGCCGACCCAGTATTCACCGTATTGCGCTGAACGGTAGTAGTCTTCGGTGCTTTGATCCGCACGAGGATGCACGTACAGTGTCGGGGTGTGGGTAGCGCCCTGATTCTCCTCGGACGAAGCGTCGGCGACAGGGTTGAGCACCAGGACCGCACCGGCCTCGAAGTCCTCACCCAGGCCCGTGTAATACGCGAAGGTGGTGTCAGGGCGGAAAGCGTAATCACAGTCGTTGTTGCGGGTCTTCAGGTTGCCCGCAGGAATGACCAGGCGCTCGCCGGGGAAACGCTTGCCCAGGGCCTGCAATCTTGCCGGTGTGAAGGAGCTGGATTCCAGGGCCTGCTGTTCGGGCTCCTGCGAGTCCCAGCCTTCGGTCATGAATTCCTTGAAGGTGCCGGAAACGGGCCGCAGCGTGCGATTGTTGACCCTGTCCTCCAAATCCTGTGAATCCCCTTCGACGGTCAACGCTTGCTCCCCACCCATTGCATCCTCCTGGTTCTCGATTCTGAGCGCTCCGATAGAGGCGGCGCATCGATATGCGCCGCCATGCACTCAGCTGTTCTGCTGTTGTTCATCGTAGTGCGGGTGGTGTATCGGCAAGGTCGGCCTTGGGCGAAACGGCCGGGGGATTCATTGGCGCAGCTCACGGAATTGTGCCGCATGCTTGCCGCGCCGCCACAGAAAGTCGCAGAAGGGCGGGGGATTGCGGCTGGTGACGCCGTTATCGAAAACCGGCGTTGAAACGCCATATGGTTCAGCGCTTCGCCTAGAATGTTCACTGTCCTATATGGTGTGTTGGCGCACGGTCAGAATCGCAGGCGGAGAATGTCACTAGAGCATCCGAATCAAGACGGAGCACAGATGTTGCAGGTCGAAAGGCTCATCATGAACAGGCCGACCGAGCACAACACCACGAACCTGAATCTTGACCGCATGCATCTCATGCTTGATTTGATGGGGCATCCTGAAGAGTCGTTCCGCGTGGTGCACATTACCGGAACCAACGGCAAGGGGTCGACTGCCAGAATGGTCGAGGCGCTTGTCAGGGCTTACGGTCTCCAGACGGGCCTGTACACCTCGCCTCACCTCCAGCGGGTGAATGAGCGCATCTGCATCAACGGTCAGCAGCTCGGCGACGAAGCCTTCGTGGATGCCTATGAGCAGATCGCCCCCTTTGTGGACATGGTGGATGTGCAATCCGTCAAGGACGGCGGTCCCGCTATGAGCTTCTTCGAGGTGCTCACCTCGATGGCCATCGCAGCCTTCGCGGATGCTCCGGTCGATGTGGCGATCATCGAGGTGGGCATGGGCGGGCTCTGGGATGCCACCAATGTCATTGACGGTGACGTGTCGATTATCGGACCTGTCGATATGGATCATATGCAGTGGCTCGGCGATACCGTCGAACAGATTGCCACGGAGAAGGCGGGCATCATCAAATCCCGTTCCACTGCGGTTATCGGACCTCAACCACACGCCGCAAAGGTCATGCCGATTATCGAGGAGGCGGTGCAGCGGAATCATGCCCAGGGGCTGATTCGTGACGGCGAGGAGATGGAAGTCACCGGTCGTCTGCCAGCCGTCGGGGGACAGGTCGTCGATATGCGCACTCCCAACGGCGTGTACGAGCAGGTTCCGGTAGCGAAATTCGGCAGACACCAGGCACATAACGCCTTGTCCGCTTTGGCTGCCGCGGAGATCGTGCTGCCGGTGAACGGAGCGTTGGACGGTGATTTGGTCGCCGAAGCCTTGGGCGGTGTGAAGATTCCGGGACGCATCGAGCAGATCAGGACTTCCCCGACCATCATTCTCGACGGAGGTCATAACGTGAATGCCGCTCAGGCTCTGCGCGACGCTATCGAGGAGAGCTACGACTTCCGGCAGCTGGTGGGCGTGGTCGCCATGATGAAGGACAAGCAGGTCGAGGAGTATCTGGGCATACTCGAACCGCTGCTCAGCGAGGTGGTGGTCACCGAGAATTCCTGGAGGGACCGCGTCATGCCAGCCAAGGAGCTCGAAGCCATCGCGGTCGGCGTGTTCGGGCGTGACAGGGTCACCCGTCGTGATTCACTGCCCGATGCCATACAAAGCGCGGTTGATATGGTCGATGCCGAAGATGAGGTCGGCGTGGGATACGGACAAGGCGTGCTGATCTGCGGCAGCTTCGTGACGGCGGGCGATGCCCGAACCCTGTTGAAGGAGCATATGAACGCCGATTTGGCCAAGCCGAAGTCGGAGCGAGTCTGATGTATCTCAAGGAGCTCACGCTTCGCGGGTTCAAATCCTTCGCCTCGGCCACCACGCTGCGCTTCGAGCCGGGAATCACCGCGGTCGTAGGGCCGAACGGTTCCGGAAAATCCAATATCGTGGACGCCCTGGCTTGGGTGATGGGGGAGCAGGGAGCGAAAAGCCTGCGAGGCACCTCGATGGAGGACGTGATTTTCGCGGGGACATCATCGCGCCCGCCTTTGGGAAGAGCTCAGGTCAGCCTGACCATAGACAACGGTGACCACGTGCTCGACATCGACTATACGGAAGTCACCATCAGCAGGACGATTTTCCGCAACGGCGGCTCGGAATACGCGATTAACGGCTCGTCCTGCAGACTGCTTGATATCCAGGAGCTGCTCAGCGACACCGGTCTTGGGCAGCAGATGCACGTCATCGTGGGGCAGGGGCGTCTCGACTCTATTCTGCGTGCGGACCCCGCCGGGCACCGGGCCTTCATCGAGGAGGCGGCAGGCATCCTCAAGCACCGCAAACGCAAGGAACGTGCCTTGCGCAAACTCGCGAACACCGAAACGAATCTTTCACGCCTGGACGACCTGCTTTCGGAGATTCACCGTCAACTTGGCCCACTGGGCCGGCAGGCGAGGATTTCGAGACGCGCCGAAGGTATACAGGTGACCTTGCGAGACGCACAGGCCCGTATCCAGGCCGAGGATGCCCTGAAGCTGACGCAGCAGCGCGACAAGGTGCGAAACGAATTTGGCACGGTGCGTGCCTCGCTGATGGAGGCGCAACGCGAGCTGACGCAGGCGAAGATGCGGATCGAACAGGTCGAGGCGCTCAGCAGCCAGTCGAATCCCGAAATCACCGGTATCAACAACGCCTGGCATGAATTGTCCAGATTGCAGGAACGTTTCCGCTCCCTCGCCTCCTTGGCTGAGGAACGCGCATCCTCTCTGTCGGCGCGGATTACGGCAGTCGGGGGAGAAGACCCCGGCATGCTGCTGTCAAGAGCGAAGGAACTCGAGCAGCAACATGAAGCGCAGAACAATAAGGTCTCGACCCTGAAACAGAGTTTGGAGCAGGCTACCGAACAGCGTGCGGGGAACGAGAAGAAACTCGCTTCGGTCAGACAAACGCTGACCGAACTGAGACGGCTGGCCAGAGCGCGCGACACGCAGATATCCAATCTCCGTGAATTGATAGCCAAGGAGGAATCGGCCGTTCAGCTCTCGGAAAGTCGACACTCCGATTTCACCGGGCAAATCGAGAATCTCAATACGCAGCTCAAGGAGGCCGGCGACCAGCAGAATTCCCTGTCAATCGAGCTGACTTCGCTCGGCGACGAGGACTCCAACGCCCTGCAGCTCGCCAAGGACAGGCTGGATGGCGCGCAGACGAAGCTGAACGAGCTCAACGACCAACTGCACGATGTGAATTCACGGATGATTACCCTGCAGGCCAAGGCGGATGCCCTGGCGGATACTCTGCAGAGCAGAAACGCCACCGGCGCCTTGGAGCAGGACCCGCAGGTGGCGCCTCTGGGAAGATTGGCGGACTTCATCAGAATCACGGAAGGATGGGAGGAGCCGGTCGCTCACGCGCTCGACGCCTTCTCCAGTGCTTTGGTGGTGCCGGGTGGCGGCAACATGCTCCATGCTCTGCTTCGTGCCCGCGAGGACCATCTGGGCAAGGCCGTGGTGCTCAGACCCATGCAGGTCGCTGGTGCCGTCGCGAGGAAGGCGGTGCAGTCCCAGCCGGAGGACGCGGTCGGTGAACAGGTGCGTGCCCTGTCAACCCTGGTCACGCTCAATCCGCAGCATCAGGACGATGAACAGGCTCAAGGCGTGTTGGCCTCGGTGCACAGCATCTTGGACGGTGTTGCCGCATGCGATGATATCCAACAGGCGTATCAGGCCGTTGATGAGGGGCGTTGGCAGCGTGCGGTCAGTAGGAGCGGCGATGTCATCACGGCGGTCGGTGCCGTCGGAGGCTCATCGCAGCCTCAAAGCGACCTGTCTCTCGCCGCCAGAAGAGACAGCGCCCTTGCACAGAGCACGGAACTCGGCGAACAAGCCAAGGCGTTGCAGGCCGATATCTCGGTGGCACAGCAAGCTCGCGACCAGGCAAGGGCGACGGTCGATGCGGAACGAAACCTGCATACGGAACGTCGAGTGCAGCGGCAGCAACTTGAGAAATCACTGCATACGGCACAACAGCGTGTATCTGCCGTGGAACATCTCATCGAGCAGGCCACCAGGAAAATGGCCGAGGCGGAAGAAGACGGGCAGACCCATCGACAGAAGGCGCATGACCTTGCGCAGGCGTTGGCATCCGCGCAACACAGCGAAGGAGGTGCCTCGGATTTCGATGAGCTTACCCATCGCGAACACGGTCTCGAAACCGCTCTCAATACGGCAAGGGAGCATGAGGTTGCCGCCAAAATAGCCTGGAACGAGGCTCGTGGCACTGCGGAATCCTTAGCAAGACAGGCCGATGTGCTTCGCAGCAACGCCAAGGAGGCCCAGGAGCGGCGAATCCGCACGGAACAGGCCAACGACCGTCATAGAGCCGATGCCGCTCATGCCAGACGGCTCGCCGGACAGGCCCGTCAGGTCCAAAGCTTGATGGCCGACAGCCTCGCCCGTGCAGCCAAGCGCAGGGAAGCATTGCAGGCCCAGATCTCGACGCACGACGATGAACTCAAACGGCTTCGTCAGGAGCGCAACGCCGTCGAACCCAAGGTCGCCTCGCTTCAGGATCGCGAACACCAACTGGATATCGACCGCGAGCGACTGGCCACACAGCTGGGTCAGTTGCTGCAGCAGCTCAATGATGGTCTGGGCATCGGCATTCCTGAACTGATAGACACCTACGGTCCCGATCAGCCGGTCCCCGTATTGGATGACAGCGGGCAGGTGCTGTTGGAAGATGTCGAAGGAGGGGATGCCGGTGCTGTCGCGCCAAGCGACGGCACGGTCACTGAGGGCACGGTCGACGGTGGTGAGCCCGATGGAGCAGCAGGTCGCATGGTCGAATCCGAGCGCTATCGTACGGTCCCCTATAACAGGCAGGAGCAGATCAAACGTCTGGAAAAGGCGAGAAGGGATTTGCAGGCCTTGGGAAAGGTCAACCCGCTGGCCACCGAAGAGTTCGATGCCTTGCAGACACGCAACCAGTACCTCAATGAGCAGCGCAACGATGTGGCCACCTCGCGTGACGATCTGCTGGGGCTGGTCAAGGATCTCGATACGACGATGATCGACGTGTTCAAACAGGCCTTCGACGATACCGCCGTGGCGTTCGGCACGGTATTCAACACGCTGTTTCCGGGAGGCACCGGTAGGCTCCGTCTCGAGGACCCGGACGATCTGCTGCATTCCGGAGTCATCGTGGAAGCCAGTCCGGCCGGTAAACGCGTCAAACAGCTCACATTGCTTTCGGGTGGTGAGCGCTCATTGACCGCACTGGCGCTGCTCTTCGCGATTTTCACTGCCCGCCCAAGCCCCTTCTACGTCATGGACGAGGTCGAGGCAGCCCTGGACGACGTGAATCTGACACGATTGCTCAATGCGCTGAACGATCTGAGGTCACATGCCCAGCTGATCGTCATCACTCATCAGCAGCGTACGATGAGCATTGCGGATGCGCTCTACGGCATCACGATGCGCTCGGATGGAGTCACCGCCGTGGTGTCTCAGAAGATGGAGCGTTCCTGACCTGTTGGCTGCGCAGTAATTGTGCGCGTGCCACCGTGTTCACGGCAAGTATCTCCTGAGCATCGATGATGGGCAGTTCGGGCATCGGGAAGGCTTCGTTGAAGACCGACAGCTCGGTGCAGCCCAGAATCACCACGTCGCAGTGGCGCTGCTTGAGCATGGTGTCCAGCACCGCTTCGTAGCGATCGCGTTCGAGTACGCCGGTGTCTTTGACATCGTGATAGATGAGATAGCTGATGTCCTTCTGCAAGGCTGCGTCCGGTTCTTCAAAGGCGTAGCCCGCGGCTTCCACGCCTTTGCGGTATATCCCCGAATTGAGGCTGCCTTCGGTGCCCATGAAACCGACGCGAGGATGTGATTCGACCGGATAGCGGCGAATCATCTCGGCAAGCGCCTCGTTGGGCATATGCAGAATGGGGACGGGAGTCAGCGCCTGCAAGCGGTCGAAGAAATGATGCGCGGTATTGCATGGCAGGGTGATGAAGGATGCGCCGATCTCGGTCGCCTTCAGCACGTCGTCCGCGATGTAGGGGAAGGGGTCCTCGTCGCTTTCCCCGAGAATGAATTGAGTACGGTCGGGCACGCTGGCGTTGTTGAACACCACGTAATCCAGGAATTCCTGATCCTGATGTGCTTGGGTGGCCTTATCGACCAGTCTGATGTAGCTTTCGGTTGCCAAGGTCCCCATGCCACCCAGAACGGCGAAGAAATTGCGCATCACATCCCCTTACACTTGCTGGCTCGCGTCTTCCTGTGCCATGTCGTTGAACAGTCTCCATTGCTCACCCTAATGAGAGTTCAGTGCTTGTAACTGCTCAGTGCTCGTATCGAGCATAGTTCTTGGTGGTGAGCCGTGCGAGTCGCCACAACAGCAGTCGACGCTTGAGAGGCATGTCCCGGTCATATCGCAAGGTCCAGGAGTATTGATGCCGCCGCAGCATTTGCAGCCCGCTCTCCAAGGCATCGCCGGGTTCGCCGTAGCGTTTCAGGACGGACGGAGGAACTTCGAGCAGCATCTTCGAACCTTTGCCGATCAGTGTCTCGCCGTCGAAAGGCTTGTCGTACACCAGATCGTCCACGAAATACCGTGCCAGATTGAAGCCGTTGAGCGAGACGAAGAAATTCGTTCGGCCTTGACGCAGATTGATTTCGAAGAGCTTGTACTCACCGTCACGCGGGTCGAATTTCAGGTCGAAGTTGGCGACGCCCTCGTACTTGATGTCTTCAAGAAAATCCTTGATACGCAGACAGAGCGCCTCGTTGTAGTCGGGGATGATGGCGGCGTAGTTGCCGATAGCCTCCGGTGTGGGATCGGCCAACAGGATATGCCCCAGGAACATCATCCGTACCTGATGATGCTTATCGACATAGGCATTGAGCACCCGCATATTGCCGTCGCCGCCCGGAATGAAGTCCTGGATGATGAGATCCGAGGAATAGCCAGCATCGAAGATGAGCTTGAGAATCCTGTTGAGTTCCTCCTGGCTGTTCAACGCATAGGCCTTCTTGCGACCGGGAAAATCGATGGAGAGGTATTCGACGCTGTCCGCGGGTTTGAGAGCCACCGGAAAATCGAAGGGCAGGTGCAGATGGCGTCCGGCCTGAAAATCCTCAGGGTTCAGCACCATCGTCGCAGGATGAGGCAGCTGGTAGCGGTTGCAGAAGTCGTAGAAGCTGCTTTTGTAGCTCAGGGCGGTGTGCAGTTCGTCATTCACGCTGGTGAAGGTGAAGTACTCGCTCAGGTCATCCCTGCAACGGCTGAGCAGAGCGCTGTAATCATCTCCGCAAGGTATCAGCAGCAGCGTGGCATCGGGGTAGCGCTCGCGCAGATCCTTGCCGGCGGCAAGCATATGCCTGCGGAATGCCTCGGGCTCCGTCAGATCAGGGTAGAAATGCGTATCCATGATGGTGCTGAATTTGGATACAGAAAGTTGAAGACGACCAAAAATGTGGGATGTTATGCCGTATTCGCTGTGGAACGCGCGGGCCATGGCATAGGCTCCCGTTTCGCTGCCGAGCAGCACCGCTTCGAAATCGTTCATTTGGCTACCTTCCTGAACAGTCGGGCGACGATGTTGCTGTCGCCTTCAAAGGGCACATGCCGGTTCAAGTTCTTGATCCAGCGTTCCTCGCCTTTGCCGGTTACCAGCAGGACATTCAGACGATCCGCATGCGCCTGAGCATCCCGGTAGGCCTCTTCGATGGCCTGGGTGCGGTCGAGTATGACTCCGGCCTCAACCGCAGGATTCGTCACATACCCCATCAGCTGGGCGCAAATCTCCGAATTGGGCTCGGTGTCGGTGTCCTCGGTGGTGAAGATGAATCTGGCGATGCGGTCCTGCGCGGCTTTGACGATGCCTTCGCGTCGGTCGATGGCCTTATTGCCTGCGGAACCCGTGACGAGGGTGATGCGGGGATGCCGACTGCCGTAGCGTTGATATACGAAATCCACCAGTGCTTTGATACTGGCGTAGTTGTGGGCGTAGTCCACATAGGCGATGACGCCGTCTTCACTGGTGAAACGTTCCATGCGTCCGGAGATGCGTATGGATTCCATCGCATGCAACGAGGGGTCGTCAACGGGAACTCCGGCGGATAATGCCAGAGCCGTCGCTGCGGCCGCATTGGCTTCGTTGAAATCCCCTTCGATGGACAGCGTGAACGAGCCGATGTCCTTGCCGTTCTCATACAGGCCGAAGGCGGGGCGGGTGTGTTCGTTGCTGACGGACACGACGTCGGCATCCTGTATATCGTTCGTACTGTCACGCAGGGCGAAAGTGCTTACCGGTACGTGCTCGCGTTCGGCGTCTTCGCGCAGCAGGGAGAGATGCTGGCTGTCCGCGCCGATAATCATGCGCGACGAGTTCGAGATTATCTGTCGCTTGCAAAACAGGTAGTCCTCGAAAGTGGGATGTTCGATGCTGCTGATGTGATCGGGTGTGATGTTCAGGAACGCGCCGATATCGAAATGCAGGCCGTAGACTCGGTCGACCTTGTACGCCTGAGAAGACACCTCCATGACCAGATATGTCATGCCGTTGCTGCGGGCCTGATGCATCATGCGGAAGAGGTCCATGGATTCAGGCGTGGTGAGGTCGGACTCCTCGTAATGCACTCCGTCCAAGCAGTTGTCCACCGAAGAGAACAGCGCGGTCTTGCCGCCGGAATAGGCGTTGAGTATCGCCTGGGTGAAATAGGCTGTCGTCGTTTTGCCCTTGGTGCCCGTGATGCCGATAACGGTCAGGTCATGCTGGGGGAAGTCGTAGAACGCTGCTGAAAGCAATGACATCGCCTGAGAGGCGTTCCTGACGATGATGCCTGTGGCATCCGTGTATTCGGAAAAATCCTCCTGGGCCACGTAGCAGCTCAATCCCAGCTCGTTCGCGGACTGCAGATATTTGGGTGAGAAACGTCCCTTGCAGAACAGCAGAGTTTCAGCCGACACCTTCCGGGTGTCGTATGAGATGTCCGAGAAGGTTCGCTGGGGGAGTTCTGCCGAATCAGTCGTCCACACATTGCCGTCGATGACCTCTCTGAGCAAGTGGTGTTGGTTGAGCAGTGCTACCGCCGATTCCAACGTAAGCGTCATATCCATCCGATCCATAGTCAACATATCCCCAGTATTTCAGTGTTATTTTACCTTCCGGCATCGCTCACGCTCCGATGCCGGTGTGCAGAGTATGCAAAGAAGGCCCTTCGCCCTTCCCCGGGCTGCTTCACGGAGATGGCAAAGGCGATAGATTGAGTGGAGCTAATAATGACCGAATATGATAACTGCACTAAAAGGACAGCTTTTGCGAGAAAGATTTACCAATTTGCTGTCCTTTTAGTGCAGTTATCTCCTAGATGGCCAAATAGAGGAGCGGATATGGAATCGAGCTCGGATGCCCGCAGCGCTGATGAACGCAGTGCCCGGGAGCTCAGGCAGGAGTTGGCGAAACGCACGGCCAGCAATGCGGAGGATTGGTTCCTGGTGTTCAAGGCCAGATACGGTATGCAACTGGTGTTCGATGCCTTGCGAGAGCTGTATGGGCCGGGCAGTGCATGCACCCAGCTGTATACCTGCTGCACCGCGGTCGACCCCATCCTTGCGGCGGGATTGACACCCGCATACGGGGATGTGCAGCGTGAGACGATCATGCTCGACCCCAGCACCATGCCCCTGGCTTCGGACACTCGGGCAGTGATGATGCAGCACACGTTCGGGTTGATAGATTCGGAGGCTTCGGCAGCGCTCGCCGCGCGTACACGAAAAGAGTCGCAGGCACTGCTGGTCGAGGACAGCGCTCACTGTGTTACCAGGATGGCGACGGACGACCAGGGCAGGCCTTTGGCGGATATCTCCGTGCATTCCTTCGGCGTGGAAAAGATTCTCCCCACCCGCTTCGGTGGCGCGATATGGGTGAATCCGCAGCTGTCGGCATCCGCACCGGAATACAACCGTCTGCTGCGGTCACGACTGGCATCGCTGCCCAGACCGGGCAAGCGTCTCGACATGGTGACGCGCATGTACATCAACGAAAACCGGGTGCTTGGTCGTCTGCCGGGAGGTGCAGGGCCTCGTATGCGTTCATGGCTTACCCGTGTCGGCCTGTATGAACCGCCCATCGCCAAGGTGGAGCAGCGTGGCGGGCTTGGGTATGCACCCATGGCTCCGACGTCATGGATGGAAACGACGATACTGCGTTCCCTGCATGCTCTGGAAGCCAATGAATCCGCGCGTGCCGGTGTTGTGAGCAGGTTCAGAGAGTCTTTGAAGGGGTCCGATGCCGTGGCGGTGCCGAGGCAGGTGATGGCGGGGGAGGCGCAGCCCCTGCTCCGTTTCCCGATATTCGCCGAATCCACAGAACGAGCCGAAGGGATTATCGCAGCGCTCAGAGATGCCGGAGTGTATGCCGAGCGCTGGTACCGGCCGGAGCTGTTCCCGGGTGTCGAGAATCCCGATGCCTATCATGTTCCCCATGACCGCTCGCATCTGCAAGTCACCGATGAACTGGTAGCAGGAGCCGTCAGCCTTCCCACGGACCTGAACCAGAACCAGATTTCGGCCGCAATCTCCGTGGTGACAAGATAAGCGCCGTAGCGCTTACCTTGTCTGATGCTTTGCCTGTTGTCTTGACTGCGTATGGGTTCAGTTGTTGGTTTGCTTTTGACGAGGTGCGTTCTTCCGCCTGCGGATGGCCTTGAACAGGGCAAGTGACTTGTCCCACAGATGGTAGAGCGGGCTCAGAGGCTTCTCGTAGGTTCCCGCCCAGATGGTCGGCACGTTCTGGAAGGACTTCTTGAATTCGCTGATGCCGTCGTTCAACAGACCGTTCATGTCGTAGCGTTGTGCGCCAACGGCCTTCGCGGCCTTCATCGCGCCCCACTTCAGCGGATAGTTGGCACGCATCTTGCGGCCTGTCGCGTTGGCTCCGGCCCAGAGTTCCGAAGCGCCCCAGGTGCTGGTGACATTCCACATGAAGGAGACGATCTCACCCTCGTATTTGGCCACGATGAGCTGACCGACCTCACCGAGCAGGTCGAATGCCTGATGGTAGTACTCATCGGGATGCAGAGGGAAACCGTCCCGATCCGCCGTCTCATGGTAGATGGCGATTACCGTGTCCACGTCCTCGCGGGTTCCCGGGACGACTTCGATGCCGACTTTGGCACCTCGCCGAATGTAGTTGCGGGCATTCCGAGAATGCAGGGATTTCATAATCGCATCTTCGTCGGGTTCGAGGTCGACGATCGCGGTGGTCGCCATCAGCACATGGTCGCCTTCGACCCAATCTCCGGACAGGGACAAAGATGTGGCGGGAGGGTCGATTTTCAGTGACACCGGGTGGAATCGGTCATGGCACCAATCGGCGACGGCATCGGACACCTCGGCGTAGCGCTCCGCTTCAGATACGACAGGACCGCGCGGGGCATAGCAGATGCTGCCGAAAGGCCAGGGGAGCTTGCGTACGAGCACCTGTGCACAGCCAACCGTCTCATCGCCGGACTGAACGCTGACCCTGTGGGCCGTCCAGGGTCCTGTGGCGGCTTTGAGCTCACCCCACTGCCACTTTTGCATCGGATGCCCCTGTGCGGAATCCACCATCTCATTGAATTGCGAAGCGTCAGTGATTTCGTGGATGGTCAGCAATGTAAAGCCCCCTGCAGCAATTGGTTCGATTCTGTGTGCTGTCGCGGGTCGTAGGTTCGAATCCCGTGTATCCGCAACGTAATGCGCTTATATTATAGGCGAGCGGGAGAAGGGTATCCGTCAACCGGCGACTTCTTCCCAAAACCAGCGCCTTCTTGGCAGTCGTCTTCTAAACAGTTGGCTTCTCGGCAGTCGCCCGCTCGACCGATGCCTTCTATTCGAACCAGCCTTCGCGGATGGGTCTGCGTCCCTTCGACTCCAGCCAACGGTTGAAGGACTCTTTCCAGGTGTGGTGTGCGCTGCGTTGCCATTCCATCAGGTCGCCCAGAGCAAGATGCCCGACCTGGGGATACAGCGTGGACATGGGGGTAACCAAATCCACCGCCGCAATGGTGTCCGCAGTGGCATCGTGAAAATCCCCGTATGGATCGACACCATAGTATTCGGTGGTGGCGCTCAGCGTTCGTTTGCCCGAACGATGCGATACCGCTCTGTCGATGACCAGTGGGTCGACGACGAGCAGACGGTCATTCTCCAGGGCGTCGGTGATTCCGGAATCACACCGCCAACGCTGCAGATCGCCCTGCAGCATCTTCACATCGAAGGGTGCGTTGTAGGCAAGGAGAGGGATGTTCCGTTCCTGGGCGGCGACAATCGTTGCCGATATCTCTTCCAGCGTCTCCTTGGGCTCGGCACCGTGCTCTTGCACAAAGCTGTCCGTGAAACCGTTGACGCGGCTGGCACCTGCGCTGATGTGACGATGGGGGTTGATAAGCCATTCGCCGATCGTGTCATCCTTGTGGCCCGTCTGCGGATTGCGCAGGACCAGTGTCGCAGACACGATGGCATCGTTTCCAGGGGCTGCCCCGGTGGTCTCGGTGTCGAAGCCCAGCAGCCATGAGTCCCCGAGTGCGGTCAGCGTCGATTGCGTTTCCGTGGATTCGATGATGTCAAGAAGATGATGCGTATCAGTCATGATGCCATTGTCCGACTCGAAACAGACAAGAGCCACAACGCCGCCCGTCCAGCACGGTCAGCAACGCTCAAACGGCACCGACGAATGGTGACATGCCACGAAGGGCCGCGCAGCATGTTAGGTATCTGCTTGCAGACCGCATACGGCTGGATGGTGCACGGTTCAGGGACACTCCGCCTGATGGACAGGGCCTGAGTGATGGCACAATGGGGGATGTGGCAGAACAGCATGAACTTCAAGAGAGACGCAGACGCTTCGAGGAACTTGCCATGCCCGCGGTGAACGCCCTGTACAGGCAGGCCATGAAACTCACCAACGATCCGGACGATGCCCAGGATCTGGTTCAGGACACCTTTGAACGTGGATTCAAGGCCTTCGACCGTTTCGAACCCGGGAGTAATTTTGAGGCGTGGATGACGACCATCCAGCGCAACGCCTTCTTCAACCAGTATCACAAGGCCAAAAGACGACCGCAGCGGGCGAATGATTCGACTGGCGAGTACGACGACTGGGACATCTATTCTGCATCGGGGCACTCCTCGGAAGGGCTGAAATCTGCCGAACAGGAGTATCTGGAGGCCTTCGCCCCCGAGGAAATCATGGCCGCACTGGACACCTTGTCGCCCGAACGCCGACAAGTGTTCATCGACGCCGCCATCGACGGCAAAAGCTATCAGCAGGTGGCGGATGAGCAGGGCATCAAAATCGGGACGGTGATGAGCCGTTTGAATCGTGCCCGCGCCCAGCTCAAGGAGGAACTGTCGTCGTATGCGCGTGAACGCGGCTACGGGCAGAAGGCCTTGGCGGGTAGACCGCGAACGGCGAGCAATGAGGGTGTTTCACCATCCGCGAAGCCAGTGGACGGTGCAGTACATAATGGAAAGCAGCAAAGCGAAGATGCCGTCGGCGGTGCCGCAGGGCAGACCTTCGTCACACGAGACCACAGTTCGCCAATCAGCGGCGGCTCCTCGGCTCAGTCGGCTGGGACCACCACGTCGAGTGTTGAAGCCATGGACGGGAGAAAGGGTTAGACATGAGCGATCACGTCGAACGATACAGCCATATCTCCGTGACACAGAACGGCGAGGACCGGGCGACTGTCGAGGTCGCGCATATCGAAATCTCAGAGGGTTTTGATCCCGACACATGCTGTGATGAGCGAGAAAAAGCCTTGATTGCCATGCTTCGAAGATATCTGAGGCCCGAGCAGGCCCCGGATTGTCTGGTTCAGCGACTTCGGCATGTGATGGCCGATGCCTGTTCGGAACCTCAGTTGCGCGACAAGGATGACGTCATATCCGAGCGTGACTAGCCCTCACGATGCCGACATCATGCTGAAAAGCCGAGAACCCTGCTGCACGAGTCGTTGTCGACGTGCAGCAGGGTTCTCACCGTTCTATACAGCCCATCAGGAGGCTGTCAGATAGACGAATACCTCGTAGTCTCAGGCGTTTGGCCTTTTTCCGTGGTTAGCGGCTTTCTTACGACGGTCTTTGCGCTTACGTCCACGCATGCCCATGATGGACTCCTTTGTATATGTACGAATAAACCTGATGGATTATCTCACATCTGCAGGACGTGCACAACTTTTGCCTGTTGCGACCGTAATGCTCGTTTGTGTAGGGATTATTGTCGAGACCGTCCTATGCGCCACTGAAATTCCAGCATTTCCAGCGGCATCTAAGCGGGACATGTCCAAAATCCCTACACAAAACGGATGGCTCTCGGCTGAGCTGCAGGCGTATGTCGTTCTAGTGTTCGACGTGGTACCGAATGACGGTGGTGTGCTGAGCGTGCGGTTCCAATGTAAGCAGGTTCAGACCGGACCGGAAGGCGTTGGCATATGCCGTCATGGGTTCTATGGCCACGCCCGCCGGGTGCTGTCCTTCCGGGAAACCCGTGGCGGTGCATACCTGCCAGGCGTTGATGGTGTCATCGCCGGTCAGGGAGACCCTCAGACCGTCGCTACGGGTGAACGTCGCGGTGACGCTGTCGTTCTCGTCCCGTTGGGCGTCGGTCCATGCGTCGTCGAAGGGTCGGCCTTCGAGCGTCGGGTTGTCGCGCAGGTCGTAGATCGAGCCGTTCACGGTTTCCACGCCGGTGGGCAGCAGCCTGTCGGCGCTGGAGATCACATGGGTGTCGCAGGGGAGCGTGAGCCTGCACCGGGCATTATCGGCTTCAATGTCATCGATTGTGCGTCCACTGCCGCCGTTGGACAGCCACGGGTGGATGCCGAAGGCCCAGGGAGCTCGTTGCGAACCGTTGTTGTATGCGACAGTGCGCATCGTTAGTCCTGTATCGTCGAGTTCGTAACTCACACTGACGATGACGTCGAACGGGTATGCCACGACATTGGGGACTCTCCATGTCAGGGACACGCTCGATTCGGTCAGGGTGCCCAGTTTCCACATGTGACGGTATCCGAAGCCGTGAATGGCCGTCCGGCGTTCATGCTCGTCGATAGGCAGCTCATAGGTGTGACCATCGAAGGAATAGGTGCCGTCTTCGAGACGATTGGGAAAGGGTACCAATACGTATCCGTTGCAGCAGGGCGCCATATCATCTGCTTCGAAGGGCACGATGACTCGCTTTCCTCGATAATCGAATCGACGCAGGGTGGCACCGAGCTCGGTGACGACCGCCTCGTAATCACCGAATCGTATGGAATATTGCTGACCTGTTCTGGGTGTCGATGATGCCAGTGAAGGACGGATGTTGTCGGTAGTCGAAGTCATGTGTTGTGCCCTCTGCGTTGACGGCGAATGTTATCGTTAACTACTGTAGTGGCGTTGACGACGCGACCGCAATAGTCACACCATCCGATGGGTACGATGATATCCATCGTAGAAGAACGACCGGATGCGAGGATCGCTCGCGGGAAGTGGTGAGACCACCATGCGCATGAACGAGTGGCAGGCACCGCCCGAAGATGTCCCGGCCAAAAGGATTCTGCTTGCCGAGCCCAGAGGATTCTGTGCAGGCGTGGACCGTGCGGTTCGCTGCGTACAGGTGCTGCTGGACGCTGCGACGCGTGCACCTCACGAGCCCCTATCAAAGGGCCTGCCGCCCCTGTATGTCAGACGGCATATCGTACACAACCGTTCGGTGATCGAGGGCTTCGAACGGCAGGGTGTGGTGTTCGTTGACGAGCTGACAGATATTCCCCAGGAAGCGGTCGATGCGCACATCCCCGTGGTGTTCTCCGCTCATGGGGTCTCTCCTGAGGTTCGTGACGAGGCTGCGGCCAGGGGATTGCATGTGGTGGATGCCACCTGCCCGCTGGTGAGCAAAGTTCACCGTGAAGTGGTGCGATACGTCAAAGCGGGCTATGACATCATCTATATTGCGCACAGAGGGCACGACGAGGCTCTCGGCGTCATCGGCGAGGCTCCTGAGCATGTGCATATGGTGGAGGGCGTGAGCGATGTGCAATCCCTGCGTTTCGCCACGGACAGCAAACTGGTGTGCCTGTGCCAGACCACTTTAAGCGTGGATGAGACCGAGGACCTGCGTACTCTGCTCGCTGCGCGATACCCGTGGATGGAACTGCCGCCGACAGAGGACATCTGCTATGCCACGCAGGATAGGCAGGTTGCCATAAGAGAGCTGGCGCGGCTGGTGGATGGCGTCATCGTCATAGGTTCCGAACATTCATCGAATACACGGCAGATGGTGCGGGTCGCACAAGCGGTGTTCGACTCCGCGCAGGATGGTCCGGTATTCCGACGTGCACGTCGTGTCGACGGGGCGAGTGAGCTGCAAGCCTCGTGGTTCGATGGAATCGACACCTTGGGACTGTCCTCAGGGGCTTCGGCTCCTGAGAAGCTGGTCGACGAGATGCTGAAGAGCCTGCGTGACTTTGGTTTCAATACAGTCGAGACGCTGGTCACCGGGCAGGAGACGAAGACCTTCGCCCTTCCTGCGGAGCTTCGGACGCTGCACGCATCGTATCAGGAGCGGTGATGCCGTGTGCCCAGAGCCTCACCAAGTCGCAATAGAGGCACGGGATGCATCCAGCGCGCCGAGTAGGTCGAGTGGCGAGATGCCGATATCGAATCCGCGTTTGCCACCGGAGACAAGAATCTCTTCGAATGCGAAAGCGCTCTCGTCAAGGACGGTGACATGTTTCGTGCGTTGCCCCAACGGTGAAATGCCGCCGAGCACGTATCCGCTTTCTCGTTGCGCGATTTTCGGGTCGGCCATCGTGAGTTTCTTCACGCCGACCGCAGTCGCCAGCGCTTTCAGGTCGAGATGACCGGTGACGGGAACGATGCCTATCACGCGTTGCGTTCCAGCATCGGCCATCAGGGTTTTGAAGATTTGCTGGGCATCCTTGCCGAGCTTCTCCACCGCCTCCAGCCCGTATCCGTTATCCATGTGGTCGGCCGAATGCTCGTACTCATACAGGTGGAAGGGGATGCCGGCATGTTCGAGTGCGACGGTGGCGGGTGTTGAGCCGGTGCCCTTGTGCTGATGGGATTTCTTTGCCTTGGCCATGATTGATTCTCCCTGCTTGGCGGCGTCGATTACGAAGGTGTGCGGATAGTCGATTGGGCACAGCGCGCACATGCTCCAGGTTATGAAAAAGCCCGCCGAATCACTCCGACGGGCTTTACGCTTACGCGATGTTGTTACTTCACTCGGAGATTTCGGCGAAGTACAGCAGGGTGCGGATCATGTTTGAAGTGAATCCGTACTCGTTGTCGTAGAAGGACACGGTGCGTACCAGCTGCTCGCCGTCCGCGTCGTTCACATCGGTCTGGGTCGGGTCGAAGACGCCACCGTGGGTGTCGCCGACGATATCCGAGGTCACGATGCCGTCGCCGTTGTAACCGAAGTAATCGGTGTCGGAGAAGGCGGCCTTGAAGGTGTCGTTGATTTCGTCAACGGTGACCTTCTTGCCCAGGATGGTGGTCAGCTCGGTGACCGAGCCGTCAGGGATGGCAACGCGCTGTGCGTGGCCCTGCAACTTGCCGTCAACGGAAGGAACGACCTTGCCGATGGCCTTGGCGGCACCGGTGGAGTGTTCGATGGTGTTGATGGCGGCTGCACGGTTGGCGCGTGGCTTGCTGCCACGAGGGCCGTCCAGAATCATCTGAGTGCCGGTGTATGCGTGGATGGTGGTCATGAATCCGACCTTGACGCCGAACTTGTCATCAAGCAGCTTGACCATGGCGGCCAGCGAATTGGTGGTGCAGGAACCGGCGGACACGATGGAATCGGAGGACTTCAGAATCTCGTGGTTCACGCCGTAGACGACGGTAGGAACATCGTCCTTGGCAGGAGCGGAGATGAGGACCTTCTTGGCGCCTGCGTCCAGATGTGCCTGGGACTTGGCGGCGGAGGTGTAGAAACCGGTGCACTCGAGCACGAACTCGACGCCATCGTTCTTGACCCAAGGAATGTTGGAGGCGTCGCGCTCGGCGTACACCGTGTATTCCTTGCCGTCCACGACGATTGCGGTATCGGTTGAGGTGACCTCGACCGGAGTGCCGTCGTCATGCTTGAAGGTGCCGTGGGTGCTGTCGTACTTGAGCAGGTATGCCAGCATCGAAGGCGTGGTCAGATCGTTGATTGCTGCGACCTCGATGTCACCGGCCTCGCCGCCACGATGCTGCAGCTCGAAGATACGACGGAATGCGAGACGACCAATACGACCGAAGCCGTTGATGCCAATCTTTACTGTCATGTATATCTCCCTCAGGGATCAGGCTCTGACGCCTGCGTACGATACGTTGCGTACGAAACGTAAGGCGTCGCGGCCAACTTTTATAACACTGATTACTGTAATGCGCCGCCTGTACTTAGAGCAAAGCCTGCGACCATGTCTCCTCGTTGAATCCGACCAGCACCTTGTGGTCGTGAAGCAGTATCGGACGCTTCACCAGCATGCCGTCGGTGGAGAGTACCTCTACTGCGTCCTCGACACTCATGGAAGGCAGTCGATTCTTCATGTCGAGCCGCCGGTAGGACTGACCGGAAGTGTTGAACATCCTGCGAATCGGCAGCCCGCTGAGGTTATGCCATAGGGTCAATTCCGCCTGCGTGGGATTGTCGGTCTTGATGTCTCGCTCGTCAAAGGCGACGTGGTGCTCATGGAGCCAGGCCCGCGCTTTCGCGCAAGTCGAGCACTTGGGATAACACACGAAGGTCGCCGGGCTCTGCTGCCCCTCTGAATCCATATTCATACCCTCCAGTAAAGGCCATATTGGAGATAACTGCACTAAAAGGACAGCTTTTCGTGGCGAATATCTCTTTTTTTCTGCACTTTTAGTGCAGTTATCTCAAATCAGGGGCCAGCAACGAGGAAATCTGGTCGTCTATGGGGCCAAGGGTCGGGGTGGGCGTGATGTCGCCGGTCCACTCAGGGGGCGGGGCTTCCGCGGGGAAGGTGATGATGAGGGTTCCCCGGCCGACTGAGACCGTAGCGGATGTGTTCGCTCTGAATTCGTTGCTGATGCCCAGAGGATGGTCGTTGCGCAGCCGCACATGGTCAAGCTCGTATTTCAGTCCGACTTCGCTCACGTCATAGGAAGCATCGGTATGCGAGAACACCGAAATCATGCGGCGTGCCTTGACATTGCCCGCCGGGAAGCTGAGCGTTCCCTCGCTGATGGCGGTGACGATGACGTCTGCACCGTGCAGGAAGGCGATGCCTCCGTGGCGCGCGATATCCGCCAGCAGTTGCATATTGCCGATCGTGTGGTCGAGACGGCCTCCGAGACCTCCGTAGACATTGAATACCCGGGCTCCTTGCTGCCATCCGATTTTGAACGCCGACAGCATATCGGTGTCGTCTTTTTCAGGATGCAGCCGAACGGTGTGCCCGTTATCGGGAACCTCACCCTCCAGGGAGTCAAAGTCTCCGATGACGACGTCAGGGGTGAATCCGAAAGACATCGCAGCGTCATAACCGCCATCTGCCGCGATAACCAGTGCTCCGGGCACGGGGGCGGGTCGGATGCCGTAATACTCCCCGGCTCCGAAGATGATGCCATGTCGTGCGGTGTCCATCCAACCCCATTCTTTGCGGTGCCGACGGTTCACTGGGCATCCAGGATGCCACCGGCCGATATATATGCAACACCATCTTAGGGCGTAGCGTCTCGGAAGCTGTATCGTTTGTGAAAGAGAGAGCATACCGCAATCATGGGGGCAGCATGCAGCAGACAGCATCCGACAGACCGATACTGCGTTCCAAGGTATTCCTATATATCACCGAATTCTTCTCGGGGATGGCGGTGATGGCTGCGGAACTCGGCGCCTCGCGTCTGCTCGCGCCATATTTCTCCAGTTCTCAAATCGTGTGGACCATCATCATCGGCACCATCATGATTGCGCTCGCACTGGGAAATATGTGGGGAGGAAGGAAAGCCGACAAGGACCCCAACCCCGACAAACTGTATCTGCGCATCATGATCGCCGCTGTGTGGATAGCCCTGATTCCCTTGGTGGGAAAGTACCTTATCATTGCCATCTCGGGACTGCTGATCGTCACCGTGTCCACGAACTTCCTGATTGTCGCGGCTTTTGTCAGCTGCATGATTATCTTCGTGCCACCGCTGTTTCTTTTGGGCACGGTCACTCCAGGCCTGGTGAAGTTCACCACGGATTCCCTGAAGGACAACGCCACCATCGTCGGCAGGCTCGGGGCCTGCAATACGGTCGGTTCGATTCTCGGTACCTTTCTGCCGACCTTCGTCACCATCCCCGCGGTCGGCACCTTCGTGACCTTCCTGATTTTCTCCGGGCTTCTGCTCGCACTGCCCATCATCTACTTCGCGGCGGCGAAGGTGAAGCGCATCGCCAGTGCGGTCAGCATCGTTATCTTCGTGATATCCGGCATACTGTCGCCTTTGACGGGATTCGCATTCTGGGAGGGCAATCTCACCTACGAAGGCGAGTCCATATACAACTATCTGCAGGTCAAGACCCTCGCGGACCGGACCATTCTGTCGACCAACGTGCTCTTCGGCGTGCAGTCGGTGACCATGAAACAGGGCGGGCTGACCGGTCTGTACTATGACACCGCGCTCGCCGCTCCCGCGCTGGCGGACCATGCGGATTCAGCCCTGATTCTGGGAATGGGCACAGGCACCTACGCGCGGCAATTGCGCGAATACTATCCCAATATGAGCATTCAAGGCGTTGAGATAGATCAGTCCATCACGAATCTGGCGGGTCGGTATTTCGACGAGCCTTCCGACATTCCGGTGAGCACCTATGATGGCCGCGCGTGGTTGGAAGGCACCTCGAAGAAATTCGATGTGATTATGGTCGATGCCTATCAGGACATCACCATCCCCTTCCAGATGTCATCCACTGAATTCTTCACTGCGGTTCGTCAGCATTTGAATCCCGGGGGAGTGATGGTGGTGAACATGAACATGATTTCCGATGGCGAGGGGTCGATCAATCAGGCCTTGCAGGCCACGATTTCCAGTGTATTCAATGTCGGCACCAACTTCGAATCGGTGGTGATGGCGGATGTCGGGGGCACCACGAACCGCGAGCTTTTCGCCAAGGCGCCGAGTGCCGAGAGAAGAACCCCCTCGAATAAGGTCATCGAAGACAATACGATGCAACGTTCGGCCCAGGCTTCGGCACTGCAGCAACGAACCGAAGAGCTTACCGGTGACGCCGAACTGACCGAGTACATGGGTCAGGTCGCCTCGCACCTGGTGACCGTGGACAGAGGGAATGCCGGTGATGCCTCCCTGGTTCTCACCGATGACAAGGCCCCGGTGGAAGTGCTCGGCATGCGGGCCATTGACGAGCTGATTGCCCAGCAGTCCGGGCCGTACAAGGAAGTGCTGCGTACCCAAGGCATTTCGGGCCTGATGAAGATGCAGTGATTCTTCCGTGTTCCCGGGAGAAGCCGTTGCGCCATGAGTGGAGAAGCTTGGTTGTTCTCGCACATCGCCGGATACTGGTGCCATGGATACAGTTTCGATGAATGAATCTTCCCGCGGTGAGCAGACTCCTAGCGAGCAGACGGTTGTTGCAGGCGGATGCTTCTGGGGTATGGAACGCTATCTGCAAGGTGTCGATGGGGTTCTCTCGACCACCGTCGGTTATGCGCAGTCGAGAACGCCCGGCCCCAGCTATGAAGAGGTATGCAGCGGGACCACTGATGCCGTCGAGGCCGTGCAGGTCGAGTACGACCCGGCGAGGGTCAGTCTGCGCACCCTGACCTTGCTGGTCCTTGATGTCATCGACCCCTTTGCCGTCGACCGACAAGGCAACGATGTCGGCAGGCAGTATCGCTCGGGATTCTACTGGCCGGAGGGAACGCAGGCGCAGCAGGAGCCGGTGTTCAGGCAGGCGCTGCAGGAACTGGCTGATCGCGAAGACAGAATGCCGGTGGCGGAGGTCGAGGCGCTGAGGAACTTCTACCCGGCGGAGCAGTACCACCAGGATTATCTTGATAAGAATCCGGGAGGGTATTGCCATATCTCCATTGCGAAGATGCATAACGTCGCCAGGCGGCAGCGGTATATCGAGAGCATCTGGAAGCTGAGCCGCGAACAGTACGAGGTCACCCAGCACTCCGCCACAGAAATGCCCTTCCGCAACGCCTACGACAACACCTTCGAGCCGGGCATCTATGTTGACGTGGTCAGCGGAAAACCCCTGTTCCTCTCGAAGGACAAATTCGATTCGGGATGCGGTTGGCCCGCATTCTCCAAAACGATTACGCCCGATGTGGTGACCGAGCATGAGGACCGCACGATTCCGGGGCGTCCGCGTGTCGAGATTCGTACGGCAGACACCCAGATTCATCTGGGCCATGTCTTCGACGACGGTCCGGCAGATCGTGGCGGTCTGCGCTACTGCATGAATTCGGCGTCGCTGCGCTTCGTTCCCAAAAGCGAGATGGCGAAGGAAGGTTACGGGGAATACCTCTCCGAACTGGACTGAAGGACAGGCGGGCGTCAAAGCCGAGGCTGGCTGCAGGGCCGCCATGGTCACGACACTCCCGAGGATGTGGTAGTATCTACAAGGCTTGAGCAATCAAGAAAGCGGAACTTCCCACCTGGAAGCCTTGCAAGGTTTCGGGTTCAAGGCATTAGCCTATTACGACGTGTGAAACCGTCGTTGTCAAGACTGCGATGACCAATCGTGCGACGTCTGAGTGACGCCCGTTCTGGTGTGCGGTCGGCTATGCGTTGAATGCGAACAATATGCAGGGATTCAGGTAGAGGCTCCACGAACAGCAGTAAGCGAAGGAGTCATCATTAGCGACGAACCACGGATCAACGACGAGATTCGAGTACCCCAAGTACGCCTGATCGGACCGAATGGCGAGCAGGTGGGGGTTATCGCAACCTCGGTCGCGCTCAATCTGGCACGGGAGGCGAATCTCGATTTGGTCGAGGTGGCGCCGAACGCCAAACCACCGGTGACCAAGCTCATTGACTACGGCAAATTCAAGTACACCGAAAAGATCAAGGCTCGTGAAGCCCGTCGTAATCAAAGCACTGCTGAGGTCAAGGAAATCCGTTTCCGTCTGAAGATCGACAGCCATGATTTCGAAGTGAAGAAGGGGCACGTCAGCCGCTTCCTTCAGGGTGGGGACAAAGTCAAGGTCACCATCATGCTTCGTGGTCGTGAGCAGTCGCGCCCGATCGGCGGCGTGGAACTGTTGCGTCGTCTTGCGGACGAGATTTCGGATCTCGGCAGCATTGAATCGTCACCAAAGCAAGAGGGTCGAAACATCATCATGACCCTCGCGCCCAAGGGCAAGAAGGTACACACGCAGTCCGAGCAGCGCCGTCGCGGCGATCAGGCAAGGGCAGAGCGTCAGGCACGTCAGGCGGCACGTTTGGCGGCAAAACAGGAGGCCAAGCCTCAGAGTGCGGCAGCATTGGGGGAAAGAATCCATAATGCGCCGACCTCCACCGCTTCGGCGAAGCCAGAGACTTCCGCCGCAGCCAAGGGGATGCAATCAGTTGCCTCCGCTAAGACTTCTGTGAACAAGACAACAACCAAGGAGGGCAGCAATGCCGAAGATGAAAAGTAATTCCGCCGCGTCCAAGCGCGTCCGTGTCACCGGCACGGGCAAGCTGATGCAGGTGGGCAGCGCAATGCGCCATAACCTTGAGCATAAGTCCGCACGCAAGCGTCGTGCGCTGGCTGCAGATCAGGTGCTCGCACCAAGCCAGTCCAAGAAGATGAAGAAGCTGCTCAACCACTGAGCCGGCCCAAAGCCAAAAATCCAAGAAAGCTGAGGAACAATAATGGCACGTGTAAAGCGCGCAGTGAACGCTCACAAGAAGCGTCGCACCGTACTCGAGAGGGCTTCCGGCTACCGTGGGCAGCGTTCACGCCTGTACCGCAAGGCCAAGGAGCAGCTGCTCCACTCATTCAACTACAACTTCCGTGACCGCAAGGCACGCAAGGGTGATTTCCGCAAGCTGTGGATCCAGCGCATCAACGCCGCGGTCCGCGCCGAGGGAATGACGTACAACCGCTTCATCCAGGGTCTGCGCCTTGCCGACATCGATCTCGACCGTCGTGCACTGGCCGAACTGGCTGTCAGCGACCCCGAGACCTTCAGCGCAATCGTCGCCGAGGCCAAGAAGGCACTGCCTGAGGACGTCAACGCTCCGGTTGCCGCCTGATGACACTGCTGGTTGCAGCAGCATCATTGAGCTGATATGACACGACCCCGCCAAGTGCGGGGTCGTGTCATATGTAGGGGCAGGATGATTCCAACCCCGTTTTGTGTAGGGATTACCGGATAGACCGGATGAGTTAGCGTCAGTGATGCCCATGATTCCGCCATTGTTGAAGTACGAATAGGGATGGTATGGACCATAATCCCTACACAAACGAAATGGATGCCGAAATCTGCATCCTTGAAGACGCCAACAGGTCCCGGAAGGGTGGAATCGTGGGTGAAACCAAGCCTTACGAGGAACTGCTCGAGCAGTTCCTGGCCTACGTCGGTGTGGAACGAGGCCTGTCAAAGGCGACCGTGAGCGCCTACTCCTCGGATTTGCGCAAATACACGGATTTTCTTCATACGCGAGGGGTCAACACCGTAGACGAAGTCAGTCGTAACGATGTGGAATCATTCATCACCACGCTGGCATCCGAAAGCAGCAGGAGCAGAGCGCGTCGTCTCGCCTCGATTCATGAGTTCCACCGCTTCGCGCTGCGTCAACACCTGGTATCCGTTGACATCTCCGACACGGTCAAAGCGCCGAAGTCCGGTCAGCAGCTCCCGGACGTTCTGACAGTGGACGAGGTCGGCGCATTGCTGGATGCTGCTGCGTGCGGCGATTCAGACGATCCGGTGGCGCTCAGAGACAAGGCGCTGTTGGAGTTCATGTATGCCACGGGATCGCGGGTGTCCGAAGCGGTCGGCATGGACCTCGCCGATCTTGATTTGGAATCATGTGTGGTGAAACTAACCGGCAAGGGTTCCAAACAGCGTCTGGTGCCGTTTGGCTCCTATGCGTTGCACGCGATGGAACAATATCTCAACATCGGCAGACCGGCGTTGCAGCGACGGGCGAAGAAGACCGAAGAACTCTCGGCGGTGATGCTGAATAAACGCGGGAGGCGTCTGTCTCGCCAATCGGTATGGGAGATTGTGCAACATGCGGGCGAACGGGCAGGCATCACACGGCCGCTGCATCCCCATACGCTCAGACATTCTTTCGCCACGCATCTGATTCAGGGTGGCGCGGATGTGCGTACGGTGCAGGAGCTGCTCGGGCACGCATCAGTGACGACCACGCAGATTTACACGCATGTGAGCCCCGACAATCTTATTGAGGCGTATACTCTGGCGCATCCGCGGGCGCGTTGATACGCATATGCCTCGTGAGGAAGCATGGTGGTTGACGACCTGGCCTTATGCATGCATCGACCACAGTGCCCAAAAGACCATGTATGGAGGACCGGTGTCGGCGTGTCTTGCCGCACTTTGCATATTTTGAGAAGAGTGATGTCCGATGGATGATGGATTACGTCCTCTCTTTGGGCCAAGCTGGTGAAGGATGTTGGTAGTGTGGTGGTATGCCTACGGATTTGCTTGGGCGAGAGTATGACACCTTCGCCGCCCCTGAACCACTGAACCAGCACGGACCTGCCCGCGTGGTCGCCATGTGCAACCAGAAGGGGGGAGTTGGCAAAACGACCAGCTCCATCAATATCGCCGGGGCGTTAAGCCTGTACGGTCGCCGTGTGCTGATTGTGGATTTCGACCCCCAGGGCGCCGCCACGGTTGGTCTGGGAATCAACGCCAACAGCGTTGACAATACGATTTACACCGCGTTGTTCAATCCTTCGATGGATGTGCACGAAGTCGTGGTGCATACTCGATTCCCCAATCTGGACATCATTCCGGCGAATATCGACCTTTCCGCCGCCGAAGTTCAGCTGGTCACCGAAGTCGGCAGGGAACAGGTTCTCGCCGGTACACTTCGACCACTCAGAGACGAATACGATCTGATTATCATCGATTGCCAGCCGTCTCTGGGACTGCTGACGGTGAATGCACTGACAGCGGCCGACGGTGTGGTCATACCGGTTGCCGCCGAGTTTTTTGCCCTTCGCGGAGTCGCTCTGCTGATGCAGTCGATAGAAAAGGTTCGTAACCGCATCAATCCTTCCTTGGAGGTATACGGTGTGCTGGTGACGATGTATACCCGCACCCTGCATTCCGAGGAGGTTCTGCAGCGCATCTTCGAGGCCTTCAAAGGCAAGGTATTCCATACCGTCATCACACGCTCGATAAAACTGCCGGATGCGACGGTTTCGGGTGCTCCCATCAGCATGTACGCTCCTGCCCACAAAACCTCAAAAGAGTATCGAGAGGTCGCCAGGGAACTCATTTCACGCGGCATAGTCGCCTGAGCGCTTTCGATGGACATGGATGGCGACCTTTCCCAAGAGGCAATGGGTTCCGGCATACAGATGCCTCGGATGTCTCGGGCATCTCAGGCGCAGGTGACGAACACACGACATGCGGATTTTCAAGGTGAAGCTGCCGTTGATGAATCAACATCGCCGAACCCTGGGTTCTCGGTCACCCTGGACGTGTACCAGGGGCCTTTCGATGTCCTGCTCGGTTTGCTCGCCAACAAGCGTCTGGAACTCACCGAGGTATCGCTCTCGGCCATCACCGAAGAGTTCATCGCGTACGTACGGCGATTGGATTTCGAGGACGGTTTGGATGAGGCGAGTGCTTTTTTGGATGTCGCCGCAGTGCTGATTGAAGCGAAGAGCGCGGCTCTGCTTCCCGGAGGGGAAGATGGGGAACAGAGCGAGCAAAGTATGGAGGCCTTGCGCGAGCGGGATTTGATTTTTGCTCGCCTACTGCAGTACAAGGCCTTCAAACGTGCCGGTGACGATTTCCGCGCCCGACTGCTGGCCAACTCTGGCAGATACCCGCATACGCCGGAAAACGACACATCCTTCGCTGACCGTTTGCCTGAATTGCAGTGGGAGGTGGACGGCGAGGCGCTCGCCAGAATCGCAGCTCAGGTTCTGGCCAATGCGCCGATGACCGAGGTTTCGGTTGCGCAGCTGCACGTGCCGATTGTTGATTTGCGACAGCAGGCCGCTCTGGTCAGGGAACGGCTGACTGCGAACAAGGGGGCGGTGGTGACGTTCAAGGCTCTTGTCGCCGATGTGCAGTCGCCTATGGAGATGGTGGCAAGGTTCCTGGCGATTCTGGCATTCTTCAAGCAGGGGGCGGTGCATGTGAAACAGTCGGGACCGTTCGAAGAGCTGTATCTGAGGTGGGATGCCGATGCTGAAGATACTCAGGAGGTCACTATGAGCGCCAAGGATTTCGCCTAGGCCGCCGATGGCATGGCCGGCCATGGAACAATCAAGACGGCGATATGAGTAGGTATCCGAACAAGCATGCATATGAACAGGTAGGTGAGAGGAGGGGTGATGCACGATTACGAGGAAGCCGGCGGAGAGCACGAGCCAGAGCAAGTGGGCAGTGAATCAGTTACCGGTCAGTCAGTGGACAGTGAATCAGTGGATAGTGAATCAAGGGATAGTGAATCCGCGACGAGTGAATCACCGCGGCAAGATGTGAGCTCCCATCCTGTCGATACCAGACCGGAATACGTGGACTTCGATGTCGACGATTTTCCCGGAGGTCTTCCTGCCTGCTTGGAAGCCATGCTGATGGCCGCGGAACAGCCCCAACACAGCGGCGATCTTGCGCGGGTGCTGTCAATCAGTCAGCAGCAGGTCGAGAAAGCCCTAGATG
Source organism: Bifidobacterium crudilactis (assembly GCF_000738005.1). Lineage (NCBI taxonomy): Bacteria > Bacillati > Actinomycetota > Actinomycetes > Bifidobacteriales > Bifidobacteriaceae > Bifidobacterium > Bifidobacterium crudilactis. The sequence goes on along the minus strand of NZ_JHAL01000002.1, from coordinate 1,155,706 downwards.
GGCTGCAGGACGATTATCAGGGAAACGATTCGCAGCGTATGCGCGGCTTTGAACTCCGGCATACCGCACGAGGATGGCAGTATTGCAGCCGTGCCGAGTTTGAGAACGTCGTGTCGGCATTCGTCACCGATGGGCAGAGCGCCAAGTTGTCTCAGGCTGCCTTGGAGGCCTTGTCGATTGTGGCTTACAAACAGCCGATTACCAGAGCGCAGGTCGCGGCAATACGCGGGGTGAATTCAGATGGTGTGATACGTTCCCTATCCATTCGCGGGCTGGTGCGGGAGGATGGCGTCGAGGCGGATACGAGAGCCGGATTGCTGGTGACGACCTCCGAGTTCCTTGATCACATGGGTCTGGAGAGTCTTGCGGACTTGCCGTCACTGGCCCCATTCCTTCCGCAGGTCGATACGGTCCTCGACGAGGGGGAAAACAGGTAGAAAATAGATAACTGCACTAAAAGGACAGCAAATCTGGATAATTCAGGAGAAAAGCTGTCCTTTTAGCGCAGTTATCACTTGTGGGTGCTGCGGATTGTGCATTATTGTCTGAATCATCTGGTGCGTTCCAGAGAACTGGTCCGCAATCCCTTATGAGAAGGATTCCGCATGCAGCAGTCTACGGAGTATGGTGCAAATTCCCCTTCATCGCCTGATGCGCAAGAGTCTGCGGCGAAGCATATGACCTCTGGACCTCAGACGCTGAGCAGAAATCAGCGTCTGGACCGTCTGCCAATCAACCGTGCCCATAAGAAGCTGCTCGTCGCCTCGGGCATAGGCTGGGCATTCGATGCGATGGATGTCGGACTGGTCTCATTCGTGGTGGCCGCTATAGCCGCCGACCCGCACTTTCAGCTCACCCTCAGCGAACGTTCCTGGGTGCTGTCCATCGGATTCGTCGGCATGGCGATTGGTGCCGCTCTGGGAGGTTTCCTCGCCGACCGCATAGGGCGCAAAACGGTATTCACGGCAACTCTGGTGATTTTCGGCATAGCGAGCGCGGGCATGGCTCTGTCCATGACCCTGCTGGCGCTACTGGTGGCGAGGTTCGTCATAGGTTTGGGTCTGGGTGCCGAACTGCCGGTGGCTTCGACGCTGATTAGCGAGTTCTCCCCGGCGGCACACCGAGGAAGAATGACGGTGCTGCTCGAATCCTTCTGGGCCATCGGCTGGATTGTCGCAGCGGCGATAGGGTATTACGTCATTCCCAACACGGGGGACTGGGGGTGGCGCTGGGCCTTGCTTATCGGAGCCGCCCCATTGCTGTACGCGATTGTCGCAAGAATCCACATCCCAGAATCGGTGCGGTATCTGGAGTCGAAAGGTCTGGATGACCGTGCCGAAGCTGCGGTCCGGTATTTTGAGAGTGCCGGAGGCGTGGCACCGGTCGCATCCCCAAGGCAGGCACCGCTGCAGCGGATTCCCACAAGAGCACTGTTCGACAGACGGTTCCGAGGAAGAACAGCCGCTATCTGGATGACCTGGTTCTTCGTGAATTTCGCCTATTACGGTGCCTTCACCTGGATGCCATCGCTGCTGACCGAGCAATTCGGTTCACTGACCAGTTCCTTCGCATACTCGTTGGTCATCGCCCTTGCACAGTTGCCGGGATACTTCCTGGCGGCATGGCTTGTCGAAGTATGGGGCAGACGACGCACCCTGTGCACCTTCCTGGCGGTTTCCGCCATCGCCGCCCTACTGTTCTCTCAGGCGAACTCGGTGCCGCAGGTACTCGGATTCGGTATGCTGCTCTCGGCCGCAAATCTGGGCGCTTGGGGTGTGCTGTATGCCATCACGCCCGAAATATACCCGACACGGCTGCGTGCCGCCGCTGCAGGGGCCGCGGCTTCGGTAGGACGGCTGGCCGCCATTGCCGCCCCGTTGCTGGTCCCGCTGTTCCTCACGCTTGGCAATGGAGAGAAAACCGTGACCTTCGTCGTGTTCTGCGTGGCCTTCGCGCTCGCATGCCTGAGCGCTCTGATGCTCCCTGAACGCAAGGGCGAACAGTTGGAGGACTAGGGTTTCCGTTGATTGGTGAGACAGCAGTACTCCTGTTGCGTGCAAGAATCAGTCTGCCTGAAGTGAACAATATATACGTGATGTATTATTAACGACATCATGTTTCGTAGCATGTTCTCTTCGTGGTTTTCAGGCAATCTGCTGGCTTGATGCCGGTCGCGGGGGGGGGGTGGCTGTTTTTGCTTCGGTGGGTGGTGCTCTCATGGGTCGGTTGCGTACGTTTGTTGCGTTGTTTCTCTTTGGTGTCGTTCTTGCGGTTGGTGTGTTGTTGGTAGTAATGCCGGTTGAACGGGCTGTTGCAGCTGACACGCCAGTTTACGGGGCGGATGGCTATTTCAGCGAGTTGAGAGATGGAGCGCTGCCGATAATGGACGGCGAAACGCAAACCAATCAGGCGATGTTTACGGGATGGGCGAAGACGCGAAGAATCTTGTTTGGAAAACAAGGAAACCAAGGAACATATAATTCCAACCAAGTATCAGGCGGCTATAAAACATTAGGTTTTGGCGGGACAACAGGAATTACAGGTGTTCTGGGAAATTATATGGGTTATGCCTATACCGGGTCTGATAGCACGTCGATTGGTCGTTTTGAGGCCCTTCTGTGGGCGGAGGATTCGGTAACTTCTAAAGTCGCGTTTAACAGCGGATTGCGGATAAATTCTTTCGACAGTTCGGTTAACGGGTTCCAATCGACCCTGGCGAAAGTCGCAAATGATAAGAACTCTACCAACGATGTTGCATACATGAATTATTCGTCGTTCGAACGGACGTTGTTTGGTCAAGGCTTCGATAATGGAAAAATTGGTGGAGTTTGCACTAAGACGGTCGCTACGGGTTGTAATTCTAAGTCCAACACGGAACAGACCTTGTCTGATAACCCTTACCCAGTGTTCCCCTTGTCGGCAGGCGATTTGGTGCATTATTTAGGAACATGGAAAAACCTTGCCAACCCTAACCTCGTATGTAGAACATTCCTAGAAAACAACAACACAGGCAACTGTGCTAACGATTCTGATTCGTGGTGGGTACGAACCCCGAATTGGGATTGGAACGAAATAGTTGTAGGAGTAACCCAGAAAGGCGTACCAGGCTGGTGGTACGCGGATTTAACTCGTGGTTTTCGTCCTGCTCTAAGGTTGAGTGTTCAGCGGTTGCTGCTTTCTTCGCATGCTGGCTCACAGTCGCAGCAGCTGAGTGCCACGGATTCGTTGAGGTTGACCTTCGTGGACCCGAACGCGAAAATGCTGTCTTGGGACGCCGGGGTTGTTGATTCCGGAGAGGGAAAAGAACTTGTAATAAGTGGAACATCCGAATTGACACAGCAGTCAGGTTTTGGTTGGAAGGTTGTTGATCCTGATACCAAGAAAATCTTGGGTTCCGGACGCACGAATCTTGATGCGACTTATGGAACCGCAGGAAATATGGTCTTGCCGATGGACAAAATGACCGATTCTGAGAAGGATTATGTTTTGTATGTTTGGGGCCAAGAAGATGGCAGTGCTGTTTCTGGTTTGACGAATCGGGCCACAGTCCCTGTGCAAGGAACGATCCGCGGCTGGAATGTCCGCATGCCGATTCCTTATGGTATTTCACTGACGGGCCAGACTTCAGGCACGTTGACGACGTACAAAATCGGTGACTACGACGATGAGGTGTTCGACCAGGCTGGTGCTTTGAAGAGCGTGATGTTGAATACGCCTACCACTCCCGACGGGTTGAAGACTGTGTTGAAGGATGCTGCTGTTGCGGCTGGTAGCAGTGGTGTGGACGAGGATAATCCGGTTGGTTGGGTGGCGGCGAAGTGGCTTGGTTATCCGACTGACCCGTCGAGTGAGGATGTGACTTCGGTGTTCAGTCCGTATGCGGGCAGACTTCAATTGTTTGCTCAGGCGTTGCGGGATGCCGTCAAAGCGGATGGTGATGCTTTAGGTGAGGTCGCCGGTCAGTTGAATGGCTTGGACGCTCCTGTTGATAGTCCGGTGACCTTGCCGGTGTCTGGTCCTGGTTTGTATCTGATTGTGGATTCCAGTGGCACGTCTCTGCCGATTATTGTGGGCACGAAGGTGTTCAACGAGGCGTTGGAGGATGTGGTCGAGGATGGGATGGTGGATTTCGCTGACGCGGGCGTGAAGGGCAAGCCACGTTTGGGTCAGGCGGCGTTGAAGTCTGATTTCGCGGATGTGTACAAGCGGATTGTCAATGATGCGGGTATGGATGGGTTTGATGTGGGCTCCGAGGTGGAGTATGAGATTGCGCTTCGGGTGCCTGATTTGACGAAGCTGGATGGCTCGGTGTCGTTTGGTGATTACGTGTTCGAGGTGGCTGATGTGCTTCCCTCGGGCTTGGATGTGACGGGCACCTTGGCTTCGGTGCGGGTGTTCGTGGGTGATGCGGAGCGTACGGGTGACACGTCGGTCACGTTGCAGGATGGCAGGTTGACGGTGTCGGGGTTGAAGGCCCTGTTCGCGGTGGCCGGGAGTAGTCCTGTGGTGAATGATACGGGTGTGGTGCCGGTTAATGGTGTGGTGCGTATCCGGTATGCGGCGGTGCTGGCGGATGGCGCGTTGCTGTCCAAGCCGGGTGTGGACGGGTTGAAGCCGAATGCGAATACGGTCACGTTGACGCGTTCCACGGGTCCGACGGCTACGGAGGAGAAGACGGCGACGGCGAACGTGTATTCGTTCACGGTGGATGTGGTGAAGCTGGATAAGGATGACCTGTCGACGAGGCTTGGCGGCGCGGGGTTCGAGGTGTCCCGTGACGGGCAGCCGTTGAAGTTCGTGGGCTCTGCCGGGGTGTATCGTCTGGCCGTCGGTGGTGAGACGGGCAGTGCCACGGTGGTCACCAAAGCTGATGGCACGTTGTCGTTGCAGGGTGTGGAGGCTCGTGGGCTCTCCTTCAAGGAGACCACGGCCCCGTCGGGCTATTTCAAGGTGTCCGATTTCGGGGTGGATATCCGTCCCGTGTGGAATGAGGATGCCACGCAGGTGACGAAGGTGACGTATGCCACGTCGGGCACGAACCTCGCCTACGTGTCTAAGGACGGCAGGCAGGTCATGGTGCTTGACCCGGCCTGGATCCTGGCGAACCTGCCGTACACGGGTGGTATCGGCATCCTCGTCCTGCTCGTCGTCGGCGGACTGATGCTCGTGTTCGCCGTCCGCCCTTATGTCCTCTCCAAGCGGGCGGAACGCGACGCGAACCTGGTCTAGCCGTTCCGTCCAGGGGCTTAAACGGAGATAACTGCACTAAAAGGACAGCTTTTTCGGTGAAGTCTCACCGAATTGCTGTCCTTTTAGCGCAGTTATCTTCTGAACGGCCAGATATTCCGTGCTTCATATGAATCTGGTCTGACCATTTCCCGGAAACTGTGCGGTTTGGCACGAAAGGTCCTTCGACTCGGCTTCCTCACGTGCTGGATTGCACAGTTGCGCACTCATGGAATCGAGTCACGCACTCAACTGTGCGTGCAGCGCGCGGTCCCTGCCTGCTATGAGTAATATTTGCTACATTAGATTATAATAATCGTGTGAATTATCTGTGAGGTGTGGCTATGTTCTTTGGCAGAGAACGGGAACTTGAGGCTTTGGAACACATGTATGCCAAGCAGTCGTTCCAGATGGCGGTCGTGTATGGGCGACGAAGAATTGGCAAGACCGCATTGCTCAATGAGTTCGTGAAAGGCAAGGAGTCCCTGTATCTTCCCGCAGGGGAAGTGAACGATGCTCTGAATCTGAGAAAATTTTCGCGGTTGCTGGGCGAAATGATGGGAATCAGCGATTTTCCGCCAGTCGCAGATTGGCAGGCGTTTTTTTCCATGGTCAAACAGCAGCTCGGTGGCAGACGCGTCGTGGTGGTGATCGATGAATATCCTTATGCAGCGGCCGCGAACAAAGCCTTGAGCTCCACGCTGCAGCATGCCATAGATTACGAGCTTAAAGACAGCGACATATTCCTGATTCTCTGCGGTTCCAGTATGAGCTTTATGGAGGATCAGGTATTGGGAGAGAAGAGTCCTCTCTTCGGTAGGTGTACAGGGCAGTTGAAAATCAATCCTCTCGATTATGCCGAGGCCGCCAATTTCTATCCACATGCCTCTGATGAAGATAAGGTCAACTATTACGCGTGCTTTGGTGGAACGCCGTACTATTTGTCGCTGATTAACCCGCATCTGAGTCTCCGGGAAAACATTCACGAACTGTACTTCACCATCAGCGGATACCTGCTCAATGAAGGAGTTCTGCTAATGCAGCAGGAATTCAGAGAGGCTGCAAACTATAACGCTGTTCTGCAGGCGATAGCGAGCGGTTCGAACACACTGAACGAGATTGCAGGGTATACCAAGTTGCAGAACACATTCGTATCTCGATATCTGGTTACCTTGCAGAATCTCAATTACATTGAGCGCATCATTCCCTTCGACGCCAATCCATTGAAGGGGAAGAAAAGTCAATACCGTATATCCGAGAATTTCATTGCATTTTGGTATCGCTATGTGTTCACGGTTAAGCCGGAGATTGAACGAGGCAACGGAGACCTCTATTGCACCTTGGCGCTTGAGGACCTCACGACATATGTCGGCCATGTTTTTGAAGAGATTTGCCGGCAGTTCCTGAGAAGGGAGAACGCCCAAGGGCATCTGCCATTCGTCGCCAAATCCTTTGGGACATGGTGGGGGAAAGGCAAAGCCGGTGAGCCTGAAGAAATCGATGTGGTTGTGGAATCCGCAGAATCCAAAGAGCTGATCGTCGGCGAGTGCAAGTGGCAGTCCTCCGATGCACTTCGTAAATCGTTGGGAAAGACCATCGGACTGTTACAGAGGAGAGCCGCGTTGTTCGAACGACATGTCGTTCACCAATATCTCTTCACCAAAGAAGCGGTGACACTTAGCCCGGATGAACAGGTGGTGAACATCTCAACCTCTGAACTCTTCGAAAGCCAGTAGAACAACAGCTGAAAACTCTATACATCGTGAGATGCTCCGGGAACTGTGCAATTCGGCACGCGAAGCCCGCTGATTTGGCGGCTTCGCGTGCCATATCGCACAGTTTTCGTCAGTGAGGGGCGCATAGGGGGGGCAACTGTGCAACAGAGCATGTGTGACTGCGAAATCGAAGTACTTAGCGTGCTCTGTTGCACAGTTCAGCATCCGCTCAGAGTCGTTGTAAACGGAACTGTGCATATCAGCACATAAAGCACTCGTATCACGCCTCTTAACGTGCCATTTTGCACAGTTTCTACAGCTTGTAGACGTAGTTTCAAAGGTATAGAATCTCCTGCGGATGAATAAGTCGAGAAACATCGCTAGAATTACCGAGGTTTCTTTAGATGGTCTCTTATGCCGGACATCTTTGATACGGCGAGAAAATACATAATACAGAATGAGGTTTTGATGGCGGTTCGTGGCGATATTCGAAATGTGGCGATCGTGGCACACGTGGATCACGGCAAGACGACCTTGGTGAACGCGATGCTCAAGCAGTCGAATGTCTTCTCAGAGAGGGAAGAAGTCCCGGATCGCGTGCTCGATTCCAACGACCTTGAGCGTGAAAAGGGCATCACCATTCTGGCGAAGAACACGGCTGTGCAGTACACCGGCCCTCTGGCTGCCGAGCTGGGTGAGCCCGAGGGCATCACCATCAACGTGGTGGATACTCCAGGCCACGCCGATTTCGGCGGCGAAGTCGAGCGCGGTATTTCCATGGTTGACGGCGTAGTACTGCTGGTCGACGCATCCGAAGGTCCGCTGCCGCAGACTCGTTTCGTGCTACGCAAGGCGCTGGAAGCCAAGCTTCCGGTGATTCTGTGCGTCAACAAGACCGACCGCCCCGATGCTCGCATTGAAGAGGTCGTTTCCGAGAGCACCGACCTGCTGCTCGGTCTGGCCCAGGACGTCAGCGAAGAAGGCATCGACCTCGACCTTGATGCACTGCTCGATCTGCCGGTGATCTACTGCGCCGCAAAGGTCGGCCATGCCTCCGCTGAGAGGCCCGCCGATGGCGAAGCCCCTGCGAACGACGATCTCGAGCCGCTCTTCGACGCTATTCTCAAGAACATCCCGGCGCCCGAGTATGACGAGGATGCTCCTCTGCAGGCTCACGTCACCAACATCGACGCATCCGATTACCTTGGTCGTCTGGGTTTGGTGCGTATCTACAACGGCACCCTGGTCAAGGGCAAGAACTACGGACTGTCCCGTGTGGATGGCTCCCTGGAGAACTTCAAGCTCACCGAAGTGCTGCGCACCAAGGGTCTCGAGCGCGTCCCGGTCGAGGAAGCTGGCCCGGGGGACATCGTTGCCATCGCAGGTGTCTCCGACATCATGATCGGCGAGACCATCGTGGACCCCAACGACCCCAAGCCGCTGCCGCTCATCCATGTCGACGAGCCCGCGATTTCAATGACCTTCGGCACCAACGATTCCCCGCTGGTGGGTACGGAAGGCAAGGACCACAAGCTGACCGCACGCATGCTCAACGATCGTTTGCAGCGTGAGCTTATCGGTAACGTTTCGATTCATGTGGTTCCCACCGAGCGTCCTGACGCTTGGGAGGTTCAGGGCCGTGGCGAACTCGCCCTGGCTATTCTGGCCGAGGAGATGCGTCGTGAAGGCTACGAGCTGACCGTCGGTCGTCCGCAGGTGGTCACGAAGGTCATCGACGGCAAGATCAACGAACCTATGGAAGCCACCACCATCGATGTGCCCGATGAATACATGGGTACCGTCACGCAGCTGTTGGCCGAGCGTAAGGGCCGTATGGATTCCATGAGCAATCACGGTTCCGGTTGGGTGCGCATCGAGTTCACCGTGCCGAGCCGTGGTCTGATTGGTTTCCGCACTGCGCTGCTCAGCGCCACTCGTGGCACCGGCATCGCATCCTCGATTTCCGCGGGCTACGCACCATGGGCGGGCGCCATCGTCACGCGTCAGAACGGTTCGATGGTTGCCGACCGCAAGGGCAAGGCCAGCCCGTACGCCATGCAGAAGCTTCAGGCGCGCGGCAACTTCTTCGTACAGCCACAGGCCCCGGTCTATGAAGGCCAGGTCGTAGGCGTGACGAACAAGCCCGGCGATCTCGACATCAACGTCACCTTGGAGAAGCATATGACCAATATGCGTTCCGCCACGGCCGACGTGCTTGAGACGCTGACGCCTCCGATTAACATGAGCCTTGAGGAGTCCCTGGACTTCGCGAACGAGGACGAATGCGTCGAGGTGACGCCGGAGAGCATCCGCGTCCGCAAGATTATCCTCGACCGCGACCAGTGGTACAAGTGGTACTCCAAGCAGCGCCGCCAGAACCAAAACAGCTGAACATAGTCTCAGGTCCATCCCTCTAACCGGGTGATGGGGCCTGCAGGGTGCCGTCCGTATTCGTATACGGGTGGCACCTTCGTGTATTGTCTCCGAACATAGGGGCGTGCGAAGGTCGGGGACCGCGTGCGTGGCTCAGTTTTGCGATATCGGGATGACGATGCCTGCAATCGGCCGGTATCGTATCGCTGCATACAACGTTTGGGCTAGTCTGGTGGCATGCCATCATTCAATCCCCAAGAGCCTCTGGATGCACGAGAGTCTGCTCAGCCTCAAGAGTCTGCTCAGCCTCAGGTATCCGTTGAAACACCACTGTCCGGTGAAACCGCGGTAGTTTTAGCCCCGGTCCAACGACCGTTAAGGCATATTCCGTGGTCATACCAGTTGGGTGTGCCTTGGCGGTTGCTGATATCCCTGGTCAGTGGTTTCCTGGTCGCTGTGGTTGCTTCGGGCACCCACAGGATGGGTGCCGAGGAGAATATTCCTTATGGTCTGCTGCTGTCTTTCGTGCTTGTCGGCATGTCAGCCTGGGCGGCACGCAGCAGAAGCGGTGTGGTCGGTGCGGCATTCCATCTGATTGCCTCCTCGGCGATGGCGTGGCTGATGGCTTTCCCCGGACCTGGGGGAGACGTGCTTGTTCCGGTAGGGGGCAAAGGCGTGTTCCTGAGCTTCTTCGGACTTCATGCGGGATATATCTGGTTGTTCGGTCTTATAGTGTTGCAGTTGGCGATGATGGTGCTGCCCGGCAGATGGTTCCTTGTCGAAGGCTCCGAGCAGGCAAAGGGCACCGTTTCGAGCGAACGAAAGCAGCATGTTCCAGAATCTGACGGTGCCCACATGGGCAGCGTTGCTTCAGACAGTGCAGCTTCAGACAGTGTTGTCCCAGGCAGTGCCGCAAGTGCTGACGTCGTTAGGGATGGCGTTCCGGACCATCAGGAGCCATCATCATGAGCTCACCGCAACGCATACATTATCTCGGTCCGCAAGGGTCGTTCACGCATCAGGCCGCCAACGACGTCCTCCACGAGTTTCTCCTCGAAGGCGAGGAGGGTGAGCTCGTCCCCGAAGGCGATGTGAGACGAATCATGTCTGCCGTGCAGGCAGGAGACGGTTGGGGAGTCATTGCCTGGGAGAATAACGTCGAGGGGTATGTTGTACCGAATCTCGACATGATGATTGATTCCGCACACGTGGCGGCATTCGCCAGAGTCGGCGTGACCATCGAATTCGATGCCTTCACCGCTCCGTCAGAGGAAATTCCACTCACTGAGGTCAGCGCACACCCCCATGGCCTCGCCCAATGCTCACGATATATCGAATCAGCAGGATTGCGTCCGGTTCCTGCGGCATCGAATGCCGCTGCATGCCGCGATATTCGCCCGGGCCAGGTGGCTTTGGGGCCGCGAATATGCGGTTCGTTGTACGGACTTCGTACCTTGGCCACCTGCATACAGGACTATCAGGGGGCTCACACCGACTTCCTGGTGTTGGATCGTCGGGAATCGTCGTTGCGACGGTTCAGAGATGACGTCCGAATGCAGAACGTCGAACACGAGTCGGTGATTGCCTTCATACCATTGAGTACGGGTCCCGGTGTCCTCGCCAACGCGCTCGACGTGTTTCGTGACGCGGGGCTGAATATGACCAGTTTCATTTCCCGGCCAATCAAAGGCAATGACGGGACGTATAGCTTCATTGCTACCATCGATGCCGCACCGTGGCAGACGAACTTCAAGGGTGCGCTGAACAGGCTGATTGCCGCAGGGACGTGGATTAAGACGCTGGCCGTCTATGCGCGCCGCGAACGTCCCAATCCACCGGTCACGTCCTGGATGCTGCCGCAAGGAGGGGTGTCGTCGAATGACTCCTCTCAGGACGAGATTCGCAAGGAGTTGTTATGGTGACAGGCATGATGCACCCGATGCAGGGTATGCACGCATCGCCGATTCTCACATCCGCGCATAAAATTGCCATCGCGGGTCTGGGACTGATAGGTGGTTCCCTCGCAAGACGGCTGGTGGAGCAGGGTCGCTATGTCGTGGCATGGAACCACAACGACCGGCCCTACCAGGCCGCAACAAAGCTCGGTATCCACTGCGTCGAATCCCTGGAGGCTCTGGCCACGGGGAAGCCGGATGTGCTGGTGCTGGCGACTCCGCTGCGTACCATCCCCGATATGCTCAAGGCGCTGGCACCGGTGTGGCATCCATCCATCACACTGAGCGATGTCGGCAGCGTGAAGGGGATGGTTCGCCAACAAGTCGAAGCGGCCGGTCTGGGGCGATATTACGTCGGCGCTCACCCGATGGCAGGAAACGAGCATTCCGGTTTTGCAGCGTCGGAGAGTGCGTTGCTGGACGATGCGTTGTGGGCGGTGACCTTCGATGGCACCACGGACTATTCGCGCCTGCTTACCGTCGCGGACATGATTTGCAAGGGTTCGGACAATCGGCTCATCGCCCTTGACGATACGACCCATGATGCCTGTGCCGCCTTGATCTCTCATATGCCTCACGTGGTGTCGACGGCATTGTCCAATCAGTTGGTGGATTCTCCCGATCGTAATATCGCCTTGGCGCTATCGGCGGGCTCATGGCGTGACATGACCCGGGTCTCGTTGACGGACCCCGGGCGAACGCGGGCGATGGTCGTCGAGGATGCGACGAACGTCGAGGTTCTGCTGCGGCAGATGGCAGTGAGGTTGACCGCGGTGGCGGATGCCTTGCACGCCGATGACCAAACGGCCGTCGACTCTTTCTTTGCCGCCGCCGACCCGTTCCGACGGTTTAAGGCACAGGAGCGGCGCGATTCTCCGGAGGCCGGTGGAGATACGGTGGTCGAGGCGAAGGGGAGCATTGAACTGCACGATGATTCATGGCGTGAAGAATTACTGGATTCCGCGAGACGCGGTGAGCAGATAACGGCCTTCACCACAACCCATCAGGCCTCGATTCTGACTCGTGCCATGTCCTGAATATCGGTTGTGTAGGGATTCCTGGTGATACCGGCGTGCGAACGTCATGAATTCGGCGTAATTGCAGTGTTGTTGTCTGGCGCATAGCAGCTTCTCCGCGAAAATCCCTACACAACAGACGAAGCACCAGGTATTACGCAATATTTCGTGCCGGGCGTTCGGGAATCGGCTTGATGCGCACGATGGTTTCGGCACGAAGCCAGACGCGTTGCTGTGGCCTGGACCCGTTGGCTGCGGCATCGCGCATCAGGTCGAGTTCCGTGCCGTCCCAGTAGTGCACATGGCCGATATAGTCACGATATTTCATTCGATTGTCACTGGTGCTGATGCCGTCACGGACCCTGACGACCACGCGAGCGCCTGCGGGAATGTGCGCGGGCAGTCGCGCGGATGATGTCGACGCTTGCGCGGCGTCACCGGTATCGGGATGTTCTTCGACCATCAGAGCACCCGGATTCGGCACCGCTGCGTCACCATCGTGTTCATCGTTGTCCAAGGCATGTCAGTCCGTGGATACCGCATCCAGCACGGGCACCTTCAGAGCACGGCGCGCAGGTGGAAGGCTCGCGAGCACGCCGATGACGATTGCCATCACCAGGAACACCAGCAATTCGAGCCACGGTATGTCGAGTTTCTCGAGGCCTTGCGACGCATAGACCTGTTGTATGACGGCTCCTGCCACGCAGCCCACGAACATGCCGATTATCGTGCCGAACACCGATATCATGGAGGACTCGATGGCGAGCATGCCACGCACCTGAGCCTTGCTGGTCCCTATGGCACGCAAGAGGCCTATTTCGCGAGTACGTTCGGAAACGCTCAAGGCCAGTGTGTTGACGATGCCGAATATGGCTATCACAATCGACAGGGCCAGAAGAGCGTAGAGAATCAGCATGATCTGATCGACCATCGATGAGATGGTGGACTTGAATTCGTCCTGGTTCATAATCGAAATGATGTAATAGGGTTTCACCGCATCGACAAGCGCCTTCTTGACCGTAGTCAGGTCGGCACCTTTCTCGGTGCTGATGTACATGGCCGTGGTCATCTGCATTTGCGGGGCCACGAGTTTGTCCGCTGATTCATGACCGATGATGATTGAGGAGCTGAAGGTCGCGTCGTTCGTGATGGCGCCCACTTTCAGCTTCACCGTGCTCAGCTCGGTGGAAACGGTGAGGGTGTCGCCGATTGACCATGACTTGTCGTCCGCGATGTTCTTCGCCACGACGAGCTCATTGTCCTTCAATGCCTGATCGGGGTCTCCGACGGGGTCCTGCGGTGTGAACACGTCGGTGAACAGGGAGCTGTCGGTGGTCACGGTGGATGCCTGTACGCTCTTGCCGTCGAACTTCACGCCTTGCAGAAGCTTGTTGGCGGTAACCGATTTGACGCCCTTCACGTCCTTCACCGCATCGACTCCGGCATCGGGTATGGTGCCCATGCCGCCGCTCGCCATGGCGACGAACTCTGATTTGAGTCCATTGTCGACGATGCCCGACACCGAGCTCTTCGCCGAGGATGCCACCACCGACAGGCAGCTGACGATGGCGATGCCGACGAACAGCGCTGCGGCCGTATTGGCGGTTCTGCGTTTGGAACGCGACAGGTTCCTGGTCGCGAGTTTGCCGGTCACGGGGAAGACCAGTGATGGCGGCCAACCGAGAACCCTGCTCACCATGGTCACCAGAGCGGGACTGAGCACGATGAACCCGATGACGATGAATGCCGCGCCAACGCCCAACGGCCAGCCGGCATTCATGTCGTTGACGGCCTTCCATGGGGTGAGTCCGTCCTTGGCATTGGTGAGCTGGATGGTGAACACCCAACTGATGATGCCGAGAACGCACATGACACCGCCCAGAATCGCACGCAGACGCGTCGGCTTCTCCGGATTGACCGTTTCGTTCATGGCTTGTAGAGGCGGGGCTATCGATGCGTGCCGGGCCGGCAGTGCAGCTCCTACCAATGAAACGCATACGCCGACCAATAGTCCGATGACGATGTCGCTCGCAGTCGGATTGGAGGCTCCTGTCAGGGGCGATCCTATCTGCGACATTCCTGCGGCAATGAGCTTCACCATGCCCCATCCGAGACCGATGCCGGCGACGGAGCCGACCACGCCCATCACAATCGCCTGGATGATCACCGTCATGAACACCTGCGCGGGGGAGGCGCCAACCGACCGCAGCAGGGCGTATCCGCGCATGGATTCGCGGACGATCATCGAGAAGGTGTTGGCGATGATGAAGGACCCGACAAAGAGTGCGATGATGGCGAAAATCAGAATCAGCGGCTGGATGAATCCAAGCGAATCCTTGATTGATTTGGATTGCTCATCCCGCACCGTGTCCCCTGTGACCGCCGAGGCTTTGCTGGAAGAGGGGAGCGTTGCATTGATGGCATCCGCCAGCTGGCTTTGCTGCTGGTCATCGAGTGCCTTGCCGCCGTTCGCCGAGCCATATACGGCGATGTACTGCGCCTGGTTCGGGTCTTCGGCAAGTTTGTCGCTGGCGGCTTTCGCCACCGCCGGGTCAAGGCCGATGATCAGGGCCCCGGCCTGACTGTTGGCCGTATGGAAGATGCCGCTCACCTTCACGGTGCGCGGGCCCTCCGGATACACCAGGGTCGTGCTGTCGCCGACGTGCAGGTCGGCTTTTTGCGCGGCGTATGAGTCCAGTGCGATTTCGTTCTCGCCACTGGCATAGCTGCCTTCCGCTAGTGTCGCGGAACGCCAAGGGTCCGAAGCCGACATGCCGATGCCTGTAGTCGGCGCTCCGACGGTGGCCACGGCGTTGCCGTCTTTGCCCACGAGCACCAAGCCTGATACGGAATACGGCACTTTGGCGGTTTTCACGCCCGATACGGTGGCCACCTCGTTCTGCAAGGTGATGGCGATGTCGTTGTATGTTGTGGTGGATGACGAGCTCGTGCCCGAAGCCGAGGATGTGCCATCCGACTTGGCGGTGTCTCCGCGGACATACACATCGGCATCCATGTTGGAGGCCATCATCTGATCGACCTGGTTGTTCAGCATTTCTCTGAAGCAGAATGAACCCACGACGAAGCCTACGCCCAAAGCTATGGCGATCATGGACATGACGAATCTGGAGAAGTGGGAGCGAGCCTCCCGAAGACCGATCTTAATCACGGGAGACCTCGTTCTGTGCGATCATTCCGGGTTGGTCGGCGATATGCGGATTGGTGTGCTGTTGAGCATAATCCGTCGGCTGAGCCTCGGTCTGTGTGTCGCTGTTGTGGTCTTCGCTATCAGGATCGCTGAATACCGCCAGAATCTCCTCATAGGATGGATGGCTCATATCTCTGGTGACCTGCCCGTCGGCCAGAACCAGCACCCGGTCCGCGTAGGACGCGGCTCTCGGGTCGTGGGTGACCATCACGATGGTCTGCCCGTATTCCGCTACCGAGGATTTCAGGAATCCGAGCACTTCGCGGCTTGATCGTGAATCCAGATTTCCGGTGGGTTCGTCGGCGAACACCACGGATGGGCGTGCCATCAGTGCTCTCGCGCACGCCACACGCTGCTGCTGACCGCCGGAAAGCTGGCTGGGCCGGTGAGTGAGTCGCTGGCGCAGGCCGACGACATCGACCACCTTGTCGAACCACTGTCTGTCAATCGTTTTCTTGGCTATCTGCAGAGGAAGCAGAATGTTCTCCTCGGCGGTCAGTGTGGGCACCAGATTGAAGGACTGGAAGATGAAGCCGATCTGTTCGCGCCGGAGCTTGGTCAGCTCCTTCTGCGACATCGATGAGACCTCCAGCGACTCAACGATGACTTTTCCCGAGGTCGGAGTATCCAGACCTGCCATGCAGTGCATCAACGTCGATTTGCCTGAGCCGGAGGGGCCCATGATGGCTGTCATCTCACCACGGCGGAATTTCACGTTCACGTGGTCCAGAGCCGTGACAACCGCATCCTTGTCGCCATAGTCCTTGCACAGGTCGATTGCCTCGGCTACGGTGTCGGAATCCTGCGCCGTCGTTTCCGGGTCCTGCGATGAAGCACGGCTCCGGCGGCTTCGTGCCAACTCATGCTGGCGTTGTTCTCTTTCCCGTGATCCGTGAAGTGCCATAACAGGTCCTGTTCTGTGTTGATTGAAATCGTGTCGATCCGAGTGCGACCCCGAGCATTCCGAAAGGTACTCTGAACCGATCGTGATACTGGTCATACCGCCTGTGCTGGGTGTTGAAAACGCATAAGTTCAGCGACGCCAATCCCAATGATTCCTACCCATACCTTAAGCAGATGATTGGGACATTGAACTGAGGGTGGAAGAGCCCTTTCAGTAGGATGGACCGTATGACGCAGATGATTGACGATGAGCGCGGTTATGGCGGTTTCGCCCGAATGCGCGAAAGCTTTCTCGAGTACTTGCGCGTCAATGACGGTCTGAGCCCCAACACCGTCAAATCCTATGGCGAGGATACCGCCGAAATCCTGCATGTTCTCGAACTTCGTGGCATCGCCGACCTCGACGATGTCAGCGTGAAGGATCTGCGCCTATGGGTCGCGCATGAGTCGCATGGCCATGCGCGTTCGACCCTGGCCCGCAAGATAGTCGTCATACGCCGGTTCTTCGCCTATCTGTCGCAGCATGGCCTCATCAGCGGCAATCCCGCGGCTGAGCTCGTCACTCCCAAACAGTCTCAGGAACTGCCGAGGATACTCACCGAGGAGCAGGCGCGACGAATGATGGATAGCGCGGAACGGCCAGTGCATGAAGCAATGCGGCAACAGTCTCGGAACGACTCTGATACGCCGGCTTCCAGAGCTGCTTCCTCAGGTCCGCGGTCCTCGAAAGAGGATGGGGTGCAGCGGAATACCCTTTGGGCTGTGGAGTTGCGTGATGCCGCGCTGGTCGAACTGCTGTATGCCACTGGCATGCGAATATCGGAACTCGTCGGGCTGGATCTGAACGATATCGACTATTCGCGTCGCACGCTTCGAGTGCTCGGCAAGGGAAACAAGGAGAGGGTCGTCCCATTCGGTGTTCCGGCCTGGCATGCGCTCGAACGCTGGGTAGATGAGGGGCGCGGGATACT
Source organism: Bifidobacterium crudilactis (assembly GCF_000738005.1). Taxonomy (NCBI): domain Bacteria; kingdom Bacillati; phylum Actinomycetota; class Actinomycetes; order Bifidobacteriales; family Bifidobacteriaceae; genus Bifidobacterium; species Bifidobacterium crudilactis. Next base: position 1,138,339 of record NZ_JHAL01000002.1, on the reverse strand, counting down.
GCTTCCGGCACCACACGCTTCGAGTCCGCAGGGTCAGACATCGGGCGATCATTCAGGAGACGGGAGCAGGGCGCGCAGCAAGGGCGGCCACGATGCTGCGCGTGAAGCAGTGTTCCTCGGAGCGCGGGGTGGGCGACTGGGAGTGCGCCAGGCATCGGATGTGGTGCACAGGCAGGCCAGAATCGCCCAGGTGCCCGACATCTCCCCGCATTCCTTGAGGCATTCCGCTGCGACGCACATGCTGGACGGGGGAGCCGACCTGCGCGAGGTCCAGGAGCTGCTGGGCCATGCATCCCTGAACACCACTCAGCGTTACACGCATGTCTCAATCGAGCAATTGAAGAAGCGGTATCGACAGGCTTTTCCAAGAGCGTGAAATCCACCGTCCGTTAACATTCTCGTAACATTCACATTCTTTGTGTTACGAAGAGCTTCCGCACGCAGGAAAGGCAAGAATATAGCCGAATCCTTATAGGACACTGACATTCGAATAGATATTCGATGGGTATCCGGATGACGCCGATAGGTCATTCCATGCCCTTTTTGTTAATTTTTGGAATTGTGCGATTCGACAATTGCGACAAGAATAGAGCGATGAAAGACGTTGGGGTCGGTGAGAAGAAGGCACCGACCCCAACGTGCGCAAAGGAGACTTTGTGCACACCACAATCAAGTAGGGGAGCAAAATCAATGAGGAAGAGTTCTAAACTCTCACTTTTCGCTGCCACTGCATGCGTTCTGGCCCTTGGGCTCAGCGCCTGCGGCAGTAGTTCAAGCGACGCAAGCAGTGACGCTTCGGCAAGCACCAGCATCATCAGCGCATACGGCTGCGAACCACAGAATCCTTTGATTCCGACCAACACCAACGAGACCTGCGGTGGCAACCCCATCGATCTGCTGTTCGCCAAGCTCGTGTCATTCGATGCCAAGGGGAAGGCGTCGAACGAGGTCGCCAAGGAGATCAAGGCCAACTCGGACAACACCGAGTTCACCATCACGTTGAAGGACGGATGGAAATTCTCGGACGGTACCCCGGTGACCGCCGAATCCTTCACCAAGGCATGGAGCTACGGTGCCAACGCGACCAATGCACAGGTCAGCTCCAGCTTCTTCTCCGTCATCAAGGGCTACGACGCCCTACAGGAGAAGGGTGTCGCTTCTGATGCCCAGCTCTCCGGCCTGAAGGTCGTTGATGACAGCACATTCACCGTCAGTCTGAACGAGGCAAGCTCTGTCTTCCCGATTATGCTCGGATACACGGCATATGCGCCTCTGCCTGAGTCCTTCTTCAAGGATCCCAAGGCCTTCGGCGAAAAGCCGGTTGGCAACGGTGCTTACAAGTTCGAGTCCTGGACCCATAACCAGAGCATCAAGCTCGTGAAGAACGATGCTTACAAGGGCAACGCTCCTGCCAAGAACGGTGGCATCACCTTCAAGATGTACACCGATGTCGATCCTGCATATGCTGATGTTCAGGCAGGAAACCTCGACGTACTGGAAACCGTTCCTGCTTCGGCAACCACCACGTTCCAAAAGGACGACACCCTTCAGGCCTATAACAAGGCAGGCTCGGTCTTCCAGTCCTTCACCTTCCCCTCCACTCTCGAGCACTTCAAGAATGACGAGGAAGGCCACCTGCGTCGTCAGGCAATCTCCATGTCCATCGACCGCAAGGCCATCGTAGACAAGGTTCTCGGCGGTGTCGGTACCCCGGCTGTCGATTTCACTTCACCCGTGACCCCAGGGTTCTCTGACTCCCTCAAGGGCAATTCGGTACTCAAGTACAACAAGACCGAGGCCAAGAAGCTTTGGGACGAAGCCAACAAGATTTCCGCTTGGAATTCATCCGACAAGCTGACCTTCGCTTATAACGCCGACGGTGGCGCAAAGCCGGTGTACGATGCCATCGTCAACTCCGTGAAGAACACCCTCGGCATTGACGCGGCAACCAACCCGATGCCAACTTTCAGCGAGTTCCGTGCAGCAGTGAGCGACCGTTCCATCAAGTCCGCCTTCCGTACGGGCTGGCAGCCCGACTACCCGTCGGCAGAGAACTACCTGAAGCCGCTGTACTCCTCCTCGGCAGCTGACGGTAACGGTTCGAACGATGGCGACTACAAGAACACCGCTTTCGACGAACTGATCAGCAAGGCAGCAAGCAGCTCCAGCGAGGACGACGCGAACAAGGATTATCAGGCGGCTCAGGAAATCCTTCTCAAGGATCTGCCTGCCGTCCCGCTTTACTACTCCAACGCCAACGGTGTTGCAGCAAAGGGCGTAAAGGGCTTCACCATGAACTGGAAGAACCTTCCTGTCTACCAAGACCTCACCAAGTAGGAGTAAGCTGACGGTCTGAAGTTTTGTGCAAAGAGCGTGGCAAGGATCATGCGATTCCGGTCCTTGCCACGCTCAATGCACATTTCCATGTTTAAGGGATGGTTGGAGTAATTATGAAGCCGGAATGCGATATCCGGATAAACGATAAGGAGCAAGCCGATGGGTAAATATCTGCTCAGACGAGTGCTGCAGATGATCCCAGTGGTGATCGGCACGACTCTGCTGATCTACGCTTTGGTGTTCGCGCTGCCGGGTGACCCGGTAAAAGCCATGTTTGGCGATAAGCCGATCAATGAGGCCGTAGCAGCACAGATACGATCTGAATACAATCTTGACAAGCCTTTCATCATTCAGTATCTCTTGTTCCTGAAGAATGCCATGACGCTTGATTTCGGGAAAACCTTCAGCGGACAGCAGGTCATTGACGTTATTGGGCGAGCATTTCCGGTAACCATCAAACTGGCGTTGATGGCTTTTGTTTTCGAAGCGATTTTCGGTGTCATCTTCGGCATCATCTCGGGTCTGAAAAAGGGCAAGTGGTATGACACCGTCATACTGGTCGTTTCCTTGTTGCTGATTTCCGTGCCCACCTTCGTAACGGGCTTTGTAATGCAGTTCGTTTTCGGCGTGAAGTGGCATATTCTGCCGGTGACGGCCGGCACCAATCCAGGCTTCCTGGATCTGCTGATGCCCGCAATGGTGCTGGGTAGCGTATCCATGGCATATATCATCCGGCTCACGCGTTCCGAGGTCTCCTCGAATATGAATGAGGACTACGTGCGTACCGCTCGTGCCAAAGGCATGACGAACAATTCGGTGACGATGAGGCATATCCTCAGGAATTCCATGATTCCGGTCGTGACATACCTCGGCACTGATATCGGTGCTCTTATGGGCGGCGCAATGATCTCCGAACGAATCTTCAATATCCAAGGTGTGGGCAATACCTTGTACCAAGGCATCTTGCGTGGCGAAGGCACTCTGGTGGTGTCAATCGTGACGATTCTCGTCCTGATCTTCGTGATCTGCAATCTGGTGGTGGACATGCTGTATGCGGTGCTCGACCCACGAATCCGGTATGCGTGAGAGGATAACGATGTCTGAACAAATGAAGTCAGAACAAGAAGGAACCATGTCCGGAGACGCAACTTCTGGTGTTGCAGAGGACTTCGTCATAACACCTTTCCCGGGACAGGAGCGCTTTGTCGCTCCCTTGGACGAAACACCTCTCAAGGAGGTGGACACGGTCGATGAGGACGAACCGGCGACCAGCATGTGGGCAGATGCGTGGCGTACGTTGCGCAAGAATCCCTTGTTCATCATCTCGGGACTGCTGATCATATTCATTCTTATCGTGGCCGTATTCCCCCAGCTCTTCACAAAACTGGATCCGAACTACTGCACACTGCAGAACTCCTTGAATCCGGGTAGCAAGGGGCATCCTTTAGGTTTCGATCAGCAAGGCTGCGACATATATTCACGAGTGGTCTACGGAACGCGCACCTCGGTTAGCGTGGGTATTCTCACCACGCTCATCGCCACGCTGTTCGGAGGTCTTGTCGGTGCCATCGCCGGATATTATGGTCGTTGGGTGGATGCGCTTTTGAGCCGCGTCACCGATATCTTCTTCGCCATTCCTCTGCTTCTGGGTGCGATTGTGGTACTGCAGATGTTTCGCACGTCGTCTTCCATCTGGAAGGTGGTTCTCGTACTGGCACTCTTTGGTTGGGTTTCGGTCGCTCGTATCACCAGAGGTTCGGTGATGGAGACCAAGAACCTCGAATTCAACACTGCCTCGACGGCTTTGGGGTCATCTCCTATGCGTAACCTCTTCCGTCATGTGATCCCGAACTCTCTGGCGCCGGTCATCGTGATCGCCACCACCTCGCTTGGTTCGTACATCGTTTCCGAAGCGACGCTCAGCTTCCTGGGTATAGGTTTGCCTTCGACAGTCGTGAGTTGGGGCGGGGATATTTCGACAGCGCAGGTGTTGCTACGAGTCCAACCTCAGGTGTTGTTCTACCCGTCGCTCGCATTGGCGATAACGGTGCTCGCATTCATCATGATGGGCGATGCCGTCAAAGACGCACTTGATCCCAAGAGCCGGACTGCCTGAGCGGAGGAATTATGACTGAACACGTGAACAACGAACACAATCGTCCCGTCGCTGACGCCGCGCAAGCACAACAGGCGTCAGGAACGGTGCTGTCTCCGGACAAACCGCTTCTTGAGGTGAAAAACCTACAGGTCGACTTCACTACGGACACGGGAGGGGCCGTGCATGCCGTGCGGGATTCCTCCTTCAACGTCTATCCCGGGCAGTGGGTTGCGATAGTCGGCGAGTCCGGCTCGGGCAAGTCCACTTCCGCGATGGCCGTGCTCGGACTGCTGCCCGGAACAGGACATGTCGTCGGCGGCAGCATCGAGCTGGAGGGCAAGGACATCACCTCCCTGAGCACCAAGGATTTCGAGCATATTCGCGGCCGCGAAATGGGTCTGGTACCGCAGGACCCGATGAGTAATCTCAACCCGGTGTGGCGCATCGGCAAGCAGGTCGAGGAAGCGCTCAAGGCCAATGGGATGGACGTCAAGCACGAGAAGCGTTCCAACCTGTCCAAAGCCTTCGCCAATGCCGAAGTAGACCTGCAGAAGAAGGACGACGAGCTCTTCATCTCATCCAAGGAACTTCCTGGATTGCTTGCAGAATCCAAGCAGGCCATCACCGAGGCCGGTGTCAAGGATGTGGACAAGAAGCTTGCCTATTTCACCGACGAGTGGATTCCGGGTTCGGAAACACGTTGGCGTGTGGCCCAGGATCTCATTCAGGCCGGTGTGAATCAGGACAAGGCCTGGGACATCGCCAAACGCAACGTCACCGGTTCCTCAATCGATGATCGCATCGCAGGATTGCTTGCGGAGGCGGGTCTTCCCGATGCCGCGACAAGAGCGCGCCAGTATCCGCACGAGTTCTCCGGCGGTATGCGTCAGCGAGCCCTGATAGCCATCGGTCTTGCCTCACGTCCTGATTTGCTGATCGCCGACGAACCCACCAGTGCCCTCGACGTCACGGTGCAGAAGAAGATTCTCGACCATCTCAAGCAACTCACCGACTCCCTCGGCACGGCAGTGCTGTTCATCACGCACGATTTGGGTCTGGCTGCTGAGCGCGCTCAGCATATCGTCGTTATGTACAAGGGTCGCGTGGTGGAATCCGGGCCAAGCCTCGATGTGCTTCAGCACCCGCAGCATCCATACACCAAGAGGCTGGTCAATGCGGCGCCGTCGTTGGCTTCTCAGCGCATCATTTCTGCCACTGAACGGGGTGAGGATGCGACCAAGCTTATGGAACATCGCCTGGTCGATGAGCAGGGTCTGGATCGCAGCGAACACATCATCACCGTGGATCACCTGACCCGTGAGTTCAAGCTTCCCCGGACCAAGGACCTCTTCAAGGCCGTCGACGACGTATCCTTCTCCGTCAAACGCGGCACGACGCTGGCCATAGTCGGCGAGTCCGGTTCGGGCAAGTCCACGGTCGCCAACATGGTGCTGCATCTGCTCGACCCGACTTCTGGAACGGTGAGCTACGAGGGTCAGAACATCTCCAAGTTCAATGCCAAGGAACTGATGAACTTCCGTAGGCATGTGCAGCCGGTATTCCAGAATCCCTACGGCTCTCTTGACCCGATGTATTCGATCTACCGTTCCATCGAGGAGCCCTTGCGCATCCACGGCATCGGCAACGACTCGAGTCGGCGCAAGCGGGTTGCCGAACTTCTCGACTTGGTGGAGATGCCGCAGTCGGTGATGGGACGCTATCCGAACGAGCTTTCAGGCGGACAGCGTCAGCGTATAGCCATCGCCAGGGCCATGGCGCTCGACCCGGATGTCATCATCTGCGACGAGGCCGTATCCGCGCTGGATGTGCTCGTTCAGGACCAGGTGCTGCATCTGCTGAACGATTTGCAGGCGGAACGCGGATTGAGCTACCTCTTCATCACCCACGATTTGGCCGTGGTCCGGCAGATCGCCGACGAGGTGGTCGTGATGCAGCACGGCAAGTTGGTGGAGCATGCGACGACCGACGAGGTCTTCGAGCATCCCCAGCGTCAATACACGAGGGATTTGCTTGCCGCGATTCCAGGAGGCAATCTGGAACTCGGACTCGACACCCTGTGATGTACTCCTGCATGTGCTGATGCCATGAGGGTCGACAGGCCCGGTGGACACGAGAAGTCGCGTCCACCGGGCCTGTCGCGTGGTCGGTGCCTGCAGTGTGGGGATTTCAGGACAGGGCTGTGGCGCTCTGCAGCGCCGGTGTTTAGCCACCGTCTGCGTCTGAACGCTGGTGATGCATCGAGGGACGCGCAACAATCCCTGCACAAACGGTGGAGTGGTGCACTCAGTGCTGAATATGTGGTGCCAGTCGACCACGGGAATCGCCTTTCACCGGCAGAAATGCGGCAAATTCGGGTGATAGGGTGTGGATTATGAGTATCACTGTCACGACTTCTAACGTAAATGGCATTCGCGCCGCAAAGCGCAAAGGTGTTGAGGACTGGATCGGAGATCACACCCCGGATGTGTGGTGCATGCAGGAGGTGAGGGCTCCTCAGAAGGAAATTGATCCCATATTCGATGAAGTCGCTCAGCGATATGCTGCGGCCGGGAAAATCACGGAGCCAGGCGAACTGGTGCGGATGAACGAGATCTGCAATATCAAGGGTCGTGCAGGAGTGGGGCTGCTATCCTCGCTCCCTGTAGTCGAGATGCGCTACGGTCTGCCGGGACTCGAAGAAGATGTGGATACCGGTCGTTGGATAGAGGCCGATGTGCAGACTCCACAGGGCTACCGAATCACCATCGCCTGCATTTACGTGCATTCGGGCGATGCCGATGACCCGCTGAAAATGGAGCAGAAATTCCGCTTTCTGAACTGCATGGTCACCAGACTCACCGAATTACGCGACGAGGCCGCATCAGGCGGGCGTCAGGCCCTGCTTTGCGGTGATTTCAATATCGCCCACACGCCCTTGGACATCAAGAACGCCAAGGCGAATATCAAACATGCCGGCTTCATGCCCGAAGAGCGTGTATACATCGACAAGTGGCTCAACGACCTCGAATTCGTGGACGTGATGCGTGATCTCGCAGGCGACATCCAGGGACCATACACTTGGTGGAGTCAGCGAGGACGTGCCTTCGACAACAATGTCGGTTGGAGGCTCGACTATCAGTTCGCCACACCTGAACTGGCGCAGGCCGCAACCGGATTCACGATTGACAAGGCTCCCAGCTATGCGACGAGGTGGAGCGATCATGCCCCCGTTGAGCATCAGCTACGAGGTCTGAAGGTGGAGGCGAGGCCCGATGCACGGGTGTTTTCTCCCGAGCAGATTCAGGGCTCGATTTCGGCCGACTGCGGCGGGTGGTGAAGAACGTCATCTGCGGCTAGTCTGTTATTGGCATCGTGCAGCATGGTTCCTTCAAGATTGTGGTGCATACTGTAGTGGACGACTGTGATGAACGGCAATACGTGCTCAAACGCGAGCGCTCAGGAAACGAGGAACAATGGGTCTGTTTGGATTCGGCAAACAACACTCGAAACACCACGAGAATGCGGACGCGACTTCTGGTGAACACGAGAACGAGAAAGACGCCGTGAACGAGGCCGGAGCAACCGCCGCCAAGCGTTCAACTGATACGACATCACAGGATCAATCCACGGTGGAGGATTCGATAGGCTCACAGGACGTCGAGAGCGAAGCTGCATCCGTTTCCGCTGATGACCGGGACGAAGATTCCGACGATGCCCAGAGCGACGAGGAATCCCGTTACGACGGTCAACGCTATGACGGACCGTGGGATATCAACGACGAGGCGGTTATCGACTATGCCAACCATCTCGATGTGGGCGCCTTCAAGCTGCCCTATCTGCAAGGGGTCGAGCTGCGGCTGAAGGCGAATCGCACCACAGGTGACATTCTTGGCGCGACGATCACCTACGGTGATTCCAGCCTTGAATTGGAGGCATTCGCGGCACCAAAAACCCTTGGTCTCTGGGATGATGTTCGTGGAGATCTCCTTGATGCCAATCCGGAAGCCGATGAGCAGGAGGGCGCCTTCGGCACCGAGATTCTGCTGCCGGTGCAGGTGAAGGGCAAGCGTTTGATGACCCGTGTGGTCGGCGTCGACGGGCATCGTTGGATGCTTCGCGGCATTTTCTCGGGGAAGGCGGCATCTGCCGGTGAAGAGAAGGATATCCTTGACCGGTATTTCTCCGATGTGGTGGTGGAGCGCGGCGATGAGCCCCTGGCACCGCACGATCTGATTCCGATGCATCCGCCGATCGTCCCCGGACAGGATGACGAGTCCGCGGAGAACGAGGAAACTCAGGATGAATCTTCCGACAACAAGAACAAGAAGATTCCAGGAAAGCCGGACGGACCATTCGACAGCGACCAACAGACCGAAGTGAAATCGACTCTGTCGCGCGGACCGATGTTCTCGGAGATGCGCTAAGCGGTGGCGTCCGACATTCCGGAGGATGGCGTAGAGCCTTCCGATTCGAGTCACGCAGCAGACGGCCAGCCGAAGCGGCTTCATGGTTTGGCCACACTGGCGCAAGAGGATTTTTCGGTTATGGAGGCCATTGGCGGTGTGCGGGGCGTCGTCGAGTCTCTGCTGCCGGGCCTGGTGTTCGTCATAGGTTTTGTGACTACCAGAAATCTCGGCCTTACCGTTGCGGTGTCCGCGACCTTGGCGGTGCTGGCGTTGGTGGTGCGGTTGCTGCAGCGTCAGGCGATTATGGGGGCGCTCAGCGGGGTGGCCGCGGTCGCCATCTGCCTGGTGTGGGCATGGTTCAGCAAGGATGCCCGGAACTACTATCTGCCGGGTTTCCTCACCAATGCCTTCTGGATAGCGGCGCTGCTGATTTCCGTAGTGGTCAGAGTCCCCGGCATCGGCGCATTGGTAGAGTTCGTGCGAAATCCAACATTGTCTGACCTGTCCTCATGGTTGCACTCATGGAGAGAGGACAAGCCTCTCTACCATGCCTATTTGAAGGTCACGCTGCTGTGGGTTGCGGTTTTCGCCCTCAGGCTGCTGATTCAACTGCCCCTGTACTTCTCCGACCAGATCGGATACCTGGGCACCGCCAGATTGGTCATGGGAGTTCCGTTCTTCGCACTGGCCATCTGGCTGTCGTGGTTGTGTATCGCTGCACCCTTGCATGCACACCGCCGTGACGAGGACAGTATCGAAATTCTGAAAACGGACAACAACGACCGTCGTGCCGATGACGCACCGGTCGACGATTAAGGGGTGTCGATGCAGGCGGAGATCCGCATAGAGCGTTTCGCAGACCAGGGACGATGCGTGGGGCATATCGACGGACGAGTGGTGTTCGTACGTTTCGCACTTCCCGGTGAACTGTTACGGGTGACTGTGGATGAACCACATGATCGTGAGGACCGTTTCTGGACGGCGGAAGTCGATGAGGTCATCGAGGCCAGCCCTGAACGCGTGCCCTATGCATGGCCGTTGGCGGGGCCGCTGTCGTCCGGTGGCGGAGTGGGCGGAGTGGGCGGAGCGGACCTCTGCCATGTTTCGCTGGATGGGCAGTTGGCGTGGAAATCCCAGATCGTCAAGGAGCAGATCAGCCGTCTTGGTCGTCAGGATGTTGATGTGCCGATTTCACGACCGGACGATGACGGGTCTCGCGGTGGACTGCACTGGCGTACCCGCATCGAGATGATTGCGGACGAGCAGGGGCTTCCCTCGATGCGCAGACGCGGCACGCATCAGCGGGTCCGGGTCCATGACATGCCACTGGCGTCGAAAGCCTTGCTTGACATCGCACAGGAACAAGGTGTGTGGAATACCTCATTCGTGCCGGGAACGCATATCCGTCTTTCGGTTCCGGAGCCCAGAGCTGGAGTCGAGGCCGAAGACAACTTCGGTCTGCTCACCAACGACGAACTCCAGGCAGGCAAGCAGCAGCTGGTCGAAGGTGTGCGCGTCGACGGCAGACTGTTCACCTATCAGGTGGATGCGTCCGGTTTTTGGCAGGTTCATCTTGACGCTCCGCAGACTCTGGCCCAGGAGGTCATCGACCTGGTGCGCTCCCAGGTGGGGGATGACTCGCACCCATGCATCTGGGATCTGTATTCGGGTTCAGGGCTGTTCACACTGCCCTTGGCCACGGTTGTCGGCGGCGGTGCCAAGGTGCTGAGCGTCGAGGGGGCGAAGGTCGCCGTGCGCAATGCCCGCAGGAATCTGCGAGAGATGAACATCAATCATGTCGACGTTCGATGCGGAGACGTATCCGCAACGCTGAATCATCTTCCCTCGAATCTGAGCGCACCCGACGTGGTGGTGCTTGACCCCCCACGTGCAGGGGCGAGGAGCAGGGTCTGCCATCAGATTGCGGATGCAGCTGCCAAAGCGGTTGTCTATGTGGCATGCGATCCGACAAGTCTGGCCAGGGATATCGGTACTTTCTGCAAGCTGGGCTACACGCTGCGGCATATTCGTGCGTTTGACATCTATCCGATGACCCACCATGTCGAAACGGTGGCGATGCTCACCCGGTGACCATATCCGGGTGTCCACTTTGTGTGCACTGCTCGGCTTTCGCCAAGAGCCAAGGGAGTTTGGCATAGAATCGCCCTGATGGTGGGCATATTCAAACGTTCGGTTGCGCGAACTCACAGCTATGCTGTGCTGGGTCTCGCTGTGATGCTTGTAGTGGTGCTGTGCACCGCGCTGTCATCGTGTTCGCCGACGGGCTCCGCGGTGGGCGACACCCAGACGCGTCTCACATCACAGGAACATGATGGCACTGACCGTGCCGACATCCGAGTGCTGATTATCGGAGCGGATTCCGCTGGGTCCAATCAAGGATCGGAACTGATATCGGAGTTGAACGCCTCGCATATCACGGCCGTGTACTCTTCCGCGCAGAAGGTGCATGACGGTGTCGCGTTGGCCGTACGTGATGCCGTAGAAGCCAGGCCGAGTGTGATTGTGATGTATGCAGGTCAACGGCGGATAGGTTCAGACCCTTCGCTCGACAAGGCATTGCGACAGGCTAGGATGGCTGGTGTTCCGGTGGCGATGTTCAGCGAAGGACCTATCGGCGTCGACAAGACGCTGTACGCGGCGCGTCTGGCGCCAGCTGCCTCCGAGGATTGTCTCGGTCGGGCCACGGATGTCGAATCGGTGGCATCGGCGGTTCAACAGCTTGTCGACGATGTTCCGCATCCTGCTCTGATGTGTCTGGGAGCCGAGCCTTCCGAGTAAAACCGGGGGCTGCCGATGCCGCCGGTGGCGGCGGATGCGTGATGATACAAAAGCCGCATGTGCGATGCGGATGGTTGGGTGTGAATGCAATGTGGTCTGAAGAACGAGGGGCGGAGGTGCGAATACCGGTGACACACGCAAAGGATGGATCTATGGAAGCGCAAGGGAAACAGCAAGCCGGTTTGGTCATGCCGCATATCGACGATTTGGGGCTGAGCGGGCAGGATGTGGCACGACGAGTCGAAGCGGGGCAGACGAATGTCGTGAAATCCCAGAGTTCCAGATCCCTGGGCCAGATCATCAGAGCCAATGTGTTCACCTTCTTCAATGCCATCATCTTCGTGGCGACCGTGGTCGTGCTGCTCACCGGGCAGTGGAAGGATGCCGTATTCGGATGCATCATCCTGGTCAATACCGGCATCGGTGTCCTCACTGAGCTCAGGGCCAAAAGAACGCTCGACAAGTTGTCGATTCTGGTGGAGTCCGATTATCTGGTTCACAGGGATGGCAACGATGTGCTGATCAGTCATGACAAAATCGTGCTTGACGATCTGCTCTGGATACGTGCGGGGGAGCAGATACCCGCCGACGCCGAAATCGTTCGTACTTTCGGTTTGGAACTTGACGAGTCGATGCTGACAGGGGAGTCGCGGACCGTGAGCCATGCCGCGGGCGAGCAGGTGTATTCCGGTTCCGTGGCCGTATCGGGGTTGGCCATCGCCAGGGTCATCGCCGTCGGGGACCATGGTTATGCGGCGAAGCTCACCGCCAAGGCCAAGGTGTTCACCAAGACGCATTCCGACCTCAATGAAGGCATCAACAAGATTCTGCGTGCGATGACCTTTGTGGTGGTGCCTCTGTGCATACTGCTCGTATGGACTCAATTGCTGGCCGTCGGAGGCCTGCAATCGGCGATACATACAGGCATGTGGCGTGACGCCGTGGTGTCCGCCGTTGCCGGTGTGGTGAGCATGATTCCGGAAGGTCTCGTTCTGCTGACCTCGTTGAACTTCGCTATCGCCGCAATACGTCTCGCCAGAGAACAAACCCTGGTTCAGGAGCTCGAAGCTGTGGAGACATTGGCTCGTGTGGATGCTCTGAATCTGGATAAAACGGGTACCATCACCGATGGTGGCATCGAATTCGCGGACATGCGGCCACTGGGCGGAGAAACCCGAGACGGTCGCGTCAATGACGAGGAGCGCTCTGAGCTGCAACAGCGACTCGTCGACGTCTGTGCCGAAGAGCAGCCGAACGCCACTTCGAAGGCTGTCACTGAAGGACTGTCGCAGCTGCGGCCTTCGCAAGAGGTCGTCGAGCGTGTTCCTTTCTCATCCGCCAGAAAATGGAGTGCCGCGACATTCCGAGACGGCAGCCAATGGGTTATGGGAGCTCCCGAAATCCTTATGGACCATGTTCGTCAGGACACCTTCGAATCGACAGGCGAAGACGGCGGACACAAGGACATACTTGAGCAGACCAGACATCTTGCCGAGCAGGGATACCGTGTGCTGTTGCTCGCCCGTTCGGATACCCGGCAGGTAGATGAAGCGCATGAGGTTGGTGGTTCGCAGGACAGTGCGCCGATGACGGCGAATGATGAGCATGCGCTGCCAGAGGTCCTGCTTCCTGAGGCTTTGGTGCTGTGCACCGAGCGCATCCGTGAGGACGCCAGCGATACCCTGGCCTGGTTCCGTGAGCAGGGTGTGCGCTGCAGAATCATCTCGGGTGATAATCCCGGCACGGTGCGTTCCATCGCTTCAACGGTTGGCTTGACCGGGGACAAGGAACCGCGCGCCATGGACGCGCGTCAACTGCCGAGCGACATCGAGGCACTTGCCGATGTGCTGGACGACGTGGATGTGTTGGGTCGCGTGCTTCCGGAGCAGAAGAAAGCCATCGTTCAGGCCCTGCACGCCCGCAATCATGTGGTGGCGATGACCGGTGACGGAGTCAACGATTCTCTGGCATTGAAAGAGGCCGACCTCGGTGTGGCGATGGGTAATGCCGCACCTGCGACGAAATCGGTTGCCCAGGTGGTGCTGGTTGATTCCAAATTCTCGCATCTGCCCGATGTGGTTGCCAGAGGCCGTCAGGTCATGGCGAATATGGAGCGTGTCGCCGGATTGTTCGTCGTCAAAACCGTCTATTCCGCACTGATTTCCATCGGAGTGGTGCTGAGCGCGGTCCCATACCCCTACCTTCCTCGGCATATCACCTATATCGGTTCCCTGACGATAGGCATTCCGGCCTTCCTGCTGGCACTCGCACCCAATGTACGTCGCTACAAACCAGGCTTTTTGAAGCGTGTGGTGATGTTCGCCCTGCCATGCGGTATAGCTACGGGCATAGCCGTGCTCCTCACCGCCTGGTTGCTGCCGGTGGTCATGGGATGGGACTTGTCGAAGCCGGATGATTTGGCGGAGCTGCGGGTGGTGAGTTCCATCGTCCTGTTCGCTATGGGCATTCTCGTGCTGGCTCGTGTCGCACGCCCACTACGCTCGTGGCGAGGCGTATTGGTCGCCGTTTTCGCAGCGGCAGGCGTCATCGGACTGTTCATTCCCGTGGTCAACAACTTCTTCGCGCTCTCGATGCCTACTGGCGAAACGCTTTGGGCAACCTTGTGCGCACTCGTTGTGGCGGCATGTGTGTTCTTCGCGGTTGTGTGGTTGGCCCCGCGAATCGAGGGGATTTTCTCACGTAGAAAGATGACACGCTAGAAGCCGTAACAGGAAATGTAGTATCCATGTCGGATAATCAATATACCGACGGGCCACGGATAGGCCCCTGAAGCGTGCCGTCCATATGATCGCATGAATGATCTGGTGACGATACCCGTTTAGAATCACGGAGGAAGCATGTCTGTGCATGATGACCAGCTCAGTACCCTGCAGGTGGGGGAACAGTCCTTTGACTACTTCTCGATTGCTGAGCTTCCGGGAATAGATCATCTCCCGTATTCGCTGAAGGTGCTGGTCGAGAATCTCGTGCGCAACACCGATGGTGCGAACATCACCGATGAGCATGTGCGCTCGCTGCTGAACTGGAACCCGAAGGACCAGCCGAGCCATGAGATTCAGTTCACGCCCAGCCGCGTGGTCATGCAGGATTTCACAGGTGTCCCGTGCATCGTCGACCTTGCGACCATGAGGGACGCGGTAAAGGAGCTCGGTGGAGATCCCGAGGTCATCAACCCTCAGGTTCCGGCGCAGATGGTGATCGACCACTCGGTGCAGATAGATGTCGCCGGAGTGCCCGGTGCCATCGAGCGCAATATGGACATCGAATATCAGCGTAATCGTGAGCGATACCAGTTCCTGCGGTGGGGCCAGCAAGCCTTCAAGAACTTCCGAGTCGTTCCACCGGGGACCGGCATCATTCATCAGGTGAACATCGAGTACCTTGCCAAGGTCGTGATGACCAAGGACAGCGTCGAGCATCCAGGCAGTCAGCTGGCGTATATGGATTCCTGTGTCGGTACGGACTCGCATACCACGATGGTCAACGGTCTGGGTGTGCTTGGTTGGGGAGTGGGCGGTATCGAAGCCGAAGCGGCCATGCTCGGGCAGCCTATTTCCATGCTGGTGCCAAGGGTGGTCGGTTTCAAGCTGACAGGCAGCATCTCCGAAGGTGTCACGGCCACCGACATCGTGCTGACCATCACCGATATGCTGCGACAGCATGGGGTCGTCGGAAAATTCGTGGAGTTCTATGGTGATGGCGTGGCGAACGTGCCTCTGGCCAACCGTGCGACCTTGGGCAATATGAGTCCTGAATTTGGCTCGACATGCGGCATCTTCCCGATTGATGACGTGACCTTGGACTATCTGCGGCTGACGGGTCGTTCCGATGCCCAGGTGGCCTTGGTGGAGGCCTACGCCAAGGCGAACAAGCTCTGGCACGACACCACTTCACCTGACTATGTGGAACCGGAATATTCGGAGTATATGGAATTGGATTTGAGCACGGTCGTGCCTTCCATAGCCGGTCCGAAGCGTCCGCAGGATCGTATTCGCCTCAGTGAGTCGAAGTCGAGTTTCGAGCAGACCGTACCTTCCTATATCACTCCGGAAACCGAAACGGATGCCGTCGCCGTAAGCACCGAAACGCATGGTGAGTTCGAAATCAGCAACGGGGACGTGGCGATTGCCTCGATTACCAGTTGCACGAATACCTCCAATCCTTCGGTGATGATTGCCGCAGGCTTGCTGGCTCGCAATGCCCACCGGCTCGGGTTGAAGCCGAAGCCATGGGTCAAGACGTCATTGGCGCCGGGATCGCAGGTCGTGACGGACTATCTGGACAAGGCCGGTCTGACACCGGATCTCGATGCTCTCGGATACCAATTGGTGGGGTATGGCTGTGCCACCTGCATCGGTAATTCAGGTCCTCTCGACCCGGCCATCTCGCAGGCCATCAACGAACATGACCTGACGGTCACCGCCGTGCTGTCGGGCAACCGCAACTTCGAAGGGCGTATCAGCCCGGACGTGAAGATGAATTACCTGGCTTCGCCGCCTTTGGTCATCGCCTATGCCTTGGCGGGAACGATGGACTTCGATTTCGCGTCGCAGCCTCTGGGCAAGGACGAGGCAGGGAATGACGTATTCCTGAGTGATATTTGGCCGAGCAACCAGGACATCGAAAAGGTCGTCGGGTCGACGGTAAGTCGGGATATGTTCGTCAACGACTATGCCTCGGTGTTCGAGGGCGATGCACGTTGGAAGGGCTTGCAGGTTCCTGACGGTGAGTTGTTTGCCTGGGATGAGGATTCCACCTATGTGCGCAAACAGACCTTCTTTGACGGTATGAGCCATAGTCCCGAGCCGGTCGAGGATATTCATGGTGCGAAGGTCCTGGCTCTTCTCGGCGATTCGGTGACCACCGATCACATTTCTCCGGCCGGAGCGATTAAGTCCAGCAGTCCTGCGGGCGTGTATCTGCAGGAGCGCGGCATCGGGCCGAAGAACTTCAACTCATATGGTTCACGTCGCGGCAATCATGAGATTATGGTTCGCGGCACCTTCGGAAATATTCGTCTGCGCAACCAGCTGTTGGCATCAGTAGGGCATGAGGTGACTCCGGGTGGTTTTACCTATGATTTTCTGACCAAGAAGCCAACCACCATTTTCGAGGCATCGCTCGACTATCAGCAGCATCAGGTGCCGTTGGTGATTCTGGCGGGCAAGGAGTACGGTACGGGCTCGTCCCGTGACTGGGCCGCCAAGGGCACGGTGATGCTGGGTGTTCGGGCCGTTGTCGCCGAAAGTTTCGAGCGTATTCACCGGAGCAATCTGATCGGCATGGGGGTGCTGCCGTTGCAGTTCCCTGAAGGGGAGTCTGCTGCCAGCCTGGGTCTTGATGGCACGGAAAGCTTCGACATCGCCGGTATTACGGCTTTGAACGACGGTACGACACCTAAGACGCTTGAGGTGACGGCCACCAGGTCTGATGGTTCGACGGTCGTATTCCAGGCGATTGTCCGTATCGACACTCCTGGTGAGGCCGACTATTACCGCAACGGCGGCATCCTCCAATACGTCCTTCGCAATTTAATGCTGAAGCGTTAAGACCGAAGCCCAGTGGGCTTCGGTTAGCTGAAGTGAGCAGACGGTATCGTCTGCGAAGAAGCGCGAAGCGCTTGCCACACGTCGCAATACGCAACGCCACCTTTCAGCAATTCAGGCGAAGTGAGCGGCTGCCAAAGCTGAGCCGTTAAGTGTGAAGCACGGTGTGCTTCACATAGGCTCGGTGAGCGCCCGCCAAAGCCGCGAAGAAGCGCGAAGCGTTTGCCACACGGCGTAATACGCAACGCAACTTCCCCGGAAGTCAGGCTCGGTACTCGCCCCAATAGAAAACTGCACCAACTGGACAGCTTGTACGGGAACTTTCCCCCGAATTGCTGTCCTGTTGATGCAGTTATCTGTATGTGCTCGCTACCTGTTGTTCGAGCCGAAGAGTTGGAGCAGGTAGAGGAAGAGGTTGACGAAATCGAGGTACAGATTCAATGCGCAGAGAATCGAAATGCGCTTGATCATTTCAGGTCCTTGCGAGGCGAACTGGGCGAAGATGGCCTTGGTGCGCTGCGCATCGTAGACGGTCATCAATGCGAAGAGCACCACGCCGATGCCGGCGATGACCCGTAATGTGGTGGCGCTAGGCGCGAGGAACATCAGCACCACTTGGGAGATGATCAGCACGACGAGACCGACCAGCAGGATTGGGCCTGCTTTGAGCATATTGATTTTGGTGGTGAGCGCGAACATGGTGAGCGCGAAGTAGAAGGCGGCACAGAAGCCCAGGGTGATGATAATGGTGCTGGCATCGTAGGCCCAGAAGATGGAGCTCAGTGTGAATCCCATCAATGCCGCGTATCCGTAGAACATCAGACGTGCGGTGGATGGTTTGATTTTCATGATGCGTGCGCCCAAGGAGATGGCGAGTCCGACCTGGACGATGGCAAGAATCATCCAACCGAGGGTGCCGGTTGCGGACATGTATGCCTGGAGTGCTCCGGTGACCTGCGTCACCAGGGCCACTGCTGCGGTGACCACCAGTCCTAACGCCATTTCGCCGTAGGCTTTGGTGATGGAGGTGCGCGAGGCCTGCTGCACGCTGTCATATGAGTATGCGGCCTGAGCGTTGATCGAGGATTGCTGTGCGAAAGGCTGCTGGCCGTATTGCTGCTGGTTTGCCTCGTCCTGGTAACTCTGTCCTTGATAGCCTTGAGGCTGTCTGCCAAATGACATTGCTGCTCCTTCTGCATAGAGCTTGTCGGTGTGCTTGCGTCATATGCATGGTGTCTATTGCATGCCGTCCCTTGCAGGCATGCGGTGCGTACATCACATAGTATGTGAGGAAGCTTACTGTTCTATGAATCGCACCGAATTATTCCGGCGGCGCAGTCTTTTCGATTGCTGCGCCCAACGATACGATGGTGCGGACAGGATGTTCGCCATCATTTGTTGCTCGTGCATTCGGCACGGGTATGAAACTGACTCGGGGAGGAGAGATATGCAGAGCAAGGGACCTGAAATTCTCACACTGAATGCTTATGCGGGAGACGCAGAGAGTACTGGGGGTGCTGTGGGCACCACGGGTATCGGCATTCCGCAGCTCGGTCTTGGTGTGTTTCAAACCCCGGAGGGTAAGGAAACCGTTGATTCTGTGCGTTGGGCTTTGGAAGCCGGGTATCGCCACATCGACACCGCCGCTGTATATGGCAACGAGCGGTCGGTCGGAGAGGGAATGCGCGAATCCGGAGTGCTGCGTCGTGATATCTTCCTGACCACGAAGTTGTGGAATGACGATATTCGTGCAGGTCGTACAGAGGAGGCCTTCTATGAGAGTCTTGACCGTCTCGGGACCAGCTATGTCGACCTGTACCTGATTCACTGGCCGGTTGATGGGTGGCAGCGCGCCTGGGAGGTTATGGTTGATCTTTACCATCAGCATCGTATTCGGGCTATCGGTGTCAGCAACTTCCAGCGTCATCATCTTGAGGAGCTGCGGGCCATCAGCGCCGTACGTCCTGCGGTCGACCAAATCGAGTCCTCGCCGCAGTTCCTGAATCAGGAGTTGATTGACTATTGCCACGGTAAGCGAATACATGTCGAGGTTTGGAGTCCATTGGGTGGCACGGGCGGTACCTTGCTCAAGGACCCCGTTTTGCAGCAGATAGCCGAGGCGCATGGCAAATCTCCCGCACAGGTGGTTATTCGCTGGCATCTGCAGCGCGGCGTGATCGTCATCCCGAAGTCCACTCACGAGGAGCGAATCAGGCAGAATTTCGACGTCTTCGACTTCTCCCTGGACAATGCGGAGATGGCCGCCGTAAGCGCGTTGAACACCGATACGCGCAACGGCGCAGACCCCGACAACTTCGATTTCTAGAATCAGGGACATTACCCCGCTCTTTCGATACACATATGGAAGGCGATAACTGCACTAAAAGGACAGCAATTTGGTAACAATCTCCCCGAAAAGCTGTCCTTTTGGTGCAGTTATCTTTTTGGCACGGCCACATAGGCGAGGTGAGCGCCCGCTGAGGGCGTGAAGGCCGCAGGAGGCTATTCCTTGTGTGGTGCTTCTGGAGCGCCTTCCTCCTGCTGAGCCGTTAAGCGGGAAGCCCTGTGGGCTTCCCGCAGGCGAAGTGAGCAGCCGCTAAGGCTGCGAAGAAGCGCGTAGCGCTTGCCACACGTCGTAATACGCTACGCAACCTTCCCGGAAGTCAGGCGAGGTGAGCGCCCGCTGAGGGCGTGAAGGCCGCAGGAGGCTATTCCTTGTGTGGCGCTTCTGGAGCGCCTTCCTCCTGCGGCGCACCGCTGATGTCGCGGTGGATGGACTGCATCTGGACTTCGATGTTCTGCAGTGAGCGTGCGCAGTCGAGCAGTGTCTGTGAGTGCTGGGCGAGACGTATGTCGGGCAGGTCGGATTTGTATCTGAGCTGGTGTTCGAGGCTGGCCCAGTAGTCCATGGCGATGGTGCGGAACTGCACTTCGACAGGAGTGTAGTGGGGCCCGGAGGTGAGGAAGACCGGTACGGCGTAGATGACGTGCAGGCTGCGGTATCCGTTCTGTTTGGGGTTGCGTATGTAGTCTTTGACCCGCAGCACCTGGATGTCCGATTGTTCCGAAAGGTAGCGGGATACGGCGTACACGTCGTCCCGGTAGTTGCATACCACGCGTATGCCTGCGACGTCGAAGAGATTGTCTTTGATGGCGTCCGCGGTGGTGGGCAGGTCCTTTCTGTGCAGTTTTTCGACGATGGAGTTCGCGCTTTTCAAACGTCGCTCCATATGATGAATTGGATTGTGGCTGAAGCGGACCTGGAATTCGTTGTCGAGGATTTCGAGCTTGGTCCCTATCTCATACATTGCGCCTTCATACACTTGCATGAGGTCGATGAATTCGGTGACATCGCCGATTTCCACGTTGTTGACGGAGCCGCTATCTAGGGTTTTGATTCGGGTCGCCAGTTCTGCCGTATTCATTACGTTTTTGCGATCTAATATCACAGTCGCCTCCTCGGCGGAATATTCGTACCCTGTAGAACTATCCATCGTACCCATCGGTCTGGCGATTGGCTGGAGTTTTCGTTGATGGTCACGAGCTTCTCACGGCCATGGTTGTTGTTTGCGGGCGCGCGGCTTGCACGCTGAAGGTCGGTGTTCGATAGAATCGGTGCTTATGGATGAAGCGATGATGACCGATCAGGAGCGTCTGGGCGCGCAGCCGGATGCTGTCGGTGCGGGGCGTGGACGTGGCGTGTACTACGTGCATACTCTTGGATGTCAGATGAATGTGCACGATTCGGAACGTATTTCCGGAGTGTTGGAGCAGGAAGGCTATGTTCCCGCCAGCGCCGCGCAGGTCGAGGGCAGGGACCTGGATTTGATCGTGTTGAATACCTGCGCTGTCCGTGAGAACGCCACCGACCGCATGTACGGCACCTTGGGGTCCTGGGCGGAGCTGAAGCGTGACCGCCCGCAATTGCAGATTGCCGTTGGCGGTTGCATGGCTCAGAAGGACCGTGAGCGAATCGCCAAACGTGCACCCTGGGTTGATGCGGTGTTCGGCACGAAGAATATCGCTTCCTTGCCGCATCTGCTGCAGGAGTCCCGCGAGGTGCATGGTCCTCAGGTGGAGATTACGCAGGATCTGACGTATTTCCCCAGTGAGCTTCCCGCCGCGAGGGCGTCCTCCGTGTCTTCGTGGGTGTCGATTTCGGTCGGCTGCAACAATACGTGCACCTTCTGCATCGTTCCGGCTGTGCGTGGCAAGGAACGTGACCGCAGGGTCGGCGATGTGCTTGATGAGGTGCAGAGATGCGTTGATTCGGGTGCGAAGGAGGTGACTCTGCTCGGGCAGAACGTCAACTCCTTTGGATATTCGACCGGGGACCGTTTCGCGTTTTCCAAGCTCCTGCGAGCCTGCGGTGATATTCGGGGTCTGGAGCGCGTGCGCTTCACGTCCCCGCACCCGGCTGCTTTCACCGATGATGTGATTGAAGCCATGGCGCAGACGCCCAACATCATGCATCAGCTGCATATGCCTTTGCAATCCGGCTCGGATAAGGTGCTCAGGGCGATGCGTCGCTCGTACCGCACCGAACGGTTCATGACGATTCTCGGGAAGGTTCGCGAGGCGATGCCCGATGCCCAGATCACTACGGATATCATCGTGGGCTTTCCGGGGGAGAGTGACGAGGATTTCGAGCGGACGATGGATGTGGTGAAGCGCTCCCGTTTCACTTCGGCGTTCATTTTCGAGTATTCGCCGCGTCCCGGCACTCCGGCTGCGACGATGGAGCAGGTGCCGCAGGATGTGGTTCGTGAGCGTTTCCGTCGGTTGAATGCTTTGCAGGAATCGATTACCGCCGAACGGATGCAGGATTTCGTCGGTAGCGAGGTTGAGGTGCTGGTCACCGACGCTCGTGGGAGAAAAGATCAGGATACTCATCGTGTTACGGGTCGTGAGCGTACGGGCGTTTTGGTGCATATCGGTGCTCCCGCCGGATTCGACGTGCCCCGGATTGGTGATGTCGTCAGGTGCACGGTGACGCGTGCGGGCAAGCATTATCTCATCGCGGACCCGGACCCGCAGCGTGATGGACAGGTGTATAGCATTGTCTGGAAGTAACGGCGGATGTCGATCGGCACCGGTGACCGCGCCGATGAACGCGGTGACGACCGCGGTGACGATGATGGGGCCATTACGGTGTCGACGGTACGGCGGCGCATGGAAGGAAATCATGACAACGGTGAGGGACTCCGATACGGATGAGGCTGCGCTGCCGGCGGATGATAACGGCATGGAAGGCAATGATGCTCTGGAGGCCATGAGCCGCCGTCGGGTGGTATCGATTGTAGGTCCAACCGCTTCCGGCAAAACCGGTCTTGGCATCGCTCTGGCGAATGCGCTTGCCGAGGACGGCGACAGTTGCGAAATCGTGAATGCCGACGCCTATCAGATGTACCGGGGCATGGATGTGGGAACCGCGAAGCCGAGTGCCGATGAACGCGCACGTGTGAAGCATCACCTGGTGGATGTGATCGATGCGAATGACAGCATGAGTGTGGCCCGGTTCCAAGGCATGGCAAGGGATTGCATTCGAGGTTTGTCCTCACAGGGGATTCGGCCGATTCTTGTCGGCGGTTCTGGTCTGTACGCGCGTGCGGCTCTGGATGACATTCGTTTTCCGGGAACGGACCCGTCTGTCAGGCACGAGCTGGAACGCCGGGCTGCGGAGGATGGCCCCGGTCTGTTGTTCGAGGAACTCAGAAGGAAGGACCCGGAAGCCGCGGCGCATATGGATGCTCACAATGTCAGACGCACGATTCGGGCTTTGGAGGTTATCGCCATCACCGGCATGCCGTATTCCGCGAATCTGCCCAGATACCGATATGTCGTTCCCTGTGTGCAGATCGGGTTGGACCTGCCGCGAGAGGCGCTGGACGAACGTATCGATCAGCGTACCGAGTTGATGCGGCGGCAGGGCTTTGTTGATGAGGTTCGACGGATTCGCCCCAAGCTGGGAGCGACGGCGGCCCGCGCCTTGGGGTACCAGCAGATTATCGATTATCTCGATGGACTGATTGACCTGGATGAGGCGTTTGCGGATATCGCGCAAAAGACCAAGCGCCTTGCACGCAAACAGATGGGGTGGTTCGGCAGAGATCCGCGTATTCATTGGTTGCAGGCTTTGAATCCTCGACTCCTGGAGAATGCAGTGGCGATTGTGCGGCATGCGGATGCGGGTGATTACGATTCCACCGATGCGCTCGCCGACAGTTACACCCAGCATCATCTGGGTGCCGTGTAGATGGAGCACGGTGAAGCTCAGACGCCATGTGGTCCTGGGCTGTTCGCAGTTCTGAATACCGAGAAGAAAACGAGGGTCGTGTATGGCACGTCATTCCATGCGAAAAGGATTGGGACAGCTCTTCCAGGACGAGAAACCGCTGGGGGAGAGCGACCCTGAGTTCATTGAGATGTTCAATCGCTTCGCCTACAGCAACGTGGCGAAGCATGGTTCGCTCGATGACCGCCAACGTTCCGTGGCGGTGCTGTCATCGTTGATGGGTTGCGGAGCGGTCGAAGAATACGGCGTGATGGCACAGGTCGCGCTTCGCGTCGGTGTTGACCCTACCGAATTGAAGGAACTCATATATCAGGCGGTAGCGGTTCTGGGTATGGGACCTGTTCTTCCCTTCCTGAGTGTGGTCAACGAGCTTCTGGAATCCAAGAGCGTGAAGCTTCCTCTGCAGCGGCAGCTCGCGGGGAAGGGGGATGACGCAGCGGTCGCCGCCGTTCAGGGGGCGACCGCGGGAGCGCATGTGTCGACGGATTCGGCTCCTGTCTCAGGCGATGATGCCAATCCACGGTTCGAGCAGCTCAGGGTCTGGGAAGACGAGTATCTGAACCGGGGCTGCTATTCAAGCACGGTTTTGGAGTTGCCGCTACGCGAGTTGTCGACCTTCTGTCTGCTGGCGGCTCTGGATAATGTCGATGTCGAGTTGGAACGGAGCATGCACGCCAACGCGACCATCGGCAACGACGAGGAGTTCTTGGCCGATGCGTTGCTGCAGTGCGCGCCTTACATGGGATTCCCGCGGGTACGCCATGCATTGGCATGTATAGGACGCTTTCAACGATAAATGACGTTTGTGTAGGGATTGCCAAGTAGACCGGCATTATCAGAATCCGAAAATGGCGAAATCACGTACGCTTCGATGAGGATGTCATCCTTGGTTCCGAGAAAATCCCTACACTACCGGTATTTCCCCGGAACATGCTCAGTGTGCTGGCCCCTGATCCCATCCGGCGATGAGAAATGTGCGCGTTGGGTTCGCCGGTCTGATGATGCGTCCGAACAATCCCGCAAAGGCCGAGGTGTCGCCGTTGTATGCGGTGTGTTTGGCCTGCTTGTACGAGCGGACGTCCACGGTTCCCCAGTCAAGGTCCCATCCGGCGTCGTGGGCAAGACGGGATGCGAATATCCTCAGTACCATGGCGTTGCCTCCGACGAAGGGGTGAAGGTATCCCAGCTCGTCATAGATATGAGCAAGCTCATTGACGAAATCCGCCCGGTCAAGGCACTTGAGATTGCGTTTGTCCGCGAGTTCGCGTGAGATATTGGCCGCACCGGTTTCGATAAGATTCGCCGGGAAGAACGCTTCGGGGTTCGCCGAACGTACGCCATCGGCCGCTCCGGATTGGTTTTCCGCCGAGTTGCCCTTATGCGAGGCGGTTGCTTTGACGGTGTCCGCTCTTCGCAGTTCGCCCGCATCGTCATAGACGCTGTCGAAAAGCCCCAGATGGATGGCACGCAGCTCATCCAAGTCTCCCCTCGGCGGCCAGCCTTTGGCGATGAGCCGTACCGTACGCGCGACGATGCTGTCCGCGGTCTGACCTGCATCACCGGCGGCTAGCAATTCCTCCAGACCTACGGACCCATGCTCATAGGACCGTGCGGCGTTGGCGGTCGTCTCATTCGGTGTCAATGATTCCAAGGCGCAATTCTTCCAAGCAAATGCGACTGCGCTCGCACGTTCTGCCGGTGTTGTCATAGTCCTGATGGTAGCCGTAAACGATGCGGAGCACATCTCGGGCTGAATCCTGCGCCTGGAATGCATATAGGGTAAGGGAGAAAAATTGTGCGAAGATACCTGAAAATCAGCGAGGCCGGCTTCTCTCCGGGTAATCTGGATGCGTTATGACAAGAAGCACAGCCTCAGATAATAAAGACTCCGCATCAGCTAAGCAGCGCCGGTCCTCGTCGGCGCGATCCTCCTCCGCGTCCAAAGGGACTTCGAAAAAGGGCGCGGTCGAGCAGGACCGTACCCAGATGCAGGAACCGTTCTGGAAGAAAGCCATCCTGAGCGTGCCACGAGGTTTCGGCTCGCTGATTCGCTCGATAACCGGTGTCGGACAATACGATCCCGCTTACCGCAGCGACGGTCTGTGCTTCATGTTGATTATCTTTGCGGTGCTGTTCTGCGCCAGCGAATGGTTCCGTGTGGACGGCGCCCTCGGACGGATGCTCCATGCCTTGGCATCCGGTGCATTCGGTCTGATGAGCGTGGTGCTGCCGGTGTTGTTGGTGATCATAGCCGCAAGGTTGATTCGCAATTCCGGTTCCCATTCGGAAAATCCGCGCGTGGTCAGCGGATGGTTCCTGCTGTTGTGGTCCATCTGTTCGATTATCGATGTGATAGGAGCTTCGGATCACAGGGTCTTCGACATCGGTATTCTTCAGGATTCCGGAGGATTGCTCGGCTTCGTGCTGGGTTCTCCATTGGCGTGGGGGCTGTCCAAAGGCTTCGCCGTCGTACTGTTCGTGATTGCCGCCGTGTTCGCGGTGATGATGATCGCGCATCTGCACGTCGACGATATTCCAAGACTGGGGAAGGTCATTTCGGCGCGTGTACGAGGCGAATCCTCGGACGTGAAAGATTCCGATGAAGAGTTTCCGAATGAGGTCACTCTCGGCGATGACACCATCGCCTTCGCACAGGGAGTGCCGAGCCATGCGGATGGTGAGGATGGTCTCGAGGAGGATTCGGCTCCGAAACTGTCCTGGTGGTCTCGTCTGTTGCGTCGAGGGCGCGGCGAGGGCGAGAATCGTCGACTTGACAGGTACGAGGGTGATGATGCATTCCAGAAGGCCGCGAGCCAGCATGGTGAGGCTGCCCAGACAACGCTGGACGATGGTCGTTCCGGTGATGCAACCGCGGTGTTGCCGCACATCCAGATGCCCGAGGCGGGTACCTCGGGCGCAGCTGGCGCTGTGGCCTTCGGCGCGCCGGCCGCAGCCTCCGGCATGCCCGGCGTGCCGAGTGCGCCGACCCGGTCGATGGCGGGGAAGGACGGCGTCGATTCGGCGAATCACGGCACGGAAGCCTGGGACGACCCCTGGAACCCGTCGAACGAAACGCGGATGATTCCCGGTGCCGACGGAAGCACGGACAAGGCGTCGACCGGTGACGAGACGGCGGTGCTGTCATCTGCTGTTTCGCCGGCAGCCGTGGGTTCGTCACTCGAATCAGGTGGTGTCGCAGATGCCGATGCCGACGTGCCACCTGATTCCTATCAGTTGCCGTCCTTGGAACTGTTGGCTCACGGAAAGCCTCATGCTGCGCGTACCCCTGCCAATGATCATGTGATTCAGGCGCTGCAATCGACGTTCCAGCAGTTCGGGGTGGATGCCAAGGTCATCGGATTCCTTCGCGGTCCTTCGGTCACACAATATGAGGTCGAGCTCGGTCCGGGCGTGAAAGTGGAGAAGGTCACCAATCTGCAACGCAATATCGCGTATGCCGTGGCCAGCTCCGATGTGCGTATTCTTTCGCCCATTCCCGGCAAATCCGCTATCGGCATCGAGATTCCGAACGTTGATCGAGAAATCGTGCATCTGGGCGATGTGCTTCGTTCCGACAAGGCTCAGTCAGATGACAATCCGATGCTCTCAGCCGTCGGGAAGGACGTCGAAGGGCATTTCGTCACCGCCGATCTGACCAAGATGCCGCATCTTCTGGTCGCAGGTGCCACCGGTTCAGGTAAGTCCAGCTTCATCAACTCCATGCTGACATCCGTCATCATGCGTTCCACCCCCGAACAGGTCAGACTCATCATGGTCGATCCCAAGAGGGTCGAACTCAGCGCCTATGCCGGTATTCCGCATCTGTTGACGCCTATCATCACCGATCCCAAGAAAGGCCGCGCAGGCACTGGAATGGGTGGTCAAGGAGATGGATGCCAGATACGATGATCTGCAGTATTTCGGATTCCGCCATGTGAAGGACTTCAATGAGGCTGTGTATGCGGGAAAAGTGCATGTGCCTGAAGGTTCGAAGAGAAAAGTGGCACCGTACCCCTATCTCCTTGTGGTCGTGGATGAGATGGCCGATTTGATGATGGTGGCCAAGAACGATGTCGAAAGTTCCATTCAGCGCATCACGCAGCTGGCGAGAGCGGCCGGTGTGCACCTGGTTCTTGCAACGCAGAGGCCATCCGTGGATGTGGTGACCGGTCTGATCAAGGCGAATATCCCGTCTCGACTGGCCTTTGCGACCTCCTCGGCCACCGATTCGAGGGTGATTCTGGACACGACCGGTGCCGAGACGCTGATCGGTCAGGGTGATGCGTTGTTCCTTCCGATGGGTTCGGCGAAGCCCATACGAGTGCAGGGCGCATGGGTCGGGGAATCCGAGATACGACGCGCCGTCGATTCGGTGCGAACACAGCGCAAGCCTCATTACCGTGAGGATATCGAGCAGATGACCGAGCGTGCCGAGAACAAGCCGGAACCCGATGAGGATATCGGGGACGATATGGATGTGTTGTTGCAGGCGGCCGAACTGGTGGTCACTTCGCAATTCGGCTCGACTTCGATGCTGCAGCGAAAGCTGAGAGTCGGCTTCGCCAAGGCCGGACGCCTGATGGACCTGCTGGAATCACGGGGGATAGTCGGCCCCTCGGAAGGGTCCAAGGCTCGTGAGGTTCTCGTGCAGCCTCAGGACCTTCAGGAGGTTCTGGCCTTCATCCGTGGTGAAACCAATAGCCTCGGGGCGGCGGATGAATCGGCGCAGGCGTCGCAGCAGCCGGGTGCGTAGCATTTGCGGCCGTGCAGTGCCAAGCTGACCTCAATCAGCCTCGGCGAATGCCCGGATGCCTTGCCTTTTCGGCATTCAGCCGTAAGACATGGCAGTGGAGTAACGTTGTTGAAGCTGATTATATGAACAGTAGAAGAATTTTTTGGATACGCCGTTGGAGTGGGAATCATGAGTTCCGTTGGTCAAGGAGAGGGTATGGAGCAGCACTCTGAACCTGAGTCAAAGCAGACGAAGGGACACTTGTTTGCAGGGTGGAACAGCCCTCCGAATCTGGTGACGTATGTGAGGATCGTTCTTGTGGCGGTGTTCATTGTCCTGGACGTGCATGCAGGGCGTTTCGGTGTCGAGAATACGAGTATGCGCTGGTGGGTATTCGCACTGTTCGTATTCGCCGCGTCGACCGACAAGCTGGATGGCTGGCTGGCGCGTAAATACGACCAGGTCACTGAGCTCGGAAAGCTGATGGATCCGATTGCGGATAAGCTCCTCATCTGTTCAGCACTGGTGGTCGCTTCGTCGCACGGAGAACTGTCCTGGTGGATTACCGCGTTGTTCCTTATTCGTGAGCTAGGCATCACTGCCATGCGCTTTGTGGTTATAGATACCGGTGGGAAGGTCATTGCAGCCTCGCAGGCAGGGAAGTACAAGACTTTGGCGCAATGCGTGGGTATTGCGATGCTGCTTGCTCCTGTGTGGTCGATCATGTCCTTGTCCGAGCAGGTGGTTTCCTGGTATCAGAGCCTGACTCTGGTCGTCATTCTGATTGCGTTGTTCCTGTGCTTGTATTCCGGTGCCGAGTACTTGGTGAATACCTTCGCCGGACGCGGTCGTTCGCAGGAGAACGGCCAGGTCCGATAATGCCCCGAGTCGGCCATGAGGGTGGCAGCAACGACGCGAGTATGGATACGGACGAGGTGGCATCGCGTATTCTTCGCTTCTGCGATGGACGGCATCTTGCCATCGCCGCTGCGGAATCCCTGACGGGTGGTTTGCTGGCGGATGCCTTTGTGCGTGTTCCGGGAGCTTCGTCGGTCTTCCTTGGTTCCGTCGTTACTTATGATATTCGTGCGAAGGCAACGATTCTCGGTGTCGACCGCGAGCTGTTAAGCACCCAGGGGGCGGTCAACCCTGAGGTTGCTCGGCAGATGAGCCTCGGAGCTGGGGTCTTGTATACGGGTGCTGCACAAGGGCGCTCTCTTGTGACCTTGTCCACAACCGGGGTGGCGGGTCCGGGGCCGGATGGGACTCATCCGCAGGGAGAGGTGTATATCGCCGTCGCGGTTCCCGATAATGCCCCGGCTTCGCCCTCGACCAATCGCCCGGGTGTTCATGTGCGGCATCTGCAGTTGGACGGTTCTCGCCAGCAGATACGTGCATCGACGGTCCTGGCGGTTCTGGAGCTCGCGGCACGGCTTTTGGGTTCTTGATTCCGGTTTTTGGCACCTCCGAGCACTGTTTCGGGCTTTCCTGTGAGCTCCCTCACATTTTGTTAGTTTACGTACGCTTTGAGGAATATTTCGCGCTGGGCGTTGTTGTGCAAGATGAAGGTTACAGAAACAGCTTCAGGCGGTATGAAAGGGGCACGTGATGACAGATAATCAGACAGTGTTGCGACACACCGAGGATTCCTTCGAGCTGCAGTCGAATGCAGTACGTGAGGGAGCGGCCCGAGTCAGGGATTTGACCCCAGCCCAGCGTCGTGCGGTCGTATTCGCACAACAGCAGGTACTGAGGGCAAGAGCGGCTAAGAAAGCCAAGGATGAGCGTCAGGCGGCGCTCGCACGTATGTGGATGAAGGAAGAAGGCGGTGACGTCCGCTCCGTGGCCGCGGCCGCAGGTACGGCGGATGACGCCTATGCGGGAACGCATCAGGTATCCTTGCGGGAGGCCATCGGACATGTGTTGCGCGATCTCCGTAGCAAGGATCACAAGACCCTTCGCGAGGTCAGCGAGAATGCCGGAGTGTCGCTCGGATACCTCTCAGAGGTAGAGCGTGGGCAGAAGGAAGCCAGTTCGGAACTGCTCAGTTCGATAGCCGAGGCACTCGGTGTCAGCGTCTCCCAGATGCTGCGGATGGTTGCGGACTATATAGAGTCCCTGCAGGATTGATTCGAGAGGATTCGCGAGGATTCTCATTGATAGTTATGCTTACACGCCGTGTCAGTGGTATTAGGACCGGTGACGGTGCAGAGGATGTGTGTTCAGCTAATCGAAGGGGTTGTGGTCGTTGAGGGAACGGGAGTTCTGGGAATTGCTCGAAGAGGTTTTCGGGCGCAGCTACGGGCGAAGTCTTTCCAAGGACCAGCAGTTGCATGAACTGGACTCCCTTACGGTTGTAGAGGC
The DNA here is from genome assembly GCF_000738005.1 of Bifidobacterium crudilactis. Classification (NCBI taxonomy): domain Bacteria; kingdom Bacillati; phylum Actinomycetota; class Actinomycetes; order Bifidobacteriales; family Bifidobacteriaceae; genus Bifidobacterium; species Bifidobacterium crudilactis. The sequence continues at coordinate 1,107,741 of NZ_JHAL01000002.1, read as the reverse complement.
GTTGGAATCGGGTGTCGAGCCTCGTACGGTGTGGAACGTGCTGTGCGATCAGATGGATATACCCGATTCGAGACGTTGGGGCAAAGACCATAATGCCCCTCCTATGCCTGCCAGGTAAAGGCATTCTTACGGTTCGCCGAGTTCAAGGTCGTTCATATCGCCGACTTGGCGTATTTGTATTCGAACAAATGTTCGGGTATAGTCGTCCACGCAGCTCAGTTACTCACTGCTCGACAGTCAGGCGCACATTCGACCACATTGCTTGTGGAAGTGTTCATGTGCCTGAATACGGTTCTATGGTGTTACTGTCGCAGCAGGAAAACAGCTTAGAACACAAGGAGAGGCCAGATGGCACAACATACAAGCGCCCGCGCATCGAAGAAATCCTCTGAGAACGATACGCAGTCGCGTCGCCAGGCGGCGCTGGATACGGCGCTTGCCCAGGTGGAAAAGAATTTCGGCAAAGGCTCCGCAATGCGTTTGGGCGACAGACCGGTGCAGAATGTCGAAGTGATTTCCACAGGCTCTCTGGCATTGGATATGGCGCTTGGCATCGGGGGACTGCCTCGAGGCAGGGTCGTCGAAATCTACGGCCCCGAATCTTCCGGCAAGACCACACTTACGTTGCATGCGGTGGCCAACGCTCAGCGAAACGGCGGGGTAGCGGCCTTCATCGACGCCGAGCATGCACTCGATCCTGAATATGCCCGTAAGCTAGGCGTCGATACCGATTCGCTGATAATCTCACAGCCCGACAATGGCGAGCAGGCGTTGGAGATAGCGGATATGCTGATCCGTTCGGGTGCTTTGGACATCATCGTCATCGACTCGGTTGCGGCTCTGGTGCCGAAGGCGGAAATCGAAGGCGATATGGGCGACAGCCATGTCGGTCTGCAAGCCCGCTTGATGAGTCAGGCTCTGAGGAAGATGACCGGTGCATTGGCACAGGCGAATACCACGGCGATTTTCATCAACCAGTTGCGTGAGAAAATCGGCGTATTCTTCGGAAGCCCGGAAACCACGACGGGTGGCAAGGCCCTGAAATTCTATTCCTCCGTCCGACTGGACATACGTAGGATTCAGACTTTGAAGAACGGTGATGAGGCGGTCGGCAACCGCACCAGAGTCAAAGTCGTCAAAAACAAAATGGCCCCGCCATTCAAATCCGCGGAATTCGATATGCTGTACGGAGAGGGCATCTCACGCGAAGGCTCGATTCTCGATATGGCGTTGCAGACCAACATCGTCAAGAAGTCGGGCTCGTGGTTTACCTATGATGGTGACCAACTGGGGCAAGGACGTGAAAATGTCCGCCAGTTCCTCAAGGACAACGCCGAATTGACCAGTGAAATCGAGAACAGAGTCAAAATGGAGTTCGGTCTCATCCCGCGTCCTGAGGACAGCGAGGATGCCTCCGGAGACAAGAATGCAGGGGACGGCGGGAACAACGGCACTGATGGACCGCACGACAATGATGCCGCCGCAGGGGTCGAATCGGCAGATGCATCCGCCAAGTGACGAGGATGAGAATGGCGATTCTGCGCAACAGCAGAGTGAGCGCGCATGATTTCCGCTGACGAATTTCTCAGCAAGGTACAGATGCCGACCGAGTTCGCACATGACTCCTCGAGTGATTGTCAGCGTGACGGTACAACGACGATGCCGCAGAGTACCCAGCGGGAAGCTGATAACAGGTCTCCGGTGGAGCAGGAATGTTTCGAAGAGTGCAAGGAAGCGGCGCTGCGTTCCTTGGACGCTGCGCCAAGGTCGTCGGCCGATTTGGCCAAACGTCTCCAGCGCAAGGATTTTGATGACGTTCTTATCGCCGAGGTCATTCAGCGTCTTCAGGAATTGGGTCTGCTCGACGACGAATCGTATGCCGAAGCTCTGTTGAGGTACTGTTTGCAGCGCGATATGGGCGAACGTGGCGTGAGGATGGAGATGTCGCGCAAAGGCGTTGATTCCGTGGTGTCATCACGGCTGATTGAGGAGGCCGCTCAACAAGGTCAGTTCGTCGATGCGGCGTATGCTCTCGGCCGATCGGTGGCGCGAAGAACGCAGGGGATGGAACGCAAGGTCCGGATGAGACGGTTCTGGAGTGCTGGAGGCAGAAAAGGCCACAGTCCTGACACACTCCGACAGGTGTTCGCCGACGTGTTCGACTGATGAGCGCTGCGATACAGGCGGATTCGGCATTCGGCAAAGGGTGCGTATAACCGGCTCATCACACTATGGCGTGTAAGGGTGCAATAAGATAACTGCACTACAAGGACAGCAATGTGGTAATAATTTCTCCGAAAAGCTGTCCTTGTAGTGCAGTTATCCGGCACAGTTTCGCTCCGCTGTGCAGAATGAGCTGTAAGTGTGAGTGAGACCTCTTCTACCCCGGGTTCTGTCGTTCTTGCGAACGGATGACCATCCATCTCGACTTGCTGTTGCCAGCAAGCTCTAGCAGCCTACCCGAAGGCACGGGCGAGCAGCCCTTAACGCCTTCTGCTTGGCCTTGCTCCCGATGAGGCTTGCCATGCGGCCTACTGTTACCAGCGGCCCGGTGGTCTCTTACACCGCCGTTTCACCCTTACCTGCAATGCGATGTCGCCATTGCACTGCAGGCGGTCTGTTCTCTGCTGCGCTATCTCTCAGGTCGCCCTGGGCGGACGTTATCCGCCATCGTGCTCTGTGGAGCCCGGAAGTTCCTCAGTGATGCCGGTAACCGCTACGCGGAAATCCGGCAACACCGCGGCCATCAAGAGGTCTCAAACAATTGACTTTAGCAGTTTTTGTCACGGGGCACACGGAGTGAAGCCGCGCTTTCAAGTGTGACGAGCAAGGCTCGTGAATGTTCTCGTTATTGGCTTAGCCTTCGCGGATGTCGTGCATCGGTCGGTTACAATATGAGATACCCGAGCGGTGAAGATGCCGCTCATCGCACACAGCGGCTCAGCCGCTTGATCCAAGGAGGTTCACATGGAGAACGTCGTAACAGGTCGCCACACGCAAATCAAGCAGAGGTTCCGTGACGTGGTGGACACCAAGATGAATCGTGTGACCGCCATTGCGCCGGATGCCCAACGCGCACAGATTGTGCTGACTCACGAGGGCAATCCGCGCCAGGCCGATACCGCCAAGCGAGTCGAGATTACGGTGATTGCAGGACGTACCGTGGTTCGGGCGGAGGCATCAAGCACCGATGAGTTCAGTGCCTTGGACATGGCTTTGGACAAGCTCACCCTGCGTCTGCGTAGGGCACGCGACCGTCGCAAGGATCACAGGAGGGGGTATCTCAATCCCGTCCCGGTGGATATGGGAGCCGTGCTGCCGTCCGTTCAGGAAGAGTCCACGGAGGATGAAGAACCGAATAACAGCCCCGAGGCTGCCGTGGCCAGCGAATTGGCACCGGGCGAATCAGTGGAAGTGCAAGTTGGGGACACACCGATCGTCATTCGTCGAAAGCTTCATCTTGCAGAGCCGATGAGCATTGACGAGGCCTTGTATGAGATGGAATTGATCGGTCATGATTTCTTCCTGTTCGTCAACAAGGAGACAGGACGTCCTTCCGTGGTCTATCACCGTCATGGTTGGAGCTACGGTGTCTTCGAAATCGATACCCCTGAGAATGTCAAGGCCTGATATCTCCTAGTACGATTCTCGCCAGGGTAAAACCACTACGGCGAGCATGAATCGGCGGGTCGCATCCGAGTGGCAAAGCGGATGCGACCCGCTTCCTTGTTCACCCCGCATAAAGGGTATGTCGGTCAGGCGTGCGCGAGTAGTGTAAATCCCTGCATTCGAGTATTATGAACGAAGTTTGTGCCTGACGCTAGGTCGTCGGGCGATGCCTGTGTAATAGGTAGCATATTAGGGAGCGAAACGTGGTAGCAATCCTGGATAAAGTCCTCCGTATCGGCGAAGGGCACCAGCTTCGTAAGCTCCAAGGCGTGGCCACTGCGGTCAATGCTTTGGAAGATGACATCAAGGCGATGAGCGATGAAGAGCTGAAAGCTCAGACTCCCAAATTCAGGAAGCGCATAGACAAGGGTGAATCCCTCGATTCGATTATGCCCGAGGCTTTCGCCACAGTCCGCGAGGTATCCAGAAGGACGCTGGGGCAGCGTCATTTCGATGTTCAGCTCATGGGTGGCGCCGCACTGCATTGGGGCAATATCGCCGAGATGAAAACCGGTGAAGGCAAGACCCTGGTGGCCACGCTGCCGAGCTATCTCAATGCTCTGAGCGGCAAGGGCGTCCATGTCGTCACCGTCAACGACTACCTGGCGAGCTACCAGTCCGAGCTGATGGGCCGCATCTTCCGATTCCTCGGTATGACCGTAGGTTGCATCGTCACCGATCAGAAGCCGCAGGAGCGCCGCAAGCAGTACCAGGCCGACATCACCTACGGCACGAACAACGAATTCGGTTTCGACTATCTGCGAGACAACATGGCTTGGGAGAAATCCGAGCTCGTGCAGCGCGGACATAACTTCGCCATCGTTGATGAGGTCGATTCCATCCTTATCGACGAAGCCCGCACGCCGCTGATTATCTCAGGCCCGGCTGAGGGTGATGTCACCCGCTGGTACCGTCAATTCGCGCGGCTGGTGCCGAAGCTGACACGCGATGATGATTACGAGGTCGATGAGAAGAAGAAGGTCGTCGGCATACTCGATTCGGGTATCAACAAGATCGAGGACTACCTCGGCATCGACAACCTGTACGAACCGGGCAACACCGCGCTTATCGGTTATCTCAACAATGCCATCAAGGCCAAAGAACTCTTCCTCCGGGACCGCGATTACGTGGTGCAAGGCGGGGAGGTGCTGATCGTCGATGAGCACACGGGCCGTATCCTGTCGGGGCGTCGTTACAACGAAGGTCTGCATCAGGCCATCGAGGCGAAGGAAGGCGTCGAGGTCAAGGCGGAGAACCAGACCTTTGCGACCATTACCTTGCAGAACTACTTCCGTATGTACGACAAGCTCTCGGGCATGACCGGTACCGCAGAAACCGAAGCGGCCGAGTTCATGGGCACCTACAAGCTGGGTGTGCTGCCGATCCCCACCAATCGCGCCATGGTCCGCAAGGATCAGGACGATCTGATCTTCCGCACCAAGAAGGAGAAGCTGACCGCGATCGTCAAGGATGTCGCCAAGCGTCACGCCACTGGGCAGCCTGTGCTGCTCGGAACCGCATCCGTGGAATCATCGGAAGTGGTGTCGACTCTGCTTGACGTCGCCGAGATACCGCATCAGGTGCTCAATGCGAAGCAGCATGAGAAGGAAGCCTCGGTCGTCGCCGTCGCAGGACGAAAGGACGCGGTTACCGTCGCCACGAACATGGCCGGTCGAGGAACCGATATCATGCTCGGCGGCAACACCGAGTTCCTGGCTGACCAGAAGCTCCGTGCGGAAGGCTATTCGGCCGAGGACACACCGGAAGAGTATGAGAGACTGTGGCCTGAAACACTGGAGGCAGTGAAGGAACAGGTCAAGGACGAACACGAGGAAGTCGTCAAACTCGGCGGATTGTACGTGCTCGGCACCGAACGCCACGAGTCCCGACGTATTGACAATCAGTTGAGGGGACGTTCGGGCCGTCAGGGAGATCCCGGCGAGTCACGTTTCTACCTCAGCCTCGAAGACGACCTGATGCGTCTGTTCAACACGCAGTTGGTCGCACGAGTGATGTCGAAGGGACTGCCTGAAGGCGAGCCCATCGAATCGAAGAGCGTCTCCAAGGGCGTGCGCAATGCGCAGAAGGCCGTCGAGTCACGAAACTTCGAGATTCGTAAGAACGTCCTGAAATATGACGATGTGATGAACAAGCAGCGCAAGGTGATTTATCAGGAGCGTCAGGCCGTGCTGCAGGGCGAAGACATCCACGATGACATCGAGCGTTTCATCTCGGATATCGCGTCTTCCTATATTCGTGGAGCGAATAAGGGTTCCGACAAGCCTTCCGCCTGGGATTACGAGGGGCTGTGGAAGGCGCTGTCCTCCATCTACCCGATCGGCATCGAGCAGGACGAAGCCAAAACTGCGGTCGCGGATCTCAAGGGAGACAAGGCGGCTGACCGTCTTCGTGAACTCGTCGTCGACGATGCGAAGGAGCAGTACAAGGCTCGTGAAGACGCTCTGGGCTCCGAGGGCATGCGTCAGCTAGAGCGGCGTGTGGTGCTGGCGGTTCTGGACCGCAAGTGGCGTGAGCATCTGTACGAGATGGATTATCTCAAGGACGGCATCGGTCTGCGCGGTATGGGACAGCGCGACCCTCTGGTGGAATACCAGCGAGAAGGCTATCAGATGTACAACTCGATGATCGAGGCGATCAAAGAGGAGAGCATCCAGCTGCTGTTCAACGTCGACATCGAGCAAATCGCAAAGACGGAGGATCTGGAATCCGAAAGCGATGAGGATGCCGCCGTCGATCAGGCACGTGAAAGCCTTGGTGAGGGTGAAGTCATATCATCCGACGCGGATGGCGAGAAGCTGACCTTCAAGGCTCCGTCGGATCCCGATAGCGAAGCCGATGATGCGGATGACGATGCCGAAAGCGTCGTCACCGCTGAAGAAGCAAACAGTGAGGGCGAGAAAAAGGCGTCAGAGCCGAAAGGCATCGTAGGCCCTGAACCGCTCAGCCACGCTGAGCAGAAGATTCCTGCAAGCAAGCGTCCCAAGGAGGAAGCGCTGCGCACCCCATGGTCGGACGGGCGTACGTTCCCGGGAACATCGCGTAATGCGCCCTGCCCCTGCGGTTCGGGTCGTAAATACAAGATGTGCCACGGACAGAACGAGTAATCATAGGTTCCTGCACTGTCCTGCACTATTCAGACCGGCCATCACAGCCTTGAAACTTGCTGTGGTGGCCGGTCCGTCATATAGCCGGTCAGAGGAGCAGCGCTTCCGGTAATGCGGAGGCACTAGAATGTCATCGGATACACAACCGTTGTGAGTATCAACAATATTCGCGGTCTCTAGGAGGAATAATGAGTGAGCCCTTCACATGGAAGGCTATTCTGAGGACTTTGGTCAAAGGACAAGCACTGACTGCGGATGAATCGTACTGGTTTGTCGACGAACTGATGAACGGCAATGCCGATCCGGTGGCGGTCGGTGCGACATTGGCAGCGATGCAGACCTTGGGATTGACCAGCGAAGAGGTCGCGGGCGCGGCCAAGGCCATGGTCTCCCACGCGAAAAGCCTGAACGTCGAAGGGGAGACCACCGATATCGTCGGCACAGGCGGTGACGGCGCATCGACGGTCAATCTCTCAACGATGGGCGCGGTGGTGGCCGCGGCGGCCGGCGTACGGATCGTGAAGCATGGCAACAGGGCCGCGAGTAGCAAAAGCGGCACCGCCGATTGCCTGGAATCTCTCGGATTGCCGCTTGACCTGGAACCGGAGGCCGTCGGGGAGGTCGGCGACGAGGTCGGCATCACCTTCGCCTTCGCGAAGACCTTCCATCCGGCCATGCGCTTCGTGGGGCCCGTGCGCTCGGCACTGGGCATTCCCACGGTGTTCAATGTGCTTGGTCCCCTGACCAATCCGGCACACCCGAGCCATGTCGCCATCGGTTGCGCGGACAGGAAGCTGAGTCCGATGATGGCTTCGGTGTTCGCCGGAAACGGGCAGAGCGGACTGGTCTACACCTCTTCTGAAGGCCTTGACGAGATGGCTCCCACGGGCCCGGTCTCCGTTTGGGATGTCAAGAACGGCGAGGTGACGGAGAGCACATTCGACCCCACTGTGGAACTTGGTTTGCCGCGAATCACAGTCGAGGACCTCAGAGGAGGGGAGCCTGAATTCAACGCTCAGGTGATGCGTGATTTTGTGGCGGGCAAGGACATTCCATCGCGCAGCACGGCGCTGCTCAACGCCGCATCGGCCATTGTCGCTGACGGTCATCTGCTCAGCGACACAGATGCCTCTCTGACCGAGCGTTTCAAGGAAGCCTACGCATTGGCACAGGAGGCAATCGCCAGTGGCGCCGCAGAAGACCTGCTGAAGCGCTGGATAGCGACGGCACAGGCCAAAGTAGCTGCCGAATAAGAGACTGCACCCAACACTGGTCTTGAGCACGAGGACCGCCACGCAGCGCGAGGCAGGTCCTCGTGCCGTTTTGCCTCAGATGGCGACGGCACAGCTACAGAGGTGACCCGGTGGGCAACGGGAGTATGTGTGGGTTCAGGCGAGCGAGAAGGCAGATGGACGGTTATACACGTGCGCCGTCGTCATATGGATCGCTGCGGGTGTTTGCATGTCCGCGAAGTTGTGTGAACAGCCCGACACCACCGATGAGCATCAGGACGCCGCCGATGGTGCCGATGGTACCCGACCATGCGGGAAGCAGTATGGCGGCTGCGAAAGCGACCAGACCCAGAATGCACATTACGGAAAACGTCAGCACCCCTCGGCGCATATGGCCCAGATTGGGGTTTGGTGGTGTGAAGACGCTATCCGAATCCATGACATCGTCGGTGTCGAGCCAGCTTCTGCCCTGAAAATCGCGTGGCCCACCGCTGCGGCCTGCATTGGTAAACGCCGACGATTTCAAATCGTCCACACTCAGTGCCGCTTTTTTCTGGGCTTTCCGGGCGCTCTTCTCGAAACGCTTGGCAGCACGCGAACGCTCCACAGCCGAAATATCATCGGCATGCGCATCGACGAAGTCGGACCACGCATCTCCGGAGGATTCGCTGCCTGGTGTTGCAGGGTCGGACGAGGAGCCATCATGCGGCTCCTCGTTTTGTTGCTGCTCAGAAGGGTTGCTATTGTTGTGGTCGGTCATATCCCATACTTTAACCGCAGCGGTTGGCAATTGCTGACGAGGAGGCACCGTGCTGTATTGGTTTTTCGTTAAAACGCTTGGACCTGTGGCGCGGAGGCGTTTTCATCCCGTTGTTGAGGGTGCCGAGAACATCCCCAAGCAGGGAGGGGCGATCATCGCCTCAAACCATCTCGCCGTCATCGACGATGCTCTGTTGCCACTCTCCAGCCCCCGCATGATTCATTTCATGGGCAAGGCCGAGTATTTCAACGGCAAGGGAATCAAGGGCCGCTTCAAGAAATGGTGGTTCACCTCCGTGGGAGTGTTCCCAGTTGATCGCTCGGGAGGCTCCAAGGCGCTTGGTGCGCTGGAAACGGCGCGACACGTCCTCGAGGCCGGAAATATCTTCGGTATTCATCCGGAAGGAACTCGCAGTCCTGATGGCCGATTGTTCCGCGGCCATACGGGCGTGGCACGTCTGGCTTATGAAACGGGCGCTCCGATTATTCCGACGGCGATTATCGGTTCCAGGGAATTGCAGAGGCCTGGCACCGTCATTCCGGGGAAGGGCAACACCAAGGTTGTTTTCGGCAAAGCGATTCAGGTACCGAAAACCCCCTCGGAGAATGTCACCCGAGAGCAGCTCCGACAGCTCACTGATCGCATGATGCAGGATATTCGGGCACTGAGCGGCCAGGAATACGTCGATATGTACGCTCAGGTTCTCAAGAACAGCCAGAAAAAGGGATAGCCGCACGCATTACAGGATAACTGCACTAAAAGGACAGAAAAATAGCAGAATTTCTTCAATAAAGCTGTCCTTTTAGTGCAGTTATCTCGTGATGCCCCTGGCATCACACCACGGTGAGCGTGATAACCGTGGCTTTGCCGTTGTGGTCTCTAAGACGCACGGTCTGACCGGGGTCGGGGCTTTGCAGACGTACCGTGTGGGTCAGATCGCCGAGCGGCGCGGAAATCTCGACATCGAAGCCGAGCGCTTTCAATGTTTTGCTGGCGTCATCCGAACTTTGCCCGCGCACATCGGGCATGGTGACGGTCTGTGGTCCCTTGGAAACGACGACGTTGACGGCATCTCCCCAATGCAGCTGAGCCCCAGCCTGCTGGGTGGCGGAGATGACCTTCCCGCTGTCGACGCTGTCCGACCAGTCCTCGGCATAGCTCACTTTGAGACGCGCCTCATCCAGCTGTTGTTGAGCGGAGTCCTTGGACTTGCCGACGATGTCGGGCATGCTGACGGGCTTCGGGCCTTTAGAAAGAACCACCGTAACCGCAGCATTGTGGTTCACTGTGCTGCCCGGCTCGGGCGAAACGCTGATAGCCGCACCGGCGGGAACGTCCATACTGTAGTCATCTGCGTTTTCGTCGTGGGTAACCGCGCTGAAACCCGCCTGTTTCAAGGCCTCAAGAGGTTTCTTGCCGGCTGTGGAAGCGGAATCGAGCAGATCGGCCGGAATGGTCGCCTGCTGGATGCCCTTGGAAACGACGATGGTCAGACTGCCGCCTCGTTTGCTGACATGAGCGCCGACGCTTTCCGGATTCGAAGAGATGATTCTACCCTTGGCTACGGTGTCGCTGTAGGCTTCGGTGGTCGAATAGTTGATGCCGCTGACGGCAAGGGTGCTCTTGAACTTTGAGAACTCCGCGCCGGTCAACTTGCAGACGGTGTTTGCCGTGCAGGATATGTCCGTGGGCTGGGGAACGGCCCAATAGCTGCCGGGGCCCAGGAAATACCACCAGGAGGCGCCGCCCCCTGCGGCGAGCAGCAGGAGTACCGCGACGATGGCCGCGATGATGACAGGACGTTTACGCTTATTGCCGTGCTGCTTGCCGGGCTCTGAACCCGGGCCTTCGGACAGCACCGTAGTGTTTTCGGAATTCGGCGCACCCGAATCGGCCGAGGAGGGGAGAGCGCTGAGATTGACCGTCTCATCCGAGCGGGGAGCCGGCGGGTTCGTGGGCAGTGCGGATGTGCTCACGATACTCGCCTGGGTTGTGCTCGACGATTGAGATAGTGCGGAATCGTCATCCGTCTGGGTACCGCGCGATTGGGCTTCGTATGGGCCTGGAGCGGGCATGGTGAAGAGTCCCGCTTCTGGTGAGAGTCGAGCCTCGCATGCTCTGAGCTCTTTGAGCGCGGCCTCCGCATCGGCTGGTCGTGCATCCATGTGGCGTTCGCACAGGTGGCCTATCAATATCGCCACTTCCGGGTCGATGCCCTCGCATACGACATCGAGACGAGGAACATCGTCATGCACGTGTTTGAAGGCGAGGGTCACCGGATTATCGCTGGCGAAGGGCACCGAACCGGTGATCATCTCGTAGGCGATGATGCCCACCGAGTACACATCACCCTGTTTGGTGGCCTGATTGAGTTCGATCATCTCGGGCGCAAGGTATGCAGCCGTGCCCAGCAGCATGCCGGTTGTGGACAGCGTGGCCTGCGATGCGGCCTTCGCGAGTCCGAAATCGGTGATCTGCACATGGCCTCGGGTGTTCAGCAGAATGTTCTCCGGTTTGACGTCGCGGTGGACCACACCCGACTCGTGTGCCGAGGCGAGACCTTCCAAGGTCTCTCTGGTGATGCGCAGCGTTTCGTGCACGCTGAAGGTCTGTTGCAGATTCATCTCGTACCGCAGATTCACACCGCGTACATATTCCATGACCAGGTAGTTCCGGCCTTGATACTCTCCGCTGTCGTAGACCTGGACGATGTGCGGGTCGGCGATTGATGCCGCAGCACGAACCTCGCGGTGGAATCGTTCGATGAACTGGGCGCGGTGGGGCCCCTGGGCAAGTTGCAGGTGCATGATTTTGACGGCAACCTGGCGGGACAGACGTTCGTCGGTGGCTTCGTACACCGTGGCCATGCCGCCCTCGGCGATGCGGCGAATGATACGGTACCGTCCGTCCAAGGTCAGGCCCTGCGGCTGTAGTCCCTCTTCACTCATGCTTGTATCCTACGGTCGTCGATAGCGAAAGGCATCCGATATCGTACTGGTCTTGTCGAAAGTTACACCTCGTGGCGCCCATCTCAGGGTTTGCGAAGTTCATATGGTATGAACAGCGCACAGGCATCGTGCAACGCGGCGTTTGCTGTCGAGTCTAAGCCAAGCGCGGTACTCGCCTCGGTCAGTGCATCCAGAGTTCGGTGCCAGAGCGCGGTGATGCGCCTGCGTGATTTGTCGATCGCCCCCGTACGATGGAATATCTCGATGGTGCGATTGACCTCCTCCGGGCTTCGGTCGTCGCGCTCATAGATGGTGGTCAGCAAGGCGCGATCCTGCTCGGAGGCTTCCGACAAGGCATCGGCGAGCAGAACGGTGCGCTTGCCTTCGCGGATGTCCCCGCCGATTGGTTTGCCGGTGTGGTCGCTGTCCGAGACCACATCGAGAAGGTCGTCCGCCAATTGGAAGGCCACACCCAGTGTCAGGCCGATGCGCAGCGCGGTCGCCCGGGCGGAGCCTGCTTCGATGCCTGCTGCCAGCAAGCCGAGCTCGATGGGGGCAATGGTGGTGTAGCTGGCTGTCTTCCATCGAAAAACGCTGAGGGACGCTTCAGCCAGACGCTCAGGGTCATCGAGCGGAACATGCTCCACGCCCAGGTCCAGGACCTGCCCGATTTCGACTTCGCGGTGCATCGAGAGAAAGGCGTTCATTGGGTCTACTGCCCGAGGTCTGCTGTCTGCCGTTGCTGTGGAGTGGGGCGGAACGGGCGTCGAAAGCCCCTCGCATGCCTGCTGTGCGATGGATATGCTGGCTGTGGCCAGGATATCGCCGAGCATGATGCCGAGGCCTTTGCCGAAGGCGAGGTGATTGCCGTCCGCTGGGGCCGACGAGTCAGCCATATCGGTCGGGGATGCAGTGCGCGATACGGATGAAGATGCCTTGTCGTCGATGATGCCGAGCGAGAGGGCGACATGTGCCGAGGGCTTGCCCCGTCGCAAATCCGAGTCGTCGATGATGTCGTCATGCACGAGCGCGCCTGTTTGGAACACTTCGATGGCGCAGGCCACGTCCATGACGAGATCCCGCTGAGACGATGCGGAGGTGAATGTGGCGTCCTTGCCCTGCCTTGCGGATATAGCTGCATCGTATGCTGCGAGCGTCAGCAGAGCGCGAAGACGTTTGCCGCCCTGATTGGAGATGAGGGCCTGTCCGGCCACTGCATCCATCACCTGACCACACGGATCGGGAATCGCGGAGAGCCCGTCGGAGGCGATGTATCGCCTGACCAGATGATCGATGCGGGCTTCGATGATGGGGATGTCTTCAGCTGAATCCATACGTACGAGAATATCCATAAGGGTGTGCAAATACCGGGTGCTCCGTGCACCGCAGACATCTAAGTGGCCAATTCGACCACATGCATCGCTCTTTCTGTGTTGAATCGCCGTGAATCGTCAAGCTGGTCATCACAGCGGATTGCGCAGGATGGTTCGGAAGAGACTGCTTCAGAAGAGATCGCAGCCAAGGCGGATTCGTGGATGGCATCTGGCACAACGGATAAAGGACGGCGATCGGCTCATGGATACTTCGCGGAGGAATACATCACTGCTTGGTGACTCATCTCAGGCTGGTGACGCAGCGCAGACGGATAGGGCGTTGCATGACGATACGGTACGGGCTGACGACTCGTCGGCTGGCAGCGGTGCAGTGAGCGGCATCGGGTGCGGCCCGTATGCAGTTCCTATGCAATGGGTAGATGATGAGCACAGGGGAGATGAGCACAGGGTAGCGCAATCCCCGGCGGGGCCGGGATATGAGCCTCCATGCTTTACCCCGCAGCGAATGCATGAATTCAGAGAGTTGTTTACCGATATCCGTTCGGAATCGGGTATGGAACATGCCGTCGAATATTGTTTCGAGTCATTTATCGATGACTGGTTGGCCTGGATCGGCCCCGAGCCCTGCAACGCAGAAGGGTTATCGTGTTCCTCGGCATTGCAGCGCGGCGGAGGCGTTGCCGAGTACCGTGATACCGGGGATTGGCTGGCATATCTGGCGGTTGGTATGGCCGAGGTGCTGTCTATACGCGATGTGGTGATTTTGAGCCTTCTGACCGGCGTCTCGATATCGGCTGCAATGCCGGAACGGCAGAATGTCACCGTCGAACAGTTGAAGGACATGGCTTGCAGGCCGCATCATCGAAAGAACGCGGCATTGATGACAGGGCAGCTGCAACGAGCCTTCCGTCTCACGCCTTGCGCCTGTGCGTTGAGACGATGCCGTAATGGGATTTCAGCATTAAGCGCGATGTGTGCGAGCGTGCCCGAGGAGTATCGTGTTCAGGCGTTGGCGGTAATCGCCTACATCAACTGGTGGCTCGGGGATGCCTCTGCGGAAGCCTATGCCCGGCAGGCGCTGTCCTTGGATGTATCATGTCGCCTGGCATCCATAGTGATTTGCGCCCTGGAGCATAATATCCATCCGAACGGGGCAGGAAAACAGTCGTTTCGGGAATAATCGTCCTTGGAAGATGGTTCACTCTATTAGTTGACAATTTGCCCTTGTCATAAGTGCGCCTTCATGCTAGGTGCACGGGCAGGATCATCCAGGAGGAAACGTTGGCCACTAAGGATACGACGGCTGAGAAGAACGATATCGACACGGCTAAAGCGTCGAGCACGACGAAGAAGGCTGGTGCCTCTCGAGCCAAAACATCCGCCAAGGGGGCTGCAACTGCCAAACGCACGGCATCGCCCCGCAAGGCTAAAGCGTCCGCGAGCAAGACGGCAAAGTCCGCAAATGCCGCAGACACCAACGAGACCGACATCGTCGATTCAGCCGAAGGGCAGGGCTCCTCCGAGCGGGCCGCCACCGGTGGGCGGAAAAGCAAGGCCGCCCCAAAGAGGAAGAAAGCCGCGTCCACGACGCGTAAATCCAAGAAGGCGAAATCCGAAGAGGATGTCGAAGACCTTCAGGAAGATGACGGCATCGAGGATATTGATGATGACGACATCGACGACAACGAAGACAACGATGCTTCGGACGATGACGCTGCTGACGGCGATGACGATGACAGCCAGGGCGACGATGACGATGACAGCGACGACGATGCGCCCAAGCAGGAAGAGGTAGTCAAGGCCAAAGGAGCCTTCGTCGTCAATGATTCCGAGGATGACGAGAACACCGTTCCCTCCGGCAATCCCAAACGCAGAGTGGTCGCAACCGGTGCCACTGCCGATCCGGTGAAGGATTACCTCAAGCAGATCGGTCGTGTGAGTCTGCTGAATGCCGAGCAGGAGGTCGATCTTTCCGAGCGTATCGAGGCCGGTTTGTTCGCCCAGCACATACTGGATGACGAAGGTGAATCCTTGGAATTCAAGCGCCGCCGAGAGCTCAAATGGGCTGCATCGGATGGCAAGAAGGCCAAGGACCATCTGCTTGAGGCCAATCTCCGTCTGGTGGTGTCGCTGGCCAAGCGATACACCGGTCGAGGCATGCTCTTCCTTGATTTGATTCAGGAAGGCAATCTTGGCCTTATCCGTGCAGTCGAGAAATTCGATTGGAAGAAGGGCTTCAAGTTCTCCACCTATGCCACATGGTGGATTCGTCAGGCCATAACCCGCGCCATGGCGGACCAGGCCAGGACTATTCGCGTTCCGGTCCACATGGTCGAAGTCATCAACAAGCTTTCGCGTGTGCAGCGGCAGATGCTGCAGGATCTCGGTCGTGAGCCTACGCCCGACGAACTGGCACGTGAACTGGATATGCCGGTGGAGAAGGTCCAGGAAGTCCAGAAATACGGACGTGAACCGATTTCACTGCATACTCCTCTCGGTGAGGACGGTGACTCCGAATTCGGCGATCTCATCGAAGACACCGACGCCATCGCCCCTTCGGACGCCGTGGCGTTCTCGCTGTTGCAGGATCAGTTCAGGCAGGTTCTCGAAACGCTCAGCCCACGCGAGGCAGGTGTCATAAAGATGCGTTACGGCCTTGAGGATGGCCAGCCCAAGACGCTCGACGACATCGGTCGTGTCTACGGTGTGACCCGTGAACGCATCCGTCAGATCGAATCCAAGACCATGTCCAAATTGAGGCATCCGTCGAGGTCCCAGACCTTGCGTGACTTCCTGGACCAGTGAACACGGAGAGTGCATACGAAAACGCGACCCGTGCACGTTCATGGGTCGCGTTTTCTTGTGGCGGTGCCGGCAAAACGATGACTAGCGGAGAGTAATTAATGGCGAAATCCTATGGTGCGCAGAGTCTGACGATTCTCGAAGGCTTGGATGCGGTTCGCAAGCGCCCGGGCATGTATATCGGCACGACCGACAGCCAGGGGCTGATGCACTGCCTGTGGGAGATTATCGACAACTCGGTCGACGAGGCTTTGGCGGGCGCCTGCAACGACATCGTGGTGACTTTGCACCAGGACGGTTCCATCAGCGTGGCGGACAACGGGCGAGGCATCCCTGTGGATGTCGAACCCAAAACCGGTCTGACGGGTGTGGAGGTGGTACTCACCAAACTGCATGCCGGAGCCAAATTCGGCGATTCCTCCTACAATGCCGTCGGTGGCCTGCATGGCGTGGGTTCTTCGGTGGTCAACGCACTGAGCCTGCGCTTTGACGTTGAGGTCGATCGTGATGGCAAGACCTACCGTATGGAATTCAAACAGGGGCACCCCGGCGTCTATGACGATGTGGATGCTGACCGGCCCTCACCCCAGGCCCCGTTCAAGCGCACACGGCGAAACAAGCCCACTGAGCTGCGGGTCGTAGGCAAGGTGTCGCCCAAGAAGACCGGCACCCGCATCCGGTATTGGGCCGATCCTGAAATCTTCAACAGCACCGCCCGATTCAGTTACGAGCAGTTGGTCGAACGTGTAAGGCAGACCAGCTTCCTGGTTCCGGGGCTGAAAATCACCGTCATCGACGAGCACGTGACCGACGATGACAGTGACGGTGACCAGGAATCGCAGGTCGTAGATACGACGCTTGCCGACAATGCCGATGTGGCCCCCGTCGATGATGAGGATACGGTTCCCGTCGATGATGCTGACGATGGAGAATCGAGCAGTGACGACGAGAATGAAGACAACGGTCCGGCGAAGGCCGCTTTGCCCATTCGCAGCGAGCAGGGACATCCTCGAATACAGGAATTCCTCCACACGGGCGGTGTGATCGATTTCGTCGACTTCCTGTCCAAAGGAGAGCCGGTCAACGATATATGGCATATCACCGGTGAAGGTGAATACGAGGAGGAGACGCAGAAGGTCGTCGAGGGAGGACAGCTTCACGCGGAGAAGGTGCACCGCAAGTGTGGCGTCGATATAGCCTTGCGTTGGATAAACGGCTATGACACCACACTGATGAGCTTCGTCAACGTGGTGGAGACACCAGGCGGCGGGATGCATGTCGACGGATTCATGAATGCCCTGACCAAGCAGATTCGAAAATACGTCGAGAGCAACGCCCGCAAACTCAAGGTGAATCTGAAGGATTCTCACACCAAGATCGAGCGCGACGATGTGCTGGCCGGGCTTGTCGCGGTGGTCACCGTGCGCATCGCCGAACCGCAGTTCCAAGGCCAGACCAAGGATGTGCTCGGCACCGCACAGGTGAAGCCCATCGTCACCCGGATGACCGACAAACAGTTCGGTGAGATGATTTCCGGTTCGAGAAGAGGGTTCAAGGAGCAATCCTCACGCGTGCTGGAGAAGATCGTCGGCGAGATGCATGCCCGCGTTCAGGCGCGAAAGACCAAGGAAGTCACACGTCGCAAGAACGCCTTGGAATCCGCGTCGATGCCGGCCAAGCTGTCGGATTCCCAGCCGGGCAACGACGACATCGCCGAACTCTTCATCGTCGAGGGGGACTCGGCTCTCGGCACCGCGAAGGCGGCGAGGAATTCGATGTTTCAGGCCCTGCTGCCCATCCGAGGCAAGATTCTCAACGTGCAGAAGGCATCGCTTTCCCAGATGCTCTCCAATAAGGAGTGCGCGGCGATTATTCAGGTTATCGGTGCAGGGTCCGGTGCCAGCTTCGACATCACGCAATCGCGCTACAACAAGGTCATCATGATGACGGATGCCGATGTGGACGGCGCTCATATCCGCATTCTGCTGTTGACGTTGTTCTACAGGTATATGCGGCCGCTCGTCGAGCATGGGCATGTCTACGCCGCCGTGCCGCCGCTGCATCGTATTGCGCTCGCGGGCAAGCGCAAGGGGGAGTACATCTACACCTATTCGGATGATGAGCTTGCCGGCAAATTGGCCGAATTGAAAAAACAGCGCATTGATTTCCACGAGGATATTCAGCGGTACAAGGGTCTTGGAGAGATGGATGCCGACCAGCTTGCCGATACGACGATGGACCCGCGCTCGCGGATGCTCAGAAGGATTCGCATGGAGGATGCCGAGCATGCCTCCGATGTGTTCTCCTTGCTGATGGGTGACGATGTGCCACCTCGTAAGCAGTTCATCGTCGAGAATGCCGACGACTTCGACCGCAGCAAAATCGATACCTGATAGTTATTTTTCCGGTGTCAGGTAGATAACTGCACTAAAAGTACAGCAATGTGGTAATAATTTCTCCCAAAAGCTGTTCTTTTAGTGCAGTTATCGTATTCGGTGGTCCTGCACATGCCAAAATGCGAGGAGCCGGTTGATTCGCGCGCAGGATTTAGAATCCGGCAGTCGCCGTGGCGTTGTACATGTCAATGATTGCCGAAGGATTCAGGTACCCAAGAAGCACGAACCAGAATACGAACAGCGTGGCGCATACGGTGAGCATCGGGATGTCGGCGAAACGAAGCCGGACGATGGCGAGTATCAGCACCAGCGCGACCAGTCCCATGAACAGCAGTGAGGCGAGTCTGAGCCATGTCAGACCGTAGGCGGTGATGTACAGGCTGAGTCTCACGGCCGAAGACGCCAGCACCACTGCGGTGGCCGCTATCAGGCATAACAGCAGGCCGTTAAGCGTGCGTTTGCGCGGGCTGTATATCAGCACCATCCCATAGCCTATGAGATTGATGCCGGTTACGGCCAGCAACTGCCAAAATCCTTGTCGCGCATATTCCGCATAGGTGTATCCATCGGGAAGTCCCTGACGGGCGAAGAGGAAGGTGAACTGCACGCCGCTGAAGGCTAGGTACAAAGCCAGAACCGCAGCGAGCACGATGGTGCAGACGGTGGGATTGAAGGGACGATGAGGGGAGGTGTCGACCTTCTCCTGCCCCGGCGTCTCAGTCCGTGGCGGAATATGCGCATTCTTGGCCGTTGCCGTCGGTGGCTTCGAGTTCGTCGTGATGTTCCTGATGTCGCAGTTCCACAAGAGTGAGTAGCACAGCACGGTCATGACCACGATGATGAGAGTGTGGACGAAGAAGCTGGTCAGGTCGAGTTCGCCGAGAAGGGTCTGCACTCCCTGCCGAAAGATGGAGTCCGCTGAGGTGAGCAAGGCTGTGAGCACGCCGAGGACGGGTATGCCAATCAGCAATGACATCCCGGTAACGCGCAGCGCAGTGTGACGTTTGTCCGGATTGTTGGCGTTCCATATGGCCGAGACCGGCGAACCCAGCTCATGGATGGCGCTGAAGGGTTGCAAAAACCATCCGGCAAGCCAATGCATCGCAGTGCGGGCAGGGGAGTGCGCGTCGAAGTCCTCGCCGGATATCTGCATATGCATCATCGCCAGTGCCGGAATGCTCAGGACGCACAACGTTGTGTATTCGGGATTGTGCTGGTAGACCATGCCGTCACCGGAGAGCAGCAGCCAGACGCACAGCAGCAGGATTCCGGTTGCTGCCAGCCAGGAATATGGTTTCCGGCGGCACTGCGGCCAAAACACCGTGGTGAACGCCACCACCCACACCATCCATAGCATGGCATAGCCCCGCAAGGCAGAAGTTCCTGCGAGAACGGGTGCGAGAACGAGTCTGTCGACCCCTGTGGCGGTGATGAAGGCCAGTGCCAGCAATAGGTATTCCCTGTTGCGTGGCAGACGTTGGGGTAAGGGTGCGGCAATGGCATCGGGATTGCGCAGGGGTGATGCAAAGACGCCCTGTTGCGGGGATGGCATGGGTGATGCTGTGTCTGTGAACGGTGGCTGAGGCCGTTGCGGATAGGGCCCTGACGCTTGTTGCGATTGCGTCTCTTCGGGCGGCGGTGTCGGAGAGCTTCGATAGGGCTCGGTCATGATGTGTCTTTTCTCTGAATGGAAACATTCTTGATGTTCTGCGAACTCGGTTGACTACGGTTCATAACGTGTCATGATGTCGAGCATAATCTATCGAAAAACGATAAATACCTATTGTATTTCGATTTGTCACTGATTCTTCAAATAGCAGGTGGTGCAGGATTGATACCAGTGCTACCTATTGAAATACGATAGGAATGTATTGATAGGCGATATTCCGAGTATTCTGGGCTGTAGCTGAAGAGGCGGCGGCCTATTCAGGCGACCCGGATTGCGGAACGTCAGCGAATGCCGGCAGGAAAAGCCGACAGGCAGGCGCAAGGAACAGGATGGACATGATGCATCAGTCGTCACAGGACAGGGAACGGCATTCGCTTCAAGGATGGCTCATCGGCGTGCTGAAGACGCTGATTCTCCTGTTGCAGTGTGTGGGGCTCGTCGCCCAGCTCTGGGTGTTGCCCGCGTTGTCCGGTGAATATGCGACCAGCGAACCGGAACATGCCTATCTGAGGGTTCCTTATCTGACGGTTGCCGTACTCATCATCGTATGCTTTGAAACCGCGCTGGTGGCCTTGTGGCGCCTGCTGTCCAAAGTGGGGCGTGGCAGTGTGTTCTCCGACGCGTCGTTCCACTGGGTGGATGTCATTATCTGGGCTGCCGTCACGGCCACTGTCTTCACCGGCGGTCTGATTCTCCATGCCGCGTTCTTCGCGAATGTGGGCCCTATGGGGTTGTTGCTGGCACTGCTGGTATTCATGGTGATCGAGGTGGCGTTCATCCTGCTGCTGGTCGTCATGAGGGGGCTTCTGGTGACGGCCACGAATCAGCGAGACGAATTGGAGGCGGTGATCTGAATGGCGATACGAGTGAACCTGGATGTTGTCCTCGCACGTCGAAAGATGTCCGTCAACGACTTTGCCGGTGCCATCGGGATAACGCCCGTCAACGTCTCCGTGCTAAAAAACGGCCGGGCCAAGGCCATACGTTTCTCGACCCTTGATGAGATATGCCGTGTGCTGCAATGTCAGCCCGGCGATGTCCTGGAATATATCGACGATGAGGATGACAACGCGTGAGTGCTGATGTTACAGAGAGATGTTGCCTGAAAGCTGCGAAGAGCTTCAACAACTATGGCGGAATATCGGGGATATGAATGCATGCTCGACGTAGCCGTCGGGAAAACCCTACACAAGAGACGGGCCTCGCTTCATCGTTGATGACGGCGCGTTAATCGGGGACCCTTCGATAAGATATTGAGCCGATGAGTTCTGCTCGATGGTTGCTCGAACGGTTAACCGAACGGTCGACTCGGCAAGCGGTTGAACAATGGGATTCGACAGTTGGACTCGGCCATGAGGTTCGACCATGAGATTCGACCATGAGGTTCGAGCATGGGATTCGTCCGCGATATTCGACAATGAGGTTTGATTGAGGAGAGTTGGGGGTTCATTGGCATGGCGACATTGCTTCTTGGGGTGATTTATCTGGCATTCGTCAGCTTGGGGCTTCCCGACTCCTTGTTGGGAGCAGCATGGCCTTCGATGTATCAGGGCTTCGGTGTGCCGATTTCCTACGCAGGCGGCATTTCGGTGGTCATCGCCCTGGGAACGATTATCTCGGCATTGCTCAGTGACAGAATGACCCTGCGCTTCGGTGCGGGGAAGGTCACCGCCGCGTCGGTATGTCTGACGGCGTTGGCCCTGTTCGGGTTTTCGATGTCATCGAGTTACTGGCAACTCTGTTTGCTCGCCATTCCCTATGGTCTGGGCGCCGGGGGTGTCGATGCGGCTCTGAACAACTATGTGGCCTTGCACTATGCCAGCAGACACATGAGTTGGCTGCATTGCATGTGGGGAGTCGGTGCCTCCGTCGGTCCCTACATCATGGGATTCGCGCTGACCGGAGGGCAGGGCTGGCAAGGCGGATATCGATACATCGCGATTCTGCAGGTCGTGTTGACCGTGGTGCTGGTGTTGAGCATCCCTCTGTGGAGACAGCGTCCGAATCCCGTTGCAGGCCAAGGCCAAGTCGAGGCCAAATCGAACTCCTCCGAGCCAGGTACGCATACCAAGACGCTCAGCATACCGGAGATTCTGCGTATACCCGCCGCCAGTCAGGTCTTCGTGATGTTCTTCTGCTACTGCGCCATCGAGACCACCGCGGGCCTGTGGGCGAGCAGCTACATGGTCAACAACCGCGGCATCACCGTCGATTCAGCAGCATCCTGGGCGAGCATGTTCTACATCGGCATCACCGTAGGGCGCGCGTTGAGTGGCTTCCTGACGATGCGCTACAGCGATGCGACAATGATTCGTATCGGATACACCGTTATGGCCTGCGGCCTGCTGCTGATTATGCTTCCGATGGGAGGTAGTTTCGGAGTGCTCGGCGGGTTGGTCGTTCTCGGTGGTGGATGCGCACCTGTCTACCCGTGCATCATCCATTCCACTCCGGAGACCTTCGGTGCGGACCGGTCGCAAGCCATCGTCGGAGTGCAGATGGCCAGCGCCTACATCGGTTCGCTGCTGATGCCTCCGTTGTTCGGTTTCATCGCCAACACGCTGAGCATCGCCCTGTTCCCCTGGTATCTGATGGCCCTGCTTGCACTGATGATCGTCATGCACGAAAGGATGCAGCGCATCAGAACACGGGCACTGGTCGGTGCTGTGTGATGCGCTGCCTGTGGGATGCCGTGTATCTAGGCGACGAAGGCAATAGGTGCCGCGAGGTCCTGACCTGAGGCGTCGCGACGCATGTCGACCTGAGGCAATTCGACCGGGGCGCCCGAGGCGGTGGAAACATGCAGCGGCCACGCACCCACCCATGCCAGCAGCAGCACATCCTGACCTTTGAGGAATCGCTGTGAACGCACCCCGCCGGTCCCTCTGCCTTTGATGGGGTACATTTCGAGCGGTGTGAGTTTCGCCGCGCCGTTCTCGGTGCCGGGCAAGGCTTCGGAATCTCCGGCGACGGTGAGTACCACGGCTCCCGACTGGGAGCTCAAACCGTTCTCACCCTCCTCATAGGTCCAGGCGATCTTTCCTGCCGGAATCACATTGAAACAGACCACGGAGCAGCCCTCCGCCAGTCTTATGCCCGCCATTCCGGCCGCGTTGCGGCCCTGTGGGCGGACCTGTGAGGCTTCGAAGGTCAGCAGACTTGAATCCGAGGATATGAGTACCAGACGGTCATCATCGGCTGCGGGTGCGGCGAAGACGACGGCATCGCCATCCTTCAATTCGATGATCGGCCATGAATCCATGGTGCTGGGCGATTCACGGTTCCATCGCTTCACGATTCCCGTGGAGGTGCCGATGGCCAAAGCCGTGGAATCCTCCAACGACACCGCAGTGATGGCGCGCTCGCCGGCAGTGGCTTCCGTGCTTTCCGTCAAGGCCAGCAACTCATCGGCGCGCACCCCTCCGGACACGCTCAATGCGGCTGTCGAGGGGAGTGCCGGAAGATCTGCGGTGTGAG
This sequence comes from Bifidobacterium crudilactis, assembly GCF_000738005.1. Taxonomy (NCBI): domain Bacteria; kingdom Bacillati; phylum Actinomycetota; class Actinomycetes; order Bifidobacteriales; family Bifidobacteriaceae; genus Bifidobacterium; species Bifidobacterium crudilactis. Next base: position 1,084,329 of record NZ_JHAL01000002.1, on the reverse strand, counting down.
CCATCACCAGGCGCCCTGCTGAGGTGACGAGGCCGTAACTGGAGCGTGTTGTGGTGGGGAATATCGCGACGATCTGGTCGTCCGGTGTCCGGCGTTCGGAGGAAGAGCGGCTGTTCCATGCATCGACCGCGCTCGGCGATGTGCGCGCGATGAGGCCTGAGGCGCTCATCATGATGGTGCAGGGTTCATCCTCAATCTGCAAGCCCGCAGAGGCCGCCGACGACCCTGCTGCTCCTGCGCCGGACAACGCCGAAAGTGTGCCGTTGACACTCGCCGAAAGCTTTGTGGAGGAGCTGTCCGAAGCTGGGCCTTGAGCGCCGGTGACGGGGGAGAACGCTCCTGAGGGGTCTTCATCCAATAGAACGGTGCGTCTTGGCGTGTTCCACTGGGTGACGGCCTCGTCCATTTCGCTGACGACCACATGATCGAGTTCCGCGGCGGAGGACAGAATGCGTTCCAATTCCGCGATGCGTTTGACCAGGTCGTCACGTTCCGATTCGAGTTCGATACGGCTCATGCGGGTCAGACGACGCAGACGCAGATCGAGGATGTACTGCGCCTGAATCTCGTCGAGGTCGAATACCGCTATCAGGCGTTGCTTCGCTGCATCGGCGTCATCGGAGGTCCTGATGACCTCGATGACCTCGTCGATATCGATAAGGGCAAGCAACAGACCTTCGACCAGATGCAGACGTTCCAAGGCCTTGCGCTTGCGGAATTGACTGCGGCGTTTGACCACCGAACGGCGGTGGGCGATCCACACGTCAAGCAGTTCACGCAATCCCATCGTGCGAGGTCGACCATTGACCAGGGCGACGTTGTTGATGGTGAAGGACTCTTCGAGCGGCGTGTGCTTGAAGAGGTGCAGCAGCACGGCGTTCGGGTCGAAACCCGTTTTGATTTCGATGACGAGCCTGGTGCCGTTGTGACGGTCGGTAAGGTCTATGGCGCCCGAAATGCCTTCGAGCTTACGGTTCTTCACGCCTTCGGATATGCGTTCGAGCACGCGTTCAGGCCCAACCATGTACGGCAGTTCCGTGACCACGATGGCTTTTTTCCTCGCCGTGACATTTTCGATATGCGTCGCCGATCGTGTGACGAAGGCTCCGCGTCCCGTCTCATAGGCTTTGCGGATGCCGTCTCGGCCGATGATGATGCCGCCGCCAGGCAGGTCGGGGCCCGGCACGAAACGCATCAGATCCTCGAGATCGGCTTTCGGATGCGTCATCACGTATTTCGCGGCTTCTACGACCTCACCGAGATTATGGGTGATCATATTCGTGGCCATGCCGACGGCGATGCCCGATGCGCCGTTGACGAGCAGATTGGGAATCGCGGCGGGCAGAACCTGAGGTTCCTGCAGCTTGTTGTCGTAATTCGGCGCGAAATCGACGGTCTCTTCGGCGATGTTGGCATTCATGCCGAGCGAACCAGGAGCCAGCCGTGCTTCGGTGTATCTGGAGGCTGCAGGACCGTCGTCAAGAGAGCCGAAATTGCCGTGGCCATCGACGAGAGGCAGACGCATCGCAAAAGGTTGAGCCAGACGCACCATGGCCTCGTAAATGGCTGAATCGCCATGCGGATGCAGCTTTCCCATGACCTCGCCGACCACGCGGGCCGATTTCATGTAGGCGCGGTCCGGGGTGAGATTCATCTGACCCATCTGATAGATGATGCGACGCTGCACGGGTTTGAGACCATCTCTGGCATCGGGAAGCGCCCGGGCGTAAATCACCGAATAGGCGTATTCGAGGAAGGACTTGCTCATCTCATCGTTGAGCGGCGTCTCGACGATATGCTCCTTGACGGTCCTGGGATCGAATGCCGGTGTTTTGCTGTTGTGACGCGATGCCATGCGGTTGTGTTCTCCTGTGTTGCTGTAATCCGGCATCCATTATCCAACACCCACGGATGTTTGACCGTTATTGACCTCATATCCGCTCTGTTTCGCCACCAGCCGCCTCATGATCTCCCCAACGGAGCGCTTGCAAAGTGCTGGTGGTTGAATGGAAGGTATGAGTGTTGAGATTCCCGATGAGCGAGAGCTGCTGCAACGAACCGAAATCGCGCCGTACGGCGACGCCAAGGCCGAAGCCGGTCCCGACGGCTTCCGCAGGGGTGGTGCCTATCATCTCTCGTCGGTGCTTCCCGCATTGAGCTCGGCACTGGGGGCTCCGGTCTCGACCGCCGTGCATGAGAATCCGAAGGTCCTGCAGGAATTGCTTGGCATTCCCGATGCCTCGTCGGCGATTGTCGTGCTGGTCGACGGCATGGGATTCTGGAATCTCAATATCCGTCTTGGCCACGTGCCATACATGCGCTCGCTGATGGATGACTCGGTGAATCAGCGTCCTATCAGCACATGCTTCCCCAGTACGACGGTCGCGGCGATGGGTACCTTCGGCACAGGAACATGCCCAGGTTTGACCGGCATGACAGGGTATACGCAGATAAACGCGGAAACGGGAAGGCTGAGTCAGCTCATCCAGTTCAAGAATGCTCTGGAACCGCATGATTTGCAGCGGCAGCCGACGCTGTTCGAATCGCTTGAAGCCAAGGGCGTGCGCACGACATCCTGTGGAATGTCGAAATTCGCCAACTCTCCGCTGACTCAGGCGGCTCTGCGCGGCGCGCGCTATGTTTCCGGGGCGAATGCTCAATCGCGCGTCCTGGCGGCGTGCAAGGCGGCCAAGACGCCGGGGCTGACGTATCTGTATATTCGTGACGCAGACAAAATCGGACATAACTACGGCTGGGATTCAGATGAGTGGATAGGTGCCTTCGAGAGCATCGACTCCCAGCTTGCCCTGCTGCGACGATGTGCTCCTAAAGGGACCGTCATCGTTATCGTGGCCGATCACGGGATGATCAGCGCCAGGCCAGAGAATCGATGCGATGTCGGTGAACTGGATGATTTGCAGGAGGGGTTGGCACTGTTCGGGGGAGAGCCCCGGACTCCGATGCTCTATGCCCAATCCGAAGCCGACGTTCCCGGCATCGTAGAACGATGGCAGCGGCGTTTCTCCGACCGGGCGAGGCTATGGACGAAAGAACAGGCGGTCGAGCAAGGGCTGTTCGGTGAGGTTGATAACCGTGTGGCGGCCATGCTGGGAGATGTTATCGTCAGTGCCTCCGATACCACCACGATTGTCGACAGCCGTTCCCAGAGCGACAAGGCCACCCGTCTGCCAAGCGTTCACGGTTCCCAAAGCTTTATGGAAATGGACATTCCCTGCCTTATCGACATGGCCTGACCGGCCTTTATCGAGGGGAAGCGGGGAGAGCGGAGTTCTAGTCGCCGAATAGGATTTCGTCCCAGCTGGGCACTGCGGAACGGCCCGACTTGCGATTCGCAGTGGGGTGTTCTTTGCCTTTGTGCGCGTCGTCGCTGCCGGATGCAGGCTCCTGGCTGGAGACCTCCTCGGAGTTTCGAGGCGTCGGGCTCGTGGTATCAACAGTGCCGGGCCGTTGCTTGGCGGCTGCGGGTTGACGCTTGGACCTGCCATACAGCCATCCGGTCAGTTCACCCGTACCATTTCCTGCTGCAGTCCCCGTTGAGGTGTCATCGGCGGTTTTCGAGGGTTCCGTGCCTTCGGTAGCGGATGGACGACTGTGAGTTGCTGATGTCTGGTTGGACGCCGATGGCGGCTGTGCTGATTCAGAGCGTGCCGTCTCGCTTCGTGCTGATTCCGGCCGCGTTGCCGAGGATTGTGCCGATGTTGACTGTTCGGCAGGCGCTTGCGGCGGCGCATACTGGTGCTTTGCTGCGATGCTCGAGGAGGATGTGTGGAGCTCTTCGCGCACCACGGGTGGAATTTCGCTTTCCGTCGCCTCGGCGTTGGAGAGTTCGTCATCCATCCAGTCGTAAGGCAGCGGACCACGACCGTTGAGCGCCTGCCTCATCGAGGTCGGCAGAATGTCCTGACGGGTTTCGCCTTCTCCAAGCAGTCGCTTTGCGGTGGAGTTCAGACTGCTGACGCTGTTGTCGTGCATATCCCAGGACCAGTCCGCTTTGATCATGCGTCCGGCTGCTTCGAATTTGGCGTGAATATGCCAGGGCTCATGATCTCGGCGTGTCGCCGTCCAGATGATGGCTGAGGGATTGATGCGCGCGTTTCTCAACGACGATTCAATCAGTTCGCCGTTGTTGCGCGCCTTGGTTTTCTTCGGGGCGGCGACGCTGAGAAACTGTTCTATCGCGTACTTCTTTTCGGTTTCGACCGGGGAGGAAAAGCGTCTGACAATCGCCTCGTTTACCGAGAATTGTTTGGCGACGCGAGCGGTGTCCATGCCCGCCCTGATATACGACTGAATTGAAGATATAGGTAGCGCTGAAGAAGCCTGAGGCTGGACGATTCCCTGGGCCTCTGCCTTGATTTGTTTGGCCTCCATCAGGCCACGTTCGAGAGTGTCGTCAATGCGCACAGCGAAATGGCGATGATCGAACACGAATACCAAATCGCCCCTGTCGGTGACGTGGTCGAAACGGGCCACCCGTATGGGTTCTTCAGGCATATGCTTACCAACTTCCTCCGCATGTTGTTCTCTACCATTGTGCCCCATACACGGCGAATTTCGGGTATTTCGAATCGCGTATCAAACGTGATTGGGAAAGTCGTGTATCCTATGGCGCAGTGATTACCACTATATGGCACTGATGAAAGGAAGACGATGGCTCAGGATTATGATTCCCCGCGTAACAAAGACGAGGATGAGGAATCGCTGCAAGCTCTCGGCAAGGGCACACCGAGCACATCCAGCGACATAGATGATGACGAGAATGCGATTGCCGAAGATTACGAGCTTCCCGGTGCCGGCCTCAGCAATGAGGATTCTTCGGTCACGGTGATTCCGATGCAGGGTGATGAGTTCATCTGCTCGGTCTGCTTCCTGGTGAAGCACCGCAGCCAGCTGGCGTACATGACCGAGGACGGCCAGCCTGTCTGCAAGGAGTGCGCCGCCTGATGGCCTACGACGAGGACTACGACGAAGCGGAGAACGTTGAGGTACTGGTCAAGGCTCTGCATGGCGAGCAGAGTGCACAGCTGTGGTACGTACATGAGGGTGATGCCGGCGCCGACCTGCGCGCCGCCGAGGATGTAACCCTGCGTCCTTTTGAACGGGCGCTTGTCCCTACTGGAGTGGCGATTGCCCTGCCTTCGGGATTTGTGGGTCTGGTTCATCCGCGTTCCGGTCTTGCAGCGCGTCAGGGAGTGACCGTGCTGAACGCCCCTGGAACCATAGATGCCGGATATCGCGGCGAAATCAAGGTTCCGTTGATCAATCTCGATTCAGAGCATACGGTCTCGTTCAAGGCCGGCGACAGAATCGCACAATTGGTGATTCAGCGTTATGTGCAGGCGCGTTTCGTGGCGGCCGAGCAGCTTCCCGGCTCTGATCGCGCCGAGCATGGTTTCGGTTCGACCGGAGTGTCCTCCTGAGCCTTACGCGTACAGAGCCTGCGAGTGTGTAGGATGGTTCCACCGCATCAGCAGGTGCCTGCTCGGACGAATCAGTGTGAAGGCGAAAACGCAGGAGTGCCCGGGCGAGGATTCCGGGGTTGGGATTTCACGGTGTTGATGATGTGGCGATGATTCGGCAAACGGAACGTTGACACGACAGGAGGAGAGATGGTCGGTAGCGACGAGGGCAAGTTGCCTGAGAGCAAGAATGCTGCGGATACCGCGCAAGGGCTCTCCTCGCGTGCGCTTGGCTGTGAAATCAGCACCGATCCCACCAATCCGCTGGAACCCATACGGCAAATGTGCGAGCTCCACCATCCGGACGAGGATATGTCCATCCTTCAACGGGCATATCAGCGAGCGGTGGTCCAGCATCGTGAGCAGCGTAGAAAATCCGGTGAACCGTACATCATCCATCCTCTGGCGGTCTCGCAGATTCTCGCCGACCTGGGTATGGGGCCGACGGTGGTGGCGGCGGGTCTGCTTCACGATACGGTCGAAGACACCGATTACACGCTTGAGGAGTGTCGTGACGAATTCGGCGAGACCGTCGCGGGACTGGTGGACGGCGTCACCAAGCTCAGCAAAATGGAATACGGGGATTCGGCACAGGCCGAGACCATTCGCAAGATGGTAGTTGCCATGAGCCGCGATGTGCGGGTGCTGGTGGTCAAGCTCGCGGATCGTGTCCACAACGCCCGTACGTGGCGATATGTGAAATCCACCAGTGCTCAGCGCAAAGCGCGTGAAACCCTCGACGTGTACGCACCTCTGGCTAACCGGTTAGGCATGAACGCCATCAAAACGGAGCTTGAAGAGTTGAGCTTCAAGGTGCTCTACCCGAAGATATACAACGAGATCGTGGTGTTGGTGGCCAGAAGAGCCGGACAGCGCGATGTGTACCTCAAGCAGATTCTGGCCGAGATCAACGATGATCTGGGCAGTCAGGGCATCGAGGCCTTCGTCACCGGCCGCCCGAAGGATTATTTCAGCATCTATCAGAAGATGATCGTGCGAGGGCATGATTTCGCCAATATCTACGATCTGGTCGGTGTGCGCATCGTCGTGGATTCGATTCAGGACTGCTATGCGGCGCTAGGCGCGGTACATGCACGTTGGAATCCTGTACCCGGGCGTTTCAAGGACTACATTGCGATGCCCAAACTGAACATGTACCAGTCCCTGCACACCACTGTGGTGGGACCGGGCGGCAAGCCCGTGGAGATTCAGATACGTACCTGGGATATGCACAGACGTGCCGAATTCGGCATAGCCGCCCATTGGGAGTACAAGGAGAACGGCAAGGCCGGCAGGGTGCTGTCCGCTCCTGACAGCAAGGACCGCAAGCGCGAACAGAACGAGGTATCCGAGCTTTCGGAGGCGGATAACCTCAAATGGATTCAACAGCTCGCCGACTGGACAAGCGAAACCCCGGATTCCAGTGAATTCCTCGGCTCACTCAAAGAGGATCTCGGTTCCTCCGAAGTGTATGTATTCACGCCGAAGGGCAAAATCGTATCTCTGCCTGCAGCGGCCACTCCTGTGGATTTCGCCTATGCGGTGCATACCGAAGTGGGTCATCGCACGATGGGTGCCCGGGTGAACGGCCGATTGGTGCCATTGGACACCACTCTGGAGAACGGCGACACCGTCGAGATTCTTACCAGCAAATCCGATAACGACGGACCCTCTCACGATTGGCTGAGTTTCGTCAAAAGCCCCAAGGCCCGCAACAAGATTCGGCAGTGGTTCAGCAAGGAACGCCGCTCGGAAGCCATTGACGAGGGCAAGGACGAGCTGACCCGTGCCATGCGGAAGAAGAACCTGCCCGTGGCGAGTCTGCTGACTCCTGAAGCTCTGGTGGGCATTGCGCAGGAACTCAATTTCCCGAATGCCGAGAGCGTGTACGCCGCCGTCGGCGAGGGGCAGGTCTCCACTCAGAACGTGATTTCACGTCTGGTCAAGGACGCCGGGCCTGCAGAAGTCGATGATGAGGTGGAGCAGGAATCCCTGCCGCTTCGCCAGTTGGAGCAGACTTCAGGGCAGGGTGGCTCTCAGGGTGTTTCGGTCAAAGGTGTAGGAGACATCTGGGTCAAGCTTGCCAGATGCTGCACACCGGTGCCCGGTGACCCCATCGTGGGCTTCATCACCAGGAATCAGGGTGTGTCGGTGCATAGGGCAGACTGTCAGAATCTCCTTGATCTCAAGGAACGTCAACCTGAGCGTATCGTCGAAGTGTCGTGGACGAGTACCAAAGGCACCTTTATGGTGAAGATTCAGGTGGAAGCCCTGGACCGACCGCATCTGCTCTCGGATGTGACACGAGTACTGGCCGATCACGGGGTGAACATCCTCTCCGGCAGTCAGGCGACCGGCCGTGACCGCGTGGCCACCAGCCAATTCGTCTTTGAAATGGCGGACCCTCAGCATTTGAACTCCTTGCTAACCGGTGTACGCAGAATTGACGGGGTCTTCGACGTCTACCGTCTCACGGGAGCCAAGGATTCCGCCGAGCCGCGCCTGCGCCATATGCATTCCCACGGATAGTCCTCAGCACAGGGCAGAACGCGAAGGAACAGGCCGGATGCATGTGTCTGTTCCCGTATGTGTAGGGATTTGTAGCTAGAGTTGCCTCAGCCGCAGATGAACAAGCCTGAATTCCGCCACTGTCGGATTCAGGATATAACGGTCTGCATAGATAATCCCTACACAAACAGCTAGTTGAGCGCTGTATATGCAAAACTGTGCGTGTAGGCAAATGTGGCGGCTGAATAGGCCGCTTGACGTGCCTACACGCACAGTGCAGAGGTGCGTGGATTCGTGTGTTACTTGATGACCTTCAGCCACTGCTCCTTGGCGGCTTTCTCCGCTTCCAGCGCCTTGAGCTTCTTCGGGTCGCTCTCCGCCTCGATCTGCGCGGTCAAGTCCGCGAGCTGACTGGTCAGCTGCACCTCGAAGCTCGACTTGCGTGCGTCTGCCTCGGGATCGGACTGCTTCCACGCGGCATCCTCGACGGACTTGATCTGCTTGTCGACCTTGTCGAGACGGCTTTCGATACGGTGGACATCATCGCGCGGCACATAGCCGATCAGATCCCATTCCTCCTGAATCTTCGCCAAAGACTGACGTGCCTGCTTCGCGGATTCCTCGTCCTTGACCGGCAGCAGCGCCTCGGCCTTCACCAGCAGCGCCTCCTTCTTGACGAGGTTGTCCTTCTCGTTGCTGGACATTTCGTCGCGATCGGCCTGTCGTGCGTTGAAGAAGGTATCGGCTGCGGCGCGGAAACGAGTCCAGAGCGCATCGTCCTCGTTTCGTCCTGCACGGCCAGCGGCCTTCCATCGATCCATCAGGGCATTGAACTCGTGCGAGGTCGTTCCCCAGTCGGTCGAACCCTGGATGGACTCGGCTTCCTTGATGATTGCTTCCTTGAGCTGTTTGGCTTTGGACTGCTCGGCATCCCTGTTCTGGGCCCACTTCCTTCTCGCCTGGTTGAACTCGGTGCGGGCGGATGAGAAGCGCTTCCATAGCGCGTCGGCCTCGCCTTTTTCGATTCTTACGGAGCTGCGCTGATGCTGCTGCCACTGGTCGAAGAGTGAACGGAACTTGTCTGCCGTAGAGCGCCAGTTGGTGCCCTCCGAAAGCGAAGCGGCAAGATTCTCGGCCTTCTCGACAATCACGGTGCGTTCCGCGATGGCCTTTGCCATGGCCTCTTTGCGTGCGGCCGCGAGTGCCTGCTTCTTCTCTGCGGCCTGGTGCTGCAAAGATTCGAGTGCGGATTGCAATGCGGCGATATCGCCGACCACCGGGGGCTCCTTGACGTCTTCCTTCAGACTCTTCAGCGACTCGTCGATTTCATGGGCTTTGATTTCGCTGCTTTTCAGACGTGTCTCGAAAAGATCGAACTTCGCTTTCAGGTCGAGGTAACGGTGGGCATACAGATCGAGCGCCTCGGTGCCCTGCGCGTTCGGGAACTGCCCGACGATGCGCTCGTTGCCGTTTTCGTTGACGAATACATTGCCCTGATCGTCGACTCTGCCGAAGGTTTTTGCCGCGTCCACATCATCCTGCGAATATGTGCTCTGCTGGACAGGAGCCGCGACCTGAGGGGTCTTCCTGGCAAGTGCCGCAGGCGAAGGGACGTGGGCCTTCTGCGTGGATGCACCGGGTTTGGGCGTCGATGACGGGGCCGCCGGAGCAGTCTGGGCGCTGTCGCCCGCGTTATCAGGCGAAACGGTCTGCCCTTGAGCGGATACGGTGTTCTCGGGTGTTGTGGCAGTCTCGTCGGCCATGGCCAGCTCCTTAGCTTGTGTGATAGAGGGGTTGGGGCCACACCGTGAGGTATTTTCCGCAACCTCACCTATTATATGGAACCGTGGCTAAAGGTGCATCATTATCAGGATTTCCAGAATGGCTCCCCTCCGAACGAGTGGTGGAGCAACACGTCATCGATACCGTTCGCAAGGTTTTTGAACTCAACGGATACCTTGGAATCGAGACGCGAGCAGTGGAGCAGGGCTCTAGCCTGCTCAAAAAGGGTGAGACCAGCAAGGAGATTTATCTGCTCAGCAGACTCCAGGAAGTCGGCTCGGAAAACGACACGCCGGTGGAGGATCGTATCGGTCTGCATTTCGATTTGACGGTTCCTCTGAGTCGTTATGTCGTCGAGCATTCGGGTGCGTTGACCTTCCCCTTCAAGCGTTGGCAGATTCAGAAGGTGTGGAGAGGGGAACGTCCTCAGGAGGGTCGTTTCCGTGAATTCGTGCAGGCCGACATCGACGTGGTCGGCAATGGGGAACTGCCCGAGCACTACGAAGTGGAACTGCCGCTGGTGATGGTTTCGGTGATGGAGGAGCTCCGCGCCTTCGGTATGCCCAAGGCGACTGTTCATGCCAATAACCGCAAGCTCTCCGAAGGCTTCTACCGTGGGCTTGGCCTGGATGACATCGAGGGTGTGCTGCGCGAGGTGGACAAACTCGACAAAATCGGCCCCGAAGAAGTGACGAAGCTTTTGGTGCAGGAATGCGGTGCCAATGAGTCCCAAGCCGAGGCATGCCTTGCCCTGGCCGGTCTGACGGCGTCCGACGGCAACGGTCTGAGGGCCGGTTTCGCAGCGCTGTGCGAGCGTTTCGGCATAGAAAAGGACGGCGAGGCCTTCGCGCTCGCACAAGAGGGTCTGTCGACATTGGCGATGATCGTCGACGAGGCGGCGAAGATCAGGCCTGGCGCGGTGATCGCCGATCTGAAGATCGCACGCGGCCTCGATTACTACACTGGCTCGGTATACGAGACCTTCATCGACGGGGCCCCTTCGCTCGGTTCCGTGTGCTCGGGCGGTCGTTATGACAACCTTGCGACGCAGGGCAATCGTCGGTATCCGGGGGTCGGGCTGTCCATCGGATTGTCTCGTCTGGTGTCGTATATGTTGCACACTGCCGGGGCGACGGCTTCCAGAGTCTCTCCGGCGGCCGTTCTGGTGGCAGTGTGGGACGAGTCCTCCCGTTCGGTGAGCAACGGCATCGCGGCGCAGCTGCGCAAACGTGGCATTCCGGCCGACGTGGCTCCGACCGCGGCGAAGCTCGGCAAGCAGATTCGGTATGCGGATCATCTGGGCATCCCCTATGTGTGGTTCCCCTCGGACAACACCGACGACGGCGAAAGCGCGGAGGGTGCGGCCTCGTCGCAACACGCCGGTGGCGACGAGGTGAAGAACATCATCACGGGGGAGCAGCAGGCGGCGGATTGCCTGTCGTGGTTGCCGGATACCGTGTATGCCCAGCAAAGCGTGCAGATTGAGGACAAGGCGCAAGCCTGACATCATGCATGAAGGAAGCTATCAGGAACAGCAAACCTTGCGAGTGAATAGAGGGATAATGAGCCACTCGGCTTATAGAACGCATTACGCCACAGAGGTCAGTGAGGCCGAAATCGGCAACACCGTCACGGTTTCGGGTTGGGTGGATCGCCGACGCGACCATGGCGGAGTCGCCTTCATCGATTTGCGCGATATGACCGGTCTGGTCCAGGTCGTCATCTACGACGAAGAGGTCGCGCGTCCTCTGCGCAGCGAATACGTGGTGCAGGTGGTCGGTGAGGTCCGTGCGCGTCCTGACGGCAATGAGAACACCCATCTGGCAACCGGCAAAATCGAGATCGTGGCCCAGAAGGTCACCATTCTTTCCAAGTCCGATGCATTGCCGTTCCAGGTGTCCACCGCTCTCGAGAACGAGTCCGAGAACAAGCTGCCCGGCGAGGACGTCCGTCTGCGTTACCGCTATCTTGATTTGCGTCGTCCCTCGATGCAGCGTTCGATTCGTCTGCGTGCCAAGATGTCCAAAGCGGCGCGTGCGGCTCTCGACGATATGGACTTCTGCGAGATAGAGACGCCGACGCTGATCAAGTCCACGCCGGAAGGTGCCCGAGACTTCCTGGTTCCAGCACGTCTGGTTCCCGGGTCCTGGTACGCCCTGCCGCAGTCCCCTCAGCTGCTCAAGCAGCTGCTCATGGTGGGCGGTATCGAGAAGTACTACCAGATCGCCCGTTGCTACCGTGACGAGGACTTCCGTGCTGACCGCCAACCTGAATTCACTCAGCTCGACATCGAAATGAGCTATGCGTCGCAGGATGACGTGATGGCCATGGCGGAGAAGGTCATCGCTTCGGTCTGGCAGTCGGCGGGCTATGAGGTGCAGTTGCCGTTGCCGCGCATCACCTGGCATGAGGCGATGGACAAGTACGGTTCCGACAAGCCGGACCTGCGTTTCGGCAACGAGATCGCGGAACTGACCGACTATTTCAAGGACACGCCGTTCCGGGTGTTCCAGGCCCCCTATGTTGGCGCCGTCGTATACAGCGGAGGGGCTTCTCTGCCACGCCGCCAGTTCGATGCATGGCAGGAGTGGGCCAAGCAGCGCGGTGCCAAGGGGCTGGCCTACGTGCAGTTCACCGAAGACGGCGAACTCAAGGGTCCTGTCGCCAAGAACCTTTCCGATGCGGAGCGTGAGGGGCTCAAGGCAGCCACGCATGCGAAGGACGGGGACGCTGTGTTCTTCGCCGCTGGAGCTCGCGAGTCCTCGCAGTTGCTGCTGGGCGCGGTGCGCGTGGAGATCGCCAGCAGGCAGGGCCTGCTGAAGTCGGACGAGTTCGCTCTGACCTGGGTGGTTGACTTCCCGCTGTTCAAGCCGACCGATGACCCCGATGACGACGATGTGGCCGTCGGGCATTCCAAGTGGACGTCAATGCATCATCCTTTCACCATGCCAAGTGCTGACTGGATCGACCGTTTCGATCAGGACCCCGAGCATGCCATGAGCGATTCCTACGACATCGTGTGCAACGGTGAGGAGATGGGCGGCGGTTCGGTTCGTATCCACCGTGACGACATCCAGGATCGTGTGCTCAAGGTTCTGGGCATCGCGCCCGATGAGGCCAAGGAGAAGTTCGGCTTCCTGCTCGAAGCCTTCAAATACGGTGCACCGCCTCACGCCGGCATCGCCTTCGGATGGGACAGAACCGCTCAGATACTCGCGGGCGTGGATTCCATCAGGGATGTCATCGCCTTCCCGAAGTCGGGTGGCGGTCAGGATGCGCTTACCGGCGCCCCGGCGCCGATCTCCGAAGATCAGCGCAAAGAGACGGGGGTCGATTACGATCCCGAGGAAGACGAGTAGTCTTTCGCTGCGGGTCCGGTGGAACAAGTCGGACTGAGATGGTCGCTGAGGGTGTCGGTGCGAGGTGCGCATCGACACCCTTTCGATATTGTTGCTCCCAATGACGGGGATTCCCCGTTTGTGTAGGGATTTACGCAGGTACATGAGGTATGTAGGGAACGACGACCCCGGAACTCCGCCACTCGCAGAGCGTGGGACGTCGTGGTCTCCCAGGAATCCCTACACAAACGCAGTCTATGGGCGTATTCACCGGATTCGTAGGGCGGTTATGGCGGTTTCGACCAGTCCGAAGCTGTTCATAGTGAACGATTCCCGGTGTGTCAGATGGGAGAGTTCTGAATACGTCAACCGGAAATAATCATAAGATGCAATGAATATCAGCATAATTTACGAAGTTGTTCAATGCTTGCGGTAAATTCTTCATGTCACTGCATTTGACTGATTATGTGGAGGATAGATGGCCATTCAGCTCGCATCAATGAGATTGTCGCGCACCGCGATGATGACACCCCGCTCGGGTATACGCAACGTGTTCGATGAGGCAGGCAAAATCGACGACGTGATTTCCCTTGCCATCGGAGAACCGAGTCACACGGCCGCCGCAGGGGTTGCCAAAGCAGGCGAATATGCCATAGAAGCGGGGGACACCCATTACACGGATGTGCTCGGCAGCGACGAGTTCCGAGAGCGCGCCGCCGATTACGAACGGACGGCCAGGGATCTGGTCTACGACCCGGAGACGGAGATTTGTGCGGTTCCGGGTGCGACCTATGGTCTGTTCCTGAGTATGAGGGTTCTGCTCGATCCGGGTGACGAGGTCATCGTCTGCACCCCGGCTTTCCCTGCTTACGACGCGCAGATACTGCTGTGCGGTGCGACACCCGTACACGTGCAGCTCAAGCCCGAGCATCAGATGCATTACGCGGCCGAAGACATTCAAGAGGCCATCACGCCCCGTACAAGGGCCATCATCCTCAATTCGCCCGGAAACCCCTCCGGCGCCGTGACTTCGTATGAGGAACTTGCCGAGGTCGCGCAGCTGTGCATCGAGAACAACCTATGGGCGGTCTCCGACGAGGTCTACCACCCCTTCGTCTATGAGGAGTCTATGCGCAGCGCTCCCAGCATCGCATCGGTTCCCGGTATGCACGACCGTACCGTCGTCGTGGAAAGCATGTCGAAGTCCTTCGGCATGACCGGATGGCGCATAGGCTATCTGCTGGCTCCGGAGGATTTCATCGAGAGAGCTTCGGAAATCGCCGAATCCTTGCACTCCTCCGTCAACACGCCGGCCTTGAGAGCCGCTACGCAGGCACTGTCGCATCCCCATCAGGATATCGTGTCCCGGAGGGCGGATGCCATGACGAAAAGAGCTTTGGTCCTCGAAGGTCTGAAGGATTCCTCGAAGCTGTCCACGGTCAAGCCGGAAGGCGCGCTCTACGTTCTCGTCGACGTCAGTGCGACCGGACTGAGCGACGAGGAATTCAGCGAAGGGCTGTTGCGTGAAACCCATGTGGCCGTAGTGCCCGGAGCGGCGTTCGGCGATATGACGAGACGTTTCGTCAGAGTGTCCTATGCGGGTGAGGGCGAGGAGATCGAGGAGGGAATTCGTCGTATGAAGAGCTTCGCGCAATCCCTGTGACGGTAGGGAGACGCGGTCGGGGCGGGTGTGCTCTTCATATGCCAAGAGCCGTTGTGTTGCATGACGATTGACCGATAAGGCGGGCATGGGCTACGGGTGGTCCGTGTCCGGGATGTTTCGTCAACGATGTCACCATTCATCGAGTCACGACGCTGGTTGGGTAGCATGGGTGTATGGACGATAGCAGGAATGCGGCGGCGAAGCAGCGTGAACTGGATGCCGCCGATCATCAGATACTCAACGCGTTGGTCGCCGACGGGCAAAGTACGCTCTCGCAGCTCTCGCAATCCATTGGGCTGTCCGTTTCGGCAGTGCAATCCCGTATTCAGAAAATGGAACGCTTGGGTGTGGTCAAGCAGTATCGTGCGATTGTGGACTACGAGAAGGTCGGACTCGGCATTGCGGCCTATATCGCCGTCACGCCACTCGATTATTCCGAAGAGGACTCGATTCCCACGAAGCTGCGAGGTATAGACGGCATCGTGTCATGCTATTCCGTGGCGGGTGCACCGAGTTTCATGCTCTTCGTCAGGGTCTCCTCGCCAAGGGCGCTCGAAAACCTCCTGACGCTGATTCATCAGACGGTCCCCGTCGCCACGCAGACCACAATCGTGCTCCAGCCGTATTTCGAGGGCGAGGAACCGGAGATCGGCAATGCCGCCCGAGTCTGAAACCGGTGCCATAAGCTGCGGATTCTGCAGCGGCTACAGATAAGGCGATGAGTGCATCCACGTATCTGCCCGAGCACGGCGGATGCCCGGTACTGAAGAGTCGGACGTATCGTTGGGGAATGTCGGGAGTCGATGGTTGGGAGAGTGCATCATATGACGAAACATCGGGAGAATCGTTCTGCGGACCGGGAACATACGGATCACCTGCTTCAGGAGATCGATGAGCAGGAGCATGCGAGAGCAACCGGAAATCTGCATCATCAGGCACAGGTGCAACTGCATTCGATGGTGAAGAGGTCCAAGGAACTGAGCTCCATCTGGAAAAGCGACCCGGAAGAGTTGCTGCGTTTTCGCCGGGGGATGCGTCTGACCGAAATCGACACGTCGTCCACCCTCGGATTTCCGGGCAACAAGGCCGATGGTCGAAGGTTCATCGATCTGAGCTCGGAAGACCTCATGAGCCTTCAGCACTTGCTCTACGCCAACGGTGCCGTGGGATCGAAACGAAGACTGCTGCTGATTTTGCAGGGTATGGATGCCTCGGGCAAAGGCGGAATCGTCAAGCATGTGTTCAGCCAGGTCAACCCTATGGGCATTCACTATCATGGGTTCGGCGCGCCGACCGCTTTGGAATTGCAGCATGATTTTCTATGGAGGGTGAGACGCGAACTGCCCAAGGCCGGATGGATGGCGGTCTTTGATCGTTCTCAGTATGAGGATATCGTGATGCCGCGTATATTCGGCACCTACCCTGAATCCGTCTGGCGCGGTCGCTATCAGACTGTCCGTGATTTCGAACAGCATCTGGTCGATGACGGTTGCGCGGTGATCAAGGTGTTTCTGGCCACGAGCAAGGAGGCGCAACGCAAGCGTTTCCTCAAGAGGCTGGACGACCCGACCAAGCATTGGAAATTCGCGGAAAGCGACTTGGATGCTCGTGATCGTTGGCCTGAATACATGGATGCGTGGCAGGAGGTGTTCGAGGAGACCTCGACGCCGGACGCTCCATGGTATGTGGTACCTGCCGATAGGCGCTGGTATTCGCGGGCCGTGGTTTCCGAATTGTTGCGCTCGCGGTTGCAGGGCATGCAGCTGCAGTGGCCGAAAGCCAGCTTCAACCTCAACGAGGCCAGACGTAGGCTCAAGGCCGAGAGTTCAGAGGCTTGAGCTGGATAACTGCACTAAAAGGACAGCAATTCGGTAAGAATTTCTCGGAAATGCTGTCCTTTTAGTGCAGTTATCGTGTTGTGTTCCGGTATGAGCGGGTCATCGGGCGCTCAGCGAAGGAGCAGCCAAACGGAGGTGTCCTGCGGAAGTCGACCGTTGTGGAGCGGGCCGGAGGCAAGCAGCACATCCCCTTGCGGAAGGGCTATGTCGTGGTCGCTGAAGTTGGTGATATTCGTCCATCCGTTGGCACGGCGATAGGCGATAGCACCTCCGGCCTGTCCGTCCGCACCATCGTGCGAGCTTGAAGGGCGGTCGAAGTCCTCGAGCCATGTCAATGCGGCGTCGGAGGTCTGATGCTCATGTCGCAGTTCCAGAGCCTTGCGATACAGCGACAACATGGAATTATCGTCGGATTCCTCAGTGTCGACCGCATAGCGGGCGAACCAGTCGGGTTGCGGTAGATGAGGCTCTGCGCTTACGGTTTTCCCGTCGGAGCCTTTTCTCGGCGAGAAGCCGAAGGACCCTTTCCCGGTCTGCTCGTCGATATGGCCGAACCGTGAAATGCTTCCTGCGGGAGAGCTCTGCCCCTCGATGATCGGAGCGTCGTCCGCCACCCATGGCAGGGGGACGCGGCATCCGTCGCGGCCCTTGACCAGGTCCGTGCGTGAGGTGCCCTGTGCTTCGGGGTCCTCCAAACGCTCCCAAGGGATGTCGGGAACTTCGGGAAGGCCGAGCTCCTCACCCTGATAGATGTACGTCGACCCGGGCAGGGCAAGCTCGAGCAGAATCGCGGCCCTGGCCCTGCGTGTGCCGAGTTCACGATCCTCGACGTAGGAGTTGCCGTTGCGCAGCAGCCAATCGGTGGCGATTCTGTGATGCTGTCGTGCTGGCACCTGCGGCAGACCATAGCGTGATACGTGGCGAGGCACGTCATGGTTGCTCATCACCCATGTGGAGGTCGAGCCGGAGCGTTCGGCCTGGGCGATGCCGTCCTCGATGGCCTCGTGAAGTTCGTCGCGCACCCAGTTCTTCTTCGCGAATTCGAAGTTGAAGATCTGTCCGAGTTCGTCGGGGCTGGAATACAGATACTGCCGCTTGGGGTTCACCCAAGCTTCCGCCACGGCGAAGCGTGGGGGTTGATATTCGTTGAAGACTTTGCGCCATTCGCGGTAGATCTCATGAACGTCGTCGCGGTCATAGAGCGGGTGGCTGCCGTCGTCGGGGAGGGTGTCGTTGTTGATGCTCCAACGATCGAGGTCGTCGCGGTCCAGATCCTTCGCCAGGCCGTGTGCGACGTCGATGCGGAATCCATCGGCGCCGTGGTCGCTCCAGAAACGCAGCGTGGTCAGGAAGTCCTCGCGGATTTCGGGATTCTTCCAGTTGAAGTCGGGCTGCTCCTTGGCGAACATGTGCAGGTACCACTGACCGTCGGCCACTCTCGTCCACGCAGGGGAGCCGAAGCTGCTGATCCACTGCGTCGGGGGAAGCTCTCCATGTTCGCCACGGCCGTTGCGGAAGATGTAGCGCTCGCGGGCAGGGGAGCCCGGCTCTGACTTCAGTGCCTCCTGGAACCACGGATGCTGGTCGGAGGAATGGTTGGGGACGATGTCGACAACCACCTTGATGCCTTGCTCGTGAGCGGATCTGGCCAACTCGTCGAAGTCCGACATCGTGCCGAGTTTAGGGTCGACGTTGCGATAGTCGGCGACATCGTATCCGCCGTCGGCGAGTTCGGAAGGGTAGAACGGCGAGAGCCAGACGGCGTCCACGCCAAGTTGCTTCAGATAGGTGATTTTGCTGGTGATGCCTGCGATGTCGCCGAGTCCCGAACCGGTGGTGTCTTTGAAGGATCTCGGATAGATCTGATAGACGACGGCCTGCTTCCACCATTCCTCCGAGTGCTGTTCGGAGATGAAGGTTCCTGTCATGCTGGCGGTCTGATGTGCTGTTGGCATCGTATTCTCCTCATTGACAATCGTTGCGTGTTGAGGGGTGACGTTCGAACGAAAACTCCTCGTGTACCACTGTATAATAGCGCTTGCACAAAGAAGTGCAAAGAGGCGTGTTGAACGTTATTATCACTTGAATGATGATTGTAAATGCGCTTGCAGAATGATGGATGGATATGATGAATACCGAAGGCTTGCCGAATAGGTTCGCCCAAACGCGCAAAGGGGGAAGACATGGCGAGATTGACCATTCATGACGTGGCCATCGAGGCCGGGGTGTCGGACTCCACGGTGTCACGGGCTCTGCGAGGGTTGGACAGAGTCGATCCCGGTACCAGGATGCGTGTGGAAGAGGCGGCGAAACGACTGCACTTCACCTTTTCGCGTAATGCGTCGTCGCTGGCCTCTGGGCGGACGATGCGCGTCACCCTGTTGTTTGCCGGAGCCGTCAACACATGGTTCAACTCTTCGGTGATGCAAGGAGCATACGAGGTTCTGGCCCCTGCAGGATATGACATCGTGCCCTTGATAACGCCGGACCAGCAATCTCAGGATCGATATTTCGAGATGCTGCCGGGAAACCGGAACGCGGATGCCATCATCGTCACATCCTTCGATCTCGACAAGGACAAGCTGCGTTTGCTCGAAGGTCTGACGATGCCGACGATTGGGCTCGATTCGCGTACTCAGGACGGATATGACGCTTCGGTAAGGCTGGACGCGCGGCAGGCCATGATGGAGGCGGTGCAACTGCTGCATTCCCTGGGGCATCAGCGTTTGGGATATGTGCAGCAGGCATCCATGCATGAATTTGCGTTCAGCGTGAAAAGCAGGTCCGAATCATTTCTGACTGCTGCTAAGACCTGCGGCTACCGGCAACGGGACCTGGTGATGCTTGGCGAAGGGGTGCGCGGCGACGGCTATTCCTTCGAGGATGCGGTGTCCACCGCTGCGGCGTCGTTGCTGTCCACGCCTGATAGACCTACGGCATTATGCGTCGAAACCGACGAATTCGCCGTGGCGCTGATAGCCCGGCTTCGTCGCTTCGGCGTCAGAGTTCCTGAGGACATGACCGTCATCGGTTTCGATGACAGTGGCATCGCACCGGTCGCAGATTTGACGACCATCCACCAAGACCCGGTGCACATGGCCAGACTCGCCGCAACCCAGGCCATAGCGCTGATGAATCATCTCAGAATGGAGCAGCCCCATACGCTCGTCGGGACCAGACTCATTCTCCGGGGCACCTCGGCTCCTGCTCCGAGCGTGCAACGATGAGCACCGGCATATGAGGTGTCGATGCCCGAGGCCGTATGAGACCGGCAGGGGATAGACTGCACACAGAGGATGAGCGAGACTTCGTGCTCGCTGGCAAAGCATGGAATGGGCGAATTGCACTGCCGACCGCAAGGCCTGCCCCTTCCATATAGGACGGCACAGAAATGGAGTCTGCTGGATTGAGCAACGAACAGCACAGCGGTAAGGATACGACGGATGAAGGAAAGGACCTTTCCCTGTCGGATATGATTCCCGACTCCGGCGCAGAGGCCAGGAACCTCAGCGCCGACGACATCTATGAACGCTTCTTCACATGGGTGCAATCGCGCGGCATCACTCCATGGCCGCATCAAGAGGAAGCCATGCTCAGTCTGCTTTCAGGCGATCACGTGGTGCTCAATACCCCGACGGGATCGGGGAAGTCGCTGGTGGCTCTCGGAATGCATTTTGCAGCCATGTGCACGGGCAGGGTCTCGTATTACACCGCACCAATCAAAGCGTTGGTAAGCGAGAAATTCTTCGACCTGGTACGCGTGTTCGGCAGGGAGAACGTCGGCATGATCACCGGGGACACCCATATCAACACCGATGCGCCTATTATCTGCTGCACGGCGGAAATTCTGGCCAATCAGGCCTTGCGCGAGGGTGATAGGGCCAACGTCGCCTGTGTCGCCATGGATGAGTTCCACTACTACGGCGACCCCGAACGCGGCTGGGCATGGCAGGTCCCCCTGCTGACGCTGCATAAGACACAATTCCTGCTGATGTCCGCTACCTTGGGCGATGTCGACAATATCGCTTCGTCGCTTGAGAAGAGCACGGGTAGCGACGTCGATGTCATCGCCGATGCGCCGCGTCCGGTCCCATTGAGCTACGAATATGTGGAGACCGCACTTCCTGCAACCATCGAACTGCTGATACGCCATGAGGACGCACCGATATATATCGTGCATTTCGCGCAGGATGCCGCATTGGAGACCGCCCAGGCCTTATCGAACACGGGCATATCGGATAAAGGGCAGCGCGAGCGCATCAAGGAGGCCATGGCGGGCACTCGCTTCACCACGGCTTTCGGGCGAATCCTCCAACGACTGCTGCGTACAGGCGTCGGTGTCCATCATGCCGGGATGCTGCCCAGATACCGCCGTCTCGTCGAACAGCTCGCCCAACAGGGATTGCTGCCTGTGATATGCGGAACCGACACTTTGGGTGTGGGCATCAATGTGCCTATTCACACGGTGGTGCTGACGGGTCTGACCAAATTCGACGGTCACAGGATGAGAAGGCTGAAATCGCGTGAATTTCATCAGATAGCCGGTCGTGCAGGGCGTATGGGCTTTGATACGCAGGGTCTGGTGATCGCCGAGGCTCCGGAATACGAGATCGAGAACGCCAGAGCCGTGGCCAAGGCCGGGAATGACCCGAAGAAACTGAAACGGGTCAAACGCAAAAAGGCCCCTGAAGGTTTTGTCACATGGAATGCCGCGACATTCGACAAGTTAATTCACGCGGAACCGGAAACCTTGGTACCTCATCTGAACATCACCCATTCGATGGTGCTCAGCGAGGTGACTCAAGGCGGCGACGCCCGCGCCCGGATCAGCGAGCTTATCGATGATTCCCAGCAGACCCCTTCCCAGAAGGAACACCTGCATGAACGCGCTGACGAGATATTCACCACCTTGCTCGACGGCGAGGTCATCGACGTCGAAGAGCTTGACGACGGATCTTCCGACTATTTCATGAACATCGAGATTCCCGACGACTTCGCCCTGGACCAGCCATTGTCGCCCTTCCTGCTGGCGGCTTTGGAACTGCTTGACCGGCAGTCGCCGAGTTATGCGCTCGATGTGATCTCGATGGTGGAGGCCACCTTGGACGATCCGCGCCAGGTGCTGCGTGCACAGGAACGACAGGCGAAGGATGCGGCCGTATCGGAGATGAAGGCCGATGGCATCGAATATGAGGAACGTATGGAACGGCTCGCCGACATCACCTATCCAAAACCTTTGGAGGAGATGCTCGACGCCGCGTTCACGCAATACAGGGCCGATGTTCCCTGGGCGAACGATTACTGGCTGAGTCCCAAATCGGTGGTCAGGGACATGGTGGAGACCGCCTCCGACTTCACCGGATACATCGCCAGATATGGCATCTCGCGTTCCGAAGGGACCTTGCTGCGCTATCTTTCGGACGCCTACCGCGCATTGAGCCGCACGGTGTCTCAGGACAAGCGCGACGAGCAGCTCGACGACATCATCTCCTGGCTCAGACTCCTGGTGCGTTCCGTGGATTCGAGCCTGGTGGATGAATGGGAGTCCGCAGGCAATGAGGGCGACGGCGAGGCCTTGCACACGGCGCCTCCCCAGCAGCAACAGGTGCTTGCCGATCCGCGTGGCATGGAAGTGCTGGTGCGTAACGCTCTGTTCCATAGGGTGCAGTTGATGGCCTTCGACAAAGCCGGGCAGCTCGGCGATCTCGACGGGCAATGGGGGTATCCGGTGCACCGCTGGGAGGATACTCTTGACGACCTCTACGAGGCGCACGAGGAAATCAACATTGACGCCGCTGCAAGGAGCAGGGATTTCATCACCATCGACCGCTCTGACGAGAACAACGAGCATGTCTGGCGTGTGAGGCAGATTCTCGATGATGTGGAAGGCGAACACGATTGGGGCATCGCCGGAATCGTCGATCTCGACGCCACGCAGGACTGTGGCGAGGTGATATTCCTGGACTACCGCGTGGGCCCGATGGAGACCCTGATGGAAATAGCCCGTCAAGGGGCTTGACGGCGGCGGGAGCTTTCCTCGGTCAGAGCGTAGGGTTCTGTGGTCGGCACCGCAGGCGCGTGCCGTGTCTATCAGGTCATGCTTGTGCCCGGCAAGGCGCTCGCCGTGAGAGGATGCGGTGTTGCTATCATTAGAACGGATGTTCGAATACTGGGTTCGATGGTGATGGCAGGCCATGCTTCACATACCTTGCTTCACAAGTCTTGCCGGTTTGCGGGCAGCACGAGAAATGGGCTTTGGAAAACGATGGGCGTAAGGTACTGAGGTACCTGCAGGAGGTTCTATGGTAGACGATTTATTCGGTACGGCCGACGCACCTGATGACCATACCCTGCCGTTGGCCGTCAGGATGCGTCCGACATCCTTGGATGAGGTGCTGGGGCAGGCAAAGGTGCTGAGTGAAGGCTCGCCGTTGCGAAGACTGGCCTCCCAGCGCTCGAGTCAGTCGCTTACGGCCCCGAGCTCAGTGATTCTCTTCGGACCTCCGGGAGTCGGGAAAACCACCTTGGCGTATATCGTCGCCAGACAATCCGGCAGAGTGTTCGAAGAGCTCTCCGCCGTGACTTCCGGCGTAAAGGATGTGCGAGACGTGTTGCAGCGAGCACACGACCGCCTGGTCACTGAAGGCAAGGAAACGGTGCTGTTCATCGACGAGGTCCACCGCTTTTCGAAATCACAGCAGGATGCCCTGCTGCCCAGCGTGGAGAACCGTGATGTGACCTTCATCGCCGCCACCACGGAAAACCCCAGTTTTTCGGTTATCTCTCCACTGCTTTCCCGCTCGGTCGTCGTAAAGCTCGAAGCGCTCGAAGCGCAGGACCTGAAAGTGCTGCTGGAGCGCGCCCTTCACGACGCGCGTGGTCTGGCCGACGAGGTCAAAGCCGACGATGCCGCCATAGACGAGATCATCCGTCTCGCAGGCGGCGACGCGAGAAAGTCGCTGACGATACTCGAAGCGGCTGCAGGTGCGCTGACCGGCGACAAGACCCGTAAAAAAGGTGCGCGCAAAGCGATTATCACACCCGATGTGGTGTCCAAGGTCATGGACATCGCCACGGTTCGGTATGACCGTCAAGGCGATGACCATTACGATGTGGCCAGCGCATTCATCAAATCCATGCGAGGTTCGGACGTCGATGCGGCCCTGCACTACCTGGCCAGGATGCTGCGTGCGGGGGAAGACCCTCGTTTCATCGCCAGACGCATCATCATCGCCTCTGCGGAGGAAGTGGGGATGGCTGCACCGCAGATACTGCAGACCACCGTGGCCGCTGCGCAGGCCGTGGCGCTGGTCGGGATGCCTGAGGCGAGAATCATTCTTTCCGAGGCCGTGATCGCTGTGGCGACGGCACCGAAGTCCAATGCCAGCTACATGGCCATCAATCAGGCGCTCGCTGATGTTGATGCCGGGTTGATTGGTCAGGTCCCGCTTCATCTGCGCAACGCACCGACCGCACTGATGAAGGCTTGGGGAAATCACGAAGGATACCAGTATGCGCACGATGCGCCGGGGGCGGTCGCATCACAGCAGTACATGCCCGACGAGCTGGAGGGCCGGCAGTACTACACTCCAAACGATCGCGGATATGAACGCGAGATAGGGCCGAGGCTCGAACGCATCCGCGAGGTCCTGCACCAGGACAAGGACGAAGGATGATTTCCGTGGTAGGGGATTGCTGCATGGCCGATTGTGCATGACTCTTCGCGCATGCAGCCGTATGCGTACGCCTGTGCGGGATCTGGTCAATCATCCATAGCGATGCTGTGCGGTCTGCAGTGGTCCACGACGATATGATGCTGGTATGGCGTATATAGCGACTTTCGACGTGGGAACCACGGCGGTCAAAGCGGTTCTGGTGTCGGTGTGCGACGATGTCGACGCTACGGTGAGTACTTCGGGTGCCGGACTGAGTGGCATCATGGCATCCGCGAGCGTTGCTCTGCAAAATCCCGATGTGGGTGTCGAAGGCCGTGAACAGCATCCCGAAGACTGGTGGAAGTGCTTTCTTGAGGCATGGCATCTGGTGCTGGAGCAGGCTTATCCCGAGGTGCAGCCCAAGGATGTGAGCGGCATCGTGCTCAGTGGTCAGATGCAGGACCTGATTCTGGTGGATACCGACGGCAGACCGCTCCGACCGGCGATACTCTATTCGGACGGACGCGCGGACGAAGAGTCGGCTATGCTCGCGGAACGGTACGGAGAGCGGAGTTTTCGTAGCGTCGTGGGCAACCGATGCGAAGGGTCCCTGCCTTTGCCGAAACTCATGTGGGTCAAGGCGCATGAGCCTGAGATATTCGCACGTACGGCCCATGTGCTCTTCGACGCCAAGGATTACATCATCAGCCGTTTGACCGGAGACTATATCGGTGATGTGACGGCTTGCTCGACGTCAGGCGCGATGAACATTCATACCAGACAATGGGATTCCACGCTGTTGGAGGCCGCCGGGGTGGGAATGAGGATATTCCCCGAGCTGCATGTTCCGCAGGACCAGGTCGGGAGCGTTGATTGCGACATCTCGGCAGTCGCATCCTTCGCGCCCGGGACCGCCGTATACGCAGGCATCGGTGATGCTGGAGCCACCACATTGGCCAGCGGTGTCAGCCACGCCGGGCAGTACAACATCAATATCGGGACTTCGGGCTGGATCGCCGGAATCTCACAGGAACCGCTTATCGATGTGCCGGGTGTGGCGAATCTGGCGTGCTCGACTCCAGGCGGTTTCATCAATGGGGTTCCGTTCCTGAACGCCGGTAATATTCACCGCTGGGCGGCTCGCACTTTGGTCGCAGGCGGGGAAAAACCGGATGCTCAGGACGGGGTGTGCGGTCAGGACACCCTGCACGGTCAGGACCGATACCGGCGCATGTCCGAATTGTTGGCGGGCAGCGTGCCGGGGAGTCACGGCGTGCTCTGTCTTCCCTATTTCGCAGGAGAGCGTTTTCCTGTCATGGATACCGCCATCAGAGGGTCTTTCGTGGGTCTCGGATTGGAAAGCACCCTGTCGGACATGGTGCGTGCAAGTCTTGAAGGGGTCGCGTTCTCGCTGCGTCAAGGCATGGAGCGCTTCGATGGTGGCATCGATGAAATCACGCTCATCGGCGGAGGAGCCCGCGAAGAGCTTTGGTGCCAGATTCTCGCCGATGTCCTTGGTCACGATATCGAGGTCTTCGACAATGCCGAGTTCATGCCCGCGGTCGCTCTGGCGTACTTGGTGCAGTGGCCGAAAAGTCGAGGGCGGACCGGTGCATCTGCCGATGACGAGACGATGGATTTCAACGGGCTGATGACGGAGCTTCGCAGATTGCGCAGCAGCCGAATCGTCACGACGCATGCGGCCGATGCCGGCATCTATGAGCGGGCGTATGCGGACTTCCGCAAGCTATACCCCGCGCTGAGTAGTATCCGTTGACGTATGGGTACGGGTGGGCGACGGCATCCGTCGACTCGCTAACCGGCAATGTTTTGGGCAGAGGGGGAGTGCGATGATTTCGGGTATGGCGGCCTCATTGCTGCCGATGATTTTCGGGATTGCCATAGGTTTTGGCCTGCCGATTCAGACGGCGATAAACTCTCAGCTCCGCAAGGTGCTGCGTTCTCCGTTCAAGGCATCGCTCGTCTCATTCATCGTCGGCACCCTGGTGCTGTGGCTCATCGTCACTTTCGCGGAAGGAGGCAGCTATCTCCCCGAAGGTTTCGTGGCTGCTGAACCGTGGTGGATCTGGCTGGGCGGCGTGCTGGGCGTATTGTTCCTGACCGGCAACATTCTCCTCTTTCCTAAGCTCGGAGCCGTTCAGACGGTGGTGATGCCGATTTTGGGGCAGATTATCGCCAGCAACGTCATAGATATGGGAGGCTGGTTCGGGCTGACGGCGCATCCGATGACCGGCATGCGGGCTTTCGGCATACTGCTTGCCGTCGTGGGCATTGTTCTCGCGGTGGTTCTGCCTGATTTCCGTCCCGCGGGAGTCCCATCGACACAAGGCATAACTGCACGTGGCAATGAGAACAATCTGCGGTCTTCCACGCGTGGACCTTGGCCGTGGCAGGTCGCCGGAATCATCCTGGGCGCCATCAGCGCAGGGCAGACCGCAATCAACGGTCATCTGGGCAGTGAATTGGGGTCCGCCACCCTCGCGTCCTTCATATCCTTCATCATCGGCCTGCTGCTGTTGACCGTTATCGTCGTGCTCCAGGAGGCCTTGGGCTACGCCAGACTCCGGGGCCGACGCCAACGGACTTCACGGAACGAAACGGTGCACTGTAAAGAAAGTCCTGTGGAACTCGATACGGTTGCAACAGCTCGTCCTGGCGTCCGATGGTTGACGCTTATGGGAAAAACCCCATGGTGGACGTGGGTCGGAGGACTGCTCGGGGCGCTCTTCGTATTCGGGAACTCGTATCTGGCTCCGGTCCTGGGGACAGGACTCACGGTGGTGATTGTGCTGCTGGGTCAGATATGCGGTGGGCTGGCCGTGGACCGGTTCGGGCTGCTTCACGCACCCAAGCGTGCCGTCACGGCAATGCAGATGCTGGGAGTAGCAGTGCTCTTAGCAGGAGCCATCATCGTCAGATTATTCTGACGTCGTAATGCAATAACTGCACTACAAGGACAGCTTTTGCGAGAATTGTTTGCCACATTGCTGTCCTAGTAGTGCAGTTATCTCACCCAAGGTGTTATTCGCGCACCAATCTGATTTTTGTGACCTTTTCGTCATGCGTCTCGCGGTAGATTACGCATCTGTTGCCGATGACCTGCACGACCTGCGCGCGAAGGCGGTCCGCAAGATGTTGAGCAGCGTCCTTTGCGTCAAGTCCCGACCCGTCGAGAACCGTGCATTTGACCAACTCGTGCTTTTCCAGGGTCTCATCGGCCTGGGCATACGCGGCATCCGAAAGATCGTTCTTACCTACGATGATCAGAGGATTAAGGTGGTTGGCCAACGCGCGCAACTGCTTGATCTGTTTCTTGCTCAGTGCCATAAGATTGATGGTTCTCTTTCCGCTGCGGCACCTTGGTGCCCTAAGTAATGGAGTTTCTTCAACACCTAGCATACTGGTTGCAGGTGGATGCGATTCCACTGTGATATTTCGAACAGTGCCATTTCAGGTTTTGTCGTTTCGGACATAGTCCTGCCGCTGCCGGAATTTCGGTCTCTCCTGCTGATGTGTTCAGTCGGCAATGGATGCATCGATGCCGTTGCTGACGGCACGCTCAAGCCATGGTTCGTCGACGATGGGAATCTGATACGCTCGCGCTTTGCGTGCCTTGGTCGATTCGGTGTCCGGGTCGGCTGCGACAAGCACCCTCGTGGCCTTCGTAACAGCCGCTTGAGGAGCAATACCGAGCGCCCTGAGTATCTCCTCCCATTCACTGCGTCTTCTGGACATGCTGCCGGTCAGCGCGAGACGATCGCCTTCCGCAAGCGTCAAGCGATGATAGGCGTTGGCGGCATGGTCAACCGCATGGGTGATGACGGGTATGGCGCTTGTCAGGTGCTCATTCGTGTCGATTCTTGTGGCTTGTTCGATGACGCTCGGACGAACGGACAGCGCCTGTCCGATCTTCGCCAGCGCATCCAGGTCATCTTTCGCTGGTACGCCATCCTCCCACAGGGCCTGGGCGACTTCGAGCACATACGACTCATGGATGCGTGCGCATTGGTGCTGACTGAGCCTGAGTTCACAGGACAAATTGGCGAGAGCGATGCTGTCATGCTCCGAGAGCCGCCCGTTCGTCAATGAGGCATTCAACAGCCGGGTGTAGCTTGACACGGTTTCTGAGCTTGCTTCGACCGGTGAATCTTCGGGGCATCCTCGTGCAATCAATGCGCTCAGACCGTGCTCGACGGAGGAGTGGAGCGTGCCGCCAAGCATGGATTCCTGAGCCTCGGATGGCGATTCGTGGCTTCGGCGGGGAAGCCAGGCTCGTTCCTCTTCCCGGATGTCCGGCCAGATGCTTTCCGCAGCATCCTGCATGCTGCGCGACCATGCATTCCATCCCGGGTCTTCCGCGAGAAAGATACCCAACAGCTCAGCGGTGGCTTGGGCATCGCTCAGGGCGCTGTGGGCGTCGGCATTGTCGATTCCGCACATTGCACAGCACTTAGCCAGAGCGCCGACGCCGAGTATCCTTCGGGCAAGTTTCAGCGTGCATACGGTATTGACATCGTTAACGGGGATGCGATACCCGAGTCGTGCATATTCATTGGCAAGAAACGATGAGTCGAAGGCGGCGTTGTGGGCCACGAAAACCCGGTGCTCGAGCAGCTTGGCGAATCGGCGGGCGATTCCGGCAAAGTCCGGGGCATGCATAAGTTCTGCGGCATTGATGTGGTGCAGGGACTGCAAGCCGAGGTCGCGTTCAACATGAATCAAGGTCTCGGCCTTGTCCTCTATCGTGCCGTCCGGTGCGACCTGGACGATGCCTACCTCTATCGCGCGATCACCTCGTGCCGCACTGAGACCGGTGGTCTCGAAATCCACGACGGCGAATCCACTGCTAGTGCCCATGCAACCATTATGGCTCAGCGTATGTGCAAATTCATGGATTCACTCCCTGTTCATACTGTCCAGCGTTGCCCTTACCTTATGTTCTTGCAAGACACGGGAGCTGGAAAGCTGAGAGGGAGACGACAGTCTCCGACCGTTGAACGTGACACGGCTAATACCGTCGAACGAAGTCAATGCCTATCTTGGTATTCCTCTTTCTCGTGATACCCGGTCCTGCGCTGAACACCGGCGGCAGGGCATTTATCAGAGGAGAGCAATGTCTGCACAACATACCAACGCTTCGACGCTGTCGAAGCCTGACTATCGGTGGCGACCCATCGACATCACCATCGCATCGGTCATAGCCGTAGCTTCGGGATTGGTGTTCTGGGTCTTCGATTTTGTGGTTACTGCACCTTCCGCCCTGCTTGCGGGCGTCGTCCCGGGGCTGGAGGGCATACTCAGCGGGTTCTGGTATTTTGCGGGCGTTATCGCCGCGCTGATTATCCGCAAACCCGGCGCCGCGCTCTACGCGGAACTGGTTGGCGCCGTGCTGGAGATGCTGCTCGGCAATCAGTGGGGATTCGCGGGCTCGATTGTCGCAGGGCTAGTTCAAGGAGCGTTCACCGAACTGGCATTTCTGATATTGCTGTACAGGCGTTGGGATATCTGGTCAGCGGTCTTCGCGGGGGTGTTGACCGGGATAGCAGGCTCGGTGTTCTCCTTCTTCACCACGTATGCAGGCGTGCGCATCACCGGTAGCTTCGCGCTGGTGAATATCATCACGAACGCCATCTCCGGTGCGGTTATTTCGGGCGCATTGATGTGGGTGCTGTATATCGGCATCGCCAAAACAGGAGCGTTGAGTCGTTTCGCATCCGGTCGTGCCGTCACAGGAACCGTGTGACCAATCGGACTGTGCATCTAGGAACGCAGCGCCGACGGGTGTGTTGAGCACCACTCGGCACTGCGTTTCTGAATCACTCGAAGGGATAGCGCAGTCCCCAGATGCCTCGTATCTCATCCATCATGCGCATGATTCTCAAGGTGTCGCTGTGGGGCATCTCACTGCATTCGGTGGCGCCGTCACGTATTGCCTGAGCCGCAGAGGCGACCTCGTACTCGTATCCGGTGAGTTGCGGAGGTATCGGATAGTCGCCTACCACCTCATACCCCGGTCCATACACCACGATGGAGGAAATGTCGTTGACGTTCTGGCAGACCAGCACGCCCTTGGTTCCCCATACGCACCCGGTGCGATCCGATTGGCCCAGCATCGAACTCGTGGCCACGGCCATGATGCCGTCGTCATAGAACAAGGTGGTGGAGCTCTGTGCGTCGACACCGGTGCCGTACGGCTGGTATGCGCTGGCGATTCTTGAGGGTTCCCTGCCCTGCAGGGCCATATCAAGGAAGTTCAATGGGTACACACCCACGTCGAGCAGTGCGCCTCCGGCGAGTTCTGGCTCGACGAGCCTGGCGTTGGCGGTGATGGGGTAGCCCAGGTTGGCGCTTGCCGAGGTCACCTCGCCGATGGTTCCCGAGTCGATGATGTCGTTGATGATGCCGCGGGAGGGCATGTATCTGGTCCAGATGGCCTCGGTGCACAGCAGCCCCTTCGATTCGGACAGGGATAATACTTCCTCAGCCTGAGCGGCGTTTGCCGTGAAGGATTTCTCGACCAGAAGATGTTTGCCCGCCTCCAGACACATCAGTGCCTGCTCGGCATGCATGCTATGCGGGGTGGCGATATACACCAGGTCGACATCCGGGTCCGCGACCATATCCTCGTACGAACCGTAGGAGACGGGGAATCCGTACCGTTCGGCGAAGCCGCGCGCTCGCTCGCCGTCCCTGGCCGCAACGGCATAGGGGTTGATGAGTCCCCGGTATCGTTCGTCGGATTTCATGGCGAGCAATGTTCGCGCCATGGTGTTGGCTATGCCGCCGGCGCCGAGAATGGCGACATTGACCGTCTTGTTTGCTTGAGTGCCGTGTGGATGTGGTGTTGGTGAATTCATTGCTGTTCCCCCTATGGGCATCATCGGCCGTTGCGTATGCACCGTCTTGACGCCCTTCGCTGTGTTCGAATGCTTGGTGTATGACGGTATTCGCGTGCCAGTCGGTCTGAGAGGTCCGCACTCCGTATTCGTCGTTGAGCAGGTGACACCTCAGTTAGTCTTGTTCTCAGCTTAGCGTCCGACGAGTGACATCGGAGGTCTGAATATGCTCTTCCGCCTCAGGAGGAGTGACTATCTGTCGGTAGAGGCTGTTCAGACGTTCCTGCCGGTGCTTTCG
Organism: Bifidobacterium crudilactis; assembly: GCF_000738005.1. Taxonomy (NCBI): domain Bacteria; kingdom Bacillati; phylum Actinomycetota; class Actinomycetes; order Bifidobacteriales; family Bifidobacteriaceae; genus Bifidobacterium; species Bifidobacterium crudilactis. Next base: position 1,052,910 of record NZ_JHAL01000002.1, on the reverse strand, counting down.
GTCCAATTCGCATTCCCAGACCACGAGCACATTCCACCCGGCTTCCTGGAGCTCACGTTGTTGCTGCGCATCTCGTTCCTTGTTGCGCATGAGTTTCTTCGTCCAGAATTCGACATTGGATTTTGGCGTGGACGACTTCGCGCATTGGTCATGCGCATGCCAGAAGCAGCCATTGACGAAGATGATGGTATGCCAACGCGGCAGCACCACATCCGGATGCCCGGGATACCGTTTGTCGTTTTTACGGAATCTCAGGCCTTTGGAGAAGAGAAAGCTCCGTACAAGACGCTCAATTCCGGTATCCTTCCCACGGATGCGTGACATGGTATAGCTTCTGGTGCCTTTTGCATAGCTGTTGCGGGCCTTGATGGTGGTGTTCATCGTGCCTTAGGATACTCCCGCTCTCTTATTGACGATGCAAACAGAACACCCCCGAATCGACGGTCAGGAGCGCGGCATAGCACTTACAGCCAGTCGTCATCGGGGGCGTTGTTCTCAGTAGGGTTTGTTCAGGCGATGTCGATGGTTTCTATCATCACGGGTTCAAGCGGGACGTCCGAGGAATCCGTGGCCACCGCGTCCAGAGCATCGACGACCTTGCGTGAGTCGGCATCGGCGACTTCGCCGAAAATGGTGTGGTGGCCATTGAGCCAGGGCGTGGGCACGGAGGTGATGAAGAACTGTGAGCCGTTCGTGCCGTGAACCGCACCTGTGCGTGGGTCGCGACGCAGACCGGCGTTGGCCATCGCGAAGAGATATGGCTTGTCGAATTTCAGTGAGGGGTCGATTTCATCGTCGAAGTTGTAGCCCGGGCCGCCGGTTCCCGTGCCTAGAGGGCAACCGCCTTGAATCATGAAGTCTTTGATGATGCGGTGGAAGGTCAGCCCGTTATAGAAGGGCTCGTTGCTTTCCTCGCCGGTGAAGGGGTCGGTCCATGCTTTGCTGCCGTTGGCCAGGCCGATGAAGTTGGCCACGGTCTCAGGAGCCTTGTCGTCGAAGAGATTGATACGGATATCACCTGCTGAGGTGTGCATGATAGCTGTTGTCATACCACTCAGTCTGTCACGCTTGGCAGACCACTGTGTGGCCGGGGCGGTGATAACTGCAATATCAGAGATAACTGCACTAAATGGACAGCAATTTTCGTTATTTCGTTCAAAAAAGCTGTCCTTTTAGTGCAGTTATCTTCGCTGAAGGCGTTGCTGGGTGAAGTCGGGATGAACATTTCATGAAGCCCAATGTACCGGGGCGTGCCTGAGGAGTTCAAGGTTTAGAACGGAAGTGCCCCCGAATTTCACCGCTGCGTCTGCGCATGGGGATACGGCACACGTTCTCGAGGGTTTGATGAATCATGAACACAGTTGGAGAACACATGAAGAGAGCTTTGAAACTTGTTTCAGCGTCCGCGCTGGCCTTGGCTACCCTGGTGCCAGCAACGGCTGCACAGGCTGCGACAAGCTACACGTCAGACAGCAATAAACCGAATGTCGTCACACTGCTAGGGGAATACAACAATTGGTGGACGCCAAAGGCGAACGCCAACAATGCGAGCGGTGACGTATACCGCGGAACTGTCAGCGACGCAGGGAAGAGCGTGCTGTCAAAGAACGATGAACTCACGGAAAGCATCAACAACGCCACGGCGAGCGACAAGGCGACCGTGGATGGCACGCACACCCAGGCACAACGTGCCCTGATTGACGCCGACCAGAATGCCAAGGAAACCTATGCGGATGCCCTTGGCCCGATTCTGAGCAAATTCCTCACCACCGGTCTGAGCGACGGCTCATTGCCCAAAACGAACAACCTATTGTTCGCCAACAACGCTACGGTGACCACGTATCTCGGCACGGGGGCTGCAAAACAGTATTTCAATTACCCACGCCCGTTCTTCACCGTCGCCTCCGATACACAGAACCGTTCCATGAACGGCGACAACAACCTCAATGGGCTCAAGGCCGAACTCAACATCAGCCGCATTCCTGACTGGACCGACAGCAGCACCGGTACGACGCATGGCGCCAACTATGCCAGCATGTTCGGTGCACCATCACAGGCCTTCCCCTCGGGCCACACCACCTATGCCTATTCTTCAGGCATAGGTCTGGCGACGCTGCTGCCTGAATTGGGCACGGAAATCGTTACCAGGGCTTCCGAAGCCGGCAACAACCGCATTGCCCTGGGAGTGCATTATCCGCTCGATGTGATGGGTGGACGCATCAACGGCGAGGCGGCCAATACGGCACGCTGGTCGGATGAAAGCTTCCGCAACGACCAACTGCTGCCCGCCCGCGACGAGCTGGTCAACTACATGACCGCCCAGTGCAAGGCCGCAGGGTATGGCGATACCCTCCAAGCCTGCATCGACAAGACCGGGGCGAATGCGAAGGCCGGCTACACCAATACCTTCACGGATGCCGTTTCAACCAAGCCGGTCACGGACCGGGCCTCGGCAATCACCGCCTACACGTCGCGCATGACCTACGGATTCACGCAGACCAGTGCCTCCGGTAAGGCCGCGGTTGTGCCCGAAGGTTCAGAGAACCTCCTCCTGACGGCGTTCCCGACACTCACCGATGCCCAGCGCAAAGCCATCCTCGCCGCAAGTGAAATTGATTCCGGTTACCCCTTCGACTCGTCATCGAATGGTTATGAGCGGCTCAATCTCGCCAAGGCGTACAGCGCCAAGGTCACGTTGAGCGCGGACAAGCAGAACATTCTCTCCATCACCTTCGGCAACAGCAAACCTTCGGTCAGTGTGTCAAGCACTGATGCGATAACCGGTCTTCTCGCCGATTTCGGCACCTATTGGAAGGCCGGAGTAGGCGTTACCGATGAAGGCAAGAGCGTGCTGAAGCATGATGACGATCTGACCGTCTCCATCAACAACAAGGCCGCCACGGAAACCGCCTCCGGTACCAACGACCAGCAGGCAAGAGCGGTCGTCGACGCCGAGATGAACTCGGAGAAGACCCTGCATGATGCTCTGGGAACCGTCATAGGAGGATATTACGAGGATGGCGTCAATAACGGCTCGTTGGAGAAGACCTCGGATTATCTCGACGATATGAGCGCTTCGGCCAGCACGGGCAAGGCCAAGACCGCCTTCTCGCATCCTCGTCCCTATGTGGACCGCGTGAACTACAACGGCACCACGCTCAATCTCAACGGACTGCAGCAGACCTTGGGCATCAAGAAGGTGGCGGCGTATGAAGAGCAGGGGCAGTACAACGGTCTAGCAGCGTCAGGTTCGTTCCCATCAGGCCACACCACCTTCGCGTTCACGCAGGGTGCAGGTCTGGCCAGCATACTGCCGGAATTCGGTACGCAAATCATGACCAGGGTCTCGGAGGCGGGCAACAACCGCATCGTGCTCGGCGTGCATTACCCGCTCGACATCATGGGCGGTCATATTGCAGGTCAGTATGGTGTCGCCACCGCGTTGGGAGACGAGGACACCCGCTCCGAGGCTAACTCGGCGCGTGAGGAACTGGTCAACTACCTGACTTCCCGTTGCAAGGCCGATGGCTACGGCGACACTTTGGAAGCCTGCATCACGGCAACGGATGCCAAGGGTTCCAAGGGGTATCAGAACGCCTTCACCGACAGCGTCTCGACGAAGGCGGTCTCTGGTACGACATCCGAGATTGCCGCCTACACATCGCGTATGACCTATGGCTTCGCCCAGACCGGCAAAGCGGGACAGGCGGCGGTCGTGCCCGATGCCGCGGTCAACCTGCTTCGGGATGTTCCCGGGTACAGCACACTTACGGATGCGCAACTCAAAGAGGTGCTGGCAATGACGGAAATCGATTCGGGATACCCCCTCGATGCGTCAAGCGAAGGCTGGGGACGAATCAACCTTGCCGCCGCGTACAGCTCGAAAGTCACCTTGAATACCAAGGGTGACGTCATCGCCGTGACCACCGGTCAGAATGTCGCCTCGGTGGAGACGCAAAGCGACGCTCCGACCAAGCCCGACATGAACAACGGCAAGTCGGACACACCCGCTCCTTCCCCCACAACGAAGGACAAGGCTGCCGCCGATACCACCGCCGCTAAGAAGAACGGCGCCCTGGCGACCACCGGTGCACAAGGCTCCGTCATCATCGTCGCCTTCGTGGTGCTTCTCTCTGGAGCCGTGCTCACCTTGGTGCTTCGTAAGCGCGTGCGCTGAACACTGCGTTAATACCACCAATAAGCGGGGTCCGGGCATTTGCCCAGGCCCCCGCTTCGTAGTGGCGCAGGTGGATGCAGAGAGCCGTCTTCCTTCATGTGAAGTCCCGGTTCCCGGGATTGCCGATGGCATTGGGATTCGTTTTGCGCAAGTCCGCATACATCCGATTCGCCTTCTATGCCGCTCTGTGAAAGTCTGCCGCCACCACCGTCCTCATCTGAGATGTATTGCTTCCACTGCCGAAACTTTGCGCTTTGCGGCGAAGCTCAGGATTCGAGGTCTACAGTGGATGCAGTTCATGCAGGGAGTTGTCGAAACCAATGCCGGGCGATTCGACGGATTTGGGATTCAGCGACTGACGGAGTCGACTGCAGGGAATTCATCGAGGAATTACCGGAAGAGGGCAGCGCAATGGCTAAGGCGTACATGATCGGCGCAGGAATCGGCAATCTGGCGGCGGCGGCATATCTTATTCGTGACGGGTATTGGAGAGGCAGCCAGGTCACCATTCTGGGGCTTGACGACCACGGTGCCAACGATGGGAACGACGTAGAGGAATTCACCCGTGAATACGGCCTTTCCGAAGTTCATCGCAGACAGGGCTTCGTCAATCGTGGCGGACGCATGCTCAACGAGGAGACCTATGAGAATCTCTGGGACCTGTTCTCATCCATTCCATCCCTGGATACGCCGGGGCTGAGCGTCACCGAGGAGATTCTCCGTTTCGACCATGCGCACCCGACCCATGATGTCGGCAGACTCATCGACTCCTTCCAAGGCATCCGCAACAAGGGCGATGCGAATGATTACAGCCATATGCAATTCAACAACCGTGACCGCATGCTGCTGAGCAAGCTGATGCTGATGCCCGAATCCGACGAGCGACAGCTGAACGATGTCAGCATCGAGCAATGGTTCGCCACCAGTCCGCACATCTTCCGTACCAACTTCTGGTACATGTGGGAGACCACCTTCGCCTTCAAGAAGAGCAGTTCGGCCATGGAACTGCGCCGCTACATGAACCGTATGATTCTGGAATTCAGCCGAATCAACACGCTCGAAGGAGTGACACGCACCCCCTACAACCAGTACGAGAGTCTGATTCTGCCTCTGCGGGCATGGCTCGAAGACAAAGGCGTGCACTTCATCAACAACACGATGGTGACGGAGTTCGTGTTCAAGGACTCTGCGTTGCGCGATGAGATTCAGGTGACGGGGCTGAAATACCGCATCGTGGCCGGAGAACGGCAGGGTGAGGAGGGCGTGATTGACGTCGCGCCAGAGGACTTGGTATTCGACACGAATGGTTCCATCACCGACAGCGCATCCCTGGGCGATCTGGACACGCCAATCAAGGAGGATATGCGCTATGCGCCCAGTGCGGCCTTGTGGAAGCAGGCAGCCGAGCATTTCTATGATCTCGGGCACCCAGATAAGTTCTTCGGCGACCGTTCCCAGAGCGAATGGACCAGTTTCACGGTCACCACGAATTCGCATCTGCTGATTAACGAGATTGCCGCCATCACCCAGCAGCGGCCGGGCAATGCTCTGAACACCTTCATCGACAGTCCTGAACTGCTCTCATTGGTGGTGCACCACCAGCCGCACTATAAGGCACAGAAAGAGAATGAAGGCGTTTTCTGGGGATATGCATTGAATCCTCGTGAAAGCGGAGTGTTCGTCAAGAAGCCCTTCATCGAAATGACCGGCAGGGAAATGCTGGAAGAAACGCTGTCATTGCTGGCTCAGGCGGATACCCGGGCTTCGGGAATCGCTCAAAGACACGATGAGATTATGCAATCCATCGTCAATGTCGTTCCCGCGCATATGCCATATGCCAGCGCACTGTTCAATCAGCGTTCCGTGGTCGATAGGCCTCTGGTCGTTCCTCGTCATTCCAGGAACCTCGCCTTCATCAGCCAATTCGCGCATCTGCCTTTCGATATGGTGTTTACCGAGCAGTACTCGATTCGTTGTGCTCAGGTGGCGGTGTATCGCTTCCTGGGGATTCCCAGCGACAGATTGACTCCTCTGCATCATTATGAGAAGAATCCGAAGGTGTTGCTGTCAGCCACGAAAACGATGTTCAGATAGGATTCGCGCGCAGGCAAGCGCTGAATGGTTCGATTCGTGCTCGCCAAGGGCACGAATCCTCATGCGATGACGTTTGTGTAGGGATTTTCTCGAAGAATCCATCTATCCGCTTTCCTTGAACGTTGAACTTTCAATGTTCAAGGAAACTCATTCGAGGAGGATGCAGGCAAATCCCTACACAACCGCAGGTGTGGCGGCTATAGAACGTGAAAATGCCGCAGCGCGTTGAGGATGCCGTCATCATCGACTTCCGTGGTGATGTAGTCAGCTGACGCTTTGGCGTTGGGGGTGGCACCGCCCATGGCCACACCGATACCGGCGAAGGCCAGCATATCGGCATCGTTGCCGCCATCTCCAAAAGCGATGGTTTCTTTCGCTTCGAGCCCAAGATGGTCAATGAAACACCGGATGCCCCGCGATTTCCCACCTTCTGCGGGAATCAGATCGGTGAAGGCCCGATGCCAGCGCACCCCTTTGGTATGCGGCAGCTTGCTGACTATCTCCTGCTCCTGCTCGATATGGATGAAGGGACTCATCTGGTAGGTGGGGTGTTCCAATGCTCGTTGCACCGTGTCCACCTGAACGTCGGGCGCGCTTTTGCCGAGCACGGACCATGCGTCACGCAGTGTTTTGTTGTCCTGATTGAAATAGGTGTAATCCACTTCCGCGAAACTGCTTACCAGCGTGGGATGGTTCTTGAGATAGTCGATGAAAAGGCCGATGTCTTCCTTGTCCAGGGTGAGTTCGTCTTTGAACCCGCTGGCGTCATAGCAATATTGGCCATTCAAAGTGATGTAGCCATCGAAATCCACTGGAATCATCCGCTGTGCGGCATGAAGTTGCGAAGGTGCTCTGCCGGTGCATATGAAAATCTTCACGCCTTTGGCCTTGAGATCACCAAGCGCGGTTACTGTCGAATCCGGCACCGAATGAGTATTGAAACTGGTGAGCGTACCGTCAATATCGAAGAATGCCGCCTTGACTGGTGCTGTGGTGTTGGATTGAGCGCACATGTCTCATGCTCCTTGGATCGACGTTGTCCCTTCGCCTTCCGAGACTATCAGCTGACGCCTACGGAAGGTCCGTGGATGCGCGCAGCCCAGCTAACTGGGCGCGCCATGCGCTAGGTGCGTCTTCGCGTTCTTGGCGGTTACTCGCCTCGCCTGTGTGAAGCGCATTGCGCTCCATGTTCCACCGCTCGGCTGCGTGGTCGCGCTGCCACGGGATATTTCCGGCGGGTAGAGTCTAGGTAACGTGCAGACGAGTCCGTCTGCTTTGCGGTGATGGTTCATGCAGATGTTCCATAGACAAGTGAATCCTGTGAGCAGGGGAGAGATGTATGAGTGGTCAAGAGAGCGAGCATTCCGGTGTGAACGCCGATTCCACGGGTGATGCCAGTGAGTTGCTGACAATCCGCAGGTATCTGCACCAGCATCCCGAGTTGGCGTTCAAGGAGTATGAAACCAGCGCATTCCTGAGACAGGAGTTGATGGACCACGGTATTGCGGTGCGTGATATCAACCTTGACAGCGGTGTGTTCGCCCGCATCACCGGTGATCGGCAGGGGCCTCACATCGCTTTGCGCGCCGACATCGACGGTTTGCCGGTGTTCGAGGAGTCGGAATACTCCTGCCATTCCCTGAACAGGGGCTATATGCATGCCTGCGGACACGACATTCATATGGCCGCACTGCTGGGTGCCGCCTTTGAACTCCAGAAGATGAGGGAATCCCTGCACGGAACCATAGACCTGATCTTCCAACCTGCCGAGGAGGTGGGGAAAGGAGCGCAGGCGGTGATGAAGGCGGGTGCGATCGAAGGCGTGCAGGCCATTGCCGGAATCCACAACAATCCCGATTACCTTCCGGGTCAGATTGCCATAGGCACCGAAGCCATGATGGCCGGTTGCGCCCGCTTTGCGGTCAGACTCCACGCCGAAGGCACCCATGCCGGTTATCCGCACAAGGGAACAGGTCCTATGGAGGCGATGGCGACGATGATGCTCTCCACGCAGACCATCGTGAGCAGGAATGCCTCGCCCTTCCACTCCGCTGTGCTGTCCATCACGGAGGTTCACGGGGGGAGCGTGTGGAATGTTGTTCCCGCTGAAGCGGGATTCATGGGCACCGCCAGATTCTTCAGTGAGGAGGACCGGGTGCTGCTGCGCGACCGTCTGCGTGCGCAGATTGCCGGCATCGGCGCGGGATATGGCATCGAGGCGGATGTCGAATGGGAGGATGTCAGCAATCCTCTTATCGGTGACCAGCATCTGAGCGCTCTGGTCGCCGATCATGTCGGAGAGTATGCCTCGCTGCAGAGGATTCAGCCGAGTATGGCAGGCGAGGATTTCTCCGATTACGCCCATGCGATTCCCGCGGTATTCGCATTCATAGGCTCCAACGGGAGGCCCGGGCACCATAACCTGCACAGCCCCAAATTCCTTGGCCTGGATGAATGTCTGCCGACCGCAGTGCGTTTCTACGTCTCCACGGCGAAGCTGCTGCTGCAGCACCTGGGCTGAATCGAGGGGGCGCACTCCTGCTGAGCATCCCGGACATGCGGCTTCAGGCTTCGGGCTTAGGATGGATTCATGACAAGCAGCGAAAGCACATCAGCAGCATCACCCTCTACAGGCCTTCTTTTCGGGTTGGCGCAGATCGACACCTGTGTCGGAGACCTGAAAGGCAACGCCGCCAAGGTGCTTGAGCAAAGCGGTATAGCCGCTGAGCGGGGAGCGCAGGTGGTGGTGTTCCCGGAAATGACGTTGACGGGGTACCCCATCGAGGACCTCGCTTTCCGCGCCACTTTCCGCAAGGCTGCATGGCAGACGGCGAATGACTTGGCGAAGCGTCTGCAGCAGGAAGGCCTTGCCGATCTTTTCGTGGTGGTTGGCACGGTCGGTACCGATCGTGAGCACGACCGTCCGAGAAATCGTCTCGTGGTGTTGCATGACGGCGTGGTGTGGGCCGGTTACGACAAGCACTTCCTGCCTAATTACGGCGTGTTCGACGAATTCAGAATCTTCACGCCGGGGGAGCGCAGCGTCGTTCTGGAGATTCATGGCGTCCGAGTCGGTCTGGCGATATGCGAGGACATATGGCAGGATGGCGGGCCGGTCGCCGAGCTGGCGAAACAGCATATCGACGTGCTGCTGACCATCAACGGTTCACCCTATGAAGAAGGCAAAGGCCACGTGCGGCAGGAGCTGGCCGCCCGACGAGCCGTCGAGGTCAACGCGCCAGTCATCTACCTCAATCAGGTCGGAGGGCAGGATGACCTGGTATTCGACGGTGGCAGCTTCGTGGTCGACCCCGACGGCCAATTGCTGGAACGTTCCCCAAGTTTCCGCGAGGATCTGAGTTTCTGGCAATTGACCTTTGAAGATGGCGACGACGGCAGGCGTCGCCTGGATGCGACGGTCTCTACCAGCAGCCCGGCTCTAGACCCCGATGAGGAAGTGTATCGGGCGTGCGTCCTCGGGCTGAAGGACTACATGGCCAAAAACCACTTCACAGGCGTTTGCCTTGGGCTCTCCGGCGGCATCGACTCTGCGCTGGTGGCCGCCATGGCGGCCGATGCCTGCGGTGGCGAGCACATCTGGGGCATTTCGATGCCGAGCATGTATTCTTCTCTCGGTTCCAAGGATGACGCGGCGGATTTGGCGAAGAATCTCGGAGCCAGGTATGAGATTCAGCCGGTCGAAACGCTGTTCAAGGCGTACCAGCAGCAGCTTCATCTGGAAGGTGTGGCGGCCGAGAATCTTCAGGCGAGGATTCGAGGCGTCATCGTCATGGCCTATTCCAATGCCAAGGGTCTGCTGGCGCTTGCCACCGGCAACAAGTCTGAACTGGCATGCGGGTATTCGACGATTTACGGCGATGCGGTCGGCGGTTATGCGCCCATCAAGGATCTGCTCAAGGTCAGGGTGTGGGACTTGGCGCGGTGGCGGAACCGCAGGGCCGAAGAGCTCGGTGAGCAGCCGCCGATTCCGGTCAATTCCATCACTAAGCCGCCGAGTGCGGAGTTGCGGCCGGGGCAGCAGGATTCGGATTCCTTGCCGGAATACGAGCTGCTGGACCAGGTGCTCGCCGCATACATCGAGCATGCGCACGGCAGGGCGGACCTGCTCAAGGATGGTTTCGACCCCGAAACGGTGGATACGGTGATGCGTTTGGTGGATCGTGCGGAATGGAAGCGCCGTCAGTATCCGATGGGGCCCAAAGTCACGGCTCTTGCCTTCGGCAGGGATAGAAGGCTGCCGGTGACCAACGCTTTCCGCGAGTAGCCGTGAAGATGACAGATAACTGCGCTACAAGGACAGCTTTTCGGAAGAATTTGCACCGTTTTACTGTCCTTGTAGCGCAGTTATCTCATAGGATGACCGATTAAGGAGGAGTTATGAGCAACAACAGCAAGCAGTGGTATTTCAATACGGTTACGGAACAGCCGGAGCTTGGCCCGCAATCGCCAATCAGCCAGCGCATGGGCCCGTATGCAAGCGAGGAGGATGCCCGGAACGCATGGAAGATCGTCGCTCAGCGCAACAAGGAGTGGGAGGAGCAGGACACCAAGTGGAAGAACGCCAAATAATACACAATCTTCGTATGCGGTCCGCTGAATGTGATGTAGCTCACTATTAACTGTCAGAGCTTGCCCAGCTCTGCTCTGTACAATTGTTCACTACAGCGACGTGACGAAGCGTCTACTGAAAAATACCAAGGAGTGTCTATGACAGCAGTTGAATCTACAGCCGTCTCGCAGGATGATCTCAAGGCCAAGGCATGGGAGAGTTTTTCCGCGGGAAACTGGCAGAATGATATAGACGTTCGAGACTTTATCCAGAAGAATTACACCCCTTACGACGGTGACGAATCCTTCCTCGCTCCTGCGACCGAGAAGACGAAGTCCCTGTGGAACTACCTCGACGAGCACTATCTTGCCGTTGAGCGCAGGCAGCGCGTATATGACGTTGAGACCCATATCCCGGCCGACATCGATGCCTTTGCCGCAGGATACATTGACGGTAAGTCGGCGGGCGAAACACAGGATGACGTCATCGTAGGATTGCAGACCGATGTGCCATGCAAGCGTGCAATGATGCCGAACGGTGGTTGGCGCATGGTCGAGCAGGCCATCATCGAAGCCGGTAAAGAGCCCGACCAGGAAATCAAGAAAATCTTCACCCGCTACCGCAAGACCCATAACGACGGCGTGTTCGGAGTGTATACCCAGCGCATCAAGGTCGCCCGCCATAACAAGATTCTCACCGGACTGCCCGATGCCTATGGTCGCGGCCGCATCATCGGTGATTATCGCCGCGTTGCCCTCTACGGTGTGGATGCCCTGATCGCCTTCAAGAAGCGCGACAAGGATTCCGTGCCGTACCGCAACGATTTCACGGAGCCTGAAATCGAGCATTGGATTCGTTTCCGCGAGGAACATGACGAGCAGATCAAAGCCCTCAAGAAGCTTGCGAAACTCGGTCAGGAGTACGGCCTCGATTTGAGCCGTCCCGCACAGACCGCACAGGAAGCGGTTCAGTGGACCTACATGGGCTATCTGGCATCGGTCAAGAGCCAGGACGGCGCTGCAATGTCCATCGGTCGTCTGTCCGCCTTCTTCGACTGCTACTTCGAGCGTGACCTCAAGAGCGGTCTCATCACCGAGACGGACGCTCAGGAAATCATCGACAACATCGTGATGAAGCTGCGTATCGTGCGCTTCCTGCGTACCAAGGATTACGACAACATCTTCTCCGGCGACCCCTACTGGGCGACCTGGTCGGATGCCGGTTTCGGCGATGACGGACGTTCGATGGTCACCAAGACCTCCTTCCGTCTGCTGAACACCCTGACCCTTGAGCACCTCGGACCCGGGCCCGAGCCGAACATCACCATCTTCTGGGACCCGAAGCTGCCGGAAGGGTACAAGCGCTTCTGCGCTCGCATCTCCATCGACACCTCCGCGATTCAGTACGAATCCGACAAGGAGATTCGTGCTCACTGGGGTGACGATGCCGCCATAGCCTGCTGTGTCTCCCCGATGCGAGTGGGCAAGCAGATGCAGTTCTTCGCGGCTCGCGTGAACAGCGCCAAGGCGCTGCTGTACGCCATCAACGGCGGCTTCGACGAGATGACCGGTATGCGCGTCATCGACGAGGGCTACATCGAGCCGGTGACTCCGAACGAGGACGGCACCCTTGACTTCGAGAAGGTCAAGTCCAACTACGAGAAGGCTCTGCAGTGGTTGAGCGAGACCTACGTCCAGGCGCTGAACATCATCCATTACATGCATGACAAGTACGCCTATGAATCCATCGAGATGGCTCTGCACGACAAAGAGGTGTACCGCACGCTTGGTTGCGGCATGTCGGGCCTGTCGATTGCGGCGGATTCCCTGGCCGCCATCAAGTACGCCAAGGTCTACCCGATTTACAACAAGGACGCCAAGGGTACCGACGAGTTCTGCGAGAAGGGTGCCGACGATCTGATCGTCGGGTACAAGACCGTCGGTGAATTCCCCGTCTACGGCAACGATGATGATCGTGCCGACGAGCTGGCGAAGTGGGTTGTCAGCACGGTGATGAGCCAGGTCAAGCGCCTCCCGGTGTATCGCGGAGCCGTACCGACCCAGTCCATCCTTACGATCACCTCTAACGTCGAGTATGGTCACAACACCGGTTCCTTCCCATCCGGGCACAAGAAGGGCGAGCCATACGCTCCGGGCGCCAACCCGGAGAACGGCATGGATTCGCACGGCATGCTGCCTTCGATGTTCTCGGTCGGCAAGATCGACTACAACGATGCGCTTGACGGCATATCGTTGACCAACACCATCACTCCCGATGGATTGGGACGAGACGAGGACGAGCGCATCGGGAACCTGGTCGGCATTCTGGACGCAGGCAACGGCCATGGCCTGTACCACGCCAACATCAACGTGCTGCGCAAGGAGCAGCTTGAGGATGCAGTGGAGAATCCGGACAAATACCCGCATCTAACGGTTCGTGTGTCGGGGTATGCGGTGAACTTCGTCAAGCTGACCAAGGAACAGCAGCTCGACGTGATTTCCCGTACCTTCCACCAAGGTGCGGTAAGCGACTGACCTCTCGGGTCGGTGCAGTGCAGTAGCTGATTATCGTGCGGGGGCGGGGCCTTGGTCCCGTCCCCGCACACCATTGTGGAGGAGGACGTCGATGTCTCAGGTCATGGAATTCCATACGACCAAACCTCACATGCTCAAGGAATCCAAAGAATACCAGCGGCAGACGCTTATGGGCGGTCTGTCCGGCTTTGAGTCGCCGGTGGGCTTGGACAGGCGCGACAGGCTGCGTTCTCTCAAGGACGGCGATATCGGTTTCGTGCATTCGTGGGATATCAACACTTCCGTTGATGGACCGGGGACCCGCATGACGGTGTTCATGAGCGGATGTCCCTTGCGCTGCCAGTACTGCCAGAATCCCGATACGTGGAAGATGCGCGACGGTCAGCCGGTATACCTCAGCGCGATGATCAACAAAATCGACCGCTACAAGGATCTGTTCAAGGCGACGGGCGGTGGCATCACCTTCTCCGGTGGTGAGTCCATGATGCAGCCCGCATTCGTGTCGCGTGTGTTCCGCGCCGCCAAGGAGATGGGTGTGCATACATGCCTCGATACATCCGGCTTTTTGAACAGGAACTACACCGACGACATGATCAAAGACATTGATCTGTGCCTACTCGATGTCAAGTCCGGTGATGAAGACACCTACAAGGAGGTTACGGGTGGGGTTTTGCAGCCTACCATCGACTTCGGCAACCGGCTCTCCCGATTGGGTGTGAAAATCTGGGTGCGTTTCGTGCTGGTGCCGGGTCTGACCGATTCGGTCGAGAACGTCGAGAAGGTCGCGCAGATCTGCGAGCAGTTCGGTGATGTGGTGGAGCATATCGATGTGCTGGGATTTCACCAGTTGGGTCGTCCGAAGTGGCATGAGATGCGCATACCCTACCCGCTGGAGGATGCCAAAGGGCCCTCCGCCAAGCTCAAGCAGCGAGTCGTCCAGCAGTTCGAAAGCCACGGTTTTCTGGTGTATTGATGCATCCGTGTCGTTGATTTCCCGATTGTGTAGGGATTTACGAGTATTCCGAGGGGTGTTGTCAACGAAAAAGGCGCAATTCCAATGGACGTATGCCGCCGAGGGGCATTGTCTTATCAATAATCCCTACACAAACGGGTAAACCGGTGTCAGGGGCAACGATTTGTGGTGTCGTTGCGGGGGAAACGGCACTTTCTCACCTAGCCTTGAACCATGGCAGAGATTTATTCCATTCCCGTGCGTGACGTGGCCTTTCACACCCGTGAATCCGGCGAGGGCGAGCAGTCGATCTGCTCCTTGAGCCGACCTGCAGGTGTCCGCGACGAGTTGTGGTACGCCGTCGAGTCCGTGCATCACATGGTCAGAGTGGAATCCATCGACTACCAGGAGATTCAGGTACCTTCTTCCATGGCTGATGCGGGCATCGGCGTCGAGCTTTCGTGCAGAAAAGACGCATACGACCCATCGGCTCTCGATGGCCTTTCGTATTCGGAGGGCCTACGCGCCTCTCCCGTTTCGTCTGCGCATAAAAGCCAGAACACGGCGAGGTCTCGACTCGCAAGCCCCAGCGGTTGGATCATGGTGCTCTACTCCCATGTTCCGCTTGCGGAATGGGATTCTCAATGGCGCTGCGTGGGATTCTTCACCACCGAGATTGCCGCCCAGGAGCATGACTCGCTCACTGCGGACATGTTTCTGGACGATATGACCGCCCATCTCACCGAGGCGGAGCCGGACAGTGTGAGAGGCACCGTCACCTTGACTCAGAATCGGTCATTCGGCGCCATCGAGCAGGACAACGGCTGTGGTTGTGAGATACGGGTATCATGGACGCCTGCAGGGGTGACATCGCACGGTCTCGACGCAGGTCGACAAGTGCAGATGTGGGCCCGCTTCATCAGAGAGATGGCGTCCTAGACGCCGTACGGCAACGGATGGGCTGATGCCACTATGGCGATGCCCGTCCGAATGCAAGGAGTCAGACGTATTGCTGAGTGAGTATCAGGAGCCCCGACTATTGGCCGAACCTCGTTCCGGGGTTCCTGAGGTCATTGACACGCCTACGGCTTATCGGGAGATGTGTCTGCGGTTCTCACAGGCGCAGGGTTCCGTAGCCGCAGACGCCGAACGGGCTTCGGGCTTCCGTTACGGTCATGAGGACTGGCTCGTGCAGTTCAAACGAGAGGGTGCGGGCATCGCGCTGATTGACCCCGTGGCCTTGCAGGGCACAGGTGCATCCTGGGATATGTTCAACGATGCCGTAGGCTCCGCCACATGGATTATTCACGACTCGTTGCAGGATCTTCCCGGCTACGCGGATCTCGGCATGAAGCCGCAGGCCTTGTTCGACACTGAGCTGGCCGCCAGAATGCTGGGCGCACACCATTTCGGGTTGGCGGCGGTCACCGAGCACTACCTCGGCCTGGTGTTGGCCAAGGAACACTCGGCAGCAGACTGGTCCTACCGACCGTTGCCACGCGATTGGCGCAACTACGCGGCTCTGGATGTCGAACTGCTGATTGATCTGGAAACGTGTATGCGCGCCGAACTCAAGGCGCAGGGCAAGGATTCTTGGGCAGAGGAGGAATTCGCCTGGCTGCTCGAACGAGGTACGGCGCCGAAAGCCCCGAGGCAGGACCCTTGGCTCCGTGTGTCGCACATCACCGACCTGCACCATGACCGCCGTGGTCTGGCGGTGGTGAAGGAACTCTGGACCACACGTGATGCGTTGGCGCGTGAACACGACATATCTCCGAGCCTGCTGCTCTCCGACGCGGCCATCATGGAAGCCGCCAGGATCAAACCCCGCAATCTGCGCACCTTCCGATCCATACGTTCGCTCAATCAACGGGTCCGCGTGCATACCGGCAGCGAGCAGGATCACATGTTCGAGCGATACGCTCCGATTCAGCGCATGGTCAAGCCTTCGGTATGGAAGACGGCCATCGTCAAGGCTCTGAGCATTCCGGATGATGAGCTGCCGGTGCTTCCGGCACGCAAGAAGAGCAATGTGCATGGAGAGGACGGCAACGCGCCGCGTTCGATGAGACTGTGGCAGCAGCGTCATCCGGAGCGATTCGAGCGGCTTGCCAAGGTCCGCCAGGTGGTGAACCAAATCGCCCAGGATACCCGCACTCCGGCGGAGATCATCATCAAACCGCAATACTTGCGGAATCTGTGCTGGGTCGAGGACCCCGAGGGTCTTGACGTGGCAGGCTTCCTCAGCGAGCAGGGTGCCAGGAATTGGCAGATTGGGCTGCTTGCAGAGTCCGTAAGTCGAGCTATCATGTAACGGTTGCCTTGAGGCAGAATACAGAATGTGATGAATTGGAGCGCAGCGTGAAAATCAGCGTCAGGAATCTTGAGCCCACCAAGGTGAGGCTTACAATCACCGCCGATCAAGAGGAGCTCGATCCTTATCTGGATGCGGCCCGCAAGGAGATCGCGAAGCAGGTAAACATCCCGGGTTTCCGCAAGGGTCATGTCCCGGGAAAGATCATCGACCAGCGTGTCGGCTTCGGCTCCGTTATCGGCGAAGCAGTGAACAGCGGTGTTCCGGAGCTTTACTCCAAGGCGCTCGCCGAGAAGGAAATCCACCCGATGGCTCAGCCGAAGCTGGACGTCAAGGAAGTCCCGGAGACCGCCACCGACGACACCAAGCTGAAGTTCACGGCAGAGGTCGAGGTTCGTCCGAAGTTCGACCTGCCCGCAGTCGACAGCTTGGAGATTGAAGTAGCCAAGCCCGAGGTGAGCGATGAGGATGTCAACGCTCGTCTCGAAGCCCTCCGTCAGCGTTTCGGCACTTTGGTGAGTGTCGACCGTCCGGCCGCCAAGGGCGATTACGCCAACATCGATCTGGATGCCAAAATCGGTGACGAGTCCGTCGATTCTCAGGAAGGCGTCAGCTATCAGTTGGGTTCGGCCACCATGCTCGATGGTTTGGACGAGGCTCTCGATGGTCTCTCCGCCGGTGAGGAAACCACGTTTGAAGGCACTCTCGAGGCCGGTGAGCACGAGGGTGAAAAGGCTCAGGTCTCGGTCAAGGTGAATTCGGTCAAGTCCGAAGAACTGCCGGAGCTGGATGATGATTTCGCTCAGGAGGCTTCCGAGTTCGATACTCTTGATGAACTCAAGGCCGATGTGCGCAAGCAAAGCGAAGCCGATGCCGAAGGCCGTCAGGCCACCGTGGCGCGTGACGCATTCATCGCTCGTCTGCAGGAAGGCGTCGACATTCCCGTCCCGAAGGGTGTGAAGGAAGAGATGCTCGCTGACCGCGAGAAGAATGCGCAGAACAACCCGCAGGCTCCTGAAGAGGACAAGGCCGCGGCAGAGGAAGCCGTCGAGAAGGAATTGCGCGATCAGATCGTGCTCGACGCACTTTCCGAGCAGCTCAAGATCACCGTTACACAGGCCGACGTAACGAACTTCCTGGCCTCCATCGCCCAGCAGTACGGCATGGACCCCAGCAACTTCATCAACGCCATCGTCAACAACGGACAGCTCGGCTCCGCAGTGCAGGAAGTCGGACGTTCCAAGGGTCTGCTCGCAGGTATGCGTGCGGTGACCTTCAAGGATACCGAGGGCAACGTGCTCGACCTGAGCAAGTTCCTAGGAGACGAAGCCGAGGAAGAGGAGAAGGAAAGCGTCGAAGCTGCGTCAGCGGCAGCGGCGGTCGCCGATCAGCTCTCCGACAAGGACGAGGCTTCGGCGGAGTAGTAGTTTTCTCAGCGCAGAAACGCAGGCCCCGAAAACCCATGATTCCGTGGGTCTTTGGGGCCTTAGCATAGCCGAGAGCGCAAAGCCGCATGCAGCGTCGATTATGGGCTGTACGCTCGAAACATAACCACACATAGAAGGAGACACGGTGAGCAATTCTCTTGCAACTTCACCGGTTCTGGCTGAGGGTGAATCGTTCTCGCCGACCGATCCGATTTTCAACCGTCTGCTCAAGGACCGCATTATCTGGCTCGGTGATGAGGTCAAGGACTCCAATGCCAACGTCATATGCGCTCAGATGCTGATGCTTGCGGCCGAAGACCCCAGCAAAGACATCTGGCTGTATATCAATTCGCCCGGTGGTTCGATTACCGCCGGCATGGCCATCTACGACACCATGCAGCTTATCGAACCGGATGTGGCGACCGTTGCCGTGGGCATGGCCGCCTCCATGGGTCAGTTCCTGCTGTCCAGTGGCACCAAAGGCAAGCGTTTCATCACTTCGCACGCCCGTGTGCTGATGCATCAGCCTTCGGGCGGTGTCGGAGGAACCCAGACCGACGTCCGTATCAATGCGGAACTCATCATGGACATGAAAAGGACGCTGTCCCAGCTTACCGCTGAGCAGACCGGTCACACGGTCGAGGAAATATACCGAGACAACGAGTACGATCATTGGTTCACTGCCGAAGCCGCTCTGGAGTATGGTTTCGTGGACAAGATCGTGACCACGCCGGGCACGATGAACGCCCAGAAGGGAGAGTGACGAATGGCATCGCAAGAAGCACAGTTCGTCGCACGTGCCGAAAGGCTCGCCGGGGCACGCGGTGTATCCGGGATTCGCGCTGAGAGTCGTTACGTTCTTCCGCAGTTCGAAGAGAAGACGCCATACGGATTCAAACGTCAGGACCCATACACCAAGCTGTTCGACGACCGCATCATCTTCATGGGTGTGCAGGTCGACGATGCGTCGGCCGACGACATCATGGCGCAGCTGCTGGTTCTGGAAAGTCAGGACCCGAACCGGGACGTGATGATCTACATCAATTCTCCCGGCGGCTCGATGACCGCCATGACCGCCATCTATGACACCATGCAGTACATCAAGCCGGATGTGCAGACCGTATGCCTGGGGCAGGCCGCATCGGCTGCGGCGATACTGCTGGCTGCAGGAGCCGCAGGCAAACGCCTGATGCTGCCGAACGCCCGCGTGCTGATTCATCAGCCCGCAATGCAGCAGGACTTCGGCAAAGCCACGGAAATCGAGATTCAGGCGAAGGAAATGCTCCGCCTGCGTGAATGGCTGGAAAGCACGCTTGCCAAGCACACCGGACAGCCGGTCGAGAAGATTCGCAAGGACATCGAAACCGACACGATTCTCACCGCCGCGCAGGCCAAGGAGTACGGCATCGTCGACGAGGTGCTGGAAAGCAGGAAGTAAGACATCCTCCGAATGCAGATGATGCTCATCTGTTGGCGGAGGTACTGTGCAGACGCCCGGCGTCAATACGCAGATCACCCGTTACCCGGTGCACAATAGTGTGCAGGGTGACGGGTTTTTCATCGAATGGCTTCTGGAGGATACATGGGGCGTGTAGTCAGCTACAACGAGGATATTCCACGCTGCGAGTTCTGTGGAAAAACCGAACACCAGGTCCGCAAACTGGTCACCGGCCCGAATTCGGCGATCTGTGATGAATGCATCGAGCTGTGTGTGGACATTATTTCGGAAGAGCGCACCCATGACGTTGAAGTCAACGCCTTGAAGCTGCCGATTCCCAGTGAAATCTTCGCCTACCTCAACCGTTTCGTCATCGGTCAGCAGGATGCCAAGCGCACGCTTGCCGTGGCCGTGTACAACCATTACAAACGGGTCAACATGGAATTGCGCCAGTCCGCGCGACAGATTGACAAGGGCGGTGCGCACCCACAGCAGGATGATGACTTTGACGGCGCGGAAGTCGCCAAATCGAATATCCTCCTTCTCGGACCCACAGGTGTGGGAAAGACCTATCTGGCACAGACTTTGGCGAAGGTGATGAACGTACCGTTCGTGATTACCGATGCCACCACGCTCACCGAAGCCGGGTATGTCGGTGATGACGTCGAAACGGTGCTGCAACGTCTGCTTCAGGCTGCGGACGGCGATGTGGACAGAGCTCAGCATGGCATCATCTATATTGACGAAATCGACAAAATCGCCCGTAAATCAGGTGAGAACACGTCAATCACCCGTGATGTCAGCGGTGAAGGCGTCCAGCAGGCCCTGCTGAAAATCCTCGAAGGCACCATCGCCAGCGTCCCGCTCGAGGGGACGCGCAAACATCGCGACCAGGAAACCGCGCGGATAGACACCCGTGGCATCCTGTTCATCTGCGGGGGAGCTTTCGTTGGGCTGGACCAGATTGTGGAGCGGCGTCTGGGAAAACACGAAAGCGGTTTCGGCGCCTCGTGGCATACCGTTCAACGTGACCCGGAGACGATGCTGAACGAAGTCAGTGCAGACGACCTCTCCGAATTCGGATTGCTGCCGGAGTTCATCGGGCGTCTTCCTGTGGTGAGTGTATTGCATGAACTGAGCGAGCAAGAGCTCGAACACGTGCTCACCGACCCCGCAAACGCTCTGGTCAAGCAATACAAGAAGCTCTTCGCCAGTGACGGCGTGGAGTTGCGCTTCACTGACGATGCTGTCGAGCGTATTGCTCAAACCGCCATGGAACGAGGTGTGGGGGCCAGAGGCCTGCGGTCGATTATCGAGAAGACCTTGGAATCGACGATGTTCGAGCTTCCCGAATTGCAGGATGTCGAAGCGATTGTGGTCGATGGCGAGGCCATCGACGGCAAGACTGAGCCACAGCGTGTGGTGGCGGAGCGCCGGCATCGCAGAGCCGCCTAACCGAATACCGTCGCTTCCGCCCCGAACAGGAGCGGCAAAGCCGGGTGCTAGATGATGGCATCGAGGCCATGAGAGCTGACGGTGATGTTCGCGCCTTGCCCAAGCAGCCAGAGGTGGAAATCGCAGATGGGAACCGCGCCGAGCGTTCCGGCCGGCGCACTGACGGAGTGCAATGTGTCCCATGCTCTGGTGGCTTCCCTTTCGCACAGTGGGATGCTGCATCGTAGACGAGTGTTCAAGAAGACCCTCCTGTCGGATAACGCGACATAATGGTAAGAGTATTGCCCATGCACGTTACCTTTTCCTGAAGAGTTCCTGTGCTGTGCATTAATGTTCCAACCCTCGCAGCGTCATACGAGTGATGCATGTCATCGATGGGATATCCCCGATATTCCAACGCGATTGAGACTATGAGATCCGTTGCCTCTGCGCATTTTGAGATGTGTCAGAAACGCCGATCCGGAAATTTGCTATCCTGAACACTGACGTATCAGGGGAAGCATTCTTAGACATATCACCATCTGGAGTGCAGTGGTATATGGGGGTTCTGAAATGCTCATCTCATCCGAGGGGAATCGAAGCGAGCGAGGTTGTAAGGAAATCGCTGGCTGCGTACACGGGTCTGTTTACAGAACATAATGCTCTGTACCCAAACACACGAACCAAATCGGCGGTGACCTGCTAGGGAAAATCCCATTCACGATGAAGGTTCGTGTGCATCAACATGTGTTCTTGCGCTGAATCGACTATATTGAGCAGCGCCTTGCTGAATGGAAACAATCATGAACAATCAACGAAATACTGTTTTACGCCATCGAAGGCTGACGATGGGTCTGGGAGCCCTAATCGCAGCAGGTGCAACGGTAGGCGCATTGATTCCACAGATGTCCGCATCGGCAGATCAGGAGCATTTCCTGATGCAGGACTATATGCAGTGGAATGTCGTTACCTTAGGTGATGCGCATCTCTCCGCTGAGTCGGAAGGAGCGGTTGCTGTCGGAGGGACATTGAGCTTCCATAATTCAAACACAGCTACCCAGCAGAGCGCCAGGAGTGGCGGTTCCGGCGTTGGGTTGCTCGCCAACAACGTCGATTTTTCGAATTCCGCTGCACAATTGAAAGTGCTCAGCGGTTCCATACGAATAGGGGATGCTGCTCAGTCGGATGTGCTGAACAGAGACGGCAACAATGCTCAGATGCACACTCGTGTGGTCAGCAAGGGTGCCGGTCCGTCAGGCGACCCGAGCATTGTGGCCAACAACTCGATGGAGGGGAGCGAACAGGTAACCAGCCCTACGCTGTTCTCCAGCCTGTTTTCCAAGAGTTCTGCGGAACGGCTGGCGCAACAGATTGCCGTGTATCCACAGACGGATACGCATGGGGTACAGGCCTCGGTCAGCATATCCGGAACGAAGGCGGTAATTGCTCTTACCGAGGGGAAAACGAATTATTGGCCCGTCGATGCGGGCACGCTCGCCGGAATCACGGAACTCTCCTTCAGTGGCGCTTCGCCGAACGTGGATGCAGGAACCTTCCTCGTCGTCCCCATATCGGGCTCAGCAGTGACCTTCAATCTGACGCTGGCGGGTGCGCGAGATCCCGGCGCCATGCTGTGGGTGGCGCCGGAAGCGAACAGCATCGTGCAATCCGGAGATTCGCTGGATGGTTCCATACTGGCGCCGAAAGCCCATCTGGACAAGCGTGCGGCGAATATTCAGGGAACCATCGTAGTGAATAGCGGTACCTTCATGGGGTCCGAACAGCATTACTTCCCGTACAAAGGGAAGGTGCCGCCGGTCGTGCCAACCGATCCGGTGACACCAGTGATTACGACCACTCCCGCAACGCCAACCGAAACGCCGAGCACACCAACCGAAACGCCGAGCACGCCAACATCACCTGCGACCACGCCAACGGATAGCAATACACCGACACATTCAGAAACTACGACAACGACGACTCCCGCAACAGCTCTGACAACCACAACCACAACTCCGGCGGCCTCGGCAAGCAGCAACAAGAGCAAGGCCGGAACCTTGGCCCAAACAGGAGGCAGTGGGGCAGTGCTAGGTGCCGGTGCGGTCATGATGGTCTTCGTCGCATTGGGAATGGGCGTCATAGCTTTCAACCGTTCCCGTGGGCATAGCAGCGACAGGTAGCACCCGTGATGTGCCACGCCGCGGCATGCATTCAGGTCAAACGGACCACAAGGGGTTTGACCTGAATGCGGTGAATCGGTTGATTTGGATGGTTCACACAGTCCTGTTTCGCATCGGATTGCCGTGCGCCATCAATCTTCTCCGTGTAGGGCAATATCGCCTTCAGGCGGCATCTTCACCAATGTCGACCTTGGGCAATCCTGGAGATGTACCGTATCGTTCCGAAGTAGTCATCCCCTCTGAGTCCGTCGACGCTGGGGACATTGTCGTGCGTGACGCCGTCGATGCTTCCCTCGGCAACTAGTGCAGACAATACCTCGTGATGCCAGGAGTCTTCGAGCAGATGTTCGACCTGTTTGTGCCCCAGAACGCGAAGAGCACCCACCAGTGCATGGGCTGCCCAGTTCGAGGTGCCGCCTATGATGAGCTCGTCAGTGGAGACCGAGCAGCCTATTTCATCTCCGTACCGTACGAGTCGTTGCATGTCCTCGGCCAGAATTTTGCCCATCCCGATTTCGTTGCCGCCGTCGCCGATGCCGATGCTGTGCAATCCCAGACCCGCCAGACGAGACAGCGGTGCCGTCCACTCCTTGATGCATGCCGCTCTCATATTCCGCGGAAGTCCACCATATGAAGGACCCACTCGTTCGACGAAAATCACCGTGTCGATATGCTCGATGCGTATCAGTTCCATGATGTCCTGCAGCCAGGTTTCGAAGGTTTCGTCCACGGGGGCAATCAACACATGATTGTCGGGCAACACTGTCGTCGCAGAAGGTCTGAGGACTCCTTCACAGGGTGTGTCACTGACTAGCCATGCATCGCCGCCTATGGCGCGAAGAGCCGCGCACAATTCCAAAGCACCCACAGGACCGTCCGTCTCAGCGGCGGGCCGCACTGCGGAGGGCACATAGAATCCTGTGACCACGAAGGCTTTCGTCTGTGGATTGGATGCCAGAAACCGTGCGGCTGTGAAGAGTTCACCATAGGTCAGTACCGCCAACGATTCGCTTCCGCGGCCGACATCGTGGGCGGCCTCAGCCTCTATTCTCGATATGGCGCGTCGTTGGAGAGCGGTGTGGATACGAGAGGTCAACCACTGTTTGGGCGACAGGCGTTGTCTAGGGACCGGGCGCTGTGTTGAAGGCAAGCGCTGTGTTGAAGGCAAGCACGGTGTTGTGATGGAGCGCTGTGTTGAGGTCAAGCGCTGCGGCGAGGGCTTTGCCGAGGATGATGTGCGGTTATATTGCTGTGACATGGTCACCCTTCCTGCGCAAGGCGTAGCGCTTGCGATGTGCTTTCCGGCTGAGACGAGCGAGTGAAGGCGCTTGTCATGAGACGATTCGGCCTATTTCGTCGTCGAAGGAGATGCTGTCGCCGGGGTGTCGGGATTGTTGCAAAACGCCGGATTCCAAAGCCGTGATTTGTGTCTCCATTTTCATGGCTTCGACAACCGCCACCGGGTCTCCGGCTCTCAAGATGTCACCATCCTCAACAAGCCAGCGGACCAGAGTGCCGGTGATGGTGGAACGGATGCTGCCGGGGTCCGGTTCGACGGTTGCCGGCTGTGCATGCGCAGTGCCGGGTTGCTGAAGAAGCAGGGAATCGGGGAGCCCGATTCTGAGTTGTCTGCCGTCGATTTCAATCCAGCTTCGCAGAATATTCGGTGAGGCGGCACGGTCCGCAAATTCCTGTGGGTCGGCGTCTTTGAGAAACGATTCCTCTATCCATCGGGTATAGACCCCGAGATGATCGTTCGAGACGAAGTCGGCGCTTTCGAGAATTTTCCGGTCGAAACCGATAACCGTAGGAACCCCGCCTATCCGCAATTCACTCAAAGCCTTTCTGGCTCTCCTGATGCATTGCTCGCGATTCGGAGCGTAGACGATGAGTTTGGCAAGCATGGAATCGAACTGCGACGATACGGTGGAATGTCGGCGCGCTCCGGCGTCAAAACGCACTCCCGGACCACCTGGTACATCGAGTTCGGTGATGGTTCCGGGGAACGGTATGAACCCATGGGCAGGGTCTTCGGCGTTGATTCTGAATTCCATCGCGTGACCATGTTCTAAGACTTCGAGCCCTTCAATGGACTCGCCCTCGGCGATGCGGAACTGTTCGATGACCAGGTCGATGCCGCTGGTTGCCTCGGTCACGGGATGCTCCACCTGCAATCGGGTATTGACCTCCATGAATGAGGCCAGACCGTCAGCGGATAGCAGGAACTCAACGGTTCCGGCACTTACATATCCGGCCTGCCGACAAATCGCTATCGCCGACTGTTTCAGGTGATCGCTAATCTCCTGACTCAGAAAGGGGGCCGGGGCTTCTTCGACGAGCTTCTGATTGCGGCGCTGGAGCGAACAGTCGCGAGTCCCCACGGCGATGGTGTGACCAAGTGCATCTGCGAGTATCTGGACTTCGACGTGCCGTGGTTTATCGAGAAACCGTTCGACAAAACTCGAGCCGTTACCGAAAGCCAATTCAGCCTCGTGTGTGGCGGATGCGAAGGCTTCGTTGATGTCCTCGAGGCGGCGGACCACTTTCAGACCTCGCCCGCCGCCGCCATACACGGCTTTGATGGCCAGCGGCAGCCCGTGGGTTTTGGCGAAGTCCACCACCTCTTCCGCATCCGCTACGGGGGATGTGGTGCCCGGAGCCATCGGCGCCCCGACTTCCGCCGCGATACGACGGGCCTGAACCTTATCGCCCAGCAGTCGTATCACTTCCGGCGGCGGCCCTATCCAGACCAGACCGGCATCGATTACAGCCTGGGCGAAATCCGCGTTTTCCGACAGAAAACCGTACCCGGGATGGATGGCATCAGCATTGGCTCGCACCGCCAGTTGGATGATGTTGCCTATATGCAGATAACTGTCCTGCGGTGTGCGGCCTTCCAAGGGATAAGCCTCGTCGGCAAGCTGCACGAAAAGCGCGTCGACATCATCATCGGCATATACGGCTATGGAGGTGCGGCCGGTATCGGCGCAGGCGCGAATGATTCTTACGGCAATCTCGCCACGGTTGGCTATGAGCACTCTGTTCACTGCACGTTTCATTGCACTGTTCATTGTGTAGACTCCTTGGTGTTGTTGACCGAGTGATTCACGAATCGAATCAAGGCCCCCGCAGGCATCTGAGCGGCCGTGTCCACAGCTTCCGGGTCAAGAACCGCGATTACCGGGTACCCGCCGGTCACTGGGTGGTCGCGCATGAATATCACGGGCTGGCCGCTGCTGGGTACCTGAATCGCGCCGGGGACGGTGCCTTCGCTGGGCAGCTCGTCATCGGTGTTGCGTTCCAGAGTCTCGGCGCCTTGCAAACGCAGTCCTACGCGGTTGGATTGAGGGCTGACCTTCCATACCTGTCGGAACAGAGCGTCAAGACCGTGCCTGGTGAACCATTCGTCCCGAGGGCCCAAGCTCACGGCTAGTTCGGTAATCTGACCTGCGCGTGGCATCTTCGGCCATGGAAGACCGGGGGATACGGTGCCGAGACTCCGAGTGCCGATTTCGAGTCTTGCGCCATCGCGCAGAACCGCCGGGCCGAGTTGCGACATGGTGTCCGTCGAGGCGCTGCCCATCACCTGACTGACGGCGATGCCTCCTTGCACGGCCAGGTAGTTGCGTAGGCCCGAGCTTGGACTTGATACGGTCAATGTCTCACCGTCGCGCAGTACCACGGCCTCTTGCCGAAGGACGTCAACAATCGCTGTGTCGGGAGTATCGCCGGAATGTATGTTCACCCTCACCGGTGCGCCGGTGACGGCGACCACCAAGTCGCCTTCCGCGATGAAGATGAAGTTTCCGCCCGTGATTTCGATTACGGGCGTGGTTTCAGGATTACCCACCAACTCATTTGCCAGGTGGAATGAGAAACGGTCCATGGCACCCGATTCGGATACGCCCATATTCGCAGCGTTCCTGCCTTCATCCTGAACGGTGCTGAACAATCCGGCGTGAATCACCCGAAGGTGGCGGCGCTCGCGTTTCCTTCCATGCGGCATCGTCGTGGAGAGCTTTCCATCCTCGGTCGAAGGTGTCTGGTGGTCAGGGCCGGGCGTCTGCGAGACGGAAGTCGGCCGGAGTGGAGCCGCCTCTGTCGACACGAGGCGCTCGCGCGAAGGCACGAAGCATACGGTGTCTCCTGGTCGCAGCAAGGCTGGAGGGTCGCGTCTCTCGTCCCACAGATGTTGAGCGGTGGTGCCGATAAGTTGCCACCCACCGGAACTTGCTCTGGGATAGATGCCGCTGAAGGTTCCGGCGAGACCGACCGCTCCTGAAGGCACACTGACGCGGGGAGTGCTTTTCCTCGGAACATCGAATAGTGGGTCGCCGTCGGCAAGATAGCAGAATCCGGGTGCGAATCCGCTGAATGCCGCAGTCCATGGATGCCCCGCATGGCGTTGTATCAGTGAATCGCTTGATATTCCCATGATTGCGGCGACCTCTTGCAAGTCATCCCCGTCATATACGACCGGTATGACGACGGTTTTGCCCTTGGGAGGCACTGTATCGTCCATGGGAATATCCGAAAGTGCGGCCTTGAGTTCCGTCTCGTTGGTTATCGCAGGCTCGTAGGTGATTAGCAGCGTTTGTGCGGCTGGCAGGATTTGAACGATTCCGGGCAGGGCGGCGCTGGTCACGGCAGTGAAGGCGGATAGGGTGGATGCCAAATCGGGGAGTTCAAGCAGAAGCGCTGATGTGCCGACGGTGAGGAGTCGCATGATTCTTCACCGCTGCGTGAATGAGGCCAGGCGGATGCCATCTGCTGACAGTCGACGATGAATGGACTCCGCCATCGTCACGGCTCCGGGAGAGTCACCATGAACGCAGACGGAATCCGCCGAGACCCGTATCCTTGAGCCGTCGATTGCCTCGATATCGCCGGTGCTCACCAATCGTGACACTCTTTCGGCAACTCTATCCGGGTCGGTTATCACAGCATCGGCCTGTGTACGTGGAACAAGATGGCCTTCGGGCGTGTAGGCCCTGTCGGCGAAGGCCTCATGGAATACTTGCAAACCCGACCGGTCTGCCAGGGTGCCCACGATCGAATCGGGAAGCGTCAGCAGGGCGAGCTCAGGGTCTATGGCCAGAATGCCTTGGATGACGGCCGATGCCTGTTTCTCATCGTCGACGATGCGGTTGTATAGGGCACCGTGGGGTTTGACATAGCGGACCTCGACTCCCGTGGCCCGCGCCAGCCCCTGTATCGCCGCGATTTGGTACTCCACATCGGCTTGAAGAACATCCATGGGCACGTCGATGGAACGTCTGCCGAATCCGGCCAGATCACGATACGAGACATGAGCGCCAATGCTGACATGGTGCGCATGGGCCCCCTTCAATGTGTACAGCATCACCGAGGGGTCTCCTGCATGGAAGCCGCATGCGATGTTGGCACTGGAGATGAGACGAAGCATCGAATCGTCGTCGCCCAGCCGCCATCTGCCGAAGCTCTCACCCATGTCGCTGTTGATATCAATGCTTGTCATACGGTATCGGGCTCCTTTGTTCTGGATTGAGCTGTGCTGCGAGGATGAGAATGCTGGGATGCGGAATTGGTGGGTCTAGTGAAGGATATCGGGGATGCGGGTGGACCAGGGGAGTGCGAAGCTGCCGCGAAGAGGGTTGTCGTCTTTTGCCGGTCGTCTCCAGCGCGTCGTTTTCTACATGACCTCCTCTACACCATGTACCGCTGGTCTGGAACATCGGTGATGAACATATGACCGGGTGCATGGGTGATGGCGAAGGATGGTTTGGAGGCCATCACGGCCGCCTGCGGTGTGACGCCGCACGCCCAGAACACGGGGATATCTCCGTCTTCTAGAACAGGGGCATCGCCATACTGCGGTGATTGCAGATTCTCGATACCGATGCTTCTGGCATCGCCGACATGTACAGGGGAGCCGTGCACGCTGGGATAGTAACCCGAGATTCTGACGGCATCCGCGATGCGATTCGGTTGAATGCCACGCATGGAGACCACCATGGATGAGGAGAAGACCCCGGCACTGCTGCATGGAATCGAGGTGTCGTACATCGGCACATTGCGACCGGCATCGATATGATGCATCGCTATGCCTGCCTCCATCAAAGGAAATTCAAAGGTGAAGCTGCATCCAATCAGAAAGGTCACCAAATCGTCACGAGTCTGCCATATGTCGGATATGTCCGTGACCTCGTCAACAAGCTCTCCGTCTTGCCAAATACGGTATTTCGGTATGTCCGTGCGAATGTCGGCGTGCTCCGCGATGCGAGGTCGGGTCTCTCCTGTATCCAGCACTTCAAGAAGAGGGCACGGCTTGGGGTTGCGCTGTGCGAAGAGCAGAAAGTCGTAGGCATAGGCTTTGGGAAGCACAATCATATTGGCCTGCGCGAATCCTCGTGAGATGCCGGCGGTGGGTTGAACGTCACCTTCGCGGAATCTTGCTCTCGCCACGGCGGGGCTGCTCGTCTCGTTCAGTGTGCGCTGTTTATCGCCGCTCATGTTCCGCCTTCTCTCGCATCCCGTATCACCATCCACGAAGTAGGCTCCACACTAGAAGTGTCATGCTCATGAAACATTTCGGACTGACAACGGGGATGTTACCGAGCGCAGACAAGCGCTCCTGTGACGGCACTTCGTCGGCGAACTCGCGTTACATTGCCTGATGGCAACGTGGAAAACGCCAAGGGGTGGTCAAGGTCTTGTCAGAAGACACCGGGAACCCATCTGGCCAGGTATCACACCAGCTTCATGGGTGATTTACAGCGTGATGCGGGTGAAGTATTCCAGTTCGTCCTCATGGTCGATGCGGGCACCGTTCTTCAATTGGACGGCCAGGCTGGCACGATTTGTTTTGAGCACGCTCATATACACCTCGTTCTCGTCTATGAGCGTTTTCGCCTTCAGCAGGCACAGGTGCAGTCCTTTCGAAGCGTAGCCACGTCCTCGATATGCGCGCGCAATGCCATAGCCGATGTGGCCCGCACCACTTCGCAGGTGCGCATTCAGGCGATGTCTGAGGTTGAAGATGCCGACAGCGTTGTCGTCATCATCGAGGAGCACGAATTTCGTGGCAGGCACCCACCCTTTATGCAGCACTTTTCCATGTGCGATATCTTCCAGAGTGTGAAGATAGCGGGGGATGTCCTCTCGTTGCATATTCCATGCATCATTTTCAAAACCGTTCTCATCCTGCGGAAAGGATGACACCAGGTCAAATACCTTGTCGGCGTCAAGACGCCACATCTCTATCAGCTGCATACGATAGAGACTACAACGGCATGGCAGAGTCCTGGCCTCTATTGGCTACATTCACATGCTGCATGTATCAAGGTACGCCATGTGTGGTGGAGTGCTGCCAGTTTGTTGGCCTGCAGCGAACAAACTATACGACATGTATGATTAACGACATCATGTTTCTGGCATGTTCCCTCCGCGTGGGGTGCGCTGTGCTGTGTCACGGAAGTCCTGACATATAGCAACAACAATTTGGCGGTTTTGGCGGGGCGGTTTTCCGGTCGCGGGGGGGGGTGCTGTTTTTGACATCCCTAGGGTGGTGCTGAGTATGCGTTGGTTAGATTCTTGTGATGTTGCTGGTGGCTCACAGGTGAAGAACAGAATTTCCGTTCTTCTTTGTGTTCATCTTGTAGCGTTCATGTTCTTGGCTGGTGTGTTGGTGATGGTGCGGACGGAGCGAGCGGTGGGTGGGGAGGTGGAGCTGGGGCCTGATGGGTATTTCAGCACAATGTCAGCTGGTGAGATGCCGATGCGGTCAATTACTAGCGAGGCTAATGCTCGTAAAGTGCTGTTCGGCAGGTCGGGGTCGTTGGCGAATGCGGCGTACATCGCTGGTGTCAGCACCGAGACAGCGGCCCAGGTTGATGGCAAGTATCTGGTGTTGGGTAAAGGCCCCGCGGACCCTAAGAATCGTAATCCACAGCCGCCCACATATGCTAATTGGGCGACTTCGTCGACGACTCGATTGGCTGCGAATGAGGTGTTGTTGTGGGCTGATGATGTGATGACCAGTCCGTTCACGTTTGCCGGTGGTACGTCGTGCGCCTGGGGGCCGTGTAACACGTTTGATGCAGGTACTGCTAATGATGGCGTGGCGTCGTATGAGTCGTATGTGGCTAGGGTGTCTCGTCACTTGGGTTCGAATACGTATTATTCAGATGTCGAG
This sequence comes from Bifidobacterium crudilactis, assembly GCF_000738005.1. Taxonomy (NCBI): domain Bacteria; kingdom Bacillati; phylum Actinomycetota; class Actinomycetes; order Bifidobacteriales; family Bifidobacteriaceae; genus Bifidobacterium; species Bifidobacterium crudilactis. Next base: position 1,021,617 of record NZ_JHAL01000002.1, on the reverse strand, counting down.
TTGGAACAGGTGGGTGCTGCCTCGCCGTTGAATGCGGTGTGTACAAATGCTGTTGGTTGCACGGGTAGATACGACGCCGCGGGCCCTAACGGTCAGCAAACCTCAGTTGGGTTGTATCGTGCGTTTCCGTTGTCGACCGGTGATATGGCTGAGTATTTCAATGTCAGCGATGGCCTTGTTTCCGATGACAGAGCGAAGCGCCGGTGCTCTGCCGGTTCTTGTAACAATGGGGCATTGGGCTCTTGGTTGCGCTCTGCTCGGTGGGATATCACGAATATAGCGTTCCATGTGGATAGCACCGGTTCCGTGCCCCGTGACTATACGTACTGGGCTGATGACGGGTTGCGGCCCGCTCTTCGTCTGAATTTTGAAAACCTGTTGCTGTCGGCGCATAGTGGGGACCAGTCTCAGGTGTTGAATGCTCCGAATAGCGCTTCTCCTGATTCGTTGCGGTTGACGTTTGTGGATGCTGGGACGAGTGTGGTGTTGACGGGGAAGCCGACTATCGTGCAGGTGTCCGGTGGCAAGTGGGAGTTGAAGAATCTTGCAGGGGCGTCGGACTTGACGGATGCTGAGGGTATTAACGTGCAGTCTGGGTTGGGGTGGAAGCTGGTTGACCCTACTGATGATTCGGGCAAGGTGGTGGCTTCGGGTCGGACAAATCGTGATGCGGCGGCGAAGTCGGATGGCAATATGGTGGTGCCGTGCGAGACGTTGACGCCTGATAAGGCTTACATCTTGTCGGTGTGGGGTCAGGAGGATGGTTCGGATACGGTGGGTTGGTCGAATCGTGCGACCAAGCCGGTGACGGGGACCGTGACGGCGGATGGTGATGGTGTGTGCGCGTTGGATATCAGGAACCCGGTTTCCTATGGTATCGAGCTGACGGGCACCACGGCGGGCACGTTGACGGCGTACAGGATTGGTGATTACCAGGACGAGGTGTTTGACCAGACTGGTGCGTTGAAGAGTGTGCGTTTGGATACTTCTGAGGGTTTGGGCACGGTGTTGAAGGATGCCGCTGAGATTGCTGGTGGTTCGAATGTGGATGCGGATAATCCTATTGGTTGGGTGGCGGCGAAATGGCTTGGGTATCCGACTGACCCGTTGAGTGATGATGTGACTTCGGCGTTTAGTCCGTATGCGGGGAGTTTGCAGTTGTTTGCCCAACAGTTGGCTGGTAAGAGTGATGCGGAGCTGGGTGGGGTCAAGAGTATGCCGCTTGCTGGTGTTTCTGGCTCTGCAACGCTTAAGGTGTCTGGTCCGGGCTTGTATCTGATCGTGGATTCCACGCAGTCGTCTGGTGGTTCTTTGCCGATTATCGTGGGTACGAAGGTCTTCAACGAGGCTCTCGGTGATGAAGGTCGTTTCGTGGATTTCGTGGACGCCGGGGTTAAGGGCAAGCCTCGCCTTGGCCAGGCGGCGTTGAAGACCACGGTGACGGATATTGCGAAGCGGATAGTGAACGATGCGGGTATGGATGGCTTCGATGTGGGCTCCGAGGTGGAGTTTGAGATAGCGTTGCGGGTGCCTGACTTGAGTGGGTTCTCGTCGGTGTCGTATGACTCGTATGTGTTCGATGTGGCTGATGTGGCGGCGTCGGGGTTGACGTTGCCTGCTGATGGGTCGGGGGTTGAGGTGTTCGTGGATGCGCTCTCGCCCACCCAGCCGCAGACTTTGCCGCCCTCGTCGATTGTGGTGTCTGGTGATAAGTTGTCGGTGGACGGGTTGAAGGTCTTGTTCGCGGAGTCGGACGGCATTAGTGGTGTGCGGAATAAGAACACGGTGCCTGCGGGTTCGTTGATGCGACTCCGGTACAAGGCGGTGTTGAGTGCGTCGGCTGTGGTGTCGTCTCCTGTTGAGGGGGAGTCGTTGAAGCCGAATGTGAATACCGCGACCCTGACCCGCTCCCGTATCGGCGAGGTATCCAACGGTTGGACGGATGCGGGTGCTGGTTTGGAGTCGAAGGCCGCGACGGCGAACGCCTACACGTTCAAGCTGGACGTGGTGAAGCTGGACAAGGATGACCCGTCCAAGAGGCTTGGTGGCGTGGAGTTCGAGGTGTCCCGTGACGGGCAGCCGTTGAAGTTCGTGGGCTCTGATGGTGTGTATCGTCTGGCGGTCGATGGTGAGACGGGCAGTGCCACTACGGTGACCACCAAAGCTGACGGCACGCTGTCGTTGCTGGGCGTGGAGGCTCGTGAGCTCTCGTTCAAGGAGACCACGGCTCCTTCCGGTTATTTCGCGGTGTCGGATTTCGGGGTGGATATCCTTCCTGAGTGGGATGCGGATGCGACGCTGGTGACGAAGGTCACGTATGCCACGTCGGGCACGAACCTGGCCTACGTGTCCCAGGATGGTAAGCATGTCATGGTCCTTGACCCGGCGTGGAGTCTGGCGAACCTGCCCTACACGGGCGGTGTCGGCATTCTCGTCCTGCTCGTCGTCGGCGGCCTGATGCTCGCGTTCGCTATCCGCCCGTACTACCTGTCGAAGCGTGCCGAACGAGACGCGAATCTGGTCTGACTCTTTCCTCGGAACTGTGTGCATTAGCACGCGAAGCCAGTAAATTATCTGGCTTCGCGTGCCGATACACGCAGTCGCATTCCATGTTCCAGCTGTGTGGTGCTGCAGTGATTCGAGTGGGTTGCAGACGTGATACTGACGCTTGGGTGAGGGGTGCGTCAATTCACAAAAGGAAGTCGGAGAAAAGTAAAAGCCTTGGAATCTCAAGGATTCCAAGGCTTCTGGTGCGCCAGACAGGATTCGAACCTGCAACCTGCTGATCCGTAGTCAGCTGCTCTAATCCATTGGGCTACTGGCGCATGTTGTCCGCATGCCGAAGCTTTTAGGCAACTCGAATACAATAGCTCGGTCGACCGTGTTTTGCAAACCGGTGTGTCACGAATCTCCGTCAAGTGTGTGCGCAATACCGTTACCGAGTGTTCCGACCAGAGCTGTAGCATGAACCGAGTGTTGCAATACCGCCAGATGGCAGGAATACCTGAGCAATACGGGGCATAGCGTTGGAGAGGGATAGCATGTACGATTTTGACACCATCATCGACCATCATGGTTGGGCTTCCGAGAAGTGGGCCGAAGTGCGTGAGGTCATGGGGCCGGAAAGTGATGATGTGATTGCGCTTTCGGTTGCGGATATGGAGTTCAAAACTGCCCCGGAAATTCAGGAGGCCCTCCATCGGGCGGTGGATACCGGCATCTACGGTTACGAGTACTGCACCGATGCCTATTACGCGGCGGTGCAATCCTGGATGCTTCGGCACCATCATTGGGATATCAAGCGTGAGTGGATTTCCGTAAGCGACGGGGTAATGACCGGCGTATTTACGGCCTTAAGAGCCGTGACCCACCCGGGGGATGCCGTCATCATCCAAAGACCCGTGTATTACCCCTTCACCAATGCGGCGGTGCGCAACGGTCTGAGCATTCTCGACAACGAACTGGTGCTCGGCGACGATGGACGCTATGTGATGGATTATGCCGATTTGGAGTGCAAAGCCTCCGACCCCCGATGCACGGCGATGTTGCTGTGCAACCCCCACAATCCTGTGGGACGTGTATGGAGCCGAGACGAACTGTCTACGGTGGCACAGATATGTCTGCGTCACGATGTCACGATGCTGGTCGATGAGATTCACGCCGATTTCGCTTATGACGGGCATGAAGTGACCATGTTCTCCACCCTTGGCGGGGACGTGGCCGCCAACTGCATCGAGTTCACGGCACCTAGCAAGACCTTCAACCTCGCGGGATTGATAACCTCCAATGTCGTCATCTCCAATCCTGAGTTGAAACGGCGATTCGACATCGCCGCCGACAACGTCGCAGGTCTCAGCGTGAATCACTTCGGTCTTGTGGCGTGTCAGGCCGCGTATGAGCATGGAGAGGCATGGCTGAATGAGCTGCGCGGATATCTCGACGGCAACCTTGATGTGTTGAGAAGCTTCGCTGAGGCACAGGAGGGTGTGACGCTCGTGGAACCCGAGGGAACCTATCTCGCATGGCTCGATTGCCGGGGACTGGGTATGGGCAGCGACGAACTGCGCGACTTCATGCGCAATCGTGCGCGGGTGTTCTTCGACGAAGGAGCGCTGTTCGGCGACTCCGGCAAGGGTTTCGAGCGCGTGAATCTGGCATGCCCGAGAACGATGCTGGAACAGGCGTGTTCGGGAATCGCCCGTGCGCTTGGCGAACGAGGATAGACGAGGAGTGGCAGTCAATCGAATTCTTGCAGACTTCAAAGGTAAGCTCCTAAGGCTGGCGGAATCGGAACGGGGGAGCGGAATCCTGACGCTGCTGTGCGCCGTCATCGCTCTGGCTCTGGCCAATATGCCCTTCACCGCCGAAACCATGAGACGTGTTGCCGAGTATCCCATCGGCATACCCTTCAGCAATATCGACCTCACGGTGAGCCACTGGATTCAGGATGGCGTGCTCACAATCTTCTTCCTGGTGGTGGGATTGGAGCTGAAGCAGGAGCTGCGCAACGGGTCGCTGAGCAATCCGAAGCATGCGGCGGTGCCGATGATCTGTGCGGTCGGTGGAATGATTGTGCCACCGGTGCTCTTCATCTCGACGCTCTCGCTGTGGCCGCGCGGAGCGGACGGTCTGCTCGTTGGCAGCGCTTCGGGAGCCACTGGCACGTTCTCCGCCCTGGCGCAAGGCTGGGCCATACCCACCGCGACCGACATAGCCTTCTCTCTTGCGGTGCTGGCGATTTTTGCAAAAGCTCTGCCGCGAGCCATCAGAACATTTCTGATGACTTTGGCGACCGTCGACGATTTGCTCGCCATCATCATCATCGCCGTGTTCTTCTCACACGTGAATGCATGGTATTGGTTCGTGGGTATAGCCGTATGTGCGGCGCTATGGCGCTGGCTGATTCGTTTCAAGCGTGTGCCGTGGCTGCCAATTGCCCTAATCGGGGTACTGACATGGGTAATGATGTTCGAAGCCGGTATACACCCCACACTTGCAGGGGTGTTGGCCGGGCTGCTCACCCCGGCTAGAGCGGTGCATAGGGAAAAGCGCTCCAGGGCTGAACACTACGCGAAACGCATGCTGCCCTACTCGTCATTGATAGCGCTTCCGGCATTCGCCTTGTTCACCACGGGAGTGGAATTGGGTTCCGCGGGCTTCGGACAGCTGTTTTCACCGGTGGTGTGTGGTGTGGTGATTGCACTGTGCGTGGGCAAACCCTTGGGAATCATATGCACCGCATGGCTCTCGACAAGAGTGCTGAAGCTCTCGCTTCCACAACATCTGCGTGTGGTCGACCTTATCCCGATGGCGGTCGCCTGCGGTATCGGTTTCACCGTCTCGATGCTGCTGACATCCCTGTCATACCAGGATGCTCTGCTCATCACGGAAAGCAGGATAGGGGTGTTGCTGGCCTCGGTGATTGCGGCGGTCGTATCGGCATTCATGCTGCATGCCCAGGCTAAGCGATATGACGAGCTTGGTGCTGTGTCATAGATACAGCGGTATGAAAGGACGCCTGACCGATTCGCCCTTAGCCAGCAGCCATGTTGAGTGAGATAACTGCATCAACAGGACAGCATTGTGCTACGAATTCACGGAAATGCCGTCCTTTGATGCAGTTATCGTACCGGGCCTTACGAGCGCCGGATGAATTCCAGCTGAATTGTCTGTGTGGGTTGTCCACCCGAGCATCGCAACAGGCTGAACAAAAGGAATCATTGATACCCTAGTGGTGGGAAAATCTCAAGGGAGCGCGAATGGCGAAAAAGTCTCATAACAAGACCATGACTACGAAGAAAGCCGCTTCGGCGAAGAGCGGCAAGCACGGCAACAAACCCGCGAATGCAAAGAAGCATGGGGACAATGACATGAGTGACATCTCCGTTGAAGGAGAGATGTCACAGACGGACGCATCAGTGCAGCATCAGGCAGATGAAGGCTTGAACGACAACCAGCGCACGGATGCACCCGAGCAGCAGGAATCACAGTCACCACTTGGCGATACCTATCATCGGGGCCCGGTCATCATGCGCGGGCACATGATTCCGAAAGACAACACCACAGGGAACCTTCTCGCACCGGTCAGCAGCACGGACTGGCTGCACATGGACCCCTGGCGGGTGATGCGCATCCAATCGGAGTTCGTCGACGGATTCGGCGCCTTGGCTGAACTAGGACCGGCGGTGTCGATATTCGGCTCCGCACGGACGCCACGTATCGACCCGGTGTATAAGGCGGCACGGCATATGGGCAAGAAAGTCGCACAACGCGGCATCGCCGTCATCACCGGGGGAGGCCCCGGAGTGATGGAGGCTGCCAACCGAGGTGCCGCGCTCGCAGGCGGCAAGTCCGTCGGTCTCGGCATCGAACTCCCTCACGAGCAGGGTGTGAACAGCTGGGTGAATCTGGGCATTAGCTTCAGGTATTTCTTTGTGCGAAAGACCATGTTCGTCAAGTATTCCTCGGGCGTCATCATCTGCCCCGGAGGTTTCGGGACTCTGGACGAAATGTTCGAACTGCTGACGCTCGTCCAGACCAGCAAAGTGTCAAGCATCCCCGTGGTGTTGTATGACAAGCAATACTGGCAGGGGCTGTTCGACTGGTTGAACACCACGGTTATGGAAAGCGGCATGATTTCTGCGCTCGACCCGGAGCGGGTGCTTGTGACTGACGATGCGGACGAGGCTGTGGATGTGGCCACCAGCGGTATCGGAGAGCACTGAGTCCACACGCGATTTGGATCATCGGTTCGTAGGCTGATGAACGTTCCGGTCTGGGAACAGAACATCAGGCTGCGACCGCCAGGCATCACATCATTGAGAGTACATGACGGTCGATGGGTCAGTGATGCGTGGCGATGAGCATTCCTGTGCCGACCGGTATGAGGGTGCTGTCTGTGGTCTCGTCATCGTCGACCATGCTCAGCAGTTTGCGCAGCTCCAGGGTTTTCGCATCACGATCGACCGGGTTGAGCAGCCCTCCCTGTGAATCGGATGCCTGGAATCCCAACATATCGGTGAATACGGTCGCTCCGCCTTGTTTCAGCAGGCGTGATGACTGTTGATAGCTGGCAAGGTAATTCGAGGCGTCGCCGGTTACGATGATGAGGTCGTAATCCTCCGCGTTCAACCTAGGCAGGAACACTCCTGCAGAGGCGTTGACCGCGCGCATGCGTGTGTCGCTCTCATCGTCGAGGTCGTTGAAGATGGCCCGGATGACTGCTGCACCGTCAGAGCTGGAGTCGACGACCGTGAGTTGTCCGCCTCCTTGAAGGGCATCAATGATTTCAACGGTTTCCACAGCTGCAGCCGTGCCGACGAGAATAATCGACCGGGCCCCGGTGAGCCTTATCAGTGTATTGAGGAACGAGGCTTGTGCCGCGGAACCCTGTTCATGTCCCTGCGACTCGACCTTGCTGCGGATTTCCTGCAAATAGCTGCGCTGCTTGTCAACCGCACGCGACTCGATGAATTCCCAAGCCTTGGAGAGGTTGGTGTAAGAGGTTTTGTTCATAATGTCATACTCTAGTGGTGTTGGTGCTGGATGTCTTGTCGCGGCAGAGCCGGTTCTGTGAGCTTTGAATGAGATAACTGCACTAAAAGGACAGCTTTTCCGAGAAATCATTGCCCAAAAGCTGTCCTTTTAGTGCAGTTATCTCCCAGAGGGCCGGAGTTCGACCAGCTTCCACATCTCTTCTCCTACGTCTATGCCTTTCGGGCAGTGACGGGAGCATGCCCGCACGGATTGGCAGGCGGCGATGCCGTCAGCATCGCTGATATCGTCGAGGCGTTCCTTGGTGGCATCGTCACGAGAATCGTTGATGAACCGGGAGTTGATGACAAGGGCCGCCGGTCCGATGAATGCCTCTCCACCCGCATAAACCGGGCAGCTTCCCTCGCACACGCCACAGGCAATGCAATTGCTGAGCAGCTCGAATCGCTGCAGCTCCTCAGGACTCTGCAGATATTCGAACATGTTCACCGCGCCATCCTGCGTGGTGTGAAGCTGCCCGCTGGCCTGGAGGTAGGGTTTGAGCCTTTTGATCTGCTCCATCATCTGGTCGATATCGGCAATCAGGTCGCGCTGAACCGGAAACCCGGGGAGTGGAGCAAGGTCGACCGTCATGGCTTCGGCACCGTTATGTTGGGTGCCGTCTTGTTCGTTGCTCGTACCGAGACCGTCGAAGCCTGCGGACGGGGCTGTATGCTCTTGGATTTCGCACTGTTCGTCATTCTTTGCGCTCGGTCCTGCGGAAGTCTTCAAAGACACACCGGTCTGGCGGAATCCGCTCGAGTCGGTGGCGTGAAGAGGCGTATCCTTCTTCGCCCAAGCCGCCACGGTCGCCGTACACAGCAAAGTCGGTGTGCCGTTGATGCTTACGGCATCCGACCCGCACATCCCGTGACCACATGAATAGCGGAAGGCCAGGGTCGGGTCGATATCGCGCTTGACTGCCAGCAGACAATCCAGAATCGTGTCCTGCGGATATACGTTCAGCTGATATTCCTGAACCCACTGCTTACCCCGTTGCCGTTTGCGCTGTGCGAAAGGAGAAGAAGCGCTTTGAGCGGCGAAAGGATTGCGTTGCTTCCTTGCTCGTTCCTGGCGAGGGGTGAATCTCGTAACGCGAAGGGTCAGAGCGATAGAGCCGTTGGACCGCTGTGCTGGTGTTGTCGTCATCGTTCCCTTCCTCTCTGTATACGGTCATCGAGTGCCGGAGACATATCAGTACTCACGCCGGGCGGCCGGCACGTCGAGGATATGCACCGGCTGCCAACATAGCTTACCCTCCGTGTCGATCATCGAATGCGCCAGGAATCTCGTATCGTCACGTTCCGGGTAGTCGCGACGTTTCAACGAGCCTCGTGACTCCAAGCGAGCCGCCATCGCATTCAGGACGGCCTTGGCCAGGGTGAACAGGTGCTCGGCTTCGAAAATCGCAATGAGCTCCTGATTGTATGCGGCGGACTCGCTGTGCGCCTTCAACCGCCGGACCCTCGAGCTGAACTCCTGCTCCAGAAGGTGTCTGGCACTGTCGATGCTCTGTTGATCGCATGACACGGCGACGTGCTCTTCCATCAATGCGCCGAGGTCGGCCATCACGCGGTAGGCGTTGTCGGCATCGGCACCGGCAAAACCGTCGGCTTTGCTGTTGTGCGTGGATGCTCGCAGTCCCTTTTCCTGCTCATCCATCGCCGTTGCTTGGTCGTGGTTGCCGTCTGCGGCAGGATGCAGCAGCGTATCCAGACGTTCCTGCCATGCGGTGATGTCGGTTGGGGGAATCATACTGCTGTGACCGCTGTCTGGCCCATTCGAGTCGCCGTCAACGTCGTGGAGAAGGTCGCGGGCTATGCTCTCCCCGGCATGCGTGCCGAAGAGGCAGGCGTCGAGCAGGGAATTACCACCCAGACGGTTGGCGCCATGTACGCCGACGCATGAGCATTCACCGGCGGCGTAGAGGCCGCCGACGACATGCCGTTCTCCGTTCTCCCACGTATAGACGCGGCCACTGGTGTCAATCGGTATGCCGCCCATGGTGTAGTGGGCCGTCGGCTTGACGGGTATCAGGTCCTTGCTCGGGTCGAGACCGGCGACATCGCGGATGGTTTCGCACACCTGGGGGAGGGTCGCTTCCATATGGGCAGGGTCGAGGGCACGGAGATCGAGCCACACGCAGTCTTTCGGACCATTGGTCTGGCGCGGATCTGGAACGCCCCGTCCGGCGAGCACTTCCTCGCGAATCGCACGGCATACGACATCTCTGGCGGCGAGGTCGGCGTGTTCCGGTGCATATCGTGCCATGAAAGCCTCGCCATCGGCATTGCGCAGAACCCCGCCTTCCGCTCTGGCTGCTTCCGAGAGCAGAATACCGGTATGAGCCAGACCAGTGGGATGGAATTGGATGAATTCGGCATCCTCAATCTGCAGTCCGGCGTTCAAGGCAAGGGATAGGCCGTCACCGGTCAGGTCCCAGGAGTTGGAGGTGGTGGTGAACAGCCGGCCTGCACCGCCCGTTGCCAAGACCACATGAGTGCCGTTGATGCCACGCACCGTGCCTGTCCGAGTGTCGACGGCGATGACGCCATTGACACGATTGACGCGATTGACGTTTGCAGCGCCGTCCGTTTCGCTGACGTCACGTGTATCCAATGACAAATCGCATACATACCAATCCTCGGCGAAGTGCACGCCCAAGGCCACGCACTGCTGCCAGAGGCTGTGCAGTATCTGATGTCCGATTCGGTCTGCGGCGAATGCGGCACGTCGAACTGGGGTGCCGCCGAAATCGGATGTGTGGCCTCCGAAACGCCTTTGCGCGATATGGCCGTCCGGCGTTCGAGAGAAGGCGACCCCATCATGTTCCAGACGGATGACCGTCGAGGGCGCCTCCTCGGCCAGAAGACGAGCCGCATCCTGGTCGACCAGCCAATCGCCGCCCTTGATGGTGTCGAAATAATGCCAATGCCAGTCATCCTTGTCGACATTGCCCAGACTTGCGGCGATGCCGCCTTCCGCCGATCCGGTGTGCGCGCGCAACGCCTGAAGTTTGGAGATGACCAGGACTTTGGGAAGTGTGCCGGACGTCGAGGGTGAGCCCTGCCATGTGCGCAGCAATGCGAGGGTTGCGGACAATCCGGCGGCCCCCGAGCCTACGATGACGGCGTCATAATATTCTTCAAGCTCACTCGAATCCATGACACCGATTGTTGCACAACAGGCGGAGAGGGCATCAGCATTTCTTGTCAGCGTCCGGAGCGTCGCCCTGCCGAATGACTGTCGAGCACCTGTCGAGCGCCACGTTGAAGATGGTGCTATGGCAGAACTCAATTTTTCCCAACGTGTGTATGAGGTTGTGCGCAGGATTCCGGAAGGAACAGTAGCGACCTACGGACAGGTCGCGGCTTTGGCGGGGAATCCGCGTAATGCGAGAATCGTCGGATATGCTCTGCATGTGAATCCGGAACCCGGGGTGATTCCCTGTCATCGCGTGGTGTTTCGGGATGGTTCCCTGGCACCGGGTTTTGCCTTCGGAGGACCGGAGCGACAGCGCGAATTGCTTGAAGCCGAGCATGTGCGATTCATCCCTAAAGGGGGTGCGGAAGCGGCGGGTGCTCAAGGGTGGCGTGTGGACCTCGAGCGGTGCCAATGGGATGCCTGACGGTCTTCTGCTGCGCAGGGTGATGACGTATGCCGAATCTGCACGAATGAAGCGGCACTGAACAACGATGGCGTATGCGTCACAGTCATGGCGATTGCCGATTCCCGGGCGTGACCGTCTTGAGCAGGCCTCTGTTGTCGTAGGCGATGAATCCTGCGATTTCCAAGGTCCCGAGTGCCGTCAATACCTGCTCGATGGTCGGCGGCGTCTGTGGTGGTGAAGAGGTATTGCCGTACAGGTTCCCCTCGGTGTGGCGCCGATTGAACATGGTCAGTAATGTTTCGACTCGCAACGGCCGATTCGAGGATGCTGTGCGAATGATGGACAGCAGGCTGTGCTGAAGGGGCGTGAATGTCGTATCCGTACTGCCCGTTTCGCTGCCGTTGCCTGTATGGTTATCGGCTACCGGTGTTGATGTCGCCTGTTGAGGAAACAGACCTCCGATAGGCAAACTTGTGGTGCCCGCCCTCTTCTTTGATGAGCGTCGCATGGGTTCGTGCCGATGGGGGACGAGGTTCGCCACTTCTTCGGGTTTGAGTATGGATTCGGCCTTATGATCTCGAATCAGGGCATTGCAGCCCGCATTGTTCGGAGTGGTTATCATGCCCGGGACGGCATAGACCTCACGGCACAGCATATCCGCCCAATGAGCGGTATTCAACGCCCCCGAACGTACTCTGGCCTGTGTCACGACCACCGAGCCTGCCAAGGCGGCGATGATGCGGTTTCGGAAGAGAAATCTCGGTGCCGCAGGTATGGTGTCGGGGCTCAGCTCACTGAGCAGCGTGCCGCCGGATGAGAGTATGGCTTCGAAGAGTTCGAGATTTCGGGCAGGTCCCATGTGGTCGAGCCCTCCTGCGAAGACGGCGACGGTCATCCCCGATGAGTCAGCATCGTCCGGCCTTCTCTTTCTGGATGTTCCGCTGCGACAACTGATTGCAGCGTGATGCGCGCAGGCATCCGCACCGATGGCACCCCCGGAAATCACGACATGGCCTGCGTTGCCCACTGCGCAGGCTATGGCCTGTGTCACCTGCCGTCCGTAATCGTCCAGTTCGCGTGAACCGACAATCGCAACGGGTTGTTGACACAGCGCCAGCGTTGAGGACTGGCCTTGCCCCCATAGGCACAGAGGAACAGGCACATAGGCACGCAGGTGCAGATCATTCAGAAGCTTCGGCCAGTGCGGATGTTCCGGGGTAAGTATCCAATACTTTCCACCTGCGGTGATCCATGCATGGAGGTCCTCATCGCGAAGGTCGGGTATCTGGGCATATCGAACGAGCCAGCGGTCCATCCTCGTGGTGAATGACCTGCGCCCTGTGTCAATATGTGAGGGTTCGACTTCAGTCAGGTATTCCATGAAGGCATGTTGCAAACGTTGCGCATACCGTCCGGTTCCGGGAGTCTTGCAGGAGTATTCCCGCCTGAGGCAATCGAGGATGGCGGCAGGTCCTTCCATCTTGCCTTTCATGCTGGCCAGGACCAAGTTGTGCATGATGGGGTCAGGACCATCGGCGCAGTAGCTCAACAATGCCCTGGCAAGTGTGTCTTCCATGTCGGGAATCGCGTGGTCGTGCTGTTGCAGGGCAGGCTTCGCGGATTCACTTACTGTCGTGTCAGCTGTCGTAGCCGCTGTTGAGGTCATTGTCACGGCTATTGTCGAGGTCGAGCACGGTGAGTCGTGTTGCGATGCCTGGTGTGGATGTTCCTTGGCATCCGTCGCTTCTCGTGCCGTGTTCCCCTCGCGGGGGTCGTCATTCATGTCCTTGATTCCCTTTCGTGGTGAGGTGATAGTGCGGTGATGGTGGGTTATGTCGGGGTGATGGTGAGAAGGAGTGGTTGTCGTCCGGATGGGCGCTGGTGACCGGTCCATTCAGGACAGTCTGGTGCGCAGATGTATGCCCAGGTCAATGTCTTCAGTTTCGGGGCCGTCATGTCCATGCAGGTCGGCAAGAGTCCACGCCAAGCGCAATGCCCTGTCCGCGCCGCGCATGCTGAGCAGTGATGTACGAAGGGCCTGGTCTACTCGTGCCAGCACCGCCGGTGAGCTATGCTCGCGCAGCCATCCGCCTGTCGCCTCCGCATTGCATCGCCAGCCATGTTCCTGGTATCGGAGCCGTGCTTGTTCTCGCGCGGCAATGACTGTCGCTCGAATGCTCTCGCTGCTGTCCTTCTCGGAACCGGAGTCGGCAGGAAGGCATGGAACGTCAAGAACCTCCGTCTGAATATCTATGCGGTCGAGTATCGGTCCGGAGAGCCGATTCCAATATCGACGGCGTTCCCGCGACGCGCAGGTGCAACGTTCCCCTGTCCCGTACGCAAAGCCGCATGGGCATGGATTCGCAGCCATCAACAGTTGGAATCGTGCCGGATAGACGGTGGTTCCTTGCGATCTGGCAAGAGCGACGAGACCGGTTTCCAATGGTTCGCGTAAGGACTGCAACACCCTGGGTGAGAATTCAGGCGCTTCGTCCATGAACAGCACGCCGTGGTGGGCTCTGGTGATGGCTCCGGGTTGAGCCAGCCCTCCGCCACCACCGACAAGCGATGCATTCGAGGCGGTATGATGTGGAGCCTCGAAAGGCGGGATATCGGTGACCCCGTACTGCTGCAGAGTGCCACATAATGAGCGTATCGAAGCTACCTCAAGCTGTTCCACCTCGCCAAGCGGCGGCAGGATAGTCGGCAATCGTTCCGCCAGCATCGTTTTTCCTGAGCCCGGCGGTCCGGTCATAATCAGATGATGCCCGCCCGCTGCGGCTACGGTCAACGCCCACTTCGCCGATTCCTGACCGGAAACCTGACTCATGTCCACTCCGCCTGACCCTGGTCGATGCGCAGGGGATGTCGTTGCAGGGTCACGGTTTCCAAGAGTTGCGGGACCGGTGACCGAAACATTCGACAGGGGAGAAGACGAGGACTCGGCGTAGGTATTCGCGCTCGACGTCTTCAATTCGCAGGTGCCGCCTAATTGCAGAATCAGTTCAGTGAGATGGTGAAGACCGACGATGTCGATTCCCGGTATCAGTTCCGCCTCGTCCATATTGGCGGCCGGCACGAAAGCCTTCCGCACTCCACGCCGGGCGCCGTGCATAAGCATGGGGAGGATGCCGTTGATGGGCAGCACGCTGCCGTCGAGATTCAATTCTCCCAGAGCTATCATGCCGTCGAAATCTTTGGTCGGAATCATTCGTCCTGCGGCCAGCACACTGACCGCAATGGCCAGATCATGCGCTGCACCGCGCTTGGGCAGTGAGGCCGGTGACAGATTGACGGTAACGCGGGTTTCCGGCCATCGGAATCCCGACGCGGAACAGGCGGACCTGACCCGTTCCCGGGCTTCGTTGACCGAGGTATCCGGCAGGCCAATGATGGAGAAGTGGGGCAAGCCGGGGGATATGAAGGCCTGCATCTGCACGATGAAGCCCCGTAGCCCCACCATGCCGACGGACTGTGCGGTTCCGATGGCCATCAGAACGCCTTCATGATATGGCGTATCCGCAATGACGCACCGGACGCGTCCAAGGCGACGACATCGAAGCGTAGGCCATTGCGTCGGCAGCGGTGTTCGGGGGCCAGGAGCCACTGTGACGCAGCTGACCGCAGATTCATGCGTTTTCTGTAGGTAACGGCCTCTTGCCCGGTGCCCTGCCGGTTGCTTCTGCGCGTTTTGACTTCTACGAACACCAGTGTCCGCTCATCGTCGAAAGCCACGATATCGAGCTCCCCGTACCTGCTGCTCCAGTTGCGGTCGATAATGTCCCATCCTCTGGATTTCAACCAGGATGAGACGAACTCCTCGCCCAAACGACCGAGTGCCTGTGCATCGATGTTGGGATTCAGCAGTTCGCTGCCTAAGGTGTCGTGATTGCCGGAAGATTGTATCTGAGATGATTGTGCTGTCATGAGCACAGTCCATCATGCCGATGCGGAATCATCGAGGCCTGCACGGACGTGTGGTCGAATGTGCAGGCCTCGATGATGTATGTGGACCGTGTCCAATGCGTGGAGGCGGCTCTTGGTGTGCCGCCGCCTACCCGAGTCGCCACCCTGCGTGCCTTGCTGCATGTCTGTTTGCTGCAAAATTCGGTACGAGGCGAGAATGCCGAATAAGCTATGCGGCGACAAGGCCGGTGAGCTCTCCGAGATTGAGTTCGAAGCTTACCCCGCGCTGCTCGAAGTGCGGTTGCCTGCGGGTGCTGACCATGGCCGAACGAACGAATTCACCGGCGATTCTGGCGGATTCCGCCAGACCTTTTCCGGCGAGCACGGCACCGCACAGAGCCGAGGCGAAGGCGTCGCCTGTGCCGTGAATCATGTAGGGATGTTTGTCGTGCGTCAGTTCCACCGTGCCGGCGACGCCCGTCGATGCGGATGCGACGAAGTTGCGAATCTTGCCGTCCTGCCTGTCGATGCCTTTGAGCACGACGTTCTTCGCGCCGAGTCCAAGCAGCGTATCCATCCAGTCGTCGACCTCGTGGTCATCGAGATTTTGGCCGGGGTACTCTCTGTTCGCAAGAATGCTCGCCTCGGTGAGATTCGGCATCAGCACATCGGCGCCGTCGGCTAGCCTGCCCATCGCGTCGCAAAGTTCCTGGGTATACGTGGGATACATCTTCCCGCCGTCTCCCATCACGGGGTCCACCAGTCGAAGTGCACCCGGGTACTCGTTGTAAAGCCGCTGAATGATGTCGACCTGTGCGGCGCTCCCCAGGAAACCGCTGTATATGCCGTCTAGCTCGACGTCTTCCTTCTGCCAGGCGTCAAGATAGCCACCCAGCATATCGGTGGTGTCGTGGAAGGTGTAGTCCTTGTACATGGTGTGGGCGCTGAACAGTGCAGTGGGGACGGGGCAAACGTCGCAGCCCGCGGCCGAAAGGATGGGAATGGCCGCCGTCAGCGAGCACTTGCCGTATCCGCACATATCATGCACGGCGGCCACTCTGGGAATGTATTGCGGATCGCGCTCGTACAGCGTCACATCACTGGTCATGGAAACCCCTTATCTTCGCTTGGCAGACGGATGCATCAGGCAACGACTGTACCTTATGCGCCCATTTGCCTATGTTACCGACCATGTCAACGGTCTTTGCCCTTTTTCACAGGAGGGGCGGCGTGTTGAAACAGGCTTTTCGTCGTGCCCGAAATCGAAAGCCATTGCGAAATATGATGCCTGCAAAGCGTTATAAATACTTGCGATAACCGGAGGAGCTTCACAGCTTGTCAAAAGGAGCGTATCTGAACTACCTTCAAGACACAGGACAGTGACGGGATGTGGAAGTGCCACAGCCGTCACGCAGCAGTTCGCACATACGCCAACATCGTTAAGGAGTTACCGTGACCGAGAATCACTACAGGTTTGAAACCCAGCAGTTGCACGTCGGGCAGGAAGAAGCCGACCCGGCCACTGATGCCAGAGCCGTCCCCATCTACGCCACCACGAGCTATGTGTTCCATGACTTCGACCATGCAGAAGCACGATTCGGCTTGCAGGACCCGGGCAATATCTACGGCCGTCTGACCAACTCCACACAGGGTGTGTTCGAGAACCGCATCGCCGCGCTCGAAGGCGGCACCGCAGGCCTTGCCGTGGCATCAGGTGCCGCTGCGGTCGAATATGCCGTACGCAACATCACGCAAACCGGAGACCACATCGTCTCCGCGAAGAACATCTACGGTGGTACCTACAACCTGCTCCGCCACACGCTGCCCCGCGACGGCATCACCACGACCTTCATCGATCCGGAGGAGCCGCAGAACTTCGAGGATGCCATCCAGGACAACACCAAGCTCGTATTCTTCGAGACCTTCGGCAATCCCAACGCCGACCTCGTGGATTTTGAGGCGATTTCGCAGATTGCCCATAAGCATCATCTTCCGGTGATTGTCGACAACACCTTCGCCACCCCGTATCTCTTCCGTCCTTTGGAGCATGGAGCGGATGTGGTGGTCGAATCCGCCACCAAATTCATCGGAGGGCACGGCTCCACGCTTGGCGGCGTGGTGGTCGAAGGCGGCAACTTCGACTGGGCCGAGGTGCCGGGCAAGTTCCCGACACTCACCGAACCGGACCCGAGCTATCACGGCCTGAATTTCTTCGAGGCCCTGGGGCCGGCCGCCTTCGTTACACGCATTCGCGCGATTCTGCTGCGTGACACCGGTGCGACCCTGTCGCCCTTCGCCGCCTTCCTGCTGCTGCAGGGCACCGAGACACTGAGCCTGCGCGTCGAACGGCATGTGGAAAACGCCCTGAAGGTGGTCGATTACCTGCAGACCGTGCCCGAGGTCGAGCATGTCAGCCATCCCGCTGTTCCAGGCCGTCGCGACCACGAGCTGTATGAACGGTACTTCCCCAACGGCGCTGGTTCGATTTTCACCTTCGACATCAAGGGCGGCAAGGATGCGGCTCGCGTGTTCATCAACAACCTGCATCTGTTCTCGTTGCTTGCCAACGTGGCGGATGTGAAGTCTCTGGTGATTCACCCCGCATCGACCACCCATTCGCAGGAGACCCTTGAGGAACTTGAGGACCAGGGGATTCACCAGGGAACCATCCGACTCTCCATCGGCACCGAAAACATCGAGGATATCCTCGACGATCTCAAAGCTGGTTTTGCCGCAGTGAAAGCCTCCGGACTGGCCCAGTAACTCTAAACTCACAGAACGTGGCAACGCCCCATCGGCTCATTTCCCGATGGGGCGTTGCCGTATGCCGTTCAAAGGGCCACCTAATACGATAACTGCACTAAAAGTACAGCTTTTTCCGAGAAATTGTTGCTCAAAGCTATCCTTTTAGTGCAGTTATCTAATTCACCACGTCTGCAGTGAGCCAAGGCCGATATTTGATATGCACGCCTTGGGATTTATACCTGATATTTCTCAGACTTTTGGTCCAATGGACAATGCGTCGTCATGAGTGCGTCCGGTGTGGATGGCATCGTTCATTGCCGCCACGAATTCGGCGTCGACGGAGTAGTGGTTGCCATCCAACTCGCCTACGGGAATCACCCAACCACCGTGCGTCATGTAGAGGCTGTCCGCCTCGAGCAACTGCTCGAAGGGGAGTTTCCTGTATTCGAAGCTGCCGCCTTCTTGCTGCGCGAAGGCGAACAACTCACGTTGGCTGGTGCCGTGCAGAATACCGATGGAGGGGTCCGGAGTGACGTAATGGTTGCCGAAACCTGCGACTATCGAGGAATTCGGGCATTCCAACACGAATCCATCCTCGGTCGTCAGAATCGCGTCTCCGACGGAGTGCCGGTCGCATTCCCTGTGTATGGCCTGATTGACGGCATAGCTGAGGGTTTTCGCCCCGTTCAGCAGCCAGGGAGCTTTGGCTGTGATGTCGGACGAATACCCTCTGGTCAACGACATCATGGAAATGGGATCGGTTTCATGCAGATTGCCCATGGAGTCAATGAACATCCACACACTCGGCAGGCCATCGCTGCCCTTGCCGACGCCGGTAGCGTCATCCATGCCTCGCGAGATGAGTATTCGCAGCAAAGGACCGGGCTCGTCGCCGTCATAATGGGCTATGAGATCCTCCACCGCCTGCGTAAACGCCGCCATATTCGGCTCGGGCATATCCATGAGCCTGGCGGAATAGGCGAGTCTGAGCAGATGGTTCTCCAGCGATACCGGATACCCCTTCCATACGGTGGTCGCTTCGAAGATGCCGTCACCTCTGGTAACCGCCAGGTCGAATGGGGAGACAATCAGAGCCTCCGGTTCAACGAATTCCAGCAGCTTGCCGCTTCGTCCCGCGGATGGAGCCTTCGCAGAGAACAGGGCAGAGGCATTGCCTTTGCCAAGAACGATATTTGCCATACGTATTCCTTTCGACCTTTGTGCAGGAAGGGTTCCGTCCAGGAGGTGTGTACCGGCCCGGCAACGTGTTGTGCATATGGTTCAAGGCTATATGCGCCACGCGGTTGCGTACAGCATACGCATGGCAAGATTACGTTCAGGTATTCGACGTTAAGCGCCTATTCACGCTCAGTTGCAAGTTGTCGCCGCTTTCCTCATTCTCTGGGATGATTCGCGCGATTCCTCATGTTCCCGAAGTCACCCTCACGCACGATGACGGCCCGGACCACGCCCGGATAGTTTGGTGACAGTACATCGGAGAGTCTCCGGTTCGCTGTTCAGAGAGAGGAAGCCATGAGCCATACGAGTGAATCACCAACAGTGGAAAACGGCAATATATGGGACGACACCCGCAATCAGACCACGGCGGGCTCCGCAAACCCCGGCGGTACCGCGGAGGGGAGCGCAGCCGCAGCCATCAGCGGTGTGCATGCTTATGTGACCAAGCGTCCCGGAGTGGCGATCGAGGCAGTGGATCTGGTCAAGGACTATGGCGAGGACGAGAACGTCGTCCATGCGCTGCGTGGGGTGAACGTGAGTTTCGAGCAGGGCAGGTTCACTACCATTATGGGGCCGTCCGGTTCGGGCAAATCGACGTTGATGCATACACTGGCCGGTCTTGATACGCCGACCAGCGGCAACATCGTCTTTTCCGGTTCGGATATCACGACGATGAACGACAAGCAGCTGACCTTGATGAGAAGGAACAACGTCGGATTCATCTTCCAGAGCTTCAACCTACTGCCGATGTTCACGGCGGAACAGAACATCGTCATGCCGCTGACACTCGCCGGAGCGAAGCCTGACAAGCAGTGGATGCGCACTCTGGTCGAGACGCTCGGTCTCGAAGGTCGTCTCGACCATCGTCCTCATGAGCTTTCCGGCGGACAGCAGCAGCGCGTGGCCATTGCCCGAGCGCTGATCAGCAAGCCGTCCATCGTGTTCGCCGATGAGCCCACGGGCAATCTCGATTCGGTGTCGAGCGCCGAAGTGCTTGAATTCCTCAAGCGTTCCGTTCGTGAATTCGCACAGACCATCATCATGGTGACGCATGACGCTGTCGCCGCCTCCTATGCCGATCGGGCCATCGTCTTCGCGGATGGTCGGATCGTGGCGGATGTACAGCATCCCACGGCTGACCAGATGAACGCCCTGCTGTTGGAGGAACGGCGCAAGACCTCCGCAGCCGCGTTCAATGGTAGCCGCAGCAGGGATGCCGTCGATGCCGGAGCGAAGCTTCGGTGAATGCTCATACTCGGCGCTCATGGTGGTTGAACCGGTCGGGCGGCGGTGTGTTGGAAAGTCTGAGATAAGGAATTCACGTATATGTGGTCAATAACGTTCAAACTCATGAAACGCAGTATGCGAATGCTCGTTCCCGCGGGTATCGCCATCATCATCGGCACGATGTTCGTATCAAGTACCTTCCTGTTCGGGAATGCGCTCGATCATTCATTGAGGCAGCAGGTGTCCGCCAGTTTCGGAGACGCGCAGTATGCGGTGAGCAATACCGGCAGCTCTGATGCGGAAGACGGCAGAAGTACATCCGAAACCGTTGCGAGCATGAATCTGGATCGCATTCGCGAGATACAGGGTGTTTCCGGTGTGCGTCCCGACACGGTCAGCCAGATCGAGATTTCGGGAGGCAGCCGCAACGAACATTCCTCCACGGCCGTGATAGGCATGGCCAATTCGAGCGGCGTCATGCCTGTCAGCCTTGCATCAGGGCTGTGGCCTGCGCATTCGGGTGAAATCGCTGTTCCCGAGTCGATGGCGAATTTGCTGTCGCTGCATGTCGGCGACACGGTCAAAAGCACGGCCCCGTCAGGTGGTGACGAAGCAGGACAGAACGATTCCCGGACGATGACGGTCGTCGGTATCAGCAAGGACACGGCAGGCGCCTATGCGTATTACGGCGGTGCCGCAATCGTGGTGGAGCAGGATTTTGCCGGCTTGGCCGGTTTTGGCTCCACAACAAACTTTGAGAATCTGCCCATCTCCACGATGTTCATCGAACTCGCACCTGCGACGGCGGAACAGCAGACGCTGACCTTGCGTAAAATAGATGCGGCGCTTCCACACGGTTTCCAGGTCAAAGAGCGTAAAGCCCTTGAGGACAGCATGATGAAAAGCCTCGGAGGCGGACAGGTGAATATCACCACGACCTTCATTCT
Source organism: Bifidobacterium crudilactis (assembly GCF_000738005.1). Lineage (NCBI taxonomy): Bacteria > Bacillati > Actinomycetota > Actinomycetes > Bifidobacteriales > Bifidobacteriaceae > Bifidobacterium > Bifidobacterium crudilactis. The sequence goes on along the minus strand of NZ_JHAL01000002.1, from coordinate 1,000,410 downwards.
TGCATTCGGCGTGCTCGCGATGTTCGTCGCCGCCATAGTCATCGCGAACACCTTCCAGGTGATGATCGCGCAGCGACGCAGGACGTTGGCCCTGCTCAGAACGATAGGCGCTCGCAAATCCCAGCTCTACGCTTCGGTGCTCGTCGAGGCGAGCATCCTCGGACTCGTGTGCTCGGTGGTGGGTGTAGGGTGCGCCTTGCTGCTGATGACCTTGCTTGGCGTCAGTGGTGTCAATCTTGCCGGAGCGCAGTTCAGTGTGGTGCTGTCATGGCCCGTGTTCGTCGTGCCGATACTGTTCGGCATTGTCATCACCATCCTGGCATCATCCGGCTCCGCACGCGCAGCGACTGGGGTTACGCCACTTGAGGCCTTGCAACCAATGGAAGCCTCTGTGAAAAGGCGTCACGGGTGGCTTTCGACGATGACGAGTCTGCTCCTGATGGTTCTCGGAGTGGTGGCCGTCATACTGCCCATAGTGCTGACCAGAAGGTCGCTCACCGGTGAATCCGCTGCGTTGACCGCTGATCAGTCCACGCAGATACTGGGTGTGGGAATACTCGGCGTGATGATGTTCTTCGTCGGGGTGCTGTTGTGTTCGAGCCGATGGATGCCATGGCTGCTCAAGGGCGTAGGTGCACTGCTGTCGCACATCGGACCGGCCACGCGGATCGCTTCCGCCAACATCCAGAAGAATCCTAGGCGTGTGGCTTCGACGGGTGCCGCGCTGCTCATAGGAGTCACTCTGGTGTCATGCCTGGGAACGGGTGCGGCCAGTGCGAAGCAGACGATGAGCAATGCCTTGGATGCTCGATACAGTGTCGATATTCAGGTGACTGGAAATCATCTCACTGCCGCGGATGTGAACAAAGTCAAGAAGGTTGGCGGTGTGCATGCGGCAGGCTTGGTGCCGACCGTACCTGCCATGCTGTCAGTGGACGGACACCAGCAGGGGATGAGTGTGTACGAGCTTTCAGCGTCCGGTGTGAGCGAACTGATGCATGCATCGGTTTCCGCTGTTCAGGATGGTGACATCCTGGTGCCGAAGGCGCTGGCCACCGGCAAGAACGGTCTGGTACAGGGGAGCAAGGTGACCCTGGGGCTGAATGCATCGGGCTCTGATAACGGTCAGGACGGTACATCCTCCACTGGGACGGCACAGAACGGGGTGTCCAGGGAGTTCCGAGTCGTTGGCGCCAACTACAGGGGCGTCGAGAGCGACAACGAATTGTATGGCATCGTCAAACCGGGGACGCTCGGCGCGGCGGGCATCCGTGCCGAGGGCAACGAGATATGGATTAGTTCGGACGGGCAGCAGAATGCCGGAACGTTGGTCACCAACATCAAGGACACATTGAGCGATGTGGATGGCGTCAACGTCGGCGGATCCATAGCCGTCAGGTCGCAATGGGAACAGATCGTCAACGTGCTGCTGATGATACTGGTCGCCTTGCTGGCCGTCGCCGTGGTGATTGCGTTGATAGGCGTGGCGAATACGCTGAGTCTTTCGGTGATCGAACGCTTGCGGGAATCGGCGACTCTGCGAGCCATCGGTATGACCAGAGGACAACTGCGAGCCTCGCTGGCGATCGAAGCTCTGCTCATCTCCGGCTGCAGCGTTGTCGTGGGACTGGTTCTCGGCACCGTTTTCGGATGGATCGGGTCCTACCTGGTATTCGCACAATTCGGCGCGGTCGCCTATCCGCTTGATTGGGGGATGGATGCGGCCATCGTTGGGGTGGCGGTGGTCGCAGCGCTGCTTGCCAGCGTCCTTCCGGCCAAACATGCGGTGAGCACATCGCCCGTCGAGGCGCTCGCTGAAGCCTAAATGCGAGTGTGTGCATCGTTGTGGGAGCTCATCTGCAGATGTTGAGATGATAACTGCACTAAAAGGACAGCTTTTCCCGAGAAATTGTTGCGAAAAGCTGTCCTTTTAGTGCAGTTATCGTATTCGGTGGCCCTTTTGCACGCCAATATGCGACGGACGGTTTAGACGAGGTGATTCTCGTACGCGAATACCACCGCCTGCACCCGGTCCCGGGCGTTGATTTTTTGCAGGATATGGGCGACGTGCGTTTTGACGGTCGGCAGGCTGATGAACAGCAGGTCGGCGATTTCCTGATTGCTCAGACCGTGGGCTATCTCGATGAGCACCTCGCGTTCACGCTGGGTGAGCTCGGCCAATTCCGGGTCGATGTATTCCCCGGAATTCCTGTCGGTCTCATGCGACGGGCCGGATGGGCCGCTTTCCTGTGCGGTGTTGCGGTCGGCAGCCAGCTGCGCTTCCTCCTGAAGCATGTTTTCTATCAGTCGACGCGTGGCGGACGGAGCGATGATGGCGTTGCCCTGTTTGACTGTTCGTATGGATGCCAACAGCGTCTCGGGTTCGGTGTCCTTGAGCAGAAATCCCGAAGCTCCGGCATTGATGGCGGCCATCACGTATTCATCGAGGTCAAAAGTGGTCAGTATCACCACTCTGGTAATCTCCGGAGCGCCGTCTTGGGATGTGGCGGAACCCGACTCGGTGATGCGACGGGTCGCCTCGATGCCATCCATAAGCGGCATGCGGACATCCATCAGCACCACGTCGGGATGAAGACTTTCCGCCAAGGACAGAGCTTCCCGGCCGTCGGCAGCCTGTCCTACAACGCGCATATCGTGCTGCGAACCGATGACCAGGGAGAAACCCGCACGGACCAATTCCTGGTCATCGGCGATAACCACGGTGATGACCTGGTCTTCGTGCTCCATCATGTTCCCTCTTCTCCTGCTGCGCACGGTCGCCACCGTCAAGCTGATACCACCGTACGGTCATGTGCGAGCATGCTCATTCTACTGAATATTCGTCCTGGGAAATCATCGTTCTACGCAATCCGCGCGTACACGACACAGGATTACCTGGTGCCGGAATCCGATGAAGTCACTCGGGCAAGGTGTTTAAGCTGTTCTTCCAGAGTGGGTGCGGGTGCGAGATCCATGCCGTCCTGAGGAGTCCCGGAGGTTGTCTCGCCGCCGGCATCGCTTTTCGACTCCCGCAATATGCGCAGCAGACGGCGCATATGGGCCAGAGCGAGTCTGCCTTCCTTGCCAATTGCCGCGAAAGAGTCCTGCACGTTTTGCGCGACTTCCTTCTGACTCGTGTCGGTAATCGTATCGAGATTGTCGAGTCCGTCAATCGCCTTTCGTCTGACTGCCTGCAGCGTGCTGGTGACTTCGTGTTGGATGGCATTGCCGATGCGGTCCCGTTCTACGCTGGCCGCCAGACGGCGTTGCTGCTCCTCTTCGTCGCGGAGGGCCTCTTCGCGTTCTCTCAGTACCAGGGCGTTGTTGCCCTTGGTCCTCGTCCACAAGGCTGATGCGGTTGTGGCGCTGCACAGAGCCAAGGTGCCCAGACCGATGACCACGGACGCTGTGAGTGACGTGGAGAGGGAATCCGTGCTGGAGCTGTTCACCAGCGGAGATTTGAACATTGCCAGGAGCAGTGTCGGATAGCCCCAGAACTCGGCGACGAAGAGCTTTACCCCAAGAAGGACGCACATCGCGAAGGTCGTGATGATGGTCCAGCGGATACGTGAGGACGGACCCAGCAGAATCACCGCATGAAGGTACAGGAGGGCCAGAATGTTGACCAGGTAGACATCAGGAACGCACAGCAGTTGCAGGACGCACGCCACGACCACGATGCCTGCGGTCGTCTGGGGGAAACGGCGGCGAAAACACAGCGGCGCGACCAAGGCGAAGATGACGAAGGCCGCACCGACCGGAGCCGTCTTTTCGGTAATCGGCAATATATCCGAAAAGGTCACGAGTCCGCTCCATAACGCCTGGCTCCAAATGCCCAGAACGATGATGACCGCCATGATCAGGGTGTCTATCAGCGTGTAGTGGCGTTCGCTCCATTGCGACAGACGTTCTATCAGGTTGAAGCGCTTGCCTGATGCGGAGGATGCCTGCTCGAAGGGTTTGGAACGCAGATGATGAAAGAATTCGGTGATGCGTTCCTTCAGCCCTGGATTATGAGAGTCCTCCGCGCCGGATGTTTCCTGGTGACTGGCATGGCTCAGCGGCAGCTCGGCCTCCACGAGGAATCCGCCCTGCGGCATGGGTCCCGCCTGGACGCGGCCACCCAGGGCCTCCACACGTTCCTTCATTCCCAGCAGGCCGAAACCAGGTTGGTGCCCGTCCTGTGTGGAACCCATGCCCAGACCATTGTCCTGGATGCTGATGTGCAACCCGGAATTCGACCAGCGTTCCCGAAGGAGCACCTGAACATCGTCTCCGGCATATTTGTTGATGTTGCTGAATGATTCCTGGACCATGCGATATGCGGCCGTGGACGCTGCCGGACTCAAGGCATCGATTCGGGGAGTGCCGTCTATGCGATGAACAATCCTGTGGTTTCCGGGCAGTGAATCATGTTCGCGAATCAGCTCGTCAATCGTCTCGAAGCCCAGCTCGGCAGTCTCACCACTCTGAACCACGATGGCGGAAGCGGCGCTGCCGATGTGCTTGCGTGGCGTCGAATCGTCAGTACCCTGCGGGAATGCACCGCGATTCGACCTGAGCGGTGTCGCTTCGGGAAGTGGCGTCGTCGCATGCCCGCCGGTCATTCGCGGAATATCGGCCGGAGAATCCTCGAAGATGCCCAGCAGCTGGCGCATGTTCCGCAGGGCGGCATCGCTTTCACGGTCGATTGTCTGCATCGTCGAACGGGCTATGCCGAGGTCATGGGAACCCGCGTATCGCCCTGCATCGGATTGCACGATAATCGTGGATAAGGTGTGCGCCACGACATCGTGCATGTCTCTGGCAATGCGCCGTCGCTCCGCGAGGGCTGCAATGCGTGCCTCCTCGCGTTGTCTCGCTTCGAGAGAGGCGTTTCGTTCCTGCATCATCCGGATGGTGTACAGGCGTGCCCTCTGCCAGAAAGCCATGATGATGACCGCGACCAGGCATATGAGGAAGAGAAGCAATACGGCTGTCGCATTTGTGGAGACGTCCCTGATGCAGGGCCATGGCACAAGGTCGGGGCTGTTGCTCGGGCAGGAGTCATATCCCAGCCATCCGGTGGTGTTCGCGGCATCAGAGAACAACGGTCCGATGGTGTAGCTCGATGTGATGACGGCCGTGGCAATCAGCGACATCATGAAGGACAATGCGATGAAGGCCCGGGTGTTGCGGGGGTCGCCGTACACAATGACCGAATACAGCATCACCAGAGCAACCACGTCGGTGAGCATGATGGAAGGGCCGAATATCATGTGCAGCATGCACAGCCCCACGAAGGTCAGGGCGGCGATCTGCGGGTATCGACGTCTCATGGCGAGGGGAAGGATATATATCTGCGACCATATGACCTGACCGATGTCGGAAACGCTGAACAGCAGGCCTTGCGCGTTTTCGGTGCTGACGATCACCATTCCCGTCAGAACGCACAGCGGAAGAAACAGCAGCAGGTCCACGATGACGGTATGCCTGTCCATCCATCCCACGACGCGTTCCATAAGACCCATGATTCGAGGGTAACGCCTGCCGGTGGCGTGGCGCGTGCTTCCCAAGGATGATTCCGAGAATTCCTTGTGCATCGGCATACACTGGATTCGGATGATGAATGATGTTCGGCGCTGATTCGACTCGTTGGCAGTGGTATGCCGAATCGCCGTCGTGCGCAGACGCTGCGCAGAAAGGTTGATGGATGACGAAACTGGCCAGCTACTATATTCCCGGCATGTATGTCGAGGACCACTCGTGCAAGGTGCCGCTTGACTGGAACGGGAACACACCGGGACAAGGTTTCGAAGGCAAGGCCATCAGTCTGTTCTACAGAGTGCTGTGTGCGCCCGAGCGTGTGAACCAGGACCTTCCGGTCCTGCTGTTTCTTCAGGGCGGTCCCGGCGGTGCGGGGCCGAGGCCTTTGGATACGCATAGCGACGGTTGGATTGACGAAGCACTCAGGCACTTTCGCATTGTGCTTCCGGACCAGCGTGGCACGGGCCGCTCGGAGCATCTCGACGCGAGCACGATGACGGCTTTCGGCGACCCAAGGCAGGCCGCGGCATTTCTCAAGCATTTCCTGGCAGATTCGATTGTCAGAGACTTCGAGCATCTGCGCAGAACCTCATTCGGCAACCGCGCCTGGGTGACGCTCGGGCAGAGCTACGGCGGGTTCCTCACGATGAGTTACCTGTCGATGTTCCCCGAAGGCGTCGCCACGGCATTCACCACAGGCGGCATTCCTCATATCCCGGCAGATGCCGTTGAGGTGTATCGGCATACCTTCCCAAGGATGCAGGCCAAAACACGGCAATATTATGCGCGATACCCGCAGGACGTCGAACGGGTGTCAACGGTGGTCGAACTGCTGAACACGCAGAAAGTGTCATTGGAGAACGGCGATGCCCTAACCCCGGAGCGTCTGCAGACATTGGGAAGCGACTTCGGCATGAAGCCGAGTTTCGAGCGCATGCATTGGCTGTTCGACACCGCGTTCAGCAACGGGGATGGTTCGCTTTACGGAGCTTCAGACCCTGCTGCTTCACACCCTGCTGCTTCACACAGTGCTGTTTCGCACAGTGCCGCTTCACACAGTGGAAGCGGCATACGTCTGAGCGATGATTTTCTCAACGCCGTCATGACTCGCACGTCAACCAAGTCCCTCTACTGGCCGTTGCAGGAGTTTATCTATGCGGATGGCGACATCGAACCCCTGCGATGGGCCGCACAGCGCGTTCGTGACGAACTGCCCGAATTCGGCAGTGACCGTCGTCCTCTGCTCTTCACCGGAGAGGCCATCTTCCCGTGGATGTTCGAGCAGGAACGCCAGTTGCGGCCGTTCAAGGCGGCCGTCGACGTGCTGATGGAAGAGTCTCATTGGAACAGCATCTACGATGCAAAGCGTTTGGCAGCGAACGACGTGCCCTTGCAATCCGCGGTGTACTACGACGACATGTATGTGGATTCTGGCATGCAACTGGATACGCTGTCGCGCGTCGGCAATGCACATGCGTGGGTCACCAACAGCTACGAACACGATGGTGTGCACGGTGACGTGGTATTTCGGACGCTATTCGACCAGGCCAGGGACAGGGGAGACCTGGAGGCCGTATTCGCGCAGGCCAAAGGATAGTACGTGTACGCTGCGGGAGAACCCGGCGCACGGCCGGGTTGCGCATATATGCACAGTGTGGCTGGATAGAGTCAGCGGGGTCGGCGCGGTTCACGGGGTGTTGGCATGGCATTGCACCACCCTGCAAACGTGGCAAGATTGATGCGGATGAAAGGACATGATATGGAATTGAGCAGTCTGACAGTCGGATTTATCGGATACGGCAATATGGCGCAGGCCATCGCGCAAGGTCTGGTCGATGCCGGGGTGGTGAGAGGCAATCAGATAGTCGCATGTGCCGGCCATTTCGAGAAATTGCAGGAATCCACGAAGTCCATCGGCGCGAGAGCATTGCATTCCGCGGCCGAGGTGGCCGCCGCGGCCGATGTGGTGATCGTCGCCGTGAAACCCTATCTTGTCGAAAAACTCTGCAAGCCGATCGCAAGCGAACTTGCGAATGATTCCACTTTCGTCGTTTCCATCGCGGCAGGGTTCACGCTGGAACGATTCGCCGCCTTCCTGCCCGAACAGGCCCACGTGGTGTGCACCATCCCGAACACTCCGATTGCCGTCGGCCAGGGTGTGCTGGTCACCGAATCCTCGGACACTCTTACGGACGAGCAGCGTGAGCTCTTCCACGACTTGTTCCATGACATCGCGCTGATCGAAACCGTGGAATCCTCGCAGCTCTCTATCGGCGGCACCATAGCCGGATGCGGCCCTGCCTATGCGGCGATGTTCATCGAGGCGCTCGCCGATGCCGGTGTGAAGCATGGCTTGCCACGAGCCTCGGCCTACCGGCTTGCGGCGAAGATGGTCCAGGGGACCGGTGCTTTGAACATCGCAAGCGGCACGATTCCCGCCGCCATGAAGGATGCCGTCTGCTCGCCCGGCGGCACCACAATCAAAGGTGTCGCGGAGCTTGAGCGGCACGCTTTCAGAGGTGCCGTCATCGACGCCATCGACGCCGTGGAAGCATAATTCATGCATTTACGGAGATGACTGCATCACCAGGACAGCTTTCGAGCGTTTTTTCGCAACGTTGCTATTCTTTTGAAGCAGTTATCTTCCTTCGACAATAGACTGGACACCATGTCACTAACCATAGGAATCGTCGGTTTGCCCAATGTCGGCAAATCCACCATGTTCAACGCATTGACCCGAAACAATGTTCTTGCAGAGAACTACCCCTTCGCCACCATCGAACCGAATACGGGTATCGTGCCTTTGCCGGACAAGCGTCTGGCCCCGCTGGCCGAGCTGGTGCACACTCAGAAAATCATCCCGGCCACGGTGACCTTCGTCGACATCGCGGGCATCGTCAAGGGAGCTTCCGAGGGGGAGGGTCTGGGCAACAAGTTCCTTGCCAACATTCGCGAGGCGGATGCCATCTGCGAAGTGGTGAGGGCCTTCGAGGACGACGACATCGTGCACGTCAACGGCAAGGTCGATCCTTCGGACGACATCGACACCATCGACACCGAGCTGATTTTGGCGGACCTGCAGACCATCGAGACGGCTTTGCCCCGTCTGGAGAAGGATCTGCGCGGTCGGAAGATCACACCGGCGTATCTGGATGCGGTGAAGAAGGCCCAGGAGATTCTCGAGGCTGGGGAGACCATAGACCATGCCGCAAATGCCAAGAGGATTGACAAAGACGACATCTATGACCTGCATCTGCTGACCGCCAAGCCCTTCATCTATGTCTTCAACGTCGATGACGACGAGTTGCAGAACGACGAGCTGAAACAGCGCCTGTCCGCTTCTGTGGCGCCTGCGCCGTCGATTTTCCTCAACGCCCAGTTCGAAGCCGATCTGACCGAACTCGATGAGGACGATGCCAAGGAGATGCTCTCGGATGCAGGGCTGAAGGAATCCGGCCTCGACCAGCTGGCCCGCGTCGGATTCGACATCCTCGGGCTTCAGACCTTCCTCACGGCAGGAGAGAAGGAGGTCCGCGCCTGGCAGATTCATCAGGGTTGGACCGCACCGCAGGCCGCCGGCGTGATTCACACCGATTTCGAAAAAGGCTTCATCAAAGCCGAAATCGTCTCCTATGACGACCTCATCACCGCAGGTTCCTATGCCAAGGTCAAAGAAGAGGGCAAGCTTCGCCTTGAAGGCAAGGAATACGTCATGCAGGACGGCGACATCGTCGAGTTCCGTTTCAACGTATGAGTTTGTCAATGTGACGACCGGTTCAGCCTACGAAGGTAGGTCCAGGGCCGGTCGTCATTTTCAAACGGTGCTTGTGGACGAAGACGTCAAAGCATACCAAAGCCACGAGCGGCGGCCAGATCTCTTGGCCGGCTATAGGTTGGAAATTGACCATGAGGAGCCTACAGCCGAGGCTCCTCGCAAACCGGACCACTATCGGTTGAGTGGCTCCGGAAATATCAGGATGCTGCCGACGCTATTGAAAACGTATCCTTCTGTGCGAGCTGTCCCGATTTCACACATGGGGTCCCAGACGGTTTGCGGACAACCGGTCGATTGTGGTCCTTGAATACCTGTTTCCAGTTCGGTGGCTTCGATTGGCCCGGCTCGCCCTTCCTCGAAGTGGGCTCAACCGGGCCAATCTGCAGATAATATGCGAGTCGAATGGCCTGCCTCAGAACGCGTCGTCGATGTCGGGTTCGGCGATGACCTTGATGTTCACGAATTCGTGGATGCCGAGGTCGATGAGTTCATGACCATACCCGGAACGGTTCACGCCGCCGAAGGGGATGTCGGCTTTGACGCCGGTCGGATGGTTGATGAACACCATGCCTGTGTTGATGCGACCCGCGGCTTTCCAGGCGCGTGCCGAGTCGGAGCTGAACACCGAGCCCCCCAGTCCGAAGGGTGTGCCGTTGGCCACTTTCAGGGCCTCCTCCTCATCGGCCACACGGTACAACTGGGTCACAGGGCCGAACATCTCAGTCGTATACGCCGGATTGTCCACGGTGATGTCGGTGAGGATAGTCGGCTGATAGAACGCACCGTGTTCCGGAACCGCTTCGCCCAGGGTCTCCGCATGTGCACCGGCCTTGACGGCTTCATCGACCTGTGCGCGCAGAATGTTGACGGCAGACTTGCTCGACAGCGGAGCAAGGGTGGTTTCAGGGTCGGTGGGATCTCCGGCTTTGAGGGCGGCGACGCCCGAGCGGTATGCTTCGAGGAATTCGTCGTAGACCGCATCCACCACTATCAGACGCTTGGACGATACGCAGACCTGGCCGCCGTTCCAGTGGCGGCCGGTCACCGCCCACTGGGCTGCTTTCCTGACATCGGCGTCCTCAAGCACGATGAAGGGGTCCGAGCCGCCGAGTTCAAGCGTGCTTTTCTTGAGATACTTGCCCGCCAGCGAGGCCACGGCCGACCCGGCGCCTTCGCTGCCGGTGAGTGCGACGCCTTTGACCCGTGGATCGGAGAGAATCAGTTCGTTCTGGTCGTGCGAGGCGAAGAGATTGGTGAACACGCCTTCAGGCAGTCCGGCCTCCTTGAAGAGCTTCTCGAATGCCAAGGCGGATTGCGGCACATTCGAGGCGTGCTTGAGCAGCAGGGTGTTGCCTGCCATCAGCTGGGGAGCTCCGACACGGACGATTTGGTAATACGGGAAGTTCCAAGGTTCGACCAGGTACAGCACGCCGAGAGGTTCATAGACCAGTTTGGCATGCCCCTCCTCGTAGTCGGCGCTCGGCAGTGTTCGTGGTTGAAGCTGCTGTTCGGCATGTTCGACGTAGTAGTCGATGATCTGAGCGCTGAGTTCCACTTCGGCTTCGGCTTCGGTGAGCAGTTTGCCCATTTCCAGGGTGAGAATCTTGGCGAATTCGGTGTGTCGCTCCCGAAGAATCTCCGCAACCCTGGCGAGGATGCCTGCTCGTTGTTCGAAGCTGGTGTCCTTCCAGGAGGTGAATGCTTCATCGGCTTTGGCTATGGCCGCTCGGACGTCTTCATCGCTTGCGGTGGGGAAACTGGCGACGCGTTCCTCGGTGTATGGATTGGTGGTGGCATATGCCATGATCTGCCTCTTCCTTGAGTCTGAACGAAGGTTTGGGCATGGTCGTTCATGCAACCGTAGACAACACGAATCCCCGTAACCCAACTTGCATTCATTATCTATCGTCGTCGAGTCTGCGCAAGACTTGGCGACGTTATGGAAGGCGGAATTCGCGACAGGCGGATTTTCGAGATGGGCAGTGGTTGACGCCGAAGGCTTCGACATGTCCGATTGCACCGGTCGGTGTGAGGAGGTATTCAGGTTGCATGGTGAGGATAGGCTTGAAGTTGCTAAGTCGGAGTCGAAAGACATGGTCGATGTATCGGTGATACACGGATGCTTCGTGAAGGTATGGCACGCTTCGGCGCGGTTGGAAAGGGGACGGGAATGCAGAATTTGAATCCGCAGATGTTGGTCACCTTATGGAATATCGAGCGATACGGCTCGCTTTCCGCCGCTGCGCGGGCGACAGGATGGTCCCAGGCCGCCATCAGCCAACAGTTGAAACGTCTGGAACAGCAATGCGGTTGCATGTTGGTCGAACGCAACGCCCACGGTGTCAGCCTCACCGCTCCTGGACTGACATTGGCCCGTCATGGTGAGTTGATTGCCAACCGCGTGACGCAGGCCGAAGGCGACTTGGAGGAATACCGTCTGCATGGTTCTTCCCATCTGCGGATATTGGCTCCTCCTTCCATATGCTCGACCCTGCTGGCACGGACCTTGGTGAATCTCAGTCAGCAAACCGATATCGACGTCAGTCTGGTGCAGATGGAACCTCCCGAAGCCATACGGCTGATGGAACGCGGGCAGGCGGATGCGGCCATCATCTTCAGATACGGCAGCATCCCTAATTTCCTGCATATCGGCGAGGACCTGCGCGTGGAGTACTTCGGGGAGGACCCTCTGCGTCTGCTCGTCCCTAAATCCGGTGAAGTCGCGGAACGCTACGAGCAGGACGGCATGCCGGTTGACCTGGCATTGCTGCATGACGAATCATGGATCGCGGGTTGCGAAACATGCCAGGCGAATCTGGTGAGCATCGCTCATAAGGCGGATTTCGAACCGAATATCACTCATTCCACCGATGATTACGTGGTCACGCAAAACCTCGTGGAGATGGGTCTGGGTATTTCCATCGTGCCGGAACTTTCCACGCTGTCGTTCCTGCGTGATGACGTCATCGCCTGTCCCATCAAGGACGCACATGCCGTCAGAAGCGTGGGGATGCTGACCCGCGCCGGCGATACACGTGAATCCATCGGCGAGCTCAGCGATGCCATCAAGAAGGTCGCCGGGCGCTATCTGCGTCCCGTGCAGGATGCCTAGGCGTGTGCGCTCCCGTATTCCTCAGCGAGCGCCCCACCGTCATAAGCAAAACGACCAACGCTCTCACCAAACGGGGGAGCGTCGAGGGTGCACTCCGGGGAGTCATCGGAAACAATGAACGTATGCATGGATTACTGGACAGCACAGCGACTGAAACCGAAAGCACCCGCACACTGCAGGATGATGCATCCACGGAATGTCTCGGGAAACATCTTTTCGATGCCACCGCCATCGACGGTGAAACGCCGAACGACCTGGCGAAGATAGGCAGTGATAAATGGACCAGGTACCCGAATTGCATCGGAGCGTTCATCGCCGAAATGGATTTCGGCCTGGCGCCATGCATCCAGGAGGCCATGATCGGTGCGGTGCAGCGCTGTTCGCTCGGCTATATTCCGGACCCGTTGAAACGACAGGTGGCTGAGGCTTGCGCACATTGGCAGCAGCGGCGTTTCGGATGGAATGTCGACCCGGATTGCATCAGGCCGGTGCCCGATGTGATGGAGGCCTATGAGATTTTCCTCCGCGAATTCGTGGGAGCGGGAAACGCCATTATCGTTCCCACCCCCGCGTACATGCCTTTCCTGAGTGTTCCCCGGCTGTACGGAGTGGAGGTTATCGAAATTCCCATGCTGCAACGCAAGGGAGGCTGGGAATTCGATTTCACTGCCATCGAAGACGCATTCCGCCAGGGATGCAAGGCCTTCGTGCTCTGCAATCCCCACAACCCTATCGGTAAGGTGCTCACCCGCGAAGAGATGCTCACGCTTTCTGCACTGGCCGAACGCTTCGACGTCCGCGTGTTCTCCGACGAGATTCACGCATCCTTCGTTTTTGATGACGCCGTGCACACGCCTTTCGCCTCGATCAACGAGACCACGGCAAGGCAGGCCGTCACGGCGACATCCGTGTCCAAGGCCTTCAACGTCCCGGGAACCAAATGTGCCCAGGTGATTCTGACGAATCCTGACGATTACGCCCTGTGGATGCGCAAGGCTGAATGGTCGGAACACCAGACGGCAACCATTGGTGCGGTGGCCACCATCGCGGCATATGAGCACGGCGGAGAATGGTTTGACGAGATGTTTCCATACGTGTTGCGCAATAGGGATTATGTCGATGAGCAGATGCGCACCAGATTCGCGACTGTGGGTTATGTGCGGCCTCAGGGCACCTATATCGCGTGGCTCGATTTTCTTCCTCTGGGCCTGCACGATCCTGCGGCCTTCTTCCTCGATAAGGCGAAGGTCGCCTTGACTGACGGGGAGGCCTGCGGGCGAATCGGACAGGGGTGTGTGCGCATGAATTTCGCCATGCCCTACCCGCTGTTGCAGGAATGCTTCGACCGGATGCACCGTGCTTTGCTTTCGGCCGGCATCGTCTGAATAGCTGACGGCGGAGGCTCACTTTTCTGATGAGAGACCGTGAGCTGCGCCCGTGATTACGTTCATGGTGAATCGCCGTGGCCGAAGGCGCGATGCTCTGTAGCCTGATTCTCAGGAAGCGGTACACCACCAAGGATGCGAAGGCGCGATTATGAGCGAATCAGTTACCGATGCGAAGACGGACGACGCGGTTGCAGGCACGCCGAGGGAAGGTACTCGGCCAAGGGATGACTCCGCGTTGTACGGCTTCAGCGTGAAAACCATCAAGGGCGAGCAGCAGAGCCTTGCCGATTACCGAGGACAGGTGCTGCTTATCGTGAACACCGCCACGGAGTGCGGCTTTACGCCGCAATACGATGGCTTGGAAGCGCTGTACGGCAAATTCCATGACCGTGGCTTCGAGATTCTGGACTTCCCATGCAATCAGTTCGCCGGTCAGGCACCTGGAAGCGACGAGGAGCTGGGAAGCTTCTGCAAGCTGCGTTTCGGCACCACTTTCACGACATTCGCGCGCATCGACGTCAACGGTGAGCACGCCGACCCCCTGTATAACTGGCTCAAAGAGCAGAAATCAGGTATCGCTGGTGGACGCATCAAATGGAATTTCACCAAATTCCTCATCGACCGCGAGGGCCGTGTGGTGAAACGCTATGCACCGTCGACCACTCCGGAGGCGATAGAAGGGGATATCGCCGCGCTGGTCTGAGTCATTCACCTCCTCGGTTCTGCCATTGCTGTGCCGCGTAACCGGAGATTCCGGCGCAGCGTTGTCCTATGGCCAGTGCAGGATGCGGCATCTCGACATTGCCTGCCGATGCTCACATAGTGGTCTGAGCTACCCGACACCTCTTCCATGCCCGCTACATTGCGGGATTGGAAGGGGATGGGATAAATGTCTCGTATCGTGCAGTTCGGCACATGGCTTACTCGTTGGTTTACGGTTGTTGTGGTGGTCTGGGCCATTATTAACTTCTTTCTGCCGCAGACCAGCATGTGGGCGAAAAGCTATACCAATTATTTTCTGAGCATCATTCTCTTCGGCATGGGCATGACTCTGAGCATCGACGATTTCAAGCGCATCGTGAAGATGCCGCTCATGGTCATCGTCGGGACCATCGCCCACTATGTCATCATGCCGCTGCTGGCAGTGGCGCTGTGCAAGATTTTCCAGCTTGACGGCATGATAGCCGTCGGTGTCATCCTCGTGGGATGCTGCCCTTCGGGGACCTCGTCCAATGTCATGTCCTTCCTGTCGCGAGGCGACGTGGCTCTGGACGTGTCGATAGGTCTGCTCTCGACCTTGTGTGCGCCTATCATGGTGCCTCTGCTGATGAGTGGACTGGCCAGCCAGTATGTGCAGATTCCCGTCACCAAGCTGTTCCTGACTGCTCTCGAAGTGGTGCTGATTCCTGTGGCCCTGGGTGTGGCGGTTCATGCGATATTCGGCAAGAAGGTCCAGAAGGTCACGGTCGCTCTTCCTGCGATATCGCAGATAGCGATACTCGTCATCATCGGAGTGGTGGTCTCCGTCAACAATGCCAAACTCTTCACCGTCGAGACGGCCATGGTGCTTCCTGTGGTGATGCTGCATAACCTTTGCGGTTACGGACTCGGCTATCTGTTCAGCCGCCTGATGTTCAAGGTGTACCCCCAGGGTTTCAAATACGCCCAGCAGAAGGCCATCACCTTCGAGGTCGGCATGCAGGATTCGGCGCTCGGAGCCACTCTGGCGCTCCAGGCCTTCGCCGCGAACCCCGTGGTGGCGATTCCTTCGACCTTCTTCAGTGTGTGGCACAACATCTCAGGGTCGGTGCTGTCGTCCTGGTGGCGTCGGCATGACGATGCCTACGATATCGCCGCCGATTCTCAGCACGGCGAGCACCGCAGTGCCAATCGCGAGGGCCTCAAGGAAGCCGCGCAGGTCTAGATTCCGCACCGAGCCGTATCCACCGCTCGCATCGGATGATGCATCCGATGGTGTAGGGATTATTGCCATGCCATGGAGTGCTGCCGCATCAAGGCCTTGCCGTTCCAGCCCTGATACGGCGACTGGAATGGCAAGGCTATGAAATCCCTACACAACGCCGTATTCGTGCCTCATCGTGCGATGAAATATCCCAAAGAGACCGTCGCCACCGGTGCAATCATGGTCGCGAAGGCATAGAAGGACGCGGCCGCGATTTTTTTCTGTCTGGACAATGACACCATTTCGTTGATTGCCGTCGAGAAGGTGGAAAAACCGCCGAGCAGACCCGTCGCCAGCAGCAGATGCACAGGTGACGAGACGGTCTGCGAGGCATAGAGTGCTGCGACAATGCCCGTTGCCAGGCCTGCAGTGATGTTGATGCTGAAGGTCGCGACCGGGAATACGGTCATCCACCGTGATTTGATGACACCGTCGACGAGATAGCGAAATACCGAACCGATGCCGCCGCAGGCGCAGACGGCTAAGGCGAGCGCGATATCGTTCATCGTTGCGCCCCCTGCGGTTCGTCGGATGTCGAAGATGCCGAAAGTTCGGGATTGTTCCGGTGATCCACAAGCCAGTTGCCCATCCTGACACCGAGTAGTGCGACGATGAAACCACCTGCGAATGTCAGTATGAGATACACCATGCCGCCGAGCACATTGTTGCCCTGCGATGAGGTGAAGACCTCCAGAGCAAGCGCGGAGAGCGTGGAGAGCCCACCGCAGACTCCCATGCCGAAGCCTCTGCTGATGAGTTCGCGGCGTTTGGCATGAATCCAAGGTGCCTGTGCAAGATAGGTCACCAGCCCCGCATAGCAGCAGGAGGCAATCATATTGACGAGGAATGTGCCGAGGTGAAAACTGCCCACCCCGTGTGCGTCCTGACTGCCGATAACAGGCAGGAATGACATCGCATACCGCAATCCGGTGCCGAGCGCACCGCCGACGAAGACCACCACGCAGACCGTGGCATTCGCAAAGGGATAGGGTTTGGCGGTATCCGTTGATTGGGACATGACAATCCTTTCGTATGGACGAGCAGCGATGCGAAGAACCATATGACCTGTGGGTCGATACGGCGCATCCATCCAGGCATGCCCGTCGGTGCAGGGAACAGGCCCTTGCATCCAGACGAATAGGAACTATCAGCAGTACGCGGTTCGGAGGGAAGCTCCAGGCGAGTTCCATCGCCACGAATGATGGTACACCTTGTGTGGGGCGAGAGACGGTATCGTTTTACAACTCCGACGTACCCGGAGTTCAGGCGGATGAGCTCAGTGCACGAAGACCCGTATCAGCTCCACAGCCACCGAAAGAAGCCAGAATCCTGCTATGACCAGATACGGCCACTTGTGGGCCACAGAGATTGCGATGAATTCCCTGATGAAAGCCGTTGGCCAGTAGTAACCCTTGGTATGGCTTCCCACGCCGTCCGCGGATACCCCAACCTTGTGGGCATACTCCGCCGCGCGGAACACATGGTAGTCACTGGTGACCAGAGCGCAACGGTAGCGTGCGCCCCCCGAATGCGCGTCCATAATCTGTTTGGAAAATCTGAGATTCTCAAGGGTCGTGGTGGATTTGTCCTCGTTGAGCACCGACGATTCGGGAACCTGCCGTTCGTTCACCAGATATGCTTTCATCGCCGCTGCTTCCGAAACCTCCTCATCCGCGCCTTGCCCTCCCGAGACGATGAGCAGCGGACGTCTGCCTTGTCTGTTCCACAACCGCAACGCCGTTTCCAGCCTGCCACGCAGCAGAGGCGTCGGCTTGGTGCCGTCCAGTCCGGCGCCGTGAACGATGATGTAGTCGTAGTGCCTTTTCCGGGGCAGCAGACGGTAGAACCAGGAATAGACCAACAGCGCCACGAAAGAGAAGAAGAACCAGAGGCCTTCGAACACGATCAACGATGCGATGCCGTTCAGCCAGGCCGGGGCGTGCAGGAGTGACAACAGGGGGACCATGGCCAGATACATCACGATGACTACGGCAAGAACCGCCGGAAGTGCTGTCGACATCGACAGCCCCTCATGCCGTATGACCAATACCGAATTCCATATCAGGAACAGCACCACCACAACAGGGCATGCCACAACGGCCAGCAAAACCGGAAGCACCATCCATTCCTGCCCGAAACCGAACAGCAGGCATGTGGCCAGCAGAATCAGAAATATCGTCAGGTATATTGCATTGCGAAACTGTCGGGGCTCTCTCAGATAGGAGAAGAGAAACAGTAGACCGAAGAACGCCACCGGTCCGTAGATGAGTATCTGCCCAAACAAGATTTCCATGCAACTCCGCTTTCTCTCCGCGCTCGCGGCCATGAACCGAAGCACACTAGAGATTCTACATAACAAGTCCTGTCGGCAATGGACTGGATACTGGTTCCAACGCTTGCTGTGGAGGTTGATTCCGGTGCCTTCCATCAGGCAGCGTGATATGTGTGCCAGTGCGACATGTCGGAAGGATTATCATGAAGGTTCTTGTCATTACCAGCAATCCGGAGGTCGACAGCCTCACCAATGCAGTGGCCGAGTCATTCATGGCGGGCGCGATTGCAGGCGGTGTCGAAACCGAGTTGCTCGATCTGTACGCCGAGGGCTTCAACCCTGTGTATTCATCTGAGGACCGCGCTCATTATCTTGGTCAGGCGCCGGTTCCTCGGGATGTGTCGGTATTGCAGGATCGTCTTGTCTCCGCTGATGTGATAGCTCTGGTGTTTCCCATCTACTGGTATACGATGCCCGCGATGATGAAGGGATTCTTCGATCGCGTGATATGCCGAGGATTCGCCTACGGGAAAGACGGTTTACCGGGTGCGCTGGCGGGCAAGAAAGTCAGGATATTCGCACTGAGCGGAGGTACGGAGGACTGGTATAAGACCAGCGGCATGGACAAGGCGCTGCAACTGCAGATCTGCGACCGGACCTTCAGGCATTACTGCGGCGTTGATGACGTGGTCATGGAGTATGTCGACGGGCTGACCATGGGGGACGACGGTCCAGAGGCGCGTAACGAAGCCGCCGCGAAGCTCATGCGTGTCGCGCGGATGGGTGAGGCGATGGCGGCAAATCAGGACCGCTAACCTCGTCGAAACATGGCTCGCTTAACCTGTCCGCAAGTCTTTCGCCGATATGCATGGCAACGCCCATCTCGGCGAAAGGCACCACAGACACGGCAGAGTCATAGAGACCGACGACCGGTACATACGACCGGTACATACAATCAGGGCGGTGCGTCTTGGAGCCACAACCAGCGACATCACAACACGCTTCTGAATCGAACCATGTCACAGACAAGGCTTGCAGCATACGGTGGCGTGAATGAGCTGAATAAACGCTGAATTCGTCATGTAGGCTTGATGCATGTCCTTTTTTGATAGCTTCGCAGGTATGTTCGGTCCAGGAAAGAACCCCAATCGGCAGCGTGACGACGATGATCCCATCATCCTCGACGTTCGGACGGATGGTGAGGCTCCCGACGACGAACCACGTGCCGACAAGGGCTCCTCAGGCCGGCAACCGCCATCGAAACGCCTCAAGGGTGCTGCTGGACGGCACTTTTCATGGGGCCGGGCGCTGGGCCTGCTGGTCGTGGTGCTCATTGTCATAGCGACGCTATTCGTGCTGCTCGCACGATTCGCCACCGATGTCATGTGGTACTCGCAGCTTGGATTCGCGAGTGTGATCTGGACGCAGCTCGGCGTCAAGGTCGGCTTGTGGATTGCATACGCTCTGATGATGGCCGCGGTAACGTACGTGTCGGCGACCTTGGCGATACGCGCGCGGCCCGATGCCTCGGACGGTTCCAAGATTCGTGTGCGGGGTGATGTCATAGAGATCGGCAAAGGCGTCAGCTCGCGCTTTGCAAGGCGCATCGCCGTCGTGGTGTCGCTGATTGTCGGACTGCTGTTTGGGTCCCAGTTCAATACCGAGTGGTCACAGATTCTTCTGATGTTCAACGGACAGTCATTCGGCGTCAAGGACCCGCAATTCGGCATCGACAACGGCTTCTACGTCTTCGTTCTCCCCGGTCTGCAGCTGCTCGTCCGCGCTCTGCTCGTACTGTTGTTGGCGGCATTGGTGTTCTCGTTGGTGACGCATGTGCTGATGGGAGCCGTACGTCTGACGATGCCTGTGCAAGGACGCGGCATCGTCAACATGACGAAGCGTTCGCGCAGACAGCTCGGCATATGGCTGATGCTGACCATGATGGTCTGGGCCGTCAGCAGGCTCCTGGGTGTTTTCGACCTGCTCTTCGAGCAGGGTGACCGTATCACCGGAGCCTCATATACTTCGGTTCACGCCACTGTACCCGTGTCCATCGTGTTGGCGGTGCTGATCGCCGTGCTCGGCATCGTGCTCGGCATATGGATTATGAAGGCGAAGGGGCTCGGGGAATCTTCTCAGCCCGCCTCATCGGCGATGGCCGCATTCAGACAGTGGCGGACGCCGGTGGTCGCGATTTCCGTCGTACTCGTCGTGGCCATCGCGTTGAGCGGCGTCTGGCCGATGCTGCTTCAGCGTTTCAAGGTCAACCCGAATGCACAGGAACTCGAATCCACGTATATTCAACGTAATATCGATGCGACTAAGTCGGCCTACGGCCTGAGCGCTTTGAAAAGCGACTCCTATCAGGCGACCACCACAGGTGAATCCGGAGCGTTGGCCCAGGATGCGGAGACGACGGCGCAGATTCGTCTGCTCGACCCTCAGGTGGTTTCCCCCACATTCCGTCAGCTGCAGCAGTCGAAGCAGTACTACAACTTCGAAGATACGCTTGCCGTGGATAAATACGACATCGACGGCACCAGCCAGGACACGGTGATCGGAGCGCGCGAGCTGAACCTCGCAGGAAACGACAACCGCAACTGGGTGAACGACCATACGGTGTATACGCATGGCTACGGCGTCGTCGCCGCATACGGCAATAAGGTCACGGCCGACGGCCAGCCCGAGTTCTTTGAACAGGGAATACCCACGCAAGGCAAACTCACGGATTCGGAACATTACGAACCGCGTATCTACTTCTCACCGAACGCGCCCGAGTACTCCATCGTGGGCGCCTCGAAGGGCACGAAGGCATGGGAGTTCGATTATCCCACCGGGTCGGAGGGCGCGACCAATACCTTCAGCGGCAACGGTGGACCGAGTGTGGGCAATCTAGCCTCACGCTTGATGTATGCGATTCGTTTCAATTCCGACCAGATTCTCTTCTCGGACCGAGTGACCGCCGATTCTCAGATTCTCTATGACAGGAGCCCGAAGGAGCGCGTGGCGAAGGTTGCGCCGTATCTGACCCTCGATGGTCGCGTATATCCTGCTGTGGTGAACGGTCGGGTGAAATGGATAGTCGACGGGTATACGACCTCCTCGAACTACCCATACTCGCAGACGGTTGACCTTGGTTCCTCCACACAGGATTCCACGACCAAAACCTCTAACACGATTCAGAGCCTGGGTTCGCAGAATGTGAACTACATGCGGAACTCCGTCAAGGCCACCGTTGATGCCTACGACGGCTCGGTCGACCTGTATGCATGGGACCCGAGTGACCCCGTGCTCAAGGCGTGGCAGCAGGTGTTCCCTCAGCAGTACAAGCCGGTATCGCAGATTTCGGGTGATCTCATGAGCCATCTGCGCTATCCGGAAAGCATGTTCAAGGTGCAGAGGCAGCTGCTGGCGAAATACCATGTGTCGTCGGCCAGTCAGTTCTTCTCAGGTGAGGACTTCTGGCAAACGCCGATAGACCCGGTCGAGTCCAAGGAGAATCAGGCGGAAGGCGTGTTGCAGCCTCCCTACTATCTGACCATGCAGAACCAGGGAGCGGCCGAGCCTACGTTCTCCTTGACATCCAGCTATATCCCCGCAGGCAGCGTCACACGCGAGATTCTCACCGGTTTCCTTTCGGTGGACTCCGATGCCGGCAATACGACCGGCAAGATAGGGCCGAATTACGGCACCTTGAGATTGATGGAACTGCCCAAGAATTCGAATGTTCCGGGTCCCGGGCAGGCGCAGAACAATTTCAACGCCAACGCCGATGTATCCAAGGAACTCAATCTATTGGAATCCGGCAGCACGAACGTCAAAAGAGGTAATCTGCTCACGCTCCCCATAGGCGGGGGATTGGTCTACATCGAACCCGTGTATGTCGAATCCAGTGGGAAGACCAGTTTCCCCCTGTTGAAGAAGGTTTTGGTGGCGTTCGGCGATCAGGTCGGATTCGCGGATACGCTGGATCAGGCCTTGGATCAGGTCTTCGGGGGAGATTCGGGAGCCTCTGCCGGTGACGCCGCAAACTCGAGCGGAACGTCGACCACCCCTGGCACCTCATCGCAGGCAGATGCTTCGGCGAAGGATGGCGATTCCGGCAAGTCGAATGCTGCAGGCACGCAGCGCAGTGCGGAATTGCAGAAGGCCCTGGACGATGCGAATCAGGCGATCAAGGACTCCGATGCCGCGTTGCAGAAGGGCGATTTCAGCGCTTACGGCGAAGCTCAGCAGAGATTGAAGGAAGCGGTGAACAAAGCAGTGGAGGCACAGCAAGGTGAGTAATCACATGGGGATGCACAAGTGGAATGTGGCGGTTCTGGGGATGACCGCCCACTCAGTGCTCGTCACCCGAGTGTTCGTCCGGTGGGTGAAGGCTTGAAGAACTCGGAGGCGGGAACGTCGCACGAGCAGGCCCTGGGGTTGCCCGAGGAATACGGTGTCCGTCCGGCGATGGACGAGGATCTGCAGGCGATCACCGATATCTACAATCAGGCCGTGTCCTCCGGTGGCGCAAGCGCGGATACCGCGGTGCAGACAGTGGAGGAGCGGGCCGTATGGCTGCATTCGCATACTCCACGTAATCGATACCCTGTGATTGTCGTGCAGCAAGCCGGAACGGTCGCCGCCTTTGCTTCGATATCGCGCTTTCATCCGAGGCCGGGATACGATGCCAATGTCGAATTGAGTTATTACGTCGAGCTCGGGCACCGAGGTCACGGTCTCGGCACCTCCCTGGTGAAATGGGGCCTGCAGACCGCACGCGAATTGGGATACGCGTCGCTGAACACCGTGATATTCGCTGATAATGCGGGTTCGATGGCCTTGATGCGGCGTTTCGATTTCATCCAGTATGGCTTGCTGCCCCATGCAGCCGAGGATTCGCAGGGTGTCAGGCATGATGTCGCCTACTGGTATCATTCATTGTCCTGATTTCCCCGTGAAGAAGCAGATAACTGCACTAAAAGGACAGCAATACGGTAATAATTTCTCCGAAAAGCTGTCCTTTTAGCGCAGTTATCGTATCCGGCCCTTGATGTTCGTCGTCGACCCCATTGGTAGAATCTGTACGGCTTGGTGTTTACCCTTTCCCGGTTCCGCCATCGGATGGCGTTCCGGTAGAGAGACTGCATGACCATCGATAAGAGGGTGCGGCGGGGTGATCTTCAAACCGCACGAAAGGCTCGGCGTTGATAGAAGGCAAGGAAATGGCATCAGATTGTTGGCTCATCGTTGGATTGGGCAACCCCGGCAAACAGTACGAGGGAACCAGGCACAACATGGGGTTCATGTGCGCCGACGTGATTGCCCAGCGGTGGTCGGTATCCATGTCCGATCACAAAGGTCTGGCGAAACTCGGCAAAGGCTTGTTGGACCTTGATGGCAAACACCTTCGTTTCTTCCTCGCAAAGCCCTTGACCTTCATGAACGAATCGGGGAATGCCGTCGCCTCCATTACGGCCTATTACGATATCGACCCCCGTCACGTGGTGGTCATCCACGATGACATGGATCTCGAATACGGCAGAATCAAAGTGAAATCCGGTGGTTCCGCCGGCGGGCATAACGGCATCAAATCCATCGATAAATCCTTGGGCAGCAATGCCTATGGGCGCGTTCGCCTCGGAGTAGGCCACTCGGCCCGCCAAGGCGATGCTCATCGCAATACGGTGAACTGGGTGCTGGGGGGATTTTCGCGTGAACAGCAGGTCAAGCTGCCCGAGTTTCTGGCGGACGGGGCGGATGCCGCAGAAACCTTGATCGTCAGGGGTCTGGCGGCGGCACAGGAGAGCTTCAATGGCAGATAGCGCAACCGCAATCAGAGGCATCGGCCCGGAGGGGCATCATTCGATAGCTAAGCGTGGGGCTGACGCGAAGAACACGGTGACCTCACGCACGTCCGCATCCGATAAGGACGCGGGTACCCGCAACATCGCCTTGAACTCCTTGCATGATTATCTTTCGGTGCTCGACGGCGATCAGAGCTTCCATGAGCTGCATCTCGGGAAAGTGGAGGTGCCCGATTCGGACACCGACCCCAGCCTGACCATAGCCGCCGCACAAGGCGTTCGGCCCGCTCTCGTCGCCGCGGTCTCGGAGCGTCAGACGGTTGTTCTGGTGGTGCCTTCCGGGCGCGAAGCCCTGGATATGGCGGATGCATTGCGTTCATGGTACGGCGGCGATCCTGATGACATCGCAGTTATGGAGGCGTGGGAAACCCTTCCGCATGAACGGCTTTCCCCCCGTGCAGATACCGTCGCCTCCCGCATGGCCGTATTCCGACGCCTGGCGCATCCCGAAGCAGGGGAAGGCATGTTCCGCCCGATCCGCATCCTCGTGATGCCGGTGCGTTCCCTCATTCAGCCGGTGGTCTCGGGACTTGGCGATGTGGAGCCGTTGGTGTTCCGCATGGGTGCGGACCTGGGTCTTGACTCGGCGGTGGATCGTCTGGTGCAGAACGCCTACAATCGTGTTGATTTGGTAATGGATCGTGGAGAGTTCGCCGTTCGTGGCGGCATCCTGGATGTATTCCCTCCCACGGCCCCTCACCCGCTTCGCATCGAATTCTTCGGCGACGAGGTAGACGGCATCAAAGAGTTCAACGCCGCGGACCAGCGTACTTACGGCGACGACCTGCCGAGCGTATGGGCCACGGCGTGCAGGGAGATGCAGCTGAACGATCGGGTGCGCGCCCGCGCCAAGGAACTCATCGGGCAGATTCCCAATGCGGACGATATGCTTGAATCCATATCCCAGGCCATACCGGTGGAAGGAATGGAGTCCTTGCTGCCTGCCTTGGTCGATCAGCTCGACTCAGTCCCTGACCTGCTGCCCAAACACTCAGTGGTGATGCTCTGCGACCCCGAGCGTCTGCGAAGGGCTGCCGAGGACCTGTCGAAAACGGCGAATGAATTTCTGGCGGCCAGCTGGCATGTGGCCGCGTCCGGTCATGGCTCCGGTGCTCCGATAACCTTCGATCAGGCAAGTTTCCTCGATTTCGATGAGGTCCTGAGCTCCATAACCTTCTCGGAACGGGAACTGTGGAAGCTCACGGATTTCAGCGTGGACACCTCGCGTCCCGGGCATATTCGCATAGACGCCGAGCAACCCGATGAATTCCGTGGCGTAGAGTCACGTGCGAATGCGGGTATCAGAGCCTTGATCGATGCGGGACTCCAGGTGACCGTGACCTCGCCTGCGCAAGGAACATTGAACAGGCTGACACGTGTGATTCATGAGACCGGAATCACCGAGTTCCGTGCTGTCCGTTCATTCGCCCGTGACGGGTTCATCGACGCCAAGGCCGGACTCGCATTGCTGACGGAACGTGACCTCACCGGTCACACCAGTGCCTCGCAGCAGACGAAAACGCCGAAACGCCGCCGTAAGGCCATTGACCTGATGGAGCTCAAACCAGGTGACTACGTGGTGCATGAGCAGCATGGCATCGGACGCTTCGTGCAGATGCGGCAGCGCACCGTAGGGCAGGGCGCCAACAAGGCGCAGCGCGAATATCTGGTCATCGAATACGCTCCCAGCAAGCGCGGGGCCCCAGCCGACAAGCTCTTCATCCCCACCGACCAGTTGGATTTGGTCAGTAAATACATCGGTGCGGCGGTTCCCAAACTCAACAAGCTGGGCGGCGGCGACTGGGCGGCGACAAAGGCCAAGGCCCGCAAGCATGTACGTCAGATAGCCGAGGACCTGGTCAAGCTCTATTCGGCGAGACAGCGCACGGAGGGCTTTGCATTCAGTCCGGACACGCCTTGGCAGAAGGAACTGGAGGATGCCTTCCCCTACCAGGAGACGCCGGACCAGTTGACCACCATCGACGAGGTCAAGCACGACATGGAACGTGCCATGCCGATGGATCGGCTGATATGCGGTGATGTGGGGTTCGGCAAAACCGAGATAGCCCTGAGGGCCGCCTTCAAAGCGGTTCAGGACTCCAAGCAGGTGGTGATTCTGGTACCTACCACGCTGCTGGTGCAGCAGCATTTCGAGACCTTCACCGAACGCTTCGAAGGTTTTCCGGTGCGCATCGCGGCCATGAGCCGCTTCCAGACGGCTAAGGAAATATCGGCTACAACCGAGGCTCTGGCCGACGGCGGCATCGACATCGTGATAGGCACGCACAAGCTGCTGAATCCTAAAATCAAGTTCAAGGACCTTGGCCTAGTCATCATCGACGAGGAGCAGCGATTCGGCGTTGAACACAAGGAGACCTTGAAAGCGCTGCGCACCAATGTCGATGTGCTCAGTCTTTCTGCCACGCCAATTCCGAGAACCTTGGAGATGGCGGTCACTGGAATCAGGGAGATGTCCACGCTGGCGACGCCACCCGAGGACCGTCTGCCGGTGCTGACCTATGTGGGTGCCTATGAGGACGCGCAGGTAACCGCTGCGGTGCGGAGGGAACTGCTCAGAGGCGGCCAGGTCTTCTACGTGCACAACAGGGTCGAGGACATCGCCAGAACCGCCGCGAAGATCACCGAGCTCGTACCCGAGGCGAAGGTGGGAATAGCCAACGGCAAGATGGGGGAGAAGCAGCTCGACGCCGTCATACGTGACTTTTGGCGCAGAGACATCAATGTCCTGGTGTGTACGACGATTATCGAGACCGGTCTCGATATCTCCAATGCCAATACCCTGATCGTCGACCACGCCGATCGTTTCGGACTCAGCCAGTTGCATCAGCTCCGTGGCCGAGTGGGTCGCGGACGCGAGCGCGCCTATGCGTACTTCCTCTATGACCCGGCCAAAACCATGACCCAGACCGCTCATGACCGTCTGGCAACCATCGCGCAGAACAGTGCCCTGGGTTCAGGTTTCGACGTCGCCATGAAGGACCTCGAGCTCAGGGGGACCGGTAATCTGCTGGGTGACGAGCAGTCGGGCCATATTGAGGGCGTCGGATTCGACCTCTACATTCGCATGGTCTCCCAGGCCGTGGCGCATGTCAAGGAACCGGACAAGCAGGAAGATGAATCGGTCAGCATCGACCTTCCGATCGAAGCGTCCATCCCCGTGTATTACATCGATTCCGACAAACTCAGGCTTGAGGCGTATCAGAAACTTGCGGCCGCGCACAGCGAACAGGATCTGGACGATTTGCGCGAGGAACTTGCCGATCGCTACGGGAATCCGCCGCAGGAGCTGGAAGTGCTGTTCGACATCGCCAGACTCCGGGAGAAGGCCAAGAAACTCGGCATCGGGGAAATCATCGCTCAAGGCCGCAACGTGCGTGTCGCGCGCATTGACCCGCCTGAATCGGTGATGATGAGACTGCAGCGAATCTATTCGGGATGCCAGTATCGTCCGGTCACGCATACCCTGCTCATTCCCGCGCCCTTCGCTGGTTCTCTTGGCTCGTCGGCGATGGATTCTCCGGCAGTCATGACATGGGTGAACCAGTTGCTGGACGATTTGGCCTGGACTCCCAGAAAAAACTCCTGAGGCATGTGTTTGTGTAGGGATTGTCGCCGTGTTTCGTGATGTGCCCATTGGAAATGGCGGCATTCAGGCATGCATGTTGCCGGTCCTCTGCCAAATCCCTACACAAACGGCACAAGCGGCCATGCGAGTGAGCTTGCCGACTGCGAGCTGCACCTGCTGTGAGCGCTCACACGAATATTCCTCCCGTGCGTGGTCATCGTCCAACAAACGCACTACGCTGGATACCGACAGCACAACACACATGTCTTAAGGAGAAGTTGTGGCAGCAATTGAAAGCGTTTATGCACGCGAAATTCTTGACTCCCGTGGCAACCCGACCGTAGAGGTAGTTCTTGAGACGGAGGACGGGGCACAAGGCCTCGGACTCGTTCCCTCAGGTGCTTCAACCGGTGAGGCCGAAGCTTGGGAGCGTCGTGACGGCGACAAGTCACGCTATCAGGGCAAGGGCGTCCTTGATGCGGTCAAGGCCGTGAACGAGATCATCGCACCGGCCGTCATCGGTCTGGATGCCACCGACCAGCGTGCGCTTGACGAGACGATGATCGAGCTCGACGGCACCGCGAACAAGGGCAAGCTGGGAGCAAACGCCATCCTCGGTGTTTCCCTCGCAGCCATCTATGCGTCCGCAGAGTCCGCCGATCTCCCTCTCTACCGTTACCTCGGCGGCACCAACGGACACATCCTGCCCGTGCCGAACATGAACATCATGAACGGTGGAGCACATGCCGATTCCAACGTCGACATCCAGGAGTTCATGGTGTCCCCGTACGGTTTCGACAGCTACAAGGAAGCCCTTCGCGCAGGCGTCGAGGTCTACCACACCCTCAAGGGAGTGGTGAAGGAACGCGGCCTGAGCACCGGACTCGGTGACGAGGGCGGCTTCGCGCCGAACCTGGATTCCAACGCCGAGGCACTTGACCTCATCGTCGAATCCATCGAGAAGGCCGGCTACAAGCCAGGCGAGCAGATTGGCCTGTCCCTGGATGTCGCTTCCTCCGAGTTCTACGACAAGGAGACCGGCAAGTACCTCTTCGAGGGCGAGCTGCGCGACGACGATTGGCTGCTGGAATACTACAAGGGTCTTGTCGAGAAGTACCCGCTGGTCTCCATCGAGGATCCTTTCCAGGAAGAGGACTGGACCGCATGGCAGAAGATCACCGCAGAACTCGGTGACCGCCTGCAATTCGTCGGTGATGATCTGCTCGTCACCAACCCGAAGCGCCTGCAGAAGGGCATCGACCTCAAGGCCGCCAACTCCCTGCTGGTCAAGCTCAACCAGATCGGCACCGTGACCGAGACCCTCGACGCCATCGAGCTGGCAACCGCCAATGGCTTCACCTCCATGGTCTCCCACCGTTCCGGTGAGACCCCGGACACCACGATCTCCGATCTCGCCGTCGCCAAGAACACCGGCCAGATCAAGACCGGCGCTCCTGCACGTGGTGAGCGCATCGCCAAGTACAACCGTCTGCTGGAGATCGAGGAAGAGCTCGGTTCCGTCGCACAGTACGCTGGCTACAATGCGTTCAAGGCCTGCAAGAAGTACATCAAGTAGCTTCGGCTATTCATGGTGATACCGGATTGATTCCGGTGCCGCTGTGAGCATACCCGCCACACTCCGAGTCGAGTGCGGCGGGTATTTTCATGAACATGGCATCTTCAACGGCAGCAGGGAATCGCAACGAGCATACTCCGGATGCGCGGCCTCCGCGCTCGTCGAAGGAGAGGGGAACTGCCGGGCCGATTTCCTTCTTCATCGCCATGATCATCGTGATTCTCGCTTCTATCGAATTGGTATCGACCTTCCACACCTATGCCATTAATCTTTCCCAACTCAACAGTCTGCGCAAGCAGGAGGCTTCCCTGATCGCACAGAAGCAGGAATTGGAAAACAACATCAACCGTTGGAACGACGACGCCTACGTCACGGCCCAGGCTAGAGACCGTTTGGGATTCGTGTTCGCGGGGGAGCAGGCCATCAGGGTGCTGCACCCCGAAGCGGTCACAGGTACCGCAGCTGCTAACAACAGCGGCAATTCCGGCAAGGATAGCAAAGAAGACAAGCCCTGGTATCAGGAGATGGCATCGGCGTTTGAAAAAGCCGATAAGGGCAGCGGCACGAAGAACTCTGCGAAAAACGATAAGAGCACCGCGGACAGTGACGGAAACGACGGCCAACAGTAGACGGTTATCAGGTACTGAGGGATTTGCACGCAGTTACGGAATGGGGTTTTGATGAAGGTCGAGGAGCTTGTGGATTCGGCGTTGGAGAATCCGGCAACACCCGAAGATGTGGATACTGTGACACGGCAGTTGGGCAGATACCCCCGAGGAATGGTTGCTGTCGGCGCACGCTGCGTCTGCGGCAACCCACTTGCCGTGATTACCAGACCCCTGTTGGAGGGTTCTGTGCCCTTTCCTACCACGTGCTACCTCACCAGTCCGGAGGCGGTCAAGGCGGTATCTCACGTGGAAGCCGAAGGGGATATGCGTGGATACAACGATATGCTCGCCGACGATGCCGAGATTGCTCAGGAATATGTCAAAGCGCATGGGGCGTATCTGGCTTTCAGACATGCCTTGGCTTTGCGGCTGGGCGATGACGAAAGCCATATTCAGGGAACCAGTGCCGGAGGTATGCCGGTCAGAGTGAAGTGTCTCCACGCCCTGGTTGCGCAGAGCCTGGTGATGGGCGAGGGAGTCAACCCGATTGGGGACCGGGTACTGTCCCAAATCGAGGACGAGTTTTCACCCACGGTGTGCCGTTGCGGGCTCTAGACAATGGGCTCCGGCCATTGGATACTCGACAGTGAATTTTAGACATTGGGTTCTAGACATTGGGTTCTAGGCAGTGAGCTATAGAATGTCCTCAGAGGTGACCTGCAGTCGGTCAAGCATCATGATGCGAGTTCACGGTGATGCGGCGGAAGAGCACAGCTTGGCTTGGTGAGCGGCTGCTGGCGGAATCGGCTGTGTGGCTGCTGATGCAGATAGATGAAGGACGTATCAAAACAGTGGTCCATCGCCGGACGCGGTGGCGAGCGGCGTCGTAATGGTAAGGGAGTTGGCTGTATGAGTTCAGTGACTGTGGCGGGAATCGATTGCGGAACCAATTCGATTCGTCTTATGGTGGCCGAAGTCGACGAGCAGGGGTTGCATCCGGTCGTACCAAGAATGCTCAGGGTCATTCGATTGGGGCAGGATGTTGACAAGACGCACCGTTTTTCCGCCGATGCATTGGACAGAGCATATGAGGCGGCTCAGGAATTCGCGGAGGTCCTGGGACGGCACCGCGTCGATGCACTGCGCTTTGTAGCCACCTCGGCCACCCGCGATGCTGCCAATCGCGAGGAATTCGAGGACCGTATCGAAAGCATTCTGGGAGTGCGTCCTGAGGTCATTCCCGGTTCTCAGGAGGCCGAGTTGAGTTTTCTGGGAGCCACAAGCATGCTGTCGTCCACACATGACCCCAAACCTCCGTATCTGGTGGTTGACCTTGGCGGGGGGTCGACGGAACTCGTTATCGGGGGAGACGGAGTCACATCGTCCGAGAACAAGGTTCGAGACGCTTTCTCGATGAATATCGGATCGGTGAGAATGACCGAACGCCATTTGCTCGACGATCCTCCGAGCGAAGCGCAGATAGAAGCCGCGAAACAGGACATCAACACGCATATCGACGAGGCTTTTACCCATGTCGATGCCGCATCGACAGGAACCATCATCGGGGTGTCTGGTACGGTGACCACGATGAGCGCGTTGGCGATGGGTCTGGACAGCTATGACCGTGCTCGCGTGGATGGAGCGCGCATCGCTTTCGACCGGGTCATGGATGTCGACAATCGGGTATTGCGGATGAGCCGGGCGGAACGCGGCGAGCTGCACGCAATCCATCCGGGAAGAATCGATGTGGTCGGTGGTGGAGCTCTGGTCTGGAATGAGGTGCTACGTCGCGTCAGCGAGGCCGCGGCTGCCAAGGGCACGATTATGGACTCGTATATAGCCAGTGAGCACGGCCTGCTGGACGGAATCGTGCTCGATTGCGGTCGTCGTCTGCTCGAAGGCGATGCGGACGTGGCATAATACTCAAGGTGACCGTTGTCGGTCGCACTGCCCCCGTGGCGAAATGGTAGACGCTGCGGACTTAAAATCCGCCGCCGCAAGGCATGTGGGTTCGATTCCCACCGGGGGCACCAGCTTTACTGCCCATTGATATATGAGCACGTGGATGAGCATGTGCCCGAAGTGTCGGAGGTCCTGCGCTTCATGGTTGAGCAGCAGAAAATGGGCATGAAGGAAGCCTGCGACACCTTGAATATGGGTATCGGATATGTCGCCATCGTCAAACCTCACGATGTCGACCAGGTCTTTGAGACTGCTCGTGTGGCGGGATTCGAAGCATTCGATGCAGGTGTTGTCGAGCGTGGAGAACAAGAGGTCATCGTCCCCGAACTCGGTATCTCATACCACCATGATGAGTAGGGTTTTTAGGAAGATGCGTTCCATGTTAGGTAAACATGTGATTGGTGGTTCTTGGGCATCCTGATGCCGAGAGTTCCAATCATGCGATTAGGTGACGCCATGGCTCGGAAGTCTTGGGATTGCGAAGTGTGCACGCTCATGCTTGGAGAACTGTATTGTGACCCGGTACTGCGTTTTGGTTAGTGCCGATATGACTCCTGACCCAGTTATCACGCAATAGCTCCAGTCCGGGCAAATACATGGCGAGAATGTCCACCGAGCCGGACACCAACTCATCCGTGGCACGACCCAGAATCCGTACCACCTGACCAATCTGATCCAAGCGTTGCTGATTGACTGCATAGCCTTTGACGAGATAATCGCGCAGCCGATCGGTTGCCCAGATGCGAAAACGAGTGGCAGTCGCAGACTTCACACGGTATCCCACGGATAAAATGGCATCAAGGTTATAGAGCATGACATGTCTGTTGACTCGTCTGCTTCCCTCATTGCGAACTTGTAAGAAATCCTTACTGGTTGCCTCTTCATCGAGTTCGCCCTCGTTGAAGATATTGCGAAGATGCATGGTGATATTTTCACGAGTTGTTCCGAACAACTCCGCGATTTGTTGTTGGCTCAGCCAAACAGTCTCATCTTCGAGGCGTACTGTAATCTCTGTCGTTCCATCATCCTGGTGATACAGAATGATTTCACCTGTTGGTTCGCTGCTCATCAATCACCTCCTGGGGCTTCTGTCATTGCTTATGGTATTTCGCATGAACGATACGGGGCTAAAAGACCGCAGGTCTCATTTCCATGCTTCCCGTGGGTGGCATGGCATGGCCTGTTACTCAGAGAAAAACAGCTCAGAGAAAACCCCTGAACGATTGCATTGGGGACTTTCAGAATGAGGGTCGGTTGGTGGTGTTGCCCTCGACCAGGATGCCCCATTGCGGCAGCTCGGGTATGTAGCGCATGCCGGCCAGGATTATAGGGGATGACTTTGGCAACAACGACGCGTCACCGTATCCTTCGCACTGGATAGGTGTCGTGTCACAAGCATTGAAGCACCGGAACCTCTTGATTGGGATGTGCAACCCTTTCGACTGGTCGCCAGGGCGGTGCCGACATATGCGGTGTGTAGTATTTGACTGTGGTTCGCTGATGCCGGCCGCCGAGCGCCCAGGTATCCGACGAATGAAACCTGACGAATATGCGTGTCTTCTGCGCGTATTCCTGCCAAGTTTACGGAATCAACGGAAAGAGGTGCCGCATGGCGCAGACATCAGCTCACAATCGTGTGGGGGAGCGGGAATCACGGCAATGGCCGGATATGCCGACGCAGGCGGTTATCGCCGCCGGAATCATGTGCGTGCTCGAGATTATATGCGCCCCGCTCTATCTGGCGATGGCTCCGCAACACAGCATCGCGCTGATTCCCTGGGCGGCCGTGGCGTGTCTGCTGGCGGTCGGTTTCACCTATACCGTGGGGTTTGCGCTGCTGTGGATTGCCGATGTGCTGGCAGGACGTGTTCGGGAGCGGCTTGGTCCTCTGGTGTTCGGTGTTGTAGGTCTGGTGGGTTTCCTGATCTGGGGATACTTCGTCGTTCCCTCGGTTTTTGACTCGTTGGTGACGCCTCTGGGAGGTTCGGCCCTTGCCGGGTCACAGCTCTGGGCGGTGGCGTTCAATTGCGCGGTTATCGGTTTTGTCGCTTTCGCCCTGGGGCGTTTTCTCAGCCCGCGTGCCTCATATCGTGTGGTCCCGTTGATTGTCGTCACGGCTGTTACCGTGTTGCTTGCGGCACTGGGAATTTTCTATCTCAGCGCAATGTACTCACAGCTGTATTAAGGTGACCCGCAGGAAAACCGATTACGCCTTGGAAATTGTATTGTGCGGCGAAAAACGCTAACGTATACACTCATATGCGACCAAGAAGGAGAAATAATGGCAGATCAGAGCATGCCGACAGTAAATGCCGAGTTCGGTGCACAGCCGACCATCGAGTTTGACGGAGAGGCTCCGAGCGGACTCAAGGTCGTGGAGCTCGTCGAAGGCAATGGTCCCGTGGTGCGCAAGGGAGACACGGTGACGGTGAACTATCACGGCGTCACCTGGGGTTCGCAGGAGGTCTTCGATTCGAGCTTCCAGAGGCATCAACCGGCAAGCTTCGGCATCGGCGTGGGACAGGTCATCAAAGGTTGGGATCAGACGGTACCGGGCCATAATGTCGGCTCTCGTCTGGTGGTATCCATTCCACCGGAGTACGGCTACGGCTCCCAGGGTGTCCCGCAAGCAGGCATCGGCGGCGACGATACTCTGGTCTTCGTGATCGACATCATTTCGACGCGCTGAACGCAACTTTCAACCGAACGCTGGGCGCCGGTGAATCCGGCGCTTTTTTCTATATGCTGTTCGGGTCGACAAAAGGTATAGACTATCACCTCAATGGATAGTTCAAGGAGGAATCATGGCAGAGGAAAAGACCATTCTGCTGACGCAGGATGCATACGACAAGCTCAAGCAGGAACTTGCCCGTCGCGAGGGTGAGATTCGTCAGGAGATCACCGAGCGCATCGCAGCTGCCAGAGCCGAGGGAGATCTGAGCGAGAACGGTGGCTATCAGGCTGCACGTGAGGAGCAGAGCAAGAACGAGGGACGTATCAACGAGCTCATCGTGAAGCTGCGCAACACGAAGATTCTCAAGGCTCCGGAGGCTGGAACCGTGGGTAACGGCTCGGTCGTCGACCTTGAGCTTGCAGGGAATAAAATGACCTATGTGCTTGGTTCGCGGGATATCGCCGTTGCCACGCATTACGATGTCATCAGCCCCGAATCGCCCATCGGAGCGGCCATCAATGGCGGCAAGTCAGGGGATGAGGTTTCCTACAAGGCTCCGAACGGCAAGGAGATATCCGTCCGCATCCTTGATGCAAAACCATTGGAGTGAGGTGGCGGACCGCAGAGCTCTAAGGCATCTGCGTCATACGCTTAGATAACTGCACTACAAGGACAGCAATACGCTAAGAATTCTTGGCGAAAGCTGTCCTTGTAGTGCAGTTATCGTATTATGCGGGTGCTTTACCGAATGTTGCACACCACGAGGAATATCGCCACCACGTGGCAGGCGTACCCGGCAACCGTGCCGCAGTGGAATATCTCATGGAATCCGAATACCCTGGGCCATGGATTCGGCCAGCGTAGGGCGTATACGACTGCTCCTGCGATATAGCAGATGCCGCCTGCGACGATAAGCCAGACAACTGCAGGTCCGGCGCTGGGGGATTGCCAGAACAATCCCAGGAAGCCTACTCCGGAAACGCCGAAGATGATGTAGACCACGGTGTACAGCCATCGTGGTGCGCTGATCCATATGACATGGACCAGCATGGCGACCGCGGTGCAGGACCACAGTCCGATGATGATGACCCGTTGCCAAGCGAGCGAGAGTGCGAATGCGGCGGGAGTATACGTGCCTGCGATAAGCAGGAAGATGTTGACATGGTCGATTCGTCTGAGCAGGTCGGTTGTTTTCGGCGACCAATCGCCCAGATGGTATAAAGCCGAATTGCCGAACAGAATGAGCGAGCAGGCCATGAACACGGCGCACGCCCACTTGAGCGAGGTGGTGGGGCTCAGGCAGATGAGCACGATGCCGGAGGCGAGTGCCAGTGGGGTGGTTACCGCGTGAATCCATCCGCGAAGCAAGGGCTTCGGGCGGCCATGGACGTCAAGGCGTACTCGTGTCTGACGTGGTGGGTCTGAAGGCGTCCCTTCAGAGGTGGTGTCGCTGCCTGCGGTCTCTTCGAGACTGGACGCTTTGGCGTCGGCCTTGTCGATGATGCGCTGTGCTCTGATTCTCGCCCGTTCGCGAATGGTTGTTGCGCGCTGCAGCGCCACCGCATCGTGGGTGTGTGCGGACTTCTGGATGCCGGAGTTCGTGGACGTCTGGGATGACATGCGCTCTGCCAAGTCCTCACTGCCGGTTTGAGGCTCTGGACGTCTTGCGCTCATGTGTGCCGCCTTTCATATCTAAGCTACGGTAACGTAACCTACGTTACCGTAGCTTACAGGATGATAAGTGCTTTTTCCTGTGAGTGTCGCGCAAGCTCGAAAATTGGTCCCCGGTCTTATGATGGAGAGCATGGCCGATTTCACTCACATCCTTGCCACCCGCCCTGATTTCAATAACGAAGATCGCGAGTGGCTGCATCATCTGGTTGCCGACTGGCAGGTCATCGCCGATCTGAGCTTTGCCGACCTGCTGCTGGTCCTGCAGACGGGAGACGGGCATTATGTCGTTGCCGAACAGTGCAGACCTTCGACCGTGATGTCACTACGCTCGGAGGATGTCGTCGGTACGAGAATCACGCCTTCTCTTACCGCGGAGCTCGATGCGGCCATGGAATCAGAATCCATCTACCGTTCGAACACGCTGCGCACTCGAGGCAGGGCCGTGGTCTGTGATGTCTATGCTCCTGTCAAGCATCAGGGCAAGACCCTGG
Organism: Bifidobacterium crudilactis; assembly: GCF_000738005.1. Classification (NCBI taxonomy): domain Bacteria; kingdom Bacillati; phylum Actinomycetota; class Actinomycetes; order Bifidobacteriales; family Bifidobacteriaceae; genus Bifidobacterium; species Bifidobacterium crudilactis. The sequence goes on along the minus strand of NZ_JHAL01000002.1, from coordinate 963,951 downwards.
GACTTGTGGTGCGCGAGACCAATATGGCCACACGGGAGTCGAATGGTCGATACGAATCGGAAAGCATCGACGCGGGCAAGGAATTATTCGAAATGATACCCCGTGGGCAGTTCCCGTACATCGATTCGGTGCTGAACCAAAGGCATAACGCCAGGGTGTCGGATGGATTCATCATTCTCAGCGCCGAAGGCATCGTGAGGTATGCCTCGCCAAACGCCATCAGCTGCTTCAGAAGACTGGGGTCAATCGACACCATGCAAGGCCGGTATCTCAGCGAGATAGGCACCTCGCTGATTCGTGAGAACGACCCGGTTCCCGAATCCCTGCCACTGGTGCTGAGCGGCAAGGCCGCAATCGATTCCGAACTTGACGCGAGCCGTTCGGCCGTATCCATACGCTCACTGCCGCTGATCAACGATTCAGGACGCATCGGAGCGGTTATTCTCTGCAGGGATGTGACCGAGCTGCATAGACGTGAGCAGGAGTTGAAGACCAAGGACGCCACGATTTCCGAGATTCATCATCGGGTCAAGAACAATCTGCAGGCCGTTTCCGCATTACTGAGACTTCAGGCAAGACGCACCAAGCTGCCGGAGGTGCGCAAGGAGCTGGAAGAGGCTCAACGCAGGGTGCAGACCATAGCCGTGGTCCATGAGGGTCTGAGCCAGACCGCCGATGAGGTCGTTGACTTCGACAAGGTCATTTCGAGTCTGCTGAAGATGAGCGTGGACCTGGCGACCACGCAGGAACAGCATATCCGCATCTCCTTCATGGGCAAGTTCGGTATGATGCCTGCACAGGATGCCACACCGTTGTCACTGGTGCTTACGGAGCTGGTGACCAATGCCGTGGAGCACGGCTTCGAAGGTAGGGACGAGGGCAACATCACCATATCCGTAGGCCGTGGAGGAAACAATCTCAGCGTGGTCGTCGAGGATGACGGGAATGGATACAGTTCGGAGTCGGCGGGTGGCCTGGCTCGCAGCAGTGGTTCGGGCCTGGGTACGCAGATCATCAACACCTTCGTCACCAACGATTTCGGAGGCTCGGTGCGATGGGAGCCAAGGCGTGAAGGCGGCACCAGGGTGGTGCTGAACATGAAACTGCGCGCAGCGCAGGAGTCTGCGGTGTAGTCCGTTTTCAGTGTCGGAGAGGTCTTCTGGAAGATAACTGCACTAAAAGGACAGTAATTCGGTAACAATCCACCCGAATTACTGTCCTTTTAGTGCAGTTATCTCATTCGCCGCTTATATGATTAGGGCCGTGAACCGCCATCGGCGGCCCACGGCCCTAATCGGCATTGCTCTGCTGTGCGTATCAGGCTTGCATCTGCATCGCCTGTGAGCGACGAGCACGCATGGCCCGACGTTTGAGCGCACGACGTTCATCCTCGCTCAGGCCACCCCACACGCCGTAATCCTGGTTCGTGTCAAGGGCGCATTTCAAACACGCGTCAATGACCTTGCAGGTACGGCATACGGCCTTCGCCTCTTCGATCTGCTGATACGCAGCTCCGGTGTTTCCGACCGGGAAGAAGAGCTCGGGATCCTTATCGCGGCATGCTGCCTTGGCGCGCCAATCAAAAGCACTACTCATTGTCGCCTTCTTTCGCTTTCATTACCCGGCAAATCCGAGTCCTTACATAGGAAAGCACGAAAATGGCGACTTTTCAAGACCTAAGGCGGGCTGTGCGTGCTCGGCGAAGGATTCCGCCGGCCTCGGAGACACTTCATTCAAGCTCCAATGCAACGGCTGATGACGGCCGTTCACCCGGCCGGGCAAAGCCCACACACTGCAAGGCAACGGCGTTGCCGTTCCTCATGATGAAGCCGCGGCCAGGCAGTCCGAACTCATCTTTGCGCATCACGGACAACAGGCATCGAGGGATACCGGACATCACGTCCCTGTCGTGTTCGCCGGTGGGGAAGACGATGCGCCATGGAAAACTCTCGCTTCTGGGTAGCTGTGACATGCTCTCGCACGTGAATACCACGCTGACATCATCCGATTGCAGGACACGCTGAACACCTGCCGATGCCAGCGGATGGTCGAAACGATGAGAGACGTCACTCGCCGTATCTATCAGTATGACGGTGAATCTTCTGCGCGAGGTCGAATGCTGAGTGGATGCGTGGAATTCGCCGATGATGACTTCGTCTGGTCGTTGCAAGCACGTCGGCGATTGCGGCTTGGGAACGCCGTCTGAAGCGATTGCGTCGTTGGTGTGAGTGGGTATGGCACGGATTGTTCCGGCAATGGCGTCATAGTCCTCGATGTTGGTGACGTCGACGCCTTCCTGCTTGCGCAACTCTGCGGCGATGACCGCAAGCAGAGAGCTTTTGCCGCTGCCGGGCGGTCCGATGACCGCGACGTTGAGACCGTCGAAGCGTAAGGTGCAAAGTCTCGTCCTCATACCGTCGTCCTGCAGACCGATTCTGGCGGTGGGTACCTTGGCCTGCGTGCTGCCGTCGGTCGTCGACGAATCGACATCTAGGAGCATATCGGCGTGGAGCAGATGCGGGAGCGGGGGAGTGAACAGCTCCTGCGGACGGTTATGGCGGAGGAAACGGCACGCCGTGTTCATGGCGAGTATCAGGCGTTCGGGCTGGCGAACAGTCAATCCTCTGAACACATGAAGACCGTTCGCGTCACGGCAGTAGGCGTAGCCCGCTGCTGTTCCGGGAAGTTCCGTTGCAATGGCGTCACCGAGAACATCTATGGATTGCATGGCATCCTGCATACGCAGGCAGATACGCAGCGCGATATTCGCCTTGATCTGGGAGCTTATCTGTCCGAGAGGATGCTGGGTGCTCAGGATGATATGCATACCCAGCGAACGGCCCAGGGATGCGATGCGTCCAAGCCGCTCCTCGGCATCGGGCAGTTGCTGGTGGAGGGCGTGAAACTCGTCCACGACGATTACCACCCGAGCAGGAGGGTTCTTGAGTTCCTCATAGGATGAAACCTGAAGACGGTGCAACAGCAGTTCACGGCGTCTCAGTTCCGCTTCGATGCCGTTCAGGGCCCGAAGCGCGTGCGACAGATCCAGGTCGGAAACGCATCCTACCGTGTGTGGCAGATGGGAGAGCGTGCGGAAGGTCGCACCTCCTTTGAAATCGAGTAGCACCAGATTCAGAGCGCGCGGCGAGTGACGAGCCGCCAGGGCGAGACACCAATGATGCAGCAGCACCGATTTCCCAGAGCCCGTTGTTCCTGCCACCATGGCGTGCGGACCATGCTTTGGCAGACTGATGTCAAGGCTCCCGCAGGAGGTCATGCCGAGTGGCACCGCATGGTCGGTTTCGATGGGAACAGGTGTTGCGGAGAGTCCAGCAGCGCCGACATCGCAGGAGCCCATCCATAAGCCCACAAGTCGACGCCAGAGTTGCGAGTCTGTGGTAAACGGGCTCAAACCAAGTTCCTCGTAGAAACTGCCGAGAGGGATGTCAGTGACGCGCGCCTCGTTCTGCGTGCTCTGGTCCGATTCCGCACCAGGGGAATCCGAGACGCCCACGACCGTGGTTTCGGAGTCGGAGGCAGAATGCTTTGCACCTCCCGTGGAGTGAGCGGAGGGAATCAGCTGTGCAAGATATCCGCATATCACCGGTAAGCCGGTGACCGCCATAATCCAATGTCCCTGGTGCACCGCATACATCAGAATCAGCAGCTGACTGAGAAGCGGCAGCGCCCCGTATAGTACTGATGTACCTGTCGAAGGATGAACAGGACGGCTCTCAGCGGCGGCGTTGGCCGTGGTCGTGTTCGAAGCCGGTGAGTCATCGGTACCCCCGAGAGGGGCTTTTCTGCGTCGGTATGAGGAGGTCATGCATTGCATTGTCACCTAACCGAGGTGCGACAGGCAGCCAGCTGTACCGACTGTGCGCCGATGTGCCCGCCACAGTCTCGATGTGCATGCGTGTGGCCGTAGACAGCGAACGAAGACGGAGGCCAGGCAGGATCTGGTGCGGTTAGTCCTGACCGCCTACGGTGCCCGCTGCGTGGGCTCCGTTCGCGAGTTGGGCGAACAAGGTGAGATTGCGGTTCTTGTCGAGCTTCACTGTGGAGCCGACTCCGCCGCCTGGATAGTAATCCGGGTCGGTCCAATACACGCTTCCGGTGACCCCTTCGCCACCCGATGCCGCCTTGAACGCGAGGGCCATCTGCAGCAGAGTCCATGGATTCGTCTTGTCGTCGACGACGATGGCCGACAGCGCGGCGGTGGCTAGCTTCTTCGTGCCCGAAATGTTCATCAGCGTCGAGGGTTTGCTGGCCTTCGACACAATGGCGGCTATGACCTGCCGCTGGCGTTTCGCTCGTCCGAAATCACCCTGGGGGTCCGAATACCTCATACGTGAGAAGGCCAGGGCCGTGGCACCGTCCGCGATATGGCATCCAGCGGTCCAGTCCAGTCCGGAATACGCGTCCTTCACCGTGCTGTCGTAGCAGAGTTCAACCCCGCCAAGTGCGTCGACGACCTTTTCCAGCCCGCCGAACTTGATCATCGTGACATGGTCGATTTTCTGGCCGCTGATGGTCTCCACCTGCTCCACAAGTGCTTTGTAGCCGAAGAGTTCCGCGACCGCATTGATTTTCACATTGGTGTTATGCGTGGTGACGAAGGAGTCTCGTGGTATCGAAATCAGCGAGCTGGGGCCGCTTTTCGGCTTCGTGAGCACCAGGATGGTGTCGGTGCGGAATCCTGGAGCGTCTGCCGTCGTGCCTGTTCCTGAGGTGCCGTCGCGCTCGTCCGACCCAAGAATCAGCCAGGTTGATGCCGGAGTATCGGCGGCGTCGGTGAGCATGTCCTTTTTGTTAAGCTGCCCGTTCACCCAGCTCCACAAGCCGATGCCCAGCAGGGCGAAGAGGATGATGAGCACCACCAGAATGCGGCTGATGATTCTGCCTGCGCCGTGCTTCTTGGGATGCGACTTGTTTGAGGATTTGAGGGCCGAGGGTTTTGCCGACGCCGTTCGGCCATGGGCATCATGACTGCGGGTATTGGAGGTTTTGGCATAGGTGCCGTTGCCTCTGCCGCTGAGATTCGTGGAGTTCGCACGTGCCCTGCTCGAGGATGGGGTATTCCCTGTACCGATGACACGGGATGAGCCGCTTGTGCGTTGCGGACGTCGTGCGGGGGATGGCGAGCTTCCCTGCGTGCTCGATCTGTGGCGCGGAGAAAAGCTCGGTGGTTCGGATGCCGAGCCGTCCGTGGCAGGCCTGTGCATCGCCGGATGCCCTGTGCCACGTGAAGGCATGAAACTGGGAGGGTTGTCCCATGTTTCGTTATCACCGGATTCCTGCACCATGTAACCTCCGTCGTAAAGACTCTGCAGAAACAAATAACACAGTGCAGTGTGTGGGTGGTGTTGGGGGTGCTATTCCTGCGCAGGAACGCCACATACCGTGGTCTGCAGATACCTGTCGGCGATGCCGATGTACTGGCCGGTGTTCGCATCGCGTATCGTTCCGGTCTCTGGGTCGACGATGCCGCCGGTCGCCGGGTCTATCAACTGGCCGGATGCATCGGTGATCAGTCCGGTCTTGGCGTTGACGCTCGATGAGGCGCTTGCCGAGCTGCTCGACGATGCTTCGGTGCTCGCCGAGGCGCTGCTTGATGCTGAGCTGTCTGCCGAGGCTGACGAGGAGGCCGATGCCGAAGCGCTCGGAGTGCTTGTGCCTGCCGTGCTCTGCGTCAATGGGATGGCCTGCTGGAACTTGGCCCAGACCTCTTTTGCGGAACTCGACCAGACCACACGGTTGGGGTCCGAAGGCGCAGCTTTGATGGGGATGGTCTGCGCATAGATGTGAGAGGAGTTGATTTTGGACAGGCTCATGGCCAGACCGGCGAGACCGGTGGTGCTTGCCAGTCCCTCGCTGAGCTGCAGGGACGAGATTGCCGCTTTCGAAAGCTGGTAGAGCTGTGACGAGTTCGTCAGCAGATTCTTCGACAAGGCCTCATTGAGCAGTGCTTTAACCAGATACTGCTGTCGTGTGGTGCGCATGATGTCAGACCCGTCGGTGCCGGTTCCGTGCCGCATCCTGGCGTATTGCGTGGCCTGAAGTCCCGAAAGATGCTGGTAGCCCTTCGACAGGGTGAGATTGGTGTATTTGTCGGAAACGTCCTGGGCAATGCACACGTCTACTCCGCCTATGGCATCGATCATGCTTTTCAGCCCGCTGAAATCGACGACGATGAAGTTGCTGATATCCAGTCCGGTCAGCGCGTTGACCGCCGTCAGCGTGCAGCTCGCAGCCGAGGCGATGTCTCCTCCTGTGGAGTATCCGGTGGCGAAGATGGAGTTGAACATGACGTTGTACCGTGCAGGTACCGTCCCCTTGGTCGTCTGGCAGCTGGGGGCGTTCACGAGCGAGTCTCTGGGAATCGAGACCAGATTGATATATGACCGGTCGGCAGAAATCTGCATGACCATTGCTGTGTCTGACTGGTGGTTCTCGACGGTGGATGAATCGGCCCCGCCGATGGAGGCGTTTTCCGCACCAGATCGTGAATCCTGTCCCAATATCAGAATGTTCAGTGTTTTGCCCGCATACTCATCGACTGTGGTTGGGGATTCCTTGTCTCCGTTTTTTGAGAGGACGGGAATGGATTTTTCATGGATGAGTCCGTCAATATCCAGATACGTCGCCGCCGCGAAGGTGCCGCCGAAGGCCAATACGGCAAGGAGGACGGAGACCACGACGCTCAGTGCACGGTGCTGTGAGATGTAGCCGTGGCTGTGCTTGGGTTTGGAGGAACTGCCTCCACTGACATTAGGCAGTTTCGCATTCCGGGTGGTCCGTGACGTCACTCTTGCGCCTCCTGACATAACACAGACGTGGCATTCATCCATGCAAACGAAGTCTCTCGACTATATAAACCCTTAGATTGTATGTTATGTACCATTCGGGAGTCTGAATAGATGCTGATAGAGGGCGAAGTTGCCCATAATGCGCACATTTGCCATATAACACGAAATCTCGCAAATGTGAGTATTGACACAGCTGAGAATTTGACTTTATCTAGTCACACATGTGTAATTTAACAAGTACAGTGGGCGTTTGTCCTCTGCGATTGAGGGGGGTTCGACATGTGGAGAGTCGTTGATGACGCGGCGCATGATTCCGCTGACGAATCTGCAGATGCACTGTCGTCCGAGAATGCACTGACGTCCGAAAAGGGACTGTGGGGCCTCTTCGCTCCCGATACCGATCTGTCCTGGCAGCACGAAGCCCTGTGCGCCCAGACCGATCCCGAAGCCTTCTTCCCCGAGAAGGGCGGGTCCACCCGTGAGGCCAAGAAGGTCTGTGCACGATGTGAGGTCCGTGAGCAATGCCTGCAATGGGCAATCGACCATGACGAGCGTTTCGGCATATGGGGCGGTATGAGCGAGCGTGAGCGCAGGCGCTACAAGAAAGCGCGTTCCCAAGAACAGATCTGAGCTCGGCAGGGTGCTTCCGGCATGACGGCATCGGTCATGCGTACACTGGGACTATGAGTTTTGTTGCATCCGCACCTTCGGACGTCCAGAGAACGCTGACGTCAATCCTTGCACAAGAGCCCAGCATGCATCGGCAGGATGTTGAGGAAAGCGTGGCTGCCGTAATCGCTGTCGGCGAGGATATGCAGTATTTCGACCGGACCGTCCAGGCTGTGCTCAAACAGCGGGTGCTGCCCTCGGTCCTGGTTATCGCCGACTGTTCCGGTCAGACCACCGAACCCTTGTATTCGGCAATTGAGGTGCTGACACCTTCCACCACTCATAAAGGCGGTTTCCCGCACGTCAGGACACTGCAGATTCAGGTCGTCAGAGCCAAGGGCGCTACCTCCTTCGGTGCCGCGATAGAGAAGGCTCTCGCCTATGCCAACCTGCCGGAACAGGTCAAGGCCCTGTGGCTGTTGCACGACGATTCCAGGCCCCGCGATCCCGAATGCCTGGATACGCTGGTGCAAGCCTGGCGCAATGCCCCTGGCGCCTCGATTCTTGGCGCCAAACAGGTCGGCTGGGACGGTGAAGGGCTCCATGGCGTCGGCAAATACTCCGGAAGGCATCAGACCGTCAGCCTGGTCGTCGATGGAGAGCCGGATCAGGAACAATACGATGCCCGACAGGATGTCTTCGCGGTATCTCTCGCGGGCGCCCTGCTCCCTTTGAGCACGCTCAAAAAAGCTCTCCGGTATAGATTCATGGTTCGGAAGCTTCGGGGAGGGCACCGACTTCTGCAGACGTGTCTGTCTTAGCGGAGGCCGTGTGCTCGTGGTTCCCGGTGCGGTCATAGCGCATCGGCGTGCAAGATTCGAAGGCGTCAGAGACCGTGCGGGCGAGAGCGTTGACGAGCGATATCCGATCAGCAGTGCCATGCTCGTGGCCGATGCCAGAACCAAGTACCGCTATACGGACAACCGTATCGTGCTGTGGCCCCTGATGTGGATAGCCAGTGTCTTCGTGGCTTTCGGGATGTTCTTCACTCTGATGTTTCGCAAGGCGCCGTATGAGGCATGGTGTGAATTCTGGCAGCCCTGGCGTATGCTGGCGCGATTCCCGCAGGCCGCGCAGGCCAGACGCAAGCTGGTGGGGCATACCGTCGTGTCTGCCGGCAAGCTGCACATGCTGCAAGCCAGTCGACAGCAAATCGCCAGATGGCGTGAACGTACCCGAGCTTTCGAGCAACAGGGGACTGTCCCGCTGCTGAGCCCCTTGGCCAAAGCGCATCTCCGGCTTCAGCTCAGACGGAGGGGTCTGTGGGCGCTGGGCATGATTGTCATCGCTGCGGTAGTCGAGGTCGCTGTGCTATGGGATGTGCTCACCGGCGTGTTTCTCGGCGGGTCGGTGAGATCCGACGCTTTGCTCCCGACGGCTGCCACATGGCTTCAGACCGCCAAGGCCTCGACCGTCTCATGGTCGTATGCCCTGGGAACCGGCCTTTCCGTCCCGCCTGCGCCGTATCTGCTGGCGCTGATGGTCGGCGGAATTCTGACGGGAGGAAGCATGGCTGCGGTTGTGGCCTTGCTGCTCTTCGCATCCGCTCCCGTGATGGCCTTGTCCTTCTGGGCTTTGGCGGGAACCGTAACGCGTTCCAATCCCGTACGTGCCGTGGCGGGTCTGCTGTGGTGCTCGGTCGCCTGGGCACTGGGCCTGTACGCGAACGGCAATATCGCCATGCTGCTCGTCATGATGTTTCTGCCGGCAAGCATCGCCTTCACCCTCAGAGCCGTCGGCATGTACCGCACGGAGGAACCCAACACTCCACACTCCTCTATCCAGTGTGCGGCGCTCGCAGCCTTGTGCTTCATACCGGTGGTTCTTGCCGAGCCTCAGCTGGTGCTCGCTTTGGTGGTCATCTTCATGTTCTTCCTGGTCGCCGTCAGACAGCATCGTATGATGCTGCTGCTGATTCCTCTGCCGTCCGCCTTCGCCATCGCACCCACTCTCGTCAATGTGGTGCATTATTTCGGTGCGGGAGCGTGGCGTCAGCTGTTCGGGGACATGTTGGTTCCCAGCACCACGCTCAACGGAACGCCGCAGGTGTCCAGTCTGCAGGACGTGCTGCATCGCACGCTGTTCGCCGGTCGTCTTACAGATGTCATGGGTGTCAATGCCGATTGGATGAAGGTGCTGTTGCTGTCTTCCTTGGCATTGATGGCTGTTCTCGCCGCATGCTCCCTGATGTTGCCCTTCGCTCTGCGTATCACGCGGATGTTCTGGGCGATGAGCCTGTGCGGAGTGATGCTGAGCCTGATATCGACCCGTGTGATGATCGCGGTTGATGGGCAGGGTGCCGTCGCCGGATCCGCGTTGCCGGGTCTGTGCCTGGCATTGCTGGGGATTCTGGCCAGTACATGCGTGATGTCAGGTGGTGCGGTGCGTCCCTTTATTCTGTTGAAGGGCGGGTCGGCGGCACATGCCCCTCAACTGACGTCGGGGTCACGCGCCTCCGCGCTGATGATGCGGATCGGGCGTGCCTTGCTGACGCTGTGCATGGCCGCTTGCGTGTTGTTCTGGGGTGCGTTCGGCATCATGCACACGCGGGCGGAAGGCAGCCTGACTGTTCAACAAGGCGGATTGCCGATGGTGGGCATCGATTATCTGGAGCAGAAGCCCGGTCACAGAATCCTCGCTTTGCAGGCGCAATCGGAGAATCACGTGAATTTCTCCGTCATGCGTACGGCGAAAGGAGATCTGATCGACAATGATCCTGCCGCCTGGGCGGCGACCGCCTCCGGATACCGTGATCCCGATTCGCAGACACTTGCGGCGGCTTCCGCGCGGCTGCTCTCGAACGCCGATGCGGATGCCGTCACGTCTTTGGAAAAGCTCGGTTTCGGGGGCATCTTCGTAGTCGCCGATAGTGGCGGAGATGGTTCGAACTCATCGGGAACGAGCAGTGAAACGTTGGTATCCAACATCACCGCAAGCGATGGCACCCAATCCGTGGTCAGCAACGTGAACGGGACCTATTTCAGACTGACGTCGGACGATACCGCCGATCAGGGGATTGACCTCGTCGGTGAGCGCAATGCCGCCGCGAACCCCTGGCGATATGCATGGCTGTGCTGCTTCGCCTTCATCTCCATCACCTATTGCCTGGTGGCAGTTCCACGAGCACAACGAACAAGAAGGGAGCAATCATGAGCGTCACGACTTCAGACCGTACGCGTATCGGCGCTCGAATCGGCAAGCTTGCACTTGGCGCGCTGACGGCGGTCATCATCGTCTTGCTGGCAGTGCTGCTGCTCGTTGTGCATCCTCCGCAGACTCTTCTCGACGGTGTCGGAAGCGGTGCTTCCGAGGTGCAGCATCGAGTAAGCCAGAACATCATTCAGTCCTACTGCCCGGCACAGATGAAACTGGCCGATTCGGGTACGTACGGTGATTCGGCATACCAGGCTTCCGAAGGAAATGTCGCATCCTCGGCCAGACAGGCGGCTTTCGGATCGGTATTCGACTCTTCCGTGACGGCAATTGACAATGCGGACAGCACCACCCGCCTTCAGGACTCCGATCCTTTGGATGAGGCAAGCGTGCTCATGTCATCGGCATCCGTCGAGAAATCATCGTTGCTGCAGACCACACAACTGTTGAAGGCGTCGGCGGGTGAGGGTTCGGCCTCATCCGTCGCCTCGTGGGCGAGTGAAGGGGACCTCAGAGGCGTTGCTGCATCGAACTGCGTCAGCCCGAGTCTGAATCAGTCCTTCCTGTTGCCTGGCACCAAAACGGGCAGCACCCAGCAGCTGGTGGTGGCCAATCCCTCATCCAAGTCGACATCAGTGAACATTCGCATCTGGGGGAGCAAGAACAGCGGCAGCATCGCATTGTCGACAGGGAGCACCATCACGGTTGGGGCGGGCAAGGAAAGCGTCTTTGACGTATCCGCCGCTGCCTCGGATCAGGATGCCGCATATATGACCGTCAGCAGCAAGGAAACTCCCGTCGCATCCGTCGTGCGCATCGCCGAGATGGACGGATTGAATCCTCATGGAATCGAATACGCCGTTCCGACGGACGATGCCTCGCAGAATCTCGTGCTGCCTGGGTCGATACATGACGACGCCGTAAGCCTGAACATCTTCGCCAAAGCGGATACGACGGCGCAGGTGTCATGGATGACTGAAAAAGGTCTGAGTGAGACGCACAGCTACCCGATAACCGCACAGCAGGTCAAAGTGGTGGACCTTGGGCAGGCCCCTGACGATGCGCTTGGCGTGTCGATTACCTCGGACGAGGCTCTGCAGGCGAATGCGGTCAGCACGGTCAAGGGAGACGGCGCACAGCAGGATTTCGGTCTGATCGCATCGAATACGGCCGTGAAGTCCAGTGCCATCACCATACCCGACCACGTCAAGGCTGCATTGGTGTTGGCGAATACCACAAACAAGCAGGCCGAAGCGACACTTTCAGGCTATGATGCGTCGGGAAAGGCGCTGGCGGTTCAGAAGGTCACACTCGGAGGAAATGCGGCGAAAAGTCTCGACGCATCCTCGTTCGGCGACGGCATCGCCTCGATTACGCTTGATGATGCCAGCCAGACGATGGTCTGGGCTGCGCGGGTGACGCAGTCGGACGTTGATGCCGCGAAGGTCGCGGGACTGGGATTCATCATGCAGACCCCGCTGATGCCTCGGACCGCGTTGATTCATGCCGACCAGACCCCTGGAATAGTGCGGTAACTCTCACAGCCCCCAAGAAGGGTCTATTTCCTCGGGTCTGCGTCCATAGAGCTGCGCAAGCCGCATGACCAGCTCATCTCTGATCATCAGCTGCATTTCCATTCTGTCCTTGGTCTGCATCTGCAGAGGCATGCGATACAGCACTATGCGTGCGGGAATGCCGTGATTGGACGGGAAACCTTGAGAGAAGGTGCGATCTTCGTCATCCCAAGGTGTGGGCATAGACGGCGGGACGTCCTCGACCGCGAATTCCACGGGCTTCATCAGGTCGGGCCACGCCGTGCCCAGGCGTTTGAGCTGGCCGGCCACCATGTCGTCGAACATGCCCGAGGCCGTACGGTAATGCGGCAGGCGGGTGCCGAACATCGGTCGCCGCATACCCCGTCCGTGTCTGTTGCGGTTGGTGCTGCGAAGCCAGGGTGCGCGATACGTCATATGGCAACCATAGAGCCTTGCGCCACCGGGTGGCAATTCCGTTCCTCACTTGCTATGTACTACGATGACTGATGTTGTTGTTCGACGTTTCAGGAGCGTACATCATGAGCACTCAGGCAGCCATCACCATCGCCCAATCATGGCAGGACGTTGATATCGAGTCGATGTGCGCCAAAGTGCGCGTTATCGCTTTCGATCTTGATACCACGCTCGCGCGTTCCAAGATGCGCATGACCGAGGAGATGGGCCGTCGACTCGCCGCCCTGACGCATCTGAGCACCGTGGCAATCGTATCCGGTGGGCGATTCGAACAGTTCAGGACTCAGGTTCTTGACGTGCTGGATGGTCTGGATACGCCTCCGGACAGATCCAGACTGCATCTTATGCCTACGAGTGGTACCAGGTATTTTCGTTGGCAGGAGGGCGAATGGGTGTGCGTCTATGCGCACGATCTCGCGGAACAGGATCGTGTGCAGGCCATCGCTTCACTGGAGCGGCATGCGCGGGAGCTCGGCATATGGGAAGAACGCCATTGGGGGCACCGCATCGAGGACAGAGGAAGTCAGATCACCTTCTCGGCCATGGGGCAGCAGGCCCCTGTAGAGGTCAAAGAATCCTGGGATCCGACGAATGAGAAGAAGAATGCCCTGGCCATGGCAGTCGCCGCTGATCTGCCTCATCTTCAGGTTCGTTCCGGCGGTTCCACCAGCGTGGATATTTCTGAGCGCGGTATCGACAAGGCGTATGCGGTTCGTGAACTTGCCTCGATTCTGGGTGTCAGCGTGCACGACATGATGTTCATCGGCGACCGCATGGACCCCGAAGGCAATGATTATCCTGCCGCTCTGGCCGGTACGATGCCGATTCGTGTGCATAACCCCGACGAGACCATAGCCGTTTCGGACCGCATCATCGCATTGTTGTCGGATCGCTCGAGCTGAGTGCCGGATAACTGCACTAAAAGGACAGCTTTTCAGAGAAAATATTTGCCAAAAACTGTCCTTTTAGTGCAGTTATCGTATTGGGTGGGTCCTTACACGCCAAAATGCGAAGAGTCGGATAATCCCAATCGAGGCTCTTGCCCGGTCGTGCACGGCTCTGTCGTGCACATTCGCGACTGGGATTCATCGTCGGCGCACATGGCCGTCTCGACGTGTCGATGCCCATGTTCGGACCGTAGAGTCGTCCACTATGCATATGACCGATGACACGCACCGTTGCTCCAAGCGGCTGTCTCTAATGCTCCACACGAGCAAATCGCTGCTTCATGCCTGCGGGCTCGTGCTGTTTCCCAGAGGCTGTGCCGGATGCGAGGCGCCCGATGAGATACTCTGCGCAGCGTGTCGCGGCGATTTCTCCGTGATTGTGGGCAGAACGCTTCCTGGGACGCTGATGGGACGCTGCTATGCCGCCGGAATCTATAGGAATGCAGTGAGAGCCGCCATTCTCTCCTGGAAGGATCACGGTGACCGAGAAGTGTCCCGTGCACTCGGCGACCAACTGGCACGACTTGCCACGCGGACCGTTATACCGTATCTGCACGAACACCCCGAGCTGCGTCGGGATGCTCCGATTCATGTCTTGCCGGTACCGTCCTCTCGGAAGTCGCTGAATAACCGCGGTCGTCTGCAGACTCTGCATCTGGCTGGGGCCGTCGCCGCGCGGCTCAACGACGCCGGCATCCCCGCGCTTGTGGACCACTGCATGCGTGTGCGCGGCGACGTCAGAAAATCGGTGCAGACCGGAGGTCTTCGTGACCGAGCCAGCAGAGCCAGCGGTCTGATTCATCTGCGTCACCGCGAATCGCTGCGTGACGTACAGGTCATTGTGGTGGATGACATCGTCACCACTGCGTCGACGCTGCGCCAGTGCATTCGCGTGTTGGCCGATGCGGGTGCTCGGCCGCTGACAGCCCTGCTCCTGGCGAGCACCCTGGATGGCCGTGAGCCAGCACGCTTCGCAGGGTGTGATAGGGCGTCAACGGGCATGGACCACCGCCATCTCATCCCAACGCGTGGTGCACCGGCCTGACAGCATGTTGCGGTTCATGGACCAGCTCGCACCGGTGTCGGCGTCGCTGCGCCCGGAACCCCTCAAACCTCCATAGCCTATGCCTACGCGTCGCGAACCGAAGCGTCGTGAGATTTCCTCGATGGTTGAACCGAGCTCATACGTGTCTCTGGCAGCTTCGAAACCTTCGAAGGTCTGGTAATGCTCCGCCTGAGAAAGACCCATCAGCAGCACTCCGGCCCTGATGTACGCCGCATGCTGGTCGACATGAGGTCGGAGCGCTTCACAGGCTGCTTTGGTGATGATCATGGGGTTGTCGCTCGGGTCGTCGAGCACCTTCATATCCGAGATTCTTGCGTAGTTCTGCTGGTATGGGCTCGTGGAGCTGAAAGCAGCGACCCGTGAGCACAGACTGTGCTGCCGTCGCAGCCGATGGCAGGCCTGTTGGGCATAGACGCTGAGCGCCTGGGCCAGCGTGTCGTAGCCGGTCACGGGAGAGGAGAACATGCGCGAACAGATGATCTGGGATTTGCGCACGCCGCCGTTGGCATCCGACTCTTCTTCGATGCAGGGGATGCCGCGCAATTCGAGTACGGTACGTTCCAACGTCACCGAGAAACGGTGACGAATCATTACCGGGTCGCTGTCTCTGAGTGCCAGGGCATTGGTGATGCCCATGCCCATGAGCTTGCGCGTCAGTCGTCTGCCGACTCCCCAGATATCGTCGATAGGCACGCTCGCCAGTGCTTCGTCGCCGTGATGTTCGTCGATGTGGTTCCATAGGGTGATGCCGTTCGTGCCGCTGTGCTGCTTGGCCCAGTGATTGGATATCTTGGCCAGTGTCTTGCTCGGTGCGATGCCTATGCTGACCGGTATGCCCACGCCGTTGAGAACGGCATTGCGCATCTCGGTGCATATATCGGTCAGGGTCTCATCGTCGGCTGAGCTCTTCAGAAAACACTCGTCGATAGAATAGACCTCCTGGCCGGGAAGGAACTCCTTCATCACATGCATCATCCGGTGAGAGAGGCTGGCGTAGAGTTCGTAGTTCGAGCTGCGCGCTATGACATGGTCGTGCATGGCCTGCTCCCTGATTTTGAACCAGGGAGTGCCGTTGACGATGCCGAGTCGTTTCGCCTCGGCACTGCGTGCCACCACGCACCCGTCATTGTTCGAGAGCACAACCACGGCCTGTCCCGCCAGGGAAGGGTCGAACACCGTTTCGCATGAGGCGAAGAAGCTGTTGGCATCGGCAAGGATGAGACGTGGTGCTGCATTTCGCGTACGTGGAGCCGAGGACTCTGCGGAAGCAGAGGGTGCAGCCGAATGATGCGGGATGTCGGGAATATTCCTTGCCATGTGCTCAGCCCCAGCCTTTCGAGGCATAGGCGCTGTTCTCACGCGGTTGGCTCTGTGACGGATGTCGAAGCGGCGGAGTGTGGCCTCCGGTCGGTTTCGGCCGGATAATCGGCGGTGTCGCGGGAGCGTCCTTCGATTGGGCGTGATGGCGAATCACGTCCATACGCTTCTGACTGTGATAGTTTCCCGTGACCACGCCCCAGATTTCAAGGCTCTGACCGTCGAGTGGAGCGAAGTCCGGATACAGGGGGTTTTCAGGATGGAGAATCGGCGTGCGCCCGTGCATTACGAGGCGTTTGACGGTCAGTTCACCGTCCAGGATGGCCACCACCACATCGTCGTCCTCGGGATTCAGGGAACGGTCGACGACCAGAAGGTCTCCATCGAAAATGCCTGCACCCTCCATCGAGTCGCCTGCAACGGTAAGGATGAAGGTGGTGTCGGGATGGAGGATGACGTTTTCGTCGAAACTGAAATCACCGGCGAAATAGTCCTGTGCTACCGACGGGAAACCGGCCCGAACGGACTCCATGGCCGCGGGAACTGGCCGAGGGTCGATCAGCGGGCGGAATATCAGTGTCTTTCGCTCAGGGGAGATGGTATTCGCGACGTCGTTCTGTCGCGACGAACCGGCGCGTGTGCCTGATGGGCGGTGGTTCTGTGCAGACCCCGTGGCTTGCACGTCCTCCGTCATTTCCTCAGAGGATAGTTGAGACATAGACCCTCCTGCTGCCACCAGGATTCGTCCGCAACGATATATATTCGAACATATGTTCGAATATATCACGTCAACAAAAGAATGTGCCGGATAACTGCATCGCCAGGACGGCAATGTGCCAAGAATTCTCGGGAAAAGCTGTCCTTGTGATGCGGTTATCGTATTGCGTGGCCTCTTGCACGCCCAAATGCGAAGAGCCGCATATGCATGTGCCGGGTGTTCCACGATACGGACGGACGCGGCATCCACGCGCGGCCGCACGTCATCGGCAGGACGGCACAAAGACGACGGCACAAAGACGACGGCAGAGACGACGGCAGAGACGATGCGTTATGTCTGCACCTGCAGGGGGGGGTAAGCGAATCTACGGGCGGTGCTCGATTGAACCGCGATACTGTGTTACATGGTATTTGGGGAGTGTGATCTCGAAATCGGCCCCGCGCGGGTCGTCGACGACCACGATGGTACCTCCGTGGAGCTGTGCGGCCCATCGGGCTATGGACAGCCCGAGACCGGTGCCTCCTGATTCGGTTCCCGGCCCGGCCTTTCCCTTGACGAAACGACGGAAGATGTCTGAACGGGCCTCTTGAGGAATCTGCGAGCCGTAGTTCACGACATTGGTCACGATGTTGCCGTGCTCTTCGTCTTCGTGAGCCTCGACCAGCACGGTGGTGCCGTCGGCGGAATGTTTCAGAGCGTTGGCGATGATATTGGTGAATAGCTGACGTAGACGATCCTGATCGCCCTCCATGCTGATGCCGGAGGGTACATCCATGCGAATATCGTGTGCATGCCCGGAATCGGCTATTTCCAACGGTTCCACGGTTTCGTCGATGAAGTCTGCGAAGTCGAAGGCGTCGATTTCAAGGCTGGCGGCACCAGCCTCCATACGAGAGAGGTCGAGCAGAAAGGCGATCAGATCGGAAAGCCTGTGCGTTTGATCCAGAATGCTGTCAAGATTCGCGGCGGTCGGTTCGATTACGCCATCGGCCATATTCTCCACCATGGCCTGCAGCGCCGACACCGGTGTGCGCAATTCGTGACTCACATTCGCCACCATATCGAGCCGCATCTGGTCGGCGTGCTGCAGTTCTTCGGCCATCTCGTTGAAGGATCTTGCGAGTTGCCCCACCTCGTCATGGCTGAGGGTCGCCGCCTGCACGCGCACGCTGTAATCTCCGGCAGACATCGACGTGGCGGCATCACGCATCTGCCTCAACGGGGAAGTCAGTCCTCGTGAAAACACATAGGTGATGCCAAGCGCCACGATGAGCGTGAGCGGCATGGCGATCCATCCGCTCCATCCCACTTTCAACAGGAACCAGGCCATGACGAAGGCGATGGCGGTGGATATGGTGATCAGCATGCTCAGCTCGCCCTTCAGGGAGGAGAGAAAGCCAATCGGTCGTTCCGGATCGACATGTGGCGCTGAGTTGTGTTTCGGAGATTTCTGCATGGTGTCCTATGAAACTCGATCCCTGCTCTATGCGAGGAGTGCTGTCTGAATCAGTTCGCGGTATCGGCCTCCGGCGGCTCGAAAGCATAGCCGACGCCGTGCACCGTTCTGATCATTTCCGATCCGAGCTTGTGACGCAGGGCCTTGACATGCGAATCCACGGTTCGGGTGCCGGAGGCATCGACCCAGTCCCAGACCTCTTCCAGAAGCTTTTCTCGGGTGAGCACGGATTTCGGTTTACGCGCCAGCGTGGCGAGCAGATCGAACTCGGTCGGAGTGAGATGAACCTGCTCTCCGTCCATGGTGACGATGCGCTGTGCAGGGTCGATGATCAGTGAACCGAAGTCGAGCAGCTTCTCGTTTTCGGAGTTCTTGGCGATGACTTTGGCACGTTCCACTCTTCGCAGCAGGGCCTTGCATCTTGCGATCAGCTCACGCATGGAGAAGGGTTTGGTCATATAGTCATCGGCACCGGCTCCGAGACCGATGACCTTGTCCGCCTCGTCGTCGCGTGCGGTAAGGATCAGCACGGGAACAGGGCGTTCCGCCACGATGCGCTTCGTCGCCTCGAGACCGTCCATCACCGGAAGCATGATATCCATAATCACCAATTGCGGACGGAGCTGTGCTGCTGCCTGAACCGCGCTGGCCCCATCGGATGCCACCCTCGCCGTCCATCCCTCTGCCGTCAATCGCTGTGCGATGGCCGTGGCCAGTGTCGGTTCATCCTCGACGACCAGAATCGTGTGCGGTTTTGCGGGAGACATTGAATTATTGATCATACTCACGTTTGCCTTACTTTGTGGATGCGTGACAGACGCATCGTGTCAGTCCTCAGGTACCAAGAATAGTGCTCCCAGCGCAGGAATCGTGAGTTTCACGGACCATTCACGAGAATGGTACGGTTCTTCGTCGGCAACGAAGCTGTCGTTGTGGATGTTCGAACCACCGTATCGCGAGTCGTCAGTAGTGAGGACCTCTTTCCACGAACCGCCTTGGGGCAGCGCCACCTGATAATCCGACCACGCGTTTCCCGAGAAGTTCACCACCACCACAACCGCTTCCCCGTTGTTGCCGAAGCGCGCGAAGCTGAGCACATTGTGATCGGAGTCGTCGCTGGTCAGCCACTGGAACCCTGCGGGGTCGAAATCCTGGCTCCAGAGGGCCGGCGTCCGCTTGTACAGGGCATTGAGATCCGCGACGAGCCGTTGGACTCCGCGATGGTCCTCCCAGTTCAGGCAATCCCAGTCGATGCTGTGGTTGTTGTTCCATTCCTCGAATTGGGCCAGTTCGTTGCCCATGAAGGTCAGTTTTTTCCCGGGATGGGCCCACTGGTATGCGAACAGGGCACGCACGCCGGCAAAACGCTGCCAGTCGTCACCGGGCATGCGTTCCATCAGCGAACCCTTGCCGTGGACGACCTCGTCATGGGAGATGGGCAGCACATAATGCTCGGAGTACGCATAGACCATCGAGAAGGTGATTTCATCGTGGTGGTATTTGCGGTTGATAGGGGATTCCTGCATGTATTCAAGGGTGTCGTGCATCCAACCCATATTCCATTTCAGGCCGAAGCCGAGCCCGCCCGCGTCTGTGGGCGCGGTGACGCCCTGCCAGGAGGTTGATTCCTCGGCGATCATCATGATGCCCGGATTGTCACGGTACGCCGTTGCCGTCGCTTCCTGCAGGAAGGATATGGCTTCGAGGTTCTCGCGCCCTCCGTAGATGTTCGGGTGCCACTCGCCGTCCTTGCGGCTGTAATCGAGATACAGCATTGAGGAGACGGTATCCACGCGCAATGCGTCGATGTGGAATTCCGAAAGCCAGTACAGCGCGTTGGCCACCAGGAAGTTTCGCACCTCGTTGCGTCCGAAGTTGAACACGTATGTGCCCCAGTCCGGGTGTTCGCCGCGTTGAGGGTCGGGGTCCTCATACAGCGGCGTGCCGTCGAAGCGGCCGAGCGCGAAATCGTCCTTGGGGAAGTGGGCGGGAACCCAATCCATCACCACGCCGATGCCTGCCTGGTGGAGCGTGTCGATAAGATATTTCAAATCGTCGTACGAGCCGTGTCGTGAATCCGGGGCGTAATATCCGGTGACCTGATAGCCCCAGGAGCCGGTGAAGGGGTGCTGTGTCAGCGGCATGAACTCCACATGGGTGAATCCGAGGTCTTTGACGTATTTCACCAGCTGATCGGCCAGTTCGCGATAGTTCAGGCCCTCTCTCCAGCTGCCGGCGTGCAGCTCGTAGATGCTGATCGGCCCGGAGTGCGGGTCTGTCTGAGCTCGGCGGGTCATCCATGAATCGTCGTGCCAGGTATGATGCGAATCCACCACCTTGGATGCGGTGGCAGGGGGAATCTGGTGGCCGCGCTCCATCGGGTCGGCCTTCATCTTCCATTCGCCGTTGGAGTTGAGGATCTCGTATTTGTACAGCGCCCCGGCTTCCAGCCCGGGGATGAACAGCTCCCAGATGCCGGAGGAGCCGATCTCGCGCATGGCGAATCTGCGGCCGTCCCAGTAGTTGAAATCGCCGACGACCCTGACCGCATGGGCGTTGGGAGCCCAGACGGCGAAGGATACGCCATCGACCGTCTTGCCCGGCTCGCCGTTGGCGGAACCCATGGGATCGTCGAAATGCATGATGTGGGCGCCGAGGACCTCCCATAGGCGCTCGTGCCGTCCCTCGCCGAAGAGGTAGACGTCCACGTCGCCGACCGTGGGCAGATATCGGTAGGGGTCGTCCTCGACCAAAGTCGTGCCGTCAGCATAGGTCGTCCGAATACGGTAGTCGGGCACCGACCACTGCGCTCCGTTGCGCTGCGCGGGTATCACGACGGTGAAGATGCCGTTGAATTCGTGCTGGGCGTCGTATTCGCCATGCTGCGTGACGATCGTGACGTGCTTCGCCAGCGGACGCAGCGTTCGTACCGTTACGTGGCCTTCGCCCTCGCCGTCGTTGAGATGCCCTCCGAGGATGGCATGCGGATTGTAGAATTTTGCATTGCTGACCGAATCGAGGACGCCATAGTCCACGTGCGACGCCGTTGTGCGGTGGTCATCTGTTGTAAGAGTGTCCATATATGCAGTGTATATGCTCTCAGCGCATCATGGTTGGCGTGTCCCTTGGGGCAGGGCCGGGGCGCAGTTCCGCGTGGTTGCCGGGGCGGATTTTCGCATCAACCGCGCCTGTAGTCCCATCGAGCGCTGTGCATGAATATATAGGTGCAAGTCCTGACCGTATGGCAGAATAACACGAGTTTTGCATTTATCATGGAGGGTTCATGGCATATAACGTCGGCGATATGGTCGTCTATCCGCGTCACGGCGCAGCAAAGGTCGAGGCCATCACCGAACGGACAGTCAAAGGGATAACACGCGAATATATTCAGCTTTCGGTGTTGTCGTCGGACGGTCTGGTGATCAACGTCCCTGTGGATAACGCGAAGAAGGTCGGTGTCAGGGACATCGTGGGTGCCCGCGAGGTTGCCAAGGTCTTTGAGATTCTGCGCACGCCCATCATCGAAAAAGAGATGAACTGGTCACGCAGGTACAAGCTCAACGTCGAAAAGATCGCAACCGGTGACGTCAACAAGATAGCCGAGGTCGTGCGTGATCTGGCTCAGCGTGACGTCGATGAGCACGGGCTGTCGGCAGGCGAGAAACGCATGCTGACCAAGGCCCGCAGCATTCTGACATCGGAGATCGCACTCTCCGAAGGTCTGGGGGAAGAAGAAGCCCAGCATCTTCTGGATGTCAATCTCGGCTATGTGGACCCCGAACCGGGGGATGAGAAACATCATTCGAAGACTCCCAAGGAGCCCGCTACCGAGACTTTGGCGCGCTTGGACGCGGAGAGCAAGAAGTCGAAGAAGTAGGATTGCGGCACGATATGGACTGGATGAATCATCCAGTCCATTTGCATATCCGGACCCAGTGCCAGGCATCGGGCATGGCAGAGCGCGGAGGACAATCATGGTGGAGAACAGTGGTGCGGGTATCAGCGCCTTGCGAGTGGGCATGGGGTTCGACGCCCATCGCTTTGCGACGCCGGATGAACAGCGAGAGCTGTGGCTCGCCTGCATGCGTTGGGAGGATGCCGAAGGCGAAGGAGTATCCGGGCTGTCGGGAGATTCGGACGGCGATGTCGTGGCTCATGCCGTCATCGATGCCCTGCTTTCAGCGTCGAATCAGGGCGATATCGGGTCGTTTTTCGGCGTCGGTCCGACATCGAAGGGTTCCGGCATGCACGGACGTGACATGATTCGGGAAATTGCCATCATGCTCGCGGGACGAGGCTGGTCAATCAACGGCGCAAGCGTTGTCGTTGTGACGCAGCAGCCGAATATCTCCACCCGCAGGCAGGAAGCCGAGATGTCCATGAGTCAGGCACTTGGAGCCCCTGTCACATTGACGGCATCAACGACGGATGGCATGGGATTTACCGGGCATGGTGAGGGCATGGCGGCCATGGCGACGGCAACGCTGATTCGGCAGACCGCGCTCTAATGCGCACGAATCTCATTTGTGTAGGGATTTTAATGATTGCCGAAGCTGCATGACATCGAGAATGTCGAGATTTCAAGCGTGCTGATTGGTGGCAGAGCTTCGTCTATCAAAGAATCCCTACACAAACGGCGGTGCACAGGTGATGCAGCTCGATTGTGCGGGGATTCGGTCAGTGAACGGCTGTGAATGCGCCTGCATGCGGTGAGTTATGACCTTCGCGAGGCCACAAATTTGGTAACCGCCCAAAGAACGGTCGAAATAGTCACGATCATGAAGCTCGGGGGTGTGGGGAACATCGCCGCCAGGACCAGTCCGCCCCAGATGGACAGCAGGCAGATGCCGCCGGCAAGCAGCATCGCATGGAAGGGCGAGGCCGCGAGAATGTTCGCGGTGGCAGCTGGGGTGATGACCAGGGCGAAGATCAGCAGCGTACCGACGGCGGGAACCGCGATGGTGATGACTCCCGCCATCATGGCCATGAAAATCACGTTCATCACACCGATGTTCACTCCCTTGGCCTGAGCCACCTGCTCATCGAGTGAGCTGAAGAGCAAGGGCCTGTAGACGATGGTCACCACCAGCAGCAGAACGATGTCGAATAGCAGGAAACCGACAATCTGCCCTGTGGTGATCGTGAGAATGGAGCCGAAGAGGATTGATTGCATCTGTTGGGATGCCGAGGTGGAAAGCCGGGCGAAGAACAGTCCCAGACCGGTGGCGAAGGCGAGCACGGTTCCGGTCGCGATCTCGCGCTGGGTGGCCCGTTTGCCCAGGGCGCCGATGACCAGCGCCCCGCCAAGGGCGAAGACGCCGAGGCCCACGGAAACCGGCAGACCGAGCAGTACCGCTCCGGTGGCACCAGGCAGACCGATGTGGGCGAGTGCGTGGGCGGCGAATGTCGAATGCCTGGCTATGGTGAAATATCCCATCATGCCTGCGGCGATGGAGATGCACAGTCCGGCGAGGGCCGCATTCACCATGAAGGGTGCCTGAAGCGTGGTCATCCACGCAGGGTCGAACGAAAAATCTACGGAACTCATGCGCGTTCTCCTCCTGTGGTGTGAGCGGCGGTGTGGTGATGGAAGTTGGCTACATCCGATGCATCGTGTGTGTCCGGCACCACGTCATCCGGTTCGTCGGCGCTTGGGGTGACGAACATGTCGCCCTGGGGTGTGGTCACCACCTGCACGGTGGTGCCGTACAGGTGCGTAAGCAGATGTGAGTCGAGGACGGTGTTCATCTCGGCGTAATGCGGGTGCCCGTCGAGCAGATACACCGCGCCGGTGAGTATGGGCAGCAGCATGTTGAGATCGTGCGCCACGACCTGTATGGTCATGCCGAGTTCCCGGTTGAGACGCGAGAGGACGTGAACGGTGGCGCGTTGGCTGGCCAGGTCGAGATTGGCCAGCGGCTCGTCGAGCATCAGCAGCTCGGGGTCGGCCACCAGGGCCTGAGCGATGGCCACCCTCTGTCGCAGACCTCCGGACAGCTGGGACAGTCTCATGTGAGCCTTGTCTGCGATCCCGGTGAAGGCCATGGCCTCAAGGGCTTTGCTCCGTTCCTTCTCCGTGGTGATGTGCAGACCGAATTTGGTCCCGGTCAGGCC
The DNA here is from genome assembly GCF_000738005.1 of Bifidobacterium crudilactis. Taxonomy (NCBI): domain Bacteria; kingdom Bacillati; phylum Actinomycetota; class Actinomycetes; order Bifidobacteriales; family Bifidobacteriaceae; genus Bifidobacterium; species Bifidobacterium crudilactis. The sequence continues at coordinate 939,693 of NZ_JHAL01000002.1, read as the reverse complement.
CAGCAGGACCGACTGTTCGGCGGTCAGATTGGAATCAATATCTGAGGTGTAGCTCTGCGGAACGTATCCGATGCCTTCGTTCGCCTGCCCTGCGGGCTTGCCCAGGATGGTCGCCGTGCCGCTTTTCAGGGGGAGGAGCCCCAGTTCGGCGTTCATCATCGTCGTTTTACCTGTGCCGTTGGTGCCTACGATCGCCGTTACCGTGCCGCTTGGAATGCTGAAATTTCCATGCGACCATATCAGGCGGCCACCTCGTTCTATGGATGCATCCGAAAATACGATGCACTCCTGCGCTGCATGTTCTTGCATGAATGGCTTTCTGCTCTTGTATACCCTGTTCTTGTGTGCTCAATAGTTGCGTGTCCCCGGCCCGAATATGACTGCCTCTGAGCCGGCCGCCGCATCTCTTACTGCGATTGAGAACCGCTTTCATTAGGAACTGTACTCGCTGCCGGCGATGGAGGTGCGGCGACATCGCTCTTGGCCGTGTTGTCGCTGATGTTTCCGATCAGGTCCTCGACCCATTGCGTAAGCGTCGAGCTGGCATCGGGCATCTGCGCGGTGATGCCGATAACCGGAATCCCGGCATGCTGCGTCTGGGAGACCAAAGTGGACTCGGCATTGTTGTCCTCGGTGTTCTCGGCACTCCCGGACTGCGAGGCACCTGGCGTGGTAATCAGCAAGTCGATGCGCTGCTTCTCCAGCAGGGCGGTGAACTCCTTGATATCGCTCGTCGTCGCCTCTCCGCCTGACTGCGTGGAACGCTGATAGCTTTCAGGTGTGGCGTCCTTGAATCCCAGATCGGCCATCAGATAGTAGGCGGTGGCGTCGGTGGCGGCGTAGCTGAGATTGCGATGCGTTTTGGCGAAAGCGGTGATGGTGCTTTCCACGCTTGTCTCGCTTTTCTGCCATGTGGCGAGCTGCCGGTGGAAGTACGATTTTTCCGAAGGGCGTACCCTGCTCAAGGATTCAGCTATCTCCGTGGCTACGCTCTTACGCGCTTCCTTGGAGAACCATAGATAGGGGTTGTCGCCCTCGGAGGCGCCGACGGTGTCTGCGGCGCTGATGAGCACAGTGCTCTTGCCTATCAACTTGGATGCCCAGGAGTCGTATCCGGCACCATTGACCACCAGCATTCCGGCATTCGAAATCGATTCCGCGTTAGAGCCGCTCGGCTCGAAGGTCCTTGCGTCCGTCGAGACATCAGTGAGGATGGACGTGACTTTGACCTGATCGCCTCCGATTTGCTGGACCAATGACCCCCACTGACCGAGGGATGAGACCACGATAATCGGGCCTGAGGGCGCGGGAGCCGAGGTCTTGCTTGTCGAATCGCGCATTGAGCATGCGCTCACGCCGATCGCCAAGATCGCGACGAGCAGTGCAGCCGTTGCACGGGCCAGATAACGCAGCGTGCGCTTCATGCCTTGCCTTCTTCTCGGTTCATCGTCCGGTTCGTACGAGTTTGGTTTCATAGTGGGAAAACAGTGGCGAGCACTGCTCATCCTGCTTTCACGATAGCCTAAGTTGCGAAGCAATGTGAGCAGAACAGGAGTCAATCTTATGGTATTGAGACTCGATGGTATCGCGGTCGCTGCGTCCATCAAGGCGGACCTGAAATCAAGGGTCGCGAAGCTTGCGGAACGAGGTGTGCATCCGGGGCTCGGAACACTGCTGGTAGGCGATGACCCCGCCTCCTCGCGCTATGTTGCCGGAAAACACAGGGACTGCGAGGAAGTGGGTATCCGGTCGCTGCGACGCAATCTGCCCGCGGACGCGGATGCGGACCGGATCAAGGCCGAGGTCCTGGCATTCAACGAAGACCCCGCATGCACCGGCTTCATCGTGCAGTTGCCCTTGCCGGACGGAGTGGATGCGAATGCGATTATCGATTGCATCGATCCCGCCAAGGACGCCGACGGCATGCACCCGTATAACCTTGGTGAGCTGGTGCTCCATCCGAAAGGCGAGCTGCGGACCCCGATGCCGTGCACTCCCCGAGGTGTCATCGAGTTGCTGCGAAGCTACGACATCGATCTTGCGGGCCGACGCGTCTGCGTGCTGGGAAGAGGAATCACGATAGGACGTACCGTCGGGCTTATGCTGACCAGGAACGACGTCAACGCCACCGTGACCTTGTGTCATACGGGGACCGCGGATATGCAACGGCACCTGCGTGAGGCCGAAGTCATCATCGCTGCCACCGGGCGTGCCGGAATCGTGACCGCAGACGATGTGGCACCGGACGCGGTGCTTGTGGATGTCGGTGTTTCCAGGGTGAAGGACCCTGTCAGCGGCAAGTGGCGCATCGTAGGCGATGTAGACCCGGCGGCACGCGCGAAGGCTTTCGCATACACCCCCAATCCCGGAGGAGTGGGGCCCATGACCCGTGCGATGCTGCTGAAGAACGTCGTGGAAATCGCTGAGCGTTCGAATACATGACAATCGGCGTGTTTTCGCCTAGTATTGACACTGAATGTGTCGAAAAGGCAGATTCCCATAACTTAAGATGAACATCAACATAACTGAATACAGATTTTATCCAACACAATCTACAGAAAACAATCAATTAATGGCAGAGAATAACACAGAAGCCCAGAAGGTAGCGATTAACGATATCGGCACCGAGGAGGACTTCATCAAGGCAGTCGATTCCACCATCAAGAACTTCGATGATGGCGATTTGGTTGAGGGCACGGTAGTCAAGGTCGATCATGACGAAGTGCTGCTCGACATCGGCTACAAGACCGAGGGTGTCATCCCCTCCCGCGAGCTTTCCATCAAGAAAGACGTCGATCCTGACGAAGTGGTGCAGGTCGGCGACTCCATCGAGGCACTTGTCGTCACCAAGGAAGACAAGGAAGGCCGTCTCATCCTCTCCAAGAAGCGTGCTCAGTACGAGCGTGCATGGGGAGACATCGAGAAGATCAAGGACGCCGACGGCGTTGTTGAGGGTACCGTCATCGAAGCGGTCAAGGGTGGACTCATCGTGGACATCGGTCTGCGTGGATTCCTGCCTGCATCGCTTGTTGAAATGCGTCGCGTCCGCGATCTGAGCCCATACATCGGGCAGAAGATCAAGGCCAAGATCCTCGAGCTGGACAAGAACCGCAACAACGTGGTTCTCTCACGTCGTCAGTACCTCGAAGAGACGCAGTCCGAAGTGCGCGAGACCTTCCTCTCGCAGCTCAAGAAGGGCCAGATTCGTGAAGGTGTGGTCAGCTCCATCGTCAACTTCGGCGCATTCGTCGATCTCGGCGGCGTTGACGGCCTGATCCACGTTTCCGAGCTTTCCTGGAAGCACATCGATCATCCGAGCGAGGTTGTCAAGGTTGGGGACAAGGTCACCGTCGAGGTGCTCGATGTCGATATGGATCGCGAACGTATCTCCCTGAGCCTCAAGGCCACACAGGAAGATCCGTGGCAGCGTTTCGCTCGCACCCACGTTCCCGGACAGATCGTCAAGGGCAAGGTCACCAAGATCGTGCAGTTCGGTGTGTTCATTTCCGTCGAAGACGGCATCGAAGGTCTGGTGCACATCTCCGAGCTGGCCAACCGCCACGTCGAGAACCCCGAGACCGTCGTCAAGCCGAACGAAGAGGTCTTCGTCAAGGTCATCGATGTCGATCTCGATCGTCGTCGTATCTCACTGTCTCTCAAGCAGGCCAATGATTCGGTCGATCCTTCTTCCGAAGATTTCGATCCGGCACTCTACGGCATGCCGGCAGAGTACGACGAGAGCGGCAACTACAAGTATCCGGAAGGTTTCGATCCAGAGACCAACGAATGGATCGCCGGATACGAGAAGCAGCGCGAAGAGTGGGAAGCCCAGTATGCGGCTGCTCACGACCTTTGGGAAGAGCACAAGGCCTTCGTCGCCAAGGAGATCGAGAACGCAGCGAACTCCGCGGCCGAAGACGGGCAAGAGTCCGCTGCCAAGGAGAAGAAGGCTGAGGAAAGCTCAACCTATTCTTCCGAAAACAGCAATGAGGGCACCCTTGCCGCTGACGATCAGCTTGCAGCACTGCGTGAGCAGCTGCTGAGCGAAAAGAACTGATCACTTCCGCTAATTACAGCCACCAGTCACATGAGAAGCTCGGTTTCGGCCGGGCTCCTCGTGTTTGTGGCGGGTATGCGACGCACATGAGGACGCACGACGATGCGCGCAGAACGCCATGTAGTGTTTGGTAGTTGACCACAGCTCCGATGCCGTCAGCGAGGGTGGGAATGCGCTCATCTGCAGACGGGTATGAAGATGTCAGGAAAGAAGTCCGGCATAGCCGCGCAAGACTGTATCCAGACGACCAGTGGACAATCCGAAACGAAGGGAATATCGATGCGCATCGCTTTGACTGGTGGAATCGCGGCGGGGAAAAGCACGGTATCGAGCCGACTTGAGGAATTGGGTGCCGGAATCGTAGATTACGATATGCTCTCGCGTCAGGTGGTTCGGCCGGGCTCCCCGGCTTTGCAGCATATCGTTGTCGCATTCGGTCCCAAGTCCCTGAATGCCGAGGGTGAGCTTAACCGTTCATGGATGGCCTCGACGGTGTTCGCCCCTGGGCGGGATGCGGAACGACGCAGACTCGAAAGCATCATTCATCCGATGGTGTATGAGGAGGCTGCAAAGAAGGAGGCGATCCTGCGCCGTAAGCTCGGCCATGATGGCGAGCCCTGCATCATTGTGCACGAGATTCCTCTGTTCGCCGAGGTGTCGCAGAGCATTCCGTTTTCCTTCGAGCATGTGATCAGTGTCGAGGCGCCCGTGGATGAACGTGTGTCCAGAATGCTCAACAGCCGCCACATGTCGCAGAGAGAGGCGGAGAATCGAGTCCGCAGCCAGTCCTCCAGTTTCGACAGGGAGCAAGTCGCGGACATCATCATAGATTCCTCTCAGGGACTAGAACAGATGTTCGACTATGTTGGTAGGATATACAAGCGGTTGATGGCTGAGGACGCCGAGCGTGCCAAGCAGGGCGTAGCCGACTAAGGCAGTGGGAAGGTATGAGATATGGGATTCGAGATTCAACGAAGCAACAAGCCCTTTGTGGTGAAGTCCCCATATCAGCCTTCAGGTGACCAGCCTGCGGCCATCGAGCAGCTCACCGAACGCATCGAGAACGGTGAGAACGATGTGGTGCTGATGGGCGCCACCGGTACCGGCAAGACCGCGACCACCGCCTGGATGATCGAAAAACTCCAACGGCCGACGCTGATTATCGAGCCGAACAAAACACTGGCCGCGCAGTTGTGCGCCGAATTCCGAGAACTGATGCCCGACAATGCGGTCAGTTACTTCGTGTCGTACTACGACTACTACCAGCCCGAGGCGTACATACCTCAGACCGATACCTACATCGAAAAGGATTCCAACATCAATGATGATGTGGAACGCCTGCGTCATGCCGCGACGGCAAATCTGCTGACACGACGTGACTGCGTGGTGGTGGCCACGGTGTCCTGCATATACGGCCTGGGCACGCCGGAGGAGTATGCGGGAAGGATGCTGTTCCTCAAAGAGGGGCAGGAGCTCAACCGTGACGACCTGTTGCGGACCTTCGTCCAGATGCAGTACAAACGCAATGACATAGCTTTCACCCGAGGCACCTTCCGAGTGCGCGGAGACACGGTGGAGATCATTCCCGTGTATGAGGAACTGGCGATTCGCATCGAATTCTTCGGCGATGAGGTGGAGCGCATCTCGACTCTGCATCCCCTGACGGGCGACGAGATCGGTCATGAATCCGAAGTGCATATATTCCCGGCCACGCATTATGTGGCTGGACCCGACCGTATGGAACGAGCGTTGAAAACCATCAAAAGCGAACTCGACGAGCGCGTCGCCGAGCTTCGCAAACAGGGCAAGGAACTCGAAGCCCAACGTCTGACGATGCGTACCACGTATGACCTGGAGATGCTGACGCAGATAGGCGTATGCTCCGGGGTGGAGAATTATTCTCGGCATTTCGACGACCGTGCGCCGGGCACTCCGCCGCACACCCTTCTCGATTTCTTCCCCGATGATTTTCTGCTGGTCATAGACGAATCGCATGTCACCGTCCCTCAGATAGGCGCGATGTTCGAAGGCGACGCGAGCAGGAAAAGGACTCTGGTCGAGCACGGCTTCCGTCTTCCCAGCGCAATGGACAATCGCCCTTTGAAGTGGCCTGAGTTCCTGGACCGCGTCGGTCAGACCGTCTATTTGTCGGCGACACCGGGAGACTATGAGATGGGATTGTCCGACGGTGTGGTCGAACAGATCATCCGTCCGACAGGGCTGGTCGACCCACGCATCGAGGTGCGTCCCACCAAAGGTCAGGTCGATGATCTGCTGGCGGAGATCAAGGACCGCATTGCGAAACACGAACGTGTGCTGGTCACCACCCTGACCAAGAAGATGGCCGAAGATCTTACCGATTACCTTCTTGAACGCGGAATCAAGGTCGAATATCTGCATTCCGATGTCGATACGCTGCGACGAGTGGAACTGCTGCGCGAATTGAGACAGGGAAGCATAGACGTCATCGTAGGCATCAATCTTCTGCGTGAAGGTCTGGATTTGCCGGAAGTCTCTCTGGTGGCCATTCTGGATGCCGACAAGGAAGGCTTCCTCCGATCGTATCGTTCGTTGATTCAGACCGTGGGACGTGCCGCCCGAAATGTTTCGGGCACGGTGCTGATGTACGCCGACAAGCGTACGGATGCCATGACGAAGGCCATCGATGAGACGAACCGTCGTCGTGAGCGGCAGATCGCATACAACACCGAACACGGCATCGATCCTCAGCCACTCATCAAGAAGATCAGCGATGTCAGCGATATGCTCGCCAGCGAGGATGTGGATACGAAGACCTTGCTCGAAGGCGGATACCGCAACGCCAACAAGGCCGGGAATTCGCATCTGGGCATTCCGTCGATGGATAAGGACGAGGCGCAGAAACGCCATCAGGAGATTCTGCAGGCAGGCTTGCCGGCTCAGGATCTGTCCGATCTGATACGTCAACTGAGCGAGCAGATGCATACGGCTGCAGAACAGCTTCAATTCGAACTCGCGGGGCGGCTGCGCGACGAGATTCGCGATCTCAAGAAGGAACTGCGGCAGATGCTCAACACCCAGTCCTGAACATCGCCGGTGTCTGACGACATCGTCATCATCAGACGAGATATCGTGGTCATTGTGGTCACGTATAGTGGTGGATTATGGCTGAAACCCCTCTGGCGTTTATGATTTGCACCTTTGTCGTCCTCGCGGCTTTCTTCGTCGTCGACTTGTTCGTTCTCGGACGCAGGCCGCATGTGCCCTCCACGAAGGAGTGCGTGCAGCATATCGTCTTCTTCGTGGTGATGGCACTGATTTTCGGAGGATTGCTCTGGTGGGTCGCCGGCCCGCGTCCAGCCGTCGAGTTCTATTCCGGTTGGTTGACCGAGTATTCCCTCAGCGTCGACAATCTCTTCGTGTTCGTCATCATCATGTCGAATTTTGCGGTGCCTAAGAAATACCAGAAATTCGTGCTCAGCGTGGGCATCACCATCGCGCTGCTGCTCAGGGGACTGTTCATTCTTGCGGGGTCGGCGCTTATCGAGAGGTTCACCTGGGTGTTCTTCCTCTTCGGCGCGTTCCTGCTGTTTACCGCATTCAAGTTGATTTCTGGAGGTGACGAGGAAGAGGAATACCACGAGAACGGCGTAATACGCGTCCTGCGCAAGGTCATGAAGGTTTCGGATCAATACGACGGCAAGCATCTGCGAACCACCATCAACGGCGTGAAGTACTTCACTCCCATGCTGATCGTGTTCCTCGCCATCGGCACCACGGATGTGATGTTCGCCTTCGATTCGATCCCTGCGATATTCGGTCTCACCAAGGACCCCTTCATCGTCTTCACGGCGAATATCTTCGCGCTGCTTGGTCTGCAGCAGCTCTATTTCCTGCTTGGCGCACTGTTGGACAAACTGGTGTATCTGCCCATCGGTCTTTCGGTGGTGCTTGCCTTCATCGGCGTCAAACTCATTCTCGAGGCCCTGCATGGCAACTCGCTGCCCTTCATCAACGGAGGCAGGCCGATACTCGCGGTTCCCGAAATACCGACCTGGCTTTCCCTGGTGGTCATCGTGTTCTCCATCGGGGCGGCATCAATCGCCAGCGTATTCAAGATGAAGCAACTGGAACGTGCGGATGAACATATGGCAAAGTAGTCCAGATGCTTGCCATTCAAGGCTTCGGCGAATATGTGAACGCTCACATTATTTGCTCGTTCAGGCAGTGTGCCGTCGTCGACAGCTAGTAGACTCGGTAGAGGAAGATAGGGGTCGTCAACTGACTCCCAACCATCAAAAAAGGAAATAGGCAGGCATTCATGCGCAAAGCCAAGATTGTAGACACCATCGGACCAGCCACAGAATCGTTGGAAAATCTTACCAAGCTCGTTGAAGCGGGTATGGATGTTGCGAGACTCAACCGCTCGCACGGAACTCCTGAAGATCATCTCAAGGTGTACAGCAACCTTCGCGAAGCCAGCAAAACGACGGGCCGTAACGTTGCAGCCCTCGTTGATTTGCAGGGACCGAAGATTCGTTGCGGTTGGTTCAAGAAGAACGCCGAAGGTGAAGACAAGGTCATCCTCAAGGCAGGCCAGGAATTCACCATCACCACGGACGATGTCGAGGGTGATGAGAACATCACGTCGACGACCTTCAAGGGACTGCCGGGGGATTGCCATCCCGGAGACCCGATTCTCATCGATGACGGCAAGGTTCGTCTTGAGGTCACCAATGTCGAAGGCAACAACGTCCATACCAAGGTCATCGTCGCCGGACCCGTCTCGTCTCACAAGGGCATCAACCTTCCTGGCGTTGCGGTAAGTCTTCCTGCACTGACCGAAAAGGATCAGGCCGATCTTCGCTGGGCAATCCAGACCGGTGCGGACATCATCGCCATGTCCTTCGTGCGTTTCGCGACCGACATCGACCGTGCACACGAGATCATGGACGAAGAGGGACGCCGTATCCCGATCGTCGCCAAGATCGAAAAGCCTCAGGCCGTCGAGAACCTGGAAGAGATCGTCAAGGCATTCGATGGCATCATGGTCGCCCGTGGCGATATGGCCGTTGAGATGCCGTTCGAAGAGGTTCCTCTGGTCACCAAGCGCTGCATCGAGCTTGCTCGTCAGTATGCCAAGCCCGTTATCGTCGCGACCGAGGTTCTCGGTTCCATGGTGCATTCCCCGGTCCCGAGCCGTGCAGAGGCTTCCGACTGCGCCAACGCCGTGCTTGACGGCGCCGACGCGACCATGACCTCCAACGAAACCGCTGTAGGCGATTACCCGACCGAGACCGTGAGCACCATGTCCCGCATTTCGGGATATGCCACGGAGCACGGTTTCGACCGCATTCCTGAGTTGAAGAACCTCGATATGTCCAACGCGGGCGCAGTGTCGTCCGCCGCCGTGGACCTCGCCGAGAAGCTCAACGCCAAGGCAATCGTCGCCTTCACTCAGACCGGCAACACCGTTCACCGCATCTCCCGTGAACGTCCTGCTGCTCCGATCTACGGTCTGACCACCAACGCTCACACCTACCGCTGGTTGGCGCTGAGCTGGGGTACCGAGTCCTTCCTGCTGGATTCCGATTACCATGACCTGACGCGCAACGAGCTGATGGCAGTCGCCGACAACACCTTGAAGAACGCCGGTGCCGTCTCCGACGGAGACAGAATCGTTCTGCTCAGCAGTGCCCAGGGCGAGCATGAGCCAGGACGTACCGACTCCATCTATGTGCACATCGTCGGTTCAGCCGAGTGATAGCAGCCGTGACATGCATATGCATGTCACGTGACTGAATGCATGTCACGTGACTGAATGCATGACCCCCATGCGACTCACCGTCGCATGGGGGTCATGTCAAGAACACACTGAATAACTGCATCACCAGGACGGCTTTTCGAGAAACCATCACAAAAACAGCCGTCCTGGTGATGCAGTTGTCTTTTCGGACGGATGAGGTTATTGCTGCTGAACGTCCTGCAGGCCGCAATGGGCACGCAATACCGCGATAACCGACTTGGCATCTACTATCACGCCGTTCAGCACCATCTGATAGGCTTCCTCGACGTCATAGAGCCGCACGTTCGAGCGCGGGGACTCCGGTCCTATCGAGCTTCGGTCCGTCGCGGTCAGACCGGTTGCCAGGAACATCGCCGTGTGCTGCGTGGAGAAGCTGGGCGTGTTGATGAAGCGACCGAACTGCGTGTAGTGCTCCGCCTCGTATCCGGCTTCCTGCCGAAGCTTGCGTATGGCGATGTCAAGGGGGCGCTCACTGGGATTCATCGCGTGTCCTGCGGGAATCTCCAGGGTCCACCGGTGTGTCGGAATCCGATACTGCTCGACGAAGGGAATCTTGTTGTCCCTCGTCATGGCCAGAACGGCAACGGTGTCGCCATTGTTCTCATGAAGGATATAGCGCTCGAAATGCCCTACCTGTGCGGATTCGAAGGCCACGCGGTCCACATTGAAATAGTGACTTTCCACGATTTGGCTGCGGGATTCCTCTCTAACCGGTGATGGTCGCCAAGGATCGAAATGACGGTATGTCACAGTTCCCATGATGTCTCCTTTTTCCTGCTCAGAACTAGCGTTTATACACTTGTATTGTAGTTCCCACATACCGGTCAGCTTGCGCAGTCTGGAGAATGTGGTAAATTCCCATGAGGTACCAAAAGCCCCTGTATCCCAATTGGTAGAGGAAACGGCCTCAAAATCCGTGCAGTGTGAGTTCGAGTCTCACCAGGGGCACTGTCCAAGATCTGTCCGAAATATGCGTCCCGAGGAAGCATGGAAGCTGAACTCGGATGGGAAGTTACGAAATGAGGATGGCTATGGTTGCAGATAGCGCGGGGATTGAAGAAATTTCGGAAGGCCGCACGGTAGTTGTGGCCGAGGACGAAGCCCTTATTCGTCTGGACATTGTCGAAGCCCTGAAAGATGCGGGTTATGACGTAGTCGGGCAGGCTGCAAGCGGTCAGGAAGCCGTCGACCTCACCAAGGAACTCAAGCCGGATGTCGTTGTCATGGATGTGAAGATGCCCGGACGTGACGGTATCTCCGCAGCAACGGAAATCGGCAAGGACAACATAGCTCCGGTGGTTATGCTGACAGCGTTCTCGCAGCGCAATCTTGTCGAAAAAGCCGCGGACGCAGGAGCCATGGCGTACGTGGTAAAGCCCTTTGTGCCTGAAAAGCTCCTTCCCGCCCTTGAAGTGGCTATTTCCAGATACGATCAGATCAACGCTCTTCGTGTGGAAGTGACCGATATGAAAGCACGTTTCGAAGCGCGCAAACGTGTCGACCGCGCCAAGGGCCTGCTTATGGAGAACATGGGCCTGAGCGAGTCCGAGGCCTTCCGTTGGATTCAGAAGACATCGATGGACAGGCGACTGACGATGCAGGAAGTCGCGGATGCGGTTATTGCTCAGGTAGACGGCGAAGATTAGATATCGGCAGTAGGGAAGGCTCCAGGGGATGACATCGCAAACGACGCAAGATGACAACACGCTCCTGGTGGTGGATGGGCACTCCCTGGCGTTCAGGGCGTTCTTCGCCCTCCCTGCAGAAAGTTTCACCACGGCTTCGGGACAGAACACCAACGCCGTGTGGGGATTCTCCACGATGCTCGCTCAGGTCATCGAATCCGAGCACCCCACGCATCTGGCTGTGGCCTTCGATGTCAAGGGCGGTACCTTCCGCAATGACATGCTTCCTCAATACAAAGGAACACGAGAGGCGGCGCCTGAAGAGCTGTTGAGCCAGCTGCCGTTGATTCAGGATCTGCTGCGATCGCTCGGTGTCACTTACATCGAGAAGCCCGGATACGAAGGCGACGATATCATCGGTACGCTGGCCACCATGGGCGGCCAGGCAGGCTATCGAACCTTGGTGCTGTCAGGCGACAGGGATGCCTTCCAGTTGGTCGACGACCACATCACCGTGCTGTACCCCGGGCACCACTTCAAAGAGCTCAAGCATATGACTCCCGACGCCATCGTCGAGAAGTACCATGTCACTCCGTCGCAATACCCCGATTTGGCTGCGATGCGTGGCGAAACCGCCGACAACATCCCCGGCGTTCCAGGCGTGGGGGATGGGTATGCCGCAAAGTGGATCAACCAGTTCGGAGGTCTCGAAGGCATCATCGAACATGCGAAGGACATCGGAGGCAAGAAGGGCGAATCGCTACGTGAGAACATCGAACAGGTCCGCTTGAATCGACGTGTGAACGCCCTCGTTCGTGACCTTGACCTCGGTGTTCAGCTGGACGATCTGACCTTCGGCGAGGTGAATGCCGAAGGTGCGGAGACAGTGTTCTCGAAGCTCGAATTCGGCGAGCGCACACGCAACAGGGTATTGAAGGCCTTCAACTGCACGGCGCCAACGGCGGATGCATCGCCTCAGGAAGACAAGACCGCTCGGGAGGAGCTCGATATCGTCCTCGATGTCATTGAATCCGGAGAGCAGCTGAGCGCGTGGGCTCTTGAGCATATGCCGGAGGATGACGGGAAGAACCGACCGGATGCCGTCTCCGCCTCCGTCCGAGATTCTGGTGATACGAAGACGGACGACGCCGAGTCCGAGCACAAGGTTTCCGGGCAGACATCGCCCCTGCTGAAATCCCTTGAGTCCTCGTGGTCTTTGCTGGCGCAGGGCGACGCGAGACCTGGCAGGTCGACCTGCACTTCGGTCACGGTGCTGGCCGGTGACGGGCACGCCGTCATCCTCGACGCCCAGCATTTGAAATCGGCGCAGGAACTTCGTACGGCCTTCCAGAATCTGCTGGACGGCCATCTCGGCCACGCCTCTGTGCATGGGTACAAAGAGCAGCACCACATACTCTCCTCATTGGATGTCACCCTGGGGGAGCCCTGCTTCGACACCAAACTTGCGGGGTATCTGGTGCATCCTGACTTTCACGCTGATTCGCTCGCCCATGCAGCCCAGCATTTTCTCGATATAGCCGACCTGTCGGATGCGCAGCAGACCAGCTCTCAAGGGGCCTTCGTCTTTGAGGACGGCGATGATTCGAATGCAGCCGAGGACCAGGCGCAACGGCTCCACGAACAGGCGCTGCTGCGACAGGCCGGTCTGGTGAATGAGCTCAGCCGTTTTCTGGCACCGATCATAGAGGAACGGGAACAGCTTCGTCTGCTGAGAGACATTGAAATGCCGGTATCGACGACCCTGGGCAATATGGAGTCGACCGGAGCCGCGGTGAATACGGAGCGATTGGTCGGCATGCGGGACGCATTCGCGGCCGAGGCGAGGCAGGCGCAGGAGCTTGCGTGGGACAAGGCCGGGAACAGGGTCAATCTTCAGAGCCCGAAGCAATTGCAGAAAGTGCTTTTTGAAGATATGGGTCTGAAGCACTCCCGTAAGACGAAAAGCGGTTCGTACACCACCAACGCCGCCGCCTTGCAGAACATGTACCTCAAGTCAGCTGACAACGAGCGGGCCAACACCTTCCTGGGCGCATTGCTCAGACACCGTGAGACCAACAAGCTCAAACAGATTGTGCAGACCTTGTTGGATTCGGTCAACCCGCAGGACGGGCGCATCCACACGACCTTCGAGCAGACGGTAGCCGCTACTGGGCGTTTGAGCTCGGTCGATCCGAATCTGCAGAACATCCCCAACAGGAATGCCCAAGGTCGGGAGATCAGATCGGCGTTCGTTCCCGGAGAAGGGTACGTGTCCCTGCTCAGTTCCGATTATTCTCAGGTCGAACTGCGCATCATGGCCGATCTTTCCGGGGATGACGCACTTATCGACGCCTTCCGCTCAGGCACCGATTTCCATAAGTATGTGGCGAGTCTGGTGTATCAGGAGGATGTCGCCGACATCACCAGCGATCAACGTTCGCATGTGAAAGCCATGAGCTACGGCTTGGCATACGGGCTCAGCACCTATGGACTGGCTCAGCAGCTGCATATCAGCCCTGCGGCGGCCGACGTGCTCAAAGAGCAGTATTTCGCCACCTTCGGCAAGGTACGCGAATATCTCGAGTCTCTGGTTCAGACCGCTAGAAGCAAGGGTTATACCGAAACCATCTATGGTCGGCGTCGATATTTCCCGGGCCTGGCCTCATCGAACAGACAGGTCAGGGACGCCGCCGAGCGTGGCGCTCTGAACGCGCCGATTCAAGGTTCCGCCGCCGACATCATGAAGCTGGCGATGGTGAAGGCCGAACATGACCTCTCAGCAGCTGGTTTGCAGAGTCGAATCATTCTGCAGATTCACGACGAATTGGTGGTCGAGATAGCGCCCGGCGAACAGGAGCAGGCCACGGCTTTGGTCAAGGATGCCATGGAGCATGCAGTGTCCTTGGCAGTTCCGCTCGACGTGTCGACCGGACTTGGGGACGACTGGCAGCTTGCGGCTCACTGAAAGGCTGGGAATACGATGACCGAGGCACCGAATCTATCGCAGGCGGTTCACGCTCTGCAGGATTTGTATCCGCTGCGCTATGCGGAGGATTGGGATGCGCCTGGTCTCGTCGTCGGCGATTTGCGAGCCCCCGTTCGAGTCATTCACTGTGCTGTCGATCCCACTCTGGATGTGGTCGACGAGGCCATTTCCATGGGGGCCGATTTGTTGATCACCCACCATCCATTGTTCTTCCGGGCCGTCCATGAGGTCTCGGGATTGGGTTTTCGCGGTGAAATCGTTCGCAGGCTGATTGAACATCACTGCGCCCTGTGGGTCGGACATACGAACGCCGACGCCGCATACCGAGGTGTGGCGGACAGTGCGGCCACTGCCTTCGGTCTTGAGGAGCTGCGTCCTCTGGTGCCCATCGAGGATGCGAACTCCTCTCATCAGGTGGGACTCGGCAGAGTGGGCGTGATGCCAGGCTCCAAGACCTTGGGGGATGTGGCGCGTCGTGTGGCAGATGTGCTTCCCGCAACTCAACTGGGAATCCAGGTCAGCGGCGATCTCGACGCGGTCGTACATACGGTGGCGGTGCTGCCGGGTTCGGGCGACTCACTTTTCGAAGAGGTGAGAAACAGCTCGGCTGACGTGTACATCACCAGTGATCTCAGACATCACCCCGCTACGGATGCCAGGCAGCAGGCGCTCTACGAGATTGAGATGCGGCAGGCGGGCATCCCTCTTGGCGGCGGCGCATCCTCGAGTCCGGCATTGATTAATACGCCGCATTCGGCGATTGAAGGCCTGTGGTTCAACAACGCTCCTCAGGATGTTGCGAATCGCATCGAGGCGTCGTCGGGTTTTCGTCCCAGAATCAGCGTGTCCTCGCTGAATACTGATCCGTGGACCATGTGCATTCCCGGCGCTGCCGAAGAGCGGCATTCCGAGTTGTCGTGACGCCAGACATGCCGCTTCGCAGCGAGCGATGATGCGCTGAGCCAACCGCGGTGTGTGATTGTTCACATAGCCGCGGAGATGGATTGGCGGTCCGGCGAACCGCCAGTAGCAGTATGGCTGCGAAGCCGTGGGGAGGTTGAGAACAGCGCTTCGCTCAGAACGACCAGATGCGTCGAATCTTCACGGAATAATGAGATACTTGAATTATGCAAATTAGACCAGGTTCCATGTATCCGCTTGGTGCCAGCTATGACGGTGCTGGTGTCAATTTCGCGGTGTTCTCACAGGCAGCTGAAAAGGTTGAGCTGTGTCTGTTCGATGATGAGGATAACGAGACACGCATTGAGATGAGTGAACAGAATTCATTCATCTGGCACAATTACCTTCCGGGAATCCAACCAGGGCAGCGCTATGGCTTTCGCGTGTACGGCCCGTACGACCCACAGCACGGGCTGCGCTGCAATCCCAGCAAGCTGCTGCTCGACCCATATGCCAAGGCGATAGAAGGCAATATCGACGGCGATGAGAGCCTGTTCTCCTACTGGTTCGATGACCAGCACGAAGCGGATACGATTAATGACCTCGACTCAGCGGCGCATACCATGAAGTCCGCGGTCGTGAACCCCTATTTCGACTGGGGCAACGACCAGCACCCTTATATTCCCTATCATGATTCGGTGATTTATGAGGCGCATGTCAGAGGCATGACCAGTCTGAACGAAACCGTGCCGCCGGAAATCAGGGGCACGTATGCGGGTCTGGCGTATCCGACGGTTATCGACTATCTCAAGAAACTGGGCATCACCGCAATCGAGCTTATGCCCGCGCACCAGTTCGTCAACGATGTGTTCCTGCAGGAGAAGGGTCTGACGAATTACTGGGGGTACAACACCATCGGATTCTTCGCGCCGCATAATGCCTATTCCAGTTCCGGGGCACGGGGCGAGCAGGTGAACGAATTCAAGTCCATGGTGAAGTCCTTCCACAGTGCAGGCATCGAAGTCATTATGGACGTGGTATACAACCACACCGCCGAGGGCAATGATCAGGGGCCGACGCTCAGCTTCCGCGGCATAGACAACAAATCCTATTACCGCCTGGTGGATGGCGACGAAGCGCACTACTTCGATACCACCGGTACCGGAAATTCGCTGCTGATGAGGTCTCCGCATGCCCTGCAGCTGATCACCGACTCACTGAGATACTGGGTGACGGAAATGCATGTGGATGGATTCAGATTCGACCTGGCGGCCACTCTGGCGCGACAGTTCCAGGAGGTCGACAAGCTTTCGGCATTCTTCGACATCGTCGAACAGGACCCGGTGATTTCCCGGGTGAAGCTGATAGCCGAACCCTGGGATCTGGGCTCAGGCGGTTACCAGGTCGGAGGCTTCCCATCCTCATGGAGCGAGTGGAACGGCCGATACAGGGATTGCGTCAGGGATTTCTGGCGCTCGCAGCCCTCGACATTGCCGGAGTTCGCCAGCAGATTGATGGGCAGTTCGGACCTGTATCAGGATGATGGCCGACGTCCGGTTGCCTCGGTCAATTTCGTGACGGCGCACGACGGGTTCACGCTGCGCGATCTGGTGAGTTACAACGAGAAGCACAACGAGGCCAACCTTGAAGGCAATCGTGACGGTGAGAACAACAACCGCTCATGGAATTGCGGGGTCGAAGGCCCCACTTCGATACGAGACATCAACGAGCTCAGGGCACGACAATGCAGGAATTTCATGTCGACACTGCTCTTCAGCCAGGGGATTCCGATGATCTGCGGCGGTGACGAGGTCGGACGCACGCAGAACGGCAATAACAACGCCTACTGTCAGGACAACGAAATCTCCTGGACGAACTGGGACCTGAAGGATGACCAGCAGGATATGCTCGACTTCTCGACGAAGCTGATTCACCTGCGTCTCGAACATCCTGTGCTTCACCGTCGCCGATTCTTTACGGGCAGGGAAGCAGGGGATACCTCCGACAACATTCCCCAGGTGGAATGGTTCGACCACACCGGCTCGATTATGGATCGCACGGATTGGAACAATACCCATGCCTTTTCGGTGATGGTGTTCGTCAACGGCGCCGATATACCCGAAAAGGACTGGTTCGGCTCCAAGATGTCGGACAATGATTTCATCTGTCTGTTCAATGCCTTTTACGAGCCCATCGTGTTCACGTTGCCCGATGAGCGCTACGGCAATAAATGGCAATTGGTCGTGGACACCTTCAACCCGAAAGGGCCCGAGCTGGTCTACGAGGCGGGATTCACCATAACCGCCCAACCTCGAAGCTTCATCATGCTGATGAGCGCTACGAAGCCGGAATTCGTCAGATAGCTTTCGTCCGATGGCTGTTGCCATACGAGGGTTAACCGGAGACAGGGGCGGCTTCGTGCGCCCTTTCGAGGCTATTTTCCGTATGCCGAAAGACACCATACGGCCATCTCAGTCAGGAGTTCAAGAGGCAGGTCCTGTTCGTCGTCGATGACGATGCTTCCTTTGCCTGTTCTGAACTCCTGCAGCTGTGCTGCAAAATGCGTGACGGCCTTGTCTCCGGGATAGATGCCGATATGATGCTGGAATGACGCGAAATGAATGATGTTTCGTCCTTGCCAGTAGGTCGGCATCCTCCAGGATATCCGCTCCTGTGCGTCGGGCAGGGCTTGTGCGAATGCGCTGCGTATCAGTCGTAGTCGTTCCTGGGCGGGCGTCCTCTGCGCCGCAATGTATTCGTCAATCGAGGCTTCTCCCGTCGTGTGCGTGTTGGCGGGTGTGCCTTCCCTGCCTATTGCCTTGTTCATGTGCCGCTCCTGATGGTAAAGGATGTTGACCCTGGATATCCCTGGCATTCGAGTGAACACGAATATCTGGTACCACGAGGTACGGTATGGGTGATGTGAAGCTCGCAGTATTGCAATGTGCTTCGTATGATACCGGAAAACGCGGTCCTGACGCCGCCGAGCTCATGTATCGGCCGAGAGAGATATGACCTGCCGCTGTCCTCAGATGCAGGAAAACTGAATCCGGATAATTTTTCATCAGTTGGAATTGACACCAAGTTTCCTTGGGGAGGGAGTGCGCCGGTGGATGAAGCGTCGAATCAGGTCGCTGAGGAACTGAGCATTGGCATCGTTGACAACGACCCCTATGCCGTTGACTATCTGGAGATTCTGTTTCATCGTAGCAATGCTCCATTGCGGGTGCTGTGGACGACCACCGACCCGGAGAATGCCCTGCACCTGTGCGAAATCGACAGCGGTCTCCCGCAGGTCGTGCTGACGGATATGTCCATGCCGGGAATGATGGGAGTCGAGTTTTCCCGAAAACTCACCATGCTTCACCCCGAAATCCATGTGGTGGGTATCACGGCCCTGCCGACGGGGGAGGCGGATACCAGTCTGAGGCAGCATGGCATCAGCGCACTGCTGAATAAAGACGACAGTGTGACGGAAATCGTCAGGACTTTGGGGAAGGTCGCGGATTGCTGCGCTGCCATGTACTGGCAGGGACCGGGAAGCATCATCTCCTTGAACGACACCGAATGCGAGATTTTCCGCTTGTTCTCGCAAGGTCGAACTCTTGACTCCATTGCGGTGCGACTGAGCATGAGCCCAGCCACAGTGAAGGTCCACATGAAAAGAGCGTACGCCAAGCTGAATGCGCACAGCCGGACGGAAGCCATAGCCATATGTATCAGGGATGGGCTGATTTGAATGCTGGTGAACAAGCATCGAAACGCTTCCGAAAAGGTTTTCAAATTCGCGTTGGCGGATGTCATAGGCTCGATTATCTGCCTGATGTTTATGGTCGTGGAACTTGCTGTCGCACCGACGCTCTCCACGTACGGAATCGTATTCGCCGCACTGTATGTGTTGCTGCTGATAGCCTTGCCCGCCAAACCGACCCTGTGCTGTGTGGCGCTCACGGTGCTCAATGCGGTGCTCACCATCATCCCGGTTCTCGTGGTCGTGCCGACGACATTCTGGGGTACATGGTTCGCCATGGGTCTGCTGGCCAGGAAGGAACGGCCGTGGGTGGTGTCGGTATGCGTCGGATTGAACGTCTGCGCGACGCTGGCTTCGTCGTTGGTGACGGGCGGCGGTATTACCACAGGACTCGTCGTGCTGTCCTGCAGCTACGTGGTCTCCGGACTGGTGGGCTTCGCCGTGCAGAAGCAGGCGGAGGCACTTCAGGCTCAGAAAGAGCACGAGCTGAGTCGCCAGCGGGTTCTTTTCCAGGAAGAGAGATTGGAGAATCTTCATGTGCTGCACGACCAGGTTGCCGGAGACCTGACCCATATAGTTCAACGTTGCAGACTGTGGTTGAGCGATCCGAAGGTTGGCGAGCAGGAGAAGCCCGAAATTGCTGAGATTGAGGTCATGACCAGCGAGGTGCTGCATCATTTGAGGACCAATGTGATTGAACCGGCACGAAAGTCGCTGGAACGCCATCACCAGACGCTGGCAACAGGAATGTCGCAGAGTGGTGGCGAGGAGCTTCCTGAGGATATTCACGATGACGGCAATCACGGTGCCGGACAAGCCGACCGGAATGCAGAGGCAATGAACGGTGGACGTCTGGCTGTTGCAACCGCAGAAAGAGAAGGCCTGCACCCACACGTCAATCGGGAAGATGCCTCCGGGGAAACCTCGGAGCATGAGTTGCATCGGGCTACTGCAAGGAATTCGCATCACGACCTGACGGCCAAAGCCTGCAAAGCGCAGAGACGGCTTGCCTCACTGGGATTTTCGGGGCATATCGACATCGTGGGTGACAGAAATCAGCTGTCCCACAAGCAGGTCAAGGCGGTTTCGCGTCTTCTCGACGAGTTGAGCAACAACATAGCTCGACATGGCAAACCCGGAGAATATCTGTTCCGTGTCGGTCTGGGTAACGGCAGCTTCGGTATTCTGGCGTCCAACCTGTGCAAGGACGAGCAGAAGCTTTCAGGAGAATCCCGCGGAGTCGGACTCAGACTCATTACCAGAACGGTGGAGCAGCTCGGCGGGGATATACAGACCAATACGGATGACGGGGAATGGACGATAGCCATTAGGGTAAGTACCGACGAAGGTGCCTGACGAGGACGTGGTGTCGTAGGTCTGCACAGGTGATGTCTGCTGTCGAAAACGAGCTTGTAAGGTCCGAGGAACATCTCCTCGCAGATTGTGGAACTTGGCAGTACTGTTGCTTCAGTTAGCTTTCAAGAATAATTCAGCTGTTTGTGGTACAGAAACTGAGAGGTCTGCTAGAGCGTCATCCGCATTTCTTAATTACACTCTGGATTCGAGGGGGTGCGCACTGGGATGGCGCATTCGCGGGCCGCTTTGTTCGGGTTGAGGAGCAAGGCGGTCTCTCCCTCAAGGACCAGGGGGATTGCCTGGTTGAGTGGTCTGCCAGAGAACACGTAAGGTTCAGCAAATCGGGGGATTATGCGGAATCGAAGGAAGAGGAACGTGCGCCGCCAAACGACGTTGTATGTATACACACCACGCCGTGCGACGCGATGGGGCGAGGCGGTCGCGTTGTTCTTCAGGCAATACACCGTATTCTCTGGCAGGTCGACTCGAAGCGAATTCTGGTGGTGGAGTCTCACGAATCTGCTGATTGTATCCTTGCTGTCATTCGGCAACGGTCCTGTCGCCGGATACGCCGGTCTGGTCTGGACCATGGTCACGTTGGTGCCCACACTGTCGTTGGGTGCCAGAAGGCTGACGGACAGCGGCTTGAGTCGTGTCTGGTGCGTCCTCCCGTATGTCGGTGGGTTGCTGACGCTGATGGTTGGTGCAGGGAGCTTCCTGTATGGTCTGGACGTCGGTTATGCGCCCGCCGCGTTCCCGAATTTCGGACATATCAGGATCGAGGCACATGTTCCCTTTGCAGACTCTGTCGGCTTGGCGTCGCTGGCATGCATATTCGCCTATGTGGTGTTGATGCTGAGACAAAGTCGCTCCGCTCTTCCCAACGCCAAAGTCGTCGGCCCGACCCTGCGTATCTCACCTGACACCGATGCGGATGCCTGCCTGCAGATATGAGCGTGTCGGAACTATCTGACGTTCCAATTCTGCAGTATTCCTTACCTTGATGCTCCTTGCCTAGGCGTTGTGTTTCATAATCTCCGGTGTTCCATGACCTCCGCGCAATGAGAGGGCATCACAGTGCTTCCGGCATGGTGTTTCGATGCGGTGGTATGCGTAATTGCGCAGGTAGGTTCCTGATTTGCGGCATGTGCCCGATTCGCGTGATATCGCGAAGGGTGCGGTCCCGGTTCCGCAGTAGATAGCGCATATGTTCCCTGGGTGAAGAGAGCTAATGAGCATTGGCCTGCAGAGAACAAATTATACGTATTGTATGATTAACGGCATCATGAATTTTGGCTTGTCCCCCCCGCGGTGTTGTGCGGTGCCGTGCCGTCGAAGTCCAGACGCATCGCATCTGTTTGATGGCGTTCTGTTTGCCGGAATTCCGGTCGCGGGGGGGGGTGCTGTTTTTTGACATCCCTAAGGTGGTGCTGAGTATGCGGTCGTTACGTTCTCATAGGTTTGTTCGTTCGGTTTCTGGTGGGCGGGTGTACGGAGGGATTCCCGTGTTTATCGCGTTCGTGCTCTCCATGTTCATGTTGTTGACTGGTGCGTTGGCGGTGGTGTCGGTTGAGCCGGCTGAGGCTGACACTGTGGAGTTGGGGCCTGACGGATATTTCAGCACGTTGAGTGAGGGTGCAACTCCTGTGAAGACCGGTGGTTGGTCTTCGACGCGTCGTATCGTGTTTGGCAAGCAGGGAAATGTGACATACCCGGACGACATTCCGGCGTCGATTAAGGGATCCGCGGTAAGTGTATCTGGTGGATATAAGCCTTTGGCGAAGGGTAATATTGGCAGTGAGACGGGTAAGACGTTTTTAGAGAGTAATAGCTCTTTTCCAGGAGAGTCGTCATCGACTTCAGTTGCTGCGGATGAGACGCTGTTATGGGCTGATGATGTGGTGACTGCTAATATTCAGTTTGATACGAATTATCCGAATCAGCATTCTTTCGATAGCGAGGATGGTCCGTATAAGTCGAATTTGGCTCTGGTATCTGATGCGGTCGGTTCGTGGAATTATTCTTCGTTCGAGCAGGGGTTATTGCGTTCTGCTCGGGTAGAGGGCGTGTGTACTGCCGCTCATTCGTCTGCATGCGATTCAGGTAGCGAGCCGTTGACTAATCCCGTTGGTTCTTTTTCAGTGAACGCGTATAAGGTGTTTCCGTTGTCTATTGGTGATGTGGACAGGTATTTTGGCCACACTTCTATTGATACGTCTGGTGATAATTTGCGTTGCAAAACTCATGTTGATGCAGGCAATGTTGGGGGCTGTGCAAATAGTACTTCTGGCACGTGGTTGCGTAGTCCTTTCTGGTGGAGCGGATGGTATGCGCTGGCTGCGTGGGGCTACGGTAACCCGGAAGGTGCCGGTACAGAGCACAACGACCTTTTTGGGTTTCGACCTGCGCTTCGTCTAAAGCTTGACACTCTTCTCCTATCGGCAGACAGCGGCAATCAAGGTCAGAGTGCTGTGGGTGATTTGCGGTTGACGTTTGTTGATGCGGCTGCGGGATCGTTGACGGGTGCTTCTGCGACGGCGAGGAACACAGGCTTGGTGTTGCAGGGTACGCACGGCAGTCTGACGGATGGTCTGGGGTTTAAGATTGTTGACCCTGATAACTCGACTGAGGTGGTGGCTTCGGGGTTGACGCAGTCGGGTGTGGTGGATGCTGCGTCGTTGCAGGCGCAGGGTGTGGTGTCGGGTAAGGCGTATGACGTGTATTGGTGGGGTCAGGAGAATGGCAGTGCGACTGAGGGTTGGTCGAACAGGGCCACGGTACCGAGTACGACTCAGTTGACGTTTGATTTCCTTTCCTTTGGTATTTCGCTGACCGGTCAGACTCAGGGTGAGTTAAAGGCGTACAAGATTGGTGAGTACGGGGAGACGATGTTTGACCAGACTGGTGCGCTCAGAAGCGTGCGTTTGGATACTCCTGAGGGTTTGGGCACGGTGTTGAAGACTACTGCCGGGACTGCTGGTGGTAGTGATGTGGATACTGGTAATCCCATTGGCTGGGTGGCCTCGCAGTGGCTGGGTTATCCGACTGACCCATTGTCGGATGATGTGACTTCGGCGTGCAGTCCGTATGCGGGCAAGCTCCAGTTGCTTGCTCAGGAGTTGGCTAAGGATACGGGTGTGTTGGGTGCTGCTGCGGGGAGTTTGCCGAAGCTGGATGGTGGTCCTGAGACCTTGAAGGTGTCTGGTCCGGGCTTGTATCTGATTGTGGATTCATCTCAGGATTCGGGTGGTTCTTTGCCGATTATCGTGGGCACGAAGGTCTTCAACGATGCTCTCGGTGATGACGGCGGTTTCGTGGACTTCGCGGATGCGGGTGTCAAAGGCAAGCCGCGTCTTGGTCAGGCGTCGTTGAAGACCACGGTGACGGATATCGCCAAGCGGATTGTCAACGATGCGGGTATGGATGGTTTCGACGTGGGTACCGAGGTGGAGTATGAGGTTACGCTTCGGGTGCCTGATTTGAGTGGGTTCACGGTGGATTATGACTCGTATGAATTCAATGTGGCTGATGAGGCGGCGTCTGGGTTGACGTTGCCTGCCGATGGGTCGGGGGTTGAGGTGTTCGTGGATGCGCTCTCGCCCACGGAGCCTCAGACCCTGCCGTCCTCGTCGATTACGGTGGCTGGCGACACCTTGAGTGTGTCGGGGTTGAAAGCCCTGTTCGTGAATGATAATGATACTAACCCGGTGACGGGTAAGACTGGTGAGGTGCCTGTGGGTTCGTTGATTCGACTCCGCTATACGGCGGTGTTGAATACGTCGGCTGCGGTTTCGGCTCCTGTTGAGGGGGACTCGTTGAAGCCGAATGTGAATACCGTGACCCTGACCCGCTCCTATACGGGCAGCGCGACTGCTGGTTGGACGGATAACAGCGATGGCACGGAGTCCAGGAGTGCTGTGGCGAACGCCTACACTTTCAAGCTGGACGTGGTGAAGCTGGACAAGGACGACCCGTCCAAGAGGCTTGGCGGTGCGGAGTTCGAGGTGAGTCGTGCGAAGCATGAGGGTGGCAGTGAGACCCTCGAGTTCGTGGGCTCTGATGGTGTGTATCGTCTGGCGGTCGCTGGTGAGACGGGCAGTAGTGTCACGGTGGTCACCAAGGCTGATGGCACGCTGTCTCTGCTGGGTGTGGAGGCTCGTGAGCTCTCCTTCAAGGAGACGAATGCTCCGTCCGGTTATTTCAAGGTGTCCGATTTCGGGGTGGACATCCGTCCCGTGTGGAATGAGGATGCCACACAGGTCACGAAGGTCACCTATGCCACGTCGGGCACGAATCTCGCCTACGTGTCCCAGAGCGGCAAGCAGGTCATGGTCCTCGACCCGGCGTGGAGTCTGGCAAACCTGCCCTATACGGGTGGTATGGGTATTCTCATCCTGTTGGTCGTCGGCGGCCTGATGCTGGTGTTCGCCGTCCGCCCCTATGTCCTGTCGAGGCGGGCCGAGCGTGACGCGAACCTGGTCTAGCTGTTCCGTCCAGGGGCTTAAACGAGATAGCTGCATCATAAGTACGGCTTTTGCGATGAATTATCGCCAAATTGCTGTCCTTATGATGCAGTTATCATCAAAATGATGCGATATTGTGCGAAGCGATGCGATATAACCATGCGCTGTCACCAGTAGTGCACTGCGCCAATCTAGTCGGGCTGAGCATCAGCGATGCAAATAAATGGGAGGCAGCGTATCAGCATGTTCAAGAAGTTATGAACAACCCATTCGTTCCAACGGTTCAAGATTCTGCAACTTCCCCAATGCGAAGAAAACACATGCGCTTGGAGATATTGCCTGAGGATGTCGCCGAGATCGTCCAGATGTACCAATCTGGCATGACCACCACGCAGATCGGCAAAAAACTTGGCTGCTGCCGGCAAAAAATCGGGGACTGCCTGAAACGGCAAGGGATCAATATCAAATCTCCTTACCAAGGAGATCCAATATGGAGAAAACGAATCATCGACACCTACGCTGAGGAACATACTTTTAAGGGAACAGCTCGACGGGTTGGAGCCAGTGTACGGACCGTGAAACGAGTGCTGCATGTCAGTCAGTCATCTGACTGACTCACACTCTACTAAGCATGTGAACCTGCAGTGAGATGAGAAGGTTCTAGTCCCTTGAACCACTCATTGAGACCAGTAATGTCAAGCTTCCAAAGCGTTGCTGTTAATACGCGCATGGCCGTTGCTATCGTTGAAAACGACTTCCTGGTCAGTATGCGACAAACAACGCGTTGCTGGTTCGTTTATTAGCATCTGATAACGGGTGTTCTTCGACTGCCAATTACGCAGATTGACAGTATGTTCTAAAGTCTTTGTCTACTGACCTGCATTGTAATACTAGGAAAATGAAGAATTGTTGGTGTTGTTAAGAGTGCTTGTATGTCTGACTTCGACTCCGAAAGCGACTCCTCCTGATCTCGTTTCTAAACATTGTTACTGGTATTTGAACACCTAGAAAAATTGAGTTCTTTGGATCTCAATGTGAGGTCGGCGTAAAACCAAGGAGATTTTCTACCGGTGGGTAATGAGCTGCAGGGCGACCACGAAACGATGAGGCAGCTAAGGATTAATAGGAAGTTTCAGACATCATTGGGACTATAAAACATTGGGTTATATTTGAACATAAGTCGTTTTCCCTGTGTCTTTGTGAAGTGATAAATGTGAGTAAGGATTATCTTTCTATTAATCTGAATACGGTAAGACCTTTCTCACCGTGAAAATGATGCGTGATTTCTTGCTGGATTATTGAAAGCATAATGTAAGTATCGATATTTATAGAAAGAAGTCAGTCGTGCCCTTCGTTTCAAAAAAAGTAAATCCTTCGCTTATTTGACACCGCAGGAAATGTATAAAGATAATAAACGGAAAAAGATAATGGGCACGCTTGATTATCAGTCTTCAATGCTCGAAGAGTATCGACAGAATATCGATAAAAAGACTGTCGCACTCGAAATGCCTACGGGTAGCGGTAAAACTCTCGTTGGACTTCTGGTCGGAGAGTTTCGGAGAAGGAAGAATAATGAAACAGTTCTGTTCTTATGTCCTACGAACCAGCTTGTGCACCAGGTCGTCGAGCAAGCAAACTCGAAATATGGTATTGATGCGATAGCTTTTACGGGTCGACAACGAGACTATTCGGCAAAGGACAGGCAAAAATATGTCTCGGCAAGTGCTATAGGCGTGACAACTTATAGTTCTTTCTTCTCGAATGGTCAGCTATTTAAGGATCCCGAAGTACTAATCCTTGACGATGTTCATGCAGCTGAGAACTATATCGTATCCAATTGGTCAATTAGACTTGATCGATCCCAAGTTCAATATAGTCAGCTCTGTGAGTTGTTTAAAGAGATTATGCCGGAATGGTTTTATCAACAGCTCTCCCAAAGCGAAGATGACATGGAACCATATAGTTCTTGCGATATGCTTCCATTTCCGCTCTTAGAACAAGTGATGGATCGCTACTCAGGAATACTCGCGTCACTTCAATCTGATACCTCCAATTACTATGCTTACAATCGGATACGAGAAAATCTTGATGAGTGCAATATCTTTCTAAATCGAAACGAAATACTAATTCGACCGTGGATCGCACCCACTGAAACATTCGCACCATTTGTAAATTCAAAGCAACGAGTACTAATGTCTGCCACCCTCGGGCGTGGAGGAGAACTCGAACGGGTCACCGGAATCGAAGATATTACACGGCTCCCAATTGCTCCAGAGTGGGAAAAAACTGGAATCGGACGTCGCTTCTTTCTATATCCGGAATTGGCGAATAACATTAGTATAGGTGAAGCATTTTCCAGTTTGCAATCCATATTTCGAAGAAGCGTCGTGCTGGTACCAAATAATGGCATGGCAACAAAACTCATAAAAACATTCAATGAAAGTATGCCAGAAGTTAAGGTATTTCAATCCCAAAATATTGAAACATCGAAAAATGAATTCATCAACAGCTCCGACGCTACTGTAATATTGGCGAATCGCTATGACGGTATCGACTTCCCCGAAGAAGAAAGCCGGCTCCTTTTTATTTTTTGCCCTTCCCAAGGTCACAAACTTACAGGAGCGTTTTCTCATAGAGAGGAGCTCATCAAATATATTGTATGGAGAGCGTTTACGGACTCGCGTGATTCAATCGGTTGGACGGTGTACACGTCGCCCAGGAGATTACTCTCTGATCTGTGTTTTCGATGGCAGGAACGTAAGTGATTTATCAAACCCTAAGGTGTTTCCACAGTATCCTCCAGAGCTTCGTGCCGAAATGCAATATGGCATAGAAAATTCTCAGGTAATCAACAACTTGCAGGATCTCATTGAACAATCTACATACTTTAGAGACCAAACGAATGAATGGCAGAGTGCCGAAGATACGATTATCAGCTACAGAGACGACTATTCACTCGTCAACAGTTCCAGCAACAATCAAGATCTAGATACTCTTCAAAAGTGCGCGCGCATTGAAGTCCGTTTCCAATATGCACTTTGGGCAAAAGATTATAAACGTGGCTATGAAGAGGGGCAGCAAATCATCTCGACACTTTCCAACTCGTCATCGCTAAAAGGTTATTACTCTTTCTGGAACATCATCCAAGGATGCGTCGCATATAAGGCAATATCAATGGATGGAAATTATTTCGTATCAGGATCTAAATGTCTCGAGCAGGCAAAACTTAATAACAACAGTATTCGTTGGATTCCCTTCCTTGCGAAGCAACTCTTTTCGAATATCATTGAGGATCCGGAAGCCAGAACTGACTATTTTGAAGAAGCCCTTCCAAGATTTGAAAGGGTGCTTACCAACTATCGTTCACTCGGACAATTACAAAATGATATTCAACGAATCTTGGCAAATTTGCAATCTCAGGATGGAACAGAATTCGAACAAGGTCATCGTGACCTTGGTAAACTATTAGGATATATCTCGGTAAATCCCAGTGAACATGGGGCTCCGGATCCATATTGGGTCCTTTCCCCAGGCGTGGTTCTTGTTTCCGAGGATAAGATATATTCAGAAGGCAAAGGCTCGGTCAAGAGTGTTCCATTAAGACATGTTCGCGAAGCGCTCACACATGAAAAATGGATTCGTCAGAATGTTCATCAAATTATTGAACCGGAAATTTATACAGTATTCATTACTACAAGTTCAACTATAAATGCTGACGCTCACGATCCTGCAGAAGGACTCTTTTACCTTAAACGCAGTGATCTCTATCAATGGGCGATCAAAGCAACTACAACGGTGCAGCGAGTGTACAGTTCGTTTACCGAATCAGGCAACGCTGAATGGCAGAATTCTACCCACACTGAATTCTTGAAGGCGCAAGTTCTCCCTTCGGACGCATTGAGGCTTTTCACTGGGAGACATTTGACAGACTTAACTGTAACTAAGGAAAGTTAGTGTCCTGTCTAATCAGTTATGTGATACTTCAAATTTGATGATGAAGCCAGAAAGACTGTGTGATATGTCAGATGTTGCTGTGCTGGAACTGTCAGAGTTTGCAGACCGTTTCGAATTGCCTGCTCGTATCGAAGGACTGAGCAAAGTTAACTTCATATACGGCAAAAACGGTACCGGCAAATCCACGATCTGCGATGCAGTACGAAATGCGTTCGGTGTCGATTATGATGTACGAATTTTTCAAGGATTCGACAAACTTCTTGCCGGAAGCGTCACACTTGATGCATTCGCGTTGGGCGTTGAAAATGTCGAGATTCAGGAGAAAGTCGACAGTCTGAGACGTGATATAGAGACTCTAACAGGGCAAATTGATACTGAAGCGGTTGATGAAAATATTGGGAAACAACTCAGTCGCGCAACAGATGCAGTCAGCACGGCTCGAGCTGCAATATCCTCTTTCGTAACGAGCCAGGCTAAGCACATCAAAAATCTCACAGACCCGCAGGTTGCCAAAACCTCATATGACAAGAACGATTTCCTCCGAGACATCCAGACGGCTTCACCGTTGGAACCATCAGCATATTCGGAAGCGGTCGGAATTCTGACCACAGGTCTGTTGTCCTCGCCCTCGTCGGTCACCTTTCCACGAGTTGATCTTGAAAGTGAAACACAGGTTGTTAATGAATTGCTCCAGCGATCCATCGGACGTGAGGTTGTGCTGGCTGAAATCGGTGACAATGTCGATAAGCAGCATTTTGCCAAACGCGGTATGCAGATTCATTCCAGGAAGACGGGGGAGCGTTGCGCCTTCTGTGGAAGCGAAATATCCGAGAATCGGTGGGAGCTTCTGGACGGGTATATCAGCAAGGCCGAAACTGCTCTGGAGTCAGCGTTGAGTAACGAAATCGCACAACTTACAGGGTTGAAGGAACAGATCGAACAGCTCGATCATGTTCCTCTTGATGGATTCTATCCACCATTTACAAGCCGAGTTGATGAGTTGAACCGTCAGATTGACGATAATAAACAGAACCTGCTGCCAACCCTAAGACAGCTGATCAAGGCATTGGAATCAAGACAACACGATATCTACAAGGTTAAAGAGCAGGTTTCACTCAATGCCAGCTCGGATTTTAGCGACATCGAAGCAGATCTCGCTGATCTTCTTCAAGAGAACGAGGAGTTTTCGACTGATATTGAGCGGCGGCGGGCCCAGGCTAAACGGCAGCTTCTCCTCCATGAGGTATGGAAGAGCTTGCAAGAGGGAACGTATTCTAATCTGCAGCAACAATTGAATGAGGCCGAAGCCAGTCAACAATCTGCTCAAGAGTCCGTAGATGCAATTACACAAAAAATACGCGACAAGCGGGCTCAACAATCGGAATTGCTGGAGCAGACACGCGACGAAACAAAAGCAGTTAAATCAATAAACCATTACCTGACAGGCATTGGAAATTCATCATTCACGCTTGTTCTCGAACAAACACCGGAACATGGACAGGGTTACTATTCCATACAAAGTACAAGTGGAAGGCGACGGCCGATAACTGAGTTAAGCACAGGAGAGAAAAATATCATCGCATTCCTCTACTTCATGCAAAAACTCCAATCAGATGATGGGACGAATAGCCCCAAGATGGTGGTCTTGGATGATCCGATGAACAGTAATGACGATACGGTCCAATTTCTGATGATGGGTGTCATCAAACAGTATTACGACCCGTCCCAACAGACACCATCCTCAACAATGGGTGCTGACGACATGCTGATTGTGCTAACTCACAACACGTACTTCTATCTGAATGTAAGGCCATATCAGACACGATATCGTGACATAATCCGGGCTGGTGGTAAACAAATAAACAATCCTTATCGATATTTTCATTTACGGAAAAACGGTGAAAAAACAAGCATTCAGCGGATATTTAAGGAGGACCAAGACATTAAGACTGCCTATGACTCGTTGTGGAGTGATCTTCGTTTTGCGTACGACAACGATCGGCCAGGCTTCATGTGGAACTCCATGCGACGAATCATCAGCACCTTTGCTGAGTTCAATGGCATGACATTCAATTCGTTCCTTGAAAAAACAGACAGCGTCATAGACAATACGCTCGGATGCGCTCTCCACAAAGGTCTTAATACCAACTCCCATGAATTGCTTGACCTGGAATTTGATTCAAGCTCGTGCACCAGAGAGCAGATGATCCAATTCTTGCATGATGCATTCGAGAAACTTGACTATGAGGCACACTTCAACAAGTACTGGCCGAATTACAATGCCAGAAACTAGTTCGAGCATGACACGTCGAATTATTGAAGGATGATTTCGTGGAAGTGCTGCCGGGATGCTGTACGAAATTATCTTGGAGATTAGGTTCATGAACCCGGATTCTTTGGATAAAGACGAATCCGGGCAGTGCATCCCGGCCCGAACCTATTTATGCATTAACCGTTGTGAAAAACAACCGCCGGTATCGTCCGGTATTCGGTGATCGACGGTAAGGTGCGACCGGCGGCATCACTTGCCTTCTCTGTGCGAGGAGGCAAGAAGGCTTCGCCTGATTGTTATGAATGTAATTGCACAAAACGAGCCGCTATGCCGCCAGCCTAGCCTCATTTACTCACAGTTGTGATGTGGACTGATTGTTGTTCTCTGTTGTTTATTGGGTGACTGGTGTCGCCTTGGTTTGATGATACCGTGCTTCTATCTCGGCTGGTGTCTGGTAGTTGAGGTGTTGGTGCAGGCGTTGGTTGTTCCACCATAAGACCCATTGGAAGGTTGCTGTTTCCAGTTCTTGCACGCTCTGGAACGGTGCGACGCGTGTGATCAGTTCGTTTTTGTACGCACCGTTGACGCTTTCGGCCAGCGCGTTGTCGTATGAGTCGCCCACGCTGCCGGTGGAGGCCAGGATATCGGCTTCCTTGAGGCGTGTGCCGTACAGACCACTGATGTACTGGGTGCCGTGATCACTGTGATGCACTAATCCCTGGGCGTCGCCATGCCGGACGGTCCAGGCGATGGACTGGTCCAACGCGACCAACGGCAACGCCCGGGTGTGTTGGCTCGCCGAGACCGCCCATCCGACGATCCTTCTGGCGTACGCGTCGGTGACGAACGCCACGTACGCGAACGAGCCGGACGCCAAGCGCACGTAGGTGATATCCGCGACATGGAGCATGCCCGGCGCATCAGAGCGAAACCGGCGGCGTACCAGATCCCCACGCCCCCGGTACTTCTCGCGGGTCGCGTGGTTACCGGTATCCGACCCCGGCGAACACCCCGGATACCCAGGGAACGCATCACACGCAATACCTGGTCACGACCGATACCACACCAACCCTGACGGATCAGCTGGGCGTCCATCTTCCTGTACCCATATACCGCCATGAACCGGTGCACATGAACCATCGCGATATCACGCGCCAAAGCCTCATGACGCGCCCGCATGCGCGAAACAGCACGCCGCTTGGCCTGCCAGTACGCGCGTGGCGTGAGAAACCCGCAAACCAACGAAACCCTGAGCGTCCTGCAGATAGGCCCGACCCCGAAACGACAACGATACACGTCAATATACGCGCTCATCAGCGCCGTGTGGGTCGAGCCTGGCCGCGAAAAAAGCCGACGCGGAACTCAAAATCTCATTCGCGCGACGCAGCTGCGCAACCTCGCAACGCAGCTTCTTCAACTCCTCTGACTCTCCCGGACCCGCAGTATTCGCCGCATCAGCACGTTCCTGCCAACGACGCAACGACTCCGCAGCAATCCCAAGACTCTTCGCCACACCCTCCAAAGCCTTGGTCTCAGACGAGTAATTAACACGCGAATCAGCCAACAGTCTGACCGCCCGCTCCCTGAACTCCTGTGAATATCTCCTAGCCATAATTCCATCATCTCCTATCTAGGGAAAATCAGGAACAAAAACCAGTCCATATCAATGACCTGATCGAAGTCCTGGCAGTCACATTCGACACCAATACCATGTGTACAAGTCAATATCGACCGCCACCCGACCGAACTACTGCAACACAATCGAGCAGACAACGCAACCTTCCCTGCCGTATAAAGCCCACTGCCTGTGGGAAAACCAGCCGAAACAATGGATAATCCGCTGGACTAATTCGCCGAAAGGAGCGGTAATAGACACATGAATACGACACAACAACAAGGCAACAAACAAACCAACGCTGGCGACCCGTTGGTGGACATATTCACTCCAAAAGGTGCAGTCATGTACCTGCGCGTTTCCACTCGGCAATAAGCCGAACGAGGAGGACGAGACGAAGGATTCAGTCTGCCAGCACAGCGTGAAGCGAACCAGGAAAAGCACAATCACTTGGTGCTTTCATCGTCAAAGAATTCATCGACCCCGGGGAATCAGGCACCAGCATCAACCGACCAGTCCTCAAAGAAATGATCGCCTACCTCAAAGACGAGAACACCGACATCGACTACCTCATCGTGCACCAAATCGACAGACTAGCACGCAACCGCGCCGACGATGTGGCAATCAACCAAATCCTCGACCAGCTAGGCATACAATTTCCACCTCCGAAAACATCGACCAAACCCCCTCAGGAGTACTCGTACACGGCATCATGAGCAGCATCGCCGAGTTCTACTCCAAAAACCTCAGCAACAAAGTCAAGAAAGGCATGAGCGAGAAAGTCAAAAACGGCGGATCTGTCGGACGAGCACCCATCGGATACCTCAACGTGCGCGAAATCGTCAACGGACGAGAAAACCGCACCGTAAGAAAAGACCCAGAACGCGCTCCACTCATCACCTGGGCATTCGAACAATACGCCACCGGACAATGGACACTCAAAACCTTAAGCGAAGAACTCACCAACCGAGGGTTGACAACCGTGAAAACCACACGACAAAACAGCAAAAACCTCACCCAGTCCAAACTCCAAGTAATTCTCCATAACCCGTACTACACAGGCATCGTCACCTATCAAGGTGTTGAATATCCGGGCACCCACACAGCGATTGTCAGCACCGCAACATTTAACAATGTCCAAACAATACTGAATTCACACCTTATCGGTGAACGCACCCGCGTACACCCACACTATCTGAAAAGCACCGCATACTGCGGACAATGCGGACACAGACTCCTCTTCATTCAAACCAAGAACAGCCAAGGCAACCACTACGATTACTTCATCTGTCTGGGAAGACACACCCGTAAAAACCATTGCAAATTCAAGGCAACCATGATCTACCGAATCGAAGAAGAAATCCAGAAACTCTACGACCACATCCAACTCAGCCCCGCATACCGCAAACGATTGGAACAATCATTGCGAGATGAGCTACACAAGCAACAATCTGAAACGCGGATTGAACATTCACAACTATCCGAAACCAAACGCAAAATCGAAGCCAAACAACGAAAACTACCTCGAAGCACATTACGAGAACGCCATACCCATCGAAATCATGCGAGAAGAACAGGAAAAACCCTACCACCGAACTCAACCACATCAAACAGCGCCTTGACGCTCTCACAACAGATCTCGGCGATCAAGAACTCCTCATTACGCAAGCACTGGATTTCGCTCAATATTGCGGCAAGGCATATCGCCTAGCAGACGACATGATTAAACGAACGCTCAACCAAATATTTTTCAACAAGATCTATGTGAACCCGGAAACCCTGCAAAACCCAGTACTCACCATTGGCAGCTACAACACCCCATTTGACATCATCTACCACGCATCATCAACCACACCAATACCCAAGCATTCCAGTACGCAAACGAAAAACAGCTCACAAATCCTTAAACCACCTGAACAACCACAAGGTGTTCAAGGAATCACAGACATGTCAGATAGAGAGAACGCGGACAGTGACAACGCCCCCAGTACGGGGTTTAATAATGTCATAAGCTTGAATAAGACCTCAATGGTCGGGCCGACAGGATTTGAACCTGCGACATCCTGCTCCCAAAGCAGGCGCGCTACCAAGCTGCGCTACGGCCCGATGTCCGAAGACCTCGGTGTCTCGCTGCGAGCTCCACGAAGAAGCTGCGCTGCAAGCACAAGATAATATTGTAACCCATAAATACCCGTAGCGTGTTGCGGCTAGAATCGGGGGAGCGGTGAACAATCGGAGGAGGGCATATGGGGCGGCATCAACGTGCCGAGACGTCCGGTTTGATTTCCTTCATACTTTGTCTGATGGTCGCTGCGGTTTCAATGACGCTCTATATGGATAATGCTCCGGCGATATGGCTGGTTACCAGACGTGTGTTCATCGTAGGTTCGGCGGCAGTGGCCATATGCGGGGTTCTGTCCTTTATCGTGGGGTATTCAAGACGTTCCCGTTCCCTCAGCGGGGGCAATGGGTGGTGGGTTCCCATCAGGCGTGTGTTTGAGATTATCGCCTTGTCCGTGGTGTATGCGGCGACGATATTCCTCTCGATTTACGCCATCCTCGCCATCATGAACGACATGATGGGCGTACGGATTTTCAGTGGATACATCCCATGGGTGTGCGGCATTTTCGCCGGAATCGCCGGGTACATCACTTTCGTGCAGGCCGACCTGATGGACGCGAAAACCATCGCGTCCTTGCTGCCGCTATTCGTCATGGCCGGTGTCTCCACGGCAGGGCTGACCACGGACGACCCGTATTGGTGGCACAATAATTTCTCGCAGCTGGGGGACCGCACCACCTTTGCGGCGAGAATGTTCAACTCCACATTGATTCTCGCAGGCGTGTGCATCATCATCATCAGTTACTTCGCGATTTCCGAGTTGAGAGCGACCCATAGGATGCGCCTGGCATGGTCGGCCTCCCACAGGCCCGCCCCTAAAATCGATGATCTTCCTCAAGCCTCTGGTGAAGTACATCATTTCAGGCTTCGCACCACACTGCTATCGGTGCTGCTGGTCTGTTCGGGGATTGCCTTCATCGGCATAGGCAGCTTCAGATATTCGCCCCATCCGATACTGCACAATGTCTTCGCCAGGGGGCTCCCAGGGCTGATGTGCATACTGCTGATAGGGTTGCCGTGGCTTGCTCCGCAATTGTCGAAGGCGATGTATGTGATATCCGACCTGGCGATAGTGCTATGCGCGGCAGCAGGAGTCATATGGCTTGAAGGCGCGAATACCCTGACCAATGTGGAGGCTCTGGCCGGACTGATGTTCCTCGGTTGGTTCATCGTGTTTTCCAGGCAGATCGCGGCAATCGAAGCAGACCGTGTTCAGGCCCAGCTGGTCTTCATACAGAGCGCGTCCGGTCATGTCGACGGCGACGACCCGGTTATGGTCGAATCGAGACTTTCGGCGGACCAGTAGCACGGGGAATGCACGCCATTCACAGCTGGCGTCAGGACAATGTTTCCTGAAATCTGTTTCCTGAAATCCGGCGACCCAAAATCGTGGAGAACGGATACCATGTCAGGTATGACAACAGACTCAAGCAACAGCGCAGCATGGCAGGCTCCGGAGCCCGTCGGTCCGCTGAACGCCAACGTCCCCATACCGGGCAGCAAGTCCTTGTCGAACCGATACCTCGTGCTCGCGGCAGCAGGCCGCAAAAGCGTCGAGTTGCGGGGACTGTTGCGCTCGCGCGACACCGAGTTGATGATCAGCGCTTTGGAAACCCTTGGTGTTCGAATCACTGCGAATCACTCCGACCCGACCACGGTCAGAGTCGAAGCTCCCAGTGATGGTCGTTACCAGGGAAATGTCACCATAGATTGCGGTCTTGCAGGAACCGTGATGCGGTTCGTCCCCGGGCTCGCCATGAGCGCGGACGGTCCGGTGACCTTCGACGGGGACAGCCAGGCATATCAACGGCCGATGGCCCCGTTGCTCGACGGTTTGCGACAGCTTGGTGCAGACATCGTCTTTCACGGGCAGCAGGGGTATCTGCCGTTCACACTTACACCTCCACAACACTGGAATTCAGGAAAAATCAGCATTGACGCCTCAGCCTCGTCGCAATTCATATCAGGATTGCTGCTGACAGCATCGACCTTTCCTCACGGCATTATTCTCAAACACACCGGAAAGAGACTTCCGAGCCTTCCGCACATCCGCATGACCGTCGATGACGTGAAACACGCCGGCGTGCAGATAAAAGCCCATGAATATCAGCGTGAATGGCTTGTCGAACCGGGGCCTGTCCAGTTGCCCTTCATCGTCGGCATTGAACCCGACCTGTCGAATGCGGCTCCTTTCCTCGGTGCCGCGCTTCTTGCCGGCGGCAGCGTGGAGGTTCCTCATTGGCCTGAGCACACCACCCAGCCCGGAGGTCTCCTTCCCGGATACCTGCAGTCTCTGGGGGCGAAGGTGGAAATGATTCCGGACCAGGGGCAGTTGCTGTGCAAGGTCACTTCCGACGGCACCATTCACGGGCTGGGAGATTTCGATTTGTCCGCAGCAGGGGAGATAGCCCCTTCGCTTGCAGCCTTGCTGGTGTTTGCCGATGCTCCCACACGTATGCTCGGCATCGGGCATCTCAGAGGCCACGAGACGAATCGCCTTGCAGCGCTGGTTGAGGAAATCAACCGTATCGGCGGTCATGCCGAAGAGCTGCCAGAGGGTATTGCGATTACGCCCGTGCCTCAGGAGAGTCTGCATCCTGCCGAGCTTCGGAGCTATGCGGACCACCGCATGGCGACCTTTGCGGCGATGCTGGGTCTACGAGTCCATGGCATCACCGTGGACGATATCGGCACGACAAGCAAAACCCTTCCGGAGTTCGTGGATATGTGGCATTCCCTGCTGGATGTCAAGAATTGAAAGGCGGCGCCTCAATGGTGGCGAAAACGGTTTACGACGAGCAATCCTTCACGCAGGAATTGAAGGGCAACCCGCACTATGACGATCTGCTGCTCGCATTGGAGATGGCCGATGCAGCCGACCAGCTCACCTCCCATCGTTTCGGAGCCATGGACCTGCGGGTACAGGACAAGCCCGACCATACGCCGGTCACGGACGCTGACAGGGCGACGGAGGGCCTGATACGTACGATGCTGGGAGAGAGCAGGCCGGATGACAGTATCTATGGCGAAGAGCTCGGGAAGGCCGAATCAACGGGCAGGCGTTGGATAATTGACCCCATCGACGGCACCAAGAACTTTGTTCGCGGTGTACCGGTGTGGGCCACGCTGATTGGTCTTCAAGACGGTGACGACATCGTGGTCGGCGTGGTGTCGTCTCCGATGCTGCACAATCGCTGGTTCGCCGTCAAAGATGGCGGCGCATACATGGGGGAGAACCCGGAGCATGCGGTCCGTCTGCACGTCTCCGGTGTTGCGGATATCGCCGATGCCTCCATGTCGCTGTCATCGTTGACGGGGTGGAAAGAGCGAGGCGACAGGGATAGTCTGATAACTCTGACGGATGGTATGTGGCGGCTGCGTGGTTTCGGTGATTTCTGGCAGTATATGCTGGTCGCCCAAGGAGCTGTGGATGTCGCCGCAGAGCCTGAACTCGACTTGTACGATATGGCAGCCCTGGTGCCGGTGGTTGTCGAAGCAGGCGGCAGATTCACGGATTTGAACGGCAATCCCGGGCCCTGGGGTGGCAACGGCCTGGCCAGCAACGGCTTGATTCATCAGACCGTCCTTGATGCGCTGAACAGTTAAGCCCCGAATACGATACCTGCATCACAAGGCCAGCTCTTCCGAAGAATTACGTGGATTCTGTCCTTGTGATGCAGGTATCTTTTTCCTGAATGGCCACTGTTCGGAGTACCGCCAAGCAGAATACGTTTCGGCCTCCCGCTCATCTCATAAGAGCGGGAGGCCGAAACGATGACCGCTTATCTGCAGGTCATAGGCGTTGCGTCACTACTTGGCGAACACGTTGCCGTATGAGTCGCCTTCTCGGGCGATGACCTCTGATTGACGGGCGATGGAAAGCTCCTCGTTCGTCGGAATGATGCAGATGGCGATGCTGCTGTCAGGCGTCGAGATGATGCGCGGCTCCTTGGAGCGGATGTCGTTCTTCTCAAGGTCAATCTTCACACCGAATGGAGCAAGCTTCTTGGCGACCTCTCTGCGCACGACTTCGTCGTTCTCGCCAACACCTGCGGTGAAGGTGATAACGTCCACGCCGCCCATCTGAGCGACATAGTTGCCGATATAGCCGACAATGCGATGCACATAGATGTCCAGCGCGAGCTTGGCGTTCTCGTCGCCCTCCGCAATCATGCGGTGAATCTCGCGCATATCGCCGTGACCGGTCAGGCCGGTCAGACCGGAACGCTTGTTGAACAGCGTGTCCAGCTCGTCCACGTTCATGTGGGCGTTGCGAATCAGATGGAAGACGACGGCGGGATCGATGTCTCCGGTGCGTCCGCCCATGACCAGACCTTCGAGCGGCGTGAGGCCCATCGAGGTCTCCACCGGCTTGCCAGAGATCTGGGCGGAGGCCGATGCGCCGTTGCCGATGTGCAGAACGATTTGCTTGAGGCCTTCGGCCGGCTTGCCGATCAGTTCAGGAACCAATGAGCCGACGTACTGGTGGCTGGTGCCGTGGGCTCCGTAGCGTCGGATGTGGTATTCGTCCGCGATGTCCTTGTTCAGAGCATAGGTGCTGACTGCCTTGGGCAAATCGAAGAAGAAGGAGCTGTCGAATACGAAGACCTGTGGCGTGTCGGGCAGCAGCGAGCGCATGACTTCGGCGCCGACTGCCTCGGGGCCGTTGTGCAGAGGTGCGAGCACTGCAAGGTTCTTGACCTGTGCGATGGTTTTATCGGTTACCAGAGCTGGCTTGGGGAAGACCGAACCTCCCTGGACCACACGGTGGCCAACGGCGACGATGCCCGCCTCCTGGATGCTTGGCCCGTACTCTTCGAAGAATTCCAGAACTCGTTTGAGACCGACTTCATGGTCGGGAATCGGCTCCTCAAGCTCATGCTTTTCGCCGTTGTATTCATGCTTGTAATGGCCGTCTGACGGTTCGCCGATTTTTTCGACAAGACCGGAAGCGAGACCTTCGCCTGATTCAAGATCGACGAGTTGATACTTGATTGAGCTAGAGCCCGAATTGATGACTAGGACGGTTTTCGCCATTATGGCTTCCTCCTGTTGATATGACACTGGAGCGAACGCTCCCTACTGTTGCGAGATTACTCTCGGGGGCTTACAAAACAGTGCTGTGGAATGCGGTATCAGTCTGCCTGAGCGGCTGTGAGAGCAACGGTATTGATGATGTCCTGCACCATTGCGCCACGTGACAGATCGTTGACCGGTTTGTTCAGTCCTTGCAGCACGGGTCCGACCGCAAGCGCCCCTGATGAGCGTTGGACGGCCTTGTATGCGATGTTCCCGGCGGAGAGGTCGGGGAATACGAAGACATTGACTCTGCCGGCAACGGGGTCTCCCTGGGCCTTGCTTGCGGCGACCTGTGGCGACCATGCGGCATCGAATTGGATCGGACCAACCACCTGGAGTTCGGGTGCCTGCTCACGCAGCAGTTTGGTGGCTTCCTCGACGAGTTCCACATCCGGGCCCTTGCCCGAACCGAGCGTCGAATACGACAGCATTCCGATACGGGGTTCGATGTCGAATGATTGCGCCGTCTGCGCGGACTGGATGGCGATTTCGGCAAGGCACTGGGCGTTGGGATTCGGATTGATGGCGCAGTCGGCGAACAGTGCGACGTGGGTGTCGAAGCACATCAGGAAGGCCCCTGAAACCAATGACGAGCCGGGTTTGGTCTTGATTGCCTGCAAAGCCGGGCGAACGGTGTTTGCGGTGGAGTTTATCGAGCCAGAGACCAGGCCGTCCGCCTTGCCCAGCACCACCAGCATGGTGCCGAAATACGAGGCGTCCTGGAGCGTCTTGCGTGCCTGCTCTTCGGTCATGCCTTTCTTGCTGCGCAGTCTGCATAGTTCTGTAGTCATCTGGGCGAGCAGCTCCTCCTCGTGCGGTGATTGGAAGCTCGCCTTGTGCAGCTGCGTCAGACCGAGAGCGTCACCTCTTTCGAGTATCGACTCGCGTTCCCCGACGATGATGAGATCGACGATGTCGCGGGCAAGCAGGAAGTCCGCCGCCTGGATGATGCGGTCCTCCTCGCCTTCGGGCAGAACGATGGTCTTATGATGGGCCTTTGCCTGGTGCAATAGAGAATATTGGAACTGCAGAGGTGTGACCGGGATGTTCCAGTCCTCTTCGCTTGCCTGAATCAGTTCGTCTGCAGGCACCTGTTGCCTGAAACTTTCCAGTGACTGCCGAATCGTGTCTTCGCTCTGCGGGTCGACCGTTTGCGGAGGTACCGTCCATACCTGATAGGGGAGTTCGCGCAAACCGTTCAGTGTGTCTTCGCGCCGTTCAGGTGAGCATCCTGTCACGAACAGTCCCAGAACCTTCGAACCTGCTTCGTCAACGGCCTCCTCGCAGGCATGTACGGTTGCGAGCAGCTCGGCGGGATTGCGGTGAAGCGTGCATACGGCCAGAAAAACCGGGGATTGGAGGTCGGCGGCGATTTTGGCGTTGAGACTGAACTCCTCGGGGTCCGTGATGGGCGACTTGTCGGTGCCGACGATCACCGTGCTGTCAAGCGTTCTCGCATCGATGATGTGGTGATACCTCGCGACGATGTCCGCACGCATGGACATCTCGTGCGAGCGGAAGACTTCGGGGCTGACGCCTATGGAGTCGTCAAGTGGAATGGCTGAATCGGCGGTGTCCAGCAGAATCCGCGTGAAAGGATCCTTACTTGCTGCTGAAGGGCGGAATATCGTGGTCGAACCGTGACGCGCGAAGGCATCGGCGACTCCCAAGGCGACGACATTGCGACCATTGGCCGATTCTGGACTGAGTATGGATACACTGCGGAAACTCAATGATCTCTCCATTCGGACGACATGCTGCTACGACTGTGTAGCGGCAACGAATATCTGCAACCGCAAGGTATTGACCAGGCGTTACATCTGCACTGCGGTGAATTCATCGCTGCTTGGACAGCTCTGTGGTTAGCAACTCATATTGTAGTGCGCCTGTGTGATACGAATCACCATTCAGGCGAATATAACAAAGGGTTCCGAACGGAAATCCGTTCGGAACCCTCAATCAACTCGGAGAGTCAGCGATTCACATCACTCGTTGTCGCCCGCGGTTGCAGCAGTAGCCGTGACGGCTCCTGGGATTTCGGTCTTGACGCCAGGCCACACCCAATCGGTGTAATCCGGGTGATCGAAGCCCTTGTCCACTGCGTACTGGAACGCCTCGGTACGGAACTTCTCGAGTTCATCGATCTTCGAAGCGAACTTCTCCGCGTCGACTGCACGCAGTGCTTCGGCGGTG
This sequence comes from Bifidobacterium crudilactis, assembly GCF_000738005.1. Lineage (NCBI taxonomy): Bacteria > Bacillati > Actinomycetota > Actinomycetes > Bifidobacteriales > Bifidobacteriaceae > Bifidobacterium > Bifidobacterium crudilactis. The sequence continues at coordinate 897,535 of NZ_JHAL01000002.1, read as the reverse complement.
AGTTCGTAACGATCGATGTTGTTGACGCGAACCATGTCGTACGGAGTAGTGGTCGAGCCCTGCTCTTCGTAGCCATGGACGTTGAAGTTGTCGTGGTTCGGACGGTCCCAGATGAGTCCGCGAATCTCGCGTGCATAGGAGTGGTACGCGAAGAGGACGGGCTTGTCGGCGCTGAAGAGTTCGGTGAACTCGGCATCGCTGAGGGCCTGGTCGTTCTCGGAGGCGTTCTGGATCTTGAGCAGGTCAAGAACGTTCACGAACCTGAACTTCACACCAAGCTGGTTCAGCTTGTCAGCTGCAGCAAGGAGCTCCTGAGTAGGAACATCGCCTGCGGCTGCGAGCACGATATCGACGTCCTCGCCGTCCTTGACGTTGGAAGCCCACTTCCACTCGGCTGCCCCCTTCTCGAGCTCTGCGCGAGCTTCATCGAGGGAGACCCAAGTAGCTGCTGGCTGCTTGCCGGCGATGATGGCGTTGATCTTGTTCGTGGACTTGTATGCACGCTCGGAAACGGCGAGCAGCAAGTTCGAATCAGCTGGGAAGTAGATCTCCACAACGTGGTCGTTGTTGAAGTTCTTGTTCAGCAGGATGTCGATCACGCCTGGATCCTGATGGCTGAAGCCATTGTGATCCTGACGCCATACGTGCGAGCTGACCAGGAGGTTCACCGAGGAGATCGGCTTGCGCCAAGGAATCTCACGCACGGTGGCCTCAAGCCACTTCGCATGCTGGTTGAGCATGGAGTCGATGACGTGCACGAAGGACTCGTAGGAGCTCCAGATGCCGTGGCGGCCGGTGAGGAGGTAGCCCTCGAGGAAGCCTTCCATTTGGTGCTCGGAGAGCTGTTCGGTGACCTGACCGGTGACCTTCATGTTCTCGTCGACCTGCTCGGAGATATAACCTGCATCCCACTGCTTGCTGGTGACCTCGTATGCGGCGGAGAGACGGTTCGAAGCGGTTTCGTCAGGCCCGAAGATACGGAATGAATCCGGGTTGAGCTTGATGATGTCGCGGGTGTAGACGCCGAGACGACGAGTCGCCTCGAGCTGTCCCCAGCCGTGCCCGTACTCTTCGACCTCGCGTACTGCGTAGTCGTCAAGGTCGGGGAGCTTCAGGTCTTCGCGGATGCGACCGCCGTTGGCGTTCGGGTTCTCGCCGATACGCAGCTCGCCTTCAGGCATGAAGGACAGCACGTCGGAACGAACGGTGCCGTTCTCGTCGAAGAGCTCTTCAGGCTTGTAGGATTCCAGCCAGTTCTTGAGGACCTCGAAGTGAGCCTCGGTATCGCGGGCGGAAGCCAGCGGCACCTGATGGGCGCGCCATGAGCCTTCGGTCTTCTTGCCGTCGATGAACTTCGGGCAGGTCCAGCCCTTGGGAGTGCGGAAGATGATCATCGGGTAGAACGGACGAGTCATGTCGTCGGTCTGCGCGGTGGCCTTGATCTCGCAGATTTCGTCGAACACGGTCTCGAAGAGATCGGAGAAGCGACGGTGGATGGAGAGGCTGTCCTCGTCATCGAATCCTGCGACGAACTCATATGGTTCGTATCCCATGCCGTGGAAGAACTCGTGAAGCTCTTCGTCGGAGATGCGGGAAAGAATGGTCGGGTTGGCGATCTTGTAGCCGTTGAGATGCAGGATCGGCAGCACGATGCCGTCGGTACGCGGGTTGACCAGCTTGTTGGACTGCCAGCCGGTGGCCAGAGGGCCGGTTTCGGCTTCGCCGTCACCGACGATGGCAGGAACGAACAGGCTCGGGTTGTTCATCACGGCGCCGTAGGCGTGTGACAAGGCGTAACCCAGCTCTCCACCTTCGTGGATGGAGCCTGGTGTCTCGGGTGCGAAATGGGAAGGAATGCCGCCCGGGTAGGAGAACTGACGGAAGAACTTCTGAAGACCGGCTTCGTCTTTGGTGATCTTCGGGAAGTACTCGGTGTAGGTTCCATCCAGGTAGGACTGGGAGGTGCCGGCAGGACCGCCGTGGCCCGGGCCCATGATGATAACCGTGTTCTGCTGGTGGTCGGCGATAAGACGGTTGATATGGCCGATCAAGAAGTTCAGACCCGGGGTGGTTCCCCAGTGCCCGACCAGACGATGCTTAACGTCCTCGCGGGTGAACGGTTCCTTCATCAGTGGATTACTACGAAGGTAAATCTGGCCAATGGAGAGGTAATTGGCTGCACGCCAATACTTATCGACGGCTTCCAGGGTCTCGTCGGAGACTGGGGCATCCAGCTTCTTCCAAGGGGTGCCAATAACAGGACTCGTCATATATACTCCTGTACTCCTGCACTGTGTTGTGCGATTGATTATTTTCGTTCGGTTGTGAGTGTTCCGCCTAACGTTTCCGATTCTTGGAACCCTCATCACCAGTCGTTAAACATGCTACTTTGACTAGCAGACTTATGGAGTCTTTTTTGCGTGTCTGTTCGATGTTGTTAAGGAAACTGTAGATTCTGTTACCTTTTGCATCGGCTTGATTTGGCCCGAGATGCCCGATATTGCAGCTGCGACAGCGAATTTGCGAAATTCTGAGGATTTGACTCTGAATGAAATTGTCTAGGGGAATGACACTATAAAGTTCGAATGAACATTTTCGTTGTTCTGATGCGGTGTCAAAAGAAGGGCATCGAGCGTGTCGGATGAGGGAATACCGCACTGCACGGGTTGCATGAGCTCCTCAGTGCAGCGGCAGGGGGAAAGATGCGCAAGAGTCCCGGCATGGACCGATTCGGGGGAGCCGCTGACTCGCGGCATAGCGGAATGTCTAAAACAGCAGACATAATCGACGTATTCAGAAAAGCCTCGATCCGACCTTTCATTGCCGGCGGCCTTGCTGCCGGTTGCCGGGCCTCGCAGTGCGGTATCCGACGCATATGCGGCCGCTGTGGACGATTCGTCGTGACTCATAGGAAAGCGAGAGAATATATGGCACAAGGTCCCGTACTTGTGGTCGATTTCGGTGCGCAGTATGCGCAGTTGATTGCACGCCGGGTGCGTGAAGCTCATGTGTATTCGGAGTTGGTTCCGCACTCGATGCCTGTCGACGAGATACTCGCCAAGGACCCCAAGGCGATTATCCTGTCGGGAGGACCGGCTTCGGTGTTCGAGCCGGGAGCTCCCGGCATAGATGCCAAGATATTCGATGCAGGGATTCCCGTGCTGGGCATCTGCTACGGATTCCAGGTAATGGCGCATGAACTGGGCGGCACCGTGGACCGCGCCGCTCTGGGAGAATACGGAAAGACGCCCGCGGCCGTAGACCATGCTGAAGGCATTCTCGAAGGATCACCCGAGGAACAGAGCACCTGGATGAGCCATGGCGTCGCCGTTGAAAGCGCGCCTGAAGGCTTTGAGGTGCTCGCCCATACGCAGGGTGCGCCGGTAGCCGCCATGCAGGATACCGAGCGAGGTCTCTACGGAGTGCAGTGGCACCCGGAGGTCCGTCATACTCCGCTTGGCCAGAACCTCATCGAGACCTTCCTGCATGACTGTGCGGGTATTGAGGCCCATTGGGATGCTTCCAGCATCATCGAAGAGCAGGTTACGAAGATTCGCGCTCAGATAGGCAATCACCAGGTCATCTGCGGGTTGTCGGGGGGAGTCGACTCGGCTGTTGCTGCGGCGTTGGTGCACAAGGCGGTCGGAGACCAGCTGACATGTGTGTTCGTCGACCATGGTCTGTTGCGTAAGGGCGAGGTGGAACAGGTTCGCAAGGACTTCGTCGAAGCCACAGGGATTCGTCTTGTGGCGGTCGACGCCTCTGCGGATTTTCTTCAGGCTCTGGACGGCGTGAGCGAACCCGAGCGCAAACGGAAAATCATCGGCGAACGCTTTATTCGCACCTTTGAGAAGGCGGCGCGCGACATCGTCAGCAAGGCTGGTGAACAGGGCGAAGAGGTCAAATTCCTCGTGCAAGGTACCTTGTACCCGGATGTCGTGGAATCCGGTGGCGGTGATGGTGCGGCGAATATCAAATCGCACCACAATGTCGGAGGACTGCCCGATGATCTGAAATTCTCGCTGGTCGAGCCCTTGCGCACACTGTTCAAGGATGAGGTCCGCGCCATAGGCACAGAATTGGGTCTGCCCGACGACATCGTCTGGCGGCAGCCGTTCCCCGGTCCGGGACTGGGTATTCGCATCATCGGTGCGATCACTCAGGAGCGGCTCGATCTGCTGCGCGAAGCGGACGCCATCGCCCGCGAGGAGCTCAGCAAGGCCGGTCTTGATCGTGACATCTGGCAGTGCCCGGTGGTGCTGCTCGCCGACGTTCATTCAGTGGGCGTTCAAGGCGACGAGCGGACTTATGGCTCGCCTATCGTTCTGCGTCCTGTGAGTTCGGAGGACGCGATGACCGCCGACTGGTCCAGAGTCCCTTACGATGTGCTCTCGGTGATTTCGACCCGCATCACCAACGAGTGCCGCGGCATCAACCGCGTTGCCCTTGACGTGACATCCAAGCCGCCGGCAACAATCGAGTGGGAGTAAGTGGAGCACTGCCAAGTGGTATCGCCAAATGGGCGTCGCATGGGCAACAACAGCCAAATCGAGGAGAACAACATACTGTGACGGTCGATCCAGATCTCATACAACGTAGCGCAGAGGATTTGATTGGCGATCTCAATCACCAGCAGGCGCAGGCAGTTCAGCACCGGGGACCGGCCCTGCTGATAGGGGCAGGGGCGGGATCGGGCAAAACCCGTGTGCTTACCCGGAGAATAGCGTGGATACTGAGCCAGTTCGGGGCCTGGCCAAGTCAGATACTGGCCATCACCTTCACCAACAAGGCCGCGGCGGAAATGCGGGAGCGGCTGTCCACGCTTATAGGGCCCGTCGCGCAACGCATGTGGGTGTCCACATTCCATTCGGCCTGCGTGCGCATTCTCAGGCGCGACGGCAAATCCATCGGCTTGCGTTCCGGTTTCTCCATCTACGACTCGGCGGACTCGGAACGTCTGGTGAAGATCATCGGCAGCGATCTGAATATTGACCTCAAGCGCTACACGCCTCGGGCGATACTGTCGCGCATTTCCGATTACAAGAACAATCTCCAGGATTGGCAGGGGCAGCTGAAGCAGTATGCCCCCGATTACAAACCAGGGCAGCGGGGTCAGCAGGTCGGACGCTTCGGGAACGTAGAGGAGCTCTACGCGGTGATCTACGCCGAGTACCAGCACCGGCTCGCTCAGGCCAATGCCGTCGACTTCGACGATCTCATCGGCCGAACCGTCGAGTTGCTGCGTTCGGACCCATTGGTTGCCGAGTATTACCGCCACAAGTTCCGCTACATTCTTGTCGATGAGTATCAGGACACGAATCACGCTCAATATGAACTGATTCGCGAGCTCGCAGGAATCGACGCGGATTCTCGACGGTCGGCCACTGCGGTTGCTTCCGGCATGAACGGCCCGGCCTGGATAACCGTCGTCGGCGATTCCGACCAGTCCATCTACGCCTTCCGTGGTGCGGATATCAGCAATATCCAGGATTTTGAAAAGGATTTCCCCAGTGCGACCACGATCATGCTGGAGCAGAACTACCGCTCCACGCAGACCATTCTCGATGCCGCCAATGCAGTGATCGCCAAGAACGAGGGACGTAAACCGAAGAAGCTTTGGACGGCGTTGGGCAAGGGGAGCCCAATCACCGCATTCGCGGCGGACAATGCCCAGCAGGAAGCCTCGTGGATTACGAACGAAATCGCCAGGCTTGCCGCCGAAGACGAGATTCACTACTCGGATATGGCAATCATGTACAGGGCGAATGCGCAGTCTCGTTCCCTCGAAGAGGCGCTGATCAACGCGGGCATCCCGTACCAGCTCATCGGTGGAACGAAATTCTACGAGCGCCGGGAAATCAAGGACGCCCTGGCCTATATGCAGGCCTTGGCCAATCCCGATGACGACGTCAACATGCGCAGGATACTCAATGTGCCGAAGCGAGGTCTGGGCGCCAGGGCTGAAGCGTTGGTGACGCAGTACGCGCAGGTGCAGGGTGTGAGTTTCTGGAGCGGCGTCAGCCATCTGGAATCCATAGAAGGCATGCCCACCCGCACCACGACGATGCTCAAGGCCTTCCGGGACCTGATGAACAGCCTCGCATCGTTTGCACAGGAGCATGATGCCAAGCCCTCCCTGATCGTTGCGCAGGTTCTCGAACAGACCGGTCTGTTGGAAGAGCTGCGCAAGTCCGACGACCCGCAGGATGCCTCCAGAGTCGAGAATCTCTCGCAGCTGCAGTCGGTCGCGGCCGAATTCGAGCAGAACACGCCGGATGCGTCGCTGTCGGCGTTCATGGAGACCACGGCCTTGGTCGCGGATTCCGACCAGCTGCCTGACTCGGGCGCGGACTTCGGCAAGGTAACGTTGATGACGCTGCATACCGCCAAAGGCCTGGAATACCCCGTGGTGTTCCTTACCGGCATGGAGCAGGGAACCTTCCCGCACTCCCGCAGTCTCGAGGACACCACCGAGCTTGCCGAAGAGCGCAGGCTCGCCTATGTGGGCATCACACGTGCCAAGCAGCGGCTGTATCTGACGCGAGCCGCCGTGCGTGCGCAATGGGGGCAGGCGAGTGAGATGCTGCCGAGTCAGTTCCTGGATGATATCCCTGACGGTCTTATCGACTGGAAACGCCGCGAATCCAGTGTGGAGCGCATGCGCAGCAACTGGACCGATGATGCCAATGAATTCGGAGGCTTCGAAGACGACGGCTTCGGCACCTCATTCGGATCGTCGGCGAGTCTGGGCGGCAATGCGGCAGGCTCAACGTCACGTTGGGGTTCTTCGCGTTCCTCGCATGAGGGAGGCTCGTACCGTCGCTCATCGTCATCCTCGTATTCTTCGGGTCACGGTGGAACGTATTCGGGGAAGTATTCGGGTTATGGTTCCGGGTCGGGGTATCGCAGTTCCGGTGGCGCCGGTGGCAGGGCTTCCAAGCATGCCGCGGTGACTACGCGTAGGGTGCCAGCCAAAAAGGCGTCCGCTCAGGTCCCGCCACCGCAAGAGCATCAGATTGCGGATTTCTCCGTCGGGGACAAGGTGTCCCATGACCGCTATGGCTTGGGCACTGTGGTGGAACTGCAGGACAAGGGGCGAAACTCGGTCATCACAGTGGACTTTGGTTCGGATGGCGTCAAACGACTGATGTTGCGGGTCGCTCCAATCGAAAAACTCTGAACCACAGCGCTTGCTGTAGGGATGTTTGGCTCTCTCCGCGTATCTGTGAGTGATTTCGGGGCTCATGCTCGCGTGATGGCCGAAATCCCTGCGCAGACGACAGAATCAGGGAAAATGTTCTCCGTGTCGGAAAGATACGGACCTTAGTGTAGGATTGAACGCTGGTGCCTGCACAAGTGGGCATCTTTCTGGAGTCTTAGCCCGTCAATGGGTCGGCGGTGGCAACATCGCTCGTGCATCGCACGGTGAAGCATTGGAGAGGCTGACTCGGTGGGTTGTACCACCTGCGTTCAGATAACGACAGCAATAAAGGAATGAATTTATGACTAAGGTTCAGCGTTCGCGCCGTCAGGTGCGCCTGTCCCGAGCACTGGGAATCGCTCTGACTCCCAAGGCTCAGCGCATCTTCGAGAAGCGCCCCTATGCTCCTGGTGAGCATGGCCGCACTCGTCGTCGCACCGAATCCGATTACGCCGTACGTCTGCGTGAAAAGCAGCGTTTGAGGGCTCAGTTCGGTCTTTCCGAGAAGCAGCTTCGCGCCGCTTACGAGAAGGGCACCCACGAGGCAGGCCAGACCGGCAACGCCATGCTGAGGGATCTCGAGGTTCGTCTCGACAACCTCGTGCTGCGTGCAGGCATCGCCCGTACCACGGCTCAGGCTCGTCAGTATGTCGTGCACCGTCACATCCTGGTCGACGGCAACATCGTCGATCGCCCGAGCTACCGCGTCCGTCCCGGACAGACCATCCAGGTCAAGCCGAAGAGCCAGACCACGGTACCTTTCCAGATCGCAGCCGAAGGCGTCCACCGCGACGTGCTCCCCGCGGTTCCCGGATACCTTGATGTGGATCTCGCTTCCTTGAAGGCCACTCTGACACGTAAGCCGGAACCGGAAGAGATTCCGGTGCAGGTCAACATCCAGTACGTGGTCGAGTACTACGCCCGCTGATTCGGATACTTTCGAAAGCTTTTCGATGCGCCGCACGGATTCCCGTGCGGCGCATCGCTGTTATCGAGCTCGAAGGACATAACTGCACTAAAAGGACAGCAATGTGGTGATAATTCCTCCGAAAAGCTGTCCTTTTAGTGCAGTTATCTCTCAGACAGTCGTGAACAATCAGTCGTGGATGATGGAGCCCACGATGCCGTCGACGACCATCATGATGAAGCTGCCGATCACCGCCCACCAGAACCCGGCGATGTAGATGCCTTCGTTGAACACGGTGATGGAAAGCCATGAAGCAAGTTGCATGAACATCACATTCAAAATCAGCGCGGCCAGGCCGAAGGTGATGACGGTCAACGGCAAGGCTAGAAGCTGTACCACCGGCTTGACCGAAGCATTGATCAGGGCCATGAAGAGTGCGAAACTCGCTATGGAGAAAAAGGTGTTCGAGCCTTGGACGATCATGCCGGGCAGCAGCCAGGTCATCACGCCTACCGCGATTGTCAATGTGAACCATCGTCCGAAGAATCTACCCATGGCACCATTATGGGGCATCCAGACGACGATGGTGCCATAATCGACGGTATGCTACTTCATCTTCACTTGGTACGTCATGGGCAAACGATGTTCAACAGATACAACCGACTCCAAGGATGGTCGAATTCTCCGCTCACCTCTCAGGGAATGCAGGATGCCCGGAGAGCAGGCGAAAAACTTGCCGACGTATCCTTTGCCGCGGCGTACTGTTCCGATACCACACGTGCGGAAATCACCGCGCGAACGATTCTCTCAGTCAACCTTGCGGGTGCAGGTGCAGCCAATGGTCAGCCCGAGGTCCATGCGGATATGCATTTTCGTGAACAGTGCTACGGCTACTTCGAAGGACAGGACATGGCTGCGTCCTGGTGGGCGGCTGGTGCACCTCATGGTGTGGGGACGTACAACGCCATCGTCGAGCGCTACGGTCTGTCGGCGAGCAGGGACTTCCTGCATGAGGCCGATCCTTTTCACGATGCGGAGTCCGATGCCGAGTATTGGCGTCGCATAGAAGGTGGTTTCGCCGTCATCGCAGCCAACGGACGATTGACGGACGGTGACGATGTGCTGGTGATTTCGCACGGCAATACCTTGTTGAGCCTGATGCACCGCTATGCACCCGATGGTTACGACCTCAGCGAACGGCCGCGCAACGGCAGCGTGACCACCTTGGAATTCGACACCGCACAGCAGATAGGCCAAGCGCTGACAGTCGTGGGATACAACGAGTAGTCATCGGCATAAGAACGGGGGATTTCGCCAGAGCCGTGACCCGGGCTCAGCGTGGTAGCCTTGAGCGGGTAACATGACTGGGGTTAGAAAGAGGTGTTGAAGATGGATATAGGCCAGATCGCGGGTCTTATCGCAGCTATCGCCTTCGCGGTGCTCGCCGGGTTCCTGATTTATCCGTTGATTCGTCTTGGACGGTTGTTCGATCAGTTGGCAGATACCGTCAAGGAGACCGGAGAGCATGCGATGCCTGCTCTTGATGAATCGACCACCACGGTTCAGCAGGTGAACAAGACCTTGGAGGATGTGAACCGCATATCCGCCGCCGCATCCACGACCGCAGGGAATGTGGGTGCACTCACAGACCTGTACGGTTCCATGCTCGGCAAGCCGATAATCAAACTTGCGTCGGCGTTCTTCGCCATCCGTTCAACGGCCACCTCCTTTTTCAAAGGGCGTAAATCCTCCACGGCGAATGCGGGGGTGCCGGACCCGGCCAATTTCACCACTCCGGATTCACATAAGGGCAAGGGGGAGTGATGTTCAAACGTCTGTTTTGGGTAGGGGTAGGATTTTCCATCGGTGTGGTCGCGGCCAGCAAGGCACGTTCGTATGCCAAGGCTCACACCCCGGCCGGTGCCAGGGAATTCGTGTTCGGCCGTGAGACCAATAACGTCGCGGTATCGACGGTGCTCGGACTGTATGACGAGTTTCAGACCACACGCAAGGCACGCGAAGCTGAATTGAACCAGCAGTACGTTGCGGCCTCGCGCTAATCGCAGGCCTGCGGCCCAGCGCCAGATGAGGTAATTGTCAGCATGTGAGCGTCGTCGTTGCAATCGGCGCTTCACAGCAAGAATCGAATGCACGCCATAAGGAGTTACTAGAGGAATGCGCACTTCAGAGATCGCCAAGCGCTATCTTGATTTTTTTGCCAAACAGGGCCATATGGTCGTGCCTTCGGCATCGTTGATTTCGCCGAACCCGACAACGCTGTTCACTATCGCCGGTATGGTTCCGTTCATCCCGTATCTTCTGGGGGAACAGACACCGCCCAGCAAGCGCATGGCCAGCAATCAGAAATGCGTTCGTACCCTCGACATCGACGAGGTTGGGAAAACAACGCGTCATGGCACCTTCTTCCAGATGCTCGGCAACTTCTCTTTCGGTGACTATTTCAAAAAGGAAGCCATTCATTTCGCGTGGACGCTGCTGACCACCCCTCAGGATGAGGGAGGCTATGGATTTGACCCGGAAAGCCTCTGGGTGACTACCTACACCGATGATGAGGAAGCGCGTGCGCTGTGGCGCAACGAGGGCATGGACCCGGCGCATATGCAGATCATGGGCATGGAAGATAATTTCTGGACCACCGGAGGCCCCGGACCCGGAGGGCCTTGCTCGGAAATCTACGTGGACAGAGGACCTGAATATGGTCTGGAAGGTGGCCCCGCTGCCGACGAAAGTCGATACATCGAGATTTGGGATCTGGTCTTCGAGAATTACGAGGTCGACAACGTCAAATCCAAAACCGACCTGCATATCGTTGGTGAACTGGAGCACAAGAACATCGACACCGGTGCCGGTCTTGAGCGTCTGGCCTATCTGCTTCAGCACAAGAACAACATCTACGAGACCGATGAGGTCTACCCGGTTATCGAGGCCGCAGAAGAGCTTTCAGGCCGTCGTTACGGGGAGAACGAGGACGACGACGTCCGCTTCCGCGTTGTGGCGGACCACATTCGCAGCGCGCTGATGATTATGAGCGACGGTGTGCGCCCCAGCAACGAAGGACGAGGCTACGTGCTCAGGAGGCTGTTGCGTCGGTCCGTTCGTTCGATGCGCATGCTCGGTGTGCAGGAGGATGTGCTGCCGCATCTGTTCCCTGTCTCCAAAGAGGCGATGTGCCCGAGCTACCCTGAACTGAATGAGCTGTTCCCGGATATCTCTGCCGCCGCCTATGGCGAGGAGGCATCATTCCGCAGGACCCTCGACAAGGGCACGAGCATCCTGGATGTTGCGGTGAAGAAAGCCCAGAAATCCGGCGTTGATGGTGGCGAGGGGATTGTCAGCGGTGACGAGGCCTTCACCTTGCACGACACCTACGGTTTCCCCATAGAGCTGACTCTGGAAATGGCCGAGGAGCAAGGCGTCGAGGTCGATGAGGCGAAATTCCGCGAACTGATGGCGGAGCAGAAGTCGCGGGCAAGAGCGGATGCGCTCAGCAAGCGGCATAACGTGGATCTCAGTGTCTACGACGACTTCAAGAAGACGCTCGACAAGCCCCTGGAATTCCTCGGATACACCGATTTTTCAAGTCGTTCCCGGGTTCTGGGCATCATCGAATCAGGCAAGGGAGCGGTTCCTGCGGTCTCGGCACCGGCTTTTGTCGAGGTAATTCTTGACCGTTCCCCCTTCTACGCTCAGGCTGGCGGTCAGCTGGCCGATCAGGGTGAGATTCTGTCGGACGAAGGCGCCGTATTGGATGTGGACGATGTCCAGCATCCCATCAAGGGCCTTACCGTGCATCAGTGCCGGATAACCGAAGGCACTTTGGTCGTCGGCTCAGAAGTCACCGCGACCATAGATGCGCAACGTCGAGGTGCCATCGCACGGTCGCACACCGCCACACATATGGTCCACAAAGCCCTTCGTGAGGAGCTTGGGCCTCAGGCGACCCAGCGTGGTTCCGAAGACGCCCCGAACCGTCTACGCTTCGATTTCCAATGGTCCGGAGCTCCGAGCGCCGATGCGATGAACACGGTCGAAGCCCGTGTGAACGATCGACTTCGCGACAATCTGTCGGTCACCACCAAGGAAATGAAGTTTGACGATGCTATCGCACTTGGCGCCATGCATCTCTTCGGCGAAAAGTACGGAGACATCGTCAGAGTCGTCACCATCGGTCAGGATGGCTGGAGCCGTGAACTCTGCGGTGGCACTCATGTCGACCACGTCGGCAAAATCGGTCAGGTGTCGATTCTTTCGGAGGCATCCGTCGGAACCGGAGTGCGTCGTGTGGATGCCGTGGTGGGCCAGGGGGCATACGAATTCAATGCCCGTGAACATGCCCTGGTCTCACAGCTTTCGGATAAGCTCAATGCGCGTCCCGACGAACTCGAATCACGAATCTCCGCGCTGCTTGGCCGGCTCAAAGAGTCGGACAGGCGTATCGCGGCGATGTACGAACAGCAGTTGTCTCAGTCGATTCCTGCAATCATCGAGCAGGCACAGTCAGGCAATGGCCATGTGACCGTTGCAGTGAAGAATGTCGGGCACTTCGGTTCCGTCGAAGCCCTGCGCAAAACGGTGAGTGAGCTACGAGCTCGCCTCGGTGATGAACAGCCGGTCGTCGTGGCTTTGGCAGGTGTCAGCGAGGAAGGACGTCCCGTCGTGCTCGCTGCCACGAACGAATCCGCACGCAAACTCGGCATCAAGGCAGGTGACCTCGTCCGAGGCGCATCCAAGATGCTCGGCGGCGGTGGCGGCGGCAAGGCCGATTTCGCCCAGGGTGGCGGTCGTGACGCGGACAGCATCGATTCGGCTCTCGCATCCTTGCGTGCCGAGGCGCAGAAGGGCTGAATGCTCGTATGCCAGCTCCCTGGTTAGGCGTTGATCTTGGCGATGCCCGGGTCGGACTCGCGTTGTCCGACCCGGAGTTGACTTTCGCACATCCTGCAGGCAATGTGGTTGTTGAAGGAGACAGCTTCCTAGCGCTTGATTCCGTGATTGACGTCATAGAACAGGAATCGGTGGCAGTGGTCGTTGTAGGGCTGCCTCTGCTTTTGGACGGTACTCGCGGACGCAGCGGAAAAAAGGCGGTTCGCTGGGTCAATGCGCTGAGCAATCGAATCAGAGTGTTGATGGCCGATGGCTCTCTTGAACTGAACGATATCCCCCAGCTTCGGTTGCTAGATGAACGGCTCACCACCGTGAGCGCCCACAGACAGTTGCGTGACGCCAAGGTCGCAGGTCGGGACCATCGGCCTTTTGTCGATCAGCAGTCCGCTGTGGTGCTGTTGCAGTCCGCCCTGGACAGTCGCCAGACATTGAAGGAGTAAGTGGTGGAGCAGGATCTTGATGACTTTTTCACCGATGCCTCCCATTTGGAGGATGAGCAGGGACGGCCTATAGCCTCCTCGGCGCCTCCATTGCCACCCAAATCCAGGCGTGACATGCGCCGCAAGCGCGTTTCGGTCCACAGAAAAAGACTTATCGCGGGATTGATAATTCTGCTCGTGGTCGCCTTGATCGGCGGAGGCGGATGGTTCGTAGCGAACAAACTTTCCGGCATGGCCTCTATCGTCACCGCCACCAAATCCGTGGCCGAGGACTACACCGGTTCGGGGGAGGGCGAAGTGGACTTCACCGTCGAAACCGGTCAGAGCGCCGATAAGATAGCCGATAACCTGGTGAAGGCGGATATCGTCAAATCCGCCGCCGCATTCACACAGGCCGTTGCGGCATCGGGTGTGCAGGACCAGCTGTTCCCGGGAGTGTTCGAACTCAAGCTGCATATGAAGGCGGCTGACGTGGTGAAGATTCTCACCGATTCCAGCAAGGCGGGAGGCTTCCTCGAGGTGAGGTCGGGTGACAAACTCGAGGATGTCATCACCAAGGCGGCTACATTGTCGGGCATCAAGAAATCGGCATTCGACGATATCGTCAACGCCAAAGGCACCGGGATTCTGCCCAGCGAGGCCAACGGAAGCTTCGAGGGCTGGCTGGAGCCGGGATCGTACAACGTGAAGAAGCAGGGCTCAGCCAGCGACATCCTCAAGGATCTGGTCAACAAACGCATCGCAAAGCTCGACTCGATGAACGTGCCGACGGGTGCGGAGCGGGAACGCATCCTCAACGTGGCTTCCATCGCGGAAGCGGAAGTGAACCAGCAGCAGTATTACAGCAAGGTGACGAGAGTCATCGACAATCGCATCGCCAAAGGCATGACACTGGGTATGGACACCACGGTGGCATACGGTGCCAAGGTGTCGGCGTCAGACCTGACGAATGCCCAGCTCAGCGATACCTCGAACCCATACAACACCCGTGTGCATACCGGACTGCCGCCCACGCCGATCAGCAATCCGGGAGACAACGCCATCAAGGCGGCGCTCAACCCGGAAGACGGTGATTGGCTGTACTTCGTGACCGTGAATCTGGAGACGGGCGAGACCAAGTTCACTGCGGATGCCTCCGAATTCGACACCTTCGTCAAGGAATACAAGCAGTGGGAATCGTCACACGGCCAGGAGTGACATCGCGTCGATGACGCAGGAGAGCACGGCGGCCGAAGCGATTACGGGCGCGAAGGGAATCTGCGTCTCGCGAGTGGTCCCAGGCGTGTTGTACCTCATACGCAGCACCGCCACACCAATTGCCGTCAAGCCTAGTATTCCCATGAAGCACCACCACATCAACACCGGTAGGAGTCCCAGCCACCCGACAGCCAGTCCGGTGGCGGCAGTGCACGTCACATCCCCGAATCCCAGCATTCCAGGTCTGATGACCGCCATGAGGAATTGAACGGCGGCGCTGAGCAAGGCCAGGACCAGACATAACGCCAGACGCCGGCCATCGGCGTTGATAAGAGACCAGCAGACGAATACAATCAGTTGCACCATCGCTCCGCTGAACACCCACAACCTCGGGATGCGTCTGCTGCGTATGTCTTCGATGGACAACGCCAGCATGCATATGAGACTCGGCAACAGCAAGAGGTATGGCATTACGTAAGATATACCGAAGTTGCACTTTGACATCAAATCGGATTTGAAGGAGAACGTATGTTGCGCTGGCAGACGGCAGGGGAATCCCATGGTGAGGCTCTTGTGGCAATGATCGAAGGTCTGCCTTCGGGCATCGAAATCACCACCGACGATATCGCCGACGCACTGGCACGTCGACGCCTGGGGCACGGCAGGGGTGCCAGGATGAAGTTCGAAAAGGACAAGGTTCGCCTGCTGACCGGGGTCCGTCATGGCCGCACCTTGGGTTCGCCAGTATCCGTCGAGATTGGCAATACCGAATGGCCCAAATGGGTGGAAGTGATGAGCGCGGATCCTTTGCCTGAGGGAGTCGAACTTCCGCAAACGGGCCGCAACGCCCCTCTCAGCAGGCCGCGCCCAGGTCACGCCGACCTGACAGGGATGCGCAAATACGGTTTTCTTGATTCAAGGCCGGTACTCGAGCGCTCCAGCGCCCGCGAAACGGCTTCGAGGGTCGCTCTGGGAGAGATTGCGGCACGCTTCCTTGAACAGACCGTAGGTATACGAGTGGTCTCGCATGTGCTCTCCATAGGCGGCGTCGGATGCGGTGAGGATTACGTCCTGCCCACCCCGGAAGATGCCCGACGACTCGACGAATCGCCGGTACGGTCCTTGGACCCCGAAGCCGAACGCCGGATGATAGAACGCATCGATACAGCGCAGAAAGCGGGCGATACCCTCGGGGGAGTGATCGAGGTCATCGCCTACGGCGTCCCGGCAGGCTTGGGTACCTATGTCGAATCCGACCGTCGCCTGGATGCGGCGTTGGCGTCGGCATTCATGGGGATTCAGGCCATCAAGGGCGTTGAGATCGGTGACGGTTTCCTTGAGGCCCAAAGGCCCGGCTCACAGGCCCATGACGAGATCGTTACCGATGCCGAGGGGCATATCGCCCGACAGAGCAACAGGGCAGGGGGCATCGAGGGCGGAATGTCCAATGGTGAGGCGATTCGTGTGCGTGCCGCCATGAAGCCGATCTCCTCGGTGCCACGCGCCTTGAAAACAGTCGATGTCCTGACAGGCGAAGCTGCGACGGCCATTCACCAACGCTCCGACATCACTGCGGTCCCGGCGGCTGGGGTTGTCGCCGAGGCGATGATGCGTCTGACCTTAGCGTCATTCGTGCTGGAGAAGTTCGGCGGGGACAGCGTCGATGAGACTTCACGCAACGCGCAGGCATACCTTGCGTCGTGGCCTGAGCACCTGCGGTAGGAGCATGATGACACAAGGCCATAACAACAATCAACGTGGTGAGACGCAGCAGCGTCATGGGAACAGGCGGTCTGACATGGGTGAGACATCCTCCGAGTCCGAACGCACTGGAGCACCGAGCAGGAGACGGTCCGAAGGCACAGGTCCTCAGGCCGTTCTCATCGGCATGCCCGGGGCAGGGAAAACCCGAGTCGGCAAAGAGGCGTCTTCGATGCTGTCCATATCGTTCAGGGATTCGGATGTGGTACTTGAGCGGCGTGAAGGCAGACGAATTTCGGAGATTTTCGAAGAAGACGGCGAGGATGAGTTCCGTCGGCTCGAATGCGAGCTGATTCTCGACGAACTCGAGAACTTCACCGGTGTACTGGCATTGGGCGGCGGAGCGCCGATGACCCCACGCACACGTCAGGCCCTCGAACAATATGTCGATGAAGGTGGCATGGTGGTCTACCTGGATGCGGACCCCGAGGAGATGATGGAACGTGCCGGCAGAAGCGGCAACAGGCCACTGCTCGCAGGAGACGCCCATGCTCGATGGATGAGTTTGTATAAGGAGCGCAAGCCTGTTTTTGAAGCTCTCTCCACCAGAGTCATCCGAACGCATGGAGCACCACCGTCGGTCGCTGCACAGAAGCTGGTCAGTGCCTTGCGGGAGCGAAGGGTGTCCGTGGGAGGGGTTGACCCATACACGGTATTCATCGGCGAGGGATGCATGGAGGGGCTGCGCGAGGTGCTGGGAAACGACACCGTGCGTGTCGCTCTGATTCATACCAGCACAGTGCAACGCCATAGCGACCATGCCAGGGCTCTGATGCGCTCCGCAGGATATCAGGTGCTGGATCTGGTGATTCCGGACGCGGAGGCGGGTAAAACCATCACCGTGGCGAACGGACTTTGGGAACGACTCGCCAAGGAAGGGTTCACACGCTCGGATGCGGTCGTCGGTCTGGGCGGCGGTGCAGCCACGGATCTGGCCGGTTTCGTGGCGGCCACATGGATGCGCGGTATCGCGTACGTCAACTGCCCGACGTCCCTGCTTGCCATGGTCGATGCCTCGACAGGCGGCAAAACGGGAATCAACACGCCTCAGGGAAAGAACCTCGTCGGCAGTTTCCACACCCCCAGAGGAGTGCTCGCCGATCTGCACACCCTGTCGACCCTGCCCAATGACATTTTCGTCGAGGGCCTTGGCGAAGTGGCGAAATCGGGCTTCATCATGGATGACGGCATCCTCGATATCCTTGATGACCACGCCGACGAGCTCCGACACTTCAGCGGGGACGCAATCGACGCGGATTTGCATGAAATCATCGCAGAACTGCTCGAGCGCACGGTCACGGTCAAGGCACGGCACGTCTCCGTTGACCTCAAGGAATCGGGCATGCGAGAGTTCCTGAATTACGGTCACACACTTGGTCATGCCATCGAGCAGCTCGAACACTTCACGTGGAGACATGGCCAGGCGGTCGCCGTGGGCATGGTGTATGCCGCCGAACTGTCCCACCTGCTCGGATACATCGATGAGGATCTGGTCGCGTATCATCGCGAACTGCTCAGTGCCCTGGGGTTGAGGACATCATGGAACGGCGGAAGCTTCGAGCAGGTGCTGGCTCTGATGCATCGTGACAAGAAGGCCAGAGGTAACACCCTGCGCTTCATCATTCTCGATCGCATAGGCCACCCCATACATCTGGACAACCCGCCGGATGATGCGGTTCGTGAGGCATTCAACCGCATTCGCAGGCCTTAGTCGGGGCCGGCCGGCGGTCGGGTGACGAGAATCAGACAGCAGAAGAGCAGTAGGAGGAGTGCCGATGGGTGCTGAGCGCGTGGTGGTGGTAAACGGACCGAATCTGGGAAGACTCGGTGTGCGTGACCCCGAAGTCTATGGACACGACGATTTGGAGAAGCTTCGCAGCCTATGCGATCAATGGGGAAACGAGCTCGGGCTTGATGTGGAGGTTCGGCAGAGCGACGATGAGGCCGAGGTCATTCACTGGATGCATCGGGCCGTGGATGAATCGACGCCTGTGGTGTTGAATCCTGCGGCCTTCACTCATTACAGCTATGGTCTGGCCGATGCGGCGTCACAGGTGACCGACGCGGGATTGATGCTGGTGGAGGTGCACATCTCCAACCCTGCTGCCCGAGAGGCATTCAGGAGACGTTCGGTGATTTCTCCGATTGCCACCGGCACCATCGCCGGTTTCGGCTTCACAGGCTATCGTCTGGCACTTGAGGCCATAGCCGCAAAGCGTTAGTGGCGCCAGTGGCAGACGCTGATGAGGCTATTGTGGCGTGGAAGTACCCTTCGAATAGATAACTGCATCACAAGGCCAGTTTTTCGAGAAATTGTTGACTAAAGCTGTCCTTTCAATGTAGTTATCTCACGTAACGTCTGCAGCGAAGCGTCAATCACGACGCAACTGTGCATCGAAGCACGCAAGGCACGCTGATGTGCCGTGTTCTCGTGCCTCGTCGCACGCTTTCAGACAGTCGTCCAATATTCATCCATGAAACACGCTGAGTCATCCTCGGGTGATAGGCTGAAGTCCCATGGCTAGACAACATGGAAACTCTCAGGAACATATCACTAAACACATTTTTGTGACCGGCGGCGTTGTCTCTTCTCTCGGTAAAGGACTCACTGCTTCATCACTCGGAAGATTGCTGCGAAGCCGCGGCATTCACGTGCTTCAGCAGAAACTCGATCCTTATATCAACGTCGATCCCGGTACGATGAACCCATTCCAGCATGGCGAGGTCTACGTGACCGAGGACGGTGCTGAAACCGATCTGGATATCGGGCATTACGAGCGTTTTCTCGATGTATTTCTCTCGCAGAAAGCGAATGTGACGACCGGGCAGATCTACCAGAGCGTATTGCGCAAGGAACGCGCCGGCGAATATCTCGGCGAGTGCGTGCAGGTCATCCCGCACATCACCAACGAAATCAAAAGCCGCATGCGTGCCCAGGCATCGGATGACGTCGACGTCATCATCACCGAAATCGGCGGCACCGTGGGAGACATCGAGTCCCAGCCATTCCTCGAGGCCGCCCGCGAGGTCCGCCGGGATATCGGCCCGGAAAACTGCATGTTCGTGCATGTCTCGTTGGTGCCGTATATCGCGGCGGCTCATGAGCTGAAAACGAAACCCACCCAGCACTCGGTGATGATGCTTCGTCAGTTGGGCATCGCGCCCGACGCCTTGGTGCTCCGCTCCGACCGTGAGCTCAGCCAGAGCATCAAGGACAAGATCTCCCTGATGTGCGATGTGGATGAGGAAGGCGTGGTCAACTGCGTCGACGCACCGAGTATCTACGATGTCCCGAAGATTCTCTTCGCCGAAGGGCTCGACGCCTATGTCGTGCGTGAACTCGGACTGCCGTTCCATGATGTGGACTGGAACGAGTGGGAGGATTTGCTCGAACGCGTGCATCATCCCAAGCATGAGGTGAATATCGCCATCGTCGGCAAATACATCGATTTGCCGGATGCATACCTCTCGGTGACAGAGGCCATCAAGGCAGGCGGTTTCGCAAACTACGCCAAGGCCAACGTGAAGTGGGTCGCCGCCGACGTGTGCGAGACGATGGAGGGAGCAGAGGCCGCCCTGTCCCGGATGGACGGCATCGTCATTCCCGGAGGCTTCGGCATCCGTGGCATCGAAGGCAAGATCGGCGCTCTGCGCTGGGCCCGTGAACGCAAGATTCCCGCTCTGGGACTTTGCCTGGGTCTGCAATCAATGGTGATCGAGTATTCCAGGCACGTGCTCGGACTCGAAGATGCGAATTCCTCGGAATTCGAACCTGGTTGCGAGAATCCCGTCATCGCGACGATGGAAGAGCAGAAAGACATCGTCGAAGGCAAGGGCGATATGGGGCACACCATGCGTCTGGGCGCCTATCCAGCGGTTCTTGACCCGGACTCCGTGGTGTCAGGGCTGTACGGCCTTACAGAGGTCAGTGAGCGCCATCGCCACCGCTACGAAGTCAATGTCGCTTACAAGGACCAACTCAATGAAGGCGGATTGCATATTTCCGGCACCAGCCCGGACGGCGAGCTGACCGAATTCGTGGAGCTCCCGCAGGATGTGCATCCCTTCTACGTCGGCACGCAGGCACACCCGGAGTTCAAGTCGCGCCCGACCCGCCCGCATCCTCTCTTCGCCGGTTTGGTCAAGGCTGCGATAGCGCATAACGAAGGGGAGTGACCACCCGACTTCAGGACGAGTCCGAAACGGTGCATGGCATGCGTTCCGGACTCGCCCTGCATTGATGGCAGGAACGCCATCGGGTATGAATCCCCGAGGACAGGGCCTTTCGCTGTTCATGAAGCGTACTGTTCAGGGGTTCCTTTTTATGACATGCTTCACTAGACTGGCAAAGCTGTCTTGACACGGTGCAGATGACTCCGGTCGAGCAGCAGATGAATGGGAGGACGCGAATTGACCGATCCTGAACGGAACGTGGATGCGTCACAGGATGTGGAGATGAGTCAGTACGTCGCTGACCGCGCACACGTGAATGAAGACAAGATTAAGCAGGATGACCAGCTGATCGCCGAATTCGGTGACTACGGCTATGGCTGGCATGATACCGACAGCGCCGGAGAGGCCGCCAAAAAAGGCATCAGCGAGGATGTGGTTCGCGCCATATCCGCCGACAAGGGCGAGCCGGACTGGATGCTGGACATCAGACTTCAGGGGTACAAGTCCTTCCTTGAGAAGCCCATGCCCGACTGGGGTGTAGATCTCACCGGTTTCAACGCCAACGACTTCAAGTACTATGTGAAGCCTCTGGAGAAGCAGGCGCAATCCTGGGAGGAACTGCCGGACGACATCCGGAATACCTATGACCGCCTGGGGATTCCTGAGGCGGAGAAGAAACGTCTGGTCTCCGGCGTGGCCGCCCAGTATGAGTCCGAGGTCATCTACAACTCCATTCGCGAGGATCTCAAGGAACAGGGCGTAATCTTCCTCGACACGGACACCGCGGTCAAAGAGCATCCCGAACTCGTGAAGAAATACTTCGGCAAGGTCATTCCGCCCGACGACAACAAATTCGGTGCGTTGAACACCGCAGCCTGGTCCGGCGGTTCCTTCGTGTATGTGCCCAAGGGCGTTCACGTCGATATACCTTTGCAGGCGTACTTCCGTATCAACACCCCGAATATGGGGCAGTTCGAACGGACGCTGATCATCGCCGACGAAGGGTCCTACGTGCATTACGTGGAGGGGTGCACCGCTCCGATCTATTCAACGGATTCCCTGCATGCCGCAATCGTGGAGATCTTCGTCGAACCACATGCCCGCGTGCGATACACCACCGTGCAGAACTGGTCGAACAACGTCTACAATCTGGTGACGCAGCGCGCATACGTGCGTGAGGGCGGCACGATGGAATGGGTGGACGGCAACATCGGGTCCAAGGCCACGATGAAGTATCCGGCGTGCATCCTTGCCGAGCCGTATGCCAAGGGCGAGACGATGTCTCTCGGCTTCGCAGGCCAGGGTCAGTATCAGGATACCGGTGCCAAGATGATTCACCTGGCTCCTCATACCAGCTCCACCATCGTCGCCAAATCGATTTCACGCGGCGGCGGCAGATCCGCCTACAGGGGTCTGGTGAAGATTCTCAAGGGTGCGGAGGGATCAAGCTCCTCCGTGGTGTGCGATGCCCTGCTGGTCGATGATTATTCACGCTCCGACACCTATCCCCATGTGGATGTGCGTGAAGACGACGTTTCGATGGCCCATGAAGCCACGGTCTCCAAAGTCTCCGAAGACCAGCTCTTCTATCTGATGAGCAGAGGACTGGAAGAAAAAGAGGCCATGGGCATGATCGTGCGCGGCTTCGTCGAGCCCATTTCGCGTCAGCTGCCCATGGAATACGCGCTTGAGCTGAACCGCTTGGTGGAATTGCAGATGGAGGGGTCGGTAGGCTGATGAGTGAATCAGAACGTATGACGGAACACGAAGTAAGGATGCCGCAGGCTGATCCACACGATCCCTATGCGGTTCCTGCCCTGATGCCATCGAGTGCGGATCGTTCGCCTCGCTCCTTCTCGCCGGATACCTATGAGATTCCGACTCGAAGGGATAACGACTGGCGTTTCACCCCTGTCGATCGCATCCAGGAATTCTTCCAGGTGTTCGACGCTTCGGGCAAAACCGAGGTCACGGTGAAATCCATTGACGGCACCCCTCTGGATGAGGCCGCAGTGCAGATACGCAGGGTCCCGAAGGACACCGCTCCGAGCGGTACGGTCTCCATGCCCAACGACCGCGTCTCTTCGGTGGAATGGGCCAGCGCCAAGGACGCCGTCCTGGTGCAGATTCATCAGGACACCGAATCACCCGTGCTGATCAATGTGACCGGAGGCGGGCTCGAATTGGATGCCCTGCACCTGGTCATCGCGGTCGACGATGGGATTCATGCCGACGTGGTGGTGGAGCATCAGGGACAGGCGAAGCTCGCCGAAGGAGTGGAGATCACCACGGGCGAACAATCGCATGTCAGCACCACATTCGTCCAGGAATGGACCCATGACTCGAAGCATGTGGGCAACCACCGCATCCATGTCGGCAAGGAGGCTTCCCTGCGGCATTCCGTGGTCACGCTCAGCGGTGATGTGATTCGACTTCGTATGGATCAGGATTTCGGTGGACCTCAGTCCGATCTCAACATGCTCGGCATCTACTTTGTCGATCCGGGCGAGCATATGGAGCATCGCACGATGGTGGTGCACAACCATCCTGAGTGCAAGTCTCGCGTGGTGTACAAGGGTGCACTCGAAGGCCAGGGAGCGCATTCGACCTGGGTGGGCAATGCGCTGATTCTGCCGACCGCTCCGGGAACCGATTCCTATGAGTTGAACAGGAATCTGGTACTGACGCCCGGTGCCGTCGCTGATTCCGAGCCAAACCTCGAAATCGAGAACGGCAACATCATCGGTGCAGGGCATGCCAGCTCGGTGGGCCGTTTCGACGACGAGGAGTTGTTCTACCTGCAGTCACGCGGCATTCCCGAAGCGGAGGCGCGCAAACTGGTGGTCAGAGGCTTCTTCGGAGAGCTGATCGACGAGATCGGCATTCCATCGATTTCGGGGCATCTCATGGGCACCATCGATCGCAGACTCGCCAAAGGGGAGTCAGAGGATATGCAACACGTTTTGGAGGAGAACTGATATGGCAACGCTGGAAATCAAGGATCTGTACGCTTCCGTAGAGACCAAGGAAGGCAAGAAGCAGATTCTCAAAGGGGTGAACCTTACGGTGAACTCCAATGAGACGCATGCCATCATGGGACCCAACGGCTCGGGAAAGTCCACGCTGGCCTACACCCTTGCAGGTCACCCGAAGTATGAGGTCGATTCCGGTGTGGCGCTGCTCGATGGTGTGGATATTCTTACCATGACTCCCGACGAGCGGGCCAAGGCAGGCCTGTTCCTGGCCATGCAGTACCCGGTCGAGGTCCCCGGTGTGTCGATGACCAACTTCCTCAGGACCGCGAAGACGGAGATCGACGGCAAGGCCCCCGCCATCAGGCAGTGGACCAAAGACCTGTCGGGTGCCATGCAGAAGTTGAGAATGGATCCGAAGTTCGCGCAGCGTTCGGTGAATGAAGGCTTCTCCGGCGGTGAGAAGAAACGTGCCGAGGTTCTGCAGCTGGAACTGCTCAAGCCCAAGTTCGCCGTGCTCGACGAAACGGATTCAGGTCTTGACGTCGATGCCTTGCGCATCGTTTCCGAAGGCGTGAATCGCGCCAAGGAGAATTCCGGACTCGGGATTCTCATGGTCACCCATTACACCCGCATCCTCAAGTACATCAAGCCAGACATCGTGCATGTATTCGCGGACGGTCACTTCGTGAAGACGGGCGGCCCTGAACTGGCTGACGAGCTTGAGGAATCAGGCTACGATCGCTATCTTCCCGAAGGCTCGAACTCGGAATCGGCGTTGGCCTGATGAGCGAGCTGGACGATTTCGAGGCGATACGACAGCAGTTCCCGATACTGCAGCAGGAGATTCACGGGCATCCTTTGGTGTATCTGGATTCTGCTGCAACGTCGCAAAAACCCGAAGCTGTGATTGACGCCGAGTCGACGTTCTACCGCACAATCAATGCCGGTGTGCATCGCGGAGCCCATGAGCTCGCCGCACGCAGCACGATGGCATTCGAGGAGGCTCGCGGCAAAATCGCGCGCCTGGTCAATGCCGATGCCGATGAAGGCGAGGAGGAAATCGTCTTCACGGCCGGGGCCACCGCTTCGCTCAATCTCCTGGCCACCGCTTTCGGCAATGCCTCTCTGGGGCAGGGTGGTGAAGCCGCAAAGCGCTTCGCTCTGCATCCGGGGGATGAGATCGTGGTGAGCAAGGCCGAACACCATTCCGTGCTGTTGCCTTTCCAGGAACTGGCTCAGCGCACGGGCGCGACGCTGAAGTACTTCGACCTGGATGATGAAGGTCGGGTGCTTGCCGATTCCGCCTCCGAAGTCATCACCGAACGATGCAGAATCGTGGCCATCACCCATGTTGGCAACACCACAGGAGCCATCACGGACATTGCGCCGATTGTGCGGCGTGCCCACGAGGTGGGGGCGATCGTAGTGCTCGATGCCTGCCAATCGGTACCGCATCTTGCCGTGGACTTTCATGCTCTGGATGTTGATTTCGCGGCTTGGAGCGCACACAAGATGTATGGCCCAACGGGTGTGGGATTCCTGTATGGCAAGCGTGAGCTGCTCGAAGCGTTGCCACCTGCGAGCTTCGGAGGTTCGATGGTCGAACTGGCCTTCATGGACAAGCCAGCCCAATACATGGCTCCGCCGGCACGTTTTGAAGCAGGAACCCAGCCGGTCGCCCAGATCGTGGCAGCCGGGGTGGCTGCAGATTGGCTGATGGGCATCGGCATGAAGCGCATCGAAGCCCACGAGGCGACGATAACGCGTGAGCTGCTCAAGCTCGGTGATGTCGAGGGTGTGCGTATTCTGGGGCCGCGCAGCGAGGAAGGCCGTATCGGCACGGTGGCATTCGAGGTCGAGGGTGTGCACCCGCATGATGTCGGGCAGTTCATCGACGCTCAGGGAATCGCCATACGTGTCGGTCATCATTGCGCTCAGCCGGTGCATCGTCATTTCGGTGTCTATGCTTCGAACCGCGCGTCGAGCGCTGTATACAACAGCCCTCGGGAGGCGCAGGCTCTGGTTGAAGTCGTCGGCGGAGTCCGTGGCTTCTTCCGCGTCAAGTGAAAGCATCTTCGCCAACAACACAGGAAACGAGTAATTTAGACCACATGGCGTTATATGGCATGACAGATGAGGATCTTGAACAGATGTACCAGGAGGTTATTCTGGATGCTGCAAGAGATCCCCATGGCAAACTGGATCTCGAAACAGACGGCATCGGATCGGATGATTCGGTGACGCTTGCGCAGTCGCACGAATACTGCATTCCCGCCCAGTCTCATCAGTTCAACCCGACCTGCGGCGACGAGGTGACCGTTCACGTTGAGGTTTCCGACGGTTCGGATGGCAGACCTGCGCGCATCGAACGTCTGGTGTGGGATGGTCAGGGCTGTTCGATTTCTCAGGCCAGCCTGTCGGTTATGGTCGATCTGATCGGGCACTCATCGGTCGCCGAAGCCATGCAGATGGCGGAGGATTTCCACAAGTTGATGGATTCCAGGGGCAAAGGCCTGCCGGAGGATGTCGACGACGAGCGATTGGGTGATGCCGTGGTGTTCCAGGGAGTGTCACGCTACCCGATGCGCATCAAATGCGCTTTGCTCGGATGGGAAGGCATGAAGGCTGCGGTCGCTCAGGCCCTCTCCAAGGTTGAAGGCACGACGTCGGCGGCAGTACAGACAAAGGAGCGGTGACATGACACAGTCAAGTTTGGTGCCGGAACCAACGGGTTCGATACTGGATTCCATAGAATCCGTCGTAGGCAGTGAAGATGCCGCACGTAAGGTGATGGCCAATCCGGAACGGGCCGCGCTGTACAACCGTTCCAACGAATCGCATGCCCACGGAGAGCATGACGGCTGCGCCTGCGGGGGTAGTTGCGGCTGCGGGGGAGACGAGGACGAGGCGCAGATTCCTATCAAGGCGCTCGACGACATCGGCAGGGCCACGGCACAGGACGTGATGGAAGCCCTGCATCAGGTCATTGACCCCGAACTCGGTATCGACGTGATTGATCTGGGCCTGGTCTACGGTATTGAAATCGACGAACTCGGCAGGGCGATTATCACGATGACGCTCACCACGCCTGCCTGCCCGCTGACGGATATGCTGGAGGACCAGTGCGCCAGCGTCCTTGCTGGGCTGGTGGAAGAGTTCCGTATTGATTGGACGTGGACGCCTCGGTGGACGATGGATATGATATCGCCGGAAGGTCGTGAGCAGCTGGCGGCTTTGGGCTTCAATTTCAGCGCCATGCCGCATACCTGAGTTTCGGCAAGATAACTGCGCTAAAAGGACAGCTATTCGAGGAACTTTTCTCCGAATAGCTGTCCTTTTAGCGCAGTTATCTCATATGGTATGAGTTCGTCCGTTTCAATCCTTGACCACTGTGCCCTTGGGTACCACGGTGATGCCCTCGGCGGTGACGGTGAAGCCGCGTTCGATATCGTGCTGCGTATCGATGCCGACCGTGGCATTCTCTTCAAGCACCACGTTCTTGTCGATGATGGCCTTGTAGATGCGTGCACGACGGTTGACGATGACGTTGTTGAAGAGAATCGAATCGACCACCTGAGCCCAGGAATGGATATGGACGTTCGGTGACAGCACCGAATGATGAACCTCACCACCAGAGACGATGACGCCGGGGGAGACGATGGAATCCGTGGCGTGGCCGACCCTGTCCTGACCGGAGTGCACGAACTTCGCAGGCGGCAAGGAACCGATATTGGTGTAGATGGGCCATTGCGAGTTGTACAGATTGAACTCCGGCACATAGGCGATGAGATCCATATGAGCGTCGTAGAACTGTTTGATGGTTCCCACATCACGCCAGTAGGCGTGGTCCTTGGTGTTCGAACCAGGTACCTCGTTCTTGTTGAAATCATAGACGCCTGCCTCGCCGCGGCTGGCGAAGTACGGAGCGATGTCACCGCCCATATCGTGCTTGGTGTCCGAAGCCTTCTCATCCAGAGCCAGCGCTTCGAACAGGGATTTGGTGTTCGCGACGTAGTTGCCCATGGAGGCGAGTATCTGGGTCGGGTCGTCAGGCAGGACGGAAGGCTCGTCCGGCTTCTCCTGGAAGCTGCGAATCATGTTCGGATGATCTGGATCGACGTCGATGACTCCGAACTGCTTGGCGTCTACCGCCGGCTGTCGGATGCCCGCTACCGTAAACTCGGCTCCGGAGTCGATATGCTGTTGCACCATCTGCTCGAAATCCATGCGATAGACGTGATCGGCCCCGAGAATCAGTACGATGTCGGGTTGAACATCCTCGATGATGTTGATGGTCTGATAAATGGCGTCGGCGGAGCCGAGATACCAATGCTTGCCCAGACGTTGTTGCGCCGGGACTGGGGAGACGTAGCTCCCCAGCATCGGCGAGAATCGCCACATCTGCGAGATATGCCGGTCAAGCGAATGCGATTTGTATTGGGTCAGGACGACGATTTGCCTATACCCCGAATTCACGAGATTGCTCAAAGGAAAATCAATCAACCTGAAAACGCCGCCGAAAGGAACCGCTGGTTTGGCACGGTCTCTGGTAAGCGGCATGAGCCGGGTTCCTTCTCCTCCTGCCAGGACAATGGACAGAATCTTAGGATTCTTACTCATCTCGCTCTCCTTCCGTCAGCTTGATGGCGTACGACCCGGTGAAGCAGCCGATTCGCGACATTGCGAAACTTCATCGCCTCCATCATTGCATAAATTCTTGATTAGGTCCCGAAATTTGTGACTTCAGCGCGTCACACTACTGGATTACTCTATGTCAGGGCGTTATGAAGGGCATGACGCACATATACGAGAGAGAGCAGTTATGGCACAGTCAATCGGTTGGAAGTTGCACGGTGACGGCAAGACGCTGGCACCGGGTGAGGTCGTGGAGCCCGACGAACGTCTGACATGGCCGAGGACCATCGGCATCGGCGCTCAGCATGTTATCGCCATGTTCGGCGCGACCTTCCTCGTCCCGATTCTTACTCATTTCGACCCATCAACCACGCTGTTCTTCACCGCTGTGGCGACCGCGCTGTTCCTGCTGATCAACAAGAACAAGCTGCCAAGCTATCTTGGTAGCTCCTTCGGATTCATCGCTCCCATCGCGGCGGTGGCGAGTGCGAATAAAGGCCTGGCCGTGGCGAGCTTCGGCATCCTCATCACCGGAGCGCTGCTAGCGGTCGTCGGACTGATCGTCCACTTTGCGGGAGCGAAGTGGATTGATATGCTGATGCCTCCTGTGGTAAATGGAGCGGTGGTGGCCATCATCGGCTTCAACCTTGCGCCATCCGCCTGGACGAACTTCAAGGGCGCTCCGATAACGGCCTTGGTGACGCTGCTCGCCGTCATGCTCATCGGCGTGTTATCTAAGGGAATGATTGGCAGGCTGAACATCCTGCTTGGGGTTTTGGTCGGTTACGCCTTCGCGTATTTCAGAGGCGAAGTGAAGCTGTCCGCCATCGAACAGGCCGCGTGGATAGGCCTGCCGAAGTTCCATCTTCCACAAGCCGACATGAGCATTCTGCCGATGTTCATACCAGTGGTCCTGGTGCTTATTGCCGAGAACATCGGACATGTGAAGTCCGTGTCGCTGATGACCGGGCGCAATTATGACAAGCAGATGGGCACAGCGCTGTTCTCGGACGGCCTGGGTACGATGCTGGCTGGATTCGG
The DNA here is from genome assembly GCF_000738005.1 of Bifidobacterium crudilactis. Lineage (NCBI taxonomy): Bacteria > Bacillati > Actinomycetota > Actinomycetes > Bifidobacteriales > Bifidobacteriaceae > Bifidobacterium > Bifidobacterium crudilactis. The sequence goes on along the minus strand of NZ_JHAL01000002.1, from coordinate 868,300 downwards.
TGGCGGTTCGGGAACCACCACATACGCCGAGAACATCGGTGTGATGGCGGCCACCAAAGTCTATTCGACGGCTGCGTATTGGTGCGCCGCGGCTTTCGCCTTCATACTCGCGCTCTGCCCGAAGTTCGGGGCGGTCATCAACTCCATTCCGCAAGGCGTGCTCGGCGGCGTGACCACGCTGCTGTACGGCATGATCGGCATGCTTGGTGTGCGTATCTGGGTTGAGAACAAGGTTGATTTCGGGCAGAACGTCAACATGATGGTCGGAGCCGTCACGATGATTGTCGGCATCGCCAACTTCACCTTCGCCATCGGCGGCGTGAGCTTCAACGGCATCGCCATCGGTTCGGTCGCGGTCCTGGTGCTGTACCACGGATTGACAGCCATCGGGCGAGCCACAGGTGCAATCGCCAAAGACGAGACCACGGTTGCGACCACGGCGTCAGCCGAAGGCTCGAAAACCGTTCATGAGTGAGGGCCTTATTCGGTTTCCATTCCTGAGGTAGCCCAGAAGGCCACGGCGCTGGAGGCGGCGACATTCAAGCTGTCCACGCCGTGGCTCATTGCTATCTTGACGGTCAAATCGGCATGGGCGATGGTCCTGTGGGACAGTCCATCGCCTTCCGTGCCAAAGATCAGTGCCAGTTTCCCTATGTGCCGAGGGTCCTGTGGGTCGGCGTGCAGGCGGGAGACCAGTGCGCTCATTGAAATCGAATCGTGTTCCAAAGCCATGGCCGCGGTGGTGAATCCCAGGTCGTGCAGCTCTTCGACACCGTGTTCGGGCCATGCGGATTTGTCGTCGTCGCATATACGCGTCCAGGGAACCTGGAAAACGGTGCCCATCGACACGCGTGCCGCCCTGCGGTACAGCGGGTCCGCACACGAGGGCGTCAGAAGCACCGCATCGATGTTCAGAGCCGCTGCGGAACGCATGATGGCGCCGACATTGGTGTGGTCCACGATGTTCTCCATCACGGCGATGCGAGTGGCATCACGGCATAGTTCCCGTACCGATGGAAGCGTCCATCGTTTCATCGCGCTGAGCGCACCGCGGTGAAGCCTGTAGCCGGTGATGCGCTTGAGCTGTTCGGGTGTAGCGACATATACGGGTATATCCGGCCCCCAGTGTGCATCCACGAAGGCGAAGGTGTCGCTCATGCCGTCAAGCCAAGGTTCCTCGACGAGGAAGGATTTCACCTCGACGCCTGCATCGAGAGCGCGGGTGATGACTTTCGGGGATTCGGCGATGAATACACCCTTCTCGGGTTCGAGTCGGTTACGGAGTTGAAGCTCGGTGAGATGCGTGTATTCGGCGATCTGCATGTCCTCGATGCTGTCGATATGTACCAGATGCATGACATCCCACCATCCTGAGCCGTGAAGGCGAATACGTGAAAACAAAAAATCGGGAGTCATAAAGACTCCCGATATCTGTGTCCGGAGCGGGACTTGAACCCGCACGCCTGTATAAATAGGCACTAGCACCTCAAGCTAGCGCGTCTACCATTCCGCCACCCGGACATATGCTGTTTAGGCAACGGATGAAACTATAACACAAATTCTTTCCTGTGGTGACCCGTGTCGTGTCGGTGATGAAAGATGCTGCGATATCGACGTTGTTCGAAGCTGCTTGGAGCAACGATGTGCTCCTTCGCTATGCACTTTCGCCGGTCACGGTACTCTGGTGTCCATGACTGAAGCGCTGTTCCTGTTCGACCCCACAAGTGACGATGCCCATATCCAGAGCGATGAGCTGCATTCCGGGTGGAATATCACACTGCCGCAGAGTGTGAGAAGGCATGCCATCCAGGTGATGAGACTCGGCCGGGGTGACGAATTGGAACTGTCAGACGGCAAAGGTCTGCGCATCCAGGCTCGCATCGAGAACGAGCAGTCCGGCGTGGTGAAAATTATCTCCGTGGGCAAAGAGGACCGGCCGGTATTGCGATTGGCCCTGATACAGGCTCTGGCCAAGGGTGGCCATGACGAGCAGGCCATCGATATGGCCACGCAGATCGGAGCAGATGCGATTGTTCCCTGGCAAAGCGGTCGCTCCATCGCGCGATGGAAGGAAGGCCGTACCGACCGCAAGTGGGCGCAGACCCTGCAATCCGCAACCGAACAGTCGCGACGCTCATGGCTTCCCGAGCTCGCCGATCATGTGAGCAGCAAGCAGATTGTGGCGATATGCCAACGCGCCAACGTTCACGGGGATGTGGTGATTGTGCTTCATCAGGATGCAACAGAGACCTGGTCTCAGATTGAAGACGCCGTCAATGACATGGCGGCAAGGAGTCTTGCCGATGCACGGCCCCGAACGGTTTCCGTCGTGGTCGGACCGGAAGGCGGTATCAGCGACGAGGAAATCGGCATGTTTCGAGATGCGGGCGCGAAGTGCTGCGTGTTGGGCAGCAATATCCTCCGGGCCTCATGCGCCGGAGCCGTCGCCTTGTCGCTCCTATCCAGGACGCTCGGGCGGTGGTCGTAGCCCGCCCAGTTGGCGTGTGGATGAACAGGAGAACGTGATATAGGCGAATATCCCTCTCGGGCAATAGCATGGTACCGGAAGTGACGTTATCGAAGGAGTCAGCATGAGCGATAGTGAAGGCTGCCTGTTCTGCAGCATTGTCAAAGGGGAAGTTCCCAGCACGAAGGTCTACGAGGACGAGCAGGTGTTCGCATTCGAAGACATCGCACCGAAAGCCAAGGTGCATGTGCTGATTGTGCCGAAAAAACATGTCGCCTCCGTAGCGGAATTGGCAGACAGCGATTCGCGAACCCTGGCGCATATCGTCGATGTCGCGCGGGACATTGCAAGGGAACGGTACAACGGTTCCTTCAGACTGGTGTTCAACACCGGCGCGGATGCCGGTCAGACGGTGTTTCACGCACACGCCCATGTGCTTACGGGCGAGGTTCTGGACGAGTAGCGTATTACCATTGAAACAGAAATAGAGAAAGGCTTCCGTGGCCACAACTACACGCACCATCACGATTCCATCGGAACTCGATCCGGTGGCCGTACTCGGGCCGGTCGACGAGGTAATCAGGGAAGTGGAACGTGCCTTCCCCGAACTCACCATCATCGTTCGTGGCAATCGCGTGGCTATCATGTCGCGAAGCCGGCAGACAGAGGCGCAGGCCGCCAAGGCGCAGGATGTGGTGAGCGCCATCATAGATGCCGCGTACTCCGCGCCGATGGACGCGGATACGGTCCGACGCATGATCGAGACGCAGCAGATTCATACGCACCGCAACGTCGAACGAGAAGCCTCGTCACTGTTGCGCAAAGACAGGCGGCCGGGGAAAACCATGAATGTGCCTGGTGTGATCACCTACGCGGCGGGTGTGCCGGTTCGTCCCAAAACGGCAGGGCAGGTCTCCTATGTCAATGCCATTGAGACGCATACCATCACCTTCGCCATCGGCCCCGCGGGAACAGGCAAGACCTATCTGGCTGTGGCCAAGGCCGTCCGTGCGTTCCAGAACAAGGAAGTCAGCAGAATCATCCTGACCAGGCCAGCGGTCGAAGCCGGAGAAAACCTGGGATTCCTTCCGGGTACCTTGAACGAGAAGGTAGACCCGTATCTGAGACCGCTGTACGACGCGCTTTCCGATATGTTGGGCGGCGACCAGATGCGCAGATACATGGATGACGGCACCATTGAGGTGGCACCCCTGGCGTACATGCGCGGCAGAACGCTGAACGATGCCTTCGTGATTCTCGACGAGGCGCAGAACACCACCGAACAGCAGATGAAAATGTTTCTGACGCGATTGGGATTCAACACCCGCATGGTGGTCACCGGCGATATTACCCAAATCGACCTGGCCGTACCTAAGTCCGGACTGGCCACCATCGAAAGCATTCTTCACGGCATAGACGACATCGCATTCGCGCATCTGGATGCGAGCGACGTCGTCCGTCACGAGCTTGTCGGCAAAATCGTGCAGGCGTACGACCGCCGGGCGCAGCGTGGTCTCGAACGTGAAGCGAAACGACAGTCGGCGCAAGGCTCACCGGAAAAGCCTTCGCAAGCGAAAGACACGGCACCGGCAGACAGGGAATCATGAGCGTCGAAGTCACCAATGAAACGCAGTGGAATATTGAGCCCAAGATTTTCTCCGACCTGGGCATCTGGGTATTGGACCAGATGAGGGTCAGCACGCAGTCGGATCTCACCGTGCTGTTCTATGAGCCGGAGGCCATCGCGGAACTCCACGAACGCTGGATGAACCTTTCCGGCCCAACAGATGTCATGAGTTTTCCGATGGACGAACTGCGCCCCGGCGACGGTAAAACCGTTGTCGAAGGCATTCTGGGCGATATCGTCATATGCCCCGAGGTTGCGCGCCAGCAGGCGCTCGCAGCTGGGCATACGACCATGGAGGAGATGCTGCTGCTGGCCATCCATGGCATGCTGCATCTGCTGGGCTACGACCACACCACCAGCGAGCAGGAACGGCAGATGTTCGGTTTGCAGAGGCAACTGCTGCTGACCTTCCTTGCTCAACTTCCGGTAGGTACCACCCAGGCGTGGCTTGAGGACGGGGACAGCAGTGCGACGGCAAGCCCCGCCGGCCAAGGAGCGACAAGGATTTCCGGGGCAGACGGCGACGTGCCGAAGAAGGATGTTGAGGAGTGAGCATGGAGGCTGAACTACTTGTGCTTGTGGTGCTGATGGTGATTCTTGCCTCGGCGTTGGTGTGGCTGTCGCTTATCATGGCTGCCACCGAGGGAGCGGTATCCAGGGTTACCAGAGCAAGCCTGAACAATCTGATTCTTGAGGTTCAGACCGATTTGGATTTGGGCCAGTTCTCAAGGATGAAGAGAATCGAGAAGATTCACCGTGTGCAGCGTCTGATATCAGACCGATACGCCACGGCAGGGTCCTGCGCGTTCTTCCGTATCGTCTGCAATGTCCTCGACGGCGCGTTGGTGGTCGCGATTGTCTCGCTCTTCCACTTGCCGCTATGGATAGGTGTGCTCTGCGGACTGGTCTTCGCCCTCATCGTGGCTTTCGTTTCCATCCTGGTCAGGCCCAGAGTGGCTGGGGCCTCCAAACCCCTCGACATCATGCTGGCCTATGCCAGAATCACCGCTGTGGCCACCCGACTGACGCCTTTTGCGAAAGCCCGCAATCCCAATAAGGGCAGGAAACACGGCAAGGATGTCAGTCTCTCCGATGACGAGGAGTTGGAGAAGATCCAGCTCGAACAGGGTCGCGCCATGGTCGATAGGCTTGTGGAAACGAACGGTTTCGACCCCGAGGTTTCGGAGATGCTGCGCAATGTGCTGACACTGTCCGATACCTTGACCAGGGAAATCATGGTGCCTCGCACGGATATGATTTGCGTGGACCAACAGGTTTCCCTTCGCTCGGCCCTGAAGCTGTTCTCACGTTCGGGCTTCTCCCGAATCCCGGTTATCGGGGAGGATGTCGACGATCTGGTCGGTGTCGCGTATTTGAAGGATGCCGTCAAGACCGTGGCGTTCAATCCTGCGGCTGATGTGCGCACCATCGCCTCCGTGTGCAGGGAGCCCATGCTCGTCCCGGAGTCGAAGCCCGTGGATGATTTGTTCCATCACATGCAGCAGACACGACAGCACGTGGCGATTGTGGTCGACGAGTACGGCGGCATCGCCGGCATGGTCACCATCGAGGATGCCATCGAGCAGATTGTCGGTGAGCTTGAGGATGAGCACGACCGTACCCAGCATCAGGAGCCGGAGCAGGTCGGCGCTTCGACGTGGAAGCTCCCTGCCAGAACGTCAATCGCGGATTTGGAAGAGTTGTTCGAGATTGACATTGACGAGGACGATGTCGACACCGTGTACGGCCTGTTGACGAAGGTGCTGGGAAGAGTTCCCATCGTCGGCTCTTCGGCAGTGGTCAGAGGTCTGCGATTGACTGCGGTGGACTCGGCCGGAAGGCGCAAGAAGGTGTCGACGATTCTGGTGGAACCGGCAGCAACGCAACGTGATGACCAGGATGAAGCAGTGGCACAGGATGACGAAACAACAGCGGATGAACAGGAGTAATCAATGACTTTGAGCGCAACACCACTGGCCGATGGCAGGGAGAGCGCCGAGGATGCGGATGGTTCCGCGTACCGTTCAGGTTTCGTAGCGGTGGTCGGCAGGCCGAACGTCGGTAAATCGACTCTGACCAACGCGCTGATTGGCACGCAGATTGCCATAGCGTCTTCACGACCTGAAACCACTCGAAAGGCGATTCGTGGCATTCTGACACTGGACCATGCGCAGTTGGTGTTGGTGGATACTCCCGGCATTCATCGTCCGCGCACTCTGCTGGGACAGCGGCTCAACGATATGGTGGATGAGTCGCTCAGCGAAGTTGATGCCATCGCCTTCCTGCTGCCGGCCGACCAGGAAATCGGTCCCGGAGATACCAGGATTCTGGCGCGTCTGCGTTCACAGTATGGCAAGGGAGATGAGGGCAAGGCAGGATGGAAGATTCCTGTTATCGCTGTCATCACCAAAATCGACACTCTCGACAGGGAAGCTCTGATCAGCAAACTCATCGAGGTTGAGCAGTTCGGCGCTTTTACCGAAATCGTTCCAGTGAGCGCCCTCGAGCATGACAACCTTGATGAGGTGCGCTCATTGCTGGTCAATGCGATGCCCGAAGGCCCGAAGATGTATCCGGATGAACAGATAAGCGAAGAACGCCCGGAGGACACCATAGCCGAGCTGGTTCGCGGTGCATTCCTTGAAGAACTCGATGACGAATTGCCTCATTCACTGGCTGTTGTCGTGGACTCGGTCATTTACCCCGATAACGACGATGACGACGATGACGACAGCGCTGCCTTCGGTGATGCCAACAATGCGGTGGGAGCCGCCAATCCCACGGACAAGGTCCGCGTGCTGGTGTCCATCTATGTTGAGCGCGACTCGCAGAAACCCATCATCATAGGCAAAGGTGCCCAGCATCTCGTCCAAGTGAAGAAGCGTCTGCGCACACCCGTCAACCGCATCATCGGCAGAAAAGCCAAGCTCGAGCTGCATGTCAAAGTCGCCAAAGGTTGGCAGTCCGACCCGAAGAAGCTCGCCAGGTTGGGCTTTTAGTACGCAGAACTTGGCACGGCTTGTCTCTGATATATAAAATGCTTTAAGCTGCTGAGGTAAATACGAACATGCTGTACTATATTGTTCATCATGTTCGTCGCATGTTCCTTTCGCTGATTCCAGGTGTTTCGCTGGGTTAAGAACGGTCGCGGGGGGGGGGTGCTGTTTTCGCTTCGGTGGTGGTGCTCTCATGGGTCGGATTCGTGCGTTTGTTGCTCTTTTCCCAGTATCCCGAGGGAGCGAGGTGCATCGAAGGGCTCTTGCTGTTTCCGCATTCGTACTTTCTATGTTCATGCTGCTTACCGGAGTGCTGGTGGCGTTGCCGGTCGAGCATGCTGAGGCTGATTCATTTGACTTGGGGCCGGATGGGTATTTCAGCACTATGAGCGATGGTGAGATGCCCATGCGGTCTGAGGGTGCGACTGCGGATGGTGCTCGTAAGGTGTTGTTCGGCAAGTCGGGGAGCGCTATACCGAATGCGGCGAAGATGGTTGAGTCGGGTGATGCTGATACTGCTCAGGTTGATGGCAAGTACCTGGTTTTGGGTAAAGGGCCTAACGACAACACGGAAAATCGTTCTCCGAGGGCAAATAATACGCATTATTCGTGGGTGTGGTCGAAGACGACGCAGTTGGCTCCGAACGAGGTGTTGTTGTGGGCGGATGACGTGATAACCACCCCGTTCACGTTTGCTGCTGGTTCGCTGTGCAGCGGGTATCCGTGTAACACGTTCGATGCTGGTATTGCTGACACTGAGACCAAGCGGGCGTCGGTTGAGTCGTATGTGGCTAAGGTGTCTCAGCAGTTGGGTTCTGACACGTATTATTCTGATGTCGAGTTGAACCAGATGGGTGCTACGACGCAGTTGCCCGGGGTTTGTACCAAGGGCGCGGCTGCGGGCTGTAGTTCTGGGTTTAATTCTTCTGATCAGACCGATTCTGTGGGTTCGTATCGCGTGTTTCCGTTATCGACGGGTGATATGGCAGAGTATTTCAATGCCGATGATGGCATTAGTAATACTGCTGAAAACAACAAACGTCAGTGCCCTGAAACTGCTTGTAATAGTGCCAACGGTGCTTCTGGCTCTTGGTTGCGTTCTGCTTACTGGATCAGCGCATACGTTGCGCTCGGTGTGAGGTACGACGGTTACCCGGACTATTACTATACGGACGTCACCGGTCTCGGGTTGCGGCCTGCTGTTCGTTTGGAGCTTGATAATCTGTTGTTGTCTGCGCATAGTGGGAATCAGTCTCAGGTGTTGAATGCTCCGGACAGTGCTTCTCCTGATTCGTTGCGGTTAACGTTTGTGGATGCTGAGACGAGTGTGGTGTTGTCGAAGACCCCGTATATCGAGCAGGATGCTGGTGTCGGTGGCAAGTGGGTGTTGAGGGATTTGGAGGGTTCTTCGAATCTGGAGTCTCAGTCTGGGTTGGGTTGGAAGCTGGTTGACCCTGAGGATGTTTCGGGTGGGGTGGTGGCTTCGGGGCGGACGAATTATGATGCGGCGGCGAAGTCGGATGGCAATATGGTGGTGCCGTGCGAGACGCTGACGCCTGGTAAGGATTACATCTTGTCGATGTGGGGTCAGCAGGATGGTTCGGATACTGTTGGCTGGTCGAATCGTGCGACGGTGCCGGTGACGGGTACGGTCACGGCGGATGGTGATGGTGTGTGTGCGTTGAATATTAAGTCTCCTCCTTCCTATGGCATTGAGTTGACGGGGCGGTCTGATGGCGCGTTGACGGCGTACAAAATCGGTGATTACAGCGGTGAGGTGTTTGATCAGACTGGTGCGTTGAAGAGCGTGCGGTTGGATACGCCTACCGTTCCCAGTGGGTTGAAGACGGTGTTGAAGAATGCTGCCGAGACTGCTGGTGGTAGTGATGTGGATGCGGGTAATCCGATGGGTTGGGTGGCGTCGCAGTGGCTTGGCTATCCGACTGACCCGTTGTCGGATGATGTGACGAGTGCGTTTAGTCCGTATGCGGGGAGTTTGCAGGTGTTCGCCCAGGAGTTGGCGAAGCATACGGATGCTTTGGGTGCTTCTGCTGGGAGTTTGCCCGCTGGTACGTTCCCTCAGCCTGAGTCGACGGAGACGCTGCCGGTGTCTGGTCCTGGTTTGTATCTGATTGTGGATTCGACGCAGTCGTCTGGTGGTTCTCTGCCGATTATCGTGGGCACGAAGGTGTTCAACGAGGCGTTGGAGGATGTGGTCGAGGACGGGATGGTGGATTTCGCTGACGCGGGGGTGAAGGGCAAGCCGCGTTTGGGCCGGGCCGCGTTGAAGACGAGCGTCACGGATGTGGCGAAGCGTGTGGTAAACGATGATGGGTTGGATGGTTTCGATGTGGGTAGTGTGGTGGAGTTTGAGGTAGCGTTGCGGGTGCCTGAGTTGTCGACCGCGTTCGCGTCGTCGTCGGTGTCGTATGGCTCGTATGTGTTCGGGGTTGAGGATGCGGTGAAGGATGGATTGGTGTTGCAGTCGGGCACGGTTGAGGTGTTCGTGGATGCGCTCTCGCCCACCGAGCCGGTTGATATTGCTTCAACTGGGGTGTCTGTCGTGGTGGCTGGTGATGGGAAGACTCTGCGTGTGGATGGGTTGAAGGCCTTGTTCGCGACGGATGGTGCTTCTCCGGTGGCGAACAAGACCAGTGTGCCTGTGGGGTCGTTGATTCGTGTCCGGTATGCGGCGGTGTTGGCTGCTGGGGATGGTACCAGGTATGCGGCTCCTGGTGGTGGTAATACTGTGGCGAATGTGAATGAGGTGAAGCTGACTCGTTCCCATGCGGGTACGGCGACTACCGGTTGGGCGGATAACGAGGATGGCACGGAGTGGAAGACTGCTGCGTCGAATGTGTATTCGTTCAAGGTGGATGTGGTGAAGGTGGATAAGGATGATGCATCGAAGAAGCTTGGTGGCGCGACGTTCAAGGTGAGCCGTGACGGGAATCCGTTGAAGTTCAAGGAGCTGTCGGACGGGGTGTATCGCTTGGATGCTACGGGCGGAGCAGAGGTGGAGACCGCATCGGATGGTACGGGCAAGCTCACGTTGCTGGGTGTTGAGGCTCGTGAACTCTCGTTCAAGGAGACGAAGGCTCCTGACGAGTATTTCAAGGTGTCTGATTTCGGTGTGGAGGTGGTTCCCGTGTGGTACCCGAATGCCACCGAGGTGGAGTTGGCGTCGTATCGTACCAGTGGCACGAACCTCGCGTATGTGAGTCAGGACGGGCATTCGGTGACGGTGGCCGACCCGTCGAAGAGTCTGGCGAACCTGCCGTACACGGGTGGTGTCGGCATCCTGCTCCTGCTGATTATCGGCGGCGCGTTCCTCATGTTCGCGGTACGCCCGTACTACCTGTCGCACTGTGCGGAGGCCACCGCCAACATCCTCATCTGATGAGTGTCACGGAACTGTGCGTAATGGCACGCGCAGCACCCTCATATGGCTCCCAGGCGTGCCGATAGGCACAGTTCCGCAGATGGTGGGCGCATCCCGAGCCGAAACTGTGCAAACCAGCACGCGCAGCACCCTCATACGGCTCCCACGCGTGCTCATACGCACAGTTCCGCAGCAGCCTGAGTTGAAACTGTGCAAACCAGCACGTTAGGCCAGCAAATCGGCGTGCTTCACATGCTCATATGTACAGTTCCCATCCGCTCTGAGAGCTGTCCTAAACGAAACTGTGCATGAGTGCACGCGAAGCACAGGAATTACCAAGCCTCGCGTGCCATCATGCACAGTTTCGATTCTAGGGATGAGATGTGAGCTACAGTGGAGCAGCTCGCCCGGTTACTTGCGCGGTGTATACATCTGGGTGTTGAGCAGCTCGGTGTATCGCGAAATCACCTTCGGACGGATGACCTTCATCGAGGCGGTCAGCAGACCGTTCTCCTGAGTAAAATCTTCCGGCAGAATGATGAATTTACGGACAGACTCGGCACGGGAGACGCCTTCATTGGCTTCGTCCACGAACTTCTGAACCTCCGCCCGTACCGCGGCATTCTGTGCTGCCTGGGATACGGGCATATCCTTGTTCAGGCCCTTCGAAGCAAGCCAAGGACGCAGTGTCTCCTCGTCCAAAGTGACCAACGCGGAAATGAACGGGCGTTTATCTCCGAGAACAACCGCGCGGGAAACCACCTCAGAACGTTGAATGACTTCCTCGATGGGACCGGGGGAGACGTTCTTTCCACCGGCGGTGATGATAAGGTCCTTCTTACGGCCGGTGATGTACAGGAAACCGTCACCATCCAAACGACCCAAATCACCGGTGGCATACCAGCCGTCCTCGGTGAAGGAGCTTGCGGTTGCCTCGTCGTTCTTGTGATACCTGTGGAACACACTCGTTCCGGATATCTGAATCTCGCCATCCTTGGCGATACGCAGCGAGAAATCAGGGAAGGCAATGCCGACCGACCCTTCATGGAACGGCGTGCCCAAGGGGCTGAAGGCGCAGGGAGCCGTGGTCTCGGTAAGACCATAACCTTCGTATACCGGCACATCGGCTCCTCGGAAGAAGCTGAGCAATGCCGGGTCCAGAGGGGCTCCGCCGGAGACAATCCACTTCGCGCGTCCGCCAAGAGCCTGCCTGAGCGAGCTGTAGACCACCGGGTCGAAGAGTGCACGACGTATGCCGGTTCTCGTATTCGCCTTGCCTGATTCGGAGACCTGCCTCATGTAGTCCTGAGCCGCGACGGCAGCGGCGGCGAACACCATGCCTTTGGCTCCGTGACCGGCCTTTTGCGATGCCGCGTTGTATACCTTTTCGAATACGCGAGGCACGCCGATCATCACGGTTGGTTTGGCAACCTGCAGGTCGGATATCAAGGATTTGATGCCTTGGGCGATGAAAATCTGAATCGAACTGAATGCGCAGGCGTAGTTTATCGCTCGTGCGAATGAGTGGGCCTGGGGGAGGAACAGCAGCACCGAACCGTCGGTGTCTCCCAGAAGGTCGGGAATATACGCATTGAGGTTCACGGCGAGATTACAGTAATGCGCGTGGGTCATTTCCACGCCCTTGAGTGCCGCGGTCGAACCGGAAGTATATACGATCGAGCACAAATCGCTCGCTTTGATGGAGGCTAGACGGGCGTCGAGCTCCTCGTCGCTGACGGATGCACCGTAAGCCTGCAACTCTTCCAGAGCGCCGTTTTCCAAGCAGGCTATGCGTTGTAGGCTTTCGCATTCCTGTATGGCTCCATCGGCCTTTTCGCGCATCTCCCGAGTTTCCACAATCAGCAGGCTCGCATCGGAATTGTTCACGATGTAGCGAATCTGCTCTGCGGAATCCGTGTCGTATATTGTGGCGATGACGCCACCGACCGCCAGCACCGCGGCATCGACGATATTCCACTCGTAACTGGTGTGGCACATGAACGCCACCGAGTCACCTTTGCGCATACCTGCGTGCAACAGCCCTTTGGCGGTCGAGCGAATGTCGTTCAGGGTTTCGGTGGTGCTTCTGCTGACCCACTTGCCGTTGCGCTGGAAGTGATACATCGGCTCGTCGGGCATTGTTTGTGCTCGGGAAGCGTACAGGTCGTACACCGTCATGTCGTCGGGGATGCCGCCCGCACCCGCGGTCGAGGTGGTGAGCAGACCCGATTTCGAGTCGATTTCGGTGATGGTGGGATATCCTGTAGACCAATCGTGCACCACGGTCTCTGTGACCGCAGGCATGTTCACCGAAGAAGAGGATGCTTCGTTGCCATCAAATTCCTCGGTTTCGCGGTATCTTCCCAGGGTCGCTGCACGTTGTGCCATCGCAACAAGGTGGGATTTCGCAGATGTGATTAAAGACACGCTCTCTCCTCTATCTATACGACCTAACAACACTATCCTGTGGAATGGAGAAAGCAGCGCAGACACACGAATATGCCGCTGTACGAATAATGTATACACTGTGCATAGTGAAATCATGCAATCCCTGCATGCACGATAAGAAGGACATCGGATGGGTCTAGAAAACCGATTGATGGTGATGTACGGAATCCTATGCGAACAGGCCCCGGAGGAATCGCGGGTCGCTCTTACTCCGGATGTGGCGAGCAGACTGAAGCGTCTGAACGTGTCATGCTGCATCGAGTCCGGTGCCGGATTGGCGGCGGGTTTCAGTGACGATGACTATCGTCAGGCGAATGTCGATGTGCAGGACAGAGCATTTGTGATGTCGCGGGCGGACGCCATCGGCTTCGTCGGCAGACCGGAAGGCGATGTCATCTCCGGTCTTGCCCCCGGAACTTGGATTCTCGGTATGCTGTCTTCCTTCACGGATGAGCAGTATCTGCAAAAGCTGCAATCTGCCGGACTCGTATCCGTCGCGCTGGAACGTCTGCCAAGGCAGCTCAGCTCGGCCCAGTCGATGGACGAGATGACCTCGCAAAACTCAGTGATGGGGTATAAGGCCGCTCTTGTGGCCGCCAACGCCTATGGCTCGTTTCTGCCGATGATGACAACCGCGGCAGGGACGATACGTCCCGCGAAGGTGTTGGTTCTGGGCGCTGGAATCGCGGGACTTCAGGCGATTGGTACGGCCAAACGTCTCGGAGCCGTGGTCGCCGCCTATGACGTCAGGCCCGCGGCACGTGAGGAAATCGAATCGTTGGGCGCCAAATTCCTCGATTTGGGCATTGACCTGTCTTCAGGCCAGGGAGAAGGTGGCTATGCGCGCCAACTCACCGATAAAGAACAGGCCGAACAGCAGCGGGCGGTTGACGAGAGCGCTGCACAATTCGACATCGTCATCACCACCGCCAAGGTTCCTGGCCGAAAGCCACCGGTGCTGCTGACTTCGAACGGCGTAAACGGCCTGCACAGGGGAGCGGTCATCGTAGACTGCGCGGCCAGCGGGTTGGGCGGCAACGTCGAAGGCTCAGTTCCGGGAACCACGCTTACCGAGGGTGGAGTCACGATTCTGGGATGTCCGAATCTCGCCAGTGAGGTCGCTTCGACGGCATCTAAGCTGCTGTCGCGCAACCTCGCCGATACCTTGGCGCACTTCCTTGGCGAGAACGGCGGTCTGCACATGGACATGAGTCGAGAACTTGACAGGGCGCTCATCGTTGCCGGTCAGGCCGAGGAGGATAAGTAATCATGGAAGAACTCGTAGTTCCCATCACCATGTTCATACTGGCGTTGCTGCTGGGCGTGGAGGTCATCGGCAAGGTGCCAGCCACTCTGCACACGCCGCTGATGAGCGGTGCCAACTCCATACACGGCATCGTCATCGTCGGCGTGGTCATCGTCGCTGCGCACGCGGATTCCCCGCTGTCGTATGTGTTCATATTCCTGGCTGCGGTGCTCGGCACGATGAATGTGGTCGGAGGGTATGTGGTCACCGACCGCATGCTGGAGATGTTCAAATCATCGACACCGAAGAAGAAGGAAGACGCCGAAGGCTCTGACTCAGACAAGAAAAACGCCGCAAAGAAGGACAAAGCACTATGAGCACCATCGATATCGTCGCATGGTTCGTATATCTTCTGGCGGCTGTGATGTTCGTAATCGGACTGCACTTCATGAACTCGCCTAAATCCGCGCGCAAAGGCAATCAGATATCCGCGGCGGGTATGGTGATTGCCGTGATTATGGCCTTTGCCCATCTTTTCGCAGCAGGCTTCATCTCCTCCACGGCTGTCATCGTCCTGGTGGCTGGTGTGGCAGTCGGTGGTGTGGCAGGTGTCTACTCCGCCAAGAAGGTCAAGATGACGGATATGCCGCAATTGGTGTCCGTCTTCAATACCGTTGGCGGAGGCGCTGCGGCGCTCGTTGCCTTGAACGACATCCTTGCCTCGGCAAAGACCCCCGATACTGTCGTGTTGGTGACGGCAGGGCTCGGTGTGCTTATCGGCTCCGTGACCTTCACCGGCTCGTTGGTTGCGGCGGGCAAACTTCAGGGAATCATTCCAGGCAGGCCGTTGGCGCTGCCGGCCAAGAATCTGTGGAACCTTGCATGTGCCGTCCTTGCTGTGGCGAGCGTGGTCATGCTGGTCCTTCGACCCGAACAGAGGCTGCTCTGGTCCGTTCTGACGGCATTGTTCGCATTGCTGTACGGCCTGCTCTTCGTGTTCCCGATTGGCGGAGCGGACATGCCAGTGGTCATTTCCGTGCTCAACGCCTGCACGGGTACAGCGGTGGCCATGAGTGGTCTGGCCATCGACAATGTGGCGTTGATTATCGCGGGCGCCTTGGTGGGAGCCGCGGGCGTGACGCTGTCGGTACTGATGGCCAAGGCCATGAATCGTCCGCTTTCGAGCGTTCTGCTCGGTGGTTTCGGAGATTCGACCAGTCACGACGATGCGGACGGCCCGGAAGGAAGCATGCGCGAGACCACTGCTGATGATGTGGCCGTTCAGCTTGCCTATGCGCAAAAGGTCATTTTCACACCTGGGTTCGGACTTGCTCAGGCGCAGGCGCAACGTGAACTCGCGGATTTGGGGGAGTTGCTCAAAGCACGAGGCATTGAAGTGCTGTACGCGATTCACCCTGTCGCAGGTCGCATGCCCGGCCACATGAACGTGCTGCTTGCCGAAGCGAATGTGCCGTACGAGGAGCTCGTCGATTTGGATGACATCAATCCGCAGTTTCCCGGGGCTTCGATTTCCCTGGTCGTCGGAGCGAATGATGTCACCAATCCAGCGGCCAGGAAGCCCGGAACCGCGGTTTCGGGAATGCCGATACTCGATGTCGACAAAGCACAGAACGTTGTGGTCATCAAGCGTGGCAGAGGAAAGGGCTATGCGGGTATCGAGAACGAGCTCTACTTCACCCCGAACACGCAGATGCTCTTCGGTGACGCCAAAGCGGAGTTGCAGGCCATCATCGCGGCTGTGAAGGAACTCGACGCTTAGGATTGGTCTGATTTCGAGCACCTGGCTGAACGCCGTGTTTTCTCAGCCATGAGGTGCTCGATGGTGTTGTCGCACCCGGCGTGGTACCATACTTAGCAGAGCTTTGGCGAGGGAATGCAGTATGGATTCCGTAATCGACTCGGCGACCAGACCACTTCTTGTTGGGATGTCTCGGCGCGTTGATGCGTCGAAGATGCATCGAGTACACGATATTCAACAAGGAGATCATTATGGCAAACACCATTCGCATCGAAGGTTCCAACCGTACCGAGTTCGGTAAAGGCGCAGCTCGCCGTATGCGCGTTGCTCAGCAGATTCCTGCGACGATTTATGCAGGCGGCACCGAGCCTACGTTCATCGCACTGCCGATGAAGGAAACCACCAATGCGCTGCGTCGCACCAACGCGCTGTTCGAGCTGAAGTACGATGACGGCTCCAAGATGGCCGTGGTCAAGGATGTGCAGCGCAACCCTGTCAAGCGTCAGATCGAGCACATCGACTTCCTCGAGGTCCGCGCAGGCGAGAAGGTCGTCGTCGAGGTCCCTGTCTTCGTGGAAGGCGAGACCAAGGGTGCGGCAGTGGCATTCGTCGATATGCAGAACCTTGAGGTCCGTGCTGACGTCACCAACCTGCCTGAGCGCATCGTCGTCAACGTCGAGGGTCTCGCGGACGGCGAGAAGGTCCTTGCCAAGGACGTGGAGCTGCCGGAAGGTTCCGAGCTCGTCATCGACGATCCCGAGGATTCCGTCGTCACGGTCGAGGTTCCTAAGGAAGAGTCCCTTGAGCCGGAGATTCCGACCGAAACCCCTGCAGCAGCCGATGCTCCTGCAGACGGCGATGCCGCAGCAGCAGACGCAGAGTAGTTCGCGTTTTCGTCAATACCGCGCACGGCCGTTCGACACGGCCGTGCGTTTTCAATATATGGGCCGTAACATATGGCTATACCTCAGCTGTGTGATAGTACAGGTACAAGGGTGCCAAGCCAGAAGCCATAGGACCCGAATGGACAAGCCGCATCTGCGGCAAGAGCACGAAGAAGCAAGATAGAGCATGACAGAGCAATCACATCACGATCCCGAGGCCTTGGAAGCACAAGCCAAGGCATTCACCATTCTGGCAAACACTGAGCCCGCCTCAGAAGCGAAGCGAAAAGAACTTATCGACAAGCCCGCATTCGGCCAGGTATTCTCCGACCATATGAGCCACATCAGCTGGACGAAGGGCGAAGGCTGGTCCGACCGCCGCGTCGAGCCCTATGCGCCGTTGAAGCTCGATCCCGGTGCCTCGGTTCTCCACTATGCGCAGGAAGTATTCGAAGGACTGAAGGCCTATCGTCACGCCGACGGTTCCACATGGCTGTTCAGGCCGGATGCCAATGCCCGACGTTTTCAGAACTCCGCCAAGCGCCTGTACCTTCCCGAGTTGGGAATCGACGATTTCCTCGGCTCCGTGGCCGCGCTGGTCAAGCAGGATGTCGACTGGGTGCCCACCCGTCGTGAATACACCCTGTACATGCGTCCCTTCATGTTCGCATCCGAACCCTTCCTCGGTGTTCGAGCACCGGAGGAAGTGGATTTCTGCGTCATCGCATCACCTTCGGGACCATACTTCCCGGGCGGCGTGAAGCCCGTCAGCATCTGGGTCGAAGACAAGTGGTTCCGTACCGGGCCGGGGGGCACAGGATTCGCGAAGTGCGGAGGCAACTATGCCGCCTCCCTTCTCGGTGAATACCGTGGTCTCGAAAACGGCTGCGAGCAGGTCTGCTTCGTGGACGCTGCGACCAAGACTTATCTTGAGGAACTGGGCGGTATGAACATGTTCGCCGTCCACAAGGACGGACATCTCGAAACGCCTAGCCTCACCGGCAGCATCCTGCCGGGCATCACTCGTGATTCGCTGATCCAGCTGCTCAAGGATCAGGGGCGCGATGTGGTGGAGACGATGATCAAGCTGGAGGATTTGCTGGCCGACATCAAGTCCGGAGAGGTGACCGAGGTCTTCGCTTGTGGAACCGCGGCCATCATCACGCCTATCGGCCGCTTCAAGTCGGACACCTTCGATGTGACCGTGGCCGACGGTGAATCGGGCGACTTGACCGTCAAGCTCCGTGATGAGCTGCTTGGCATTCAGCTGGGTGAGCGCGAAGACCCCCATAATTGGATGTGGAAGGTCTGCTGAGCTCGGCAGAGTTGCGATTATGCGATGAGATGGGCGTCACCCGATGGGTGACGCCCATCTCATCATTTAGCAATGATTGCCGCGGTATCAAATATGCACCCATTGTATACTTTGCTATCATGAAGTCTTGATGTCATAACTGAACATCATCACCAAGCGTTATCTGGTCAACGAGGACCACGTACGAAAGGACAACGCCATGAAGGCGTATGCGATGCTCGGGCTACACACTGCCGGGTGGATTGAGAAAGATGATCCCGTTTGCGGCCCGCTCGATGCCATCTGCCGACCCGTGGCTTTGGCTCCCTGCACTTCGGATGTGCACACGGTGTGGGAAGGAGCCCTTGGCGAACGGCATAATCTGGTGTTGGGGCACGAGGGTGTGGGAGAGGTGATCGAGGTAGGCGAATTGGTGAGAGATTTTTCACCGGGGGATGTTGTCATCATGCCTGCCATTACCCCGGATTGGGGTTCGCGTGAAGCTCAGCGCGGGTATCCGGTGCACTCCGGAGGAATGCTTGGAGGCTGGAAGTTCTCCAATGGCAAGGACGGTGTTTTCGCCGAAAAAATTCACATCAACGAGGCTGACGCCAATCTGGCTTTGTTGCCCAAGGAAATCAGCTATGAGGCTGGTTGCATGCTTTCCGACATGATGCCGACAGGGTTCCACGCATCCGAGATGGCTAAAGTCGCCTATGGAGAGTCCGTATGTGTGATCGGTATAGGTCCGGTCGGCTTGATGTGCGTGCGGGGTGCGGTTCTTCGGGGTGCGTCACGGGTGATCGGCGTCGGGTCAAGACCCATATGCGTCGAGGTCGCCAAAAAATACGGGGCGACGGACACCATCAGTTACAAAGACGGCCCCATAGACGACCAGATTCTTGAACTGACCGGTGGCGAAGGTGTTGACCGCGTGCTTATTGCGGGCGGTGATGTCGATACCTTCGAACCGGCAATTCGCATGCTCAAGCCAGGGGGAGCCATCGGCAACGTGAATTATCTGGGCAGCGGTGACTACGTAAAGATCCCCAGACTGGACTGGGGTGTGGGAATGGGGCATAAAACCATCCATGGGGGCTTGATGCCAGGTGGAAGATTGAGGATGGAGCGGCTGGCGAGTCTTGTGGTCTACGGCCGGGTAGACCCTTCCATGATGATTACTCATCGCTTCGAAGGATTCGAACATATCGAGGACGCGGTTGCGCTGATGAAGGAGAAACCTCGCGATCTGATCAAACCGGTGGTCCTGATCTGAGGTGTTACGTAAATCACCGACACCTCATCGCGAGTCGCGGTTGATTCCGGGTGCTGTTGGCAAAGCTGATATCGCTGATGTTGTGGGAGAGAACTATGTCGGTTGCGTTGGAGAGCAATGCGGTGTTTGTTGCCATCGAATACATGGCGATCTTTTGTTCAGGGCTATCCGGAGGGTTGGCGGCCACTCGTAAGCGCTATGACATATTTACCATTCTCATGATTTCCTGGGTTACCGCCCTGGGCGGTGGAATCGTCAGGGACGTGCTTCTCGGCAGTCTTCCGCCAGTCGGTATTACCGACAAGGGCTACGTCTTGTCAGCTCTGCTCTCGGGAATAGTGATTGCCTTCGCCCATCCTGAAATCGGTAATCTTACAAGATCCATGATCGTGGTCGACGCGATGGCGCTTGGCCTGTTTGCAGTCAACGGCACTGCGAAGGCCATGGCCTTCCACACCTCCGGTATGACAGCGGTGTTCATGGGCATGTTCACCGCGTTGGCAGGAGGTGTGATCAGGGACACCTTGCTGAATGAAGTGCCTTCCGTCATCCGCGACAAACACTGGTATGCCGTGCCGTCCTTCATTGGTTGCGTCCTGACCGTCATCGTCGGGAAATTCGTCGAGGCGGGGAAAATCAATCTTCGAGGCGAGATGGTACTCGACCTCGCAATCGTGGCGTTGATCGTGGCCCTGCGACTGCTGTCGGTGAAGTTCAACATCATGCTTCCCGGTGCCATGGAACGCGAACGGGCACATCTGAGGATGCGGTCGCGGTATCTGCGGAGACCTGTGGTGCACCCGCAGATACACGAGCCCTCTGACCATGAAGCAGATGTTTCGATCACCCATAATCCGGATGAGACCGCGTGATTTTTTACGCCAGCCGTCGTTCGTGTAGGGATTGGCGGTAGTTTTAGGAGATCGCAGCGTCGAAAACGGCGGAACGCAGGGATTTCAGTAAGCGGAATGTACTGCCCTTCATGGCAAAACCCTACACAAACGACAATGAAGTCCAAAAACAAGAATCCCCGCACCTGTTGGTGCGGGGATTCACTCGTACAACCGTGAGGCTGTGCGAATCAGAGCGCGTTGATCGCCGATGCCAGACCTGACTTACGGTTTGCGGCCTGGTTCTTGTGAATCACGCCCTTGCCGGCTGCCTTGTCGAGGCGCTGGGCCGCGAGCTGATATGCGGACTGGGCAGCTGCCTTGTCGCCACTCTCAACGGCTTCATGTACTGAGCGCACAGCCGTCTTGATTGAGCTCTTGACGGCGATGTTGCGCTCGTGCGCCTTATCGTTAGTGATGACGCGCTTCTTCTGCGACTTAATGTTTGCCACTGTTACTCCAAACGACGTGTGTGCTAATTCTTGACAGACAAAGACACAGTCTAACACGCATGGGCGGATAAGGCATCAACGGTCTACGTCCCGTCGACCATTCCAAAGTCGGTGCCTTCTTGTGGACGAACGAAACATTCGACATACGCTATTCTATATGTATCAAAACATACAATATGTATGATTCGTGTATGGCTTGGCTTCGGTTACGGCAAGTCACAGAGCTTTGCGACTTGCAAGGGCAGGGGAGTCACTATGACGGACATCACCGATACCTCATTGTCGGTCAGGTTCAACAGAGGCAACAGGGTGATGGTGTCCGCACTGATGGTGGTGGCGATGCTGATTGCCCTGATGGTCGCACCTCCTGATTCGGCATATGCCGCAGAACTGAACACCATTGACACAGTGAGCATGCCTTCGACGTCCATGCAACTTTTCGACTACTGGACGACAGCCGAAGATGTCCCGGACAATACGCCGCCGACCACCTGCAATGCCTGGAAGAGCGCTCTGACATCGGGTATCAACGGGCCAGCCTCGTTGAACAGCGGGGGTGTTCAAGGCGAGGCGTTGAAATTCGCAAAGGATTTGAAATGGCCGCCTTCGGGTTGCAATCTGACGAACTGGGGGTCGAATGCCACCAATCTTTCCGCAGGCAATTCCGTCAAGCAGGGAATAGTTCAACCGGCGCTGCAGGACGATTTTCCCGTTCTCAACGGTTACGGCAACGGTTCATTGGCGTATCTGTTCAATCCGGCAGTCCCGCACGAAGGGCGTGCGAACTACGAAGTCACCGGTGCGAACCTCTTCAAAATGGACGGCAACTACCTGAAATACAATTCCCAGGAGAATTTCGCGTCCTACAACAAGGAAACCAGCCAATTCGACGTGTACAACAAGCCTGCGGTACAGACCGGTTCGAATGTCGGACAGTTCTTCCCCTTCAACACTGCGGAGCAGGTGTTTAGCAATGGCGAAGCAAATGACATCAGTGCAACGGATGCCAAAATCAATCATTTCTTCGGACTCGGGATGCTTTCCACCTTCACACAGCCGCTGGGGGGAGTCGTCGGCAGCGATGACATGGTGTTCGATTTCTCGGGCGACGACGATATGTGGATTTTCATCGACGGCGCATTGATACTCGATCTTGGTGGGTCTCACGCGCCTGCGAGCGGGTCCATAAATTTTCGTACGGGTCAGGTCACCGTCAAAGGCAACAGCGGTCAGGTCATCACCTCCACCACGCTGCAGCAGCAGTACAGCGCAGCGGGACTGACGCCTCCATCTGGCTGGCAGGGCTCGACCTTCGTCGACGGCACGCGACACCGCTTTTCACTGTTCTACCTGGAACGTGGCAATTACCAGTCCAATCTGGAGATTACGACGAATCTGAATTACATGCCGGCAGCCCATATTCAAAAAACGGACATCGCCGGGAACAATGTCCAGACGCCGGCTGGGCAGTCCGCTGAGTTTGATTTGTACAATACCGCCGCCGACTACGACATTGCCGGGGACGAAGCTACGAAAGTCGGGAGTTTCAGTACGGACGAGGACGGTGCCATCACTTTCGTGGATGAGCAGACCGGAGCCCAGATGAACTTCGGCAGATTCCCCACACCATACTTCGTGCTGAAAGAGACGAAATCCCCACCCGGCTATGCGCTGCTGCTTAATGCCATCAAACTCGAATTCATTCCTGTGAGCCAGGCGGACGGCACGGTAATACCAGGAACCGGCACTCTGAATGTGGTGAATTATTACGAGACCGGTGTGGAAACCAGTTTCGACTCGTGGGCCACTCCGGTGAACTCATCGATATACCGTTGGTGCCCGGGCGAAAGCGACAGCCCGGGATACAACGAGAACACCTCCGGGCAATGTCCCGAGGGAACGAAAACGGTATTCGACCTGAACGACGTGAGGCAGGCCGTCACCGATGGGGGCGGATTGAAAGCCGTCGTGGTGCACGCTCCGGGCGATCATGATGTGGATTTTCCCGACGCCGATACGCAGGTGACGAATCCGGATGCCTCTGGCTCGTGGCAGCATAC
This sequence comes from Bifidobacterium crudilactis, assembly GCF_000738005.1. NCBI lineage: Bacteria > Bacillati > Actinomycetota > Actinomycetes > Bifidobacteriales > Bifidobacteriaceae > Bifidobacterium > Bifidobacterium crudilactis. The sequence continues at coordinate 845,519 of NZ_JHAL01000002.1, read as the reverse complement.
CGGCTACCATCTGATGAACGGTTCCAGCACCACCGGATGGCGAAAAATCATGCCGGAAACCGATATCGCCGCGGGACAATATATGGCCGTCACTACGGACAGCGCAGGGGTGTTGAAAAACTCCGACATCAGCAGTGCGAAGGTGTACGATTTCGACCCCTACGGCTCGACGTTCAGAGTCGGAGCCACCGACCTCCCCGGCATGATCACGGATTACAACATTCCGAACCGTACCGAGCTGAACTTCGACGTGCTGTACTATCTCGACACCGGCAACGGTGGGGAGAAGATTTTGCTGGATTACAACTCATTCTCACGACAGCGCGTGTCGGATATCATCATTCCCAACACCCCGGAGCTCATCAGAGTGCGTAAAGTCGATGTCGACGGCAATCCGCTGCGCAATGTTGGGTTCACCATATTCACCGACAAACAGTGCGCCGAGGCGACGCAGGCGGGTACATGCAGTGAAGCGCAGACCCTGACATCAGAAAATTCACTGATGAGAACGGATACGTGACCTTCACCGCGGCGGATGTGCTGAACCCGTATTCGTACGGGCAGTATTATCTCAAGGAAAGCACTCCGCCAGTCGAAGGTTTCCAGAGCAATCCGAATGCGGTTACGCTGACATACTCGACTGGAGGGTACTTCGCCGATGCAGGCACCAGTGACCTCAGTGCCAATAATCCTTCGGCAGGTGAAGCGTACACGGCTCGGAGCTACGACCCGGATAACGTGGTCTCCGTCGAACTGGAGCTCAATCGCATCAAAGCTCCCATCGTCGGTCGAGGGCAGAACGATCCGGTCACCGGCATCGACAGACTGGCGAATCTGAGCAGTGTTACCGGGAAGCTCTTCACGCTTGGGCTCGGACAGACAGCGCCAAGCGCATCGTCGTTCGACAGGTCACAATGGGCGGACAGCGGCACAGCGTTGGCGTTGACCTACGACTATGGCCAAGATACATGCGCCCGCGCTGAAAGCGGGGTCACCACAAATCTTCCCTGCACTGGACCACAGGACCATACCGCCACCTGGGTGACCCAGGCAGAGGGCAAGTACCGGAACGTGCAGGCCGGTGAATCCACCCATGTGACGGTTGACTCGGGTTATGCCAGTTTCGCCATGTTCCCCACCGACAACTCTTCAGCTCCTGAAGCATGGGATTCGGCATCGCAAGGCGCATGGCAGGACAACGAAATCACCTTCGGCTTTTCCATTCAGAAAACCATCGTGATGAAGAACCTGCCTGAACGAAGCACGCTCACCGTCGAAAAGTGGGCGAAACAACTGTTGGAGACCTCGTACCACAAGGCGGGGGGCTACACCTTCGCCTTGTATCGCAAGGCAGACCCAACAACGGCTTTAGGGGATGTTCATGACGTCTCGGACATCCTCATCGGTAGTTGCACCAGCGCCGATATCACCGGCGTGTGCTCCCTCGACATCACCGATTTCGGGGATTTCTTCTGGGAGGAGACCGGGGTTCCGGCAGGAGAGCAACTGCCTGAGCGTCGAACCTCCGCGATAATGCACATCAATGCCTCAAACGCAGGCACGTCGCCAAGTCCCATGCAGTTCTATAACCCACGCAATCCAGGTCAGATACGTTTCCTGAAATATGCGCAGGACCCTGATGACAGCCAGAACACTTCTCTGGTGCTGGCGGGAGCGGTATTCGAAGTATGGAGCGATGCGGGCGGGGTGAGCAAAGGCCAGTTGAAGGGCAGCTGCACGACCGGCGCCGACGGTAGCTGCAGTGTCGAGGATTTGGCACCAGGAGACTATGTATACCGCGAGTGCAAAGCACCGAGTGGGTTTGGCTATGTCGTGGTTGAGAACGGCTGTTCGGCACTCTCCGGCATCACCGTGCACACGCCCAGCGAACCGGATGCGATTGCTATAAGCGACGCCGAAGTGTCGAATACGGCGTTGCCGACGCCATTGACGGTCGCCAAAGTGAGCCTTGACGATCTGCAGATAGTCGACGGTGCCACCTATGGCTTATACCGCATGGCAGGCAATAATCCCGGCGCGTCAGACGACGAGGTGTGGCGATGCACCACGGGCGGCGCACTCAAGAACTGTACCGTCAATGCACCCACACTTGGCCGGTACTACTGGAAGGAAATCACCGCTCCAAGCGGTTACGATCTCAACCCATGTCCATTTCCGAATAGCACAGGCTTCTATGTTGATTGCCTCAGTGGTTTCAGTCCGATAGTAGTAACCACAGGAAATGTGGGGCAGGCTACTCAGTTCGCCGTCACGACCGCGAATGATTGGCAGACATGGACCACCCTGAGCATCCGCAAAACTGCACTCGTAGGCGGTGCCCCGCTGGAAGGTGCGAAATTCGCCCTGTACCGCATGGATTCCGATCCCTCCGGCAGCGTTGCCCCTGAAACGCCTGACCCTGCGGACGCCAGAATTGACGATTGCACGACTGATGCCAGTGGTACGTGTGATGTCGGTCAATTGCCCTGGGGAAAGTATTACTGGGTGGAAGAGATAGCGCCTGAAGGCTACGAACTGCCTCATAGGGTGACCTCGGAACTGATTGTGATAGACAGCGGCAATGCCGGGACGACAGCTTGGACGAACCAGGAGTACACCTTCAACAATCCCAGGAATCCTGGGAAAATCGTCATCAGCAAATTCCGCAGCACCAGTGAAGGCGTGCTGACCTCCACAGCGCTCGCAGATGCGACGTTCATGGTCTACGAAGACACGGATTCCTCCGGGGACTTTGACATCGCCCATGACAAACAGGTCGGCGGCTGCACGACATCGGATGTGCACACACCGGACCCTGACGGCTTCGGCAGCTGTTCCGTGCAGGACCTCAACACCTCGACCGCCAACAATCGTGTGAACAGCTACTTCGTGGTCGAAACCGATGCCCCGCAGGAATACCAGTTGCCGGCGAATCCGGTCAGCAATGCCATCACCGTGTCCGGTGAACCGGGTGACGACGCGGCAACTTATGAATACCATGTCGGCAATGTTCCGCAGAAGAGTTCGGTATTGGTCAGGAAAATCGATGAGAGCGAGGGCACGGCGCTCGCGGGCGCCGTATTCGAACTCTATAAGGCGAGTGGCGTGAGTGACAACACACCGGTGGGCGGTCCGGTGGATTCCTGCACAACGCGTGGCGATCAACCAGGTACTGAACTCTACGGTTCGTGTGCCGTGGAGCTTGAGGACTTCGGAAATTATGTATGGAAGGAGATTGCCGCACCACAAGGGTACGCGCTACCTGACAATCCTCTGAGCGAGGTGGTGTCAATCACTCAGGGAGGCAGTGTCTCTTCCGCAGTGACTATGTCCGACGAGCAGAAACTCACCGACCTCAAGCTGAAAAAATATGCGAGTGACAGTTCGACGGCTCTTGAAGGTGCTTCATTTGCCTTGTACCGTGCGGCGAATACCGGGCAGCAGCCAGGAGATCAGCATGCTGCGGAGGACCTGAAAGTCGGGCAATGCAGCAGTGACGCCACAGGGATATGTGAGGTCTCGCAACTGCCCTTCGGCACGTATTTCTGGGAGGAAGTCGGCGCTCCGAGCGGATATGCCTTGCCGAAGGACCGTACAACGGCATTGATTACGGTGGATGCGAGCAATGCCGGAACCCAGTTGCCGACCGTGGCGTTCCACGATCCTGTGGCCTCCGGGAGCATCAAGGTTCGGAAATTCGCCCGAGGTGACGATGGTGGTTCCGACACTTCAAAACCCTTGGGAGGCGCCGTATTCGTATTGCATGCAGACAGCAATAGCAACGGTCAATATGAGGCGGCTGTCGATATGGAACTGAACGACTGTCGGACGGCATCCTCATCGGGTGAATGCTCATTCGAACGATTGGCGCCCGGCGCATATTTCGTTGAGGAACGAACGGCACCCCTCGGGTACGAGTTGCCCGCCAGGAGCGTGAGTCCGGTTATCGTCCTGAGTGATGAGGGTTACGATGCGCAGGGCAATCCGGAAGTGACCGAATTCGTGTACACCGTTGCGGATAGAGCGAAACCGAGTTCATTGACTGTGCGCAAAATCGACGCGGAGACGACTGCACCGCTGTATGGAGCGAAGTTCGAACTCTATCGGGACACTTCGGGCACTGGTGTGTACGACCCAAGCACGATGAGCCTGGTGAATGCGTGCGTGACGACGGCTGCGGAAACCGGCAGTTGCACGGTCACTGGATTGGACCTTGGCATCTATTTCTGGAAGGAAGTTCAGGCTCCTGTCGGATATGAGCTGCCCTCGCAGGTGGTTGGCGACCCGAATCGCATAACGGTGCCGGACACGCATAACGAGAGTGCACCCACCATCTTCGAGGACGAGGCAAAACAGACGGCACTGCGATTGCTGAAAGTTGATATATCCCAAGCGCCGTTGGCCGGAGCGCAATTCGATTTGTATCGTGCTGCCGACCCCACGGTCACTCCGGGAGACACCCATCACAGCGGGGACGACAAGGTCGCTTCGTGCACCAGTGACGGCAGCGGAATCTGCGAGGTCACCGGTCTGGCATTCGGCTCGTATTACTGGGAGGAAACGGTTGCTCCTCCTGCGCATACCCTGCCCGCGGATCGAACATCGGCTTTGGTGCACATTACCCCGGAGAACGCCGGTACTGCAATCCCCGCCTTGCGATTCACCAATCCCAGAAATCCCGGCAGCATCACCGTGGTGAAGACCGCCACGGACGATGTCGGCCGTAGACTGGGCGGAGCACGGTACGTCCTGTTCATCGACGACCACACCCCTGGTGCGCTTACACCGGAAGACAGTCGCATGGGTGAGTGCACCACATCCTATGCCGATGGCAGCTGCACCTTCGAAGACCTCGCAGTCAATACCGTTGGGCAACGCTATTATCTGCGGGAGCTCTCCGCTCCTCTGGGGTATACGCTTTCGGACGAGGTGTATGAACTCACGCTGAGTGACACCATCACATCTCTGACCCGGACGGTAAGCGATGCGCCGAAGCGTTCACGGCTGTCGGTACTCAAGGTCGATGCCGATGATTACACGCCGTTATCCGGGGCACGGTTCACGTTGTTCCGGGATATCAACGGCAACGGAGTGGTCGACGATGCCGATGCAGCGGTCAACAGCTGCACCACCGAAGTTATCCCAGCCAATCCTGACGGCAGATGCTCTGTGGAAGTGGACGGTTTCGGCAGCTTCCTGTGGGTCGAAAGCGTTGCGCCACCAGGATATGAGCTGCGGCAAGGCGTGGTGGGAACGGTGCATGTCGAGCCCTTCAACGCCGGTGACGGACTTGATCTGCTGATTCCGACCGTGGTGAGCGATAGGAAGTCCACAACCAGTCTGCAGGTGCGCAAAAGCGATGCACAGACCGGCGAAGCTTTGGCAGGAGCCGTATTCGACCTCACACTGGACAGCAACGGCGATGGTGAGGTCGACGATGGCGATGCGTATATCAATAGCTGCACTTCGGGACTTGACGGCATGTGCACCGTATTCGTCGATGACTTTGCACGCTACCTGTTTACCGAGCGCAGCGCTCCGAAGGGGTATCAGCATGATGCGCAGTGGGTGGGAGCGGTGAACGTCACCGCCGAGAATGCGGGCACGGCAGTCGCGTCCTTGGCGCTCGCAGACCAACAGATACGCTCGACGCTGACCGTTCATAAAGCCGATGCGGATAATCCGGAACGTGCTCTTTCCGGCGCAGGCTTCGCGTTGTTCCGCTATGACGGCGACGCCTCGTCATTGCCGGTCGATAGCGCACTCGAGGCAGCTTCCGTACCTATAGGTCGCTGCGACAGCGATGCCAGTGGCAGATGCTCCATCGGTGATGTGGTTTTCGGCACATATTTCTGGAAGGAAACTGAGGCACCTCAGGGCTATCTACTGCCCGAAAACCTATACTCCCAGGTTATCGTCATAGACAGCAGCAACGCTGGAAGCACGAATCTGCATCGTGCTCTATTCCTCGATGTGCCGATACCCGAAACGCCATCACCGGACAACCCCACGCCGAATGACCCGGATAACCCGCCGGGAACACGGGCGAATCCGCCGCATGGCGGGCGTATCGCGTCGACAGGTGCGCCGATTCGGCCATTCCTCTTCGCTCTTGCGCTGTTCTGCGTTCTCGCACTGGTATCCAGGAGTTTCGCCGGACGCTCCTGATTCTCCAAACAACATCGTTGACGTCGAAACTGTGCAATCCGGCATGGGGGTGCGTGGGCTCGGTAGCGTGTCGCGTGCCTGATTGCACAGTTTCGGTACCCGGGACGTAGGCGAAGCAGGGTAGAGTTGAACATCGGGCTGCGTAGGCGGCCCGAGAACTGTTAAGGAGTCAACTCTGGTGTCTGAGCCGAATAACCAAGCTGGTTTCACCGACCAGTCGCTTATCCGCAATTTTTGCATTATCGCGCATATCGACCATGGCAAATCAACTGTGGCCGACCGCATATTGCAGTTGAGCAATATCGTCTCCGACCGTGAGATGCGCGATCGTTTCCTTGATCGCATGGACATCGAGCAGGAACGCGGCATCACCATCAAATCACAGGCTGTCCGTGTCCCTTGGACCGTTGATGGTCAGGAATATACGCTCGGTATGATCGACACCCCCGGTCACGTCGACTTCACCTACGAGGTGTCACGAGCACTTGCCGCATGCGAAGGTGCCGTGCTGCTGGTGGATGCCACCCAAGGTATCGAAGCACAGACGCTGTCGAATCTGTACATGGCCATAGAGCATGATTTGACCATCATCCCGGTGCTCAACAAGATTGACTTGCCCAGTGCCGAAACTGAGAAGCATGCCGAAGAGATCGCCGGTCTCATCGGTTGCGACACCAGTGACGTACTTCGAGTCTCGGGAAAAACGGGCGAAGGTGTCGAGCAGCTGCTGAACCGTATCGTGCAGGAGGTCCCGGCACCCTCGGGAGATGCTTCGGCTCCGGCCCGTGCGCTGATTTTCGACTCGGTGTATGACTCGTACCGAGGTATCGTGACCTATATCCGTATGGTCGACGGCGAGCTGAAATCCCGTGAGAAGATACGCATGATGGGTCTGGGCACCGTGCATGACCCAATCGAACTGGGTGTCATCAGTCCGGATATGATGCCGACGAAAGCCCTTGGCGCAGGCGAGGTCGGATATGTCATCACCGGCGTGAAGGATGTCGGTCAGTCAAAGGTCGGCGACACCATCACCGCGGAAAGCCGCCGTGCGGATGCTCCATTACCCGGGTATCGTGATCCGAAACCGATGGTGTACGCGGGTCTGTTTCCTATCGACAACGCTCAATTCCCCGACTTGAGGGACGCTCTCGATAAGCTGAAGCTGAACGACGCCGCGTTGATTTACGAACCCGAGACCTCGGTGGCCTTGGGGTTCGGCTTCCGATGTGGGTTCCTCGGATTGCTGCATATGGAGATTGTCGCCGAACGGCTGAGCCGCGAGTTCGATCTCGACCTGATTTCGACCGCCCCCAATGTCACGTACGACGTGACGATGGAGGACGGCACATTGCACCATGTCAACAATCCCAGCGAATTCCCTGAGGGGAAGGTCAAAAGGATCGTCGAACCCGTAGTCGCCGCGGACATCATCACGCCCAAGGAGTTCATCGGTGCGGTGATGGAGCTCTGTCAGGACCATCGCGGCCAGATGGGTACGATGGAGTACATCAGTACGGAACGCGTGGAAATGCACTACACGATGCCGCTGGCGGAAATCGTGTTCGATTTCTTTGACCAACTGAAAAGCCGTACGAAGGGATACGCCAGTCTCGATTATCACGAGTCGGGTGAACAGAGCGCCGATCTGGTCAAGGTGGACATCCTCATCCAAGGAGAGAAAGTCGATGCCTTCAGCGCAGTGGTGCATCGCGACAAGGCGTACGCATACGGCGTGATGATGACGAAGAAGCTACGTGAGCTCATTCCTCGCCAACAGTTCGAAATTCCTATTCAGGCGGCGATTGGCTCGCGCATCATCGCGCGTGAAACCATTCGGGCGCTACGCAAGGATGTGCTGGCCAAATGCTACGGCGGCGACATCACCAGAAAACGCAAGCTTCTGGAAAAGCAGAAGGCCGGAAAGAAACGCATGAAGATGCTTGGCAGGGTGGAAGTCCCGCAAGAGGCTTTCATCGCCGCATTGAGTACGGATGATTCCACTGACCGCGACACCAAGGACAAAATCCGCGCCGCAGCCAAGAAGGAAGGCTGAGCAGCAGGGAAGAAAAAGATAACTGCAATAAAAGGACAGCTTTTCGTTGGATTTCCTGGCACAAAGCTGTCCTTTTAGTGCAGTTATGTCCTACACTTTGCCGAGCCGTGAAGTGCGAAGTGCTGTGCACTTTGCATAGGCTTGGTGAGCGCCTGCTAAAGGCGCGAAGGCAAAGATTTTGGTATCACGCGGACTTTGAATCCGCGCCGGTGTAGGAAGAAATAGGTGAGGGAAAACCGTGACCTTTGAATTGTACGTGCATGTACCGTTTTGCCTCCGACGCTGCGGATACTGCGATTTCAACACCTATACGGCGGTAGACCTTGGCGAGGGTGCCAGTAGGTCGAATTTCGCGAATATGGCCATCAAGGAAATGGGTATTCTCAGGCACTGGCAGCTTGAACACGGCATCAGCGAACCGCCGATTTCGACGATTTTCTTCGGCGGTGGCACTCCCACCACTCTGCCCGCTGATGATCTGGTCAGGATGGTGAGGGCTGTGAAGGATACCTGGGGAATAGAAGCCGATGCGGAAATCACCACTGAAGCCAATCCCGATACCGTTGATGAATCGTATCTGGCGGCGTTGAAAGACGGCGGATTCACCAGAGTCTCCTTCGGCATGCAGTCGGCCGTCCCGCATGTGCTGAAGACTTTGGATCGTACGCATACTCCGGAGAACGTGAGTGCGAATGTGGCGGCCGCGAAGCGCGTGGGTCTTGAGGTCAGCGTCGACCTGATTTACGGCACACCGGGGGAGAGCGTCGAAGATTGGCGTGTAAGCGTCGAGACAGCACTGGAACTCGAGGTCAACCATATTTCGGCATATGCGTTGTCATTGGAGCCTACGACCAAAATGGGACGTCAGGTACGTCGTGGTGAGTTGCCCTCGCCCGATGACGACGATGAGGCGAGCAAGTACGAGATTGCGGACCGGTTGTTCGGCGATGCCGGTCTGCGGTGGTACGAGATTTCCAACTGGTCGGTACCTGGTTTCGAGTCAAGGCACAACCTGGGATATTGGCGCAATGTTGACTGGGCCGCCATCGGACCAGGGGCCCACTCGCATTATGCTCGAAGCACAGGTCGTCATCTGACTGACGAATCCTTGCCCGAGCACAACATGGATGAATGTTTCGGCATCAGAGCTTGGGATATCGCTTTCCCACGTGTCTGGGCGCATCAACTCAATCAAGCTGCTCTGCCGTGGAAGGATACCGAGATTATCCACCGTACCGCGAATATCGAAGAGACCGTCATGCTGGGTCTGCGACTTCGCGAAGGTTTGCCCTTGTCCCGCATCGAGGAAGTCTCCGCCTCTAAGCCAGCTGCATCAGTCTTAAGGCAGCTGCATGATGAGGGTCTTATCGAGGAGCCTTCAACCGTCATCGTCCCGACCCTCAGGGGTCGTTTGCTCAACGATGCCTTGATTGCCCGTGTGCTGGAAGCGGTCGACTGCTGACATTCATAGAAGAGGAATGTTCATCCACGGACAGGATGGTTCGATGTTATCCGCGCGTAGGCAAGGGATTGAGCTCGTGCGTATGAGCAGTGCCAATTCCTTGGAATCACTGGTGTTTCAGGCCGGTGAAGTTGTGCTTGCGCGACTCGCTCCGCCGTAATTTGGACGTCAAAACCGGGTTTGGAGTGTGGAGGCTGTAATCTGTGAAGGAATGTCAATGAGACCCTTGTGGTTCTCCCCTGCCCATAGAAGAGGTGATTTCGGTGACCTTAAAAGCCCCGCTAGATCTCACGATCCACGCTCCACACGGGATGTACGACCCGAATGCGGAGCATGACGCATGCGGTGTTGGTATGGTCGCCACGCTCAACAAGGCGGATGAACGCCAAATCGTTGAGAACGCCATTGAGGTTTTGATGAATCTCGATCACCGCGGTGCCGTGGGTGCCGAGGAGAACACCGGTGACGGCGCGGGCATTCTGGTGAGCATGCCCGATGAATTCATGCGTGCCACCATAGACGTTGAATTGCCGGCATTGGGAGCCTATGCGGCAGGTGTGGCCTTTTTGGACCGCGACATTGCCACCAGCAGCCAGCAGGAACAGCGCATCGCCGACATCGCGGGAGATGAGGGGCTGACCGTCCTCGCCTGGCGTGTGGTCCCCACTAATCCCGATGGTCTTGGATTGCAGGCCTTGGCGACGATGCCGTCGTTCAAGACACTGGTCCTTGCCTCCGCTGAAGGGGATATTTCCGGATTCGATCTTGAACGGCGCGTATTCCGCGTCCGCAAGCGTGCCGAGCATGAGGTGGGTGTGTATTTCGCCTCGCTGTCGACGCGAACCTTGACGTACAAAGGCATGCTGACGACCAAACAGTTGCGTCCCTTCTTCCCCGATCTTTCCGATGAGCGCATGAAGGCACGAATCGCCATCGTGCATTCTCGGTTCTCGACGAACACCTTCCCGAGCTGGCCGCTGGCTCAGCCCTTCCGTCTGTTGGCGCATAACGGGGAAATCAACACGATTCAAGGCAATCGCAACTGGGTCTCGGCACGTGAGGGTCGCCTACGTTCCGAGGCTCTCGGCGAGATGGCGCCGTTGCTCCCTATCAACACGCCCGGCTATTCCGATTCCGGAACCTTTGACGAGACATTGGAACTTCTGCATCTTGCGGGCAGGTCGTTGCCTCATGCGGTGCTGATGATGCTGCCGCCTGCGTGGGAAAAGGACCAGACGCTCAATCCCGATGTCAGGGCCTTTTACGAGTACAACAACACGCTGATCGAGCCGTGGGACGGCCCGGCGAACATCGTGTTCACCGACGGCACGTTGGTGGGAGCCCAGCTCGACCGTAACGGTTTGCGTCCTGGTCGCTGGCAGCTCACCAAGGACGGCCATGTGGTGCTGGCTTCAGAGGCCGGTGTGCTCAACGAGATTCCGCAACAGGACATCGTGGCCAAAGGACGTCTTGAACCGGGAAGCATGTTCCTGGTCGACACCGCGTCCGGGCGTATCGTTCCCGATGAGGAAATCAAGAGCAATCTGGCGGCGCAGCATCCATACCGTCAGTGGGTCGAGGGCAACAGCGTCGAAATGAACGAATTGCCGACCCGCGAACATGTCAGCCATTCTGGAATGTCCGTGCAGCGCAGACAGCGTGCCTTCGGTTACACCGAAGAGGATTTGAAGCTGCTGTTGGCTCCGATGGCCAATACCGGCAAGGAGCCTCTCGGCTCGATGGGCAATGACGCGCCGATGGCGGTGCTGTCTTCACGGTCGAGGATGCTCTTCGATTACTTCACGCAAAAGTTCGCCCAGGTGACCAATCCTCCCTTGGACTGGGAACGCGAGGAGATCGTGACTTCGCTCGAATCGGCGATTGGGCCGGAGCCGAATCTGCTGGAGGATTCCGAGCTGCACGCGAAGAAGATTCTGATTCCTCTGCCTGTGGTCGATTCCGACCAGATGGCCCAGTTGAAGCGTCTGGACAAGGCGAAGATTCTCGGTGGATATTACAAGCCCTACACCGTACGTGGCCTGTATCAGGTTGCGGGCGGCGGCGAGGCGATGCACCGCCGTCTTGAGGAGATTTTCTCCGAGGTCGACGCGGCGATAGCCGATGGCAAGAACTTCATCGTGCTTTCGGACCGCGATTCAAACCACACCTGGGGTCCGATCCCGTCCCTGTTGCTCACGAGCGCCGTGCAGCATCATCTTCTGCGACGTCACACCCGCACCCAGGTCTCCTTGGCCGTGGAGGCCGGCGATGTGAGGGAGGTTCACCATGTGGCTCTGCTTATCGCCTACGGCGCCGCCTGTGTCAACCCGTACCTCGCCTTGGAATCCGTCGAGAACCTTGCGGCCAAGGGGTATGTGAAGGTCAGTGCTGCACGAGCTTCCGAAAACCTCATCAAGGCCCTGAGCACTGGTGTGCTCAAAATCATGAGCAAGATGGGCGTGAGCACCATCATGTCCTACCGTGGCTCACAATTGTTCGAAGCCGTCGGATTGAGTGAACAGACCGTCGATGAGTACTTCACCGGTACCACCTCACGCGTCGGTGGCGTCGGTCTGACCGAACTGGCCGAAGAGGTCGCGATCAGGCATCGCGTCGCCTATCCGACTCAGTGGACGGCACGTCCTCATAGGAATCTGCGGACCGGCGGAGACTACAAATGGCGCCGAACCGGGGAAGACCATCTCAATGACCCTGATGCCATCTTCCTCCTGCAGCAGTCCACGCAACGTGGCAACTACGATATGTTCAAGCAGTATTCCGCGCATATCAACGACACCTCCAATCGTCTGATGACCTTGCGTGGACTGATGAAGTTCGATTCAGGGCGCAAACCCATCGATATCAGCGAAGTGGAACCTGCGACCGAAATCGTCAAGCGCTTCTCGACAGGTGCCATGAGCTACGGCTCCATCTCGCAGGAAGCCCATGAGACCCTCGCCATCGCGATGAACCAGCTGGGTGCACGCTCGAATTCCGGAGAGGGCGGTGAATCCGACGACCGCATCAACGATCCGGCGAGAACAAGCCGTATCAAGCAGTTAGCCTCAGCGAGATTCGGCGTGACCAGCGATTATCTGGTTTCCGCCACGGATTTGCAGATCAAACTCGCACAGGGCGCCAAGCCCGGAGAGGGCGGGCATCTTCCAGGTGCCAAAGTGCCACCGTGGATTGCCAAGGTGCGTCATGCCACACCAGGTGTCGAGCTGATTTCACCTCCACCGCATCACGACATCTACTCCATCGAGGATTTGAAGCAGCTGATCAACGATGCGAAGATGGCGAATCCCAAGGCTCGCATCCATGTGAAGCTGGTGTCGGAGTTCGGTGTGGGCACCATCGCCGCAGGCGTGGCCAAATGCCATGCCGATGTGGTGCTGATTTCAGGCTATGACGGTGGCACCGGAGCGGCGCCTCTGAATGCCATCAAACATGCAGGTACACCTTGGGAGATCGGGCTGTCGGAAACGCAGCAGACCCTTATCCTCAACGGTTTGCGAAGCAGAATCGTCGTGCAGTGCGATGGTGAGTTGAAAACCGGAAGGGATGTCGTCGTCGCCGCTCTGCTCGGCGCCGAGGAATTCGGTTTCGCCACCGCGGCCTTGATGGTCGAAGGCTGTGTGATGATGCGAGCCTGCCAGAAGAACACCTGCCCTCAGGGCATCGCCACACAGGACCCGGAGTTGAGGGCACGCTTCACCGGCAAACCCGAACATGTGGTGAACTTCTTCATGTTCATCGCCGAGGAAGTGCGTGAGATTCTGGCGCAACTCGGCTTCCGGACGCTTGAAGAAGCGGTGGGACACGTCGAATGCCTGGACCAGAACGAGGCGATCAAGCGTTGGAAGTCAGGCGGAATAGACCTCAGTAAGGTGCTGACGCCCGCAGGTCCCACACCGGGTACCGTGCTGCATCACACCATCGACCAGAAGCATGACTTGGAGAAGGCCATCGACAACCGCTTCATCGAACTTGCTCAGGCGGCGCTGGAACGCAAGGAACCCGTCAGAATCGAAATGCCCATCCGCAACGTCAACCGAACCGTCGGAACGATGCTGGGCTATGAGATCACCAGGCGATACAAGGCCGAGGGGCTTCCGGACGATACCATCGACCTCACCCTGCACGGTTCCGGAGGACAATCGCTCGGAGCCTTCATTCCGCGTGGAGAGACACTCAGGGTGTATGGGGAAGTCAATGATTACGCAGGCAAGGGACTCTCGGGCGGACGCATCATTGTTCGACCTCCGGAGGACATCACCTTCGATCCGCACAGCAATGTGATCTGCGGCAACGTCACAGGTTTTGGAGCCACATCCGGACAGATGTTCGTCGCTGGATTGGCGGGGGAGCGTTTCGCGGTCCGCAACGGCGGGGCCACCTTCGTGGTCGAAGGTGTCGGTGACCACGGTTGCGAGTACATGACCGGAGGAACCGTCGTCGTACTCGGCAGGACGGGCCGAAACTTCGGAGCCGGATTCTCGGGAGGCAACGCCTATGTGCTTGATCTGGACATGGCGCATGTCAACCCGAGCGCTGCGGTGAACGGTTCGCTGCAGTTCCTCCCTCTTGACGAGAACCATGCATCGCTTGTTCACGAGTTGGTCAAACGCCATGCCGAGGAATGCGACTCAGCCATCGCCAAGGAGTTGCTCGCGAACTGGCCTGCTGCGATCGCACGCTTCACCCATGTGGTCCCCACGCAGTATCTGGCCATGACCAAGGTCATGGACCAGGCGCAACGCGATAATGTCGATTTCAATGAACCTGGCGCTTGGGAGAACGTGTACGAGCGCGTCATGGAAGGAGCTCACTGATATGGGAGATCCCAGAGGATTTTTGAAGGTCCGCACCCGCCGCGAGCTCGCCGAGCGTCCGGTCAACGAGAGGGTTCAGGACTGGTTCGACGTCCACGCCGAGAAAGGTCTGCAGCCCTGGACGACCATCCAGGCCGCCCGCTGCATGGATTGCGGCACGCCTTTCTGCATGACCGGTTGCCCGCTGGGCAATATCATTCCCGAATTCAATGATTTGGTTCGTCAGGAGCAATGGGAGGACGCTTACAACCGTCTTTCCGTGACGAACAACTTCCCCGAGGTCACCGGTCGCATCTGCCCTGCGCCATGCGAGCAGGCTTGCGTGCTCGGCATTCATCAGCCGCCGACGATGATCAAGCTCGACGAGCAGACCATCATCGACCAGGCATGGGAGCTGGATTACGTCAAACCGCAGCCACCGCAGAGACTGACGGATATGACCGTTGCCGTTGTCGGTTCAGGTCCCGCAGGACTTGCCTGCGCACAGCAGCTCACCAGAGCGGGGCACACGGTGGTGGTGTACGAGCGTGCCGATGCCATCGGTGGCCTGATGAGGTACGGCATTCCGAACTTCAAGCTTGACAAGGGTCTGCTCGACAAGCGCGTGGAGCAGATGGAGGCCGAAGGAACCCGCTTCCGAACCAGCACCGAAATCGGCAAGGACATCACCTGGGATGATCTGCGCAGCCGTTACGATGCGGTCGTAGTGGCCATCGGCTCAACCGTTCCGCGAAACATCTCCATCACAGGCCGCGAGCTCAAGGGCATTCATTACGCCATGGACTTCCTTCCAGACGCGACGCGCAGGGTCTGGGGCAAGAAGCCGATCAACGACATCATTGCCAAGGACAAGCACGTCATCGTCATCGGTGGAGGCGACACCGGTTCGGACTGTCTCGGCACATCATTGCGTCAAGGCGCGAAGTCGGTGACGGTACTGCAGATCATGCCGCAGGAGCCAAACGAGCGTCCAGATGCCAATCCGTGGCCCACGTATGCACGTACCTACCAGAAGACCTCTTCGATGGAGGAGGGCGGCACATACCTGTACAGCACGGATTCCGTCGAATTCGTCGACGAGGATGCCAATGGCGCCGAGGTCAACATCACCGAAAACACCGCTGCCGATAGTTTCATCGCCGACGAGAACGGTCATGTGACAGGTCTGCGTGTGGTTGACGTGGCCCCGGGGGACAACGGCCCCTTCACTCGTCAGGAAGGAACCGAACGGGTGCTTCCAGCGGATCTCGTGCTCTTGTCCGTAGGTTTTCTGCATCCAGACACCACGACCTTGGTCGACCAGGTTCCCGTCGAACTCGACCCCCGTGGCAACGTCGCCAGAAACGACCAGTTCGCCACAAGTCAGGACGGTGTGTTCGTCTGTGGAGATGCCGGACGCGGTCAGTCTCTGGTAGTCTGGGCGATTTCCGAAGGCCGCAGTTGCGCTGCCGCAGTGGATGATTTCCTCACCGGTGCGACCGAG
Organism: Bifidobacterium crudilactis; assembly: GCF_000738005.1. Classification (NCBI taxonomy): domain Bacteria; kingdom Bacillati; phylum Actinomycetota; class Actinomycetes; order Bifidobacteriales; family Bifidobacteriaceae; genus Bifidobacterium; species Bifidobacterium crudilactis. Next base: position 829,515 of record NZ_JHAL01000002.1, on the reverse strand, counting down.
CTGCCTGCGCCGGTATTCGCCTCGCAGCGCCCAATGATGCTTCCGCGATAAACTGATACTGTTTGCTGTCGCAGGATTCTGCGCCATGACTTCGGTCAGGGTTCTGCGACAGGTTCAGGTCAGAGGAAACAGGGAGGATCCCGGATGGCTAACCGTGCACAGCGACGAGCACAGTCCCGAGGCAATCGTCGAGGCATACCCGAACAGTACGACCAGACCAAAGGTCGCGGACGCTCGGGAATGATTGACGAGTACGCATTGCAAGAGCGCTCAAGACGTCTGCAGGAACATGAAGACGGCGAGTGGAAACCATCAGGCGGACCGATTGCCGAAACAGCCGCAGCTGCGGTCACGACCTCATCGAGCCCTATTCACATGCCCACGAGCGCGCGCCAGTGGCTTCGTCTGCTCAGTTGGGTGCTCATCGTGATTTCATGCCTCTCGTTCCTGGTAATCATGTGGCTATCCAACGTACCGATGTGGTTGGTGATCGCCATTTCCTCAGTTTTCGCCGTAGGCGTGCTGAGTCTGTTCTTCGTCGGGGGCTCTTCTGAGGAGAATCCGAATCTCGATGATTTTGGTACTGCTGTATAACTCAGGCATAGGAGGCTTCAACGATGAAGGTTGACATATTAAGCCGTGAATATCCGCCGCATGTCTATGGTGGCGCTGGCGTGCATGTCGAGGAACTGTCCAAGGTGCTGGCGGAACGCATCGATGTGACCGTGCGCGCTTTCGATGGCCCGCGTGGCGGCGTCTACGACAGTCATGGATCAGGTCATGGACTCGAGGTGGTCGGGTACGATGTCCCTGCCGAGTTGTCCGAGGCCAATGCCGTGCTGAAGACTTTCGGCGTGGATTTGCTGATGGCACAGGATGTGGAGGCCGACCTTGTTCATGCCCACACATGGTATGCCTGCCTCGCGGGGCGTCTGGCCTCGCAGATGCACGATGTCCCGTTGGTGATAACCGCTCATAGCCTTGAACCGTTCCGCCCATGGAAGGCCGAGCAGCTCGGTGGCGGTTACAGGCTGAGTTCATGGGCGGAACGTGACGCCTACGAGTCCGCGGACCGCATCATCGCCGTGTCGGCGGGGATGAAGCAGGATATTCTCAGCGCCTACCCCAACGTCAATCCCGACAATGTGGATGTGGTTCATAACGGCATCACCATGAGTGATTTCGAGCGTCCTGATGACGATTCGCCCGCATGGGGTGTGTTTGAACGCTATGGCATCGACCGTTCAAAGCCGACGCTGCTCTTCGTCGGCCGCATCACCAGGCAGAAAGGCCTGCCGTATCTGCTTCAAGCTCTGCACCTTATAGACCCGGGCATTCAGGTGGTGCTGTGCGCCGGTGCTCCTGATACGCCAGAGATAGCCGAGGAAGTGAAATCGGGCTTTGCCGGGTTGCAGGAGGAGCGAGGCAATATCATCTGGATCGAAGAGATGCTGCCGAGGCCCGAGCTGTGCGCCTTGGAACACGGTTCAGATGCTTTCATCTGCCCGAGCATCTACGAACCTCTGGGCATCGTGAATCTGGAGGCGATGGCCTGCAATCTTCCTGTCGTGGCCAGCACCACGGGGGGCATTCCCGAAGTGGTGGAGGATGGCGTGACAGGAACCCTGGTTCCGCTGGATCAGCTTCACGATGGGACGGGAACGCCCACCGACCCCGAAAGATTCGTGCATGACATGGCTTCCGCCATAGATGCCATGTTCGAGGATTCGGCCAGGGCCGAGGCCATGGGCAAAGCCGGGTATGCGCGAGCACGCGACCTGTTCTCTTGGGAGCGCATCGCGGAGGAGACCCTCGAGGTCTACAACAGGGCTTTGCAGGGGCATCGACAATAGTTTCGATTGTGGTGCGGTGGTTTTCGGTGTTGTTGAAGAGTTGACGAAGGCGGAATGGCACATGGGTGATGCGATGGACACGACGCTTGGAAATGGGCGGTGGTCCGACGCCGCGGTGGACCTGCGGGACGTGGAATTCCGCAGGCAACGCCGTGTGATTCTGCGTGATGTCGATCTGCGCATCGAGCCCGGTGAGAAATGGGTGCTGTTCGGGCCGAACGGCATCGGCAAGTCCAGTCTCGTCGCGATGATGAGCACCAGGGGATACCCGAGTTCGGGCACGGTTGATATTCTCGGCAACCGCCTCGGCAAGGTGGATGTTTTCTCCTACAGGAATCGTATTGGTCTGAGTTCGGCGGAACTGTCACGAGCCTTCCCTCCCGACGAGGACCCCCTGGATGCGGTGGTCACCGCGCTCACCGCCACGACCGGACGGTGGAGGGACAGATACACGGATGAGGAATTCGGTCGCGCGCGTGCGCTGATGTCACGTTTCGGTATCGAATACCTCTGTGGCAAACGGATGTTCAAACTCTCCGAAGGCGAACGTACACGCGTCCTCATCTGTCGTGCGCTGATGGCGGAGCCGGAACTGCTGATTCTGGACGAACCCACCACTGGTCTCGATCTTGGCGGTAGGGAGTTGGTGATTCGTGCGCTCAGCGATATCGGTACGCAGAACCGCCGCATGAGTGTGGTGCTGGTGACGCATAGGCTCGAGGAAATACCACGGGGATTCAATCAGGTGGCCATCATGGGCAGGGAGCAAGGCGACGAATCCCGTGCACATGAGGATGCAGTGTCCGGCGCCGATCCTCAACCGGGAACCATCGTGTACCGGGGCGACCTTGAGCATGGTTTTACCGATGAGCGTTTGAGCACTATTTTCGGTATGAAGCTGCACGCCACACAGCAGCAGGGTCGTTGGTCCGCATTCCTGGTTTGACATGACGCCTTCGCTGTCTTTTGTGTAGGGAATTGACAGTAACACTGGTTGAAGGTGTCGAAAAACGGCGGAATACCTCGTCCACAATGGTGTGCAAGAGCATATGCTTCTCGAAATCCCTACACAAATTGGTTATACAAGTTCCTGCAACGGTGCCAAAGCACCTACGGTCGGCTTGCGGATGTCACAGTTCAGAGGTCAGGGCTTAAAAGTCAGAGTTCATCCAAGTGTGCAAGTCTTTCACGGTGAGCGCAGAATCATGGATAATTCATGCATATGTCACGGCGGGAAAGTATCCGGTAGTAGTCTTGGCAAGGTTTGCGTTGGACTGTGTCCAACGCGTTTTCGGCGTTATGTGGAGGATGAATGTTAAGACTTTGGGGCAAATACCTCAAGCCATACTGGTTTCAGGTCACCATACTGGTGGTATTCCAGATTGCACAGTCAGTGCTCAATCTATATCTGCCGAATCTGCAGGCAGACATCATCGACAACGGGGTTGCCGCAGGAGACAAGGATGCCATCTACCGCTACGGCTTCCAGATGATCGGCATTTCCGTGGTGCAGATTCTGGCCAACCTGGTCGCGGTCTATTACTCGACCAGACTGGCCATGCGTCTCGGCTATGAGACGCGCAGGGATATCTTCAGCGCGGTAGAGGATATGAGTCTGCAGGAGGTCGAGCGTTTCTCGGCCGGCTCGCTGATCACGAGGACGACGAACGATGTGCAGCAGGTGCAGATGACCACCATGCAGATGCTGCTGATCGTGCTTCAGGCACCTGTGCAGTTCGTCGGCGGAGTGATCCTGGCCTTCCGCCAGGACAGGCCGTTGACATGGTCGCTTGCCGTCATTCTGCCGGTGGTGCTGGTGATAGCGGGCATACTGATGTCGAAGATGGGTCCGCTGTTCGGCAAGATGCAGCGCAGGCTGGATGCGGTGAACAGGCTTGTCCGCGAGCAGATCAGCGGTGTTCGGGTCATCAGGGCATTCGTGCGTGAGCGCAGTGAAGCCCAGCGTTTCCATGTCGCCAATCGCAAGGTGTATGACACGCTGATGTCGACCGGACGTCTGATGAGCATGATGATCCCTCTGCTGTTCTTTATCATCAACCTGTCGAATGTGGGCATCATGTGGTTCGGTGGCAAGCGCATCGAATCCGGCGGCATGCAGATCGGTTCTCTGCAGGCCTTCATCCAGTATCTGATGATTATCCTCATCGGTCTGATGATGGCGGCGATGATGATGGTTATGGTGCCGCGTGCATCCGTCGCCAGCAAGCGCATCACTGAGGTGATGGAGGCCAAAAGCAGCATCACCGCGCCAGAGCATCCCTACGTCGCCGACGCTCCTCTGGGCAAGGTGGAATTCCGTCATGTCGGCTTCTCCTATCCCGGTGCGGACGATCCGGTGCTCGACGATCTGTCATTCACTGCGGAACCCGGAACAACCACTGCCATCATCGGCTCCACAGGTTCGGGCAAGTCCACCGTCCTTCGACTGATGAACAGAATGTTCGATGTGAATTCCGGCGAGGTGCTTATCGACGGCCATGATGTGCGTGAGTACGATCCGGCCCAACTGAATCTGATGTTCGGACAGGTGCCGCAGAAGGCCATGCTCTTTTCCGGAACCATCCGCTCGAACATGCAGTACGGAGCGGAGCATGCCACGGACGACGACATCTGGCAGGCACTGCGCATCGCCCAGGCCGAGGAATTCGTGCGCGAGAACCCACAGGGGCTCGATGCTCCCGTTTCCGAAGGAGGGACCAATTTCTCGGGTGGACAGAAGCAGCGCCTGTGCATCGCCAGAGCGATACTCAGGCAGCCGCTGATCTACACCTTCGATGACGCCTTCTCAGCCCTAGATGTGGCGACCGACAGGAAACTGCGTGAAGCCCTGGCCCCGGTCACACGGCATGCGACGCAGATTCTCGTGGCACAACGGGCTACATCCATAAGAGACGCCGATCAGATACTGGTGTTCGAATCAGGCAGGATCGTAGGTAGGGGCACGCATGACGAGCTGATGAACTCATGCCCGACCTACCAGGAAATCGTTGAGTCGCAAGGTGGTCTGGGCCCTGACGTGGAGGCCTTGAGCTTGGATGGGAGGGGAGAATAATGACAGAGGGAATGACAGCTGCAATCCCAATGCAGAAAAAGGGACAGACCGGCAAGATCATCAAGCGCCTGCTGAAGTATCTGCTGGCCAGCAAGATCCGAGTGATCATTATGGTCATTTCGGGCATGATATCGGTTGGATTGGTTGCTTTGGGCCCGAAGATACTGGGCAAGGCCACCAATGTGCTCTTCTCGGGTATCCTCGGCACAATGCTTCAGAAGCAGGGTGTCCCGGCAGGAACGCCGACCGAACAGGTCGTCGCGGCCCTGCGTGCGCAGGGCAAGGGTTCCTTCGCGGACATGATCGCCTCGATGAACGTCAAAGCAGGCCAAGGCATCGACTGGTCGACCTTCGGCACGATTCTGCTGATCGTCATCGCCATCTATCTGGTCTCCATTCTGCTGCGACTGGTGCAGAACTTCCTGATGACACGTGTGGTCTCGGACGCCGTGTTTCGGATGCGTGCGCAGATCGAGGACAAGATGTCCCGTCTGCCCCTGCAGTATTTCGACAGGACGCCGCGCGGGGAGGTCATGAGCCGTACGACCAACGATGTGGACAACATCTCCCAGACCTTGCAGCAGATTCTCGGAGAGCTGTTCTTCTCGGTATTCATGGTGGTTGCGACCTTCATCATGATGCTCTCGATTTCGCCCATGCTCACGCTGGTGGCTTTCGTCATCATTCCGGTGATGGGCTTGTGCGCCGCATTCATCATGAAGAAGACCCAGCCGAACTTCATCGCACAGTGGGCCAAGACCGGAGAGGTCAACAGCCATGTCGAGGAGATGTTCTCCGGGCATATGATCGTGCGTTCATACGGCAGACAGGACGCCGCGAAAGAAGAGTTCGACAAGCGCAATCGTCAACTGTACGACGCCTCGTTCAAGGCGTCGTTCCTCTCGTCTCTGGTCACGCCGGTAACGACCTTCTTCGGAAACCTCAGTTTCGTGCTGGTCGTTATCTTCGGTGGTGTCAAAGTGCTTTCCGGCACCTTGAGCCTGGGTGATCTGCAGGCGTTCACGCAGTACTCCCGACAGTCCTCCCAGCCACTCGGCGAATTGGCTTCCATGGGCACCATGCTCCAGAGCTCCTTGGCCAGTTGCCAGCGCATCTTCGAATTCCTGGATGAGGAGGAGCAGCAGCCCGACCCGGTGGATGCACACGAAATCGGCGAGCTCACGGGCGGCAACATCGAAGGTCATGTCCGTTTCGATGATGTGTCCTTCTCCTATCGTTCCGATGAACCCCTGATTCAGCATCTCTCCCTGGAAGCAAAACCTGGGCAGACGGTCGCAATCGTAGGCCCCACCGGAGCAGGGAAAACAACCTTGGTGAACCTGCTGATGCGCTTCTATGAAATTCAGGGAGGCGCCATCACCATCGACGGCGTGGATACCGCGACGGTCACCAGGGACAGTCTTCGCAGACATTTCGGCATGGTTCTGCAGGATACCTGGCTGTTCGACGGCACCGTGCGCGACAACCTGCTGTATGGTGTCCAGGAAGGCAGGCAACTGAGCGAAGAGCAGATGCTTGCAGGAGCGAGGGCGACCCATGTCGACGAGTTCATCCGCAGACTCCCCAATGGCTACGACACCGTGCTCAACGAGGACAGTTCCGAGCTGAGTCAGGGGGAGCGTCAGCTGATGACGATATGCAGGGCCTTCCTTTCCGACCCTGACATCCTGATACTCGACGAGGCGACGAGCTCCGTGGACACCAGAACGGAACTGCTGGTGCAGCAGGCCATGAACGCTCTACGCGAGAACCGCACCAGCTTCGTCATCGCCCACCGTCTGTCCACCATTCGCGATGCCGATCTCATTCTGGTGGTGAACCACGGATCAATCGTCGAACAGGGCTCCCATGACGAACTGATAGCACAGGACGGCGCATACGCCACCCTGTATAATTCACAGTTCACGCAGTCTCAGGAGTAGTGTCCTACGGTGCAGGTCCCTCTCTTGTGACCTGCACCGGTGCCTGCATCACACACAGGCCTTTACGGAAGGGTGTTACATGGCGTTGCGCGGACCTTTGGAACTTGGGGAAAAAGTTCAGCTGACCGACCGCAAAGGCAATATGATCACCATCCAGATCGAATCAGGTGCTATGGTGCAGACCCCACACGGGCACATCCTGCACGACGATCTGATAGGCATGAGCGAAGGAAGCGTGGTAACCACCCAGACCACACCCAGGCGTGCAGAGGATGTCGACAAGAAAAAGCCATGGAAGGCCGCTCGTTCGATAGGCGGCTGGCAGTATGCCGTCATGCGCCCGCGACTGGCTGATTACGTGCTGTCGATGCCGCGGGGTGCTCAGATCATGTATCCGAAGGACATCGCTCAGGTGCTGAGCCTTGGAGACATCCGCAAAGGAATGCGCGTGCTGGAGTCAGGCGCAGGCTCAGGTGCCTTGAGCATCCACCTTCTGGATGCGGTCGGTGAACTTGGAGAGCTGACCACCATCGAGTTGAGACCGGAATTCGCGCACATAGCCCGGGCCAATGCGACGGTGTACTTCGGGGGAGACCCCGGTTGGTGGTCCTTGCTGCAGGGTGATTTCGACTCGGTCGCCGCAACACTGCCCGCTGACGGTTACGACCGTGTTGTTCTCGATATGCTGGACCCGTGGAACAGGCTTTCGGAGATCGAACGGGTGCTGGCTCCCGGAGGGGTGTTTCTGAGTTATATCACCACAACCACGCAGATGAGCCGACTGGCCGAAGCCTTACGAAACTCCGAGAGATGGACAGAGCCTCAAATCGACGAAACGCTGGAACGCAGTTGGAAAGCTCAGGGTCTGTCTGTGAGGCCGGACCATCAGATGATAGGGCATACGGGGTTTCTGGTGTTGTCGAGGCTGATGGCGGAAGGTGCGCCCGCATTGCGTAGGCGCGAACGAGGCGCAAAAGACACGTATACTGATATTGATCGTGAACAGGGTCCGGAGGCTCTTGAATCACTTGGGCTCAGGGACATCTCCGACCGCAAGCTGCGCAAGGTCATTCGGGATCTGGATCATCAGCGTTCCGTGCTCGAATCGAAGCAGGGGAACTGACTGCGCTGGCGTCATAGGGGATACGCCGGAATCCGAGGACTGAAGGCTCGTGCGGTGTTGCGCCTGCGGTAGGGGCGTGGTTATTGAAAGGTACGCTGTATGGGTGTCAAAATGAGCAAGGTCGCGAAACGTGCGCACGCATACCAGTATGTGCTGATAGTCATGCGTCACGCCAAGGCCGAGGCCTTCGGCAACGGAGATGACAGACAGCGGCAATTGACCGACAAGGGCGTGAAGCAGGCGAAGGTGGTTGCCAAAGGCCTGTCGGATCTGGATCTGGTCCCGGACAGAATCGCCTGTTCAGGAGCGGACAGAACGCGGCAGACACTCGATCGCATGCTCAAGGTGTTCGGTGACAAACCCAAGGTGGATATGCGGCAAAGTCTTTACGAAGGCGGCGTGCAGTCCGTTCTGGATGAACTGAAGTCCACGAAGACCAAACGCAAAGTACTGATGGTGCTTGGACATGAGCCGACGGTTTCCATCAGTTGCCAGTGGCTTGCAACCTCGGATTCCGACCCGGAACGGCTCGACCTGCTGAACCTGGGCATGTCTCCTGCCAATCTGGCCATCTTCGGTTCGAACGAGCCCTTCAAGGATTGGCAAATCCACAGCGCCACCCTGCTGGCCGTCCTGGGACCCCATGATTTCTGAACGTTACCTTCTTCGGTCGGCCGCCAGGTGGGGCTGATTGCGGTGCATCCGTCGCCGTCGTAATCAGCAACGTTATAAATGCAGCTTATGGCGACACCTTAATCGTCTTGATTACTTCCCTGCCGCTCACCTTTGCTAGTCTGCAACAGTCGTCTAAGTCCTTTTGGAGGTTTCATGTCTGTGCCCACATCAGTTGTCGGTTTCCCGCGCATTGGTTCCGATAGGGAGCTGAAGAAAAGCATCGAGGGGTATTGGAGAGGCAAACACGGCATCGAGGATGTGAAGGCCACGGCGAAGTTGCTGCGCGAACGACACTGGAAGATTCAGCAGCAGGCGGGGATTTCGCTTATCCCCAGCAACGACTTCAGCTATTACGACCAGATGCTGGACACCGCGATTCTGCTCGGAGTGGTTCCCCAACGGTACAAGCGGCTGTCTTTGGATGCCGAGGACACCTTGTTCGCCATGGGGCGTGGATATCAGGGCGACAAGGGGGACGTCACCGCACTGCCCATGAAAAAGTGGTTCACCACGAACTACCATTATCTCGTCCCCGAAATTGATGATTCGGTCAGCATCTCCCTCAGCAGCGATAAACCCTTCGAGGAATTCACGGAAGCCAAGGCTCTGGGCATCACCACGAAACCCGTGCTGATAGGCCCGTACACCTTCCTCAAACTTGCCCGACGTCCTGAAGGCGCCCCTCTGGCCATCGATCGGGGTCTTATAGAGCAGACCGCCAAGGCGTACGCTGACGTGCTGGAACGTTTCGCAGGTCTAGGCGTCGACTGGGTGCAATTCGACGAGCCCTATCTGGTCCTCGACAAGGAACGTGGGGACCTGGAGCTCTTCAAGAGCCTCTATACCAAGATTCTTCCGCACCGAAAGTCTACGAACGGTACCGTACGTCTGCTGCTGCAGACCTACTTCGGGCATGTGAGGGATTCATACGAAACCCTGGGACTGCTTGGATTCGACGGACTTGGCCTGGACTTCGTGGAAGGCAGGAACGAGAATCTCGCTGCACTCGAGGAATTCGGGGTGTCCGAGAACACCACGATTTTCGCCGGTGTGGTCAATGGCCGTAACATCTGGCGCAACGATTATGCCGTGAGTCTCGGCGTGCTGGATGCGGTGCGAAAGGTGACCGACCGCGTTGCCGTTTCCACGGCGAGCTCCCTGCTTCATGTGCCCTTCAGCGTGGCGCGGGAGGACGGGCTCGATGCCGAGGTGCGACGTCATTTCGCCTTCGCAGTGGAGAAGCTCGATGAGATCGGCGAGCTGGCCGAACTGGTGCAGGACAATGACGAGGAGCGCAAATCCTCGAAGGCACTGGCAGACAACCAGGCCTTGTTCGATGGACACCGGGTGAAGGCCGATGCCGCCGTCAGCAAACGCATAGCCGGATTGTCGGAAGGCGAATTCAACCGTAAACCGGCCCGTAGCGAGCGCCAGCGTCTGCAGCGTGAGGAATTGCACCTGCCGTTGCTGCCCACGACCACCATCGGCTCCTTCCCGCAGACCAAGGAGGTGCGTGCAGAGCGTGCCAGGCTTCGCCACGGGGAAATCAGCCAGGATGATTACGACGCCTTCATCAGATCGCAGATTGATGATGTCCTTTCCAAGCAGGAGGCCATCGGCCTTGATGTGCTGGTACACGGTGAATTCGAACGCAACGATATGGTCGAATACTTCGGTCAGAACCTCAACGGCTTCCTCTTCACCAAGAACGCCTGGGTGCAGTCCTACGGCACTCGCTGCGTGAAGCCTCCAATCGTATGGTCCGACGTATCCCGCGCACAGCCGATCACCGTGGCGTGGAGCGCCTATGCGCAGTCGCGCACCGACCGCGTCGTCAAGGGAATGCTCACTGGACCTGTCACGATTCTCAACTGGTCGTGGCCACGTGAGGACATCACGCATGAACAGCAGACCACTCAGCTGGCGCTGGCCATACGAGACGAGGTGCTGGACCTGGAAGCGGCAGGCATCAAGGTCATTCAGATCGATGAAGCGGCCTTGCGCGAAAAGCTGCCCCTGCGCAGAAGCGATTGGCACAAAGAGTATCTTGACTGGGCCATCCCGGCCTTCAGACTGGTGCATTCAGGTGTGAAAGCCGGCACGCAGATTCATACGCATATGTGCTATTCGGAGTTCAACGACATCATCCGCGATATCGACGCCATGGATGCCGATGTAATCTCCTTCGAGGCGTCCCGTTCCGATCTGACGGTGCTCGATGCCATACAGGAGGCGCATTTCGAAACCGAAGCGGGTCCGGGAGTCTACGACATCCATTCGCCGCGAATTCCATCCCAGCAGGAGATCGAAGACCGCATAGGGGATATCCTCGCCAAGATGGACAAGGCGTCGGTGTGGATCAATCCCGACTGCGGCCTGAAGACGCGTGGCAATGCCGAGACATGGCCGAGCCTCGAACACATGGTTGCCGCCGCCAAGGCCGTCCGTGAGCGTCTGGAGCGGTAGCTTGCATTCGACAACTTTTTCCCTGGAGGTGTTCCCGCCCAAACGGGACACTCCGGTGGGAACCATCTATGACACCTTGGACGGATTGCAGGGGGTAAACCCCGATTTCATTTCGGTTACCTTCGGAACCGGCAAGGAGACCGACAGGACGATCACCGCCAGAATCGCCCATACGATCAAAGAGGAATACTCCATTCCCGCCGTCGCACATCTGACGGCTCTGTATGCCGATCAGGCAGACATCGACGAAGAGCTCGAACTTTTCGAAAAAGCCGGGGTTTCCGCGGTTCTGGCGCTTGGCGGCAATGTGCTGCCCGACAGGGAACCGGCGCGGGTGTTTCACTATGCGAGCGACCTGGTCAGATACATACGCCAGCATAAACCGGATATGGAGGTGTTCGCGGCCTGCTATCCGGAGTGCCACCCTGCGGCCAAAAATATGGACGAGGACATCGAACATCTGAAAATCAAGGTCGATGCCGGGGCCGACCGCCTCATTTCGCAGCTGTTCTTCGACAATGCGGATTTCCTGCGTTTCATCGACAAGGCGAGGTGCGCGGGTGTCTCCGTGCCGATTGAGGCCGGCATCATGCCGGTGACCAGCGCAGCGCAGATCAAAAGAATGGTGTCGATGTGCGGTTCCAGAATCCCACCCAGGTTGGAGAAGATTCTCGACAAGTGGGGCGGTGACCGTGATGCCCTGCGCGAGGCCGGCATCATCTACGCCTCGGAACAGATCAGCGACCTGATTGCGGACGGTGTTGACGGCATTCACCTGTACACCATGAACCACGCGGGAACAACTCGCAGAATCTGGCAGAATACGCAGTTCCTGCTGGAACATTAATACATCTCGATGATCTCGGCCCTGCACTCGGCTCGCCTCGAGCACCGCTCGCAGAGTGGGTAAGTGGCGGGTTATGACGGTCGTCCATCCGAGCGACTCGTGGATGTCCGTCGGCTCGTGGTCTACATTGGTACCATGACCGATGATTCACTCCCACTGAGCGCCCATGCTCTGATACAGGCCGGATTCCAGAATATCGACGAGGCTCGTCGGCGTTGCGAACTGCTCCGCAAAGCAGGACTGAACGAGACATGTCTTCAGGCCTTGCTGCGGTCCCTGGCCAGTGTATGCGATCCTGATGTGGCGCTGCAGAATCTGCTGCTCATCACCGATGCCGTTCATCATCAGGGTATCCGCATGCACGAACTCCTTCCGGATGCCTCGGCATGGGCGACGCTGGTATCCGTTCTGGGTGCTTCGGAGGCCGTAGGCGTCCTGATGCGCACCAGACCGGAGCTGGTCAGGCAGGCCGCCCGACCCGTGAGTCTGCCGAGCAGCGAGCAGTTGCATAGGAAGCTGATGCAGGCGGTCGAGGCGACCGACGCTGAACCCATGCCCGTTTCAGCATTGTCCTTGAGTGAAGGAACCTCGAATCTGCGCGCAGAATATCTTCGTCAGCTGATGTCCATCATGGCCTTCGATACCTGTTCGCCCGACCCCATAGCAGTGCAGCCAAGAGTCAGCAAGGCCCTGTCCGATCTGGCGTCCGCATCCCTGGATGCGGCGCTGGCGGTGGCTCGTCAGGAACTTCCGGAGGCTCGGGAGTGCCGATTCGCCGTTATCGGGATGGGCAAGCTCGGCGCCCGTGAATTGAATTACGTGTCCGACGTGGATCTCATCTACGTTGTGGAATGCCGGCAACCCTCCGGTGACCATCAGCGGCTGATTCGCTTGGGAAGCAAACTGGCCACACTGATGCAGAAAATCTGCCAATCGGTGATAGCGGGCGTGAACGAGCCCGCATTATGGCAGATTGACACCGCCCTGCGCCCCGAAGGCAAGGACGGACCGTTGGTCCGGACCCTTGAATCTCATAAGGATTATTACGAGCACTGGGCGCAGAACTGGGAGTTCCAGGCATTGCTCAAGGCGAGGCCCGTGGCAGGTGATGCGGCATTGGGCAGTGAGTACAGGGCCATGGCCCAGGAGTTCGTGTGGAAGGCCTCACAGCGCGATAATTTCGTGTATGACTGCCAGCAGATGCGCAAAAGGGTGGAGCAACTCATACCGGCCCAGCTGAAGGACAGGGAGATCAAACTCGGCAAAGGAGGACTCAGAGATGTGGAGTTCACCGTCCAGATGCTGCAGCTGGTCCACGGGCGCACCGACGAATCACTTCGGACTTCCTCCACATTGGAGTCCCTGCAGGCGTTGGCCGACGGCGGGTATGTGTCAAGAACGCAGGCAAGCCGTCTGAGCAGGGATTACAGCTTCGAACGAGTTCTTGAACACCGGCAGCAGATGTGGTCGCTCAAACGCACGCACCTGTTCCCTGATCTGGCGGAAGGCAATATCGGCGGCATCGAACGCAAACGAGAACTGAACCGCGAGTCGCTGGACGCCAATCCTGAATTGCGCAGATTGGCCAGAAGCTTCGGTTACCACGCCGATGAGCTGGTCGAAGCTTTCGACGCCACCCGTCGGGAAGTCAGGAATCTTCATCAGGACATCTATTACCGGCCGATGCTGCCCATCAACGCCCAACTCGAAGAGGACGAGATCAGTCTGAGCCCTGAAGCTGCGATGGTCCGCTTTGCCTCAATCGGCTTCCAGGACCCGCAAAGTGCGATGAGACACGTTCAGGTGTTGACCTCGGGATTGTCCCGAGCTGCGAAAATCAACAAGATTCTGCTTCCGGCCGTGCTCCAATGGCTCGGTGAAGGGCAGAATCCCGACATGGGACTGCTTGGGTGGAGGACTCTCGAGGAGCGTTTCGGCTCCGGCAACAACTACCTCGGATTCCTTCGAGACTCGCCTTCGGCGGCCCAGCGGCTGTGTCACATCCTGGCCAATTCGCGCTTTCTGATGGATGCGTTGAGCAAATCCGCGGAATCGGTCACCTGGCTTGGCGACGATGCGAAACTCGGTACGAGAAGTCTTGAGAGTCTGCGCACGCAGACCCATTCCGCGCAGATGCGTTTCGCCGACCGCAAACAGGACTTCGCCACTTCGATACGGGCCATGCGCAGACATGAGATCGAACGCATCGGTCTTGGGTGGATGAGCGGAACATTGAACGAACACGAATGCCTTGAAGGCATGACCAATGTGGTCGACGCCATTCTCGATTCGGTGTTGTCCTGGTCGATACAGCATGTCATGAAGGCTCTCGGCGCGAATGAACCGTCAGCGGACATCTGCCTGATCGCCATGGGGCGCTATGGAGGTTCCGAAGTGAACTTCAGCTCCGATGCCGACGTCATCGCCATATACAGGCCACGGTCGGGGTGCGACGATACCAGCGCGAACGCCTTCGCCAGAGCGGTCATCGAAATCACGAGGGCCGTGACCGGGGGGCCGCTGACCGTGGAACCCAAAATCGACTTGGATATGGATCTTCGGCCGGAAGGCAAGAACGGACCGCTGGTCAGGTCCTTCGACTCCTACCGTGAGTATTACTCCGGCTGGTCCAGCGTTTGGGAGCATCAGGCGCTGCTTCGGGCCAGATATGCCGCCGGCGATAAGTCGCTGGCCGAGGATTTCCTCAGAGACATCGCCGACCCGGTACGCTATCCGCGTTCGGAAATCAGCCAATCCGAGCTGAGTGAAATTCGCAGGCTGAAGGCGCGTATGGAGGCGGAACGTCTGCCGAGAGGAGTCCGAAGGGACCGTCACCTGAAACTCGGCAAGGGAGGGCTTTCCGATGTGGAGTGGACGGTCCAGCTGCTGCAACTCCAGCATGCCGGCATGGTTGAGGAACTGCACACCACGCAAACTCTGCCCGCCCTGCATGCGCTCACCGATCTGGGCTTCATCGCCGAAGACGATGCCGCCACGCTGGAGGAGGGCTGGAAGGTGTGCACCAACGCCCGCAACGGCAATTATCTGTGGTCGGGACGGGCGAAGCAGGCAGACATCCTTCCCGATGATTCCTATTCGCTTGGGGGCATAGCCATATACCTAGGGCGAGAGGCCCACCGTGGGCAATTGTTCGAAAACGACATCCTGTCGTCCATGCGCCGCTGCCGTGAGGTGATGGAGCGCCTGTTCTACGGTACCGGACAGTGACACACCGTAATCCCAAGCATCACGGGTCTCGAATCATGCCATTCCCGTTCGGTCCGACAACGCTGTCTTGCCTCCAGCGTAAATTCGACTAGGTCACGTGAAGGTGGCCACCTTGACACAAGCGAAAGGTGAGCCTTTGTCCGAACAGCAACAGCAAGAACGCATTTCGGAGTCCGACGGAGACAAGGTTTCCGGCGGTATTTCCGAGACTTCCTCACTAGTGGGTCGCAGCGTCGTCACGCTGGATGACATCACCACTGCACAAATACAAGATCTACTGCTGAAAGCACGATATATCGACACCCACCGTGCTCAGGTGTCTCATACCTGCGACGGCAGAATACTCGCTACGCTTTTCTACGAACCGAGCACACGGACCCGGCTGAGCTTCGAAACCGCGATGCTTCGGCTCGGAGGGAACGTCATCGGCTTCGCAGGAGCGCAGCTTTCCAGCGTTTCAAAGGGCGAGTCCATAGGGGACACATTGAAGACCGTCTCCAACTATGTCGACGTGGTGGCCATCAGGCATCCGAAGGAGGGCGCCGCATTGGTCGCCTCACAGGCTGCATCGGTTCCGGTCATCAACGCCGGTGACGGCGGCCACATGCATCCGACGCAGACCCTGGCCGATCTGGCAACGCTGAAGTCACGTTTCGGGCGAGTCACTGACCTCACCGTCGGACTATGCGGCGACCTGACCTTCGGTCGCACCGTGCACTCGCTCATCGAGACCCTGTGCAGATTCGGCAACGTGCATTTCGTGCTGGTCAGCCCCGAAGAACTCAAAACGCCGCAATATGTGCTGGACCGCATCGACGAGACGGCAAGCTGCTCGTATACCGAAGTCAAGGACCTCGTGTCCGTCATCGGCGATCTTGACGTGCTGTACATGACCAGGGTGCAGAAGGAGCGCTTCTTCAACGAGGACGACTACCTGCGACTGCGGGATACCTACATCCTTGATGCTGAAAAGCTCAAGCTCTCCAAGCCGAGCATGGCTGTACTGCATCCCCTGCCACGCGTCAACGAAATAGCCGTGGATGTCGACAAGGACCCGAGGGCGGCATATTTCGAGCAGGTTCGCAACGGCATGCTGATGCGCATGGCTTTGGAAAGCACCCTGGTGGGTGATGAACTCCCAGGCTATGCGGCTTGGGCGAACAAGGAGGAGCTGGTCTGATGGAAGTCACTAGCATCAACAACGGCATCATCATCGACCACGTACCGGCCGGAACCGCCCTGACCGTCCTGCAATATCTGCACATCGACCCGGCCACGGCAAAGCTTGCGCTGATCATGAACGCCGATAGCCGCCGCTATGGCTGCAAGGACATCATCAAAATCGAGGACGAGCAGGACGTCGACCTCGATGTGCTTGGTTTTGTGGCGCGTCAGGCAACGGTTGACATCGTCAGAGGCGGCAGCATCGTCGCCAAGCATCAGCCGAATCTGCCGGAACATCTTGTCGATGTGATTTCCTGCGTGAACCCGCGCTGTGTGACCACCACTGAGCCCGGCATCAGCCAGCGATTCCATCTTGCCCATAGTGAGCGCCACGAATATCGTTGCGATTACTGCGATGAGGAAGCGAAACTCTGATATGGCCGGCAAGGCGAGCATCATCCTGCAACACCTCACACTTTGGGATACCGGCGAGCATATCAGTGTGAGGCTGCCACTTGCCTCACTCGCTACGGATACGCGGAAAGCCGCCACTGAAGATGCCTCTGGACCGGCGCTGCTGGATGACGATGGTGCGCTCCGCGCCGCAATCCAGTCGGCAACACGGTCCATGGCGGCAGGCAAAGCAGTCGACGTGGTGGTGGATTGCTCCGCATACACCCTGGCTCCGGGCTTATGCGACCCGCACGTGCACTTCCGCGACCCCGGGCAGACACAGAAGGAGAGCATGACCTCCGGCTGTGCCGCAGCGGCGAGCGGGGGATATACCAACGTGCTGATTATGCCGAATACCGTACCCGCGTTGGACGGCAGGAGACTTCACCCGGGTATGGACGGGGCACAGGATGTGCTCGATGCCGGATTCGACTCCGTCGTCGACTATCTGCAGCATTATGCGGAATTCAGCGGCGAGTCACTGCCCGTGCGCTACGAATTGTGCGTGGCTGCCTCAACGGGTCGTGAAGGACAGGTGGCCAGCCGTCTGCAGGATTGGGAGCCGTATCTGCGTAATGGCGGTTCCGATGGCAATCAATCCACGGAAACACATCCGATTGTGGCCATCAGCGATGACGGTGCGGCCATCACGGACGGCATTCTGGATGAGGTCGCCGCCAATGCGCGGCAGGCGGGCATTCCCGTCGTCGACCACTGCGAGCATCACGACAGCGGTGTTATCAATGACGGCAGGATTTCCCGCAAACTTGGCGTACCTGGAATTCCTGCCTCCACCGAACTCACCATCGTCCAGAGGGATATCGCTCTGGCGCGCAGGACAGGGCAGCATGTGCATTTGCAGCATGTCAGCACCGCCGCTGCATTCGAGGCGATTCGGCAGGCCAAACGTGACGGGCTGCAGGTAAGTTGCGAAACGGCACCCCATTACCTGGCCTTGTGCGACGAGGATGTGCTCGAGCATGGCACCTTGGCGAAGATGAACCCACCGTTGCGAAGCGCCGCCGACCGGGAGGCGACCATCGAGGCGGTGCGTGACCGTACGGTGGATATGCTCGCCACCGACCACGCTCCCCACACGGTCTGTGAGAAGGCGCAGTCCTTGTTGGACGCGCCGAACGGGATTATCGGACTGGAAACCGCTTACGGCGTGTGCCACCACGTGTTGGTCGACGGCGGATATATCGACGACCGTAGGTTGATAGAGCTGATGTCCGTCGCTCCCGCACGGCTGATGGGCGAAGACACGGCAGATGTCGACTCGCTGTTGACGGTCGGGGAGTCCACGGACTCCTCGCGAGTTCTGGATCTGCGCCAGGGCAACGCGCGGCTCGCCTCTGAACTCAGTATTCTCGCACCCGGGGAACGTTGGACAATCGACCCTGAGCAATTCCATTCGCGTGCACGCAACACACCCTTCGCGTCGTGGACGGTTACCGGGCGTCCTATGGCGACGCTGATAGCGTCGTCCTTCGCGTTCTCACGTATCCCGGCTTCACGTATCAGCACCAGAAACAGCATCGAAAGCGAGTCATGAGTTTGGACGGATTGATTGAAGCGATCTCCGCAACGGGGAATCCCAGCGTGGTCGGCCTGGACCCGACGCCGGCCTTGCTGCCATCACAATTCCTGGGGAACGAAGCATATCAAGTGGGTGACGGTCAGCCGGAATCCGCAGATTCCGCAGCGAGGCTGGCGGAGGCCTATCTCAGATTCAACGAAGCCGTAATGCAGGGCATACAGGGCATCGTTCCGGCGGTGAAACCCCAGATCGCCATGTACGAGGCCTTGGGCGCGGCGGGTATCCAAGCGTATATCGCGACCTGCTCACTGGCTCAGGGCATGGGGTTCTACGTACTCGGCGATATCAAGCGGGGTGACATCGGTTCGACAGCGGCGGCGTATGCGGGTCATCTCAGCGGAATCGCAGGAGTGTCCGAGTCGTCCCCCTGGCATGAGGATGGCATCACGGTGAACCCCTATCTTGGCTCGGACGGCATCCTTCCTTTCGTCGATGCCGCCAACAAACGCGACAAAGACGTGTTCGTGCTGGTTCGCACATCCAATCCCTCGAGCGATGAAATCCAGGAGCTTGCCTTGACCGACGGACGCAAGGTCTACGAGTGCGTTGCAGATCTGGTGAGCTCCTGGGGTGATGACAGCATCGCCGCACACGGATACTCGCGAGTCGGAGCAGTGGTGGGGGCGACTCACCCGAAGGCGGGGCAGGCCCTGCGCCGACGAATGCCGCACACCTTCTTCCTGATACCCGGATTCGGCGCACAAGGCGGCTCCGCAGATGATGTGGCCGCGATGTTCGATGTTCACGGCTCCGGTGCCGTCGTGAATTCCTCGCGAGGCATCATCGGATCGTGGCGGAAGAGCCCTGAATACGACACGACGCTGACAGCCGAGGATGCCTTCACGCTTGTGTCCAGGTCCTCACGCGAGGCCGCCCTTTCCATGAAAGAGGCCTTGCGCCATGCCTTGTCCGCACAAGGAAAGGACAGAACATGACGAAGGTCGATGAGCCTGATGGCGGCTTGCGCACCGCATTCCTCAAACCCAGACATAGCGCCGCGATACTCCGTGTGGAGCATCTGACGCCTACAATCACCCGTTTGGTGATTCAGGATTCATACGTCGCGACTCACGCCGCAGCGGGGCAGTTCGTCAATCTCTACACCCAGGACAGCGCCCGTATGATGCCGCGTCCCTTCGGTGTGGCCGGAATCGAGGACGATACCTTCAGTGTGATATTTGCCACCGTCGGCTCCGGCACCAGAGATTTCTCTCTGCTTGAGGCGGGCGATCGCATAGACGTGCTTGGGCCCTTGGGACATGGCTTCGATCTGTCAGGAGAGCGCACTGTTCTGTTGGTGGGCGGCGGTCTGGGCATACCTCCGCTGCTGTACGCGGCACAGCAGATACACGATTCCCCGGCGGCACAGGGAGCTGTGGCGCTGTTCGGCTATAGAGACACGCGTTTTGCCGATGCCTTCGCCGCCGAACTGTGCGACAAGGTGCTCAGCATCGACGAAAGGGAAGGGAATGTCATCACCTTGCTGAACAGGGTGATTGACTCCGACCCGCAGAACGCCGAAGCATTCAGCATCCTCTCCTGTGGTCCGCATCCGATGATGAAGGCGGTGGCCCAGTGGGCATCGACCCGTGGCATACCCGCTCAGCTGAGTCTCGAAGCGCGTATGGGATGCGGATTCGGTACCTGCGTGGTGTGCGTGCAGGATACCGTGGACGGACGAAAGAAGGTCTGTCTGGACGGGCCGGTCTTCACGGCGGAGAATCTGGGATGGGCGGTATGAACACCATGACGACGACGCAGCAACAGGAGCATCGCACAGCCCGGACCGGCCTCACGTGTGAGGATTGCCTGGACGCGACTACGCAACGCCGCTGGCGGCATTCCACCGTCGTGGCGGGCGTCCCCTGGAAGAATCCGGTGGGAACCGCTTCGGGCACCTTCAATCTGGCGGCCTGCGGCCCCTACTACGACGTATCGCAGATGGGTGCGATCAGCACCAAGGGAGTCTCTCCGGTGCCTTGGGAGGGCAATCCCACACCGCGTACCGCCGAAACACCTTGTGGCACGGTGAATGCGGTAGGTCTGCAGAATCCCGGCGTGGACCACTACCTGCACGACGAGTTACCCAAGCTCAAGGCCTTGGGCGCTACCGTCGTCACCAACGTGGCTGGTCACAGTGATGACGATTACGCCGAAGTCGTGGCGAAGCTGGCAGACAGCCCGGCGGATATGCTTGAAATCAATGTCAGCTGTCCCAACGTCTCGCACGGGGGCATGTCGGTCGGCACCGACCCTCTGGCCCTCTTCCGGCTGATAAGCAGACTGCGCGAATTAAGCGACAAGCCGATGGTCGTGAAGCTTTCTCCCAATGTCACGGATATCGTGGCCATCGCGAGAGCCTGCGTCGATGCCGGTGCTGATGCTCTGAGCCTCATCAACACGCTGGTCGGGATGCGTTTGGACATCACGACCGGCAAGCCGATTCTGGCGAATGCCACCGGCGGGGTGTCCGGACCGTGCATACTGCCCATCGCCTTGTCGTTCGTATGGCGAGTCCGTCAGGCCCTGCCTGATATCCCCATCATCGGCATCGGCGGCATCAGTCGGGGCGAGGATGCGTTGGAATTTCTGTATGCAGGGGCGAATGCCGTTGAGGTGGGAGCGGCGGCGTTGTTCGACCCGTTGCGCCGCTGCGCATCGCTACGGAACTCGAGTCATTGCTGGACAGCAGACCGCAGCTCGCGGCGAAGCTCATGGAAGGAAAAACATGGTAGAGGTGGCATCACCACAGGACACATCGTTGCAACATCGCTTCACGCAGTTTCTGCTGCAGTCAGGTGCCTTGCGCTTCGGCGATTTCACGTTGAAATCCGGGAGGCAATCGCCGTACTTCATCAATGCCGGTGCCTTCGACAACGGTGCGAAGATAGCGCTGCTGGGGGAGTTCTACGCCACCGTCGTCCAGAACGCCATCGCCGATGGCCTGTTCCCGAAACGCATCGACACCGTGTTCGGACCGGCATACAAAGGTATTCCTCTTGCCGTGTCCACGGCGATAGCCTTGACGAGCGCTCACGACTTTCCCATCGGATACACCTTCGACCGCAAGGAGAAGAAGGACCATGGCGACGGCGGTTCCTTCGTCGGAACGGCCCTGCGCGACGGTATGAACGTGGTGATGGTCGACGACGTGATGACGGCGGGAACCGCAGTGCGTGAATCCATCCCCAAGCTCAAGGCCGAAGCGAATATCAACGTGGTGGGTCTGGTGCTGTCGGTCGACCGCATGGAACGTTCCGGTGACGGCGACATCTCGGCAGTGCAGGCGGTTGAGGACGAATTCGGATTCCCCGTACTGAGCATCGCCAACATACGTGAGATTTTCGATGCGGCATCACATATCACCGCTTCGGATGGCAAGACAATCCTCACCAGTGAGGTGCAGGCGCAAGCCGAACGCTATCTGGATACCTACGGTTCGCGCTGAAGCACGCGTGATGCGTATGGCGCCCTGGAATTTTCTCGGATGAACGATTGTGTAGGGATTCCTGAGTATCTCGGGGTAGAAACATCTCATAATTGGCGGAACAGCGGTAATCAGAACTCGCGCGAAAGAACGGCTGCAAAATACTCCCTACACAAACGGCATCGCCGTATCTCCGTAACGTCATCCAAGTGACGCGATGGTGGTACGGCGATGGTCGACGCTATTCGATGATGTTGTATCCGTGGTCGGCGACGACGCTTTTGAGCTTGTCGAGATACAGTCCTGCAGCTGCCGAAATCTTCGCGCGTTCGTTGGTAATCCATCCGAGCAGCATCGACTCGTCGGAGTCCAAGGGTACGGTCACGATTTTCTCGGTGTTGAGGTCCTCGTTGTCTATCCCCGTGCACACCGTGTACCCGTTGAGTCCGACGATGAAGTTGAGGATGGTCGCTCTGTCCGTCACATTGATTTGCTTGGGGGAGTACTCCGGCCACACGGCTTCCTCCGCGAAGTAGAAACTGCCCTCGTCGCCCTGCTCGTATTGGATGAAGGGATATGGTTCCAGGTCCTTCATGGTGATTTTCTTCTTCATCGCCAAAGGGTTGTTGCGTGAGAGGAACACATGCAGTCCTGCGCGGAAGAGCGGGTGGAACTCGAGATGTTTCTCGCGAAGTAGTTTGCCGATGACATCCTTGTTGAAATCGGACAGGTAGATGATGCCGACCTCCGATTGCATGTTCGCGACCTGATTGATGATGTCTCTGGTGCGCGTCTCCCGTATAGTGAATTCGTATTCGTCGGATTTGGTCGAATTAATCATTTCCACGAAGGCTTCGACGGCGAACATGTAATGCTGTGTCGAAACGCGGCAGAGCTGCTTGCGCGGTTTGGCGTTCTTGTAGCGCTCTTCGAGCAGAGCCGACTGGTCGAGCACCTGACGCGCATAGGTGAGGAATTCAGCGCCGTCAACGGTCAGTGCGATACCCTGAGACGAGCGGGTGAAAATCTCGATACCCAATTCGTTCTCCAGCTCTTTGACGGAGGAGCTCAGAGCAGGCTGTGAAACATAGAGTTCGTGGGATGCCTCGTTCATCGAACCGCATTCCACGATTTTGACGATGTATTTCAATTGCAGCAGTGTCATACATTGAATTTATACCAGAGGATATACACACGAAACTCGCTTATACCCCTGTGCGCACGGATTCGGGTGTCGGCATGCCATGACCGTCAGTGCGATGGTCGGGGTGTCACGGTCTTGTCTCGGGTGAAGGCAGTGGTGCGGTCGCCGCTCCCAGGGCGCTGGTTTCAGCGATGCCCTGTTGCGCCGCTTCCGGGTCCAGGTATCGTCCGGCCCCGTCCGCACGGATTGTTCCATCCGAGGCAATAGAGAAGTCGAACAGCATGGGGACTCCGGTGGGGATATTGACCGAAGCGATATCGGCATCGCTGATTCCCTCCAGATGTTTGACCAGCGAGCGCACCACGGAGCCGTGGGTCACCACCAGAACGGTGTTGCCATGCGACAGTTGAGCAACGATGCGTGCGCGCCACAGCGGTTCAAGACGCTGCCAGACGTCCTGCAGGCATTCACTGCGGATCTCCGCGGGATTCAAGGCGTCAAGGCCGTCCGCGAATCGAGCGGAATACCGATCGTCGCTTCCCTGGAAGTACGGTGATGCGGAGTCGATGTCAGGTGGTCTGACATCGTATGAGCGACGATACATGTTGAATCGCTCTTCCCCGTAGCGTTCCCTCATTGCGGGCCTGGTTTGGCCCTGAAACGCTCCGTAATGACGTTCGTTCAAGCGCCAGCTGCGTTCCACCGGAATCCAGAGCCTATCTATGCCGTCCAGCACGATATCGGCGGTGTGTATCGAACGGCGCAGCACCGAGGTAAACAGGACATCGGGTTTCAGCCCGGCGTCGGACAGCAGCGCCGACGCATGGCGTGCCTGTTCCTCGCCCCTGGGAGTGAGGGGAACATCGGCCCAACCGGCAAAACGGTTGATGCGTTTATCGGTCCATGTGCTTTCGCCATGCCGCATGACGATTAATGTGGCTGTGGTCGGTGTCATCTTCGGCTTCTCTCCTTGTCATGTGGCGGAACCGCTGGGCTATAGCGTCGCTTCTTCCGGTACGGGGTCGTCGTAGAGGCTGAGCAGCAAGGCGTAGGCCTCGGGTATGGCCGTAATCAAATCGCCGGCGGTAATCGGATGCCCGAGCGACGGACCATCGCCGGCGCTGACTGCCTGAACACGCTTGTCGAAATCATCGGTGAAGGCCTGCAGATCCTCCGCGTCGGCCATCACCGGCAAAGACCAGCCCGACTGCGCGGAAGCGCTTGCCACGGCCGCGGTCAAAGCATGGACATAGGCTCCTGCAGCTACATAGTCGGTCAGCAGTTCGGGATGTTTCTCGATGGTATCGGCATTCTGCGCCAGCATCGCACCGAGCACACCAGCCAGAACATCCCCTGCTCCGGCGGTCGACAGCCATGCGGGAGCACGCCCGACGGTCATCAGCCTTGGCTCTGCCGAACCGTCATCGCCGACAATCACCGTGACGGCGCCTTTGAGCAGTACGGTCGCTCCGGTGAGCCGGCACGCCTTCGTGGCCCAGCGCACGGCCTCGTCGCTTACGCCCGAAGCGTCCACATCCTCGCCCAAGGATTGCAGGAGGCGGGCCAGTTCACCGGCGTGAGGCGTGATCACCACGGAGGGGAGCACATGGCGGGGGAGGTAGGGCAACGCTCCTGCATCAACAACGATAGGAGGCAAGGACGGGGTATCCGTGTTACCTGTGCCCTCGACGCCGGTATCATCGTTTTCCTCGCGGGGATGGCCAAGTGTGACGGCATCGGCGGCATAGCACTGCAACAGTTCCTTGATGTGGCGAATCTGCTCGGCATCCTCGTCCCCGAGTGTTCCGTGGGCGCCGGGTTTCGCTTCCGCCGGGACTCCGGAACCAACAACCCAGGACTGGACCCTGCCCTGTTCGAACACCACTTCCGGAGCCGACTGCAGTATATGTTCCTGAACACGCTCGGGACCGATGTATCTGACCATGCCTACGTTCCCACGCGATGCGGCAAGCGTGGAGAGCATACCGGCTCCCGGATAGCTTCCGGACCCAGTGACGAGTCCTACCACGCGACGGGTGTATTTCGAATCCCCAAGTTGCGGAAGTCTCAGGGATTGAGCGCATTTCCTCGCGGACATGACTTCCGCGACGGGTGTTTCCTGCTCGGTGTCGAAGTCGAAATCCGCGAGAACCAGCTGCCCACAGGCATATGCCGCAGGTGGCAGCACCTGACAGGCTTTCAAGGCGCCGAAGGTCACCGTGACATCGGCAGGAATATAGGGTCCCGGCAAGGTGCCGTCATCGACACCGATACCTGACGGGGCGTCGACGGCGAGAACCATATGGGATTGCGCGATATGTGCCCCTGGAGGGAAGGCCGGACGGGAAGGAACCCTACCGGATTCTCCGAGAGCCGCGGCGATGCGAGCTGCAATGCCGCGCAGGCTTCCCTGCACTCCGATGCCGGTCATCGCGTCGATGATGAGATCCGCCTGCTGAAGGGTCTCGTATGCTTCGCTCATATGCGCGAGCTGCTCCTCGGTGCTTTCAGGAAGCGTGCATCCGGGAATCTGCGCGTCCCCGTCCAGGACCAGAATCGTCGCATCACTGTGCAGCACCTGGTCCAGAGCGCCCGAGTGCAGGGATTTTCCAACGGCGATGACATCGACATGGGCACCGGACCGGGCGAGTGCGGCGGCCGCGTACACGCCGTCTCCTCCGTTGTTTCCCGCACCAGCCAGCACGGCGATGCGGCTGTCCGAGAACGCGATGCCCGACTGGGCAATCATCCGTTCGGCTGTGCAGGCGACCAGCGAAGCCGCATGACGCATCAACGGAACCCCGGCTTCGAGCATGGGCTCTTCAAAAGCCCGAATCGATGCAGTCGAGAAGGCCTCCGTCAGAAACCCCTCGATGTCCTGAGCATCATCATCAACAAGCGAGGACAGCATATGGCGACCCCCTTCATCGGCATCGTATCTGCGTTCTTCATGAGCGCACGGTACTTATCTACTGTACCCGTGAAGTCTTGGGCGAGGCATCTGTCGTTTGTGTAGGGATTTCCGCGGACAAGGCTGGTATGCGCTATGCGACATGCCGGAAAACCGCCATTCTGCTGGCGTCATAGACTTTAGTTACTCGCCAATCCCTACACAAACGGGTAACAGCGGTGCAAATGGGCCAGTTTGGCGCAGATGTCCGCGTGCAACCGCCGAAAAAACGCCTTACTCCTCAGCCACCAACTCAAGATAGCCGTCGTTCCAGAGATCCTCGTCTCCGTCAGGCATCAGCAATACGCGTTCAGGATTCAATGCAAGCACCGCGCCCTCATCGTGGGTGACCAGCACTATCGCTCCTTCGTATTTGGAGATGGCTTTGAGAATCTCGTCACGGCTGGCGGGGTCGAGGTTGTTGGTGGGCTCGTCCAGCAGCAGGACGTTCGCCCTGCTCGTGACCAGAGTCGCCAGGGCCAGTCTGGTCTTTTCGCCACCGGAGAGTACCGAGGTCGGTTTCATCGCGTCGTCTCCGGAGAACAGGAAGGAACCGAGTATCGAACGTGCCTGAGTGTCTTCGAGGTTGGGGGCAACCTGTTGGAGATTCTCCAGAACGCTGACATTGTTGTCCAAGGTGTCGTGCTCCTGGGCGAAGTAACCGATTTTCGCGCCGTGACCGAATTCGACCTCGCCGGTGTCAGGCTTGTCAATGCCTGCCAGCAGACGCAGCGTAGTGGTTTTTCCGGCACCGTTATATCCGAGTATCACCACACGAGAACCTTTGTCGATGGCCAGGTTGATGCCTGCAAAGACGATATTGGAGCCGAATGCCTTGGATATGTCCTTGGCCATAATGGGCGTGCGCCCGCAAGGTGCGGGTTCCGGGAAGCGCAGATCGGCGACCTTCTCGGCTCTCTGTGCATCTTCGGTGTTCTCCAGCAGACGTTCGGCGCGTCGCATCATGTTCTGGGCCGCGACGGCCTTCGTGGCTTTGGCATGGAGCCGAATACCCTGCTTCATCAGACGGTCGGCCTTCTTCTCGGCCACCTCGCGTTCGCGCCGACGGCGTTCCTCGTCGACGACTCGCTGACGCAGATATGCCTTCCACCCCAAGGCATACATGTCGATGGCTCCGCGTTGCGCGTCCAGATGCCATACTTTGTTGACGGTTTCGTCAAGCAGTTCCGTCGAGTGGGAGATGACCAGGAATCCGCCTTCGAAGCGCTTGAGGTACTGTTTCAGCCATTCGATGGAATCCGCATCCAAATGGTTGGTGGGCTCGTCGAGAATCATCGTGTCGGCATCCGAGAAGAGGATTCGCGCCAACTCGATGCGTCGCCGCTGACCGCCCGAGAGGGTGCCGAGCTCACGATTGAGCACTTCCTGGTCCAGACCGAGGCTTTCACCCATCTTGATGGCTTCGGACTGGGCGGAATACCCTCCGGCATTCTCGAAATCCTGTTGCGCCTTGTCATAGCGACGCATGGCCTTTTCCATGATGTCAGGGTCCGGGTTGGTCATATCCTGTTCCGACTTGCGAATCCTGGTGATAATCGATGCGATATCCCGTGCGCTCATCACACGGTCGATGGCGGTCTGGTGAGGGTCTGCCACATGCGTGGATTGCGGGAGATACCCCAGTTTCCCCGATACCCTGACCTTGCCGTCGGAGGGGAGCATATCTCCGGTGATGACCCTGGTCAACGTGGTTTTGCCGGCTCCGTTGCGGCCGACCAGACCTATGCGGTCGCCTTTGGAAACATGAAAATCGGTGGGGGACAGCAGCACGCGGGCTCCTATACGAATTTCCAGCCCCTGCGCTTCAATAGCCATGCCTCTACCGTCTTCCTGTTCTTGCTTGTTGTGGAATGAAAAAATACCCAATCGCTCATCATAGCGAATGGGTGGATATAAGCGGCGACTCCCGCGGCACCGATATTCGCGTATCCTTGCATGAACAGGCCACGTGGGATATCACTGTCCTCGTGCACGCTCAGGGGGTGTTGGCGATGGAGATGACCGACGAGGCATTCGAATCAGCGGTTCATGACGCGCTGGCCAGCCTTCCCGAACGTTTTCTCAAGGTGCTCGACAACATCGTCATCACGGTCGCCGAAGAGGCCGACGACCGGCAGCTTCGTGAGCATCCTGTCAATGGTTCCGAGGAGCTCCTGGGATTGTATGAGGGCATTCCCTTGCCAAGGCGCAGTTGGGGATATGCGGGAGCGTTACCCGATGTGATCACGATTTTCAAAGGTCCGCATCTGCGCATATGCAGTACGCAGCTTCAACTGGTCAAGCAGATTCGCAGTACGGTGCTGCACGAGATAGGTCATTATTTCGGTTTCGATGACGCCTATCTCCATGCTCATGGGTACTGAGTACCTGGTCGCAGCGCTTGCGGCTGTGGGTTTGCGATGCGCCATCCGTATGTCCGACAGCTCGGTCTGCCCGTAATGTTGAGGCGTAGGAGCGAACTGTTGAGTTCACTTTTCTGAGAGCGCATATTTCGAACACCTGTTCGAATGCACACGCGAATTGCGTTATGATATTCGGAGTTCGTTTGACTGTGCGACCGTAATGGCCGCGCGTCGTGGGAAAACGCCATTCAGTGTCGCGAGAATCGGAAGATAGTGGATCAGACAGCAACAGTGCAGAAATTTTCAGAGCCGTCCCTACAGCACCCGCATATGGTGTCCGGCAAGGAATCGCTTATCGCCGATCTCGGGGATGTGGCGAATGACCGGAAGATAGTCGTGCAGGGGGCCAGAGAGCACAATCTCAAGAATGTGGATCTTGCCTTTCCTCGTAACGAGATGGTGGTGTTCACCGGCCTGTCCGGATCGGGAAAATCCTCGCTGGCATTCGACACGCTCTTCGCCGAGGGTCAACGGCGCTATGTCGAATCTCTTTCGGCATATGCCAGGCAGTTCCTTGGTCAGATGGACAAGCCAGATGTGGATTTCATCGAGGGTCTGAGCCCCGCCGTGTCCATCGACCAGAAAACGACGAACCGCAATCCCCGCTCGACGGTGGGGACCATCACCGAAATCTACGACTATCTCAGGTTGCTGTTCGCCAGAACCGGTGTGCCTCATTGCCCGGTGTGCGGAGAACTGGTCACCGCCCAGACGCCCCAGCAGATCGTCGATGCCTTGCTTGGCAGCAAGGAGGGCACCAGATTCCAGCTTCTTGCCCCGGTGGTGACTGGTCGCAAAGGGGAATTCGTCGAACTCATCGAAACCTTGCGCTCGGATGGCTATTCCAGAGCGGTGATCGACGGGAAGATGCTTCAGCTTTCCGATGACATCAAGCTGGGCAAGCAGAAAAAACACACGATAGAAGTGGTCATCGATCGCCTGGTGATCAAAGAGGGTATTCGACAGCGTCTTACGGATTCCGTGGAAACCGCATTGAAACTGGCACACGGAACGGTAATCGCCGATTTCGTCGACCTCGACGCAAAGGACGCGAACCGCCGTCAACCCTTTTCCGAGCACCGAAGCTGCCCGAACGGGCATGCGCTGGAACTGGACGAGGTCGAACCCCGCACCTTCTCCTTCAACGCCCCCTATGGTGCATGCCCGGCGTGCACCGGACTCGGCTTCAGCCTCGAGATAGATCCCGAACTGGTAGTGCCCGACCCCGATAAATCCCTGTCCGAAGGGGCCATCGAACCCTGGGGCGGAACCAAAAGCACCTCGGAGTATTACGAGCATCTGCTCGATGCCCTGGCAGATGAACTTGGATTCTCGATGAAGACACCGTGGAAGAAGCTCCCTGAGAATGTGCGCCACGCCGTGCTCTACGGTCACAATTTCAAGGTGAACGTCTCGTATCGGAACCGATGGGGAAGGCTGCGAGAGTACTCCACGGGCTTTGAAGGCGTCATTCACACCTTGATGCGGCGACATGACGAAACCGATTCGGACCAGATGCGGCAATATTACGAGTCGTACATGCGTGAGATTCCTTGCCAGACCTGCAAGGGGAAACGTCTGAAACCCGAAGTGCTGGCAGTCACCGTAGCCGACGATTCCATAGCGGATGTCTGCGATATGCCCATTGCGAAGAGCTTGGATTGGGTGGGTCAGCTGCATCTTGACGGTGCGGCGGCCAAAATCGCCGGAGAGGTGCTCAAAGAGATTCGCGCGAGACTTGGTTTTCTCAATGACGTAGGGCTCGACTATCTGACACTGTCGCGTGCCGCGGCCACCTTGTCCGGTGGGGAAGCCCAACGCATCCGCTTGGCCACGCAGATAGGTTCGGGCCTGGTGGGCGTGATGTATGTCCTCGATGAACCCTCCATAGGTCTTCACCAGCGTGACAACGAGCGCCTGATTCAGACCCTTCATCATCTGCGCGATCTCGGCAACACCCTCATCGTCGTCGAACACGACGAGGAGACCATTATGGAGGCCGATTGGGTGGTGGATATCGGTCCGGGTGCCGGCGAACATGGCGGCAAGGTGATGTTCTCGGGACTTGCCAAGGACCTCGTCAACGCGCCAGGCTCCATAACCGGCGACTACATTGCCGGAAGGCGAAGCATCGAGACACCGAAACGGCGTCGAAAAGTGCGCAAGACGAAGCAGCTGACCGTTGTGGGTGCGCGAGAGAACAATCTCAAGAATCTCACCGTGCATATTCCCCTGAACGTACTCACGGTTGTTTCAGGCGTGTCCGGTTCGGGCAAATCCACCTTAATCAACGCGATTCTGTACCCTGTTCTTGCCGACCGGCTTAACGGCGCACGAATAGTGCCCGGAAAGCACACGAGGGTCGACGGGGTGCAGCAGCTGCGCAAGGTGATTCACGTCGATCAGAACCCCATCGGTCGTACACCAAGGTCGAATCCCGCCACCTATACCGGAGTGTGGGACAAGATTCGCCAGTTGTTCGCCAAAACACCTGAGGCGCAGGTGCGTGGATACGGACCGGGTAGGTTCTCCTTCAACGTCAAAGGCGGCAGATGCGAGGCATGCCACGGTGACGGCACACTCAAGATCGAGATGAACTTCCTGCCGGACGTGTACGTCGACTGCGAGGTATGTCACGGCAAACGCTACAACCGCGAGACCCTGGAGATCACTTACAACGGCAAGACCGTCGCCGACGTTCTGGATATGCCCATCGAGGAGGCGGCTGATTTCTTCTCCGCGTACCCGTCGATAGCACGATATCTGCGAACCCTGGTTGATGTGGGTCTTGGATATATCCGTTTGGGTCAGCCCGCGCCTACCTTGTCCGGAGGCGAGTCGCAGCGTGTGAAGCTGGCCACCGAGCTGCAGAAACGTTCCGACGGCACGACCGCTTATATCCTCGACGAACCGACCACGGGACTGCACTTCGAGGATGTCTGCAAACTGCTGAAGGTCCTGCAGGGGCTGGTGGACAAAGGCAATACCGTAATCGTCATCGAGCACAATCTGGATGTCATCAAAAGCGCAGATTGGATAATCGACCTAGGACCTGAAGGCGGCGACAAGGGAGGCACCATCGTGGCCGAGGGAACGCCGGAGGTGATTGCACGCGAAAAATCCAGTTGGACCGGACGCTTCCTCGCACAGACCTTGAAGGGTTGAGCGTATAGGGTTCCGTGCACATAGGATGGACCACATCCTGCGGGCAGCGCCAACAGACCGGGGTGCTGCCCGACCATAGAGCTTCGGCACTGCAATGCCCGAGCATGCTGTGGTCAGCTATCGGCGGTCGACATACTGTTTCGGCGTTCAATGAGCGAAAGGCCAAGTCATATGGGTTCGGGCATCTTCGAGCGGCATTCCAGCGATGTGTGGCGGAAAACAGCCTCCGCGCTCGTTGAGTCCGAAACTGGCGGGAGCGCCGCAGATCAAGGCGAGGCAAAGGGTCTTAACGCCAACGGAGCTCCGCTGTTGGGTGATTCGCGCGATACCTTCAGACCGAAGACATCGGATATTCCCGCGCAACCAGGTGTATACAAGTGGCGCGATGCAGAGTCGCGTGTGATATACGTCGGCAAGGCGAAAAATCTCCGCAACCGTCTCAGCAACTACTTCCAACCCCTGTACCAGCTTCATCCACGTACTCAGACGATGGTGCTCACCGCCCGAAGCCTTGAATGGACCGTCGTCGGCACGGAGCTCGAGGCTCTGACGCTTGAATACACGTGGATCAAGGAATTCGATCCCCGCTTCAATGTGGTGTTCAGAGATGACAAGACCTATCCGTACCTCGCTATTTCCGTAGGCGAGGATGTGCCGAGGATTTGGATCACGAGAAGCAGAAAACGTCGTGATACGCGATATTTTGGCCCCTATGCCAAGGTCTGGGATGTTCGTCAGACTTTGGATGCCCTGCTCAAGAGCTTTCCGGTGCGCACATGTTCGCCAGGCGTGTTCAGGCGCGCCCAGCTCAGCAACAGGCCATGCCTTCTGGCCTCGATAGGGAAATGCTCGGCGCCATGCGTTCAGCGCATCGATCTCAAGGAACATCGGAAGATGTGCGAGCAGCTCATAGGGGTGATGACCGGTCGTCTTGGCAGGAGTTTCCAGGCGAATCTCACCGCAGAGATGAAAGCCGCCAGCTCACGCCTTGACTTCGAACTTGCCGCCCGGCTTCGTGACCAGATTGCCATGCTGAACACGGTGATCGAGCAGAATGCGGTGGTGTTCGATTCAGATGTCGACGCGGATGTGTTCGGACTTGCCAGCGATGAGTTGGAGGCCTCCGTACACGCATTCTTCGTAAGAGCCGGTTCGATACGTGGAGAACGCAGTTGGAGTGTCGAACGGGTGGAGGACGTATCGGATGAGGAGCTCGTGGGGGATCTCATCACCCAGGTCTATTCCACGCTGGTCGAGGAGGTGAATGGCGAGCGAAACCTCGGGAATACCATGCCGGATGCCGATGATGCGCATACCTCACGTGCCCAGCAGTCTCACGATATGCCATCGGAGGAATCGGCATCCGACTCATTGTCGGAAGGACGGCACTCTTCGGGAATTTCCATATCCACCGAACGCGAGGCCTTCGGCGCCACCCAGCAGGCGACGGCGACCGACAGCCTGGCGAGGTCCAAGGCCACGAAGTCGCGCAGGGCGCATAAGCACACCACCGGACGTGATGACCTTCTTGAACCTATTGCTCCGATACCAAGAGAAGTGATTCTGCCCATCGAGCCGAACAAGGCCGGGCAGCTCGAGGATTGGCTCAGTAAGCAACGCGGTGCTGCGGTGAACATCAGGGTGCCGTTGCGGGGGGAAAAGCGCGCCTTGATGGATCGAGCCACGGCCAACGCCAAGCAATCACTGCTGCGCAGCAAGATGAGCCGTATCAGTGACATGGGTGCACGCACCAAGGCCATGAACGACCTGGCAGCGGCATTGGGTCTGGATAAGGCGCCCTTGCGCATCGAATGCTACGACATCTCGAACACCATCGCAGGTGCCTTCCAGGTCGCGTCAATGGTGGTGTTCGAGGACGCGGTCGCGAAAAAGTCGGAGTATAGACGCTTCTCCATCAAAGGGCGCAACGGAGAAGGCGCCGTTGACGATACCACAGCCATCTACGAGACCCTGAGCAGACGGTTCAGCCATGGCAACGTCGCCGGAGACTCAGGTGACAGCATAGACAACGAACGACAGGTACGGCAGGCCGGATTGGATGCGGGGGAGCTGTCAGCCGACGACGGGATCGTCCAGCAGCAGGTTCAGGCGCACCGTTTTGCCTACAAGCCGAATCTGGTGGTGGTCGATGGCGGCAAACCGCAGGTCGCCGCCGCAGCCAGAGCGATGGCCGATCAGGGCGTGACCGATGTGGCCGTCTGCGGTCTGGCCAAACGGCTTGAGGAGGTGTGGCTGCCAGACGAGGATTATCCGCTGATTCTCAAGCGTCAGTCCGAAAGCATGTATTTGCTGCAACGGGTAAGGGATGAGTCGCACCGTTTCGCCATCACCTATCATCGTCAAAAACGCAGAAAAGGTGCGCTACGCTCCGCGCTGGATGGAATCCCAGGTGTTGGCGAAGCATTCCAGAAAAAACTGCTCAATCATTTCGGGTCTGTCAGGGCCATGCGGGAAGCGAGTGTTGAGGATCTGCAGGCGGTGAATGGAATAGGGGAGAACAAGGCGAAGGCGATATTCGATGCGTTGCATGCGGATGACCATGATTGAAGCCTGATTCACCGTCACATAGACACGGGCGGCAACAAGGGTTCGCTACTATGTAGTTGAAACTCAGGAGGTTATCCGTGCAACAATACAGGCATCGTTGTGCCGTGCTGGGCAAACCCATCGCGCATTCCCTGTCACCGGTGCTCCATATGGCAGCTTACCGTCGCCTAGCGTTGTCTGACTGGCAGTATCTGCGCCATGAAGTTGATGCGGCAGGGCTTGAAGAGCTGCTGTTGTCGCTTGACCCCAGCTGGGCCGGACTCAGCCTGACGATGCCGTTGAAACGTACCGTCATGCCATTCGGCACTCCGTCGGACACATGGTCCTCGACGCTGCAGGTTGCCAATACCGCCGTGCTCGATTGGACGGGAGCTGCCGAAGCCCCAACAATCTCCCTGTACAACACCGATGTTCAAGGCATATCCAAGGCCTTGGGTACGGAGCTTGTCAGGCTCGACACTGATGCAGCCGGGTCATCTACGCCGACCCTCAGTTGGAGCGATGGACATGTACAAGTCCATACAGCGATGATTCTGGGCAGCGGCAACACCGCTTCCTCCGCACTGGCGGCGTGCTCTGAACTCGGTGCGGAACAGGTCGTGGTCTGCGCACGACATCCCGAACGGGCGGCGCAACTGTCGATGTTGGCCGAGAGGCTGGGAATCGGGATGCAGGTCCGTACCTTGTCGCAAGCACTATCCGCTGTCGATGGCCAGGACGTGACTATCAGCACGCTGCCTGCACATGCGGCCGATGGCATAGCTGACGAACTCTCGAACCAGGCGCGGCACGGAGACCTGGGGCTGTTGCTGGATGTGGTCTACGATCCGCGTCCAAGCCGACTGATGACCGCATGGCGCGACAAGGGGGCTCGGGCCATAGGCGGTGAGATGATGCTGTTGTATCAGGCGATACCCCAGGTGGCGTTGATGACGGGTATCGATGAGCACAGCATGCCGTCGGATATCGATATGGCCATGCTCCAGGCACTTCAGGAGGTGTTGTGATGACTCAAGAACATGGGTTGATTCCAGACCATTCGGAAGGCAAGGGGAGACCTGAGCCGGCGGACGACTTCGAGGTTCTGCTCGTCACCGGGATGTCCGGGGCAGGGCGTTCTCGCGCCGCTGACAGCGTCGAGGACATGGGCTGGTATGTGGTAGACAATCTTCCCCCGAAACTGTTGATTCCCTTGGTCGATATGATGACGTCTTCGGGGTCGAAGGTTCATAAACTCGCCGCGGTCATCGACGTTCGCTCCAGATCGTATTTCGACGATTTGGCTGCGGTGCTGAGCCATCTTGACGATCTCGGGGTCAAGTACCGCATACTCTTCCTGGATGCCGACGATGAGGTCCTGATAACCCGCTTCGAATCGGTGCGCAGACCTCATCCTTTGCAGCATGGACGAAGGCTGGTGGACGGCATTCATGAGGAACGGGAGCTGTTGGCACATCTCAAGGAGCGCGCCGATGTGGTGATCGACACCACCAGGCTGAGCATCCATCAGCTCTCCACAAAGCTCTATGACGCCTTGCTCGGTACGGGGCCCACAACGGTTTCGGTGCACATCTTCAGTTTCGGATTCAAGTACGGTGTTCCGCTCGATGCTGATTTCGTCGCGGACATGCGGTTCCTGCCCAATCCCTTCTGGGTGCCGGAGCTGCGTGACCTGACGGGAATGAATGCTGCCGTGAGCGATTATGTGCTCAACAGTCCCGGAGCCCAGGAGTTCCTTGAATCGTACACACCTGCCATTTTGACGGCCATACGAGGATATTCGCGGGAAGACAAGCATTTTGTGACCATCGCCATCGGTTGCACAGGCGGGCAGCACCGTTCGGTCGCCATGAGCGAGGAACTCGCCAAAAGGCTGAGGAATCATGGCCTGAGCGTTACGGTGTCTGCCAGAGAGCTGCACAGGCATCGCAGCTGATCGACGTTGACCTGCCCGTCCAGGCAATTGTTATCGGCCATGCAGATGCGGGAGACGGGTGGACGGAGTAAACATCCACATAGCGAAATATGCGTGTCCACTTCGCAGCAGATGCCCCAAAGTTGTCCAAGATGTTCTGTATCACAGATAGCCGGTGGCTTTTCAGATAGGATGCTGGGAGCCGGTTATTTTTTGTATCGCAACAACTGTAGGAGGTTGGCTATTGGCTCTATTGGACGACGTCAAGAGCGAACTCGCCGCAATCGACAACGAACTTCCCGCAGCGAAGAAGGCTCAGGCAGCCACGATGATTCGTTTCGGAGGCGGCCTGCATCTGCTGCAGCGTCACATCGTCGTTGAAGCGCAATTCGATTCTCTTGATTCCGCACAGTGGTTGCAGAACACCATCAAGGAGATCTACGGCCATAGTTCCGATCTCATCGAGGTAGCTCGACAGACACCGACAGGCAACAACGTGCGTTACTCGGTTCGAGTGTTGCGAGCCGGAGGTGCGCTGGCCTTGCAGACGGGGCTTCTGGACCGGCGGAAGCGTCCGGTCAGAGGTCTGCCCGCGGATATCATCAGCGGGAACATCGCACAGGTCAAGGCCGCTTGGCGAGGAGCGTTCTTGGCTCACGGCGAGCTCTCCGACCCCGGCAAGGCCAGCTATCTGGAGATTGTCTGCCCAGGTTCCGAAGCGGCACTGGCGCTGGTCGGCGCTGCACGCCGTCTGGGAATCAATGCGAAGGCACGTCAGGTGCGCAGCTCGGAACGGGTGACGCTTCGAGACCCCGATGCGATAGAACGCATGCTGAATCTCATCGGTGCCCCCAAATCCGCAAGGGAATGGACAGGGAAGCGCAACGACGGAGAATCGAGAGGCAAAGCCAACCGCTTGGCGAACTTCGATGACGCCAACATGCGCCGGAGTGCCAAGGCTGCGGTCGAAGCCAGTGAAAAGGTCATGGAAGCGTTCAAATTGCTCGGGGACAGCATTCCTGACAATCTGCGTGCGGCAGGCCAGCTGAGGATTGACCACCGTGACGCCAGTTTGGAAGAGCTCGGCAGGCTTGCCGACCCGCCGGTCACCAAGGATGCAATCGCCGGCCGCATCAGGCGCTTGCTGCAATTGGCCGCGAAGATAAAAAAACAACAGTCGCAGCAATGATTCCGACAAAGGACGCCTCCGCACGAATACCGTGTGGGGGCGTCCGTGCTGTCCATGCACTGTCATCTCCGGCGTGCTGACGTCGGCTCTGATGCATCACAGGAATCTGCGAGCTCTCTGGCTGATTGTTTGTTGCTCAGTATAGAATCCCTTATGGCGTCATCATGCGCCTTGATACTTTCTGTGGCGGGTACGACCACCAGAGGCTACCTTAGGCACAGCTAGGAAAGGATAGTTCATGAAAACACTGAAGGATCTTGGAAACCTGCAAGGCAAGCGAGTTCTTGTGCGTGCTGATTTCAATGTTCCGCTGGATGGCACAACCATCACCGATGATGGCCGCATCAAGGCAGCCTTGCCGACCATCAATGCTTTGCGTGAGCAAGGCGCCAAGGTTATTCTTATGGCTCATCTCGGGCGTCCGAAGGGCAAAGTTGTACCTGAGTTGAGCTTGGCTCCAGTCGCGAAGCGTCTGGGCGAGTTGCTGGGTACCGACGTAGAGCTGGCATCCGACACCTACGGCGAGGACGCACAGTCCAAGGTCGCCGCGCTCCAGGACGGACAGGTTCTGCTGCTTGAGAACGTTCGTTTCAACCCTGAAGAGACCAGCAAGGACGAATCTGAACGTGCCGCGTATGCGAAGAAGATCGCTGCACTTGGCGACGTGTTCGTCTCGGACGGGTTCGGCGTCGTTCATCGTGCGCAGGGTTCCAACTACGATGTGGCCGCTGACCTGCCTTCGGCCGCAGGCCTGCTGGTGGAGAAGGAAGTCACCGCGCTCTCCAAGGCGACCGTCAACCCCGAGCGTCCTTTCACGGTCGTTCTCGGTGGGTCAAAGGTTTCGGACAAGTTGGGCGTGATCGAGAATCTGCTCAGCAAGGCCAACCGACTGATCATCGGTGGGGGAATGGTCTACACCTTCCTGAAGGCGCAAGGCTTCGAGGTCGGCAAGTCCCTTCTTGAAGAGGATCAGGTCGATGTGGTCAAGGGGTACATCGCCAAGGCCGAAGAGAACGGCGTCGAGCTCGTGCTGCCGACCGATATCGTCGCAGCCGACACCTTTGCCGCTGATTCACCGTATGAGACCGTCTCGGCCGAAGCAATTCCCGCCGACAAGATGGGTCTTGACATCGGTCCCGATTCCCAGAAGCTGTTCCACGACAAGATCGTGGAATCCAAAACCGTGGTGTGGAACGGCCCCATGGGCGTGTTCGAGTTCCCGGCCTTCGCCGCTGGAACCAAGGCCGTTGCTCAGGGACTCATCGATGCGACCAAGGCAGGGGCATTCACCATCGTCGGTGGCGGCGACTCGGCCTCCGCGGTTCGCAACCTCGGCTTCCCAGAGGACGGCTTCTCGCACATCTCCACAGGTGGCGGTGCGTCCCTGGAACTGCTTGAAGGCAAGGAACTTCCCGGACTCAAGGTAATCGAGTAGGGATTACATCCTATAGGCAGTGATGTGCAGCAATGTCGGGTCGCGGTGTACTGCCGTGGCCCGACATCTGTGTGAGCCCGTGTTCGTCCTGACATAATCGGGCGCAATTGAGATAACTGCACTAAAAGGATAGCTTTTCCAAGAATTTCCATCGATTTGCTGTCCTTTTATTGCAGTTATCTCCTGGATGGCCGGCGGGGTGCCGATGTGACAGAATGATGGCTTCACGTCACGTATGATGAAGAAGGTATGAGGGCAGATGCGCTTGCGGATTTCGAGAGCTCTTCGCCCGTGGTCTAGGAGCAGGTTGGGAAAGGCGATACCGATGGCACGAGTTCCGCTAATCGCGGGTAACTGGAAGATGAATCTGGACCATTTGGAGGCCACGTACTTCGTACAGAAACTGGCCTGGTTGCTTCGTGACGCTCGTTTCGATTACGGCCATTGCGAAATCGTGTTGTTCCCGGCATTTACCTCGCTCCGGAGCGTGCAAGTGCTGGTGGAAGCCGACAACCTTCATATTCGCTATGGGGCGCAGTCTGTATCCGTAACTTCGCAAGGTGCGTTCACCGGTGATGTCTCCGCAGATATGCTGTCTCAACTCCACTGCTCCTATGTGATTGTGGGACATTCCGAACGCCGTAAGTATCACCCCGAGGACGATGCCAATATCGTGGACCAGGTCCGTGCAGTATTGGCCGCCGGAATGCAGCCGATTCTTTGTGTGGG
This sequence comes from Bifidobacterium crudilactis, assembly GCF_000738005.1. Classification (NCBI taxonomy): domain Bacteria; kingdom Bacillati; phylum Actinomycetota; class Actinomycetes; order Bifidobacteriales; family Bifidobacteriaceae; genus Bifidobacterium; species Bifidobacterium crudilactis. The sequence goes on along the minus strand of NZ_JHAL01000002.1, from coordinate 790,145 downwards.
CGAAAGTTTCGAGGAACGCCGTCAGGGCATCGAGCTGGAATTCGCGGTCGGGCAGGTTCACGACGTCACTCGTGATCTGAACGAGGAGGAAGCCGCATCTCTGGTAATCGCATACGAGCCTGTTTGGGCGATTGGCACCGGCATGGTGGCTACTCCCCAATCCGCACAAGACGCGGCCAAGGCGATTCGAGAGCATATGCGCAAGGCCTTCAACGATAAGGTCGCCGACAGAGTGCGTATCCTATATGGTGGGTCGGTGAGCTCGCGTAATGCCGCGCAGCTCATCCAGGAGCGCGATGTCGACGGCTTCCTGGTGGGAGGTGCCTCCCTGGAGGTTGATGAATTTTCCAAAATAGCGCGTATCGCCCAAAAACATTCTTTTTCGCGTTGAACCCGCGATAATCCCCGATGTGCTGTATCCTTGCAAGAGTTAGAAAAACGTGGAGGTTCCTGTGGCTATTCTCAAGATCGTTCTTGAAGTCATCGTCGTCATCGCCAGTGTCCTGTTGACACTGCTCATCCTGATGCATAAGGGCAAAGGCGGAGGCCTTTCGGACATGTTCGGCGGTGGTATCAACTCCAATGCCGGAACATCCGGTGTGGCCGAGAAGAACCTTAATCGCATTACCGTGATAGTCGCCCTGATCTGGGTCGCCATCATCATTGCCCTGGGCTTGATGGTCAAATACAATCTGGGCTGAGCACCGTTGCCTTGAGTACCTACGCGGCACCCAAGGTCTATATGCGAGTACATACGACAACACCGTAGTTCGATGACTGCGGTGTTGTTCCATATGTAATGGCTTTTTGGCACAGCAACGTCAACAGGAAAGACAGCATGCACGTTCACAGCTCTTTGAAACTTCTCGTCGCAGACCTCGACGGTACTCTGCTTCATGACGGCCCGAGCTTCGAAGACAGGGCTTTGACCGCACGGACCATCGAAACGGTAAGCAGAGCCCACGAGCAAGGTATGCTCATCGCGGTGGCTACCGCTCGTCCGGTGCGTACCAGTTGGGACATCGTTCACCAGATTCCCGTGGACGCATGCGTGTATCTCAACGGTGCGCTGATTGATTTGTCGCCGCAACGGTCAAGTTACGAACTCCTTACAGGGCAGAGGTCTTCATCGACGAGACGGCAGGACGCGCATCTGCTTCGGCATGGTTTCTCCGCGCAACGAGCCGCCGAGGTGTGTCTGTCCCTGCTGTCGGCGATTCCCACACTCAGACTCGGCGTGGTCATGAACGACAAGAGATACACGAACTTCGACATCCGTATGCTCTGGCCCATGGAAGAATGCCATCTGACGGATTTCTCCGACCTGCCGCAAGGCGATGCCGATAAAATCATCATATTTCCCAGGGACCATGAAGTGACGCCTCTTAATGAGGTGCTTCCGGAGGACTTCGAGGTTCACGTGAGCGAAGGCAGCATGTGGATGCTGATGAATCCCGAGGCGAACAAGGAGTCCGCGCTACGGACTCTGTGCACATCGATGGGCTTGTCGCCAGACGAGGTCGCGGCGTTCGGCGACGATGCCATCGATATCGCGATGATGGCCACTGCAGGGGTCGGTGTAGCGGTTTCCAATGCCATTCAACCGGTTCTGGATATAGCCGACCAGATATGCCCGTCCAACAATGACGATGGCGTGGCCCAGTGGATAGATGGAATACTGTGAGCGTTCAGCAGTCCGAGAGCCTCCATACGCTTTGTCGGTTGCTGTTTCTGCTCAGATAAGCACATACCTGCATCAGTAGGGCAGCAATGTGGCAATACTCTCCAGGAAAAGCTGTCCTTTTGATGCAGTTATCGTATTGGACGGATATACTTCGGCCCCCTGCACCTCAACGAGTAAGGGCAGGGGGCCGAAGTATAATCTGCTAGCGTCTAGGCGCTATATCTCAGGCGTTCACGCGATCGATGCCGGCCTGCACATCGGAAAGCACTGAATCCCAGGAGGCGATGAAGGAAGCGACACCATCGGACTCGAGCTTGTCGGTGACATCCTTGATGCTGATGCCGAGCTCCTCGAGCTTCTCCATAACGGCGTGGCTCTCCTCGTAGGTGCCTTCGATCGAAGGTGCACCGTTGCCATGTGCTGCGAGGGCGTCAAGCGTCTTCTCAGGCATGGTGTTGACGATGTCCTTGGCAACGAGCTCGTCGACATACTTGCAATCGGAGTATGCGGCGTTCTTGGTGCCGGTCGAGGCCCACAGAGGACGCTGACGACGTGCGCCCTTGGCTTCGAGGTCGGCCCAACGGGAATCCTCGTTGAACTTCTTCTCGAAGAGTTCGTATGCCAGACGTGCGTTGGCGACAGCTGCCTTGCCTTCGAGTTCCTTGGCTTCCACGGAACCGTTGGCTTCGAGAAGCTTGTCAACGGCGGTGTCCACGCGGGAGACGAAGAAGGAAGCGACCGAACCCATGTGCTTCAGATCGTGGCCGTTGGCGTCAGCCTGTGCGATGCCCTCGATGAAGGCGTCGATGACCTGCTCGTAACGCTCGAGCGAGAAGATCAGGGTGACGTTCACGGAGATGCCCTTGGCCAGAGTGGCCGTAATCGCAGGAAGACCTTCGAGGGTTGCGGGGATCTTGATCATCGCGTTCGGACGGTCGACCTTTGCCCAGAGCTCTTCGGCCTGCTTGGCGGTGTTCTCGGTGTCGTGCGCCAGACGAGGATCAACCTCGATGGAAACGCGTCCATCGACGAAATCGGTGCTCTCGGCTACGTCGCGGAAGATGTCCGTGGCATTACGCACATCGGTGGTGGTCAGCTCGCGGACGGCGGTCTCGACGTCGACCTTGCCGAGTTCCTTGAGCTGTGCATCGTATGGTCCGACCTGGCTCAGAGCCTTCTGGAAGATTGAAGGGTTGGTGGTGACGCCAACGACGTTCTTCTCCGCAATGAGCTTCTGCAGGCTGCCTGATTCGATGCGGGTACGGCTCAGATCATCGAGCCAGATGGACACACCGGAATCGCTGGTGCGCTGCGTGTTTTCATTCTGTGCCATTATTTCTCCTTGTTTTCCAACCAAAACAACATAATCACCGGGCTGTCTGCCCGGGAACGGGGGAGAGCCGTACACCTGTTGCGCAGGCTCTCCCCGATGGTGGACTAGCGAGCTGCCTTGACCTCTTCGATGGAGGCCTTCGCCGCTTCGACCACATGCTCGGCGGTGATGCCCAGGTCGCGCATGTTCTCGTCGCCGTCACCCTGCAGACCGAACTGCTCGATGGAGACCGGCTTGCCGTAGGAACCGAGGTACTTGTACCAAGGCATCGCAATACCGGCTTCGACGGAAACGCGGGCCTTGACGGTTGAAGGAAGAATCTCTTCCTTGTACTCGTCATCCTGCTCTTCGAACCACTCAAGTGAAGGAACGGAGATGACGCGGGCCTTGACGCCTTCGCCTGCGAGGGTCTTCGCAGCCTCGACGGCATGCTGGACTTCGGAACCGGTGGCGAGCAGCAGCACATCAGGCTCACCGTCGGTGTCGATAAGCACGTAAGCGCCCTTGCGCACGCCTTCCTTGGCCTTGGCCTTGGTCTCCTCCAGGGAGGGGACACCCTGACGGGTCAGGATGAATGCGGCAGGATGCGTGTTGTTCTTCTCGAAGAAGTAGCGGTACGCTTCAGCGGTTTCGAACTCGTCGGCAGGGCGGACGACCTCAAGCTGAGGAATGCCACGCACCGCGGCGAGATGCTCGATGGGCTGATGGGTGGGGCCATCCTCACCCAGAGCCACGGAATCGTGGGTCCAGACGAAGAGGTTGGGGATGTCCATCAATGCGGCGAGACGCACTGCAGGACGCTCGTAATCGGCGAACTGGAAGAAGGTGCCGCCGAAAGGACGGGTGTTCGAACCCAGGAGAATGCCGTTGGTGATGGCACCCATCGCGAATTCGCGCACACCGAAGTGGAGCTGACGTCCGTACTTGCTGACGGTCGGCCACTGAACGGTGGCATACTCGTCGGGAGCGAAGGAGGCAGCACCCTTGATATTGGTGTTGTTCGAACCACCGAGGTCGGCCGAGCCGCCCCAGAGCTCGGGCATGACGGCTGCAATAGCGTTGAGCACTGCACCGGATGCCTTACGGGTGGCGACCTTCGAACCGGCGGTGAAGCCCGCGACGAGTTCGTCGATGGCCTTGTCGAAGTCCTCGGGAAGCTTGCCTGCGGCGATGCGGTCGTACAGGGCGGCCTTGTCCGGGTTGGCGGCCTTCCATGTGGCGAACTTCTCGTCCCATGCCTTGTGAGCTTCGAGACCGCGCTCCGCGACCTTGCGTGCGTGTGCGAGAGCATCCTCATCGACCTGGAAGGACTGCTCCGGATCGTATCCGAGTTCCTTCTTGAGCCCTGCAACGGCTTCGGCGCCCAGCTTCGAGCCGTGCGAGGAAGGATCGTTGGTCTTGCCTGGCGTCGGCCATGCAATGAGTGAATCGACCTTGATGAGCTTAGGACGGTCGGTGACCTGCTCGGCCTTTTCGAGAACCTTGGCGAAGCCTTCGGCGTCTTCCTTGTATGAGCCGTCCGGCTGGATGAAGCTGAACTCATCCGTGTACCAGCCGTAGGCCTCGTAACGCTTGAGGATGTCTTCGGAGAAGGCGATCTTGGTGTCGCCCTCGATCTGGATGTGATTGGCATCGAAGATTACGGTGAGGTTGCCGAGCTGCTGGTTTCCGGCGAGGGAGCTCGCCTCGGATGAAACGCCTTCCTCGACGTCGCCTTCACCGCAGATGACCCACACCTTGTGGTCGAACGGTGATTCGCCTGCAGGGGCTTCGGGATCGAGCAGACCACGCTGATAACGCTGGCCGTAGGCGAAACCGACAGCTGAGGCAAGACCCTGGCCCAGAGGACCGGTGGTCATTTCGATGCCTGGTGTCAGACCATACTCAGGGTGGCCTGGAGTGCGCGTACCTGCGGTACGGAAACGCTTGAGGTCGTCGAGCGTCAAGCCATAACCCGAGAAGTAGAGCTGCACGTACTCAGTCAGTGAGGCGTGCCCTCCGGAAAGGATGAAACGGTCGCGTCCCGCCCAGTTCGGATCATTCGGATCATGCTTGATGAAATGCTGATACAAGGTGTAAGCGACGGGTGCCAGTGAGATAGGGGAACCGGGATGTCCGCTTCCTGCCTTCTCGACCGCGTCAGCTGAGAGGACCTTCGCCAGTTTTACTGCGCGTTCGTCCAGTTCAGACCACGTGAAATCGGTCATAGATGATCAACTTTCCTTCCAATTGGTTGGGCTGCATGCCCGGCTTGTGTCGAACAGTGCTTTGTAGCCCTCACATTGCACTTCAATGCTAGCTTTCAGAGCAGACACCACAACGGTATTTCCTGCGTTTCGTGCGTGTGTTCCCTGACGGAGGCATCAAGGTGAGGCGGTACATATACGCTCATCGACGGTTCTGTTGCAATCACGACATGTTCGCAATATGCTCAAAAGTTTTCAAAAGTGTACATGATGCGCTCATAAAGAAGAAACTAGCACTCACCGCATACGAGTGCTAATACAATCAGTAAGTGCATGCCTTGCGTGCTTCGGTACAGGACACCGACCGGGTGGTCCATACCGGTCGCAAGGCAAACACAGCGAAACAGGCATTAACACGAAACAGGTAGGACGTACACGTCCCAAGGAGGCGCGCATGACGAACAGCAGACGCATGCTCGTACTGAGGGCTGTGATAGAAGATTACATTCGCTCGCAGGAGCCTGTTGGCTCAGGAACGCTGACCAAAGACCACGACCTGGGGGTCAGTTCCGCGACTGTACGCAACGACATGGCGACACTCGAGGATGAAGGTTTTCTCATCCAGCCGCATACGTCGGCCGGTCGCATACCCACCGAAAAAGGCTACAGATACTTCGTGGACAAGCTCGCCAACGTCGTACCACTGTCTTTGGCTCAACGGCGGGGCATCGAGTCCTTCCTCTCGGGGTCGGTGAATCTTGAGGACACGCTACAGCGCTCCGCCCGTCTTCTGGCGCAGATTACCGGACAGGTCGCCGTCGTGGCATCTCCATCCCTCGCAAAATCGACGCTTCGCAGATTGGAAATCATTCCCCTAGGGCCGCTGGCTCTGATGATTGTCGTAATCACCGATACGGGCAGGGTTGCACAGAGAAGCATCCGCTGCAGCACATCCATCAAGCAGGAGATGGTCGAGGACCTCTCGCGCGTCATCAATGCCAGGAACCAAGGAGTCAACCTGTCGACGGCAGGCGAGGACATCAGGCAACTCGGCACGAGCGTCAAATTCAGACCCATCAATGAACTCTGCGACAGGCTCGCAGAGGAGATGGAAGGTATGGCCTCACAGGAGCAGGCGAGCAGTCTGTATATGGCCGGAACATCTCAGCTGACACATCAGCAGGCGGTGAATCTCAGTGATCTGGCTCCGCTGTTCGATGCGCTCGAGGAACAGGTCGTGCTGATGAAACTTATGAGCACGCTGAGCGAGGTGTCCCAGACCTCCGGCGTGAGTGTGGCAATCGGCTCGGAAACGCATAATCCCGGTTTGATACACGCATCGGTTGTCGCCAGCGGTTATGGTTCCACGGCATCGCCGTCAGACTCAGAAGGGCATGAGCGTGTCGATACGGAGCGTGCCAGGGCGCTGGGGACGGGCGCGAGCTCCACGGAGATGCCGGAAGCTAATGAACCGGTGGCTTTCGTAGGCTCCATAGGCCCCACGCATATGAACTATGCGACGACCATGGCCGCAGTCCACGCCGTTGCCCATTATCTGACCGCTTTACTGGCAAACCAAGGTGGCGAGGATGGGCTGTAACATATACGCCTATGGTTAGGGACCACAGCTAAAGCCCGGCGAAAGGCCCGTTCCTTCGGTGTCGGGCAAAGGCAGCCAGGGCAGGGCGGTACCGAGTGATTCGGCTGCTGCCGTCAATGAACGTTTAACACACTCAACACACAGAAAGAGTCATCAGTGGCAGACTATTACGAGGTTCTGGGCATCAGCAAGGACGCAAGCGAGGACGACATCAAACGTGCCTATCGCAAGATGAGCCGAAAATATCACCCTGACATCGCCGGTGCTGAGTTCGAAGAGAAGTTCAAGGAAGTCAACAGCGCCTACGAGGTGCTCTCGGATTCCCAGAAACGACAGATGTACGACCAAGGCGTCGATCCGAATAATCCCGGAGCTTCCGGCTTTGCAGGAGCATCGGGATTCGATGGTTTCTCCGATGTGTTCGGGCAGTTCTTTGGCGGAGGATTCGGCGGTGGTGCTTCGCAGGGGCCTATTCCACGCACGCAGCCCGGTCGCGACGCGCTGACCAGAATGACCATAGACCTGAAGACGGCCGTATTCGGCGGCACGGTTCAGACGACCATCAACACCTACGGACTCTGCCAGGAATGCGGCGGCACCGGTGCGGAGAAAGACACCAAGCCAGTGACTTGCCCGGATTGCCACGGACAGGGCTTCGTGCAGAAGGTGGTTCGCACCATACTCGGTCAGATGATGACCACCGCCCCATGCGAACGTTGCGAAGGTCATGGAACCATCATCGAACACCCTTGCCCTTCATGCTTCGGCAAGGGACGCGTGCGCAGCAAACGCACCGTAGGCGTGGCCGTACCAGCCGGCATCGCGGACGATTCCCGACTCCGTCTGGCATCACAGGGAGAGGTCGGTGAGGGCGGAGGGGCCGCCGGCGACCTGTACGTGGATATCCGCATCTCCAAGGACCACGACTTCTCCAGAGAGGGAGACGACCTGCATTGCTGGATAAAGGTCCCCATGAGTTGGGCGGTTCTCGGACACGATCTGACAATCGACACTTTCGACGGACCCCAGTCGATTTCCATCCCGGCAGGCTGCCAACCAGACGACACCATTACTCTCAAGGGGCTGGGAGTGACCAAGATGCGTACGCAGGAGCGCGGGGAACTCATCGCTCACGTGGCGGTGGAAATCCCCACGAAGCTGAAGGACTCCGAGGAGAAGCTCATCATCTCCTTCAGCAAATCACATGACAGTGATGCCACACATACCGCCCAGGCATCCAAACCTGCACCGCAGAACCGCAAGGGATTCTTCAACCGTATCAAGGATGCACTCAGCTAGGGGTACGAGGTAGACGACGCAGTAGGGGCTCTTTGTGTCTTGGCGAGTATGGGGTCACCAAATACGATAACTGCACTAAAAGGACAGCTTTTCCAAGAAATTCTTACCACATTGCTGTCCTTTTAGTGCAGTTATCTATCTCCAAGTCTGCAACGAACTACCACACACGACGCAACTGTGCATTTGAGCACGCGAAGCTTGCTGATTTGCTGTCTTCGCGTGCTGCTTTGCACGCTTTCATGGTTCAGTAACTTAGAAGAGAGCGGCACATGGAGCGGTACTCGCTGACATACCCGCCACCGAAGAACACGCAATGGCCTGCGATGGGGTACAGCTGCCACAAGGTGTAGCGGTCTGCAAAGCCCCTCGCCAAAGGATGAACCGTTTGATACCCGTCGATGATGTCCGAAAGATACGACATGCCGAAGAGATGCAGCATCGAAATATCCTCTTCACGGTGGCCGCCATGCGCGGCCGGGTCGATCAGCACGGCTTCGCTCTGGCCGCCATCGGAGGTCCACATCACATTGCCGCTCCACAAATCCCCATGGACACGGGCGGGCTTATCCTCTGCCGCCGGCCCCAGCAAATCGGGCAATGCGTCGACAATCTCCTCCGTCATGCGCATATCCGCCGAGGTCAATGCACCGCGGTCGATTCCCATCTGCACCATCGGCAGCAGCCGCCCCTGTGCATAGTATTCGGCTACGTCATCCCATGAGCCCGTATCCATCGGAACGGGGTCCTGCAACGGCCCGAAATAGCAGGTGCCTGTATATCCGGCAGGCGGTTCGCCGAAATACTCTGCACCGAAATCATGCAGACGGGCGAGTGCCGCCCCGAAATCATGTGCCGCCTTCGGTGTGGGGGAGGAAGCATTGACTCGTTCGATATCGAGATAGTCCCTGCCCCAACCGAACACCTCTACAACTCGCGGTCCGCCGTGCCCATAGGCTTCGCGCAACCATTTCAGTCCACGTCCCTCGCACTCGAAAAAACCTTGAGGGGAGTGAGCTCTGGATTTCCTGTACTGTTGCATATTCATCTCCCGATTCGACCACGAATCCGGAAAGATCCCATCGGATTCGTACCGTCTGATTGCCGTTCCCATTGTGGGCATTCTGCGCGACAAGCCACGCTATACGGCATAGCGGTGCAATTTTCGCTACTCTAAGTGAGGTCATGTATCGACATGTAGCAACTATTGAGCAATACGAGGGTTTATGAATTTCTTTGAAGCGATACTTATGGGAGTCATCCAGGGGTTGACTGAATTTCTTCCCGTTTCCTCAAGCGCGCATATACGCATAGCAGGTGCCTTGCTCGGCCAAGATCCGGGAGCCGCCTTCACCGCAATCATCCAACTGGGTACCGAAAGCGCCGTGCTGCTGTATTTCCGACATGACATCGCCAGAATACTCAGCCACTGGTTCATGTGCCTTCGCGGCAAAGACGGCAAGGAGATGTCGAAACGCCTCGGTGAGGACGACAGGGACGCCTCGCTCGGCTGGTTCATCATCGTGGGAACCCTGCCAATCGTCATCGCCGGCGTGCTCTTTCAGAAGACCATCGAAAGCACCCTCCGCAATTTGTGGATAACGGTGGTGATGCTGATAGTCTTCGGCCTTCTGCTGTGGTATTTCGATGCCAAAAGCAAACAGACCAAGACCATCAAGGAAATGACTCTGAAGGATGCGGCATTGTTCGGCGTGGGACAGATGCTTGCCCTTATCCCAGGCGTTTCACGCTCCGGAGGCACGATTACCTTCGGGCGCGCACTTGGATACACTAGGGAGGATGCCGCACGCATCAGCTTCCTGATGGCCATACCGGCAGTATTCGGCGCCGGGATTCTTGAAACCGTGAAATCCCTCGGCGATGTCGGCAGCGCATCAGGTTTCCCGGGATGGGGAGCGACCATCTGCGCCACATTGGTGAGCTTCGTGGTCGGATATCTGGTAATCATCGCGTTCCTGAAAATCGTCTCCACCTTCTCATACAAAGGTTTCGCCGTCTACCGCATTGCCATCGCCATCGTGGTGGCTCTGCTGCTGATTACCGGAGCTCTTGCGCCCCTCGCCGGTTCGGCCGCATAAGCGCAGACAAAGCCCTGCACGACGGAACCGCTTCGCGACCATGCGAAGCTCCGATGTCATGTGAGCGCTGCCTTCTTGTCGAAGGACAGCGCTCACATGACATTAATCCGTCTATTGCGGTTCTTGGCATTGTGGCTTGCAAGGCCGGAGTACGATACCTGCACTACAAGGACAGCAATTGGCTACTAATTGCTGTGAAAAGCCGTCCGTATAGTGCGGGTATCGCGGTCGCTTACGACTGTTCCTGAGAATTCCCGAAACCGGGGTCATCGAGGTACGATTCCGCCTCAGCGATGATGTCGCCGACGTTCAAGGTCGACAACTTCGCCTGCTCGCGTACCTTATGCTCGAAGTCATATTCGCGTTCAAGCCTGCGGACATAATCAGACAGGTCATCGTTGCAACGCAGCAACACTTCGGCCTGCGCCTTCCACCTGTCTGCACGCTCCTGCAGATCACCCTCCTTAAGAGGGACTCCAAGGAGGTCGGAGAGCGTGCGCAGGAGCTGCAAGGTACCCTGGGCACACTCGTCGCTGCCGAGATACTGGGGGACTGAAACCCAGATGGGCTCGGTGGAGAAACCGTTCTCTTCCGCCATCGTATCCAGCACCGTCGGGATGCCTATCGGGCCACAGTGCTCGTCATCGTCGTCACACCCGTAATCGTCATTGAAGGATTCCACGGGCAAAGGTCTGGTGTGAGGGCAGTCGGCATACATGGAACCCAGGGTCACTATCGTCGACACGTCGCATTCCTCGGCGATGTGCATGCTGCGAATGCAATATTCTTTCCAACGGTAGTTGGGTTCCGGAGCCATCTGCGCGTAGATGCGATGCGTGGCGTCCACGGTGATTTCATAGAATACGGTTTCAGGCCATACAAGACGACGTTGCCCCTGAACATGGCACATCATCGGTCGAGCAATCTGGTAGTCGTAGAATCCGTCGCATTTGATGCGTGCCACCTCGCGCGAATCGTATGCGTCTATAAGATGGCGCAACACATTCGTCGCTGCCTGGCATGCGTCATTCCAGCCCTCGAACGCCGCGATTAACACGTTCTGGGATTGCAGTGCTTCTTCACTCACATCTCTCACAGTAGCGGGTAATCGACCGTTCAAGAAGTTTTTTCCAAGCGAGAACAATCACCCCGATTATCTCCACAACCGTGAATACCTTTGGAAACAGCCAAGACTCGCTGACGCGACACGCAATTTGCATAATCCCATACATGTAGTTATAGTAGTGACTCGTGCTTGGAGGTAAGCATTCAGGCATGAAAACGCAGTAATGCGGGCATAGCTTAGTTGGTAAAGCGCGACCTTGCCAAGGTCGAGACCGCGGGTTCGAGTCCCGTTGCCCGCTCGAGGTCCGAGACATAAGACCAGTCACGGTGGGTTAGCCAAGCGGTTAGGCAGCGGCCTGCAAAGCCGTTTAGACGAGTTCGACTCTCGTACCCACCTCGAAGTCGAGAGACTGACCGGGCGGTTGGCGCAGCGGTAGCGCACTTCCCTGACACGGAAGGGGTCACTGGTTCGATCCCAGTATCGCCCACAAGGACACCGAGTCCTTTCACAAACTCGGGCGATTGGCGCAGCGGCTAGCGCACTTCGTTCACACCGAAGGGGTCGCAGGTTCGATTCCTGCATCGCCCACAGTAATACTTCTTATAGCGGGCGTTTGTGCTCGCTGTTTTTGGATTTGGCAGCACTCAGGATAGATTCCGAAATCTTTGACCGGCGCCGGACCCTTTCAGGTCAGTGAGGTGTGTTTTCCCCGCTGTCAAGCCAGCATTGCGTCTAGCTCAGTGTCAATATCGTCGAAGCGTTGTACTCGTGGGTTTTTCAGGACTGTTCCGCGCGTGACAACGAGTTCCGGATGCACGAAGCTTCCCCAATCGAGTAATGGGTTTTCTGCGAGTAGGAGCATGTCTGCGGAGAAACCCTTGCCGATCTGCCCGGTGATGCCATCGAGTCCCAGGATTCTGGCATTCTCCCGAGTGGCGGCATGGATGGCTTGGATGGGTGTCAATCCACCGAAACGCTGTAACAGCGCCAATTCGCGCCAGGAATTGTATTGGGTCACCAAGGTCATGCCCGTATCGGTGCCCATGCCGATGGCAATGCCGTGTGCTTTCGCATCATGGATGCCCTGGATCATCTCGTCTACTGCTATATGGGCATTCGCAACCACGATGTCGCTGACCCCGGTAATGTCCTGGTCGAGCTTCACCAGCGGCAGCGCTGCGGACAGCGTGGGAATCAGGGCTGACCAGCCCCGCAGCGACAAAGGATTGTCGTGAAAGAGGTCAACGATCTCATCATTCATCGCACAACCGTGTTCAATGGTATCCACGCCTGCACGTAATGCCATGGTTACGCCTCGTGCGCTCTGTGCATGCGCCGCAACCAGCAGACCGGCTTGGTGGGCTTCCACGCATACGGCGGCCATCTCTTCTTCGCTCATTTGAGGACGTCCCGCATCGCCGATTTTTCTGGCATCGGTGACGCCACCTGTCGCGGCGATTTTTATTGCGCTGACGCCATTCATGATATTGATACGCGTGTTCTTCCTCGCCTGCCAGGGTGAATCGCCAATCATGGCTATCTGCGGGCTGCCATGACCTCCGGTGATCGCCAGGAGCGGTCCGGATGCTAGCATCCGTGCACCAAGCTCCTTGCCGCTGTCGAATCTGCGTTGCAAGGCAACGGCCTCATATCCCACGTCTCCGACTGTGCGGAACGTCGTCACGCCAGACAGCAGCAAAGTTCTGGCGTTGACCTGCGCACGTCGTCTTGACAGCACAGTTCCGATGGGGCTGTGGAGCACTGAGCTGACGGCGTGTTGGAAGGTCGCACCTGTCAGAAGCTCGGGCAGCGGCTTTCCATCTGAGAAAAGATGCACATGAGCGTTGATCAGCCCGGGAAGTAGATATTTGCCTCTGCCATCGACCCGGTGGCAACCCTCCGGGATTGTCGTCGTGTCTCGAGGTCCGACAGCGGTGATGGTACCCTTACCGTCCACGACGACGTTGTACCCTCGCAGCAGACCGTCTCCGGCGCGCTCGTTGACGATATTGACATTACCGATGGCGAAAGAAGCATTCATCGTATTCGTCCCCTTGCTTGGTCATGTAGCTCAGGGGCGTCCGGATTGGGTTGCAAACCATTCATACGGCACCTAGGAGCCAGGCGTGGACATCCGCCACATATCAGCATCATAGCGCTCGGTTATGGCGATTAAAGTGTAGTGGCCCCGGTATCCGTACCGGATTACTGTCGTGGACACGACAGCGGCTCACGCACACGATGCCCGCAGCATGCGTGAGCTCGGCTGAGGTGCTCAGCCCCGTACGACCTTATCCCTGCCGTCTTCCCACGCATACGCGTCATCGAAGAACCCTAGTTCATAATGCACGGCATTGGCGAAGCAGTCGGCGACGTCGTCATTCTCGGGGTCGGCAACCCTGTTGAATTCTTCGATGAGGAAATCCACCCATTCGGTGAAGTCCTCGCCGCGATGCACCTCTACCCATCCCACGTTCTGAGCTTTTTCGGGCATGCTTGTCCCGTGGGCGGTACGTTCTTCGGCCCAGTCCAGATACATGGATTCCGCCACGACCAGAACGGCCAGGGCCTGGGCGTATGAGTGCGCATCCACGGTCTGTCGGTACAGCTTTCTGAAACCTGTGGAGGCAGGCGTCAGCTCAGGGGAGAGCAGCTCCTCCTCGCTGACGTTGAACTGGCTGAATCGTTCATGAAAATAGGAATTCTCATCGTTCGCGATGAATCCCAGTTGCTGTCCTAGCCTGACCTTCGCGGACATGGTGTCGGCAGTGGCTATAGCCTCTCCCATCAGCGAATAGAAATCGTATGAAAACTGCCAGTCCTGAATCAGATAGCCACGGAGCGTCTTGTCGTCGAGACGGTCATTCACCAGTTCGTTCACAAAACGATGGTTGACGGCCCGCCCCCAATCCTTTGCATAACGGGTTTTCAATGTGTCGTAGGCAGTGGCGTTCATCGTGCGACCCTCCAAGACAGATGCTGAGTATGGTCGGCCGCATGCAGTCCAAGGCATGTCTGGCCGCTCCATGAGGGTCTAGCAGGAATTTGTGGTGATGTTCTCAGAGTCATAGAAATGACATCCCTTCGTCAGTATTAGCTGTATCAGGTTCGACGGGTTTTTCTCAGCCTGGTAGGGCACCCCGTGTCGGGAGAAACACTACATCGCGGCAAGGATGACCGTCGCGGACATGGGCATGTCGCTTCATACAGTGGGTACAGCGGTTATGGGCGCCTGCAGGAGGGAAGCATCACCGCTTTCCACTGATTGCAGGGCCTTGCGCGCGGCGTGCACAAGGCAATCTACACTGTGTCGAGGCAGATGAACGGTGAAGTGGCACGAAACGCTGTCAATCGTTTGACGTAAAACGATTGACGTGTTATTTTGAATTCAGCATTCCAGCAGAGCAGCAACGGATACGCATTACTGCGGTTCGTACGGAATGCACAGCAACTTCTGGTTTCGTCGAAGACGAGGCAGTTGGGGAAGAACAGAATGAAAGGAAGAAATCATGGCACGACGAGGTGCTAAACAGCGCTTGTTCTCATTGGCAGCAGCGGCGCTTGCATCAACGATGGTTCTTGCCGGATGCGGAGGTTCCGGAAGCGACGAGGCCACCGTTGACGCCAATGGAAAGCCGATTGTAAAAATTCTGATTACACGCTATTCCACGGATGTGGCGATGAAATCGATGAAGTGGACGAAGGATATCGAAAGCGCCTGCGACTGCACCATCAAGTGGGACGATGTCGCTGATTCCTCATGGAGTCAGCAGAAGTCTGCGGTTCTGGCTTCCGGAGATGTGCCCGATGTCTCTATCTTCACCTTCGATCCCACGGACGGCGAGCAGTATCCCTACTTCGAGGATTTGTCGAAGCATATGGACCAGATGCCGAATGTGAAGAAATTCTTCGACACCCAGACCAGCGCCAAGAAGATGGTTGCGGACAAGGAAGGGCACGTCTACGTCCTGCCCTCGGACAGGGGCGAGAACTACCGTGTGTCCTCGAACCATATGTTCATCAACAAGACATGGCTCGACAAGCTCGGTCTGCAGATGCCGACCACCTGGGATGAATTGACCAAGGTGCTTACCGCATTCAAGACGCAGGACCCGAACGGCAACGGCAAGGCCGACGAGGTACCCTTCAACATGCGACGTATCGACACCACCGGATTCTCCCTGTGGAACCCCTTCGTGCTGTTGAATTCGATGGGCATCACCACCAGCTTTGCAGGCACCTCACCGTCATTCCAAGGTATTTACGTCAAGGACGGCAAAGTAGGCAACTTCCTGGAAAGCGATGCTTACAAGAGTGTGGTCAAGTATCTGCACTCCCTGATGGAGCAGGGTCTGATTCCTGCCGACGCCTTGACTCGAGAGGATTCCGCCATCACCGCCGATACGGTGAGCGACGGGCAGACCGCCAAGAGCGGCATGATCGTCGGCTGGGCGACCACGGACTTCGAGAAGCTGCAGGACCAGTACGTCGCACTGCCTTCACTCAAGGCCACGGCCTCGACTCCAGACTCGGACGTTACCTGGGACGCATCCCAGGACCTGACGGAACTCTCCAACCACGCCATCGCCGTATCCAAGGACGCTCCGAACAAGGAAGCCATCTACAAGGTCGTCAATGCGCTCTACGGCGAGAAGGTCTCGGTCCAGCAGTACTACGGCGACATCCCCGAGGACGTCACGAGTTCCGACAACAGCACCTACACGGTAAACGACCGCTGCTTCGACTCGAGCACGAAGGACCCGTGCAAGGCCACCGCGGATCGTTTCGCAGGCTGGATTCCGGATAATGCGACCATCAAGAACGACAAGGCCAGCGAAGCCCTGCGAGAGGCCGACTCCGCCTACACCAAGGCCTTCGCGAACGTGGATGAGACCAAGGATGTGATGCCGATCTACGTGCGTCCGGATGTGGACGACCAGACCACCATCACCAACAACAACACCGCGGTCCTGAACTACGCGTTGACCAAAACGGCAACCTGGATTCAGAAGGGTGGCGTGGACGCCGATTGGGACGCCTATGTCAAGAAGCTCGACAGCGTGGGTCTGACACAGAACGTCAAACTGTGGCAGAAGTACTACGACGAGTACACCAAGAACTGATCACAGGCTAGCTAACGCAATCGGAAGGGAAGCGCAATGACCCAGAGCGCAACAGTCGCAAGCGTAGCGGCCGGGCAGACACAGGTAACCCCTGGTATGCAGGATTCTACGCAAATGGTTCCAGTCGCAGCGGCAGCGACAACAGGCAAGACGCGCAAACG
Organism: Bifidobacterium crudilactis; assembly: GCF_000738005.1. NCBI lineage: Bacteria > Bacillati > Actinomycetota > Actinomycetes > Bifidobacteriales > Bifidobacteriaceae > Bifidobacterium > Bifidobacterium crudilactis. Next base: position 773,597 of record NZ_JHAL01000002.1, on the reverse strand, counting down.
TCGTGAAAAGCACCCGGCCATGCCGAAGAACGGTTCATTCGTCTCACGGCTACGGGAACATTTCAGGCGCTACTGGCAATTATGGCTGATGGTGACACCGGCCATGTGCTTCATCGGGCTGTTCGCCTACGTCCCCATGTACGGTGTTCAGCTCGCCTTCCGAGATTTCATTCCCAGCAAGGGCCTCACCGGAGGCCCTTGGGTCGGACTCAAGTATTTCAAGCAGTTCCTGGAATCTCCGATGTTCGGCAATATCATGAAGAACACCATCTCCATAAGTCTGTGGACCATGGTGATGGGTTTCATCGCCCCGATTATCCTGGCCCTGCTGATCAACCAGATCGGCAGCACCAAGGTCAAGGGATTCGTGCAGACGATCACCTACATGCCGCACTTCATCTCGACCGTGGTCATCGTGGCCATGATCAATATCTTCCTCACTCCGGGCACGGGTCTTCTGGGCCGTTTCCTCGGTGACACCAGCCTTCTGGGCAATCCGAACATGTTTACGCCGATCTACTGGATCACCGAGGTCTGGCAGCATGTCGGCTGGAACTCGATTATCTATCTCGCCGCGCTGTCAAGCGTCGACACGGCACTGTACGAAGCCGCGAAGGTAGATGGAGCACGCCGCTTCCAACTCATTCGCTACGTGGACTTCCCGACCATTCTGCCGACCTGCGGAATTCTGCTCATCCTCAACATGGGCAGCGTGCTCAATGTCGGTTTCGAGAAGGTGTTCCTGATGCAGAACGCATTGAACCTCTCATCGTCCGAGGTCATATCGACCTACACCTACAAGATAGGTATCGTGTCGAATCAGTTCTCGTATTCGACGGCAATAGGCCTGTTCAACACCTTAATCAACTTCGTGTTCCTCGTCATCGCCAATGCGATCTCGAAGAGAGTTTCCGAAACAAGTATCTTCTGAGGGGAATCACCATGACATCAGTAAGTTTGCAAGGCAATTCCGAACATCCGGAAAGCTCGAAAATCAGTGGAAGCGGCATTCCCTGGAACAAGAAAACCAAGCAGTCCAAAACCATCAGCGACCATATCGCCGATGCCGTCGTCGCCATTCTGGTGGTCGCGATTATCGCCGTGGTGCTGTATCCACTGTGGTTCATCGTGATAGCCTCCTTCTCCGACCCGACCAAGGTGGCGGTAGGGCAGGTGCTGACACTGCCGAAAGGCACGAACTTCACCGGATACACCAAGATATTCGCTGATTCCAGAATCTGGAACGGCTATAAGAACACCTTGATCTACGCCTTTGCAGGAACGGCGCTGAACATGGTGGTCACACTGCCGGCGGCCTTCGCTCTTTCTCGCTCGGAGTTCAAGCCTCGACGCATCATCATGTTCCTGTTCACCTTCACGATGTTCTTCGGCGGCGGTCTTATCCCCAGCTACCTGCTGTACAAGCAGATAGGCATCCTGAACTCGATGTGGGTGTTCATCCTCCCGGGTGCGGTGAGCGTGTACAACCTCATCATCGCCAGGTCCTTCTTCGAGACCTCCATTCCCGAGGAACTCCATGACGCCGCGCAGATAGACGGCATGTCCTATATCGGGTATTTCGTCAGAATAGTGCTGCCCTTGTCAAGCGCGATCATCGCGGTAATCGCCCTGTACTATTTCGTCGGTCACTGGAATGATTACTTTACCGGCCTGATCTACATCCGCGACGCCAGCAAGCAGCCCTTGCAGAACGTGCTGCAATCGATTCTGCTGGCCAACCAGACCAACTCGAACAGTGCGGGCATGACGGCCGTGGCGGCGCAACGATTCGCTGAACAGATCAAGTACGGCGTGATTATCGTCTCCACCCTCCCGTTGCTGGTCATGTACCCGTTCCTGCAGAAGTATTTCAACAAGGGTGTGATGATCGGCGCCATCAAGGGCTGATTCGAAACGCACGGTCCCGCCGGATGAACCATCCGCAACAATCCGGCGGGACCATACGGCCGCAAGGCCATACGACGGCAATACGTGATGTTATGAAGAATTAGAGGTGTTCTCATGCTTTCCAGGTTCGCAATGAGCTATGAGCGTCTGTGCAGAACGGTGGTGATGATTTTCGTCGTGAATGCGGCGATGTTCTTCCACACCCTGCTCGGCGCGGTGCTGGTAGGGTTTTTCCCTTCGATAGCCGCAGCACACACCTGTTACAGGTCGTGGTTGCTTGACGAGGACAGGTCCTGGACGGTCAAACACACGTGGAAGACCTTCCACCTTGCATGGAAGCAGGAACTGGCATCGGCGAATGCCTTCGGATGGCCCCTGGGGTTGTGCTGGGCACTCTTGATATTCGACTACTGGGTCGTCAACTGGCATGACGTCGGAGGGCACATCGGCATCGCGGTCTCGGGGGCGTTGGTGGTGCTGATCGCCGTATTCGGCGTGTTTACGTTGTTGGCGTGGGTGCTGCGCTCCAATTTCGAGGAGTCGGGTCTTTGGGTAGCCAAGACGACGATGCAGATGGTCATCGCCAGGCCGCTGTCCAGCCTGATGATCACTCTGCTGTTCCTGTTGAATGTCTGGGTGTGGTACACATGGCCGGGCGTCCTGGTCGTGTTCGGATTGTCGATTCCCGCATTTCTCTCAAGCATAGTGGTGTATTCATACGCCAGACTTCCGGGAATGGATATTCACAGCACGGTTTCAGGCGTGAAAGCGCCACGGTACACAACGGAGGGCAAATAGCCATGACATCCACAACGACGCCGCAAAGCATTCTGGAACTTGACGCGAAGACCTTCGACGCACGCGGCTACACGAAAGCGGAATTCTTCGTCGAAACGGACTTCGTCCCGTCGGAGGACAAAGCCGAAGCACAGGCAGGCGTGGCGCTTCTGGAGAGCGGAAGCGAAGAACGACATGAGGCTTTGCTCAGTCGTCCATTGCGCAGAGGTCATATCACCCTCTCCATCAATCCGGGTTCTTCATACCGCTTGGAGGTCTCCCATGCTCGCATCACCTATGCATATCTGTCTGGCGCAGACGACGACCTTGATAGGGGCATTGCCTTCCTGGTCACGCAGGACGGAGGACCAGCCATCGGAGCATGGCGGGAACTCCATGTGCGTGAAATCGACGACCTGGGCGGATGGTACCGTTCCCTGTCGCGGCCACAGGCACATTTCGAACCCTTCGACCATTGGATGAACGACCCCAATGGTCTGTGTCGTTTCCAAGGCAGATACCATATGTTCTTCCAGTTCAACCCCTACGGGTGGAACTGGGACAACATGCATTGGGGCCATGCGGTCAGCACCGATCTCGTGCATTGGACGCACCTGCCGATAGTGCTGTACCCGCAACCGGCTTTGCATGAGGACGACACGCATTCGGGAGGAGCCTTTTCAGGAAGTGCCGTTCCTGTGGATGCGCACGGCAGACCCTGTGCCGGGGACGAGGCACAGGCGATTCGCCTCTTCCTGACCCGGCATATGGAGCGGCACGGCGACCCATCGAGTCTGATCGAATATCAGACGAGCTGTGAATGCAGGGACGGGCTTAGCTTCGGTCCGGAAACCATCGTGGTGGAGAGACCTGATTCCTCGGAGGAATCCACGTCATTGGGGCTCGACTTCAGGGACCCGAAGGTCGAATGGCGATTCCCGGGAGACGACACGCATATGGTTGTGGCCACGAATGTGCCCAAGGACTCGGTTGCACAACAGGAATATCAACTCCAATGGTCGCCTTCATCGGATTTGCGGGACGGTTGGCATGCCGATGGGCCGAACGACGCCAGGGGAGACCGCAAAGGCGATGTCCAGCGCGTGCCGGCCATCGCCGCGTTCGATAGCACCGGCAAGATGATGGCATCCCGCGAGGGATGGCGATACCGTGGAATCGCCTTTGCCGATACGCAGCATACCGAGGCATTTACCTTTGAATGCCCCGATTATTTCCCTCTTGACGGCAATGATGTGGTTGTGGCCGCATTGATGAAATACCGTGACGGCGGAGGACGCTTCCAGCCGGTGATGTGGTACACGGGAGAGAGCCACGACCAGGCTTCAGCCACACGTTCAGGGCGGGACGTGGTCTTCCAGGCTTCCCAGGCGGGCCTGTGCGATTTTGGCAGCGGGTACTACGCGGTGCAATCCTTCGAGGACGACCTCGGCAGGCGCATTGCCATTGCCTGGCTTGCCGATTGGTTCGGAACCAGGACCGAAGGCGCTCATCTCGCCAACGGCGCCATGACGCTGCCCAGGGAGCTGCACGTACGTGACGGCAGACTGTACAGCCATCCGGTTTCCGAAGTGTACGAGCAACTGCTCGGTGCCACGGTGCTCCATCAGGAACTAGGGCCATGCGGCAGTGCGAAGCTCTGCGATGCGAAGGCTCTTAGTGTGCCTATACCGGGGAATGCCTATTACGCGGATATCGTTCTGCAGGACGATGCCGATTTCGACATCACCATCGCCGGCGATGCGCATGGGCATGCAGTGAATCTTGTTCGGGTCTCGGGTGTTACCATGCTGCGAACACTGGGTTCTCAAACCGATGCTTTGGAACTGCACGCGGGCATCACCGACGTGCGACGCATCGAAATCTTCTACGATCGCGGAATCGCGGAGGTATTCCTCAACAACGGAGAAGCGGCTGCGGCTCTGCTCAGTCCCTGCAATGACGAAGAAGGAGCTTTCCGTATGTCACAGGCGTCGCAGGACTCATCGGTTACGGTGGATTTGCGTCGTTTGCATGGCATATGGGAGCATCGCAGGTGATATGACCTCATCACAGGGTATGAGGCAAAACGATGTGCCTGTTCTGCCATAGGAGGTAGAGCAGGCACATGCGGTCAAGAGTTTTCCAACGGTTACGAGTGTTGAAAACACACTTGGACAGCTATCGGATGCCTTTGCGGTGACTCATCGAGTGCAGGCCGGGCATTCACCCATTTTCGTGCTGTATGCATGCAAGTAAGGCCGCAAAAAACTATACAGCCTTTGGTTTGTCCTGACATACTGTTTAGCATTGGCCTGCAATGAGTATCTAAATATCTGGCCCGGAGCATGCCCTATCGCAGATGCCTGCTACGAGCGGAACGAGGGATTCGACTCCTATGAAATCATGCGACTTTTGCAAGGCGGAAAACCCGGAAGAGGCAAAGTTCTGCAGAAACTGCGGCAAAGCTTTCGTTCCCACTGACCTATCCGAGGACACGGAGCAGCGTGATGCACGCCTTGCCGGGACTTCCGCGGAAGAAAGCAAACAGGCGACATCCTCGCAACCCGAATTGCGCCGGGATTCAGCATCCGCCACAACGCGACCCCTTCAAACACCTGCTCCGACATATAGCCCCTCAAATCCTGGGCCTGTCGTGGCACCTGCGGACGCCTCCTCCCTGCCGCCATACGGCCAACAGCGAGCACAGCCACCGGTGCAGATGCCGGTGGCAGTCCCAGTCCGACCGAATGCCTTCACACTCCTGATTCGTTGGCTGTGGGACTCCTTCAAACACCCATCCAGGCTTCAGCGCATCCCCTCGTGGTGGCCCATCGTGCCCATCGCGCTCAATGCCCTGGTGATTGCTTCGACCACCTATGCGATGCTGTCACATCAATATCGTTCGATGTCCAATCTCACGCAGGGCATCAATTCCTTCTTCTCGGATATCGACAGCTCGTACTCCGTTGCGACCAGCATCCCTGTCACGCAACTGTTCAAAACAGCCGTGCTCATGCTGGTCCTTGAATATGCGGTGATTCTCATGACTTATGCCGGCATCAGGATTATGGGCGATACAAGTGTGACCTTCAGTGCGCTTCACCAGGAAATCGGTCAGAAGCTCACCACATTGCTTGCTCCGAATCTGATGGCGCTGGTCTCCGTTCTAATCGGGCTGAACGCATTCGCCATATTCCTGCTGACCGTGGCGATGCTCTTCATCCTCGTGCTTCCCGCAGCCCGACTTGCCGTGGCATCAAATCATCGGAAACTCGACCGGACCTGGATGTGGGGTCTGACCACGCTTCTGGCGGGAGTTGCCATTGCGGTCATCATCCTGATACTGATAATCGGCGGTGTGGCGGAGACCATCGGTTCGCTGTTCTGAGTAAGGCGACGGCGTTCATTTGCGGGACTATCTGCAGGCTTGGGATAACTACACCGGCGAACGCAAGCATCAGCTGAGGATTCACCACATCCCATCTCCCATATCGGAGGGAATGGCTACAGTGAAATTCAGCAGGCGGTAACGACCACTCATACCGAGCATCTGGGGAGATGTCGAGTGGTCGACGGTGAGTTGAGAAGGGGAGCAGCGGATGATTTGTGCGAAGTGCGGAAAGCCTAATGACAAGGACACCAGATTCTGCATAGAATGCGGCGCCAATCTCGTTGAGCAGCAGGAGTCGGTGGCGGCCCCGGCGCAACTACCGGACACGGACACCAGACAAGCCCGTCTGGAGGATTTTGAAATCACCCAGGATGCGTCGAACACTGCGCCTCTTTCCCCGATTTCAGGCCCGGACGGCCCAGCTGTGCCGACGGCACCATCCTTCAAGCCGACGTCGCGAGAGGGCCAGAGCAATCAGCGGACGGCAGATGCCGGTGGCTCCGTTCCGGCGAGCGCATATTATGCAGGCAGGCAAGTCCCAGGGCAGAACAACCCATTGCATGCACAACCCGCCATAACGAACAACTATCCCGGCACACAGATACCTCCGGTCTCCCGCACTCCGAACAGCACGACGAAGGACGGGAAAACACCGTACATCATCATCGCGGCGATTGCCGGAGCTGCGTTCCTGCTGTGTCTGGCGGCCTTCATCACCTACAGCATGGGACTATGGGGAGCACGTTCGCCTTCGTCGTCCAATGCTCCATCAGCTTCCAGCTCCGTAACGCCGTCAAGCACCTCACCAAGCTCGTCGGCCTCGCATACAGCCATCGGATTCGACACCAATGGCCTGAACGCCATCGTCAACGGTGTGTCGACCACGGATGTCGCGGTCGCCGCCACGGTGGATGGCAACACCGCAGCATCAGCCGGAGAGAATACATACAGCTCTCAACAGGCCGATAAGCAGTTCGTCGCCGCAGGTCTGTACCTGCCTATCTATCTGCAGGCCCGCGCACAGAACAACGCCTCGGCACTGACTTCGGCGACAGCGATGGTGCAGAACATGGATAACTCCGCAGGAAATGATGCTATCGCCGCACTTGGCGGACTGGACGCAGTCAGCCAATGGTCCGCGCAACAGGGCTATGCGCAGACATCCTTCGCCAGAGACCTTGGCGATGTTCAGGCCTCGGCCGCAGGCTACGAGAACAGAAGCTCGGCCGCGGACGCCTCTCGAATGCTGGCGACGGCTCAAAACGAGGGGGCCACGGAACTCATGAATTACGATCTCGCCTCGGACGGGGTGAGCATACCGGCCGGAGTGAGCGTAAACGCGCATCGAGGAATGGGCATTCAGAACACCTATAACTATTTCATCACCATGAGCAAAGGGTCGACAAGCATCTCCTTGGCCGTGATGACGCAATCTCAGGGAAAAGAGCGAACAGCGCTGATGACTTCGGCGCTGTTGTCCTCGATGGCGAACTCTTTCGACATGAAGTAATCGATGAGCAGACACACTCCGGCTCATGGTCGCAGACAGCATGAGAATCGCAATCACCGACGAGCCGCCATATGGCTTTCGGCCGCCCTTATCGTGCTCATCGCAGCCGCCTTCACAGCTGGATGGTCCGGATTCGGTCAGCGAGCACAGTCAGACCGGCAATCCCACGGGGGAGCGTCCTCCGAAGCGGTGTCCGAAGGCTACGGTGCCTCACCAGGCACTCTCGAGCGCAGCGAAGCACCCGCAATAGAGGGGAAGAACGTCGCGAGAATGGCGGAGCAACGCAAACTCGACGCTCTGCGCACGCAACTTGAAGAGCAGCTTCAAGGCTATCGGGGAAACTGGCAGGTGTATGTGGCCGATGCCGACAGCGGCGCATCCATCGCCATCAACAACCACCAGCAGCACGCGGCAAGCCTGATCAAGCTGTACATCATGCTTGCCGTATTCCAGGAGATGCATGACGGGCATCTGAACGAAGCCCAGAGCATTGACGAGCTGTTGACCCAGATGATTACCGTCAGCTCCAACCAGGCGGCGAACGACTTGATATCGCAATTGGGTAACGGCGACGATCAGCGTGGGTTCAAGCTCGTCAACGACATCGCCCTGAAGTACGGTTTCACACAGACCTCGTTGAACGATCTGCTGTATGACAGCGGCACACACGATGCGAACAGAAAAACAACCTCCTCGCAGGATTGCGGCCGTTTCATGACTGCAGTGTATGACGGGTCACTGGTCAGCGACGATGCCAGTCAGCGTATGCTGTCGTTGCTTCTGGCACAGACCAGAAGGAGCAAAATACCCGCAGGCCTTCCCGATGGCACCCATGTCGCGAATAAAACGGGGGAGATTCCAGGAACCGAGAACGATGCCGCTCTGGTGTACACCACATCCGGAGCCTACGTCATCACCGTGCTCACGCAAGATATACCGGACTCATCCAACGCCCAGTCGGGCATCAGGGAGATTTCCAGGATGACATGGGAGAGCATGATTGGCTGACCTCTGCGCACCCTCTCCGCAAGGCTTGGCGACCCTTGTGCCTTCCCGACGGGGAAGCCTTGGACTTGTCGCCGTCACCTCATATGGTGGCGTTGTCAAATATCGCGCGTGTGACTTGCATCATGCGCGACCACACACAGTCCAGACCTGCACCTTGTAACGCGGGTCGAGAGTAAGGACGGCACCATGGCAGCCTCGCAGACCATCTCCATCAATCTCAACGGTGATCGCAAGGAGGTGAATGCCACGCAGACCGGCGTCGAACTCTTCGAAGACGACAAGAACATCATTGCGGTGAAGATTGACGGCGAGCCAAGGGATTTGTCCACTCGGCTCCACGACGGGGACAGTGTGGAACCCATCACGCTGGACAGTCCCGAAGGTGTGGCAATCATGCGCCACTCCTGCACCCATGTGATGGCCCAGGCCGTGCAGGAGATTCGTCCGGATGCCAAACTCGGCATCGGTCCGGTGATTGACGACGGTTTCTACTATGACTTCGATGTCGACAAGCCCTTCACTCCGGAGGACCTCAAGGATATCGAGAAGCGCATGCAGCGGATCATCAAATCATCGCAGCGCTTCGAACGACGTGTCGTCACCGAGGAGCAGGCCCGTGAAGAAGAGGCCGGACAGCCATACAAGCTCGAGCTTATAGGTGTCAAGGAAGCTGAGATCGATCAGGAAGCCGCCACCGAGGTATCGACCGGCGAACTGAGCATGTACGACAACATCGACCGCGAAGGCAACGTCGTCTGGAAGGATTTGTGCAGGGGGCCGCATCTGCCCAATACCAGATATATCAAGGCTTTCAAACTGCAACGCACCGCCGCCGCATACTGGCTTGGCAGCGAGAAGAACCCGATGCTGCAACGCATCTACGGCACCGCCTGGCCAAGCAAGGACGAGCTCAAGGCCTACCTCAACCGCATGGAGGAGGCCGCCAAACGCGACCACCGCAAACTGGGCGCGGAGATGGACCTCTTCTCCTTCCCTGACGAGATCGGGCCGGGACTTGCCGTGTTCCACCCCAAGGGCGCCGCAATCATCAATGCGATGGAGGACTATTCGCGCGAGCAGCATCGCAAGCACCATTACAGCTTCGTGCAGACCCCGCATATCACCAAAGGTCATCTCTATGAAATCTCGGGTCATTTGCAGTGGTACAAGGACGGCATGTACCCTCCGATGCACCTGGACGAGGAAACGGATGCCGACGGTCAGGTGACCAAGCAGGGCTTCGACTACTACCTGAAGCCGATGAACTGCCCGATGCACAATCTCATCTTCCGTTCCCGTCAACGCTCATACAAAGAGCTGCCGCTGCGTCTGTTCGAATTCGGCACCGTGTACCGCTATGAGAAGTCGGGCGTCGTCCACGGCCTGACCCGTGTACGAGGGTTGACACAGGATGATTCGCATATCTATTGCACGCGAGAGCAGATGAAGGACGAGCTGAAAAGTCTGCTCAACTTCGTGCTCGGACTGCTCAAGGACTTCGGTCTCAATGACTTCTATCTGGAGCTCTCCACGAAGGACCCACACAAATTCGTCGGCTCCGATGAAGTGTGGGAGGAAGCCACGAACACCTTGGCCGATGTGGCCAAGGATTCGGGTCTCGAGCTGGTAGATGACCCGGGTGGTGCAGCATTCTACGGCCCCAAGATATCCGTTCAGGCACGCGACGCGATCGGCCGCACATGGCAGGTCTCCACAATCCAGCTGGACTTCAATCTGCCGGAGCGTTTCCAACTGGAATACGTTGCCGCGGATGGCTCTCATCAGCGTCCGGTGATGATTCACCGTGCGCTGTTCGGTTCCATCGAACGGTTCTTCGCCATTCTGCTCGAACACTATGCCGGCGCGTTCCCCGCCTGGCTGGCTCCCGTTCAGGTAGAAGCCATACCAGTGGCGGAGGAATACACCGCTCATCTCGAAGGCATCCTGAAACGCCTCGACGACGCCCTGGTGCGCTGTGAAATCGATCGTTCCGACGACCGTTTCGGCAAGAAAATCCGTAATGCCTCGAAGTCCAAGGTGCCCTTCACGCTCATAGCCGGTGAAGATGACCGCAGCAACGATGCGGTGAGCTTCCGATTCCGTGACGGAAGCCAGATCAACGGGGTTCCTGTCGAGCAGGCCATCAACGGCATCACTTCGGCAATCGCCAAGCGTGTGCAGGTCAGCACGGCGCAGGACTTCACCGCGGCAACGGGCATCGCGCAACAGCAGGCTTGAGCAGCATGAAGAGCTTGCATGATGCCGATCCTTCGTCGGACGGGATACCTCGGAATCAGGAGGGCGGGGCAGTGCGCTCCTGCAAGAGCGCATCCTCGGAATCCGACGAATCCTCGGCATGCAGGGCGGTCGATGGTGCCGTCAGATGTGATTTGCCTTCGGATTTTCCTCCTCGGGAGGATCACATCGAGCGACTGTGGACCCCGCAGCGGATGGCATACGTTCTGGCCCCGAAAGGTAATGACGGCACTAAGGAACAAGCATGCCCCTTCTGCGAAGCTCCGAGGAAAACGGATGAGGACGGTCTGATCGTGTGGAGAGGCGCACGGGTGTTCGTCATCATGAATCTCTATCCATACAACGTCGGTCATGTCATGGTATGCCCGTATCGACATGTCGGCATGCTGACGGACCTGAACGACGATGAGCTGTTCGAATTCGAAAAGGTCAGCACACAGGCCATGCGCGTGATGGCGGAGGTCTCGCACCCGGACGGATGGAATCTTGGCATCAACCAAGGCGATGTCGCCGGAGCAGGGGTTGCGTCGCATCTGCATCAGCACATCGTTCCGCGTTGGAACGGTGATGCGAACTTCATGCCCATCGTGGCGCAGACGCGAACCATGCCCATATTGCTGTCAGACCAGCGTAAAGCCTATGCCGATATGTTCTTGAAGCTATTCGGGGGAGAAACCGAACAACGGCCCGAGGAGAAGGAAATCTGATGTTTGAGCATCTGCGTAAACCGTGGAAGCGGCTGATCGCCCCGATTGCACGAGGCCTCGTCTCGATGGGTGTGACTGCCAACGTCGTGACGGTGGTCGGCGCCGCCGGAACCGTGGTGGTGTCCATCGCCACTGGTTTGACCGGATGGCTGCTTCCAGGAGCCGTTCTTCTGACGATTCTGGTGATATTCGACTCGCTTGACGGCTCGGTGGCGGCACTCACCGGTGGCGGCACACAGTTCGGTGCGTTCCTCGACTCGACCTTGGATCGGATTGCGGATTGGGCGGTGCTGACCGGGGTGATTATCTACTTCCATCGCACAATCGCCTCTTCTGACAGTTCAACCTTGCAGAACTGGTCCGAAATAGGCATGTATGCCGCTCTGTTCTCGGTTATGACATCCTTCGTGACGTCCTATGCCCGCGCTCGTGCAGAAGCCGAAGGGCATGAGGCCAAAAACGGCATCGCCACACGCTCGGACAGACTGGTGATCATTTTGGTAGGCATGGCATTGACGGGAATCGGCCTTCCTTCCGCGGTACTCGCATGCTGCATGATTCTTCTGGCCGTACTCGGCGTGGTCACCGTATGGCAGAGAATCTGGCATGTCTCGCGGAGCATGAGCACTTCGCCCAGGCCCGCGGATCCGAACCATCAGTAAGAGAGAGATATGAACGCCGTACTCAGTGCCCTGGCACGTCATGCCTCATGGTTCCCTGAGGGCCTTATCAGACTGCTGTTCATGGGAGTCGCCGATATCGCCTGGCTGTTCAGACTCGGTGGTGTGCGCCAGTTGGAGCGCAACCTTTGCCGCGTGCTGACGCATCGAGACGATGTACCCGGCCGTCGCCAACTGAGACGGGTCTCGCGACAGGCGATGAAGTCGTATTTCCTGTACTTCGCCGAGGCACTGACGGTCGGAGCCAGAAGCTCCGAGCAGCTCAAAGCCCGCGTCAGAGGTGAAGGGGAAGGGCTGTCCTCGATTCGCAGGCAATGCGTGGAATCCTCGGCACCTATCGCCATGGGTCATCAAGGCAACTGGGACTATGCGGGCTTCTGGGCAAACGACGCCATAGCTCCGGTCACGACGGTGGCCGAACGTCTGAGCGATGAAAGAATGCTGCACACCTTCGTGAACATCAGGGAACAGCTGGGCATGACCATTCTTCTGACAGGTCATCAGGGTCTGACCGGGCGACTTGAACAGGCTCTGCAGCAGCCGCATGTGGTGGTGCCTCTTCTGGCCGATCGAGATCTCAGCAGACACGGCGTTTTCGTGCAGGCATTCGGATCGACCATTCGTGTGGCGCGCGGACCAGCCACCATCGCCCTGAAGAGCGGAAGACCCTTGTACGTGGTCAACATGCATACCGAGGCGCTGCATGGAAAACGCAAACACGCGGCGGGTGTGGGCTCGGGACAGGTATGCACGGTCAGCGGACCGATTCTTCCCGAGGACTACGCCGGCATGGCCGCTGAGGACGCCGTACAGGCGGTGTCACAGGCCTGGGTGAACGTTTGGGCAGCCGGAATCGAGGACCATCCGGAGGACTGGCACATGCTGCAGCCCATCTTCATCGAAGATCTCGATATGCAGCGGCTTCATGGGGTTCCGGAGGATATCCGCACGGATATTGACACCGTGTCTGAACGCGCACGGGCGCGAAGTGAAAGAATATGACATATGCCTTCTGAATCTGAACGACCTCGGGTGAGCGAACTCGAAGACCCTCTAGCCGGGCGCAAACTCAAAGTAGGCATCATCAGCCCGTATTCCTTTGAGACACCCGGCGGAGTGCAACTGCACATCCGGGATTTCGCCAAGCAACTCATATCCCGAGGACACGATGTGGAAGTCCTCGCGCCAGGTAGACGCACCCACGACATGCCGCTGTGGGTGCAGACCACGGGCAGCTCCTTCGCGATACCCTACAACGGTTCCGTCGCCAACCTCAGTTACTTCGGCTGGGTCGGGTCCACCACGAGGCGATGGGTGAAACAGGGGCACTTCGACATCGTGCACCTGCACGAACCCGAAGTCCCGAGCATCAGCCACAAACCACTGATACCCGGTTTCGACCCATGTCCCTACGTGGCGACCTTCCACGCTTCCTTCGACACCTATCCGCTGGCTTTGAAATGCACACAGCTGTATCTACGTTCGTATCTGTCGAATATCCGTTCCGCGATCTGCGTGAGTGATTCGGCACTGGAGACGGCGAGCCATTACCTCGATCCCGCCACGGATATTTCCGTCATTCCGAACGGCATCAACACCGCGTCCTTCATCGCAGCGTCCAAGAAACGCGAATGGCAGGGCACTCCAGAATCCCCGACCATCGGATTCCTCGGACGTATGGGCGAGGACCGCAAGGGATTCGCCGTATTCGCGAGGGCGGCCTCGTACATTCTCGAGCGTTATCCAAAAGCCCGTTTCCTCTGCGTCGGCGACGGGGAATCCGACGGTCGAAAGATTCTTTCGTCCTTCCCTGAACGTCTGCTTGAAGCCACGGAGTTTCTCGGTCGCATCAGCGACGAGGACAAAGCCTCCTTCTACAAGAGTCTGACGGTGTATGTCGCTCCTCAAATCGGAGGAGAAAGCTTCGGCATCGTCCTTGCCGAGGCCATGGCGGCCGGATGTCCTACCGTCGCATCGGATCTCAAAGCCTTCAAAGCGGTTTCGCAGGAGGGGACGGCCGCACGCCTGTTCACCAATGGCGACGCCCATGACTGTGCCCGAGTCGTCATGGAGCTCATCGATGACGACGAGGCGCGTCAGGAGCTTTCCGCACGTGGTTCGGCCCGTGCCTGTGACTATGACTGGTCCGAGGTCACCAGAAGCGTTCTGTCCATCTATGCCAAAGCACTCCAAAACCGTTAGTGCATACGGCGTGAATGCTTGCTGTGCGAGGAATCGGCGCACCATTGTCTGAGAGACACCCTAAACTCGTTCTCGTTTAATGTATCGATTTGTCAGGAGCGAAATGTCAGGGCATTCCAAGTGGGCCACCACCAAGCATAAGAAGGCTGCCATCGACGCCAAGCGCGGCAAGCTCTTCGCTAAGCTGATTAAGAATATCGAGATCGCGGCACGTACCGGTGGCGGCGACCCCGACGGAAACCCGACCTTGTACGATGCCATCGTCAAAGCCAAGAAGTCCTCAGTCCCGGCGGACAACATCACTCGTGCAGTCAAGCGCGGCTCGGGCGAAGAGGCGGGTGCGGCGAATTACGAGGACATCGTCTATGAAGGCTATGCCCCTGCCGGAGTCGGGCTCATCATCGAATGCCTCACCGACAACCGCAACAGAGCGGCTGCTGAGGTGCGCTCGACCTTGACGAAGTTCGGCGGCTCACTGGCACAGAACGGTTCCGTCAGCTTCAATTTCGAGCGCAAAGGTCAGATTGTCGTTCCCGCCGAAGGCAACGACTACGATAAGGTCTTTGAAATCGCCGCAGAAGCCGGTGCCGAAGATGTCACGGACGGCGAGGAGAGCTATGCGGTAATCACTGACCCAAGCGATATGGTCACAGTGCGCAAGGCTCTTCAGGATGCCGGAATCGATTACGATTCAGCCGATTTGGTGCTTAATCCCAAGAGTGAGGTCGAACTCGACATCGACTCCGCTCGCAAGGTCGTCAAGCTCATCGACAATCTCGACGATCTCGACGATGTGCAGAACCTCTACTACAACTGGACCGCGTCTGACGAAGTCATGGCCCAATTGGACGAGGAGTAATCCGCAGTGATTATTCTCGGCGTCGACCCCGGGCTCACGCGCTGCGGGGTCGGCGTTATCGAAGCCGGCGCATCACGCCGGCTTTCCTTTATTCATGTGGATGTCGTGCGTTCTGCGCCGGCCCAGAGTCAGGATATTCGTCTGCTCACGATTTTCAATGGACTGTCTGCAAAGATGGATGCCTTCGCTCCCGATGCGGTGTCGATAGAGCGGGTGTTCGCGCAATCCAACAGGAATACGGTGCTCGGCACCGCCCAGGCAGCGGGACTGGCTATGCTTGCAGCGGCGCAGCGTGGCATCCCCGTGGCACTGCACACGCCTACTGAGGCGAAACTCGCGATAACCGGTAATGGCAAGGCAGAGAAAATTCAGATGGAGCGTATGGTAACCACCATACTGAAACTCGACCGCCTGCCCACACCGGCTGATGCGGCGGATGCCTTGGCACTGGCGATATGCCACGCGCTGCGACCGGGAGGCGCCCTTCAGGGCGGAGAACGCGAAGAGCATCTGACACAGGCGCAACGGCAATGGGCCGCCGCCAGTCAGCGAGCGACAAAGAGACGCGGAGTCGGCCGGGGCATGTAGTCTATCGAACATGTGTTCTAATCAAGGTCGTGTACCATGTGCTCATGCCAGGGCGAACAGAAGGTGGCACTGGCCCTCTGACGGTTGCCAAGATGTGGGTCGTTCTTCCTTGAGGCCGCAGAGCACTCCGTGGCACAGTCCGACGCTATGGCACTACCCTGTGTCGCGATACCTTCAGGTGCGACGTGACCGAGTATTGTGCGAGGGTAATCCGGACAGCAGAGCGGTACGCACGCCGAAAGCGATAAGCAGCAGAGGAAGCAGGATGCACGCATGATTGGGTTACTATCCGGAACCGTGATAGGCGTAGAAAGCGACACCGTACTGCTCGACGTTTCCGGCGTCGGCTTCGAGGTGCGCATGCCTTCTGCTGATCTTGCATCATTGCATGCGGGGAGTCCCGCACAGATTTTCACCACCATGAACGTGTCGCAGGACGCCATCACCCTTTTCGGTTTTCTTTCTCGCTCATCCAAACAACTGTTCATCCGCTTGCAGAAGGTCAGCGGCATCGGCCCCAAGGTCGCTCTGTCACTGCTTTCGACATTGCGGCCCGAACAGCTCATCGCTTCCATCGAGGCAGGAGACTCCGGAGCCTTGGCCAAGGCTCCCGGGCTGGGACGCAAGGGCGCACAGAAAATCATCCTCGAATTGGCGGGAAGACTGGAAGTGCCCGAGCGATCCACAGGGGATTCCGAGGAGAACCTGGATTCGGGCAGCCAGCAGGTGGTGCAGGGATTGGTATCGTTGGGGTGGCAGATGAGAGATGCCGAACAGGCCGTGCAGAACGTCTGCCGCGACGGGGAATATGCCCTGCCGCTCTCGACGCAGGACATTCCGAAGGTGCTGAAACTCGCACTGACCTCATTGGACAGGGGCCGCTGAAATGAACGACGATACACGCACAGGCATCACCAAGAACGCAGGGGCGAATGAAGACTCCCTGCGAATGGTGTCGGCCGATCCGATCAGCGGCGAAGTGCTCAGCGACGAGGAACTCAGGCCCGACACACTTGACGGTTTCATCGGACAGCCGCGTCTCAAGGCTCAGCTCGGTCTTTTCCTCGACGCCGCACGCAAGAGGGATGTGGCGCCCGACCACATCCTGCTCGCCGGTCCTCCAGGACTCGGCAAGACCACCCTCGCCATGATTGTGGCCAAGGAAATGAACGTGCCGATACGGATTACTTCAGGTCCGGCGATTCAGCATGCCGGAGACCTCGCCTCGATGCTCAGCTCGCTGGAGAGCGGGGAGATTCTCTTCATCGACGAGATACACCGGCTTCCCCGAGCCGCCGAGGAATTGCTGTATATTGCGATGGAGGATTTTCGTGTCGATGTCATGGTCGGCAAAGGTCCCGGTGCATCTTCCATACCGCTGACGCTGCCTCGCTTCACCGTGGTTGGTGCCACCACTCGTGAAGGCATGCTGCCTTCACCGTTGCGTGCGCGTTTCGGATTCACCGCGCATCTGGACTTCTATCCGCATGAGGAACTCGAACGATTGATCGAGCGCTCCGCCTCCGTGCTCCAGGTCGCGCTCGTCGGCGATGCGGCGACCGAGCTCTCCCTACGTTCACGAGGTACACCGCGCATAGCCAACCGTCTTCTGCGACGTGTGCGTGACTGGGCCGTTGTGCACGATCTCATCGAGGTGAGCTCCGACGACGTGCGGCAGGCTTTGAGTCTGTACCAGATAGACACCGAAGGATTGGACAGGCTCGACATCGCCGTACTCTCCGCAGTGGTCAAGCAGTTCAACGGCGGTCCCGTCGGTTTGAACAACCTGTCGGCCATGGTCGGGGAGGAGGCAGAAACCGTTGAAACCGTGTGTGAACCATACTTGGTTCGCGAGGGTTTCCTGATGCGGACACCCAAAGGACGGGTCGCCACGGACAAGGCCTGGAGGCATCTTGGGCTTGAAGCTCACACCGATGTCAGTAAGCTGTTCTAAAATCTAGGTTTTGGATGTGTTGAATTCTTCACGCTTCTGCGCCTCCGATACCCCCCGATACTAAGGAGTTAGCCAATGGAATATGGTTTTATGATCATTGTCATCGTGTTCATGGTCGGACTGATGTGGTGGCAATCACGCAAATCCAAGCAGCAACAGAGCAAAGTTCAGGACTTCCGTCAGTCTCTGCAGCCAGGAACCGCGGTAGCCACGTTTTCAGGCCTGATCGGCACCGTGGTTTCCGTCGAGCTCGACAAGGATCAGATCGTCATTGATTCGGAAGGCTCGCAGTCACGTTGGCGCATTCAGGCCATCACCGAGCCCCCTGTCGTACCGGCCTATGTGTCGGATGATGAAGTCGACGAAGAGGGCAACCCTCTGGTTACGGCGGAAAATTCGGATCAGGCTCAGGTTCCTGTGGAAGGTCCGTCCGCTCAGCAGGTAATCGACGTGGAAAGCGTACCCGAGACGCCGGCAAGCGAACAGCAGCAGACAAACAAGTAGTCACAGCCACCACACCGTCATAACGACGACAACAAGGAAGTACCCTATGCCCAAGTCCGACATCAAGGCCGGCGACATTCCAACCCTGCAGACCGAAGAGATCGAATACATCATCTCCTTGTTCAGGAGTACCCCCGATTTTCCCAAGGAGGGGATACTCTTCCGGGATTTCATGCCGGTGCTCGCGGATGCTCGCGGATTATCGCTGTTGGTCAAGGCGATGATTGCAGCGTTGCCAGTGCCAGTCGAAGAAATCGACGCCATCGCCGGACTTGAGGCCAGAGGATTCCTGCTCGGCCCCGTTATCGCGAATGCCTTGGGGAAAGGGTTCATCGCGGTGCGCAAGGCAGGGAAACTTCCACCCAAGACCTTACGAGAGACGTACTCCCTCGAATACGGAACGGCATGTGTGGAAATCGAGGAAGATGCCTGCGCCAAGGGTGAACGGCTTTTGATCATGGACGATCTCATCGCCACCGGAGGCTCGGCGCATGCGGCCGCACGACTTATCGAGGCAACCGGAGCTACAGTTGTTGGGTACAGTTTTGTTATGGAGCTCGATGGGTTGCATGGTCGTGATGCTTTGGAGCATAGACCTGTGAGTTCGTTGTTCTCCATGCCGGCCTAGTTTCGTCTGGCAATGCAGGATGTACGGCGGTTCAGGTCGTAGACATAGGGGTTATAACGACCTAGGGCTAGTTGGAGCCTAGGGTTTTAAGGACACACCATGGATTTGTATGAGTACCAGGCTCGCGAGTTGCTTGAAGAGCAGGGGATCGCAACGCCGCGCGCTATATTTGCGCAGAATTCCCACGTGGTCGCTGCTGCGGCGGATGACATCGGGTATCCCTGCGTCATCAAGGCTCAGGTAAAAACCGGGCACCGTGGACAGGCCGGCGGAATCAAGCTCGCAACGTCGAGGGACGACGCGATTCTCACGTCTGAGCAGATACTGCCAATGAGCATCCACGGACACAAATGCAGTGGCGTTCTTGTTGCCGAAGCGAAGAACATCCTGCACGAATACTACGTCTCCATCTCAGTGGACCGTACCTCCCGAGATTTCGATGTTCTCGCCACTGCCAACGGGGGAACCGAGGTAGAGGCCATTGCCAAAGAGCATCCCGAAGCCGTGAAACGCCTTCATATAGGAGCTCTCGAGGATTTCGACATGCAAGCCGCCACGCAGATGGCCCAGAGCATAGGCTTCTACCATGCGGATGTCCATCAGGCGGCCGATATTCTTCTCAAGATGTGGCGAGCATTCAAGGATAACGACGCCACTCTGGTGGAAATCAATCCATTGGCGAAGATCGGTGATCCCGAGGACGAGAACTCCAAGACTCTGTGCGCGCTGGATGCCAAGATTTCGCTCGATGACAACGCCGCCTTCCGTCATGACGGATGGGAGAGGTTCAAGGACCCGATTCAGAGCGACCCTTATGAACAGCAGGCGCACGAACACGGCCTGCATTATGTGCATCTCAACGGTCAGGTAGGTGTCATCGGCAATGGTGCCGGCCTGGTCATGAGCTCGCTGGACGCCGTTTCCGGAGCCGGAGAGGAGCAGGGGACAGGCATCAAACCCGCCAACTTCTTGGACATAGGAGGTGGCGCCTCCGCTGAAGTCATGAGCCGAAGCCTCTCCATCGTACTTTCCGACCCTCAGGTGGCCTCGGTGCTCATCAACATCTATGGTGGCATCACTCGTTGCGATGTGGTCGCCGAAGGCATCCTTGCAGCCTTGCAAACACTCAATTCGGCGAAGGCCATCGTTATTCGCTTCGATGGCAACGGAGCCAAGGACGGTTTGGAGACGATTGCCGCGGCCCAGAACCCTCGCCTGCATGTTGCTCCGACGATGGAGGAGGCTGCCCAGCTCGCAGCTTCTTTGGCTTCGCAATTGAGCGGCGTCTCTCTGGGGAGTCTTCCCGAAGACGCGGCATCCATAGAGAACTCACAGGAGGGTCGCTGATGACCTTGTTCATCAATCCATCATCGAAGGTCATCGTCCAGGGGATGACGGGGCATCAGGGCATGACTCACACCGCACGAATGCTTGCCGCAGGAACGAATATCGTGGGTGGCGTCAATCCTCGTAAAGCCGGCACGTCCGTCTCGTTCCCGAAAACGGACGGTGATGTTCTGGACATACCCGTATACGCCAATTGTCAGGAAGCCAAAGACGCCACAGGGGCCGAAGCAAGCGTCATCTTCGTGCCTCCGCGCTTTGCCAAAGCTGCGATGGTCGAAGCGATAGAGGCACATATCGCGCTCATCGTGGTCATTACCGAAGGCATCCCCGTCTCCGACACCGCGTATTGCGTGGCCCTCGCCCAACGTGAGGGATGCAGAATCATCGGCCCCAATTGCCCGGGACTGGTCACCTTGCCGAATGCCGATGAAGAACGCGGCACGAATCTGGGTATTATCCCTGACGGCATCGTCACCTCTGGCCCTCTGGGGCTGGTATCGAAATCCGGCACGCTGACCTATCAGCTTATGGGCGAACTCTCGGATATCGGTTTCACTGCATGCCTGGGCGTCGGCGGAGACCCGATTGTGGGCACCACCCTACTTGAAGCGCTTCAGGCCTTCGAAGAGGACGACAACACCAAGGCATGCATTCTCATCGGAGAAATCGGAGGCGATGCCGAGCAAGAGGCCGCCACGTGGGCACACGAACATATGAGCAAGCCCATAGTCGCATACATCGCGGGTTTCACGGCTCCTGAAGGACGTCAGATGGGGCACGCCGGGGCCATCGTTTCCGGTGGCAAAGGAACCGCACAGGCCAAGCAGGACGCACTTGAGGCGGTAGGCATCCGCGTGGGCAAGACTCCCGGGCAGACTGCGGACATCATGCGCGAGGTATTGGCGGGTGCCGCTCAGTGATGAATGAACGCATCCAATCCTGCCTCAAAGGCGTATATGTAGCTCTCCTCGCAGTGCTGATATACGCCGTCGCACTCGGATGCTTCATCTCGTTGATGTTGTTGGTCATCTCGATGGAGGAGGGAGGGTCACTCTCCTCCATGTCAATCGCCCTGACCAGTGCAGTGGTGGTGCTTTCCCAGGGAATCGGATTCTCATCGGGTTCCTTCCTCATCAGTCTGATACCGTTGTCGCTCAGTGTGATGCTGGTGCTGCTCATTCGTGCTCTGGCTGTGAGAATCGGAGCGAGCTGGCCAGGTTTTTTCGCAGGAACATGCGTCTGGCTCGGGATATTCGCCGTCGTATTGCACGCATCCAGCTATAGATTGCTGCTTCCTCTCGGCATTGGTCTGCTTTGCGTATCAGGCGTGTTCGCCTTTGCTTACCTCTGGGCCTTGCTACCCAGGGATGAGTTCACGCGCCTGCAGTTTTACAAACTGCAGGCCCAGCTCCCGAAGGAGCTTGGGCACAGCATCTGGCTGGCTGTGCGCGTGTGGATCAGTCTTATGGTCGCGCTGCTGATTTGCGGCATCGCCACGGTTATCGTCTGGATATCGCTGAACGCCAGCACCATGGGAACCGTATTCCAATTGAATTCGATGGGCACCGGTTCGAGAATTGTCACGACCCTGGCCTCTTTGGCCTGGTTGCCGAATCTGTGTCTCTGGGCGATCTCCTGGCTTTCGGGTTCGGGCTTCTCGATAGGGAGCTCCTCGCACTTTTCTCTCTGGATAGGTCAGTCGACCGAGCTGCCTCCCGTTCCTGCCTTCGGTCTGCTTCCGTCGGCACTCGAAGGCGATACGCTCAGGCTTCTGTGCATGTCTGTTCCCGTGGTCATCGCATTCATGCTGGGGATGCTCGTGCTGCTCCATTCCAAAGCCTTCGACGTATGGCGAAACGCCAAGAAACATGAATCCTCGTTGCTCAGTGTCCATAACCTGAGAGTGTTCGGATACCCTCTGCTGTCTTTCTGCCTGGTATCCATTCTCATCGCACTCAGTTCGTCGGTGATTTTCTCACTCTCGAACGGGGCTTTGGGCTCGCATAATCTGGCACATGTCGGAGTGGACGTCCGGCAGACGAGCAGCACCCTGGTTCATGCGATTACGCTGGGCCTGGCCCTGTCCTGGGGCGTGATGGCGCTGCTCTACTGCGTGCGATTCGGATTCAGATGGCTGTTGAGGGAAATCAGCAATCGGGCCGACGTTTCCGATTCACTTACCACCTCAGACGAGGAATCGTCCGGAAACGACTCACAGCCGGAATCCGGCTACAAACCGACACCGGTTGATGACAACGACGTCATGAAACACCAGACTTCCGAGACCAGGGCCATGGCAAGGCGGGTTTCCGCCCGTGTGGTCAGCGGCACCTCGGAACCCCATAACGGGACTGAAGCGATCAATCCCTCCAACGACTCCCAACCACATCCCAAGGAGGACCAGTAATGCCAAACAGCACACGGCCTATCAACAGAGCACTCGTCTCCGTGTTCCACAAGGAAGGTATCGAAGCCCTGGCAGCGGCTTTCGTCAAGGCTGGCACACAGGTGGTTTCCACCGGTTCGACCGCCAAGGTGCTCAGCGCTCTGGGCGTTCAGGTCACTCCGGTCGAAGAGGTCACCGGTTTCCCTGAAAGCCTTGAAGGTCGGGTGAAGACCCTGGACCCCCATATTCATGCGGGGATTCTCGCAGACATGACGAATCCTGAACATGTCTCCCAATTGGAAACTCTAGGCATAGCGCCATTCGACCTGGTTGTGGTCAACCTCTATCCCTTTGCCGATACCGTCCGCTCAGGCGCCGCAGACGCCGACGTCATCGAGAAAATCGACATCGGCGGGCCATCCATGGTCAGGGGAGCGGCCAAGAACCATGCCTCCGTTGCGGTCATCACGGACCCGGAGGATTACGGCCTTGTGGCGCAACGTGTGGAAAACGGTGAGGGCTTCGACCTGGAGGAGCGACGCTGGCTTGCTGCGAAGGCATTCGCGCACACCGCGGCATACGATGCCACAATCGCACAGTGGACATCCTCTCACTGGTCCAGGCCTGATTCCCTGCTGTCCAAAGACTTGCCGGCACCGGCCTTCCCGACCGAATTGACACGCACATGGGACCTTTCCCACACACTGCGCTATGGTGAAAATCCTCATCAGCAGGCTGCACTGTATCTTGACCCTCTGAATCGCAGCGGCTTCGCCCATGCCGAACAGCTCGGCGGCAAGGCGATGAGCTACAACAATTTCGTTGACGCCGATGCGGCATGGCGCAGTGTCTGGGATTTCACCGGCACACCCGCAGTCGCGGTGGTCAAACATTCGAATCCATGCGGTCTGGCCATCGGTGCCGATGCGGCCGAGGCCCATCGCAAGGCCCATGCCTGCGATCCGATGAGCGCATACGGTGGCGTCATTGCGTCGAACAGCGAAGTCTCGTTGCAGATGGCTCAGCAGGTCAAGCCCATCTTCACCGAAGTCATCGTGGCCCCTTCCTACGAGGACGAGGCTTTGGCCTTGCTGCAGACAAAGAAGAACCTGCGCATTCTCCGTGTCGCCCATGCTCCGATCGCTCGCCCGCAGATGAGGCAAATCGACGGAGGCCTGTTGATACAGAGCCAGGACTCCATTGACGCGGATGGCGACAACCCCCAGAACTGGAAGCTTGTCGCAGGGGATGCCGCGGATGAAGGACAGCTGCAGGACCTGGTATTCGCATGGAAGGCCGTGCGCTCCGTGAAGTCGAACGCCATCCTCATCGCTCACGACGGCGCCACGGTGGGTATCGGCATGGGACAGGTGAACCGTGTGGATTCGAGTCATCTCGCCGTAACCAGGGCCAATACCCTCGCCGACGGCGCCAACAGGACTCAAGGTGCCGTGGCGGCATCCGATGCGTTCTTCCCCTTCCCCGACGGCATGGAGATTCTTGCTGATGCGGGTGTCAAGGCGGTTGTGCAGCCGGGTGGATCCATCAGGGACGAAGCCGTTTTCGCGGCTGCCGAACAAGCCGGGGTGACCATGTATGTGACCGGCGCTCGGCACTTCTTCCACTGAGGTCTCGAAGACCTTCCGGACGCCTTCAACCGGTTGGATTCGGTGTATATAGGGCCGAGGACGCAAAGAACAGCCGTTTGTGTAGGGATTATCAAGTAACAACGCCGTCGTGCAGTTTGGTATTGGCTGCATTCAGCCAATACCAAACTGCACGGAGTACCGGATACCGGAATAATCCCTACACAAACGGGGAGCGAGCTCTTTTCAACATCCGAGAACGTGTAAATGCACGAGTAAATGCATGATTACGATGTAAGCACCGCCGAAACACTGTCGGCTGAATGACTGTTGGGAACCAGGACGGTTCAATATCATCATTGACACAAAGGAGTCGTGGACATGGGCAGTCATGAATCCCGGAATTTGAGCGAGCACAAGAACTCACACCCTTTCGTATCCGAGAGTCACGAAGGCAATCCGGTATTTGAGTGGGCTGTCGGCGTCATTGTCGTTATCAGCGGTGTTGTAGCCTGGCTCGGATATCACATGGCTGCGACGGTTATCATCTCCGTCGCAGCCATGTTCTGTGCTGTGTTGCGCCTGATACTGCGCGAACGCAGCCCTTGGAAAGTGCGATCAGTCGCTTTCGATACCTTTATCGGAATCGCTCTTGGACTTGGACTTCTCATCACTTACTTCAGCATCCGCTTGCTCTTGTGACGTAAGAGGCTGCTCGGCTTCTTCGGAGTCTTTTTCCGATGAGTATTCCGGACTTTCGGAGCTGTACACCACCTCGTCGCTTTCCACGAAGTCAAGGTCCTCTTCCTGTGAATCTGATGCCGTGAGCTTCGAAGCGTATGACGCTCTGATCATATTCGTGATGATGATGACCAAGGCGACGATGGCGGCGGCCAGAATCGGGCATATCCAGAACACCCAGAGCTGCTGAAGAGGTTCCTGAGTCAGGCCCTTGTTCTGAGCGAAGATGGCGATACCCGTCGAACGCGCCGGGTTCAGTCCGGCTCCCGTGACTGGGAAGGTGATTGCAGCGCCGATGCCATAGGCGATGCCCGAATACAGGACGTGCTGCTTGTCCGCTTCCCCGTTTTGACGAAGGGTGCTGACGGCCGCACCGACGACGATAAGTCCTGCGATGATCTCCAGGATAATCGCCATCGTCACGCTGAAGGTGATGCTTGCTTGGGACAGCATGCTATTGGAAACCGAACCGGCCTCGAAACCATTCACCGCCGAGGTCAGCCACATCGAAGATGTCACGGTTTTGGAAACCGGCAGAAAATTGACGACGATGGCCGCCGAGGCCACCGCACCGAGAACCTGGGCGATGACATAGAAGATACCTTCAAGCCATGCGGTTTTGCCGGTGAACACGGCGGCGACCGTCACCGCAGGATTGAAATGCCCGCCGGAGACACGGCCGAAAAGCGCGCTTCCCGCGGCATAGGCGAGACCAGTCGCCACGGCAACAAAGAACACGTTGGCTCCGTAGAGTACCTGTCCCAGGGTGCCGACGACGAACAGCGCGAATGTCACCAGAAAAGTCCCGGCGAACTCCGCACCGACTCGTATCGGAGTTTCTGAGTTGAGCTGTGGTTTCTCCACGAGATTGCCGGAGTATTGATTACCTGTCATGTAAACGTTCCTTAATATACCTTTGTTCGGTTTAACCCGTAAACGATTGTCATAGTACCAGTCGAAGTTCATGCTGTACTATGAACGAGTCTATTGTTACCAGACAACATTTCATACAAGCTGTATACGGCCACGTTGGGAGAACGATGCCTCATTCATATTCCCGCGCCAATAAGGCGCATGAAGATTCAGCGAACGCCATCCGATTGCAGAAGGTCCTGGCCCAGGCGGGCTTCGGTTCTCGTCGAAAATGCGAACAGATCATCACCGAGGGTCGAGTGGAGGTCGATGGCGAGCTGGTCACCGAACTCGGTTCGCGTGTCGACCCGAGCAGCCAGAAGATTCGTGTCGACGGATCGAGAATCCATATCAACAACCGCCACATCACCTTGGCGCTGAACAAGCCGAAGAAGGTGCTTTCGACGATGGACGATCCCAAGGGTCGTTTCACTCTTCGGGACATCATCGGCGACAAGTATGAGCGCGTGTTTCATATGGGACGACTGGACTACGATTCCGAAGGTCTCATTCTCATGACCGACGACGGCGAACTGTCGCAGCACGTCATGCATCCTCGCTACGAGGTCTCCAAGACCTACATCGCCACCCTTGAGGGCAAGATCGGGGGAAACGTCTGTCGCCGCCTGGTCACTCAGGGAGTGCGTCTGGATGACGGTCAGATCACTCTGGACCATTGTGCGATCATCGATCAAAGCCGTGAACACACCATCGTCAAGGTCGTGCTGCATTCCGGCAAGAACCGCATTGTCCGCAGAATCTTCGGCGCGATCGGATTCCCCGTCACCCGTCTCGTCCGCACGCAGATCGGCCCCATCAAGCTTGGCGACGTGAAACCCGGTTCATTCAGGGTATTGTCGGCCACCGAGGTGAAATCACTCGAAAAGGAGGTCGGTCTATGATCACCGTTGCCATAGATGGCCCGGCAGGAGTGGGAAAATCAACGGTTTCCAAGGCCTTGGCGAAACACTTCGGTCTTGCTTATCTGGATACCGGCGCAATGTACCGTGCCTGCACCTGGTGGTGCCTCGACCAGGGCATAGACCTTGATTCAGTGTCGGTCGACGAGCAGCACATCACCGAGACCGTCGGTGACTTTTTCACTGAAGGGCACGCAGACTTCGGCGTGAACCCCGACAACCCAACGGTTCTTGCGGATGGCAAGGACATCACCGAGCAGATTCGCAGTCATGAGGTCTCCGCTCACGTATCGGCGGTTTCCGGCATCATTCCCGTACGCAATGTGCTGATTGCCGCTCAACAGGCGTACATCGCTGCCGAGTCCTCAAAGGATTCGTACTCCGGGGGAGAGGGCATCGTGGCCGAAGGTCGCGACATCACCACCGTCGTGGCTCCACAGGCCGACGTACGAGTGCTGCTGACAGCGCGAGAGGAGGTGCGCGCCGCCAGAAGAGCAGGGCAGTCCGCCCAAGGTGTGGGCCAGGATGACGTTCGTGCCCGAGACAAAGCGGATTCCAAAGTCACCAGCTTCTTGAGCGCGGCGGATGGCGTCACCACCGTCGACAACTCCGACATGAATGCCGAGCAGACGCTCGATGCCTTGATATCTCTGGTCGAAGATGCGATCGAGAAGAAGTCGTACGAGGAATATGCCGCGAACCTCAACGGGTACGAACTTGAGGACGACGACCGTGATTTGCTCGAGTCAGACGGCTCGGCCTCGGATGAAGACACCAGACGTTCGCGTCAGGTCGGCGTACTCGCCATAGTGGGCCGACCCAATGTCGGCAAATCGACATTGGTGAATCGCATCCTGGGCCGTCGAGCAGCCGTTGTCGAAGACACTCCCGGAGTCACCAGGGATCGTGTCGGATACGATGCGGAATGGGCGGGGCACGATTTCCGGCTCGTCGATACCGGCGGTTGGGAATCCGATGTCGAAGGCATCGAATCGGCGATTGCATCCCAAGCACAGGTCGCCGTCACGCTCGCTGATGCAGTGGTGCTGGTGGTCGACGGGCAGGTCGGTCTGACGGCAAGCGACGAACGCATCGTCAAGATGCTGAGGGCGTCAGGAAAGCCCATACTTCTCGCAGTGAACAAGGTCGACGACAGCAGTGGCGAATACATGGCCGCCGAATTCTGGAAGCTTGGGATGGGGGAGCCATACGCCATTTCTGCTATGCACGGTCGGGGCATCGGCGAGCTTCTGGATGCCGCCATCGCCGGTCTCGCCTCTGCGGAGGCGACTTCCGGGTATCTGACCCCAACTGGTTTGCGGCGAGTCGCTCTGGTGGGCAGACCCAATGTCGGCAAGTCGTCCTTGCTCAATCAACTGGCCCACGAGGAACGGGCGGTGGTCAACGAGTTGGCGGGAACCACGCGCGACCCTGTCGACGAGGTAATCGACATCGCCGGTGAGGACTGGCTTTTTGTGGATACAGCCGGTATCAAACGCCGCATGCACAAAGTTTCGGGCGCCGACTACTATTCGAGTCTCCGCACCCAGGCCGCCATCGAACGCTCCGAACTGGCCCTGGTGCTCTTCGACTCCTCTCAACCAATCTCCGACCAGGATCTGAAGGTTATGAGCCAGGCGGTAGACGCCGGTCGTGCAATCGTGCTCATCTTCAACAAATGGGATCTGCTCGATGATTTCGGACGTCAGCGTCTGGAACGTCTTTGGGAAACCGAATTCGAGCGAGTGACCTGGGCGCAGAGAGTGAACCTGTCGGCACTGACCGGATGGCATACCAACCGTCTGCTCTCCGCGATGGAAACCGCACTGGTGTCCTGGGACAAGAGAATACCGACCGGACGCCTCAACGCCTTCCTCGGGCAGATACAGGCTGCCCATCCGCATCCGCTCAGAGGCGGCAAGCAGCCACGCATTCTATTCGCCACCCAGGCTTCGAACAGGCCGCCGCGATTCGTCATCTTCGCCACCGGCTTCCTTGAGCATGGGTACCGGCGATTCATCGAACGGTCATTGCGCGAGGAATTCGGTTTCGAAGGCACTCCGATACAGATTTCCGTGAATATCCGCGAAAAGCGCAGGAAAAAGTAAACGTTTCGCGGACTCGTCAATCCCTCTCCTCGCACTCTCCAAGGTATTCGGAAGTCGCGAAGGGAGGGATACTCATAAGCTCAGTGCACGGTTCCGCATGCTGCAATACACAGGTCATGTGTCTGTCAGGATGTTTTCTGAGACAGGCTCGGTACTTCATTGCGGACACGGCGAAGAGCACGTCGAGTTCAATTCGCTGGGAGCACATCGTGGGCAACTCGACCTGCATACGGGCGAAAAGCCCTATCGTGGGAATATGCTACATAACGACAGTCACATTCTGGTATCTCACGCTGGCAGTCTTCCACGCAGCGAACAACTCATTGAGGCCAATGCCGCACGGCAATTCGCCAAAGACGGGTACACGCTGCAACGCAACGAAGCATTCGAGTCTTTGGAAAGCGCCGCAGTCGACGAGGTCGTGCGGCATCAGCGCGAAGTCGGCGTCGATATTCCCAACGACGGGGAATACGGCAAGGCGATGAGCTCGCCGGTCGACTACGGAGCCTGGTGGAATTACATCGCGCAACGTGTCGGAGGTCTGCGCATTGCCGATTCCGACCCCTTCGATGCGGCTCCTGTCAGGAGCACGCCCGGGCATCTGCGGTACACCACCTTCCTCGACAGGCGTGATTGGACTCGTTTCAGGGATGTCTACACAGATCCCAACGGCGCCATTCTGGTGGGGAAGACCGCAACCGCGTATCCCAGCGTTGTCGGGCCGATTACCTACATCGGGCAGGAGGCCGTTGCCGAAGATATTCGCAACCTCAAGGCAGCCTTGACCAGCGAAGGTGCCGGTACGGGTTTCATCACGGCCGTGTCCCCGGGCTCGGCGGCTCGTATGGGCAATGAATACTATGGCAGCGACGAGGAGCTCCTGTTCGCCTGGGCCGATGCGCTCCACGAAGAGTACAAGGCGATTACCGACGCCGGCTTGGAATTGCAGATTGATGACCCTTCGATAGCCGAAGGCTTCGATCAGATCAACCCGGAGCCGTCCATCGACGATTATCTCAACTTCATCCAACCGAGAATCGACGCGATGAATTATGCACTCAAAGACATTCCGGAGGAACAGGTGAGATTCCATGTCTGCTGGGGGAGCTGGCATGGTCCTCATACGACCGACATCCCCTTCGAAGCCATCATCGACAAGGTACTGCAGATCAATGCCGGTGGATACACCTTCGAAGCCGCCAACGTGCGCCACGAGCACGAGTGGCGTGTGTGGGAGGATCATAAGCTGCCGGAGGGCAAGGTCATCATCCCCGGCGTAGTGACCCATTCGACCAATGTCATCGAACACCCCCGACTGGTCGCCGACCGGATCGAACGATTTGCCAGCCTGGTCGGCAAGGAGAACGTCATCGCATCGACGGATTGCGGGCTCGGTGGGCGTGTTCATCCTCATATCGCCTGGGCCAAGCTCGACACGCTCGCCAAAGGCGCGGCATTGGCCTCCGAAGAGCTATGGGGCTGATTGCGGCTGTAGCTGAGATTCATCAAAGTGCCAACACGGCATATTCGAACTCGCGTCAGACGTTTGCATGCTTTCAGCGTCACTTCTTCCGAGCAGTGACCGAAGCCATGCATTCGCATCAGCGTGCGGTTGAATCACCAGGTCAAAGGACATCGCCTGTGTCTTGGTGATTCGACTGCACTGATGTGTTTTGGCAAAATCCAACCTTTGTGGTAGTTTATCTCCTTGGTGCTTCTCAGCACCGTCGGGCCATAGCGCAGCTTGGTAGCGCACTTGACTGGGGGTCAAGGGGTCGCGAGTTCAAATCTCGCTGGCCCGACAAACAGTGCGGTGCACTGTTTGTGGCAGTGCGAGATAATCGAGCGCACTCCGCAAAATACAGCACCGCAAAACGGTTCAACTTCTCAAACAATGCAGTGCATTATTTGTAGCAGTGCGCAATTTATCGAGCGCACTTCGCTAATCACAGCGCCGCGAAGCGGTTCAACTTCCCCGATCGGCGCAGACTATTTGCGCCAGTGCGCCATCCAGCGAACCTGAACGAGATAACTGCATCACAAGAACAGCAATATGCTTCTAATTCTTAGCGAGAACTATCCTCATGATGCAGATATCTGCGCACAATGAGTGAAATCGGCAGCCGATAGGGCGAATTCTCCAAAGGGATGAAATCTTCACCGGACCGGGAGCGGTTAGACTGGTGGATATTGTGTCTGGAAGGAGACCGACCATGAGCGATGCAGGTTTTGAGCAATCGGCAGCCAAGATGCGCGACAAAGGGCTCAGCGAAGTAGCCATATCGCAGTTCGAACGACTCTACAGCGCTTGGCGACAGGACGAATCCGGAGACGCGATCAGCGAGAAGAACATCAAAGCGCTCACGGACATTCCCTCCGTCAGAGACGTACACGAGAGCATAGATGCCGACAAGGCCCTCGAGGCTTTTTCCAAAACGGCATTTCTGAAGCTCAACGGAGGTCTCGGCACATCCATGGGTCTTGAAGGGGCCAAGTCCATGCTTCCCGTCCGCCGTCACAAGGCACGTCAGATGCGTTTCCTGGATATTATCCTCGGCCAGGTCCTTACCGCACGCAAACGGCTGGAAGTCCCGCTGCCCTTGACCTTCATGAATTCCTTCCGCACCTCAGCGGACACCAAGCGCGTGCTGAACAGAACCAAGGCCTTCGAACAGCACGACATCCCGGTCGAAATCATTCAGCACATCGAGCCCAAGATACTGGCCGACACCGGAGAACCCGTCGATTTCCCCGATAATC
This sequence comes from Bifidobacterium crudilactis, assembly GCF_000738005.1. NCBI lineage: Bacteria > Bacillati > Actinomycetota > Actinomycetes > Bifidobacteriales > Bifidobacteriaceae > Bifidobacterium > Bifidobacterium crudilactis. Next base: position 741,865 of record NZ_JHAL01000002.1, on the reverse strand, counting down.
GTGACCTCGAATGGTGCCCGCCAGGACACGGCGATGTGTTCTCCACAATCCACGAATCCGGGTTGCTGGAAGCACTTGAGGAACAAGGCATCGAATACCTCTTCATCTCCAACTCCGACAATCTCGGTGCCCGCCCCTCCAGAACGATAGCCGGCCATTTCGCCGAATCGGGTTCCTCCTTCATGGTCGAAGTCGCAAAACGCACGAACGCCGACCGCAAGGGCGGGCATATCGTCGTGGACAAGCACAGCGGACAGCTGCTGCTTCGCGAGATGAGTCAGGTTCGTCCTGGAGACAAACGAGCGGCGACCAACATCAAGAAGCATCCGTACTTCAATACGAACAGCATCTGGGTGCGCGTCGACGCTCTGCAGGAGAAACTCGACGAATACGACGGAGTGCTGCCGCTTCCCGTCATCTGCAACGACAAGACCGTCGACCCGAGCGACCCTGATTCACCGGCGGTGATTCAGTTGGAAACGGCGATGGGTTCGGCTATCAACCTCTTCGATGACGCCACCTGCATCGAAGTGGACAGAATGCGCTTCCTTCCCGTTAAGACCACCGACGACCTGCTCATCATGCGTTCGGACAGATTCCATCTCACCGATTCTTTTGAAATGGAGGATGGCAATTACATCTTCCCCAATGTGGAGCTTGATGAACGCTATTACAAGAACATCAACGATTTCAATGAGCGCTTCCCGTACTCAGTACCGTCGCTCGCGGCCGCGAACTCGGTAACCATCAAGGGCGACTGGACTTTTGGACAGAATGTGTCCATGTTCGGGGATGCCGTGCTTGAAGACCTCGGTTATCCGTCATACGTTCCGAATGGCGAGTACGTAGGTCCGCAGGGGATTGAACCCGACGAGTGGCTGTGAACGTCATCCGTGATGATGGTTCCGCCACACAAGAAAATGGCTCATATATTAGAGGAATATGCAGTCAGAATGACAAAAAGCATCTATCATGGATAGAGTGCGTGGCTTCATGCATGGTCAATTCAGGATTTTAGTGATACGCGAGGACTAATGGCAGAGGGAACGAATGGTAGGCGACGGTTCTCCGACAAGTGGGGGAAACATGAATTGGATGTTCTTGCAGTGTTGTCCTCCGCTTTCCCCCAATGGCTTACCTCTCGTCAGATAGCTCAACGAGTCAAGGCATATGCCGACTCATATGGTGAGCTGGCGGATCAAGCCGCCAAGGCAGCTTTTGCGAAACAGTTCCAGCGCGACAGAGCGAAACTGGCCGCGATGGGCATTGCCATCGAATCGAGACAACCTGAGTACTCCTCCAAATCGGAGGGTCAGGATTTCGCATCCTACCGTCTGCAGCTCGGTGATGAACCACGGGTACGACTGCGCTTCGATCTCGATGACCTCCCCGTACTCGCCGCAGCGAACTACCTGGCACGTTCGATTTCCATGTCCCAGACGGCGGAACAACAGGTGCATCAGAGTTCACGGACCACACCGCGCGTCCCTCAGATACCGATTCCAGGATTAGGCCTGGATTCCATCGCCCCCGGACTGGGTACGCAAACCATTCCGGATGCCTTGCAACGCGTCATCGACTCACGACGTTTCGCAGCGACCGTGGATGTGGACGGCGAACACATCAACGTCGCCTATACGGATTCCGACGATTTGGCGATGTTCGTGCTCGAACACCCGGGTTCGACCATCATCAGTCCTCGCGAAGCGGCTGACGCCTTCCACCGAAGGCTTGTGGCGGCTACCGAATTCGCCGAGGCCTCCAATACGGAACTGAACGATGAGCCTCATGAGGTGTCGCTGTCCGAACGCGACCGCACCCCGGACCACGACGTTGCGGAGCTGGATGACAACCTCGCTCAGCGGGCCAATGCATCCTTCCAGACCGGCTCCGAGGTCGACAGAAGACTGCGCCTGATGCTGTTCCTTTCGGCGCACCTCGGGGAGGAATTCTCCCTGGCCGAACTCGCGGAACGCTTCGTCGGCAAAACCCGCAACGACGACGAGCTCAAACGCGCCGTCAACGTCATTCACAAGGACATCAACACCCTGACCACCGTGTCCGATGACGGCGAAATGGCCGGGAGTCAGTTCTTCGACATCGACTGGTCGCTGCTGGACACGGAGAACATCGTCTCGGCAACCAACTCACTCGGCTTGGAACGACTTGCCGGCGTGTCCCCGCAATACCTGAGTCTGATAACCGCTTCGGTCAGCTATCTGGCGCATTCGCCCCTGCTGCCCGACGAATCCCGTGCCCAGGCCGACTCGCTGTACAAACGCCTCAGGCAGCATGTGGAGCCGGGGGAGACCCCTTGGCTAAGCCTTACAGGCTACGAGTTGGAACCGACGAGTTTCACCGTGGTGAAGCGTGCCATCGACACTGCTTCGCTGTTGGATATGGAGTACACCGACGGCGCCGGAAGAACCCGCCGGAAGATCGTCGCCCCTGCGAAGATATACGTTGACGAAGGCGTGTACTATACCGCAGTCTGGACCGATGTCGGCGACGCAATCAGCGAAAGTCAGAGAACGGAACCCGACGTCAACGGCGTCAGGCCTCTTAATGGCAACGGAAAAAGCGACACGTCCTCGAATGCGTGGCAGATGCTCCGACTGGCCCGTATCGAGCATGCGGAGCTGCTCACGCCTTTGCACAAGGTGGAATTCCCCGATGCTCCGATTAGTGAATTGAGAAAATGGAGTTTTGACAACGGTACAGCTGCGATGTTCATCACCGACAAGCCCGATCTGCCCTTCACGAAATCGCTTCCCGATGCCAGAACCGAAGCACACGGAGAGGGAGAGAAGGTCCACCTGACCGTATCCTCGGATTCATGGTTCGTGGCATTCTGCATCTCGCACGCTCGTCATATCGTGGCTGTTGCACCGGGTACTCTCAGGACAATGATTCTCGCGCGAGCACGTCGGGAGCTGAGTCTTGAACAGGAAGTCACTCTAGTAGACGACTGAAAAGGAGACGTCATGCCTTGGTGGATATGGCTGGTCATCACGATCGGCATGTTCGTCGTGTTGGGCGTAGGTGCCTGGTACGTGGTCACCCATGCACTGCGGGCCATGGGAAAGGTCTCGCAACTCGGTTCGACGGTCAATGAGAAATTCGCTGCGTTGAATCAACCTTCCGCCGATGCCGAGAGCACTGAGCCCCCGTTGTTCACACGCGATCTGAGAGTGGCTTCTGAACGCTATGCCACCGCACACGCCAGAGTCGTGGAGCGCAAAGCCGACAGACGTCTGAAGCATATGCAACGTTGGGAGCAGTGGAAACATTTCAATGAGTAATCGCGATGTCAATTCCCCGAGACCACTACACGGCGGCCTCATCACATATTCAGGGAAGTCCGAACATCATGACTAAGCGACAGCGCAAATCCTCTCGAATCGGTGACGGCTCTGAGGTCAGCAAGGGGAACGAAACACCGGGCGAAGCGCACAATGAGACACTGAGCCCGGCCAGGCGCTTTGCCGAGGCTCGCAGAAGGCAGGAGCACAGCACCAGCGCAGCAGCACGGTTCATGCGAACTCTGCCCTTCGACCTCGATGATTTCCAACTGCAGGCGATGGACGCCCTTGAATCGGGAAGCAATGTCCTTGTGGCGGCTCCTACAGGTGCCGGCAAGACGGTTATCGCCGATTTCGCGGTGTTCCTAGCGCAGGAGCGCAACGTCAAGGCCTTCTACACCACTCCAATCAAGGCCCTGAGCAATCAGAAGTACCACGATCTCGTCTCTGTCTTCGGCGAGAGCAGGGTCGGGCTGCTCACCGGAGACACCTCCATCAATTCGGAGGCCGACATCGTCGTGATGACCACCGAGGTGTTGCGCAACATGCTCTACGAGCAGTCCTCGACGCTTCACGCCCTGCGGTACGTGGTGCTGGACGAGGTGCATTTCCTCGCTGACCGGTACCGCGGACCCGTATGGGAGGAAGTCATCATCCACCTTCCTCAGTCGGTGAGAATCATAGGGCTGTCGGCAACCGTGTCGAATGTCGAGGATTTCTCCTCGTGGATCGAATCCGTGCGTGGTGACACGACGCTGGTCGTTTCCGAACGTCGACCGGTGCCACTCGAACAGCACATCATGGTGCAGGCCAGCGACTCCGACGAACCTGAACTCTATGATCTTTACAGGCGCAAGGCTTCGAAGCAGCAGACGCTTAAGCTCAATCCCGAACTGGTCAATCGCTTGGAACAGCTCGACCACAGAGCACGCAGAAGTCACGAACGCGCGGACCACGGCAGAAGACAGTCACGGCATCCTCGTGTCGCGGGTCGGAATGAAGGGACGGACAGACATGTCCCGCGTCGCTGGGCAGTCGTCGATGAGCTTGATTATCTCGGTATGTTGCCAGGCATCTACTTCATCTTTTCACGCAATGGTTGCGACCAGGCTGTCGAACAGTGTTTGAGAGCAGGTCTGGAATTGACGACGGACGAGGAATCCAGAAGGATCAGAAGCATCGTCGACGACATGGTCGAAGGGCAGCTCAGCAGAGATGACTTGAAGACCTTGCATTTCAGCAACTTCAGATTCGCTCTGGAAGAAGGTTTCGCATCCCATCATGCCGGCATGGTAGCGTTGTTCCGTCATATTGTCGAACGCCTGTTCGAGGAAGGACTCATCAAGGTGGTCTTTGCCACTGAGACCCTTGCCCTGGGAATCAACATGCCCGCCAGATCCGTCGTCGTCGAAAAACTGGAAAAGTTCGATGGCACAGGGCATGTGGCTCTGACACCGGGGGAGTTCACCCAGCTGACCGGCCGCGCGGGCAGACGAGGCATCGACACCCTCGGTCATGCCATCGTCGTCGACCATCGTGGTTTCGTACCGTCAACGGCCGCATCCCTTTCCAGCAAACGTGTCTATCCGCTGCACTCAAGCTTCAAGCCGACCTTCAATATGGCCGTGAACCTGCTGAACACCAGCGACTACGAAAGTTCACGCATCACCTTGGACCACTCCTTCGCACAGTGGGAGGCCAACGAGTCCGCCTGGCAGCTCGAATCCCAGATGGACACGCTCAAACACGCCTTGCAAGGGTATGAGGAGGCATTCACCTGCGAGTACGGCGATTTCAAGGAATTCATGACCATTCGCATGCAGTTGGCCGACGCGCAGAAAGGGGAGAGGCGCGAACTCAAGCACCGCCCCTTCTCCTCCGAACAGGAACGCAGCCGAGCATTCAGCCGACTGGACCGCAGAATCGCCATGTTGAAAGAGCGGGAACGCGAACACCCATGCCGATCCTGCCCGGATTTGCAAGCTCATCTCAGGTGGGGGCATCGCTGGGCGAGAGAGGAACGCGAATACGAACGCATCTCCAATCGCTTCGAATCACGTACAGGTTCCGTCGCCCGCAGATTCGACCGTATCTGCGGAATCCTGGAGGAACTCGGCTATCTGACCCGAACAGTCGCCAATGCTCCGGATAGGAACGGCCCGACGGCAGGAGAAGCGACATCTCCTGCGAAAGCACCGACATCGGATTATGTGCTGACATCAAGAGGGCAATTGCTCAGACGAATCTACAGTGATCAGGACCTCGTGCTGTCACAGATACTGCTGAGCGGCATCCTTGATGAGCTGGACCCACAGGAACTGGCGTCCGTACTGTCATCCATGGTGTACGAGTCACGCCGTGGTGAAGGCGGTGCCCCACGAAGCTATCCAGGCGGTCCCGACGGCATCGTGATGCGCAGTGCCGAATCAATGAACCGTGTCTGGGGTCAGATCAACACCCTGTGTGAGGACAACGGCCTGGATGCCTCACAAGAACTGGATTTTGGAATGTGCGACATGATGTATGCATGGGCGGGGGGAGAGGAACTCTCCACAATCCTCAAGGACAGCGAGATGACCGGCGGCGATTTCGTGCGTAACGCGAAGCGTCTTGCCGACATACTCAGTCAGATCGCGCAGATCGGTTCATACCTTCCGGAATCCGGTGATGAGCTCGCCCATACGGCCGTCATCGCCTCCGATCTGGTCAACCGCGGCATCGTCGCATATTCAGGTGTGGACTGATTTGGCATCGACTGTCAGGAATATCGCGGAATTCTCCCATGAAGGAACATCGTCGGGAGCGGAATAATCCTGACGTCCCCGCTGTTTTGTAGTTTGGATAAGGACAATTTGAGGAGGCAGTATGGCCGAACGCAGTTTGCGCGGTATGAGCATTGGTGCAAAATCATTGGAATCCGACGATAACGTCGATTTCGCGGCACGTATGGACGTCGCATATGTATGTCCGAAGGGTCATCGCACCATCCTGCCATTCGCAGAAGGAGCCGAGATTCCCGATGAGTGGGAGTGCCGCTGCGGTTCGATCGCCAAACGCGAGGGGGAGCACGACTCACAGGCGGACGAAATCACCAAGCCGACAAGAACCCACTGGGACATGCTTCTCGAACGACGCAGCGAAGACGAGTTGAAGACCCTGCTGGAGAAACGCCTCCACATGCACCACGACGGATGGATACCCGACTACGAGTAACCTCGAATCATTAACTGTTAGCACCGTGCCAATTGCAGTATCACAGCATAGGTGACGGGTGCATGCATCGGTGACGAAACGAGCGTCGCTACAAGGCACCGCTAGGGGAAAGATACGGATATGGCAACAACAGCGAAACGCATAGTATTGCTGGACTTGGACGGCACCTTGACGGAATCCGCACCCGGCATCATCGCATCCGTCACACAGACGCTGACCGACCTGCACCAGCCGATTCCCGACCAGGAAGAACTCCATCGCTTCATAGGTCCAGCAATCATCGAATCCCTGCAGCGCAATGGCCTCAGTGGCACGACCCTGACCGAAGCCGTCGCACTCTACCGCAAGTACTACTCGGAAATCGACCACTTCACGGATCCGATGAATCCTCAGCATAAGGTGCCAGGGTGCCTGGTGAATTCCGTCTACGACGGTATACCGGAGCAACTCGAACAGCTACGCAAGGACGGATACCTTCTGGCCGTCGCCACATGCAAACCCGAATACCAGGCCATTCCCGTATGCAAACATTTCGGCATCGACAATATGGTCGACGGAATCTATGGTGCCAGCAAAGACAACAGCCGCATCAACAAAGATCAGGTCATCCGATACGCTTTCGACCACATCGGATTCCACAGTGACGCTGGAGACCGTGCCGTGATGGTCGGCGACCGCTGGACCGATGTCGACGGCGCCATCGCCGTTGGACTGGACGCCATAGGATGCGCCTGGGGTTACGCCGAAGAAGGCGAACTCAAACAGCACGGCGCATGCCGTATCATCCAGCACGTAGAAGAACTTGACGGTGCTGTTGAGGAATACTTCAAGGTTAGCCGATAATGTACGTTATGTCAGATTCCATCTGACATAACGTCGTGTGGTTATATCGCAAGCAACACCACACTTGCTGACATAACCACACGCATGCAGCACTATTCCTCGTAACGTCGTGTGGTTATATCGCAAGCAACACCACACTTGCTGACATAACCACACGCACACGGCACTGTTACCCTTATAGGTGCCGTATGTCTATATGACTGGATTTCTTATCACAATCCAATACCTGGTTTGTGGCGAAACTCCAGTACAACCGTTGTAGTGACTGCATTGCTTGCTGAGCATATGAGTACCGTGCACGGAGTAACATGCGTACTGTGAATCAGACAATGACTGGGACCAAATAGAAATCAACGGCGTTGTTGATATGGTTTTCCAATCCCTATGTGTAGTCTTTTTGGGTGGTCCCGTGGGTACCAGAATTGACTGCAGAAACCAACGGGACCCTAGTGAGTTAGGCTCTTTCGCGTTCGGTTCGTTGTGCTTCCAGACGGCGACGCATGCGCATTTCAGTCAGCTCGTCGATAGGACGTCCTGCTGGCTTGCGATTTGACGAACGACGAATTTCCACGAAGTCCTCGTGCTCGAGCTGCTGTTCCATCTGATGCCATAACGAGCTCACCGACACTGCGAAGACGGCCTTGCCGGAATTCATCATCTCGGAAAGCTGTTCGACATCGGTGCACTCTCGAACATCCGAGCCGTCGCACATGATGGTTACGTCTTCGAGATGTTGCGCATCGCGCTGGAGCAAGTACCCGATGGCCGTCGTGACATTCTGCAGATTCACACCGGCATCCAGGAGCTTCTTGGACACTGCGAGAATCACGATGTCCTTGAAGGAATACAGTCGGCGTGATCCCGAACCGTGTGAAGGGTTGATAGAAGGCTCGACAATCTGCTTACGCGCCCAATAATCCAGTTGACGGTAGGTGATTCCGGCCACCTTGGACGCTACGGTGCCACGGTAACCACGGATGTCACTGTCATCCTCGGGGAAACCGAACAACTCCCCCTGTATCGCATCATCGGCTCTGAGATCGTCACGCTGCTCCAAAGGAACATGAAGTCTGAGAGTAGTCTCGCCGTCTTTGTGCCCGTCACGCCCGTCTGCTGTCATCTCTGCGCCTCTCGCTTCTGAAATCCCCACATGCCTGAAATTCCAAGCATGCAATTCTGACTAATGATTTCAGTCTAACGCCGCAGCAGGAATCAGAGTGACTGCATAACAGCGGATTTCGTGAAGAATACCAGGCGGAACTTCCCCACCATGATTTCGTCCCCGTTGTGCAATTCGGCGTCGTCAACACGTTCACGGTTGACGTAGGTCCCATTGAGACTTCCTGCATCCACGACGTGGAAGGCATTCCCGACTCTCCGGAACAGGGCATGAGCTCTCGAAACGGTGGAATCGTCCAGAAGAATATCGGCATTCGGGTCCCTACCGACTGTCACCTTGTCCTCATCGAGAAGGTAACGCGAACCGGAAACGGCTCCCCTGGTGGAAATCAACAATGCGGTACCCTCGGAAAGCTTTGCGATCGTTTCAAGGTCGTCCTTCGACAAAGGTCGATCAGCGCTGGTTACCACGGGCATATGAAGTGCTGGCATACCAATGATGGTCGTTTCGCCAGCTGTTGGAATCGGATCAGTCATATTCGCTATTCTACCGTTCTTGCATACTGATATTGCTGAGGTTGGCGAACCTCGTCAATTCTGACACTATCGTTCTGGGTGACGCTGACCGTCGCGTTGAAGGACACCTTCAATCTGGAACCCACTCCCCCTGCGATCTGAATGGCGTTCTGGAGGTCTGAGGGATTACCTATGGCCTTGATGGTGTAAGGACTTGAGAGCTGGCTCCCGTCAACGACAAGGCCGCTCTTCGCGTCTTTCACATAACTCGACGTGACAATACGCACCGAATTGAAGGAAATGACCTCGGCGCCTGCATTCCTCAGTTCCTCGATAAGGGTGAACATCGTGGCTGCATCGACACGCGTGTCATGCTGGGTGACCACAATGGTCACACCCTTGCCCTCCGCAGGCAGCCTTCCGGAGAGGATACCGCTCGTCTGCGCATTTTGCTCGGCAATCTTCTCGGCCTCCTTCTGCTTGTCCGCCGCAGACTGAATGGAGGTGAGCTGCCGGTTCAATTCATTGCGGCGCTGCTCCAATTTATCCACCTGGGTACTGGTCTCGTCCAAGACGCGAACCAGCTCATCCTCACTCAAGGACTCATACGAAGAGGATGTGTTCCGCACCTGGACCACATATCCGAAACCCAGCAAGGCGCAGAGCAGAGCCACCAACACACTGGTGACCATACGAGCGCGTTTGGCATTGACGTTCACCGAGCGCGAAGGACGTCGCCTGACCATAGGAAACGAACCGGTGTCCGTGTTGTCATTGCTGCGATGGCGGTGACGCCTGTCCGTACGAGGACGCGTCTCCCCCTCCGCGCTCCTATGAGCGAATCTGTACTCGTCCGAGCGTTCCTCAGGCGTGCCCTCGCCTGTCCGCGTCGAATCCTTATGTGAATCATGCTGCTCTGTCATACGCAAGCCTCACCCTCTGAAGATGAAACGACGGATGGAGGAGACATTGGAGAATATCCGTATGCCGAGAACCACGATAACCGCAGTCTGAAGCTGTGAACCCACGCCGAGCTGATTGCCCAGCAGCACCAGCAAGGCCGCGGTAATCACATTCGACAAAAAGGATATGACGAAAACCTTGTCGGAAAAGCTGCGCTCGAAAAAGGACCGTGCGGCTCCCAGCAAGGCATCGAGTGCAGCCACCACCATAATCGGCAGATAGGGCTGAAGCACAATCGGAATATCAGGCTGAAGGAAGATTCCCCCCACTACCCCGACCACCAAACCAAGTACAGCCGCCATACCTATTCCTCTCTTTTCGCATACGACAGATCCGGAGAACCTGCAGCCTCCATGGTAATCGAATCCTTGCTCGACACCTGAGGATAGATACCCGCCTGTTTCAACGAGGAGAACAGGTTCCCCTCGGAATCAGCGCTCATAGCCTTCTTCAGGGAGTCCTTGCTGCCGATCGCCTCGATAGTGTATGGGCTTTGAACAGACTCTACACCCACGAGAATCGTCGAACCTGCAGTACGAACAGAGGTCTGCACACCTATCCTATTGCCGTTGATGGCAATGGCTTCCGCTCCGGCAGCCCAGAGTTTTGAGACGAAGGACTGCAGGTCCGCGTCAGAGACTACGCGGATATGGGATGAATCAGCCGAATTACCGCTACTGCTATCGCCATTGTCTGACGATGCCGCAAGCGGATCCGTCAAGGTTACGGTTATTCCGGGCCCTTCGACCGAAGTACCGCCATTGAGAATATTCTCTTTGTCGGCCAAAGCGCTGTTGCTGCCTCCGCCGACCTCCGCCGACAGCTTGTCTATCTGGCTACGCAGATCGTCGACATTGTTGGACAACTCATCCGAACGGGAGGATGCCGACTGAATCTGTGCAGCCAGCTCCTGCCGAACCTTCTGCCTGGTGTCCTGATGCAAATCCCGGATAATCAGGCAACCGGAGAAGCCTACTGCCAGACATATGAGGAATACGACCGCTCGACCGAACCATATGGCGAACTTCGACCTATGCCCATTGGGAATCAGCAAGGCGTCCTCGAACATCGGATCCATGGGACGATTGGTCAGGTCGTCGATGAGTCTCAAGGATTCGTCGGCAAGTTTGCGCCTTCGGATGCTACCGGTGAGCGGGTCATGAGCTTCCAGAGCAATAGTGGTCTGTGTGATTGCATGGACCGAATTCGAAAACACCGCACGACGATGGATGGGCACCCTGTCAGGGGTCACCTCAAATGAAAGCGGCATGTGGAATTCATCAGTCATGAAGCGTGTCATCCCGTATCAGACCTACACCCTGAAAGATATACAGCACCCCGGCGAACCAATACAATACCACGCCCCAAAGCACGGCGGCCAGCGCGACGAGGTGCAGAATGCCAAAGAAATGGGTCTCCTGAAAATCCGCGAGAATCAAGGCAGGAATGGCCAGCATCAGCATCGCTGTGCCCGTCTTCCCCGCATAATGCACCGGCAGAGGACCGTAGCCGTGCTGCGCCAGTATAAGTATGAGCACCCCCATCACCAGATCGCGCAAACCCACGACGACCAACAGCCACCATGGAAGAATCTGCGCAAAACCCAAGGCCACGATGGTGCAGAGGATCAGCATCCTGTCGGCGATGGGATCAAGAATCTGCCCGACCCTGCTCACCTGATTGAAGCGTCTCGCTATGAAGCCGTCGACACCATCTGAAGCCGCGGAGACCGCAATCAGTACCAGTGAAATCATCAGATGCCTTTGGGACACCAACACGGCGATAACCGGGATGGTGAGGATACGCAACACGCTTATCGCATTGGGTATCGTCCACAGAACGTTTTTCGGTTCAGGACTGAATTTGGTGTCTGAGCTTGTCTCCGGCGTCTGCATGTTCTCACATTCTCGATGCCTGCAACGCGGTTACGATAATCGCTCGGGCACCTATGTCGTAAAGCCGGTCCATGAGATTGTTGACCTCTTGCTTGGGGACCATGGCGCGTACCGCAGCCCACTGCTTGTCGTGCAGCGATGAAACCGTCGGCGATTCGAAGCCGGGGGTGACGCCTACAGCCAAAGCCACCTTCTCGACGGGAATGTCATAGTCCATCAACACATACCGCTGCGCGGTCAATACGCCCTGCAGTCTCCTGCTGAGCACGGTGAGCCTCTCATCCTCCGTGGAGATTCTCGGAGACCGTATCAGGATGGCCTCGGAGTGCAGAATCGGGTCACCGAAAATCCTCAACCCGGCATTCCTCAGTGTCGTTCCGGTCGATACCACGTCGGCTATCAAATCCGCGACACCCAGGTGCACGGAGGACTCGACAGCTCCGTCCAAGTGGATGATATCAGCGGTAATGCCATTGGACTTCAGGTAATCATCCACCAGTTTGTCGAAGGAACTCGCCACACGCTTGCCGTCGATGTCTTCAAGACGGGAAATATCCGAGTCATTCGGCGCGGCGAAACGGAAGGTGGATGCACCGAAACCGAGCTGCAGATGCTCCACCGCCTTCGTGCCAGAGTTCAGCAGCAGATCACGCCCGGTTACGCCGACGTCCACGGTTCCACGGCCGACATACACCGCTATGTCTATTGGTCGAAGATAAAACAGCTCGATATCGTTGTCGGGGTCTTCGACCACCAGCTGCCTTGGATTGCTGCGAAGTCGGTATCCCGCCTCGGACAGCATATTCCAGGCAGGCTCTGAAAGCATGCCTTTGTTAGGCACTGCAATTCTTAACATCTCTTCTCCTCAACTTGCCGGTCAAGCGCTCACAGATAGCGGTACACATCCTCGAGATCGATGCCCCTGTCGATCATCATGACCTGAAGATGGTATAGCAACTGGCTCATTTCCTCAGCCGTGCGGTCAGCGCCTTCATATTCCGCAGCGATCCAGGTCTCCCCGGCCTCTTCCACGATTTTCTTGCCGATGAAATGGGTGCCCTTGGCGAGTTCGTCAACCGTCAGAGACCCCGCTGCATTGCTGGCTGCTTTTTCCGAAAGTTCCTTGAACAGCGAATCGAATGTCTTCATGCTCTATCCTTGCTTCCTCTTACGCGCGAAAGTGCTCTTGTGCCTGTGCCCTGATGGCATCGATGGCCTGTGCGGGATTCTCTGCACCATAGACGGCCGAACCGGCCACCAGAACATCGGCACCGGCCTCTGCAACGGTCGGAGCGGTGCTGGGGCTGACTCCCCCGTCAACCTGAATATGCGTGTTCAGGCCTCGTCTGGTGATTTCGTCACGCAGCCTGCGTGTTTTGGCCATCTGATTCGCCAGGAACTTCTGCCCGCCGAAGCCGGGCTCGACGGTCATGATCAGAATCATGTCGAATTCATCGAGAATGTCGAAGATGGGTTCCACCGATTCGGCCGGGCGAACGGCAAAACAGGCTTTTACACCCATCTCCCTGAGCTGACGGGCCAGACGAACGGGAGCATGTGTGGCTCCCATATGGAAGGTCACCGATGATGCTCCGAGTTTGGCGAACTCAGGGGCCCACCTGTCGGGGTCCTCGATCATCAGATGCACATCTACCGGAAGGTCAGTGACCTCGCAGATACGTTTGACGATAGGTTCGCCCAAGGTGAGATTGGGTACGAAATGATGATCCATGACATCGACGTGAACCATATCCGCATTTGAGATTGCCTTGAGATCTCTTTCCAGATTGGCGAAGTCAGCGGACAAAATACTCGGAGCTATGTGAATCTGCATGTTTTCCATTCTAGGGAGGGTGAGAGACGAAGACACTGCCTTACTGCTCTTGAGATAGCTTCTCGGACTCGACATCCCTTCCGGACGCTTCCGGGGAATGCGACGTAACGCCGGATACCGCGGCGTCGGCGCTATCACTGCTCGCCGAATCCTGCCCTTCGGATTCTCTGAGTCGTCGCTCTTCCATCTCGGTGACCGTACGCAGCTTTTCAGCCAGGAGCGCCGTGGACTTCCCGCGATTTATGACCAGGACGAATGCCATCACGCCCAGCACGAACACCGCCATCGACACCCAGACGTTGACGCGAACACCGAGGAACTCGTGCGCGAAATCGATGCGCAAGGACTCGATCCATGTTCTTCCGGCCGTATACCAGATGATGTACAAGGTGAACAATGCTCCGGCCTTAAGAACGCGGACCGCTTTGCGCCCGATCCAGATCAGCAGGGCCGCGCCGATGAGATTCCATATCATCTCATACAGGAAGGTGGGCTGGAACAGCGTGCCGGTCGGGCATGTGCTGCCGTCGTAGCACTGTTCCGTCGAACCTATTGAGGTACCACTGGTGTTGAGCTTCAGGCCCCATGGCAGAGTGGTAGGCGCACCATACAACTCCTGATTGAACCAGTTGCCCAGGCGTCCTATGGCCTGAGCGACCAGCAGTGCCGGCGCGATGGCGTCACAGAGCAGAGCCGCCGGGTAATGACGATGTCGGCACCATGCCCACGCCGCCAGAGCACCCAAGAGGACAGCGCCCCAGATGCCAAGGCCTCCCTGCCAGATCTTGAACATGTCGACCCAGTGCCCGTCAGGCCCGAAGAAACGCTCCGGAGTGGTCACCACATGATACAGACGCGCCCCGATGATACCCGCGGGCACGGCGCAGATGGCGATGTCGAAAATCTGGTCGGTGGTGCCGCCGAGACGCTTCCATCTGACCGAGGCCATCCAGATCGCGACTGCGATGGCTACGAGCATGGTGATCGCATAGAAATGAATGGTGATCGGACCAATCGAAAACTGTGAGATCGAAGGTGAGGGGATATATGCAAGTGTCATGATTCCTCGATAACTGACATCGGCTTTGAACCGGCGTCCAAAGGTGTGCCGTGCGTGGATTCCACGGGTATGAAGGCAGCCACGAAGCTACTGCCTGGCCTGATGAATGCCCTGTGCCAGTTGCTCGGTGGTCTTCGCCAAAGCAGCCAGCCCCAAAGCGGGCTCCACTGCGGCTCCGGACTCGTCGAGCATCGTATGCACCAATGCGGAGCCCACTATCACGCCATCGGCATAGGTGGCGACTTTCGCCCCCTGTTCAGGCGTGGACACCCCAATGCCCACGCAGACGTGGGCGGCCCCGGCCTGACGAGTGCGTTGAACCAGCAGTTCCGGAGATGAGGTGATGCTGCTGCGTTCACCCGTCACACCCATTCTTGAGGCCGCATAGACGAAGCCGCGCGAATGCTCTGCGACAATTTTCAGTCGCTCGCTTGAGGAATCGGGAGAAGCCAGGAAAATTCGGTCCAGACCGTAACGGTCAGAAGCCTCGATCCAGTCCCCCGCCTCATCGGGTATCAGATCAGGGGTTATCAGACCGGCACCGCCAGCATTGGAGAAGTCCCTGGCAAAACGCTCGACCCCGTAATGGAAGATAAGGTTCCAATAACTCATGATCAGTGGCGTGCCACCGGCATTCGCAACGGTCTCGACCGCATCGAACACCCCTGCAATCCTCTCGCCATGCTGCAGGGCGATCTGTGACGCGGACTGGATGACCGGGCCGTCCATAACAGGGTCGGAATAGGGCAATCCAATTTCGACCACATCCACACCGTGCTCCACGATGGTTCTGAAAGCATCAAGGGATACCGTCGGATCGGGAAAACCATAGGGCAGATACCCTATGAAGGCCGCCTGGTTACGCTTGTCGAAATCGTCGAGCAAGGTACCTACAGGGCTTGCCGCATGCTTGAAGCCCAGAGGCTGCTCCTTGCTCACAGAGCTTCCGGATTGCCCGTCGTTCGGAAATGACGTGTTGTCGCTCATCGCTTTACTCTCCATCCACGCTGTTGCCGTGGGCGCCGTTGGCGTCCAGGGCCTTGCTCTGCTCATCGGTCAGATATCCGAACCACTTGCCCGCAGTGGCCACATCCTTGTCTCCTCTGCCGGAAACGTTGACCAGAATCACCGGCTTGCTCACGCCCTTGGCGATCAGATCTCGGGCCGCCTTGTACGCACCCGCAAGCCCGTGAGAGGACTCCAGAGCCGGAATGATGCCTTCCGTCCGGCACAGATCCGCGAAGGCGGACATCGCTTCGTCGTCGGTCGCGTAGTCGTAGTGGACACGGCCGATGTCCTTCAGCCAGGCGTGCTCCGGCCCCACGGAGGCGTAATCCAGTCCGGCCGAAATGGAATAGGTATCCAGAGTCTGCCCTTCGCTGGTCTCGAGCAGATAGGATTTCGCCCCTTGGAAGACTCCGAGCTGCCCGGTGCCTTCGGTGAGGCGTATGGCGTGGTCGGGAGTCTGCGGACCGTGCCCGCCAGCCTCGTACGCATACAGACCCACGCGTTCATCGTCGAGGAAGGCGTTCATCACACCGATGGCATTGGAGCCTCCGCCCACGCAGGCCACCACGGCATCGGGGTGATCGATGCCGAACTGCGACTGCAGCTGTTCCTTGGCCTCCTCTCCGATAATCTTCTGGAAATCCCTGACCATCGTGGGGAAAGGATGCGGGCCCGCCACTGTGCCCAGCAGGTAATGGGTGTTCTCGACATTGGTGACCCAGTCGCGCAAGGCCTCGTTGATGGCGTCCTTGAGGATTTTGGTACCCTGAGTCACCTCGACGACTTCAGCTCCGAGAAGACGCATTCGTGCCACGTTCAAGGCCTGACGTCTGGCATCTATCTGCCCCATATAGATGCGACACTTGAGGCCCAACAGAGCGCACACCGTCGCTGTGGCCACACCATGCTGTCCGGCACCCGTTTCTGCTATCACGCGGGTCTTGCCCATGCGTTTGACCAGGAGTGCCTGGCCGAGAGCGTTGTTGATTTTGTGGGCACCGGTATGGTTGAGATCCTCACGCTTGAGGAACACCCGCACTTCTGAACCGACCTCGTCGCTGACCCGCTTGGCAAAACGGGGCGCTTCGGTCAGACAGGACGGCCTGCCCACATAATCCCTGTTCAGGCGCTTCAGTTCAGCCTGGAATTCAGGATCGTTCTTGGCTTCGTCATAGACCCTTTCGAGTTCATCAAGTGCACCGATAAGTGCCTCGGGGACGAATCGGCCTCCGTAGCGTCCGAAATAGGGGCCCTGATGCGTTTCCAACGGACGTTGCTCTGACATGATTACCCTTTCACCGCATTCCACCAATCGACGCACTGCGGCCGTGTGATCCTCCGCAGTCGCTACGCCTTCGCCAACCAGGACAGCATCCGCTCCAGCACGGGCATAATCTTCGAGCTCGACGCAGCCGAACACTCCGGATTCAGCCACTCGTACCACATCGTCGGGCAAGTCTGCGGCGAGCTCGCTGTATTTGCTCACATCGACGTGAAGGTCCTTGAGATTTCTCGCATTGATGCCGATGACCTTGGCTCCGGCGTCGACAGCCCTACGGATTTCCTCTGCGGTATGGGTCTCAACCAGCACGGTCAGCTCGAGTTCATGCGCAAGGTCGAGGAGATGACGCAATTGCTCGTCGTCAAGGGCGGCGACGATCAGCAGCACCAAATCTGCGCCGTGGGCCTTGGCCTCCCATATCTGATAGTCGGTGACGATGAAATCCTTGTTCAGCACCGGGATATCCACGGCGGCTCGGACGGCGTCCAAATCCGCAAAAGACCCGAGAAAACGTCTGCCTTCCGTCAACACGGATATGACACTGGCGCCACCACGCTCGTATTCCTTCGCGAGAGCGGCCGGGTCGGGTATGTCGCTAAGGTGGCCCTTCGACGGCGATGCTCGTTTGATTTCCGCGATAACAGGTATGGACGTCGAGGACTTCAGGATGTCGAGAACAGGCCTTGGACTATGCCACTGCTCACGAACCCGGTGCTTCAATGAATCCAGCGACACGCGCTCCTCGCGCTGACGCTGATCCTCCACTGCCCCTGACACCAAGTCGTCGAGTACTGACATATTGCTCCTTGTTGTTGATACATCTTCACGGATGGCGAGTGGTTCGGAGCGGAGCAGAGATTCCGTCCGCCGTCTTTCACACGCCCTCACAGATTCACAGGCACGATTTCTGCCTGAATGCGCCTATTCTAAGGCACACAGCCTCATGCTCTGGCGAGTTGTGCCGCAATCTGAATCGCTTCCACCGACGCCTCGGCCTTGTTCCTCGTCTCCTGCCATTCCGTTTCAGGAACTGAGTCCAACACGATTCCGGCACCAGCCTGTACGCTGGCCTGGTGATCGCGCAGGAATGCGGTGCGTATCGCTATCGCCATATCCATATTGCCGGAAAAATCGAAATATCCCACAGTGCCGCCGTATATGCCGCGGTCAGCGAGCTCGATCTCGTCGATGATCTCCACAGCACGCGGTTTAGGTGCGCCGCTCAATGTTCCTGCAGGGAAGGCCGAAGTGAACACATCGAAGGTGCTCAGCTCAGGATTGACCTGACCGGTAACCGTGGAAGCAATGTGCATGATATGGCTGAAGCGTTTGATGTCCATCAGCGATACGACCTCCACCGAACTCGGCAGGCACACCCGGGAAAGGTCGTTTCTGGACAGGTCGACGAGCATGATGTGCTCGCTGCGCTCCTTGGGATCGGCCAGCAGTTCCTTGGCCAGACGCTCATCCTCTTCGGGAGTGACGCCGCGTGGACGCGACCCCGCAATCGGGAAGGTCATGGCATGCCCTCGCTCAACCTTGATCAGTGTCTCCGGGCTTGAACCGATGACATTGAAATCCCTGCCCTGAGCATCGGTCAGAGCGAAGAAATACATGTATGGACTGGGATTGAGCGTTCTCAGCACGCGGTAGACGTCAAAGGGACGGGACGGAGAATCGAGGTCCAGACGTTGGGAGATCACCACCTGGAACACATCACCGTCAACAATATGGCGTTTCGCCGCCTCGACGGATTGCTCATACACGGATTTTTCGGTTCTGAATCTCAATTCAGGCTTGCGAACCGCGTTATCGAGGACATTCACGCCAACCTGATCCGCTGCATTGTTCGAGGCATCGCGCTGCATCACGTCGAGCCTGCCCAGCGCGGCATCATATGCCTCGTCGACTTTCGTGGGCTTGTCATCCGCGTTCACGGCATTCGCGATCAACCAAAGGGACCCATCCATATGATCGACCACCGCGATGTCCGTGGCGAGGGCCAAAGCCAGTTCAGGTTGTCCTGTCTCGTCCGGAGCCTGCGCCCGCAGCGTCGGCTCCCAATGCCGAATCGCATCCCAACCGACCGTACCGACCAGACCGCTGGTCAGACTCGGCAGCCCCTTGACATCAGGCGCTTTGAGAATATTCAGCGTCTGATGCGCGACATCCATCACATCCCCCTCCTCGGGGATGCCCACCGGGACCTGACCAAGCCAGCTCGCCTGCCCATGATTCGAACGCAGCTGGGCTATGGAATTGACGCCGATGAAGGAATACCTGTTCCATGAACCGCCATGCTCGGCCGTTTCCAGAATGAAGGTACCGCTGCGTCCTGCGGCAAGACGCGCATAGAAACCTACCGGTGTCAAGGCATCGCCGAGCAGTCTTCTGACCACCGGCAGGACCCGGTATCCCTGCTCCGCGAGGGAGCGAAACTCCTGCTTGGACGGCCAGGTCTCGCCCCAGCGCAGCTGTCTGACGTCGCAGTCGACCGCAGTCTTCTCAGTCTCCATCAGATGACCTCCTCTTCGGCGCTTCGGAAACCTTCCTTGCTCGGCAGCACTCCGCCCGCATCGAAGCATGACCTCGCTCCGGTATGGCAGGCGGCACCCACCTGGTCCACGGAAATGAGCAAAGCGTCACCATCGCAATCGATATGCACTCCTTTGACGTATTGGACGTGCCCGGAGGTATCACCCTTGCGCCAGTATTCCTGCCGTGACCTGGACCAGAAGGTCACACGACCTGAAGTCAGGGTGCGCCTCAGGGCCTCCTCATTCATGTATCCGACCATCAGGGCCTCTTTGGTGTCATACTGCTGAACGACCGCGGCGACCAATCCCTTGGCATCGAGTTTCAGCCGCTTCGCTATTGCCGGGTCCAAGGTCTGCCCGGAGTCGCAGACCGCATCTTCGCAAGTCTCATCGTGTTTCGCCGTCATACCATCCGCACTCATGTCGTCGAGTTCCTTCTGTTGGTTATTCGAACACCGTATCCCGCTGCCCGGGTCTCTGCAGCACCATTGTGTCATCCGACTGACTGCCCTGACCGGGCCCGCCGCCTTCAGCGAACGGTATATCCTGCCGCCTTCAAGGATTTCTTGACCTCGCCGATGGTCACCTTGCCGTAGTGGAACACCGATGCGGCCAATACGGCATCGGCACCAGCCGCTATCGCAGGAGGGAAGTCTTCGACCTTTCCGGCACCGCCGCTGGCAATGATGGGAATCGAGACAGCTGCCCTGACCGCCGAAATCATCTCCAGATCGAAACCGTTCTCGGTGCCATCGGCATCCATGGAATTCAGCAGGATCTCCCCCGCACCGAGTTCCTCGGCACGTTTCGCCCACCAAATCGCATCGATACCGGTGGCTTTTCTGCCACCCATCGTGGTGACTTCGAAACCCGACTGCGTGTGCCGCTCACCGCGTTCTCTGCGCGCATCGACAGACAGCACGAGCACCTGACACCCGAACCTGTCGGCGATGCTCTCAATCAACGAGGGATCGTTGATCGCAGCGGTATTGACGCCTATTTTGTCCGCGCCGCAACGCAGCAGCGAATCCACATCCTCGACACTTCGGACGCCTCCGCCTACGGTAAGCGGGATGAACAGCGTGTCCGCCGTCCTGCCGACGACATCCACCATGGTTCCTCTATGGGATGTCGATGCCGTCACATCGAGGAAGGTCACCTCATCGGCGCCCTGCCGATAGTATTCGGTCGCCAGCTCCACCGGGTCACCGGCATCACGAAGGTTTTCAAAATGTACGCCCTTCACTACGCGGCCTGAATCGACATCCAAACAAGGGATCACTCTGACCGCAAGCGACATCTCATGCCTCCAAAATCTTGTATCATGACCATTCCCGAACCGCATGGGCCGCCTTCAGACAGGCGGATGCCGACCACGTCCAGAATTCCTGGATTGTCGCGGCACGACGGCTTGTTCTTCCGGTGGACTACTCAACAGGATAACCGCATCAGCAGACGCGCACCTTACTTCGCGAAAGTGTGTGGCACCAAGCGCCGCGCGACATCCCGTACCGGCGATGACGGGACGGCCTTCCATAATGATGAGACCGGCGCAGGGCCGGTATCAGACAGCGAAAAACAGAGGCATCAGGCAGCCGGGTGATGGGATTGCATCTTCGCCGCCAACTGACCGCAGGCTCCGTCAATTTCGGAGCCACGGGTGTCACGTAGGGTCGCCGCGATGCCTGCCTGGTGCAGTATCTCCAAAAAGCGTCGCTCGTCCTCGGGCTTTGACGCCGTCCACTTCGACCCTTCAATGGGATTCAGCGGGATCGGGTTCACATGCACCCAGTCGTCCCCGTAGTGGTTGAGTCTTCTGGCCAGCTGCCTCGCATGAATCTCCTGGTCGTTGATGCCGCGCATCAGGGCGTACTCGATACTGACACGGCGTTTTGAGGCGATGAAATAGTCGTGGGCCGCATCCAGTACCGCTGTCGTGTTGAAGCGCTTGTTCATCGGTACCAGTTCGTCGCGCAGCTCGTCGCTTGGCGCATGCAAAGACACGGCCAGACGTATGGGCAATCCCTCAAGGGCGAGTTTTCTGATTCCCGGCACCACACCCACCGTGGAGATGGTGATGTTGCGAGCCGAAATACCGAAGCCTCCGGGAGCAAGAGTGCATATCTGACGGACGGCGGCCACCACGGCCCTGTAATTGCCCATCGGTTCCCCCATGCCCATGAACACGACATTGCTCAGCCTTCCGGGACCTCCGGCGATGTCGCCGTTGCGCATGGCCGCGGCGGCGATTCTCACCTGTTCCAAGATCTCCCCGGTCGACATGTTGCGGGTCAGTCCCAGCTGCCCTGTGGCGCAGAACGGGCATCCCATACCGCATCCGACCTGGCTCGAGATGCACAATGTGGCCCTGTTCGGATAGCGCATCAGCACCGATTCAATTTCGGCTCCGTCGAACAGTTTCCATAGGGTTTTGACGGTTGTGCCCTCATCAGCCTGCTGTTGGGCGATGGGTTCGATAAGCGTCGGGAAGAAGCTTTCGGCGACGCTGGCTCGTATGACCGCGGGCAAATCGGTGAAACCCTCGGCATCGGTGGACAGGTGCTCGAAGTAGTGGTTTGCGAGCTGCTTCACTCGAAACTTCGGCAATTTCAGTGCTTTTGCTGCCTCCAGACGCATTTCCGGCGTCATGTCGGCGAAATGCACTGGAGGTTTGCCTCTTCTTACGTGGTTGCTGGCCAGCACATCGCGAAAGGCTCCGCTGTCGCCGCCAGGCGTGATGCCGCTTTCCACAGTACTTTCGACACCGTTTTCCGCAGTGCCTTCCGCACTATCGTCGGTATTCTCCATCGTCGTGCTTTCCTGCATCGTCACTCTCCCCTGAATGCTCCCTATATTCCCGTAATGAACAGCACCGTCGCGATGAAGGGCGCAGCCAACAGAATCGAATCGACACGGTCCAGGACACCGCCGTGACCTCGCAGCAGATGGCCCATGCCCTTGATGCCGATATCGCGCTTGAGCATCGACGCACAGAGGTCTCCGAACGTTCCGACCACCCCGGTCATCATGCCGAGCAGAACGGGAACCCACCAGCGCGAAGCCCATTGCGATGCGTCGTAAGTGGTCGCCACAATCGACAGAGCCCCCACGGTGCTGAACAGCATGGAGCCTATCAGACCCTCGACAGACTTCTTCGGGGATATGCGTGGAGAGAGCTTGTGTTTGCCGAACCATGCACCGAAGAACAATCCACCGATGTCGCTGAGCGCCGGGAGAAAGATGCTCATGAAGGCATGTGCGACCGGATGTCCCCCGAATGTCAGAGGCAATACCAGAAAGCATGCGAGCAGAGGGATATATAGAACGGTGAAGAGGGATGCGCCCACGTTGCTCATTCGACTCTGGTGCTCGCCCTCATCGACTGCGGCCTTGTTGTAGGAGGATTCCACGCGAGCATTGGAATCCGAACTCGAGAGCTTCCTGGCCACTGCGACCGAAACCCTGGTACCCATGTTGATTCTCGTGGATGCACTCAGACACACCAGCAGCACCGTCGCCATAACGCACAGCATCATGGCGAGCAGATGGTCGGAAGCATAGTAGGTGAGCAGAAGGGAAGCACTGGAACACAGACATAGCGTCAGCAGGGGTATGTGCAGACCGGCTGTGGCGAAATCCACACGCAGCTCCCATAGCCCCAGAATCATGAATATCATGATCAGCACGACGAAAGCATCCACCCTGATCAGCAGACTCGCGAGTATGACCACAACCAGGACCGCGCCCGTGGCGACGGCCTGGGGCATGTTCCTGCCGGTGCGTTTGTTGATGGATTGCAGCGCGTCCTCGGCTTCGCCGTGCCTATCTCCCGAATTCGTCATCGTCGCCTTCCGCTCCTGCGCTATCCTTCTGTCCTTACAGCTCAGACCTCGAGAATTTCCTTCTGCTTGCCGTCAAGCAGCTCGTCGATCTGATCACTGACCTTCTTGGTCAATGCATCAAGGTCTTTTTGCAGACGGTCGCCCTCATCTTCACCAAGGTCTCCATCCTTCACGGAGGATTCGATGCCTTCCTTGGTCTTGCGGCGGATATTGCGAACGGCCACCTTGCCTTCCTCGGCTTTGGTCTTGGCCAGCTTCACATACTCCTTGCGGCGCTCTTCGGTCAATTCCGGCAGAGCGACGCGAATCACATTGCCGTCCCTGTTCGGGTTGACGCCCAGGTCCGAATCACGAATGGCCTTCTCCACCGCAGCCGCCTGCGAAGCGTCGAACGGTGTCACCGAGAGCGTGCGAGGCTCGGGTACGCCGATGGATGCGAGAGCCTTCAACGGCGTCGGCGCTCCGTAATAATCGACGACGATGCCGTTGAACAGCGCCGGATTCGCTCTTCCTGTGCGAATCCCGGAAAAATTCTCCTTGGTCGCCTCCACGGACTTGTTCATCTGTTCCTTGGCTTGTTCTATGACCTTCGCCATTATTGACTCCTTCGTGTTGTGACTGCGTGTATCTGACGATGTGTATGTGACTGGGTAAATGCGACTGGGCCATCGCAGCAACGCTGCTTTAAGTATGCACTCTTGTTCGCTCTGACGCCGAACGGAGACTATCCGTTGACGGCAGATGTTGTTTCGGACCGAAGCTTCATGCCTGCCGCATGCAGAATCGGTGCTGCAATTTTCTTGGATACCGAGGCATAACGGGCTTCGTTATCTGTTGGAGGCGACGAAACTCGTCCCCGTCCGGACGAAACGCTATCTGGTCAAGGAATCCCCGCCGCACACCAGGGTGCCTATCTGGTCCCCCTCAAGCGCTTTGGTCACGTTTCCGGGTTCTTCAAGACCAAACACTCTGATTCTCATGTTGTTGTCCCGAGCCATGGACAGTGCCGAGGCATCCATCACGGCCAGGTTGTCGACCAGTGCACGTTTGTAGCTCAGCTGAGTGAACATCCTGGCTTCGCTGTCCTTGCGTGGATCGGCTGTGTATACGCCATCGACTCCGTTCTTGCCCATCAGAACTTCGGCGCAGTGAATCTCCAGCGCCCGCTGAATGGACACGGTATCCGTGGAGAAATACGGCATTCCCGCACCTGCACCGAAAATGACCACACGCCCCTTCTCGAGATGACGAATCGCCTTTTGTGGTATATAGGGCTCTGCGACCTGCCCCATGGTGATGGCCGTCTGCACTCGCGTCGCCTGTCCCTCCTGCTCAAGGAAGTCCTGAAGCGCCAGGCAGTTCATAACCGTGCCGAGCATGCCCATATAATCGCCTCTGGACCGGTCTATGCCTGCCTGGCTCAACTGGGCACCCCTGAAGAAGTTGCCACCTCCGACAACGATGGCGACCTGCACACCATGACGTGCGGCTAGTTCGATTTCGCTCGCGACTCTGCGAACCACGGTGGTGTCCACCCCAACGGCACCCCCGCCGAATGCCTCCCCAGAAAGTTTTAGCAGTACTCTGCGTGTGTGAACGGTCGGGTCGGTGTCAGTCATATGAAACCTTTCTGATAACTGTAAGTCCTTAGCAGACCGTCTAACAGGATATACACGAACGGAGACATAGTCTAACCAAAACACGACCCGGAGAAGACCGCAGTGTTGCGGACTTTCCGTTATGCAGCGATTCCCGAAGCAGATGTCATCTTCGACATCACCATCTCGCTGGAATGCCGACAATCCGGTCGCTAGCCGCCGCAAACCCCAGGGAGAATCCCTACGCAACAACCGTCGACTGGAACGAGGTGCCGATTGCCTGCCCGACACACAGCAATGCGGGGGCGACCATATCGGTTACCCCCGCACATGCGGACTACTTAGCGAGATTCATCAGCGATGCAGGGTTCTCGATGGTGGAGTTCCTGCATCTCGGCGTCACTCTTCGCCTTTGCCAACCTCAAGACGGGCGAAAGCCACGGCCTGGCCGTTGACTTCCTTGAACAGGTCGGCGATGGTTCGCGAGGAATCCTTGACGTACTGCTGCTCGAGCAGCACGGTTTCCTTGAAGAAGGAGTTGAGACGACCTTCGACGATCTTCGGAACGATCTTCTCCGGTTTGCCTTCGGCCAGGGACTTCTCGGTTGCGACGCGACGCTCCGATTCGACAATCTCGGCAGGCACATCCTCACGGCTGAGCCACTTGGGGCTCATCGCGGAAATCTGCAATGCAACCTCGTGGGCGACCTTTGAACCAGCCTCGTCAGTGGCGATGATCGCCACGATCGACGGAGGCAGCTCGACGGACTTGTGATGAGCGTAGATCTCGACCTTCGGTCCTGAAACCTTGGCGAACTGGCCCATCTTGACATGTTCGTGGAACAAGGCTCCAGCCTCCTCCACGGTGTCGTTCACGGTTCCGGCCTTCGATGCTGCCTTGAGCGCCTCATCGGCGGTCGCGGCTCCGGCCTCGGCGACATCCGCCACGACCTCGTCACCGAACTCCACGAACTGCGGCGTCTTGGCCACGAAGTCGGTTTCGGAATTGAGCTCCACGGCGTATGCCGTCTGCCCCTCGGCATCGTCCTTCACGGTTGAGGCGATAAGCCCTTCCTGGGCTTTACGACCCTCACGCGCACCGGCTGCCTGAATGCCCTTGGCCCTGATGATCTCCTTGGCACGAGCAACATCGCCTTCGGCCTCCGTCAGTGCCTTCTTCACATCCATCATTCCAGCGCCCGTGGCGTCACGAAGCTCTTTGATAAGTGCGGCTGTGATCTTTGCCATTGATGTTCTCCTCTGATGATAAAGGCCGCCCCGTAATCCGGGACGGCCAGCAAACTTACTCGGCTTCGGCCGTTTCGGTCTTGACCTCGGCGGGAGCTTCGGCAGCGGCCTCGGCAGGAGCCGCAGCCTCCTTCTTCTCGCCCTGCGCTTCGGCTGGAGCTTCGGAATCCTGCTTCTTCAGCAGTTCCTGTTCCCACTCGGCCAGAGGCTGCTCTGCGGTGGTCTCCGTCTTGCTTGCCTTGTTGGAGCGATCGAGCGTACCTTCCGCAACCGCATCGGCCATAAGGCTGGTAAGCAGTTCGATGCCACGAATGGCGTCGTCGTTGGCGGGAATGGGGTATTCGACCTGTTCCGGATCGGTGTTCGTATCGACCAGGGCCACCACGGGAATCCCGAGCTTATGAGCCTCCTGCACGGCGAGGGCTTCCTTGTTGATGTCCACGATGAACAGTGCGGAAGGCGTGCGGTTCATGTTGCGGATACCGCCGAGCTGCCTGTCCAGCTTGTCCTTTTCGCGCTCGAGCAGCAGCAGTTCCTTCTTGGTCAGACCGGAGGCGTGGACGTCGGTGAAGTCCATCTCCTCCAGTTCCTTCAGACGCGAAACGCGCTTGGAGACGGTCTGGAAGTTGGTGAGCATGCCACCGAGCCAACGCTCGGACACATACGGCATGTTCACTCGTGTTGCCTGGCTCTTAACCGCTTCCTGAGCCTGCTTCTTGGTGCCGACGAACAGAACGGTGCCGTTGTGGGCCACGGTCTGACGAATGAAGTCATAGGCCTTGTCGATGAGCTCGAGGGACTTGAAAAGATTGATGATATGAATGCCGTTGCGCTCCACCAAGATGTACTGCTTCATCTTCGGGTTCCAACGACGGGTCTGGTGACCGAAATGGACGCCTGCCTTGAGCATTTCGCTCATGGTGATCTGTGCCATATTGAATTGTGCCTTTCATTGCCGGTTATTGCCTGGTCATGCGATCCTGAGTGCAACCCGAAGGCCGACCGACACAGGTCATCGCTGGCATGACGCGAATTCGTGTGTCTGATAGTGGTTACAAAAGCGAATCCGATGTTTGCGACTGCATCGGATTCAAGGCGACACACGAATAATTACGATACCACAACATTCCCTGCCCGTGGCACGCTTCAGAGACCTTGAGTTCTGAGCTGTTTCAACGCCTGGCGCCGAACATCCTTCTCAAGCCGATCAATGTAGACGTGCCCGTCCAGATGGTCGCATTCATGTTGCAGCATGCGTCCCATCAGACCACTGCCTTCAAGTACGATTTCCTCGCCTTCGAGGTCGATGCCACGAACACGTGCGTAATCAGCCCTCCGTGTCTGATACCACAACCCCGGCAAGGAGAGACATCCCTCGTCGCCATACTGCTCCCCCGATGTCTCCTCTATCACCGGATTGAGCACATACCCCAGCTTGCCTTCGATGTTGAACGAGAACGCCCTGAGACTGACGCCTATCTGATTCGCCGACAAGCCAGCCCGGCCGGGGTCATCGACCGTTTCCAGAAGGTCAGTCACCAGTCTGCGCACCGCCGGGGTGATATTGGTGATGGTCTCGCAGGGTGTGCGAAGCACGGGATCAGGAACCACCCGTATGTCACGAATTGCCACAATTACTCCTCGTTGGCGTCACTGTTCTTGTTGTCCGATGTATCCGACCCGGTCTGGACGTCATGTTCCGCACCTTGTTCGTCGGCATCATGACCGTCGTTTTCCTGGGTCGAGCGGATTCTTTCGGAAACGCTAGCAAAGGAATCAGACACATTGCTTCTTGCACGGTCCAGTGCCTCACGCATCTCATTGATCTTCGGCATGGCGTTTTCCTGAGCCATACTGACCAGTGGAGTAACCGATTCGCTGGCTTTTTCAATGAATTTCGATGTTGCGGGAACGGCTCTGGCATTAGGATTCTTCGGCGCATAGAGTACCTTGTCGATCACCTGCGCATAGATTTTGAGAACCTGCGGCCGTACCACCTTCATGCTTGGAGTCAAGGTTCCCTGGTCCTGCGTGAAGTCCTCGTTGAGGATGATGAATTTCCGCACCGACTCCGCTCTGGAAACCGTGCTGTTCGCCTGATCCACGAACTGTTGCACGAAAGCCCTGACCGCGTCGTTGCCTGCCGCCTCTTCCACCGACATCGCCGTATCAAGCCCCTGTGATTTGAGCCATGATGCGAGCATATCGGGGTCAAGGGTCACCAGAGCGCCGATGAAGGGCTTGCCATCGCCGACCACGACGGATTGCGAAACGATCGGGCAGCTGGAGATGGTGTCCTCCAACGGAGCCGGGCTGATGTTCTTGCCGCCCGCGGTGATGATGATGTCCTTCTTGCGCCCGGTGATGAATACGAAACCGTTGTCGTCGATAGAGGCCAGGTCACCGGTGTGGAGCCAACCGTCCGCGTCGACAACCGACTTGTCCATGCGCTTGCTGCCGTAATAGCCGACGAAGACGTTCGGACCTTTGACCAGCAGCTCGTCATCGTCTCCGAGGGCGACGGCGATGCCGGGACCGGGCCGTCCCACCGAACCGACCTCGTTCTCGATCTCGCCGTTGACGCAGCAAGGCGCTGCGGTTTCGGTCATGCCATACCCCTGAATGAAGGTGATGTCTTCGATGCCGTTGAAGAAATGCGCCAAATCGGCGTTCATCGGGGCACCTCCGCACGCGAGGAAGCGCAGATTGGGCCCCAGCGCCGAACGTATGGAGCTGCCGACGGTGCTCATGAAGAACTGATGCTGCATCCGTTGTACAAGGGAATGCCTCTCACCCTGCTGGGCCGTCTTTGACCATTGGACGAAGTGAGCGAAGGCGTTCGCGAACAGGCGGCCGCGTATTCCCGCTCCCGCTTTCTGTGACGCGGCGTTGTAGACCTTCTCGAATACACGGGGAACGCCGAGCAGATACGAAGGTTTGAAACTGCGCAGATCGGCGAGCAGGTGCCTGGTGTTCGGTACATAACCGACCACGCCTTGGGAACCGATCGCCACATACTGAATGTATCGGGCGAAGCAGTGGGCCAGAGGCAGGAACAACAGCAGCCGACTGGGAGCAGCCAGCATATTCGGCAAGGCCTCGTACCCGGCATATACGATATGCGTGAAATTACGATTCGTGAGCATGACGCCCTTGGGCTTGCCCGTGGAACCCGATGTGTACACGATGGTGTTGAGGTCATCCGCCTTGACCTTGGCAATCAGCGCGTTCAGGTCCTCGTCGGAAACCGACTCGCCAAAATCGCTCACCGCATTCAGACCACCGGATTCGAAGTTGAATACGTAGGTCATCGCCTGCGAGGTACCCCGCAACGCCTCCAGTACCTGAGCATGATCGCTGTCACCGGCAAACGCCACAACAGGCTTGACATCCTTGACAATCGCCGATGCCTGTTTGCTGGAGTCGGTCTCATAGATGGGCACGGAGACGGCACCTATGGAGGCGCACGCGAAGTCGACGACGCCCCAGTCGTAGCATGTGGCCGAATAGATGAGAACGGTGCTGCCCTTCTCTACGCCCAGGGCAACCAGACCCTTGGCGACTTCACGGACGCGCTCGAGCATCTGTTCGGCCCTGACATCGTGCCACTCTTTCGTGAATTGGTCTTGCCACTGTGCAATGACGTCTTCAGGATGTTGTTGCGCCCGGTTGCTGAGCAGGGAAAACACGGTATCGTCATCGTTCGTCGGACGAGAGGTCTCTATGGAAAATTCTCTAAGCATGACTTCAACTATAAGACGATGCACGGTCCGAGGTACGCTATTCAGCCAACATCAAGCATGGTGCATATCCATCGGCCGTTTCGATGGCGCATGATGACATTCGCCCAATACTGGGTCCGCCCGATATTCATATGCACCACGACCTCCAGAAGCTGCGGACTCACCAGCACCGTCTCCAGGTCGCGTGCAACCACGGGAAGCCGCAGAATCTCGTGGTTGCCGACATCATCCCCGGAAAGATGCTCGCTGAGCAGAGTCCCCAGGATCTCAAGCTTATGGATAATGGGTGCATCGACCGCTCGCTGCAGCAGCCGTGGGTTGAGGCGACCGCGTGTCACGTCGAGCGCCATGCATGCGAGTCGACATGCAGAGACCGAAAGGCCCTGGCACTGCTCGTTGCTCAGGGTGCTGGGAGCACACCGGGCGATATGCATCGACACCGGCAGCATCCCCCTCCCCAAAGCCACGATGCTTTCGGCGGTCGCTATGCCGTACTCGTTCCGAAATCCTGTTATCCCTCCCATAGCCACTCCTTACAACTAGTGATGCTCGTGAAATAGTTACATTCCACGAGCATCTCAAGGTTGTCGACCACGGGTCAATCGCATACCGCCAATTTGTGGACAAGTGCCGGACTGCCGAGTGTCATCCGACCTTGACCGGGCCGGGTCAGGCTTTGGCGAAAGGCGTCACCACCACACCGCAGCGCTGGAAGTTCTTGATGTCAACATATCCTGTCGAGGCCATTGCACGGCGCAGTGCACCGACGAAATTGGTTCTGCCATCAGGCTGATGGCTCGGCCCGTTGAGAATCTCCTGCAGCGGGGCGACAGTACCGACATCGGCTCTGAAACCACGTGGCAACTCCGCGTGGCGGGCTTCCGCCCCCAGTGCTTGCCATGTCCGGGAGCCTCGTCGGCTCTGGCGAGTGGTGTTCCCAGCATCACGGCATCCGCGCCCAGGGCCAAGGCCTTGACAAAGCTGCCGGACCTGCCCATCCCGCTGTCCGCTATGACCTGAACGTAACGCCCACCGGACTCATCCATATAGTCGCGGCGCGCCTCGGATACGTCTGCGATGGCCGTCGCCATGGGCGCATGCACGCCGATCGTGCCACGCGTGGCGGATACCGCTCCGCCGCCGAAGCCGACGAGCACACCTGCGGCACCGGTGCGCATGAGATGCAGGGCTGCCTGATAGGTCGCCGCGCCTCCCACGATGACGGGGACGTCAAGGTCGTAGATGAACTGCTTGAGATTCAGCGGTTCATGCGTGGTCGAAACGTGTTCCGCCGAGACGGCCGTGCCGCGGATCACAAAGAGGTCCACACCAGCATCGATAACCGTGGAAGAGAACTGCTGGGTACGTTGCGGAGACAGTGCCCCTGCGACCGTGACGCCGGCATCGCGAATCTCATGCAGACGCTGGGTGATGAGCTCGGGTTTGACGGGTTCGGCATAGATCTCCTGAATGCGTCGTGTCGCCGATTCTGCGGGAAGCTCCGCTATCTCCTGCAGCAGCGCTTCGGGATTCTCGTAGCGTGTCCACAGCCCCTCCAGGTCCAGGACACCAAGACCGCCGAGCTTGCCCATCGCTATTGCGGTTTTGGGGCTCGTCACCGAGTCCATCGGGGCTCCGAGCACCGGGATATCGAATTCATAGGCATCGACCTGCCAGGTTGTGGACACGTCCTGAGGGTCGCGAGTCCTGCGTGAGGGAACAATGGCTACGTCATCAAGCGAGTACGCAAGACGACCTTTTTTACCGAGACCTATTTCGATTTCCTGAGACATACCAAACAGATTAATGCGCATGCCCGACCGCTCGGCTAATGTCAGTAACACACGTCGGGTAAAACTTGACCCGTATTCCTAACATATTCATATAGGAGGCTGTGCATGTCCAAAATCAAAGTCGAAGGTACCGTCGTCGAACTCGACGGCGATGAGATGACCCGTGTCATCTGGAAGGACATCAAGGACCGACTGATTCTGCCTTATCTTGACATCAATCTCGACTATTACGACCTAGGCATCGAATACCGTGATGCCACCGACGACCAGGTGACCATAGATGCAGCCAACGCCATCAAGCGCGAGCATGTCGGAGTCAAGTGCGCCACCATCACGCCCGACGAGGCACGGGTCGAGGAATTCGGGCTGAAACGGATGTGGAAGTCTCCGAACGGCACGATTCGCAATATTCTCGGCGGCACGATTTTCCGCGAGCCCATCGTCATCTCCAATATTCCCCGTCTGGTACCTGGCTGGGAAAAACCCATCATCGTCGCCAGACACGCATTCGGAGACCAGTACAAAGCCACCGACTTCCAGGTTCCGGGCAAGGGCAGATTGACGGTGACCTTCACTCCCGAGGATGGCGGAGAAGCCATCGAGCATGTGGTCTTCGACTATCCAGGGTCCGGAGTGGCGCAGGTCCAGTACAATCTGGACGAATCAATCACCGGATTCGCACGGGCATGCTTCAATTACGGGCTGCTGAGGAACTACCCCGTATACCTCAGCACGAAGAACACCATCCTCAAGGCGTACGACGGACGCTTCAAGGACATCTTCGCCCAGATTTTCGAAGAAGAGTACCGACAGCGTTATGAGGAGGCCGGTCTGACCTACGAGCATCGTCTGATAGACGATATGGTCGCAAGCTCACTGAAATGGCCCGGAGGGTACGTCTGGGCCTGCAAGAACTACGACGGCGACGTCCAATCCGATACGGTCGCCCAAGGATTCGGCTCACTCGGCCTGATGACTTCCGTGCTGATGACTCCGGACGGGCAGACCGTCGAAGCCGAGGCCGCGCACGGTACCGTCACAAGACATTATCGTCGTTGGCAGAAGGGCGAAAAGACCTCGACGAACCCCATCGCCTCCATCTATGCATGGACCGGCGGCCTCAAGCACCGCGCGAAACTCGACGGCACACCGGATGTCGCTCATTTCGCCCAGACGCTTGAACAAGTGATAATTTCGACCGTCGAATCCGGAAGCATGACCAAGGATCTCGCGACACTGGTCGGACACGAGCAGGCCTGGCTGGATACCGAAGGGTTCATGGATGCTCTGGACGACAATCTGCGGAAAGCCTTGAGCAGATAGTCGCGCATCGTCTCCAGCTCGCTGCACCATACATGCCGGTACACAAGGTTCCGCATCTGCATGTATGGTGCAGTTTTTGCCATGACCTGGGAGAAACGCACACCCGCGAATATCCTTTCCAGTGAGCGTTGCTACAGTTGCAACAGATTGCATTTCGACAATAAGGGGCATCGTGACACTTCATGGCGGCAGGAACAGGTCAGGTTTGCGCAGGCGTACAGGTGAAGCACTCACTGCGGTGCTTACCGTGGCGTTGGTGTTCTCCTTCTCCGGATGTAGTTTGGCCCCAGATACAGGCGAGACCAGCTCAAGTCCCACGACCTCATCCGCCGACTCCGGAAACGCGGCGATTTTCACGCCATCGGACGGAATTACGCTTTCCCAGCACACTCCTCTCAACAAGTGGACGGCCTTCGTTTCCGAACTGATGGCATCCCTGCAGAATCAGCATATGAAGAAGAGCTCAATCACCGCGAAGAGTTTCGACAACCTGGATGACCAGAGCCAGGCGGTACAGGACTATGTGGTCAGCCACATAGCTTCCTCGACTTCATCGTCCGGCGGCTCGACCACCAGTGCAGGCTCCTCGCAGACGACGGCTGCGGCCTCGGCGAAAAACCATACGATTATTGTGGCGCCCGTAACTGACACCACCGATTCACAGCGTCAGTACGGTGATTATTTCGGCAGCCACATCACAGAGAAGACCTCTGCGTCAGTGTCGAGCAGTTCGCCTTCGACAACCGAGTCCCCCTCCGGAGCGTCCTTGGATACAGACTCCTCAAACTCGTCGGCATCACCTTCGACAACCTCGAACGATGCTTCGACAACACGGCATGAAGCGATCGTCCGTCTGCGTTCTGCGCTGAATCTGGCCCGAAATTCGGGCATGCACGTCGTCCTGCTGTCCTCAACCTTCGAAGGGTTCACACCCGACCTTTTCGTTCCTATGGCCTCAGTCGCGCAGATGGCGCAGGTGCAGGCAAAGCAGCTGGTCAGTAAACTCGAGCTGGACAAGACCAGCAAGGAAAACCCCAAGCAGATCGAGGTCCTGCTCCCCTCAGGCTCCTCGACCACGGACACCGCCGATGTCGACACCTTCAACAAGACCGCCTTCTCGGCGATTTGGGAGGTGCTTGGCCCCTATTTCCGCAGCGGTGCAGTGGAAAGCCCCTCAGGGCTGCTTGATAAGAACAGCTCTGCGGATAGCTGGAAGCTTCTGAAATTCAACGCTTCGAACGAGGACTCCGTAAAAAAGGAACTCACTGCAAGGCTCGGGAAGCAGAACAAGTCGGCTTCAACACGAACACGCATCGACGGCATCCTGTCCATGAACGACTATGTGGCCTCCGAGGTGACCGAAACACTCACTTCCATGGGATATACGGGTTCCTCGGCAGATATCAATCCTGAAATATCGATTGCCGGAATCGTGGACAACATCACAGGCAAAAAGGACCTTAAAAAGAGCAAGGCTCCGGACCCCAGCGTCGCGCCATCGACAAACGGCGATGCCGATTCCTCCGGCGGCTCATCCTCCCAGGATTCCTCGTCGTCAGATTCCTCGTCGTCAGATTCCTCGTCATCTCAGCAGTCAGACGATACCGGTGGTTTGAACAGCAGCGCCTGGCCGATCGTCACAGGTTACGGCGCCTACCTCGACAATATTCCCAACATCGTCGACGGGCAGCAGTGGATGACCTCGTTGGAGGACCGTAAAGGCATCGGCAGTACGTTGGCGAAAGCGGTGGTCCAGCTGAATACCTCGCAGCAGGTGAATGCCGACGACTCAATCAGGACGGAGACCAGCAACGGCATCAGCGCGCCGACCTTGCAGAAGGAACTGCTGACCGTTTCCGCATCGAATCTCAAAAGCGTACTGATAGACACCAACTACGTCACGGCCGCAGACGCCGGATTGTAGAGAGCAGGACGATGCGGTCACTCTCGTGACCACTCTCCTGCCTCGGTCAGGCTCATCATCATCACTGGCTCCTCAGCCAGAACTGACGACGAGCCCGTGATGTTCAGGCCTTGTTGCGTGGTCGATAGATGACGGTGTCGATAAGCTCACGGTATCTGGCGATGATGGCATCACGCCTGGTTTTGAGACTCGGCGTGATCATCCCGTTCTCCTCGGTGAAATCATCAGCCAGGATTTCGAACTTTCGAATGGACTCGGCCCTTGACACCAGATCGTTGGCCGTATCCACCGCTCGCTCGACCTCCGTCTTCACGATAGGATTCTGCCTGGCCTCTTCCAGACTGGCGACCGTTTCTGCACCCTGTGCCTTCAACCAGGTATTCGTTTCGGCAAGGTCAAGTGCCACCAAGGCAGCGATGAAGGGCTTGCGGTCGCCGATAACCAGGCACTGTCCGATTACCGGAGAAGTCATGACCGACGCTTCAAGCACGCTTGGTGAGACGTTCTTGCCTCCTGCGGTGATAATCAAATCCTTTTTCCTGCCAGTGATGGCAACGAAGCCGTCGTCGTCAACAGTTCCCAGATCACCGGTGTGAAGCCAACCGTCCGTGATCTGACTCGTGGTGATCTCAGGATGGTTGTGGTAGCCCACGCAGACGCTCGCGCCTTTGATGCACAACTCCCCGTCATCGTCGATGCCCACGCTGATGCCTTCGAGCGGCTTTCCGATGGTGCCTATCCTGTAGCCCTCGGTGGGATTGACCGTAGCCGGAGCACTGGTTTCGGTCATACCGTAGCCTTCAAGCAAGGGCAGTCCGACGCCGTTGAAGAAGTGCGCGATGGAGGTGTCCAGCGGAGCGCCGCCTGAAATGGCATACTCCACAGAGCCTCCGAAGACCTCCATGATGTTGCTGTAAATCAGCTTGTCGAAGAAGGCATGCTTGGCTTTGAACACGATGGGCATCCGCTCTCCGGATTGCTGATATGCGGACCACTGTCGTGCAACCTCCACCGAGTTGAGGAATAGCCTCCCTTTGAAACCCTTCCCGGCCCGCTGGGAGGAAGCGTTGAAAATCTTCTCGAAAATCCTGGGTACTGCAAGAATGAAGGTTGGTTTGAAGGCATGGAAATCCGCAAGAATGGTTTTGAGATTGCTCGACAGACCCAAGGTGATGTTCCCTGCGAAACAGAAATACTGCATGTATCGTGCAAACACGTGTGCCAGCGGTAGGAACAGCAGCAGTCGCCTGTTCGGCTTCAAACTGATGTCTGGCATGGTCTGCACTCCCGAATGAGTCACAAACACAAAGTTGCTATGGGACAGTTCGATGCCTTTCGGAGTTCCCGTCGAGCCCGATGTATAGACGATGGTAGCCAGGTCAGAGCCCTTGACCCCCTGCTCTCTTTCGAGGAATTCCTCGTCGCTCACACCACGCCCATACGCCGTCAGGGCATCCAGAGCGCCGAGATCTATCACATACACGTCATTCAGATACGCGCATTGGTCACGTACCGACTCGATTTTGTCTCGTTGGTCATCGGTTTCGGCAAAGGCCATCTTGACCTTGGCGTCGTTGAATATCATACGGACCTGTGCCGAGGAGTTCGTCTCATACACCGGAACGGTCAGGGCTCCAATAGACATGATGGCCATATCAAGGGCGGTCCATTCCCAGCGCGTGTGAGAGATAATCGACACGGAGTCTCCGGGCATGATGCCCCTGGCTATCAGGCCCTTGGCCAATGCAACGACGATATTCCTGAATTCGGAGGCGCTGAACGACATCCACGCGTTCCTGGAGTCCTTGTACTCTATAAGAGCGTCGTCGGGTGCGCGGTCAGCTCGCTCCTGCAATACGGAAAAGATGTTGCGGTCATCGTCGATCGCTTCGGTAATCGGACGAGAATATTCCTTGAACATGGCGCTCCCTGTCTCATGCGGACTCTATTGAATTCTACAATGCCTGCAGCTCAAGTCGCGCAGACGACATACTTCCCTGTGTCGAGACGACTATCTCACCATATGTGCGTAGATAACTGCACTACAAGGACAGCAATGTGGTAATCATTTCTCCTCATAGCTGTCCTTGTAGTGCAGCTATCGTATTGGGACCTTACACGCCAAAACGAGGAGCCGCGTTGCCGTCCACCGCCCTTGGCTCGTTCACCACGCTTTGAGCGCGATGCGTCTGGCTCGAAGCAGAGTTTCAGGATTCCTGTACTCATTGGCCGCATCACGTACACCCCAATGCAGACACTGTGTTTCGCAGTGATCGGAATTGCCGCCAACGACGGCGAAGGGTAGTGATTGCTCAACCAGCTCACCGGGCGCTTTGTCCGTCGTGGCGGGTTCAAAGCTATGGAGCCAATTCCCGCTGCGCAGACTGACAACATCCTTGCCTGCTACCTTCCCTGCAAAGGATATGACGGCGGTTTGCGGGGCCAGCACCGCATCCCCCTCGGAAGCACGAAGGTCAAGGCCTCGGTGTCCTGAAAGCCACGGTTGTGCAGGAGCAGCGAAGGGATTCGTCACTTCCCAGTACTCCAGAGGCCTTGACATTTCGGATTCACACGGGTCGGGAGCATCGGACAATGCAAGGTGCGTCATCCTCGTGGCGCTGTTCCACGGAGAAGCTGGCTGCGCACATATTACTTCACGACGCTGCAATCGACCCACAGACTGTGCTGCAGAGGGCTTTGCGGTGGCAGCCGTCGAAACCGCCTCCGCAGTCGAGCCGAAGAACGCCATGGCAGCCACCACGAAGAGCCAGGAGACGACAATCAGCGTGACGCACCTCGGATGAATTGCCGCATGACGAAATTGCGTATGCGCCGCATGCCGAAACCTCATCGTTCTACTCCTTACCGATGGTCACCTCTCAGATTGGTCATATCCGAGCGTCGTCAAACACGGCCATCATGCCAACATCCCTTACTGACCTCATCATCGACAATTCATCGAATTCGCACCATTCGCAGACGCCTTGTGGTCGAATGAACCATTCTTAGGCTCATTGTGGACTGATGCATCCTTTGGCCGGAGCAAGGTCGAAATCGGGCGTTCATGTATGTTTTGCCTCACGCCTGCGCTCATTTCGTGACCATAAGCTCTTAGCTCTTGCCTGAAGCCCTTGCGCTGTACCCGCACCACAGGGACACTTGAAGGAACAGCACGCTTGCATATAGACGAATCGGTGCTCCGGCGAGGGCTGTCGATGCTACCTGCGGTACTCAGAAACGGGTGGCTATCCATACTCCGAATCATTTCGACACACCGGAGGCCTGTATCTCGTACAGTCAGGGAAGGAGTAGAACTACTGCAACTTCAGCAATTAGTAAACGCGAAGAACTTCTCGCATATATGAAATATTTCATAGTATTCATGATTATGGCCATTATTTAACAAAAGTCACTTTTCAGGGATTACTATTTGATAGCTCAACCAACACTCACAATCCGAGTGTTCCCTACGGTAATTCTGTTGCAAGAAAGGAGCGAAATGGCAAAAGGCAGTCGTGGTTCCTATCCAAAGGGCATCGCGAAGCGCAAGGAAATTCTTGACGCTGCGTTGCACATCATCTCAGTGGATGGTTTCAATCACACGACTCTGGCGAAAATATCCCAGGCAGTAAATATCTCTGAAGCAGGGGTGCTTCACTATTTCCACTCTTTGGATGATCTCCTTGTCGAGGTTCTCAAGGAACGAGACATCCAGGATATGGTCAATTTCGGTAAAACCGAAGTTCCAAGCGTCGATATGTTCGATGAGGAGATAGACAAGGACTGGAATCCGGTTAGGGTCATCAGCGCTATCACGAAAAAGAATACGCTGACACCAGGCCTTGTGGAACTTTACGCGCATATGTCGGTGAAAGCCTCCGATCATGGCAGTCCCGCTTACGCTTACTTCAATGAACGCGGAAGCTTTGAACGCCAACTGGTCGGGCATCTGGTCGATCGATACGCAGAGGTACATGAGTCTCGCCCGACAGTGAGTTCCGAACACGTCGCAAGAATCACGCAGGCAATCCTGGATGGTCTGCAGATACAGTGGCTCATCGATAACTCGCTGGACATGGAGAAACTCGCCTCGGAAGCATTCGATATGCTGAGTGATTCATTGAAGAGCGGAAAGATCACAGAAGGTTGATGTCCCCCGCATCAATCCATTGAATCGATAATCAACGGCTTCCACGATACAACACATCGAGGTGACCTCGGTCAGGCTGGTAATGTGACCGAACAAGTCGCAGGACGCCGTTGGTTATCGTGTTCACTAATTCATCACCCTGCATCCGGAATCAGCAGCATCCGGACACATACGTCGGATGGACAGGCAATGCAGCCCCTTCGTACAATGCTGATAACGACTCGCTTCGTTTGAAAATCTTGAACAATCTTGAATATCTTGAAAACGGTCAATGGAGAAGCTCATGGAACATCACGGTAGAACAGTAGCGATAGTCACCGGCGGAGCGGCAGGATTGGGTCTTGAGCTCGTACACCAGCTGATGGAGCGAGGCTTCATCGTCGCCAATATCGATATCGATGCCCAAGCCATGAGCCAGCTTGACGTTTCACTGGGTTCCAGGAATCCCGGGACCTACCATGGTTTCATCGGCGATGTGGCCGATGAGGATTTCGCACGCCGAAGCCTCGACGCGATCTCGAATCTCGGCACGATCTCTCTGCTAATCAACAATGCAGGCAGACCATCCTTCAAGGCGCCCATTGACTACACCTCAACCGATATCGAACTGTGCCTGACAGGTCTTCGAGGAATGATCGTCTGGACCACCGGGGTACTGCGCGCAACAGCCGAGCGGGATGTGCATATCGTGAATGTCATGTCTTCTGCAGCGTTGAGGGGCAACGCCCACGAATCTGTATACTGTGCGGCGAAGTGGGGAGAACGAGGATATACGGAAAGTCTCAAGACCGCGTATAAGGGCAGCTCCGTGAAAATCGTAGGCTTCTACCCCGGTGGAATAGACACGAACTTCTACACCGACAGCCGGGACTACGTCGACGAACAGAAGCAACACAGCTTCATGAAGGCGAATGAGCTCGCGACGGTGCTCCTCGACAACATCCTCAGCAAGGCTAATCTCACCGTCGCCGATCTCGTCGTAGAACGCAATTCCTGATATGGTCCCATCCGATACAGTGATGCACATGAGCCTATTCTCTCGATTCCGCAAACCTTCCTCCGACGTTGTGAACCAACGCTCCTGGGAATCATCGACTTCGGACGACCAAGGGCTTTTCGTCATCACCGACGTCTTCGTCATCACTGGCAGAGGTCCCGTATTCACCGGCATCATGGAAAGCGGTTCACTAGGCGTCGGTGATGCCGTAATCGTGGATATCACCCACGATTCGCCGGATGCTTCGCCGAAACCGTCGCCAGTCGAACTGCACGGCACCATCAGTGCCATCGAATCCCGGCACCGCAGAACTCAGTCCATCCAGAAAGGCGACGAGGCAGGACTGATTATCAGAGGTGTGAATGTGGATGATCTGCCATACACCAGAAACGGTTCAGGCTTTGCACTGGACACGAAGGCATTGAACAACCGTATGATTCGCAAAGCGAACACCCCTGCAAGATAACATCCCGGCATCAACCGGATACCGTCGAAGGCCACGCACCGGATACCATGATGTCACGGCATACCGTGATGTCACTGCCTTCCATGCCGTCCGTGATTCAAGAATCTTCACGACCCATTCTCGCCAAAGTCGAGCAACACTCTTTACAATCCGCGGTGAACTCCACTACTGTCGGTTGCATGACTCAATCGTTGCGCACCTGCCCTCTTGGCATGGAGATAGAGATTTGCGCAATAGAACTTTCGGAACGATACCGTTTTCGTCTCAACGAACTCGGCTTCCGCGAACACGAACGGCTGACCGTGATTCAGAAGGCCAATTTCGGTGGGTGCGTGGTTTCCCATGGCTCTGAGCGCATTGCAGTCGACGGGGCGACCGCCAGGCGCATTCTCGTCAAGCCCAGCTAATCGCAGAAATCGCGCATCCTCATATTCGTAATCTATGGGTGCGCGTGCACATCTATCGAAGCCCGGCTTTCGCATGCCTTCAGCGCCCATACCGCATCATAGGCACGACAAGGCTTTCCGGCACTCAACACTTGGGGAACACATGGCATCACAGCAACAACAGCACCACGGCACTGGAACGACTGCTGCCTTGGAGCACCCTATCCCCGAGGAATGCGGATGCGCCGCCCATCCTGTATCGTCCGCATCCTCACTCCCCACGCCTGCGGGGTGCCCGAAATGCCAGCCTGCGAAGCACCGCCACCACCGGCGAGGCCTGGCAGCAATCATTCCCGCCTCGTCTGACGAGACACCATCGACGCCGTCATCAACACGGCCGCGCATCGTGTGCATGGGCAATCCGAATGTCGGTAAGTCCACACTCTTCAACAATCTGCTGGGCGGCAGCGCAAAAGTCATGAATGCGCCTGGTACCACCGTACTCATTGAGTCCGGTGATTTGAACTATCACGGCAGGCATTGGGAATTCATAGACACCCCCGGTACCGCATCGCTTGATGCCATCAGCCCTGACGAACAGGTATCATGCGAGGCTGCCATGGGCACCGACACCATGGCTCCCCCTGATGTGATCGTGGCGGTGTTCAATGCGACCTCACCTTCCAAATCCCTGTATCTGCTGAGTCAGCTCATTGATCTGGGACATCCTCTGGTCGTGGCCGTCACCATGTTGGATTTGGCCGGCAAACAGGACTCTCCTGTGACCGTCACCGAACTGTCCAAGGCGATACCGGATATTCCCTTCATCCCGATTGACGGAAGAAACGGCAACGGACAAGAGCAACTGCTTCAAGCCATAGACTCGACGATTGCACGCACCCGGAGCACCACGCATCACGAGGAAAGCCAGGAGACGGCCGACTATTCGGTCATCGATACCGATGCGGGAATCACCCGGATTCCCGCCCCAAGGAACGCCTCGTCTCCGGAGCAAGTCTCGGATTGGGTCAGGCGCACCGCCGACGAACGCTTCTCGTGGGTCGCGGCAACGGTACGAAGTTTCGGCGGGGGCACAGCCTTCAGCCACCACACCACGCTGTCGGATCGCATCGACCGTGTGTTGCTGCACCCCGTATTCGGCATCCTCGCTTTCCTGATGGTCATGTATGCCGTATTCGAATCCATCACCACTATGGCGAGTCCCCTGATTGATTTCTTCGACGTCAACGTCAGAGCCTGGTTCACCACCGGCATCGACTGGGTGTTCACCCTTATCGGCGGTTCGGGAGCAACGGATGGATGGTTCCATTCACTGGTCATCGACGGCGTGCTCAACGGCACCATAACAGTGCTGACCTTCGTACCTCCTATG
The DNA here is from genome assembly GCF_000738005.1 of Bifidobacterium crudilactis. NCBI lineage: Bacteria > Bacillati > Actinomycetota > Actinomycetes > Bifidobacteriales > Bifidobacteriaceae > Bifidobacterium > Bifidobacterium crudilactis. The sequence continues at coordinate 699,430 of NZ_JHAL01000002.1, read as the reverse complement.
GGCATCATGTTCATCATCCTCTCAATGCTGGAGGATTCCGGATACCTGGCACGTGCGGCATTCGTGATGGACAAGGCGATGCGCGCTATCGGCCTTGACGGCAGAGCCTTCCTGCCGCTGGTGGTCGGCTTCGGTTGCAACCTTCCGGCGCTCGCATCCACCAGAACCCTGCCCGATTCCAGACAGCGTCTGCTCACCGGGCTGCTGATTCCCTTCACCTCATGCTCTGCCCGGTTAAGCGTATACATTGTGCTGGCCTACGCCTTTTTCGGCAATTTCGCTGGCCTGGCGATATTCCTGATGTATGTCTCGTCGATTGTCATCATCCTCTTAGTGGGCCTGGCGCTGCGGAAAACGCAGTTCTCGGATCTGCGCACCCAACCCTTCGCGATGGAACTCCCACCCTACCAACTGCCTCAGGTATTCCGCCTGATGAAGTCGGTCGCACTACGGTTGTGGGCCTTCATCACCGGAGCAAGCTCGATTATCATCTCGATGACCATCATCATGTGGCTGCTCGCAGCTGTCCCTGTGAGCGCCGGACTCGCAGGAAACAACAGTTTCGGTCATGTCGACACGGTTGAGCACTCGCTGTACGGGGCAATCGCCTCCAAAAGCGCAGTGGTGTTCGAACCTGCCGGATTCAACGACTGGCACGCTTCGGCGGCCTTGATCACAGGCTTCGTAGCCAAAGAGGTCGTCGTCGGGTCCATGACCCAGAGCTATGCGATAGAGGAATCAGATGATGCCTCCGGAGCTTCGGAAGGCCAGGGACGCCTTGGCGATGCGGTTCGCGCCAGTTTCGAGCAATCAAGCGGAGGTCATGGTGCAGCAGCTGCCGCGGCGTTCATGATATTCGTGCTCGCATACACGCCTTGCCTCGCGACCGTGGCTGAAATGAAACGGCAGTTCGGCGGCAGGACGGCACTGCAATCGGTGCTGATGGGACTGGCCATCGCCTATGCTCTGGCAGTGCTTATCTTCCAGGTAGGCAGCCTGTTATGAGGGCGTTCAGGCACACCGAACACATGGTCTTCCAAGCGCCCGTGTCGGAGCAGATCATTCACGCTCTCGGCTTGGGAATGACTGCAGGAATGGTTTCGCGGCAGTTGAACATGCCGCTTGACTTCGTGGAATTGGTGATGGAGCAGGCCAAGGCGGCAGGAAGGCTCGATGTTCTGGACATGTCCTCCGCCAAATGCGGTGGCAGCAGCTGCCAGCCAGACCCGGAGTCCTTCGTCTGTGCGGGATGCCCGGTACTAACGGTGTCGAAACGGCGCCGACATCTCAGGAAGTCGGCGTAGCCGCGCATTGCATCGACCTTGCAGCAGGAACCATGCCGATGACGCGTACCGCAATCCGGTCGGAAAGCAGTGGCACGTCCGTGCCTCTCAGATTTCAAGCTGCTTGAAGAAACTCCAGTTGCCTATGGTCTGTCCGCGGCATGACAAGGTCGATTCCGAGAATTCGGTGAAGCCTTTGGACATATAGAAGCGGCGGTTCTGTTCCGTATTCGTAATCAGACTCAGACTGCGACCATCATGCCCACGCACATAGGGTTCCACGCAATCGTGAATCATCTTGCCGCCCAGCCCTCTCCCCTTGAGCTGCGTATCCACAGCCAGCAACTCGACATACCAGGCATCCGGATGCTTTGCCGTGCACGCCGACTGCGCCGCTTCACTGATATCGAAGAACGCCAGCAGACGGCGCAACCCTACGCCGCGTACCAGACCCAGACCACCGGCAAGAATGTAATCGGTGACACCTATGTCCCGTGAACGAGGGTCATGGAGCAAAGCCACCGATACCACGGCGCCGTCGCTGACACCGACCAGGCATACCTGCTTCTTGATGTATGCCTTGATGAGCATCCGATGGAGACGAGTCATATAGTCCAGATACTTCTGGTACGAGTCAAACGGCTCTCTCAACGCAAAGGAGAAAAAAGGGTAGTCGCCGAAGGATTCCGCGGACAGACGACCAAGACCCTCCTCTTCGCCCGGCCGTGCAAGCCGATATCGTATTGCCGAGGATGCTGGTGCTGAAACGGTCATGATGTCCTTTCATGGAATGATGACGCCGCTGGCGGCATACGCCAGGATACAGACGGCACACAATGACAGCAGATTGACCGCACTGTTGCCGATATGGGCGATGCCCGCGGAAACCTGCTGCCTCGCATAGGCAGGAACATCCATCAACTGGCCCTTCCTGTCTTTGAAACGCTGCTGGATGGAGGAACCGAGAATGCTGTCGATCAGCGTCCCGCATACGCCCAGCAGACACACGAAAACAAATCCCTTGAATCCGAACTGCACGATGCTGGGCACGGCCAGCAAGGCGCTGCCCAACAGTCCTGCCGCGAGGCCGAGCAAGGATACACCGCCCGAGGTGCCGTGCGGAGTCGGACGCAGCGTCGTCAGACTGAGCACCCTGCCACCTCCGAGCATGCCGATCTCCGATGAGAAGGTATCGGCGCATGCGGCGGCGAACACGCAGAAGCATATCAGCATGGCCACGTTCTTCTCCGTGGAGAACTGGGCAATCCACAAGGCCGCGCTTGCGGGCAGGGAGTTGCAGATCACCTGTTTCCAGTTGCGGGCGCTGCCGCTGATCTGCCGTCGTTCACCTGCTCGTTTGGCGTCGTTGCTGATGGCGGAAACCACCGAACCCGCCACGAAGAACAGCAGCAGGCTGATACCTATCCAGACATTGGCGAAAGTGTAGAGGGTGGCTGCGGTCAGTATCGCCGCCACGATGCCGTCCTCGGTTATCGCCTTGCGTCCGTAGGCGATGAGCAGTATCGACAGGGCGAGCAGCAGATATACATAGAGACCGACGCTGCTGTAGCGCAATAACAGCGAAGCGCCTATACCGGTCGAGATGGGAAGCGACAGATTATCGCAGCCACGGCCTGCTGTGAGTTCCACAAATGCCGCAAGCACTGCTATAAGAGCTGGAATCACCCCCATCGTCAGCCAGGGCTCGTATTGCGCTCTGAGTTCGGGGAACGCCATCACACAAGCAAGCGTGACGATGAATGCGCTGGCAGCCACGGTGATGCTGCCTTCGAGTGTTTTATCCGGAGCGAATGAGAAGGGGTGGTGTCTGCCCCAACGTTTGCCGACCAGGGCGGCGAAGCCGTCACCATACGCCATGGTGAGCAGACCGATGAAGGACAGTTCACGCCATCCGAGAGCAAAGGCGGCCGAACTGAGCAGCAGCATGCTCAATGCGTAATATACCGTCCCGTAGTCCTCGTGCTCTCTGGCCATTGATGTGAAGAAGGCAAAGCGAATGCTCAGAGCGTTGATGATCACAAAGGCTGCCGGCACGAGCGCCACAGCCCACAGCGATGTGAACCACGGTGTGATGAACACCCAATTCCCGACCATGATATGCACGAATTTTCTTGAGAATTCGCTGCGATTCCCCTGATGACGAGCGATCAAGGCGGAGCACCCGAGCACCAGAAGTATATACGCCACAGAGACGATCAGACTCAGGATATTGGACATATGGCATTACTCCCCTGCGGGTATATCAGTCCTGTACCGGGCGTTGTGCGGACAGAATATCTCGGACGATGGTCTCACGCGTCGTCGCATCGGTATAGCAACGTCGCGTAAAGCAGTTGTAGTCGTGGTCACGCACCGCCTGCTCTATCGCCTGGTACAGCTTCGCGGCGCACAGCAATGGAAAACGTGCGGACTCGTCAAAGGCCGATATCCAACGCTCGTATGGGAGATAGCAGTCATCGGCGAGAGCGGCGAGATGCTCCCACAGCCTGACGAAATTCTGAGGCACATCAAGAGCGGTCGCAGTGTTTTCGGCATCCGTGCGAAGCTCTTCCTGCCGAGGTTTCGAGAGCGCTTCGAGGTCAGCTCGTGATATGCCGAATTCGAGCATCACGCTGCGTGGGATGTACACGCGGTCACGTTCCCGGATATCCTCTCCCACATCTCGTAGGATGTTGGTGATTTGCATGGCCACGCCCAGGGATTCACATGCCTTCATGAATTCGTCGTTCCCGATGACCGTACTGTCCTTGACCAGAATCGGCACCAGTACCCTTCCTACCGATCCTGCGACCAGACGCGCGTATTCCACGAGTTCCTGAGTATTTTCCAGATCATGGAAGTGCGCGTCCATGCGCTGCCCGGTGATCTGCATCATCAGGTCCGCTTCCCGGACATGGTATGCCGCCGTGCTGAATGCGAATGCATCCCACCAGGGCTTGCCCGAAGCTACGTCTGGCGTCGAATCTCCGCCATCTTCCGCGTCGGCGACACCGTGATACAGGTGATGGACGCCCCTTTCGAGATCATCCAGCAGCGGCAGCGAGGATGAACCTCCCTCGTCGACCACATCATCGGCGTAACGGCAGAACGCGTACACAGCCGTCACCGCGCGAAAACGTTCCGGCGGAAGACTGCGGAACGCCTGGTAAAAACTCACCGCCTGCTCTCGCATGATTGCCTCTGCGGCCTCAAACGATTCGGCAATCTTCGAATCGGACAACGCTGGACCTCCTTCGGCGAATGTCACAGTGTTCCTTCCTCGTCACGCATCAGTTCCTCCGCACAGATCTTCCCGCTCTGCATCACGATCGGCACTCCGGCACCGGGATGGGTGCTGCTGCCGGTGAAATATAAGCCTTGGCAATGCTTGGCCTTGGCCTGCGGTCTCCAATGGTTGCTTTGTCGCAAGGTCGGCTGCAAGCCGAAAGTGGCGCCGCGATAGGCGTGGAACTCTCGCTCGAAATCCTCAGGCGTGAACATACGCTCCATGATGATGTTCTCGCGCAGGTGCTCGAGTCCGGGAAGTGCGCTCAACGCATCCAGAACCTTGTCGCGATACAGCTTCACTGTCTGCTCGTTCCATTCGTACTGTGCCGTTCCGAGCTCCGATATGGGCAGCAGCGCATAGAAGGCGGACTGTCCTTCAGGAGCCATGTCGGGCTCGGTCTGAGATGGGATGTGGAGGTATATGGAAGGTTGCTTGATCTCGCTGCCGTCGAATATGCTCCGAAGATTCGCGTCGTAGTCCGAGGAGATCACGAAATTGTGTGTGGACAGACTCTCGTAGGTGCCCGTCACTCCCCAGTAGAACACCAGACAGGAACATGAATACTTCATGGAGTCAATGCGTTCGGGCGTATACCGTCCGCGTACCTTTGCCTCGTTGACGAGTTCCTTCATCGCGTAGGGGAAATCGGCGTTGCACACCACGTCGTCCGCTTCGATCATCTCCCCGTCGACCTGGATGCCAAGCACACGCGAATCCTTGGTGACGATGCGTTGAACGTCGGCACCGTAATGGATGACGCCCCCCAGTTCGGTGAACAGCCGTGCCATCTGCTCGGCCACCGTGTGCATGCCGCCTTTGACGTACCACACCCCGTACAACAGTTCGATCATCGGAATGATGTTGTACAGCGAAGGGCCGTTCTTCGGTGAGACGCCGATGTACAGCGTTTGGAAACTCAGCATATGCTGCAGATCCTCGTCAGGCATGAACTTCGCCATCATATGGTCGGCACTGTCAAAGGTCTTGAGCTTCAACGCCTGACGGAGCATAAAGGGGTTGTAGATGTCGCTCGGCTTACGGAAGGGCCGTGTGATGAAGTGCTGGAAGGCGACCTGGTATCTGGTGTACATGGAGGAGAGATAGTCGAGGAAACCTTTGGCGTTCCTGGGACCTTTGCCTTCGACCATCTTCATGAGATGCACCAGGTCGTTATCCACCGTGTACTCCCTCATCGGATCGCCCTGGAAGAAGACCTGATACATCGGGTCGACTCTGGTCATGGGAATATAGTCGTCCGGGTCCTTGCCTGCCAGTCGGAAGATGTCCTGATACACCGAAGGCATCATCACGATGGTGGGACCCACGTCGAAGGTGAAACCCTTCTCGCGGATCTGATGCATTTTCCCGCCCGGCATATTCAGCCGTTCATAGATTTCGACGGCATATCCGGCATGTTGCAATCGAATGGCGGCGGACAAGCCACCGATACCTGCACCGACAACGACGACGCGCTTGGTCAAGTTATCCTTCTTCTCTGGTCGTGCAGGGAATGTTTCCATCACCGTACACGCCTCGTTTACGACGAAGCCTGCGAATTCTCGACAACGTCTCGACACTTTCTGTTCCTGACGTGCTGAAACTTCAACGGCAGCGACGACGCCTGTAAAGCGCGCGGACACTGCACCTCGCACGTCGAATCCCTCATCTATCGGACTGCTGCATGTTCGCGGTATGTCGCTCCTATTCATCCAGTCCTAACTCACATGTCCTAGTTCACATGTCATAACTCACCATAGATGAAAGTCCTAGTTGCACCGGTTATCCCAACCCATCCCGTTACGAAGCTTATCCCGAGCACCTGTCGAAAACAATTATTGACACAGCAGTGACACTGTCCGGACAGGCATCAACCAGTGAAACGAGCTTCCTGTCTCCGCTCACGACTTACTGTGAAGGCAGCTCTCAGACACCACTTCGAGCAGCTCCGGCCACCACTGCACGGACATGACAGGCGAATCGCCGTACCACGCAGATACAAGCCCGATGGGGCTACATGACACGAACTGCGAAAAGCGCAGGAAGGGGTTCGCGTGTGCTTGGCATCCAGGTCGACGGTGAGCTGATCGAAGCGGACGACGTGGTGTGCAACGCCGATTTCCCCTACGCGATGAAGGAACTCGTCAACGAGGCAAAGGTACGCGGACGGTATACGCCCGAACGCATTGACTCCATGAAGTATTCATGTTCCTGTCTGGTGTTCTACTGGGGAGTGACGGGCACCTACGAGAGTCTGTCCACACACAATTTCGTGATCTCCTCGGACTACGACGCGAATCTTCGGAGCATATTCGACGGCAGCGAGATCAAGCAACCTTCCATATACCTCCACATCCCGAAAAGTCGAATGCGTGCAGGTGGCGTTTCACTTTACGCGGTATGCAATCTGTTTCGCGATCTCAGCTAAGCCTTCCACACCCACCGGGGTCAATACTCCTCTAGCCGGCTGTAGCATCGCGAGGGACTCCTCATATTCATGGTTGATTAGGGTCTGGATATCCTGATCGATTTGAGCTTGCTGAAGTCGGTCTGTGACATATCGAATTTCGGACTCTGACACAGTGCCTTGGGATTTCATTTTAGCTATGCGTTCGAAATCCTGTGAACTGAGCTTGTTTTTCGCCAACCGGAGTATCGAAGTAGATTTTCCTTCGGCCAAATCAAGCCCAGCTGGTTTTCCCATCACGTCTGGATCCCCCCAAACGCCGAGATAATCATCACGCAACGAGAATGCCCGCGATACATGCAAGGCATATCGCCGCAACAACGATACTTGCATTTCATTCGCCTGACCGATAACAGCACCAAAACGAAGTGGATACCAGACAGAGTAGGAGCCGGTTTTCAACGCTCCCACAATCTCAATACGTTTTTCATCGGTATCGATTCCTGTCGAGCCTAAAATATCCAACGTCTGTCCGGCATAGACGGCATTCAACAGGTCCGTCCATATTCGTCGTATCGCATCAGAAGAGGTAAAAGCTAACGACAAGGATGAGGCCAAGGTAATATCTCCAGCCAAAATGGCTACATTGTCACCAAAAAGGTTTGCTGCCTCTGACTGCCCTGGAATGTTAGCCATCGAATCCCTGGCCCATGCGTTTATGCTGGGGAAACCGCGTCTGGTGTCCGCTCTATCCATAACATCGTCATGGATCAGGGCGGAGGTGTGAAATAGCTCCAAAGCACTTGTCACCTGCACCAGTTCTCGATAGCAAGAATCAGAAACCGATCCTCGACTTGCAATATACGACCAGATACAAAGCTTGGGACGAAACATTTTCCCTGTTCCAGCCATTTTTCGCGCCTGTTTTACAATATCAGCAGCATCGAATGGCATGCTGCTGATACCCTCAGTGACCGTTCTCCATGAGTTTTCAATATCGAGGAACACCTTTTCAAGAGTTTCTCGGACATCAGTGATTAGCCGCTCAACGACAACACCTGAATCGAACCCTCCGCTCGTCATCGTGCCACCCGCCCCTCAAACAGGAAATATGTATTACTACATACTAAACGATATTCATTTTCTGCCGAGATCGAATACAGGTATGCAATCCCCTACAGGCAAAGGAGGCACCTCGCTGAACCTGCGTACACGATTTCCTACATTCCACGAGCACACGGCTCTCATATATCTCGCGGATTCGTGCGAGCTGCCTCATATTCAGCTTCAAGGGATGACCATCCTTGCGTCCCTTGAGGCTGTTCACTTGCAGTCTCAGGTCGGTGCGATCCCGGACCAGATCACCTTCGAACGATGCCGTCACGCGGAACACATCCCAGACCCGCACCACAGGGCCGGTGATGTCCATGTTCTCCGTCAGACTTTTACAACTTTCGCCATGTTCCGGGGTACTGCCCTGGAACAGCCGATGGACATATACACCTAGATGTTGGCGAGGATCGGACTTGCATCGGTGGATGCACTCGCTGACCGCGCGCCGGACGACCTCGCTCGCCTTGGCCCGCTCATCTCGAGCATACTCATCAAACTCGCAGTTCAACTCGCGCAGCAAACGCACTTAACATCGCGGGTTGCTGCCGTCTCCGGTCGGCCGAGGTGCCCGAACGAGGGACGTCCATCATCCGCAGCGTTTCCTCCGCCGCCCTGTCAGCCTCGTCTGCGCCGAACGTGATACCGGAATCGACAGGTCCAGCTGACTCCACCCATTCGGTCAGCTCTCTCAAATCCTGCTTCGCGAGCTTGTGCGTCGTTCCTCTCCTTCCACGAGCCTTCCGGACTTGTACCTTGACTGGATGCACCGGCACTATGCAGAACCAGGATGCTCGGATATGGTGTGGTATCACAATATTGCGTCCAGACAGATGTCTTGGTTGCCTGGTCACCACAAGATTGAAGATACTGCACGTTGATCAATTCACGGGTTTCCGTATACGTCTGAACGCGAAAACATCCGGAATCATCGCGCATTGGAATTGTATAGAAAACGGTCGTGTTCTAGCGGTTCTGATGATTCGGCAATGATGATCCACAAGCTTCCCCGTAGTGCATGCCGGCTATCGTCTCTTGGTACCATTTCATAACGGAACTGATATCTGCAATCAAGCATTCAGCTGTACCAAGAATCCACGCGACAAGAACACGTGCAGCGCGCCTATAGCGCGCTGCTGCACTATCTCATGGAGCTAAAAACGGTTCTCCAGAGAATAATCCGACCGGAAACATTTCCCCGGATATACGGAACATTCGTATTTCCCTTTCACCTGGACAGATTTCCTCAGAACTCACAAACTCAGCTTCGGTGTTGTCCTCAACCATACGCAAATGAGATTTACATTATGTCTGATGGGGCAGAATCAAGTGACAAAGGACCAGCACTGGGTGCTATTCCATACTAGCCGATGGGCTAGAGGTCGTCAACAGGTTCGTCCATACGCGATGATGACGGCATCTTTGCCGGAAACCATTGACTGCAATCACAGAAGACCCACGGCAACAACGACACCCAGCAATACCAAGACCCCCTCATCTCGCATCGAATGCGAACTGACGACAATCTCAGTTAAAAGCGAGTCATTTGTGGAGACCGACGGCTAACGATTGCGGTTGAGATGCTGGTTGAGATCGTCGACTTTTCTGCGGGCCATGAGCATGTTAATCGCACCGATGATGGCGAACAAGACGGTAAATATGATAGCGAATCCTAGAAAGTTGAGCGGGTTCAGTGGGAACCAGCCCGCCACGCTCGCCAGTGGTGTGAAGAGCAGCAGGGTCACCACGTAGTACACACCCATCTTTTGCCAGATGCCCCATGTCTCATGGTTGTAAACCAGTTCGGCCGTCAGACTGAACATGACGCCGATGGCGCTCCAGATACATGCGGACAACACCACCGCGGGGAACTGTCCGAACCTTGCGACAAAACCCGGGGTGGAAGGTATCCATTGTGCCGCACCGTTGAGTGCAGAGAACACCACGGAGATCCAAAACCCTATAAACTGGCCTATCACCGCTCCAGTGCAGATGCTGGCGACTATTCTATTAAATGAGATTCTCATGATGATATCAACCTTTCTCTGAGGGCGTTCATGTATGTTCCGGTGACTTTGACGCTTGTCTCGTCGCGTAGCGTCGCACTGACGACACCATTGGCATGCAGATCGAACCGTCGGAGAAACCGCAAGTTGACTATGGCGCTATTGGATACTCTCTGAAACAAGTGTTCGGGCAGGTTCCGATCCAACATCTTCAACGTCTCCCTGACGACCAGATCGTGTCCGCCGAATCTGGCGAACACCTGCTTGTCGCTGGAACGGAACAACGCGATATCAGCAACCTTGAGAATAACCGCGCCATCGGGCGAACGGGCCTGAATCATGTCACGAGTATCCAAAAGGGAGATCCTCTGCAGCAATGCATTGATGCCGGCATCACGCTGCCGCGCATAAACCACAACCCGCGGGGCATCTGCAGTAGAATCCTGGCTGTAATCAATCTCCATCAATGTCTCCCTCCATTCGGAACAACCATAACCAGCACGAAACCGAATACGGAAACCCTCAGCGATGAAACACCCAAAATCGTGGATACAATACCCAATACGGCAGAAACACCACCAAGCAAACAAACCAACTACGCCGTCGCCCACCTCAATGATTGAGATTCGCATTCACGTTCCCCGCCCCGCTCAGGCGGGGTTTTTCTTTTTGCCCTGCAATTTATGGTTCATATATGGTTCATGTGCGTCTTTTTTCATTGTTTTCGTGACATGAGAAAAGCCCCGCAACCGTTGTGGCTGTAGGGCTTTCATGTGGCTCCTGCGACTGGGCTTGAACCAGTGACCGTCCGATTAACAGTCGGATGCTCTGCCAACTGAGCTACGCAGGAATGTCGTGTGTAGCATGCGCTGCACACAAGAAGTAGATATTACCGTCACTTTTCCAACAATGCAAATTGGCATGTTGCCCGTGTCACGCACACCTCAACAAGCCAAGTCCTGACTAAGCCTTTGGCTCGTCACCGCGGTACCGGGCCATCATCTGAGACTGCAATTGCTGGGCGCTTGGCGGTGTCCAGCTCAATGCGTCAGCACCGGCTGCCACAGTGGCCGCGATGCTTTCATCGGAGGAACCTCCCGAAGCCAGGATCGGCACTTCCGGATGATGCGTTCTGATGCTGGCGACCACTTCCGCCGTTCTGGCCCCGGCAGCGACATTGATGATTGCCGCCCCTGCCAGAATCTTCTCCTCGGTGATTTCGTCATCCGCCGTGACGGTCGCCACAACGGGGATATCGACGGAATTCATTGCGGCCTCTATGGTCTCTGCGGGCGCAGGGGCGTTGATGACGACACCTGCGGCTCCTTGCATCTCGGCCACCATGGCCAATTCGACCACGCGTGTCCCCGTGGTGGTTCCTCCCCCGACACCTACGAACAGGGGCTGCTGTGCCACCGTCAGCAAGGCCTTGGTGATCACCGGTTCACCGGTGAATGGGTAGACCGCCAGAATCGCGTCCGCATTGGTATTGCGTATCACGGCAGCATCCGTGGTGTATGCGAAGGTGCGTATCGTGTGCCCCTTGACCGTGATGCCTCCTGCCGAGGCCGTGGATTCTGGCACTCGGGCTATCGGCGACGTGAGACGACCTTCTATCCTTGCCGTACCGGGTGCGTTACGACTGACCGATGGCGTCGTGCTGTGCTGTTCGATAGCAACGGCTTCACTCGAGGAAAACATTGAAATCGATGGTCTTGCGCTCATTGGACTTCTTCCTGTCGATTGGCGCGGCGGAATTCCCTCATGGCTTCCCTCATCATTTTGCGCCGCTCAATAAAGTCATCCTTAGGATGCTTTCGTTCGATGTTGTCGATAATCCTGTTGAGGTATCCACTGAACTGTGCAAGCTCCTCATCGCTCAGGCAGTCAAAGATGTCAGCATCGTGCTGCATGCTGTCGTGCAGCTGGCTTGCCGCCTGCTTGCCCTTATCGGTGATCTGCACCATCGTCACACGTTTATCCTCCTGCGACGGCTGCCTGGATACGTATCCTTTCGCTTCAAGCTTGGAGAGCAGCTGCCCGAGCGCCTGTCTGCTCAGACCCAGAATGGTCGCCAAATCCCGCTGGCTCACCGTGGAACTCAGTGTGAGGGTCAGCAGGACCCTGCCCTGACCTCTCATGGCGGAATCACCTGCTCCTATCATCGAAGCCCGCACCGATGCAGAATCGCCTTGCGCTCGTTCCCCGCTCTCAGAGGAACGCCCCCCGCGTCTTACCGAACGCATCGCAGGGCGACCGTGCCCTTCTCCGTATATACCGAGTCCGTCGATACGGGCGACCCTGGTTCGATTCCGTATCATCATCATGCTCAGTTCACGGAGCTGATTCAATACCTGTGGTCTTACGTCGTCAGCCATGATTGTCCTTTCATGCCGATTAATAGTCAAGTACTTTACAAATTCGACAGTAAGGGCCGCTTCACTATTTGTCAAGCACTTTACAATCCGCTCTGCTGCGTTTCTCTGTAACACGTGCCGCGAAGAACGAACGCGTCGCCCCAATCGGTCAATCGCAGCGCCGCATAAGACTCGTCTACGCCGAACGTGTTCGCGCAGCATCCGACCGTCCGAGGTTATCGTTTCAGAGTTCTGCCCCCCGAATCGAAGGCTCCCCGCCTTCACCAGCGACTACCCCACCGGCAACGCCGGCATCGGTGCCTTCAGCGACAGTAGCGCACCTGCGCTCTTTGAAGAGTTCGAAGAGATCCGCGTCTCTGTCCTTGAGCTCATGCTCGTACATTGAAATCTTGTAGCGGACCAGATCAAGATTGCTCTGGTAATGAGCCATCTTCTCTATCAGATGCCGCTCATGCTTCTTCATGATCAGCAGCAGTTCCTGTTGGGAGCCTTCCACTTTCTGCCTGCGGAACTTGACGTATCTGGCCAAATCCGCGATAGGCATATCGGTGCTACGCATGTGGTGGATGAATTTCAGCCAGTTGACATCCTCCTGGTCAAAGTAGCGTCTGCCGTTCTCATGCCGTTTCGCCACGATGAGACCCTCCTGTTCGTAGTATCTCAGCGTCGATGCCGTCATATCCGCGGCCTTTGCAGCCTGCCCGATCGCATATTCCATCGAGTCCTCCACCCATTTGACTTAAAGCTCACTCGAAGATTTAGTATACGAGCAGAACCCGTTCGATAGACCATGTGAAGGATTGCGACGATGACAGAACACCATGAAGATTCACACACGACAACGCTTGACCCACGGTTTTTTGATGGAACAGGAACACTGACTCCGCAAGAATCGGCACCTGGACTCTCGGTGGGTACGGTGCACTTCGATGCAGCCTGTCGCAACCATTGGCATACACACCCTGTTGCACAGATTCTGGTGGTGACCCGAGGGCTAGGCCTCTATCAGGAACAAGGCGAAGCCGCAAGACTGCTACAGCCCGGTGACATCGTCACTACCGGCAAAGATGTGAATCATTGGCATGGCGCCTGCGCGAACCACTCCATGGAGCATGTCGCGGTCACACTGAAGGATGCTGAGGGCAACGCGGTAACCTGGGGCCGGTCCGTGAGCGATGAAGAATACGAAGCGGCAAACGCCACGGCAGCCGAACACTTCACGGCCAGCCCAACGACGAACGCCCATGCAATGGACAACAAGGTAACTGAGGGTCATGACCGGCTGGGCACCTTCGCACCCGAATTCGCTCATCTCAATGACGACATCCTCTTCGGCGAGGTCTGGTCCAGGCAGGAACAGCTCAGTGCCCGGGACAGAAGTCTCGTAACCGTAATCAGCCTGATGTCCAGTGGGATGCTCGACAGTTCTCTGCGCTTTCACCTGCAAACCGCCAGGAACAATGGCATCACGCGTCAGGAAATCACGGAAGCCGTAACGCACGTCGCATTTTATGTCGGCTGGCCGAAGGCCTGGTCAGTATTGACCATGGCGAAGGAAATCTGGGACTGAGCCGCCGCCGAAGCGACAATGCCGACGCCACCTCCCTGTCGGGACAACACAACCAGTGCTTCAACCTTACGATCTCTTTCAGCGGAGGATTGGGCAGCATCTCATTCGCCGAGTATCACCAAACCCGGCGAATGAGTCGTCATCCTGCGCGCCGGGCGCGAAGCGTCGGGCACGACCGACGGCGCTCGATACCACGACTCATGACTGATAGACGGGGAATTGCCTGTTGGCATCCGAGTACTGCTGCTTGGTGATATTGCGCAGCTGCATCATGTCCTCATCGCCGATGACAAAATCCACATCGGCATTCTGCCGCATGTGTTCGGTGCTTGAGGCCTTTGGCAATGGCAACAGACCCAGTTGCAGCAGATATCTGACCGCCAGCTGCGTCACGGACACCTGGTTGCGTTCCGCAATTCGCTGCACTTCACCATTGTGCAGCATATCCCCATGTCCGAAGGGTGAGTATGCCTCGACAAGGATATTGTGCTGTCTTGCGTAATCCATCAGTTCGAACGGGGTGTTCCCGATGTGGGCAAGCACCTGGTCGACGGCGGGAAGAGTTTCCGAGTTGTCGATGATGTTCCGCAAGTCGACCTGCTCGAAATTCGAGACGCCTATCGCACGGATCTTTCCCGCCTTATGAGCCTCTTCCAAGGCCTTCCAGGCTTCAAGGTTTCCTGCGAAGTAGTGCTCATCCTCGCCGAACTTGGCCCAAGGCTTGGGCGAATGAATAATCATCAGGTCGATATACCCGAGATTCAGCGTCCTCAAGGAATCATCGATGGCCTGCTTGGCACCTTCGTAATCCTTGTATTCGGCACGAAGTTTTGTGGTTACAAACACCTCCTTGCGGTCGAGGCCGGACGAGCGTACGCCTTCCCCGACACCTGCCTCGTTGCCGTATGCCTCTGCGGTGTCGATATGGCGATACCCCACCTCAATGGCTTCCCGGACGGCTTGCGCAGCCTTGTCGTCGTCTTCGATCATCCAGGTTCCAAAACCGATTTTCGGAATCTCCACGCCGTTCGCCAAAGTGAAATGCTCTTGCAATATACCTGTCATCATCGTCCCTCCATCACTGGCTTCATGGTTCATCTGCACACCATGCAACCGCCACCATAAGTCAGCGGTTGGTCTGTCAAGCACGAGTGTAGGTCTTAAAGTCCACTTGAGGTCAAGCTCTCAAATGCGCTCAGCGTAAGACCGTCCTTCACTATCGGAGTTCACACCAAGGGAGCACGATGTCAGCTGGCACCCAGAACGACGCCAATGGCCAGAACGATGGCGCCGCCCAAGGTGACCACCATCAGCGAATTCTTCATGGGGACGTGCAGGAATCGATAGCGGACCCAGGCTATTGCGACCAGCTCAATCGCCACCACGATGAACGCGGCGATTAACGACCAGTGCAGACTCGGGATAAGGAACGGCAGCGTATGGAAGGTACCGCCGATGGTCGTGGCCGCACCGGTAATCGCACCACGAACGATGGCGGACCCCCGGCCTGTTTTCTTGCCGTTGTCCGAAAGCGCTTCCGACCAGCCCATGCTGACCCCCGCGCCCAGTGCCGTGGCCATACCGACAATGAAGGCCGCATGAGGGCCGGAAAAGATGGCAGCCGCGAAAACGGGTGCGAGAGTGCTGACCGTTCCATCAATGAGCCCGACCAGCCCCGGCTGCACATATCTGAGCACGAAGGCATCGTGTTCCGAACCTTCATGCATTGATGTCGTCGTATTGCCAGGCAACGCCACGCTTGAATCGCTTTCAATCTCCATATTTCAGCCTCTTTCATACCTTGTCATTTGCTTATTTTAATTGGTTTCAAATTAGATGCAAATTTAAAGTACGAATCCCTTGAAATACTTTACGCAGCTAGTACACTCGGAGATATGAATACCGCAACACCTCAGTCCAAAGCCTTGGACTTGGACGAGCTGTTGCATGAGCACGGCCTGCGCAACACGCCGCAGCGTCAGCTCATCTACCGAATCGTTTCCTCCTCCGCGCAACATCTCAGTGCCGTACATGTCCAGCATCAATTGGAAACGCTGATGCCGGGGATTTCTTTGCCGACCGTGTACGCAACCCTCGAACTGTTCGCCGATCTGGGAATCGTGCGCAAAATGGCGATGATAGACGGCGTGATGCTCTACGACACCGGACAGCAGCGTCCACATGCCCATATGGTGTGTCGAAATTGCGGCCGCATCTTCGACCTGGACATACCTCCGGTCAACAGTGACGACGTCACTGCGGCAATGAACCAGGGCTTTCGTGTCGACTCGGGCGATCTGGTCCTGCACGGGCTCTGCAGCGACTGCCGGGCCAAGGCCAATTCATAGCGGATTCCGAAATTCGGAGTCAGGCTCCATTGGCATGAATACGGCACACTTAACCACGCGCCAGTCAAGCCCCTCGGGTGTCGCCTTCTCCTCGGAGCATCACGGTGTTTCCGATAATCCATATCACCTTGCATGTGTCACGTCTTCGTGTATATGATAACTATTATCGTTATCTATTTGTAGAAAGACTCATTCATAGCAGATATTCAGCACATGACAACGCCACATCACCCATATACAGTGATGCGAACTTTGTACATTATCAAAATTTTTCTTGGTTTCACAGTCTTGTTTTTCTCTTTCAGGGAATTTAGCATCCAATAGGAAGCTGCGGCGACGTCAGAAGCCACATCTCACGGCACAGTAATAGTTGTCCGACAGCTCAAATCGCACATTTAGTCACATATAGAAAGCACTCTTATGACCTCACGGCAATCCACTGTTTCACGCCCGAAACTCGGCACCAGAGACCTGGTGAACATCGGCGTGTACACCACCATCTATTATGTTGTCACCTTCCTCGGTGGAATGGCGGGCATCGTCAGCCCAATCGGCATGTTCGTCGGATTCGCACTGAGCGCCATCGTCGGAGGCACGGTCATCATGCTCTTCCTGGCCAAAACGCCGGTTATGGGAGCCATGACCGTGCTGGTTCTGATCGTCGGCGTGCTGATGCTGGCCACCGGACACTTCTGGGGTTGCATCCCCATCTGCGCGGCTCTCGGATTGGTGGCGGACCTCATCGTGAAAGCGGGCGGCTACCACTCGAGGGGACACAACATCGTTGCGTACGGCGTGTTTCAGCTCTGGCTCATCGGACCGTTCGTCCCGCTGTTCATGAACACCAAGGCGTATTACGAAGACATGCGTGGCAGCATGGGTGCGCAATATGCAAGCCAGATGTCCCAGATATTCACTCCCGCGGTCGTGGCCGTTTTCATCGTCATATTGTGCTTCGTGGGACTCTTCGGAGCATGGATCGGGACCAAACTCATCGACCGTCATTTCGCCAAAGCCGGTCTGGTATCTTGAGCTGCGAAACAGTCGCGTCCGCACCTGCGGCAGCGAGACTTCACGACTCGGCACATAGGGATGTGACGGCAGTGGACCCACGCACCAAAATCGTGGTTCTGGTCCTGATTAACTTCCTGGTACTTGGAAGCGGCCCCTTCGTCATCACCCTGACGGCGGCAGGAATAGTCGCGATGCTCTATCTGAGTGTGGCGAATTGGCGGGGCGCGATGAAATTCACGGTATTCGTGGGCGTCTGTTCCGCAGCTTTCCTGGTATTGCCCGGGATTGTAGGCGGCCCCATCGGTGCGGTGTTCGCGGTCACCGGTTACTGGCTTGCCCGTTTCGGGGTCTCATGCGGCTATGCCGCGTATTTCATCTCCACCACCGGTCCGGCCCAGATTTCCGCAGCTCTGGTCGCCTTGCGTTTTCCCAAGGTCGTGGTGGTGCCGCTGGTCGTGGTCATGAGGTTCATTCCGACCGTGGCACAGGAGTTGCATGCAATCAGCGAAGCGATGGTGTTGCGCGGAATCTACCCGGGTCCCATCGGCGCTCTGATGCATCCCATCCGGAGTGCAGAATTCATCATCGTGCCGCTGCTCGCGGCATCCTCGCGCATCGCCGATGACCTGAGCGCATCCGCGATGCTCCGCGGACTGGGTACTCACCGGCATCCGACATCCATCGAACGACTGAGATTCCACTTCGGCGACGCCTTGATACTCGCGTGCATCGTCGCCCTGACCGCTTTCAGCCTCTTCGGGAAGGGCCTTGCTCTATGACGTCATCCTCAGCACCGACACCGGTCGCCGCAATCGACCATGTGAGTTTCTGGTATGGCGCCGATCCCGCTCAGCGCTCCGTGTATTACTCCTCTGCTACGCGGGAGGCTGCATCACCAGAATCAGCTCACGCCTTGCACGAGGGCTCTTCGTCGCCCAGGAGCGACGCTCCGACCCTGAACGACATCACGCTGGACATCACACCCGGCACCGTGACCCTGCTGTGCGGGGCGAGCGGTTCGGGAAAGACCAGTGCACTTCAGCTGCTCAACGGTCTGGTACCGCATTTCCATCATGGGACCATCACCGGTGCCGTACGCGTGTCCGATCTCGATATCGGCTCGGCAGACATCGGTGCCTGTGGAGAAGTAAGCGCAACCGTCTTTCAGAACCCGAAGACACAGTTCTTCACGAGCGCGGTCCGCAGCGAGCTCGCCTTCCGGATGGAGAACCACGGTGTGCCGCAGGAGGCAATGAACGCATCAGTGAAGAGCACTGCCGAGGAATGCGGCATCGGGTATCTGATGGAACGGCAGCTCAAGCAGATGTCTGGCGGGGAACTTCAGAAAGTCGCTTGCGCCCAGGCCATCAGTGCGCACACGCCACTGCTCCTCTTCGATGAACCGACATCCAACCTTTCCGTCGAAGCGATAGAGGACTTCACCGCGATGCTCACCCGTCTCAAACATCAGGGACGGACCATCGTCATCGCCGAACATCGACTGTACTTCCTGCGAGGACTGATAGACCAGGCTGTTCTGCTCGACGGAGGTCGCATAGTGAAGCGCATGAGCGGCCAATCCTTCTTCTCGCAAAGTGACGACGAAAGGCGCAAAGCGGGGCTTCGCACGCTGCTCAGACCCTCGTTGAAAGCCCGCACCACGCAGCAGGGTGCAGGCTCGTCCATATCCACAACGGCACGCGAGAGCACGGGATTGAGGCTGGAACATGTTCACTTCTCGTACGACAGCAAACCCATCCTCGATATCGACCATGCTGAGTTTCCGAAAGGCAGCATCTCGGCACTCGTGGGCGCCAACGGCGCGGGGAAAAGCACACTTGCTCGTCTTATCTGCGGACTCCTGAAAGAAGACAAACACTCCTCGATCACTTTCGACGGAAAGGCGGTTTCTCCGAAACAGCGGACGTCTATCAGCTACATCGTCATGCAGGACGTTCATCGACAGCTCTTCGCCGATTCCGTCAATGCGGAAGTAACGCTGGGATTGAAGGACGCCGACCGAACCTGCAGCGATACCACCCGGGTGCTCAAGGAACTCGACCTGGATGCGTACGCATCCAGACACCCACTGTCACTTTCCGGCGGGCAGAAGCAACGCCTCGTCATCGCCTCGGCAATCGTGTGTGACAAAAGGGTCTATGTCTTCGACGAACCGACTTCCGGCGTTGACTACCGCCATCTGACGGCCATATCCGAACGGCTGCGAGCCCTGGCATCGCAGGGCGCTGTGGTGATCGTCATTACCCACGACATCGAATTACTGGAGAGCTGCGCCGACCGCATCGTGCGCCTGCATTCCCTGAGGGAAGACGGAATTGCCGGAGGTGACGGCGAACCGCAGCTGAGCACCGAAACCGTTGCTCGGTCGCACTGCGACCAATGACTCCGAGCATGCAAACTCTCAGCTAACGACAACACCGAATGAACAAGATTGAAGGTCATACAGTGACAACATCACACACCAGCGAAGCCACGATGCCAGGTGGTGAGCAGCAGCGGACACCACCGGCATCCGCAATACAAGACACGTCGAAGACGAATGACGGCGTCGAACCGTCCAGCGACAAAGAGAAGAGCAGGGCATCGAAACTCGCCCTTTCGCAGATAACCGAATCCATCAAAGGATGGCTTCTTCTTGGACGCGTTCTCTCGGGAATATCCGCCATTCTGGCCATTGCACCCTATATCGCGCTGGTGAATCTCGGCGATATTTTCCTCGGCGCCTGGACTGCCGGCACGGCCATCGATGAGAGCAGCTCGATGATGTGGCTCGGCATCCTGCTCGGCACATTCACGGGTCGATTGGTGCTGTATTTCATCGCCTTGAGCATCACCCACTTCGCGGACGCACGCATGGGTCTGGAAATACGCTCGAAACTCGTCGCCGCACTGGGACGGGCGCCTTTGTCGCATTTCACTTCGACCACCAGCGGGCAAATCAGAAAAGCCATTCAGGACGATACCCATACCGTGCACGGCCTCGTCGCCCACGCCCCCGTCGAATCGACTTCGGCGCTGGTCATGCCGGCGGCATTGTTCATCTACGCAATGGTGATCGACTGGCGTCTGGGGCTGCTGTCCGTCGCCACGATACCGGTGTATCTGCTGCTGCAAATGATCATGATGCGCGGCATGGGCGAGAAGACTGCGGAGATGGATACCAAACTCTCCAAAGTATCCTCCACGATGGTTGAGTTCGTCAGCGGCATCAGCGTGGTGAAGGCCTTCGGGCAGGTTGGCAGGGCACATAGGAATTTCGCACGCGCATCCGACGACTTCTCCGACTTCTATGTCGGTTGGTGCGCTCCCCTGCTGAAGGGTTCCGCCGTGTCGATGGCATTCATCGCAGCACCCGTGATGCTGCTGATCAACCTTGCCGGCGGATTCCTCATGGTGCAGCAGCAGTGGGTCACTCCGGCCCAGGTGCTGGCCTGTTCGCTCATCGCTCTGGTGCTTCCTGCGGCCATCGAGGTGGCCGGGAATATGTCCTGGTCGTATCAGGTCGCAGGGGCAGCGGCACTGCGCATCAATACCGTGTTGGACACTCCGATCATGGCACAGAGCACAGCCCCGAAAACACCATCGGGTTATGACATCCACATAGACCATGTCCGCTATACCTACGGCAGCATAGTGGCCTTGGATGATGTCATTCTCGATATTCCCGAAGGCACGACGACGGCGCTGATCGGCCCGTCAGGTTCAGGAAAATCCACGCTGGCCACATTGGTCGCGCGATTCGCGGACCCTCAGCAGGGATTCGTCAGCATAGGAGGCGTGGACCTCAGGGAGCTCTCATACGAGCGCTTGTACTCCACCGTGTCCTTCGTGCTGCAGGACGCGCAATTGCTGCGCATGTCGGTACGCGACAACATCGCACTCTCCCGGCCTGATGCAAGCCTGGAGGATATTCGCAAGGCTGCGAAAGCAGCAACCATCGACGATGAAATCATGGCGTTGCCGAAGGGATACGACACGATCGTCAATCAGGATGTAGCGCTTTCGGGAGGTCAGGAGCACCGCATCGCCATAGCCAGGGCGTTGATCGTCGATGCCCCTATTCTGATTCTCGATGAGGCCACGGCCTCCGTCGACCCCGAATCCGAAGCGGAGATCCAAGAGGCGCTGAACAATCTGGTGCGGGACCGCACGGTCATCGTCATCGCCCACAAACCCACGTCAATCGTCGGCGCCGATCAGATCGTGGTGCTGGAACGCGGACGCATCATCGCATGCGGGACGCATGAGGAACTGAAAGACGAAGCGCATTATGCGGCTTTATGGAGCAACGCGCAGATCGACGACGGCGACATCATCGCGGTGAACACGGCCGCGACAGAACAAGGAGCGAAGCGATGAGCAGAACATCATCACGACACGGCGGCAACTCGCTGATATCACGGTACCGTGTGCTGATATCCGAACACGGACAATCGAGTTTCACCTCGGACATCGCTCTGAGCGCGGCCTCAGGCATCGTGACGGGACTGTCACTGTTGGTGCTGCTTCCGGCATCGACCACGCTCTCCGGCGAAACAAGCTCATTCGGACTCGGATTCTGGGGCTGGATGATCGTACTCGCCATACTTGGCATCGCGAGCGCAGTCATCGAATATTCAGGGGCCATCGCCTCGTATGAGTCCGCTCTCGACATCATCCGCAACCTGTTGCGTCGTGTCGGCGACAAACTGGCGCAGCTGCCGATCGGCTGGTTCCACGAGTCCTCTGCGGGTAACCTGTCGAGATTCGCTTCACAGGACGTCATGACCTTGGGCCAGAGCGTCGCGCATCTGCTGGGAAAGCTCATCCAGAACGCCTGCTGTGTGGGCGTGGTCATCATCGGCGTATTGGTCTGGGATTGGAGACTGGGACTGATGCTGACGCTTAGCGTTCCGGTGATGCTTCTTGCATTGCGTGTCTCGCAGTATTGCATCACCCGGGGCAAGCACATCACCGATCCCGTGGAACAGGAAATCAGTGATCGCATCGTCGAATTCGCACACTGCCAGGGTGCGTTGAGGGCTTGCGGACGAAGCACATCCTTCACCGAGCTTGATGAGGCGAGCGCGCAAAGCACCAAAGCGCAGAAAACCTCACTGTGGTGGGGCACGCTGGCGAATATGATCCACGGAACCATCGGTCAGTTGATTGTGGTGCTGATGGTGGTGTTGTCCGCACGTTTCGCCATCGGCGGCTCGCTGAATCCGATTGCCGCGATAGCGTTCATCGGATTATCGCTGAGATTCATGCAGACGCTTGAGGAGCTCGGCGGCAAACTGCTCGGCGTTGAGGACAACCGCGTCATGCTGGACCATCTTGATGACATCTTCGATGCTCCCACGCTGACGGAACCCTCTAATCCGGCGACCTTGAACGACAGCGGTGCCGTATCCTTGCGGGATGTCGGCTTCTCCTATGTTCCCGGGCATCCCGTTCTGCAGAACATCAGCTTCGATGTGCGACCGGGTCAGCTTGTCGCCCTGGTCGGTCCTTCGGGAAGCGGAAAGTCCACGATCGAGAAGCTCATCGCCCGTTTCTATGACGTCAGCACCGGCGACATCTCGGTGGGTGGCGTCGACGTCAAGGACCAGCCGGTCGAACAGCTGATGAGACAGTTGTCCATCGTCTTTCAGGATGTGTATCTCTTCGACGACACCTTGGCTGCGAATATCCGCGTGGGACGGCCTGATGCCAGC
This sequence comes from Bifidobacterium crudilactis, assembly GCF_000738005.1. Taxonomy (NCBI): domain Bacteria; kingdom Bacillati; phylum Actinomycetota; class Actinomycetes; order Bifidobacteriales; family Bifidobacteriaceae; genus Bifidobacterium; species Bifidobacterium crudilactis. Next base: position 676,311 of record NZ_JHAL01000002.1, on the reverse strand, counting down.
GACGCCGAGATTCACGAGGCGGGCGAGCTCGCCGGCGTATCCGAAATCGTGGACCGTCTGCCCGACGGGTGGAACAGTATGGTCGGTGAAGGCGGTCATGCACTCTCCGGTGGCGAACGCCAGCGCGTATCCATCGCCAGAGCCCTGCTCAAGCAGGCACCCATCGTCTTGCTCGATGAGGCCACCAGTGCGCTGGATGCGGAAAACGAGAGACACATCATGGATTGCGTCGACCGGTTGAGGCAATCGTCCTCCCTGTTGGTGATAGCGCATAAGCTCAATACCATCCGCTCGGCCGATCTCATCATCGTGCTGGATGCGAATGGCCGTGTGGTCCAACGCGGCACGCATGAGGAGCTCATCGGCGAACCGGGTCAATATGCTTCCTTCTATGCGGCACGACATCGGGCAAGCCAGTGGCGCATCGCCTGATTCGGCCTGACCACGTTCATCGAGAACGGTAAGGAGTACCGTCTTCCAGCTGGGCCGCCATGCACGGTTGATCGTGCGCGGCGGCCCAGCTGTATTTTCGGGGCGCCTCCTCTATGTCTGGAGCAATTACACTGAAGGCAGGCAGTGGGCAGGGCATTCTGGATTACCGATTGACGACACCATAACGAGGTGAATACCATGGCTGACATCGACCTTGCGCTCGTTGCGGAGCAACAGCAGCTCGAAACCTTCATCAGACTGTACAAGGTACCCGGTCTAGATATTGAGGTCATGGTGAATCACCGGTGGAATATGCAGGATATGCTCGCCCATATCCTCGCCTGGCACGAAAGCTTCGCGCACAATCTGCATGTGCTTGCGGAAGGCAAGCCCGCGGAACCTCCCTGGGGCACCTTGCGCGATGTGAACCGTGAGGGCGTGCTTGCGTTACGTGGGGTAGGAATCCCGCGGATGCTTCGTCGCCTGCGCAAAGCGCAGAGAATCATAGAGCTTCACATCCACCATGATTCGATCACTCTGATTCCCTACCGCAGACTCGGCACGAGCTATACCCGCCAGCAGCATCTCGACGTGGTTCGCGGGCACATCAACCAGCATTTCTGGGAGCTTCTGGATGTATATGTGGCCGCCAAAGGCTGAGACGGCTCACCTCTAACGCAACTGTGCATCGAGGCACGCAAGGCACGTTGAGTTATCGTCTTCTTGTGCTTCTTTGCACACTTTCAAGCGCGAAAAGCACGTATGCGGCGTCAGACATGCCCCGAGAACGATATTCCGGTACGACGGCACATGGTGGGGCGGAACGCATACGAAGGAGATTCTGCCTCACCATAGCATCGCCATGCTGTTGATACCCCCATTCAGCGCACTCGGGCCGCAAACTGAGGGAATGCCTTCATCCCTGCGTATTCGACGCTGTCCCCGAGCTGTTCTTCGATGCGCAGCAGTTGGTTGTATTTGGCAACCCGCTCCCCTCGTGCAGGCGCACCGGACTTGAGCTGCATCGCGTTCGTGGCTACGGCCAGGTCCGAAATCGTCGAATCAGGGGTCTCGCCTGAACGATGAGACACCATGGTGGTCAGGCCGTTGCGGTCGGCGAGTCTGATGGCATCCATCGTTTCCGTCACGGTGCCTATCTGGTTGAGCTTGATCAGTGTCGAATTGGCCGTGTGCTCCGCAATGGCGCGGGTGATGAACTTCGGGTTGGTAACGAAAATATCGTCGCCCATGATCTGCACCTTGTCACCAATCGCGGCTGTCAGCGACTTGAAATCATCCCAGGCGTTCTCGTCTAAGGGGTCCTCGATGGAAGCAATGGGATACTTGCTCAACAAACTCTCATAGAAATTCGTCATATCCTTCGTACTGGCCTGAGCACCGTCGAAGTTATAGACACCTTTCTCCTCATCGAAGAATTCCGAAGCTGCCGCGTCGAAGCAGATGGCGATTTGCTTTCCTGGCTCGTATCCAGCCCTTTCGATGGCTTCAACGAGCAGGTCGAAGGATTCGGCATTGGATTGACGATTCGGAGCGAATCCGCCCTCATCGCCAAGCCCTGTTTCCAGTCCGCGCACAATCAGCACCTGCTTCAAGGCATGGGCGAGCGTCACCATCCTGAGTACCGATGACGGCACGCATTTCCATGACCTCGCCTGGAATGTCACACCCGGCAAAGACCAGACACCAGACTGATGTCACCTCAGGCAGACGGTTGCCGTCACTCCTCGGACGGAACCGTGGATACCGTCTGTGCATGGCGTCGTATGTCCAGAGAAGCTTTGGAAAGATACGGGTTGTCGGCGATGACGAACCTGCGCAAACGCTCCTTTGCCTTGCTGATACCGATACGGGGTGTGCGAAGGATGCGTTCACCGGCATGCAGCGGAGCGTATCTCAGCATCAACGGAGGCTGCGCCAGATCGTGGCCGTATAAGCGCATATCCACGCCGAGAGCCTGACAGAGTTTGGCAGGTCCGTTCGTCAGTTCCACCGTATGTCGGTCACGTCGTGAACGCATCACGTCAATGCCTTCCAGCGGTTCGACCGCTCTCAACAGCACACCGGCGCCGAATCCTGCAGCGCCCGCAGTGATGTTGCAACAGTGATACATGCCATGCGATATATAGACATATGCGCAGCCGGCGGGGCCGAACAAGGCACGGTTGCGCTGACTGATGCCATGGAAGGCGTGACTGGCTGGGTCATTCTGATCGTATGCTTCGGTCTCAACGATTCGCGCACTCGCCTTGCATCCATCGACTTCGCTGAACAGCACACATCCCAGTAGACCCTGAGCGGCCTCGTCCGCAGACCGTTGCAGAAACACACAATCATTGTTGCTCATATCATGGCTCCATATCAATCGATTCGAGTTTCACTCATCCTTGGATATCGTCTCACGGATGTCATCAGGATGACTCACGCACAGGTCCCTCGTGTGGAGGCAATACGCATATGGATGATGAATCTGAACCGTTCGTCCTGAACAACATCCAGCCATTCAATATGAGACGCTACACACGACTGTTCTGTACGACCGATCAGCATCCGGTCATAGCGCACACGGTGCAAACGAACAGCTCGTATTCATACCGGCTATAACAGACCCCTATATCCGCTCGATTTCAGCGATTACCCGGAAAACCGGGGTGTTTGAACCGATTCAAACCCATGTCGATACCTACACCCGCCACAGCCGTCTCGTTCCCTGTTATCTTCGTGTCAAACATCACACAAACACCATGTCGTGTCAGATGCCACAGACACCACAGACGCGTTCAGCTCGGGCGCCACGACGTAAGTGCAAGACCGCGCGTAACAAGCCAGAAGGAGAATCCCATGTCAGATTGGAACAGCCGCCCGCGATTCGAAGCCGTGCTCAACGGCGAGGTGCCGGATCGGCCTCCCGTCGCCGCCTGGGGCCACTTCTTCGACGTGGAAACCAACCCCGCACTGCTTGCCGATGCAACGGTCCGCTTCACACTCGGATACGACTGGGACTGGGTGAAAATCAATCCACGCAACACCTATTATCTTGAGGCTTTCGGGAGCGCCTTCGATTATGACGACTATCACGGCTCCCAGCCTTACCAGACCCGAGGAGTCATCAACACCGTAGGCGACCTGCGGCTGGTCGACCACGAGCGTGCCATCGGAGCCAAGGCCATACTCGACCAAATCGAAGTCCTGCAGCGAGTGAGAACATCACTGCCCGAACTGCCGGTCGCACAGACGGTGTTCTCCCCTCTGACAATTCTGCTCGGTCTGGCCGGTCTGCCACGCAGCGTCGGCAAGACGATACCCGGTTCCACCACACAGGTCAGCCTCAAAGATCTCATCAGCGAGAACCCGGAAGGCACCCATCATGCGTTGAATGAGATAACCCTGGTGCTGGAGGACTACATAGCCCGTATAGCGAAGGCCGGTGCTGATGCAGTGTATTACGCACTGACCGGCACGGCGAATCCGGTCATCAGCGGCGATGCCGTGTTCACCGAATTCTCGACGCCATATGACAAGCGCATCATCGCGGCCATAAGCGACAACGGACTGCCGACCTTGCTGCATACCTGCGGTCCGCACGCATTCCCCGATGTCATCTCCAGCTACCCCGTGAATGCCATCAGCTGGGACCATTTCGACTCCGGCAACCCGGGTATCGGGACGCCGTCCACCATCCCCACCCTTGCCGGAGTGAACAGGGCAGACATCACCAAACGTGATGTGGATGCCGTAACGGACCAGGCTCGCAGGGCCCTCAAGGTCTATCGGGGAAAGCCCTTCCTTCTGGCACCGACATGCAGCACACTCACAGGGCTGCGCAACCCCGCGTTGTCCGCACTGCGATACGCGGTGGAGGAATAGCGCGGCGCTCGTCGCAACTCCACAGACTGTACGCTCAAGCACAGATGAGTAGTCGGAAAGCAGTCATCATCCCGAACGACGACCAGGGTTAATACTGCGGCAGCCACTCGAAGGGGCGGTTCTGTGGTCTTTGTTAGGCAAGACATCGAACGTCCTCGGAAATTGAGTCGATCAACATTGATATCAGGACTACACTCGCTCAAATTGTGAGTGAGATTGCTTCGTGCAGGCTTTCAGATAAATACCACAACGAACTTCATTATTCCACGAAATACCGTGAACGGAACTGCCGGGAACAGGTCAAATCCGCAGAAGAGCGAGGATGACTTGGCAAATTCTATGTTTTCGGACAATATCGGACGCAATCCGACGACCGGTATTCGGTCGTGTTTCCTCATACATCGGACTCCACGGTCCTTTGAGTGATTCGCGCGGTTCCGCGAGTCTCTTGTGGGTGAACCACTATAGGTTGGGAGCACCCACCACCAATGAGTGGCGGAATGATGATGTGTTCTGCGAGAAGTCGAACAGCGGGTTCAGCTCCTGTTCGACCACCGGTCGCAGCAATGCACTGTGGTGTTTCCTCATTCAGCAACTCATGGAGGTCCAGCCATGATGCAACTGTCCGCAGCACTATTCTGAAATCCATGGCAGCCGCTCCGATCATTAACGGGAAGATTCCTTTGTCCTTTCTGTCGAATCCTAGATGGCTGGAAAACCCACGCGCCAAGATCGTTAGACGCATCATCTATGGAGTGCTATCGCGTGCCTTGATGACCTCACACGTAGACCCTGACAATCCCCTCAAACTCCGCCCAGGTAAAGCCAATGGGTTCTTCCTCCTGAATCACTGATAACCGGTCATTACGAATGTGTATATCAACTGCGGCAAGTGCCGGGATTCGCCGCCATATGCTGTCAGCAACGGGTGGTTGGGACATCACGGTCCTTCATCATCGAAGCGGAATCGAGGTCGGAATATGTGCGTCATCGTCACAGCAGAGGCAGGCAGCATACCTACCATCAGCCAACTCGTCGCCATGAGCGCGGTGAACGCCGATGGTGCGGGCATCGCATGGTTCGACGGCACCGAACTGCATCGCTTCCGAAACCGATTCAACGGCAGGACCTTCGATCTGATCGTCGACCACTACGACTACTTCAGATCAGTGCCCTTCCTGCTGCATTTCAGAAGAGCGACGAATGGCGGCAAACGTGAGTGCAACACCCATCCTTTCCGTTACGAGAAGGATGGCGAACGCGGATACATCGCTCACAACGGCGTGGCCCTCGACTACACGCATGGCAGATACGCCAGTGACAGCCGCAACATCATCAGCGCCTGGCAAGACGGCGAAGCGGACCTGAGCGACGGCACACAAGGCAAATTCGCCTCCATCAGCGACTCGGGCGTCATCAGATGGCAGTCGGAGCACGAAGATGTCGCCGGGGCCGCGGGGTCCATCATGGTGAGCAACCACAGGTGGGCCGATGCCAGTGATCTGATCCTCCGCAAGGCGGCATGATCGGACATTCCGACGACAGTTCGTCGTCTGTGCAGGGATGATGCCGAACATTGCATAGCATCTGAGCGGAAAACGTTGGAATGCCGATAGTTCTTTGGATGTAAACATCCGTGGCTTCGATAATCCCCCACACACAGCGTTGGCTTCACCATGCATCCTTATACAAAGACTCATTTGCATAGATATGTTTGCAATGATAGCTTTGCATTTATGGATGAACATGACTTTTCGTCGAAGATAGACTCGATTACTCCCTCCCCAGCCCAGCTCAGGGCTCTGACGCACCCGATACGTCTGCGGCTGCTTGGCCTGCTCCGCATCGATGGGCCTCAGACCGCCAGCGATCTGGCACGCAGAACAGGGTTGAATACCGGTTCCACCAGCTACCATCTGCGGATGCTGGCCAAGAACGGATTCATCGAAAAGGACCAGGACCGCTCTAAGGGAAGAAAACTGTTCTGGAAATCATCGAACACCGCCACCGTGACCAACACCCCGCACCAAGACGACCCTGAAGCCCAGACCAAGATGGACGCGATGTACGGATTCCAGCAGATGGTCGCCGCGGAATATTCTCGTCAGATGCTCGCTGCTACCTCGCAGTGGCAGACGCTCGCCCCTGAATGGCAGGACGCCTCCACTCTGAGCGATTTCCCGATCCGCGTCACCGCTCAGGAAGCGAAGGGAATCGTTCACAGAATCGCGTCGATACTGCTCGAGGAGTTGCATAAGCACCCCTTGCAGAATGCTGGCGAAAGCCCGGAGACCAAGCCGGACGACGACACGCAGGCCTTCACCATACAGCTGCTGGCCTTCCCTCTGCATGCGGCGCTAAGCGGCGATCTGCAGGACGACGAATATGACGAGGGGGAATAATGACGGTAAGCACAAGTGCATCAAGCACTCCGGTGACGCCGACATCACCATCGACATCGACATCACCATCGACATCGCCAATGCATGCGCGCCTCGTGGTAGCGGCGTGGCTGTTCTCCGACATCGCATCGCTCTTCGGCAGTGCGCTGAGCGGACTGGCGGTGCCCTGGATGGTGCTGAATCTGACGCATAACACCGCCGCGACAGGTATCGTCAGTGCCGTGCAGCTGGGTACGCTTGTCGCGGCCAATCTGGTATCCGGTCCATTGATCGATAAACTCGGCCCCACCCGCATATCGATCAGCTGCGACATCGCCAGTGCGTGCTGCATCGCCCTGATACCTCTGCTCTGGTTTCTGCATCTGTTTTCGATTCCGGCGCTGATCGTCATCGTCGCCGTAGTCGGCGCACTGCGCGGCCCTGCCAACAGTTCCAAAAGCGTGCTCTCCCCCAGTGTGGCGCAATTCTCCAAGCAACCGATGGAACGCATCACCGGACTGTCAGGCACTACGGAGCGAATGGCCAGCACCATCGGTTCGGCAGCCGGAGGCGTCATCATCGGTGTCGTCGGAGGCCCATACGCCTTGGTATTCACCTCATTGGGATTGATTATCGGCGCCATCCTCACCGCAACCATCGTACGACCCGCGCTGCTTCCCATCATCAGGGCTTCGCAGACGCAGACCGCTGCAAGCGCCGATACGGGGTCCGGGCAAAGCGCACTCTCCACCGACGGCACACGCCAGCCAGACGGTCAGACCGGCGCGGCATCTGCACATTCCAGGGCGAAAGGCGATGTCAAATCAGCAGTATCCCGGTATGGCAAGGATCTGGCAGCGGGATGGAAGTCCCTGATGGCATTGCCGATGGTATTCGGACTGACGCTGATTCCCGCTATCACGAATATGATCGACATCGCCTGGACCGACGTGCTCACCCCCGCATGGGTGTTGTCGCAGCATCTGGGATCCCAGACTTTGGGGATGCTCTTCGCCTCGCTCACCTTCCCGGCAATGATCAGCAGCATGATAGCCACTGTGCTCGCCTCCAGACTCCCCAGATTCCCCGTATTCATCATCGGATACCTGCTCGTCGGCGCCCCCAGGTACCTGGCGATGGCGTTCAACGCCCCCACATCCATCGTGGTGGCGACACTCATCATCGGCGGCATCGGGTCGGGCTTCCTCAACCCGATACTGAGTGCGACCATCTATGAACGCATTCCCGGCAATTCACGAGGGAAGATCATCTCCCTGACCAGTGCCATCTCCTGGGGATTGATGCCGATAGGCTCGTTGCTGGGCGGATTCATGTCGCATATACTCGGTCTCAACATCACCTTGGGCATATTGGGAATCGCCTACCTCATCATCACGATGCTGCCTCTGTTCGTGCCCGCACTGCGACATTTCGAACGCATCACGCCGGAAGCAAGCCAACAACACGATATTGCTGCTCAGTGAGACAATAAACTGTCGCCGGACTTCCTTTGTGTAGGGATTACCAGGGTGATAGCAAGTATCTAAACAATTACACCGAAACACATCGCTGGAATTGCAAGCTTCGTGGCATATAGGCAAAGTGCTTGTACTTCGCAATCACTACACAGCCGAACGGTATTGCGCTGAGCGCTCTCAGGGCATAACAATCTGGGTCAGGGGCATTGCGGAATCAATCGGAAAGTCCGCTGATGAAGGCCGGATACCAGCGTTCAGCAGATTCGAACCGAGCATCGCCACCATTGCACCGTTATCCGTGCACAAGGCGATTTTCGGAATGCGCACCTGCACCCCGTCGCGCTCACCGAACTCCTGCAATTTGGCCCTCAGCTGCGAGTTGGCGGAGAAGCCCCCTCCGACGATCAGCGTGTTTGAGCCGAATTGGGCGCAACCTGCCATCGCCTTCCCTGCAAGTACCTCGGCGACGGAATCGGCGAGTGAGGCGCAGACATCGTCGACCGGAATCTCGTGCCCGAGCGCTTCCTGCCCTTCAATCCACCGTGCCACTGCGGTTTTCACGCCCGAGAAGCTGAAATCGTAGGGATGCTTCGCCGCGGATTTGCCCTGGGTCAGCCCTTTCGGCACCTTGATCGCGTTCGGATCGCCCGTGCGCGCATGCCTGTCGATATGAGGCCCCCCGGGATAGGGAAAACCCAACAGTCTGGCTATCTTGTCGAAGCACTCCCCGGCAGCGTCGTCCAGCGTCGTGCCGACGACGTCAACGTGGCGTGCCACATCGCGCACATGCAGCAGGGAGGTGTGCCCTCCGGAGACGATCAATGCCAGGGTGTCTTCCGGGAACGCACCGAATTGCAGCTGGGTGACAGCGATATGACCTATGACATGGTTGATGCCATAGATGGGTTTACGGGCCGCCCAAGCCAAGGATTTCGCACCGGACACACCGACCGCCAGGCAGCCTGCCAGACCCGGACCTGCGGAAACCGCGATGGCATCGACCTGGCTGAGATCGAGGTTCGCGTCCGCAAGGGCTTTGGACACGACGGGAACGAATGATTCGGCGTGCGCACGGGAGGCGATTTCGGGAATCACACCACCGTATCGGGCATGTTCGAGCATCGAGGAGGCGACGACATTCGAGACGAGCTCCCCGTCGCGAATCACTGCCGCAGCGGTCTCGTCGCATGTGGATTCGATGCCGAGCACGGTGCCACCATGCGTCAGGACCTCACCTTGTTGAAGCCCCGCTTCGCGTTCACCACTCATCTGTTTCCTTCCAGCCCTGTATCCATACTGTCGTTCTGCCTCTTCGCCTGCATCTCTGATGGCTGCCCTTCCTGTGGCTGCACCGAACCTGCCTGCGAGAGCGCAGACCAACGTTCGATATCCAACGCCATCGTATAGGCATCGATGCCTTCCGGCTGATAGTAGCGCTTTCTCAGTCCGATACGCTCAAATCCGAAAGCCTCGTACAGGGCGAGTGCCGCCATGTTGTCGACACGAACTTCCAGCAGCATCCTGTGCGCACCCTGCAGTGCGGCTTCCTTCAGGAGATAGCGCAGCAAAGAGGTGGCCAAGCCTTGCTGCTGGTGTTGTCGGCCCACTCCGATGGTCATGAGTTCCGCATCGTCGCCGTCATACCAGTAGCCCGCATAGGCTCTGAGCGTGCCGTCGTCATCGACGTCCACGGCATAGGTCCGCGCCGGTGCGTTGATTTCCTGCCGCACCAGTGCCTGGCTCCATGCTCCTGCACCGAACAACTCATGTTCGAGTGTCGCTATTGATGCGATATCTTTCTCGCTCAAGGCACGAATCATTGCGCCTGACCTCCGTGCGAGCTCCGGTCCCCCGAGCTGCCGCTCGCCTTGTCGGGTGTTCCGGTGTTCAATACCGCCTTCAGCGGTTTGGGAACCGACACATCGGGTCTGCGCAGATACAGTGGTTCGGCGCCTGCGGCTTCTCCGTTTTGGGCATGGGCAACGGCCGTCTCGGCGAATATGGCGATGCCTTCGGGATTATGGTCCAGCACGGACTCATCGATGACCGATGACAGGGCATAGCCGCCACCGTTTTCCTGAGCTGGTCGAAGCTTACGGTCCCAGACCTCCCGATAACGGCCCGCACCATGCCCTGCGACGTCCAACAGCAGGCCAGTTGACGTGTCGGCCAGTGCCGACAGGCAACGGTCCACTTTTTCGGCGATGACCTCGGGATAGTCGATATCCATGGGCAGCAGCTGTTCATCGTCCATGTACAACGCGTAGTACAACTGTTTTCTGCGAGCATCGTTGACAGCCAGCGTGACATGCTTCATCGTCGCGTCTTCGGCGTCATGCCGCTGTTCTGAAGTGTTATGGATGCGCTGCATCCAGCGGTGCTGCACTTCCAGGATATCCTGGCCGAGCAACTCGGCTCCGTTGGCGAAGGCCAGCGCTTTGGCAGCCACGATTCCTGCACGAAGTCCCGTGAAGGGTGCAGGACCTATTCCTACGACTATGCGGGATATCTGTTCGGGTGCCAGACGCGCGACCTCGACCGCCTTGGCGATGTTGGGTTGCAGTTTTTCAACGTGCGAGCGCGAGTCGCTTTCGATAATCGCAGGATGCCCCACCACGCCTACGGTGGAACCGAAGGAGGTGTCTATGACCAAGGTCGCTGAGGCGTTGTCGTTTCCGCCGTCGCCCAGGTCTGTGGCGTGCTCTGTTGGCTGATCGCTCATACATCCGTCTTTTCCGCGCCTTCGATGGTCAGACGCCTGACTCGTGTTACCCAACCAGAGCCTACTCCTGTGATGGACACCGTGCGGACTCCATCGCTGCTCAGCTCATCGTCAGTCTGCGCAGAGTTGTCGCCTCGACCAACGCTCAGTGCCTCGGGCCGGTCAATGGCAATCACCAGTCTCGTGGATGCCAGTGCGACGGCCATCTGCTCTCCCCATTCCATGAGCACGACGCTATCCTCGCTCGGGTCCTCCAGCTCCTCGTCCAGACCCAGCGATTCCAATTCGTCGAGGAGTCGCGAGTTCACATCCTCGCCCGGCAGGTATGCGGTGCTGCCCAGCCTGTAGGCGTCCACGTGAATGAGCTTTGCCGCTGTTCCGTCGTGGAATCGCCCGTTCAGCTGACGGGCGATGGTAAAGGTCGGAGAGACGATAGGAGCCGTGATGCCCAGTCCGCTGCCCAAGCCCTGGGCGAAGGTGGTTTTCCCTGCGCCCAACGGCCCTGACAGCAGTATCACGTCGCCTCCATGCACGATATGCGCGACACGTCGTCCGATTCCCCGCATGTCTTCCGCGGTCTCGGCATCGAGATTCACCGTGAAATCGGGTTCGTCGACATCACTGCCGTGTTCATCCGCACTGAAATCAGTCATAATCGCATCCTCCACACTGCAAGCCTATTCGTTTACCGGGGCAAACGGCCTTTCGCTCCGATAAGTTCAATGGCGCATTCCAACGCATACACGGGGTCGCCTCCGTTGCTTTTGCTGCTCTCGTCCGCCTGTGCCAGAGCCTCGATGCAACGGCCCAATCCCGCTGAGGTCCATCCCGACAATTGTCTGCTTGCCGCCTTGATCTGCCATGGGCTGGCTTTGGCCTCGGCCGGTGAGATGGTTCCCGATCTGATGGCTGAGGCTTTCGCCAGCATGCGTAATTTCAAGGCCAGCGCCCCGATGAGCGCGATCGGCACAATCCCTTGTTCCACTGCCGATCTCATGGCGATGATCGCGTCGGCGGTTCTGCCTTCGACCGCCTTGTCCGCCACAAAGAACCCTGTGACCTGGGGGTCTGCGGTCAGATAGGTGTTTGCCGTGTCCACGGAAATGGGGTCCTCGTCGAAATCGAAGCACAGCTGATTGCACATTGCCGCCAGCTGTCCGGTGTCGTCCCCCAGCACATTGACGAGCTGCTGCGCGGCCATGGGCTCTATTCGCCGATGCTGGCGTTCCATCATGCCGTACACGAAATTGATTTTGGCGTCAAACTTCTTCAGGTCGGGAATGTTCTGTCTATCGGCGCCCGCCTTGCTCAGCAGGTCAAGTAGATGTTTGCCTCGTTGCCCGCCTTCATGCTGGGCGATGACGACGCTTGCCGCGTCCTGGACGCCGCCGCCCTGCTTGCAGTAGCGCACGAGGGCCTCTCCCAGTTTGTCGTCGGCTCGCTCGAGATTGCCGAGCATGAGGATCGTGCTGTCGCTGAGAAGCGATGGTCCGACAGCCTCATCGAAGGCGTAGGCGTCGCATTCGCCTGCATCGAGTTCCACCAGTTCCGCATCCGGTCGTTCACGGCATGCGGCCGCACGCAGATCATGCACCCGTTGCGTGTTGAGAAATGCGTCCCCTCCGACCACGATGGTCAAGGATGCGGTGACCGCCCGCCCGCCACTTGTCTGCGTCTTGCTTGCCTGTGCCCTCGCCATAGCTTCCAATCTCGCGTCAATACTGGACAATACCGCTGAGGATGAAGCTGCGGCACCAAGGTCATACATCGAACATTTCGCGGCTTTCACGTACCCAGAAGGCCACAGCGCTTCGGATGCTCCGGTGATAGGCAAAGGAACCGTCGCTCTGCTCTTCGCCGGTACAGGCACATGCCTTGGCATACAGACGATGCACTGAGACGACAAGCGCCAGCAGCAGACACTCGACGACCACCATCAACACGACGCCACGCACCCCCGCCAGCCATGCGACCGTTGAGAATTCAGTACCGCCCAGCCATCTGGCGCAGTCATACATCAGCGATGTACCCACCGAGGAAAGCCAGGCGCACGCGTAGGCCAGCTCGGGCAGCAGCCAGGCAGACCCCAAAGCAATAAGACCGAACATCGTGGCCAGATCGATTACCGGTGCGACGAGCAGATTCGCAGGAACGGAGAAAACCGGAATCTCCGACTCGATCAGCAGCTGTATCGGCAAGGTGAAGGCCTGTGCGCTCAGCGTGGTCGCGATAAGCCCGGCCATCGCCTTGCCCAGCATATCTTCAAGCTGTCCGGCAAGCGGCCTTGCGGCGAGGGCAATACCGAGTACCGCGGCGCAGGAGAATGCGAAACCGTAACTATCAGCAAACCGTGGTTGGGCGAACAGCATCAGTATGACCGTCCACGACAGTTGCGAAATCGCCTGTGCCCTCCGCCCGAGCAGTCCCGAGACCACCCCGAGAACGCTCATGACGGCGGCGCGCCAGACCGCATCGGACGGATATACGGCGGAAACGAGGATGCATACAGCGACGATTGACGCCACGGCCGTAATCAGGGGATGAGGTCTGATGCGATTTGCTATCCAACGCACCAGAGCGGACAGCAAGAGAAAATGTCCACCTGACACCACCATCAGATGCATGATGCCCGACCTGGTGAAGGCCTCCTTGACGCCGCGCGCATAGGCGGCATCCACCCCGACCTGGCCACCTGACGCATCGATGATGGTCTCCTGACCGAGGACTCCCATCGTCAGGCCTGGAACAAGCACACGTCCCTGCTCTCCCAAGCGTGAGGTGACCGACAGGAACCGTTGCTGAACATATGCCATGCTCCGCCACCAGATGGACGCTTCGGCGACCAGAACCGTCTCTGCGTCGGCATCTGCTGAATGCCGCAGTTCCACTCCTCCGTCGAGAGATGAGACACCCAGCTCCGCCTGGATGCTGTATAAGGCATCCCTTTGCAGGGCGCAGACCGGGTCGTCACCGTATACGGTTGCGGGAAAACGCGATGGCAGTATCAGCGTGTGCGCTTTGCCGCTTGCCACGGCAGTGACCAGAACATCAGCGGTGCATTTGCTGGAGCGCAAGGGCGAAACGGTCACAGGAGAACGTACATGAATCGTCACATCGCTAGCGCCGGATTCCTGCGCCGCCAGGATGAAGGTGGCATCGCTGAGCCGCAGAGTCGACCAGCTCAAGGAACATCCAGTCGATGCCGCGAAAGCCGCGCACAGGGTCATCACGGTCGGTATACCGCGAAAGAACAGAAAGGAGAACTTGCCGACCTGCCGACGATATGCAGCGCCGTCACGCGAACGGGCAGGCAGCATACTCCGCCATATCGGCGGACATATCAGCAATGCCGACAAGGTGCCCATCACTGCAGGAAGCACAGCGGCATGCATCCGAGCGAGTGTCGAGTCCGATGCCAGTCTGGAGCCCAGCCATGCGCCGCACCATACGATGATGGCCACGGTGAGCATTCGTGCATCCCTGGCTCCCGACTCCGTGGATGCGCATTCAGCCCGAGGCCGCTTCACGCTTATCCCACCCTGACATATGGTCGTATGCCTTCGAGTTTCTTGATTCCTATGCCTGAGATGTCGAGGAGTTCGTCGACGGCGTTGAAGCGCCCCCGCTCTCTTCTGAAGGCAACGATTCTCTCGGCTGTGACGGGCCCGATACCCGATATGGTCATCAGTTCGGCCGTACCGGCCGTATTGAGATCAATCAGCGCTTCCGAGCTCGAACGGTCCGACGACTCGGAGCCTTGATCATCGCCTTGGGCTTGCGTGTCGGCAGCGTCGGTGCCATCGCTCAGGTTTTCAGCCTCCGCCGATGCTTCTCCCCCCTCCTGGGGTGCGGAGACCGTGTTCGGCTCCGTTTCACCTGAGGACCCGGTTGTCTGCGCGACGTTTTCCAAGGCAAGAGTCTGCCGTTGAAAGGCAGCATAGTTCCCCGACTGCTGCAGAAGCAGGGTAAGACTCGCACACAGGGCCGCGACCAACAGAACCATGACGATAACGGCATGACCCATGGTGAAGGTGCAGCGTGGACGATGCCGAGTATACGATGCTCCGACGCGTCTGTGCTCGGTTCGAGAAAGCAGCGCGGAACCCTCGTCACGAGCTGCCGGAAGGTCGCTTCTCGCACCGCCGACACCACCGAGCAGACCGGCAAGCGTCCTAGAAGACTCAGGACCGGCGCTCGCACCTCCGCCGATTGCATCATCCTTGCTGGATACAGCCTGCACAAGGTCACAGGCAGGCAGGACGAGCTGCTCCTGTGAAGGACTCTGCTGATTGATGCCGTCGCTTTCACACACAGGGTCGGTACTCGACTGACCGGTGTCTCCGTCAGCCGATTCATCCGGATGCTCGGGCTGCTCGCTGATGAATGCACGGCCGGTTGCGCGCCGAGCGTTTTCCAAGGTGCTGAGTCTGGCAACTGCGAGGGTGTTCATGTCGGCATTCTGCCGGATAACGGCGAGTGATGCCATTCACTGAAGGCATGTGGTCGAATGTGCGATATCCACAGCCCTCGCTCGGACTAAGGAAATAGATAACTGCACTACAAGGACAGCATGACGGTAAGAATTTCTCGGAAATGCTGTCCTTGTAGTGCAGTTATTGTATTGGGCCTTTACACGTTGGCCTCATACCACGCAACGGTGCCAAAAGCCACTAATTGGCAGGGACGATCGACACGATTCGTGGTGCCTTGACGATGACCTTCCGTGGAGCCTGCCCTGCCAGACGCTCCTTGACGGCGGGAAGCTCCAAAGCGAGGGCCTGCAACTCATCCGGGTCGATGTCGGGATCGACTTCCAGCTTGCCGCGAATCTTGCCCTTGACCTGCACCACCGCGGTCACCTTGTCCTGTCCCAGATATCGCTCATCGAACTTAGGCCATGATTCGTGCGCGAGCGAATCCTCGTGACCGAGTTTGGACCACAGTTCCTCGCTGATATGCGGCGCAATCGGCGCGAGCATGAGTACCAGCGGCTCGACCACGCTGCGCGGCGTGTTCGGCAGCGAAGTGAGATGGTTGTTCAGCACGATCAGCTTGGAAATAGCCGTATTCGGACGCATCGCCTCCATCTCGTCGGTGACGTCGTGAATGGTGTTGTTGAGCAGCTTCAGAGTGGCTTCATCAGGAGCATCGTCCGTGACGACCACATCGCCCGTGCCTTCGTCGAGCACGTTGCGCCACAAACGTTGCAGGAAGCGCATGCCGCCCACGACGTTCCGCGTGTTCCAGGGCCTGGATTCAGCCAGAGGCCCCATGCTCATCTCGTAGAGGCGGAAGGTGTCGGCACCGTAGGTGCTGTACATGTCGTCCGGTGTGATGATGTTCTTCAGGCTCTTGCCCATTTTGCCGAACTCGCGGTTGACGTGCTGTCCGTCATAGGAGAATTCGCCGTCATGTTCCTCGACCTGAGCGGCAGGAACATACTGACCGCGATCATCCGTATACGCGTACGCCTGAATCATGCCCTGGTTGAACAGCTTGTGGAAGGGCTCCTTGGAGCTGACGAAGCCCAGATCGTACAGCACCTTGTGCCAGAAGCGCGAATACAGCAGATGCAGCACGGCATGCTCCACGCCACCGACGTAGAGGTCCACGCCGCCCGATGTACCGGCGGTGGCATTGTGCTTCGGCCCGAGCCAATAATCGAACTCCCCCGGTTCGACCATATGCTGTTGGTCGTCGGGATCGATGTACCGCATGTAATACCAGCAGGAACCGGCCCAATTTGGCATGGTGTTGGTATCGCGATGGTATTTGCGCGGCCCGTCGCCGAGATCCATCGTCACCTCGACCCAGTCGTCATTGCGGCTCAGCGGCGCCTCGGGTTCGGTTTCCGCGTCATTCGGGTCATAGGTCTTCGGACTGTAGTCGGGCACCTCGGGAAGATTCACCGGTAGCTGATCGTCGGGAATGAGGTGCGGCAGTCCGTCCTCGTCGTACACGATGGGGAAAGGCTCGCCCCAATAGCGCTGCCTTGAGAACAACCAGTCGCGCAGACGATACGAGGTCTTTCCTGTTCCCACCTTGGCCTGCTCGAGCCAATCGGTGATTTTGGCGATGGCGTCATCGACGCGCAGGCCGTCGATGCTGAGCGCATCACCGAGCTTCTCGGTGTGTTCGACCGAGGAGTTGATGACGATGCCGTCGTGGGACACATACGGCGCCTTGCCCTCATATGATTCGAGCGTGTCTCCGGATTCCTCGGTGGGTTTCACCGTGTAGACGACAGGCAGACCATAGGCTTGGGCGAAATCGTAATCACGCTGGTCGCCGCCCGGAACCGCCATGATGGCTCCGGTGCCGTAGTCCATCAGCACGTAATCGGCAGTGAACACCGGGAGTCTCGCGCCCGTGATCGGATTGGTGGCGTACAGGCCGGTGAACAGACCGGTCTTCTCACCGGCATCGTCAACGCGGTCCTTGGCGGTCTTGGATTCCGCCTGACGTCGGTATTCTGCGACGGCCTGGCGTGGATCGTCGTAGCCGCCCTTCCAGGAGGCGGGTGTGCCTTCGGGCCATGCGTCCGGCACGAACTGCAGCAATTGATGTTCCGGGGAGACCACGGCGAAGGTCGTGCCGAACAAGGTGTCGGGACGGGTGGTGTAGACCTCCATGTCCTTGCCGCCTTGCACGGTCTGGACCTGGAAATGCACGGATGCGCCGTGTGATTCCCCGATCCAGTTGCGCTGCATCAGTTTCACTTTCTCAGGCCAGTCGAGCTCATCGAGATCCTCGATCAGGCGATGCCCGTATGCGGTGATACGCATCGACCACTGCTTGAGCTCACGTTGGAATACCGGGAAGTTCCCGCGTTCCGAACGTCCCTCGGCGGTGACTTCCTCGTTGGCCAGTACGGTGCCGAGACCCGGGCACCAGTTCACGGGTGATTTGGAGATGTACGCCAGACGGAAATCATTGAGGACTGAGGAACGCTGGGACGCATCGAGGTCATCCCAGGACTGGCCTGCATGCCCGGGAATGGCAGTCTTCCCTGAAGAGAAGGCTTCCACCAATTCGCCGATGGGCCGCGCTGAGCCCGTGCCGCCGTCTGCGCGCACATATTCCGGGTCATACCAGGAATCGTAGATTTTGGAGAAGATCCATTGGGTCCAACGGACATAGCCCGGGTCGATGGTGGCGAAGGAACGGCGGTCATCGAAGCTCAATCCCATGCGATGCAGCTGCCAACGCATGTTGGAGATGTTCTGCTCGGTGGTGACGCGGGGGTGCTGGCCGGTCTGCACCGCGAACTGTTCGGCGGGAAGGCCGAAGGCGTCATATCCCATCGCGTGCAGGACGTTTTCGCCTTTCATGCGGTGATAACGGCTCACCACGTCGGTGGCGATGTACCCCAGGGGATGTCCAACGTGCAGACCCTTGCCGGATGGGTATGGGAACATGTCGATGACGAAGTAGGGGTCGCGCCCCTGGGCGTGTTTGCCGGTGCCATCGACAAGAGCCCCATCGACATTGGCCGCCCAGAAGGTGCCGTTGTCCTGCCAATGCTGCTGCCATTTTTCTTCGATATGTTGTGCGAAATCGGCGTTATAGCGAAATGCCGGTTCCTCGGGAATCTCGGCGTGAGATTCGGTGCTGTTGTCGTTGGAATTCATATGGGCATTATCGCCATTCGCTTGGACACCGACTGTGCCCGCACCGCCCTCATCTCACGATATGACAATGAGTTGAGGGGGCGCCTCCTTCGAGGCGCCCCCTCAACTCATGGGACTACTGTGGCCGTCTACAACTGTGGCCGTCTACCATTTCTTGGGTTTGTTCAAGGGATGGTTCGGATCGTGCCCATGCTCGAAATGACTGCCCTTCCACTTTCCGGCCACGGCGTTCGAACCATGGTAGTGATCGTGGAAAGGTTGCTCAGCACCGTTGAAGGGGAGTTCGCGTTCTCCTGCACGTTCGATCATGCTGGTGTTGGAAGGGTCCATGATGGCGATGGGCGCCTGCACGGGTTCCACGGTGATGCCTGCTGTTCTGCGGCGCATGCGCTTCGGCAGGGATTCCGCGAGTCTGGACAGCAGGTAGCTGAAGATGAAATACACCACTGCGGCGACGACAAGCGTCTGCAGCATATTGAAATTCGCTGAACCGAGTCTTCGAGATTCCTGCAGCAGGTCGGTGTAGGTGATGATCGAGCCGAGCGCCGTGTCCTTGAGCACCACAACGAGCTGGGTGATCAACGCCGGGAGCATGGCTATCAATGCCTGGGGCACCTCAACGGACAGCAGCGATCGGAGCGGGCTCATGCCGAGGGCCAAAGCCGCCTCTCGCTGACCGTTGGGAAGATTGCCAACACCGGAACGCACCAATTCCGCGACGACCGAGCCGTTGTACAGAATCAGACCGACGACGACGGCAAGAAACGCTGCGTTGTCGCTGATGTTCATTGCTGAGAAGCCACGCCACAGAAAGATCATGAACAGCAGCACCGGCACGGCTCTGCAGAATTCCACGATTAACGATGAAATCCATCGTATGGGAGCGAAATCGAGCAAGCGTCCGATACCGAAAATGATGCCGAATACGACTGAACCGATAATCGCGACGACGGATGCCTCAAGTGTCTGCAGCAGACCCGGAAGATAGAAGTCCTTCCAGGCATCCCAGTTCAGAGCAGGCTTCCACAGACTCCAGCTCAACTGGTTCTGGCCCTGAGGCGGGTTGGCGAGGCGCATCAGCACCAGAACCGCCAGAACGATCAGCACCGCAAGGGCCACTAGATTGATGAATAGAATGCGCTTCTTGGACTTGGGGCCCGGCTCGTCGAAGAGCACCGAAGCTTCGTTGAGCTTGCGTTTTTTGGGTCTTTTCGCCGCTGCTGCGGGAGATGTGGTCGTTGTACTCATAGTCGTTCTCCCTCTTCTACCTGCGAACCGCGAGCTTGTTGGACAGCCACGTGGTGATCAGACCGATGGGAATGATCATGATGACATATCCAAGAGCGAAGATGAGGAATATCGTCACGATTTTGGAAGCATCGTTCTCAATCATCGAGCTCATCAAGCTGGAGGTTTCCGTACTGACGGAAGCTGCAGCGGCCACGGTTGAATTCTTCAGCAAAGCAATCAGAGTGTTGCCCAATGGCGCGACCGATCCTCTGAATGCCTGGGGAAGAATCACGATGCTTGCGGACTGCATGAATCCCAGACCCAGAGAACGTGCCGCCTCAGCCTGGCCGATCGGCACGGTGTTGATGCCGGAGCGCAGGGATTCGCACACGAAGGCCGAAGTGTACAGGGACAGTCCGCACACGGCAAGCCAGAAGAAGTTCGTGTCGAAATTGTCCGAGAACTGGAACTTCAACTGTCCGAAGACTCCGAGCACCATGAAGACCATGATGATGGTCAACGGCATGTTCTTGAAGAATTCGACGAAGGCCGAGGCGAACCCCCTGAGACTCGGCACCGGGCATATACGCATCATTACGAGCACGATACCCAGAACCAGCGAGAACAGGGTGCTCCATAGCGTCAATTCGATGTTGACCTTGAACGCGCCAAGCACATCGTATGTGGAGAACAATGTCGTAAAATCTGACACGCTTCCTCTTTTCCTTAGTTCTTACTACTACCAACACGGTTTCTACAACATGGGATAGTTCGCAGCGTAAGCGTCGAAGCCTGCGCCACGAACTATCCGGCGATGGTGTCTATCAGAAATCCTTGGTGCTGGATGCCGCATCGAAGGCCGTCGGCGGATTGTACTTCGCGTTGGCCTTGTATCCGGTTCCCTTGGTGGCGCTGTCAAGAGCCTTCTGCCAGGAGCCGTCCTCTTCCATTTCCTTGAGCGCCGCGTTGATCTTCTTGACCAGTGTGGTGTCGCCCTTCTTCACGCCGATGCCGTAGCGTTCCTGGGTGAATGGCTTGCCAACGACCTTGAGCTGACCATCGCCCTTCGCGGCCGCGAGGCCTGCGAGGATGATGTCATCGGTGGTGACCGCGTCGACGGTTCCGGAGATGAGCGCCGTGACGCACTCGGCATAGCCGCTCTGTTCCATCAGCTGCACGGTGCTTGCATAGTGTTCCTTGATGGTCTGCGCGGAAGTCGAACCCGTCACCGAGCACAGCTTCTTGCCTTCCAGGGAACTCGGCCCGGTGATGTCCTTGTCGTTGGAACGGACCAGTAGATCCTGACCTGCAACGAAGTACGGCCCTGCGAAGTCCACGACCTTCTTACGGTCGTCGGAAATCGAATAGGTGGCTACGATCATGTTGACGTCGCCGTTTTGAATCAGGGTTTCGCGCTGCTTGGAAGGAGCTTCCTTCCATTCGATCTGGTTCTCCGAATAGCCGAGCTTCTTGGCTACGTATTTGGCCACATCGACGTCGAAACCTGTGTAGGTGCTTCCCTGCTTATAGCCCAGACCCGGCTGATCGAACTTGATGCCGATCTTGATTTTCGGACCGTCAGCGCTGCTGGAGCTGTCGGCGGAACCGCCGCACGCGGCCAGGGATGTCAGGCTGACCACTGCGACCGCTGCCGCCAGAGCCTTCTTGAACATTGCCTTCATGATGTTTCCTCTCTTCCTACATCCTTCACAGAGCAGAGCGTCGATGTTCGGGTCACGGACTTCCTTCGGAAGCGTGTCCCGTTCATGCGTTTTGCGTTACTACATGATGACTCGACAGTGTTACCCGTACATGTCTTGCATCCACGAGCGTTATTTCGTCAACAGCATCCTGAACCGTTGTGCTGCTGAAACCGACCCGGCATACCTATGAAAGGCTGGTTCCGGACGATATTCGTCCGAGGTCCGGTTTTGTCATCGTGCAGATGATCGTGATGTCTTGCGATGGCTCCGCAATGCTTCTCGATGCCATCGACCGGTACTGCATATTGTGCAGACCCTCTGCTGATGGTCTGCCGTGATCGCACTCTGCGCGTCTCAAGACGATACAGCGCAACGTGCGTTCGTATTGTTCTTGCTGCCGTCGTTACCCCTCTGACCACCGCATAATTGACGGTGGCTGTCATCATGGGCATTCCGGCATCTGATGAATACAACTATCGGGACCTCGGCAGCCCATGAACCGTTCGTGGAGCCGCCGGGGCCGTTAAGACGATCAGTGGTCCAGAATCTTCCCCAGGAAGTCCTTGGCGCGTTCGGTTTTGGTGTGTTCGAAGAACTCCACCGGCGTTCCCTCTTCGAGAATCTCACCGTCTGCCATGAATACGACGCGATTCGCGGCCTGACGTGCAAACCCCATCTCGTGCGTCACCACGATCATCGTCATGCCTTCTTTGGCGAGGTCGACCATGACATCGAGAACCTCGTTAATCATCTCGGGGTCCAAGGCGCTTGTAGGCTCGTCGAAGAGCATCACTTTGGGATGCATGGCGAGCGAACGGGCGATGGCCACGCGCTGCTGCTGACCACCTGAAAGCTGGGCCGGCAGTTTCTTGGCCTGGGAATCGACTCCCACACGTGCCAGCAGCTCCATGGCTTCCTTCTCCGCCTGCTCCTTGCCGATGCGACGGACCTTGCGAGGTGCGAGGGTCACATTATCGAGAATCGTCTTGTGTGCAAACAGGTTGAAGGATTGGAACACCATACCCACTTCAGCGCGGAGTCTGGTCAGATCCTTGCCTTCCTGCGGCAACGGTTCCCCGTCTATGCGAATCACACCCGAATCAATGGCTTCCAGGCGGTTTATCGTCCGGCAGAGCGTTGACTTTCCGGAACCGGAAGGTCCGATAATCACCAGAACCTCACCCTTGGTGACTTTCAGATTAATATCCTTCAGCACGTGCAAATCGCCAAAATACTTATCGACATGGCTTATTTCCACAAGAGGATTGGCTGCATGTTGCGCAGTCTCGCTCTCTCCACTCTTCACGGCAGCAGACATAGAACCATCTGTCATAGCTGAGTGATCCTTTCTCTTGGATGATTGCCCTCTCACGCGGAATGTCATCGTTCCCCGTCTTTCGCCTTAAAGTAACACAGCATTGTAAACATGGGAAGATGTTGTTCACGAAGCTACGATTCACCGCGAACCGGACAAAGCCTTCATGAAGCGACCACGGACAGGACACGGCACTTCCCGAACCTTACCCCTGTTGAAAGGCAGGAGGCATGCTCCGAAACGTGCTTGGGTTATTCTAGCGGAAAAATCGAGTAACACTTACTTAAACATCTTGGATCTGGTCAGGAACCACGTGACCAGAATGGACAGCACCATCGAGAACACGATGATCGCCCAGAAGCCCCAGGGCTTGTCCGACAGAGGCATGCCGAGCATCCCCGCCTGAAAATTCATGCCGTACATCGAGAAAATCAGCGTCGGAATCGACAGGGTGATGGAGATAATCGTGAAGATTCTCATCACGTTGCTCACGTCGTTGGACACGATCGATGCAAAGGCGTCCGTCATATTCGCGAGAACGCCCGAATAGATGTTCGCCATCTCGATTGCCTGCTTGTTCTCGGTGATGACGTCACCCAACAGATCCTCATCGTCCGGATACTGCCGTATGCGGTCGAGACTCGTAAGCTTCTCGAGGACGATTTCGTTCGACTTCAAGCTGGTAGCGAAATAGACCAGGGTCTTGCTCAGTTCCAGAAGCATCACTATCTCACGGTTCTGCATCGAATGCCTGAGCTTGAGCTCAAGCTTGTCCGACTCACGGTCGATGATGCGCAGATAACGCAGATATGTGGTCGCATTGCGATACAAAATCTGCAGGATGAAGCGAGACTTCATGAAGGTGTTGAAGCCCCGTATCGTTCCCTCCATAAAGGGATGCAGCACAGGCGTGTCCTGCATGCAGACCGTGATGATCAGCCCCTCGGTGACGACGATCGACAACGGGATCGTCTCGTACCAATCGCGGCCTCCACGTGTCTCGACGGTGGGAATATCCACGATGATCATCGTGTACCCATCCTCGACATCGACGCGCGACCGTTCCTCGTCATCCAACGGAGCACGCAGATCGGCCAGATCAATTCCCGTGATCTGCGAAACGTTGGCGAGTTCGACATCCGAAGGTTCACTCAAACATAACCAGGAACCGGTCTCCGGTTTTTCGATTTGTTCAATCTGTCCATTGATGGTGCTGAATACCCTCATCATCGTTCTCACCTGCCCCTCATGGCTGACACCACACGCCGAGGCCGAGACCTCAACACGCGACGACTGTACGCACTGGCTTTATACCATTGGCTTTAAACGGGTTGCGTCTGATGAAACCGAGGAAATCGGCACCGCAACCTCAATAAGAATAGTCCAAGGGTGGACATGAGCGCTCTCTGGAACGAATCATTTCAGGTGCGCAGCCGCTGCAATGGGAGCCTCATCCACCGGTTTCGGTTCCCGGTACCGCCGAATTTTCGCACAACCGTCGTTTGTGTAGGGATTGTTGCTGAGATCTGGTTCGTGTGACTTCCAGATCGTTGAGATTTCACCATCATCAGAAAGACCGTACTCGCGGTATCCCTGATAATCCCTACACAAACGGCATGTCTGATTGAACTCAGCCGTGCCAAGCGATTTTCAGCGAGTCCGGCAGCTTGCTCGGGTTGAATCTCAGATGTTTGGTGATGGGCCTTCTGCTGGCGAAGGTCAGGTAGTCGTTTTCCCGATGTTCCTGACCCATATTGTGCAGCAACAATGGAATGTCCTGCTTGTCTCGGTTGTCGGAAGCGATGCCTATATGCCAGGTGGAATCGAAGATGACGAGGTCGCCCTGCTGCCACTGATCGTGCTGAGCGGTGTCGGTGGTCAGACTGTCGCCATACCTGGTGAAGAAGACGCCAAGCACGCCGACACGTCGAAAGTCGATGTTGGGGTCCGCTTTTGACACCACAGCCTTGTAAGCGGATGGATTCTCCGCGATATCCTTGTCCACCATGGCTTTGAGGTCGTATCCCGCATTGGCGAAGGCATGCCAGACCATGTCGGTGCATGCACCCTTTCCCTCGGGAGGATAGCCGCCCTGATAGTAGCCGTCGTCGTACTTCGGTCGGGCCTTCGCCTGCAGATGCGCTCCTTGCACGATGTCGGTGTAATCGTCGATGCCGTCATGGTCGAAGTCGCTGGTGCTTTTCAACTGTGGGCGTCTGGAGTCGGACGACGACACCGCGGCGCTTGCCGTCGATCCCTCACCGCTCTCCAGTTGACCGTGTTGACGCAGCGTGTGCATGCCATAGGCTCCTGCACTGAGTCCGAGCAGCGTCGCCACCGAGAAGATCAGCGTTTTGCGCAGTATCCTCCCGCTCTTGGATGATTGCTCGTCGTCATTCTCGTCAGTCACGACGATCACCGCATCCTGTTGCTCAATGCCTGACCTGAGACATAGTTGCGTACGTTATCGAGGGCGATGGCGATGATGCGGTCAGCGGTCGACTTCAGATGCGTGCCTCCGGCGATGTGCGGCGTGATGAGGCATCGAGACTCCCCCCAAAGCGGGTGCTCCGAAGGCAGCGGCTCGGGGTCGGTCACGTCCAAACCCGCGCAAGAGATGTCCCCACCCTTCAAGGCGTCGGCGAGCGCGTCGCAGTCGATGGCGTCTCCCCTGCCGGCGTTGATCACCATGGCGTTGTTCGGCATCAGCCTCATCCGCTCAGTGTTGATGATGTGGCGGGTCTCTGGCGTAGAAGGCAAGGCGAGTGCGACCACATCGGCCACTCGCAACACGGCATCAAGTTCCTCGAAGGAATGCATGTCATCGATACCGTCAACAGCGACGGCGGCATTCCGACGAACGCCGATGGTGCGGGAACCGCACGCCCGGCAGAGGCGTGCGTAATGCGCTCCTATGTCTCCGGTGCCGAGAATCGCCACATTGGCCCCGTCGAGCGTGCCGACATGCCCCGATGGCTTCCACCGTTGGTCATGCTGCTGGTCGCGGTATAGCGGCAGGTCTTTCAACAGCGCCAAGGTCATGGCGAACATGTGCTCGGCAACGGCATGCCCATATGCTCCCGAAGCGCTGGTGACCTGTACGTCCTGTGCCAGAGCCCCAGGTTTGAGATAGCTGTCCACTCCTGCGCTGAAGGTTTGCAGCCATTGCAACTTCGGGCATTCGGCGAGCTGTTCCACCGGAGCGTTACCGATCACCGCAGTGGTCTCTTCCCGAAGATCTTCTGGCACTTCGGCGCTCCAGGAGATATTCCGGCGTGCCGAGAGGTCGCCGACGAATTCCTGCCGCACATCTCCTGCGGCTTCTCGGAAAGCTTCGCGCTCGTCGTCATTTAGTGGCAGACAATTGATGATGCATGTCATGAGTTGACCATCCCCTTAGGCCCTGGAGCTCCGTATTCCGTCTCCATTATGTGCACAGGAGGTATGGAACCCTGGCCTTGTGGCGCAGCGCCAGGTGTTTCTCCCTGACTTCTTCACTTAGCGCATCACCGTTTCACAGCGCTTTGAGTGATACAGCGGCTTGAGTGATACAGCGGCTTGCCAAAGAGGTGAACCAGGTGCCGCTCAGCAAGGCACACCGTGCCATCCTGCACGGTGTGCCTCCGCCACTGACGCAAGCATGGGCACCAGCAATAACATCAACTGCAACACGCGGTTATGCGACCATGAACGCCTTGGCTTCGTATGGTCGGAGGGTCGCCCCTTGATCATCCTGATAATTCGAAATCATCAGTCCGCCGTCCACAGGCACCGGGTAGTCACGTGTCACCGTCTGATCGGTGAAATTGCTGAGCACCAGCATCGTTCTGCCTTCATATTGCCGTTTGTACGCGAATACTTCGTCGTCCTCCGGGTCGAGTTCGATGTAGTTGCCATACACGATGAGGTCGTTGTTGTGCCTAAGCTCGATCAAGCGTTGGTAGAAGCGCAGCACAGAGTCAGGGTCGTTCAATTCCGCGTCGACGTTGATCTCATCATGATTGGTGTTGAGCTCCAACCATGGTGTGCCTTCGGTGAATCCTCCCTTCGCCGTGGCGTCCCATTGCATCGGGGTACGCGCATTGTCGCGCGATTCGGTCGCCAGGTAGCGCATCATCGTATCGTGATCGACCAGATGCTCCACATCGACGAACTGATGATAGGCCTCAAGGGATTCGATGTCCTGGTACTGGTCCAGCCGGGTGAAGTGAGCGTTGGTCATCCCAAGCTCCTCACCTTGGTAGATATACGGTGTGCCCTGCATCATGTGCAGCACGAGTGCCAGCATCTTGGCCGAACGCACCCTGAACTCCGGCCTGTCGTCTCCGAATCTGGAAACGGCACGCGCCCTGTCGTGATTGTTCCAGTACAGACTGTTCCATGCTTTGCCGTCCAGGGCCTGCTGCCACCTGGACAGCGCTCTTTTGAGCGACACCAGATTCACGGGCTCGTCGTTCCACTTGCCCAGTCGCGGGTCCTTGTTGAACGCCAAGGTGACATGATCGAATTGGAACACCATGTTCAGCTCGCCCGTTTCCAGACCGGCGTACTCGACGGCATCCTGTGCCGTCACGCTGGGCATCTCGCCTACGCTCATCGCATCGTACTTCGACAGTACCTTGCTGTTCATCTCCTTGAAATACTCGTTTAGCTTCGGTCCGTCAGCCACCATCGGCTCCACATTGGCATACGCCGCATGCTCAGGGTTCGGTGCGTCCGGCAATCCCTCCGGCTTGGAGATGAAGTTGATGACGTCCATACGGAAGCCGTCCACGCCTTTGTCAAGCCAGAACCTCATGACATCCCAGATGCTCTCCCGTACCTGAGGATTTTCCCAGTTCAGATCGGGCTGCTCCTTCGCGAAGAGATGCAGGTAATACTGTTTGCTGGCATCGTCATATTCCCATGTGGAACCGCCGAAGTACGACCCCCAGTTGTTCGGTGGGATTCCGGGTTCGCCATCACGCCAGAAATAGAAGTCACGGTACGGGCTGTCCTTGCTTTCACGACTCTTCTTGAACCATTCGTGCTGGTCCGAGGTGTGGTTGACCACCAGATCCATCACCAGATGCAGGCCGAGTGCATGAGCCTGCT
Organism: Bifidobacterium crudilactis; assembly: GCF_000738005.1. Classification (NCBI taxonomy): domain Bacteria; kingdom Bacillati; phylum Actinomycetota; class Actinomycetes; order Bifidobacteriales; family Bifidobacteriaceae; genus Bifidobacterium; species Bifidobacterium crudilactis. Next base: position 648,440 of record NZ_JHAL01000002.1, on the reverse strand, counting down.
CCAGGAGTTTGTCAAAGGTCTTCATATCCCCGAAGCGCGGCTGAATGGAACGGTAATCGCTGATGTCGTAGCCGTTGTCACGGTCAGGGGACTTGTAGACGGGGTTCAGCCAGATCACATCGACCCCGAGTTCTTTGATATACGGCAGTCGCTGGATGATTCCTGCCAAATCACCGATGCCGTCACCGTCGCTGTCCTGGAAACTGCGCGGATACACCTGGTATACGACCGCATGCTGCCACCATGATTGCTTCATTGTCTTATCCTCCTGTGGGTTGTGTTGCGCCATGTTCATCGCCTTGCTCGTTCCTGGACCGGAACGTGATTCCGTGGGTTGGTATTACGAAGTGCTGGACTCATCTGTTCGCGGTGCGTTCTGTGTCGATGCCGCCGAGGGCTGCAACGGTGCCCGAATCCTCGGTCGAATGGGCCTCCTTGCCCGTGTTATCCGTGATAACCGATACCGCTACGATACCCATCACCATGGCTATGCCCGCAACCAGAATCATATGCGGCATCGATTTGCCGACCAGAGGGAAAATCGCGAAACTGGCGACCGAGGCGATGATCTGCGGCAGACAGATACCGCAGTTGAACAGGCCCATATACGCCCCTTCATTGCTGCCATCGAGCGACGTGGTGAATATGGAGAATGCCTGGGTCTGCATGGTGAGATATGCGATTCCGATAAGGCAGAAAGGCAGAATCAATAGGAACTGGTTGTGGATGAAGAACACTCCGAAGAATCCCAGAGCACCGGATGCAAGACCGATTCTGAACCAGAACTTCCGTTTGTCGGCGCTGGTTTTCGACAGTACCAGGAATCCCCAGATGACCGCCGCCAGTGATTGGATGCAGGTAAGGATGCCGTACCAATTCCCTGCTGCCTGATATCCCGCCGACGAGGTGTCGGTGGTGTGCCATACGTTCTGCGCAATCGCTCCGGTGGCGTAGGTCCAGAGGTATTGGAATGCGAACCAATTGAACAACTGCACGAAGGAGACTTCCCAGAACGCGCGCGGAGCCTTCTTGAGCAGACTCCATAGCGACGGTGAGGAATCATGCGTTTTGGGCTTGATGTGGTGATATCTGGCGTAATGGTCGGGATCGTATTCCTTGACCGAAAGAACCGTATACAGGGAGGTCAGCAGCAAGATTGCGGCACCGATGTAGAAGGCGAGACGCACAGAAAGCGGCACCTCACCCGCCGCAGCCACATTCGCCACCCCGAAGGCCGTCAGCACGAAGGGCAGCACCGTCGCCAGGACTCCACCGAGATTGCTGAAGGACTGTTGCCATGACCATGCCATATCCTTCTGCTCCTCGTTGACCATGTCGCCGATGATCATTTTGAACGGCTGCATGCAGATGTTGCTCGACAGGTCCATGAAGAGTATGGCCACGGCTCCGAAGGCCAATGCGGCCACGGACGCATATCCGAATCCCAACGACCCCGCGTTGGGAAGCAGCACCATGACGAGGGCTGCGATCGGCGCGGCGGCGATGAGGTAGGGCATGCGTCTACCGAAACGATTCGACCAGGTCATGTCGGAATATTTGCCGATAAGAGGCTGGACCACCATGCCCGCAAGCGGCGGAAGGATGAAGAACAACCCCAGTTTGGTCGGATCGGCGCCGATGGTCTGGAAGATTCTTCCCATCTGCGAGGATTGCAGGGAAAAGGCCATATTGATACCGAAGAAGCCGAAGGTCATTGCGAAAATCGTGCGCTTGCTCAACCTTGGCAAAGAATTTTCGACGTGGCCGCTTGTCCGCCCCGTCGTATCGACTGCTTGGACATCCGCCGCCTTTGAAGACGTCAGACCCGACAAGGTTCGTGGTCCCGTGCCGATGCTCGCCGCATTCGGCGATGCCGTTGCACTGAATGGTGTCGCCTGGCCGAACGAACCGGCATCACCGTGCTGTGCAGCCTCACCCTGCAGTGCGGTATCACCGTGCAGAGATGCACGGCCGCGCCCCGCCATTTCAGCGCTGACGGCATAGGCTTTACGACTCATAATCAACACTCCTTTGTGTGCAAGCACCTGTGTTAAGGAGTGATTGTATACCATTTACACAAACGTTTACAATGGCGTGTTTACAGCAACACAAACGTTTTCTCAATAAGGGTGCTCGATTCCCGCAACATACCCATTGGCACACGTCTGCCCACCCGCACCACGTCCGCACACCAGTCAGGCTGTAGACTGGCAATCGACAATATTCCGCCGAAAACCGCAGGTTCATACAGCATGGATGCAACCATCAAAGACATCGCCCAGGCCACAGGCTTCTCGATAGCCACGGTCTCACGTGTCCTTGCCAACAAGGAAGGGTTCTTCAGCAAAAGCACTGCAGCCAAGGTCAACAAGGCCGCCAAGGAACTCGGATATCAGAAGAACATGGCGGCGCTGGAATTGGTCACCAGGCGCAGCGATGTCGTCGCGGTCATCATCAATTCCACCAAAACCAACTTCGCCGACGCCATCATCGAAGGCATCCAGCAACGTGCCGCCGAACTCGGCAACACCATCATCATCCTGTACACACGCGACCGCGACGAAGCGGTGCAGCGCAAGGCCATCACCACCGCCCTGGAACGTCCGGTAGCCGGAATACTGCTGCTATCCGTAGATATCGCACCCGACAACGTGGCGCTGCTCAAATCCTCGAACACCCCGTTCTATTTCGTGTCGATAGCCTTCCGCGACGCCTCGCTCCCCTGCATATGCTCCGACGACCGGGCAATCGGATACATGGCCGCGCACTATCTGCTCGAACACGGCCATACCCGCATAGGGCTTGCAGGGCTCGACCTGAACAATTCATATACGGGACTGCTCCGCCTTGCTGGATACCGCAAGGCCATGGAGGAAGCCGGCGCCGAAGTGGCCGAGGAATGGATTCACTCCGGAGATTTCAGCTACGAATCCGGAGTGGATGCCATGGACTCGTATCACGGCATGTCCGAAAGGCTCAGCGCCGTCATCGCGGGCAGCGACCTGGTGGCCATCGGCCTGTTGAACCGTGCACGTCACTACGGCGTCGACATCCCCCAAAATCTCTCCATCGTCAGCATAGACGGAACCTCGCTATGCGACTATGTACAGCCAACGCTGAGTAGCGTGACCCAGGATTTCTATCGGATGGGCTATATCAGTCTCGGTCGTCTGCTTGAGCACGACGACGAAATCAGCTTCACCGACAGCCATCTCGTCGAACGGGACAGCGTGGCCACTCTCGACTGAGCCCATCGTGCGAGTGCCTGCGGGGTGCAGCAATGTGACGATGACGCATTGCACATTGTGCAGTTCATTCCTGCAATCCACCACGCATAGACGCGATACCATCCACGTTCTCTACCGTGCAGTCGACGGTGTGTATTCATGGGTCTTGAACACCATGCGTGAGCTCCGGACACTGTGGACCGGATAGCGCAGGGATGATCAACCGCGGCTGATGGCGGCTGCCCATCACCCCCACGTCATCGCACGGGCCTCACAGCAAGGCGATCAGAGACCGAATTTCTCGATGATCTGCTCGGCACTGCCGTACGATGTCTGCGCCCCCAGGCCGGTTGCCGCGTATGCGGCGACGTATGAGGCCAAACGCGCCGATTGCATCAGACTCAGATCCGCCGCCAGACCGGCGAGGATAGAGCCCATGAAGGCGTCACCGCAGCCGGTGGTGTCCACCGCGTCAACGGGGACCGGAGGAATCATCGTGAAGCTTCCCTTCCCCTCCTCGCAGGAGAGGACGCATGAACCTTCAGACCCCAAGGTGACTATCGATTCCCTGAAGCCCTTGTCGTTCATCCGGAGCGCCAGTCGCTCCCAATCCATGCCCGACCAGTCGTCATCAGCAGGCGCCTCAATTCCGAGGAGCTGGGCCATCTCATGTTCGTTCACCAGCAAGATATCAGCATGTGCGACCAACTCCTGCGGGAGATCCTTTTGGAACGGCGAATCGTTGAGCAGCACTTTGACCCCGGCATCATGCGCTATCGTCGCCGCACGCACCACCGCCGCCATCGGCGATTCCAGACACAGTCCGAGTGTTTTGGACGCGGTGATTGTCGAAGCCGCGGCCGAGACGTAATCCTCATCGACCTTGCCGTTCGAGCCGGCCGAATAGACGATGACGTTCTCCGCATGGGAGTCGACGGTGATGACCGTGGTGCCGCTCGGACCCTGAAGATGCGCCACACCTGACACGTCCACCCCGGCATGCCGCAATTGCTCGAGCAGAAAATCGGCGTTGTCATCGTCCCCGACTGCACCGAGCATGGCTACCCGACCGCCGATGCGGGCGGCCGCGCTGGCCTGATTTGCCGATTTTCCTCCGGCGAGTATCTGCAGAGGGCCTCCGTTCACGGTTTCACCAGGTAGAGGAAGGCGTTCGGTTTCGACGGTGTAATCGGCGTTCATCGACCCGATGACCGTTATGGCATGCGTGCTTCCGGCAACCTGCTCGAAGGCTGATCGGATCTCTTCGTTCGTGTTCATGGCCTGCAGTATCCCTTCCAGTGCTTGGCACCGATATGCGACCGGCCGGTCTCCATACACACATGGCGTCCGGCCGATCACTGACTTGCCTCGTCGCTCATAGGACGAGACTCATTTCACCACTGATATTCGTCGGCATTGTCCTTGGTCACCAGGTAGATCGGCGAGTTGATCGTCTTTTCCACCTTCTTCTCTGCAAAATGATCATATGCCGCCTGAAGTGCCATTTCGCCGATTTTGGCCGGTTGCTGAGCAATCGTAGCGGTTACCGTGCCGTTTTTGATGGCGGTATGCGTTTCGGATTCACCGTCGATGCCGAAGATGCCGATCTCCTGACCCGAAGCCTGCACCGCTTTCATCGCGCCTAAGGCCATCTCATCATTCTGGGCGAATATGGCCTTGACATCCTTATTGGCCTGGAGCATGTTCTGGGTGGTGTTCAACGCCGTGGTCCTGTCGAAGTTGGCCGATTGGCTGGACACCACGTCGAGCCCGAGCTTCTTGGCCTCGTCGTTGAATCCGTTGCCACGGTCGATGGTCGAGGACGCACCCGGGGTGCCGGACAGTTCAAGGACCTTCGCGTCATTGCCGAAGGCTTTGGCGACGGCCTGCGCGGCCATCTTTCCTGCTTCCACATTGTCCGAGGCGACCGTCGAGAGCACCGTGCCGCCGTTTGCTCCACGATCCATGGCTATCACCGGAATACCGGCGTTGTTCGCGGATTTAATCGCAGGAACTATGGAATCCGAATCGACGGGGTTGACCAGGATGGCATCGACGTTCTGGCTGACGAAGTTCTGCACGTTGTTCAGCTGGGTGGACGCATCGTTCTGCGCGTCGGCGACAGTGACTTTGGTACCGTTCTTCTTCGCCATCGCTTGAATGGCCTCATCCATCGACACGAAGTACGGGTTGTTGGTGGTCGAAATCGACACGCCGATGGTCAGTTCGCTCGGCGATTTCTTGGTCGCCGCGTTGGTGTTGTTGGCTGTACCCAGTCCTGTCTGTCCGCATGCGCTGAGTCCTATCAGGGCTCCGAAGGCTGCAAGGGCTGCAATGGACTTGACTACCGTGTTCTTGCTTAGCGACTTCATTGTTGCTTCCCACTTTCTTTCTCGGTTACGGTTTCTTTCTCGGTACTGATTTGCCCTGCATCATCGCCACGCAGCGTTGCGAGGTCTACGATGCGGGACGGTAATTCACATTCTCAGGGATTTGCGATTTCTGATCACATCGATGAGTACTGCGATGAGGATGACAACGCCTTGGACGACTTGCTGCCAGAATGCCGAGACGCCGATGATATTGAGCCCGTTGTTCAGCACGCCGATAATCAGCACGCCAATCATCGTGCCTGTCAAACGACCCTTGCCACCCATCAGGCTGGTGCCTCCGAGCACCACCGCAGCGATTGCGAACATCTCGTATCCGCTACCCGCCTGGGGCGTGGCCGAGGACAGTCGTGAGGTGATTACAAGCCCGGACAATGCCGACATCACACCTGAAATGGTGTAGATCGCCACCTTGACCCTATTCGATTGCACACCCGCGATGTATGCTGCCTTCTCATTGCCGCCCAAGGCGTATACCGATTTGCCGAAGGAGGTCTTGTGCAGCAGCACGAACAGCAGTGCGAAGGCGATGATCATGATGATGACCGGGAACGGTATGCCGAAGAGATATCCCTGACCGAGATATGCCAGGAAGAACCCATCCATGTTCTTGGTCAACGGGTTGCCGTTGGTGAACACCAAGGTCAGTCCGCGGTACGCCATCTGCGTGGCCAGGGTGACGATGAAGGGAGCCATCTTGCCGTAGGCGATGAAGAATCCGTTCACTGCACCCAGGAACGCACCGATGAGCAGGCAGAGTAAGACAGCCAGGGGCAAGGGCATGCCCGCGCCGATCATTCCTGCACCGAGAGCGCTCGACAATGCCAGAATCGCTCCCACCGACAGATCGATTCCGCCTGTCAGAATCACGAAGGTCATGCCGAATGCGATGAATCCGTTTGCCGTCACCTGCAACAGCAGATTCAAGAGATTGTTGGTGGTGAAGAAGTTCGGGTTGATGAAGGTGATGATGATCATCAGCAGGATCAGCGCCGCGAGCGTGGTCAGACTGGTGAACCGTTTGCTCAGATTTCCAAGTGCTTTCATCTTATTCTCCCAATGTTGCGAGTTGCATAACTTGTTCTTGTGTGGCGCCTTCGCCGGGAAGTTGACCTGCGATCTTTCCTTCGTGCATGACGATGATGCGATCGCTTACTCCGAGTACCTCCGGAAGATCGGAGGAGACCATGATGATTGCCACTCCGCGTCCGGCCAGCTCGTTCATCAATTCGTAGATTTCCCTTTTGGCTCCGACGTCGACGCCTCTTGTCGGTTCGTCCAGAATCAGGACTTCAGGAGCGATGCCTACCCACTTGGCCATGACGACCTTCTGCTGATTGCCGCCGGAAAGGTCGGAGACGAGCTGCTCATCGCTGGTCGCCCTCACCGACAGACGGTTGATCAGGTCACGGACGTAGATGGCCGCAGCTTTGGCGTTGTACAGTCCTTGGTGCACAAAACTGTCTTTTTTAGGTAGTACCACGTTCTCTCTGATGGAAAAATCCAGAATCAACCCTTCCGACTTGCGATCCTCGGTAAGGAATCCGATGCCATGCCGTATGGCATCGCTGGGCTTGCGGATATTGAGCTTCTTGCCGTTGAGCGTCACCGTGCCAGACTTGAGCTTGTCAAGACCGAAGATCCCTCGCATCACCTCGGTGCGTCCCGCGCCCATAAGCCCCGAGAAGGCGAGTATCTCGCCGGCATGAACCTGGAAGGAGATATCGCTGAACAGCGCATCGCTGCTGTCGAGATGAGACGCGGTTAAAACAACGTCGCCGATGGGAGTGGTTTTTCTCGGATAATAGTCGGTGATTTCCCGTCCGACCATTTTTCGAACCAGTTCGTTGACATTGGTGTCTTTGGTGGCCTTGGTGTCTATGACACGGCCATCACGCATCACGGTCACGAATTGCGAGACTTTGAATATCTCTTCCATGCGGTGGGAGATGTATACGATGCCCACTCCCCTGTTCTTCAAGGTCTCTATGACGCTGAACAACCTCGTGGTCTCACGCTCGGTCAACGCCGCCGTGGGCTCATCCATGATGAGCATACGCAGGTTGGCGAGGAAGCTTTTGGCGATCTCGATCATCTGCTGCTGACCTACGGAAAGCATGCCGATCTGGGTATCCAGCGGTATACGCACACCGAGCTGTTCGAAGGCGTCCTTGGCTTTGGCTTTCATTTCCCGAGTGTTGAGCAGACCACCCGGATAGGTGATTTCCCTGCCGAGAAACAGATTCTCGAGCACGGTCATATCCGGCCAGGAGTTCATTTCCTGATGAATGAAGCTGATGCCGAACAGTTCGGCTTCCTTCGGATTGGAGAAGGTCTTGACTTCGTCGTCTATGGTGATGGTGCCGCCGGAAGCAGGAAACAGCCCCGTCAACACGTTCATCAGCGTGGATTTTCCTGCGCCGTTCTCACCCATCAAGGCGTGGACCTCACCGGATCTCAACGTCAGATTGATGTCTTTAAGCACCTGATTGGAACCGAATGATTTTGAGATATGCGTCATATCGATTTTCATGGCTGCCCTTTCCTGAAATGTTATTCCAAGCCTCGTTGCCTAGATGATGACTCCGGATTGGAGGATGATGTTCGAGTACGGAGTCGCCTCACCGGTACGCACCACTGCCTTGCATCGTGATGTGCGCTCTTTGAGCTGTTCATGGCTCACGTACACGACCTCTGTCTGAGGCTGAAGCTTGTCGAGGATGCTGGTCAGCTGTTGCGGATTGAGAGTTTTGATTTCCTCTGCGAGGAACACCTTTTCAATCAGCACATTTTCCAGGTAGACATCCAGTACGTCCTGGAAGCTCGGCATGCCAGGCGTCAATGCCAAATCGATTTTCTCGACCCCATCAGGGACGGGCAGTCCCAGATCCCCGATGCACACCGTGTCGGTATGTCCGAGGTCATCGGCAATTTTGGCCAGCTTGCTGTTTAATATCCCAGTCTTCTTCATCGTAAGACTCCCGTACATCATTGTCGGAAATTGGTGATATATCGTTATATCATCGTTGATTAAACAATATATCGTCATTCCTTATTTGTCAACCTGTCACCCACTTCGCAGTCGGGTGCACCTGAGTGCTGCAGGCCGAGGAATCAAGAACCGCTACCGATACCGAGGCCGGTCAGTGCGCGGCATTGACCAAGGATTGCCGGTAAATATACTGCGTCGGAATTCGCACACTGTTTTCCATATGAGGGATGGCCTGTTGAGACTGATGTGCCTTCATCAACGCCAGCAGCGCCTTAGCCCCCTTGTGCCCCATGACGGTCACCTGCTGGGAAATCACCGAAATCGCCGGTGTCGCCAACTCGAACAGGGGGATGTCGTCAAAACTCATCAGCGACACATCCTTGCCGATTATCAGGGACCTGTCCCTGAACAAGCGAATCGCCGCCAAAGCATCCGGCGAGTAACCGAAGATGAAGGTTCTGATTCCCAGCGCCATCAGTTCGTCGACCGCCTGTACGGCATCCGTCGCCCCTGCCACAACGGCCCCGCTGGCGCCCAGCTCCTTGGTGGCGGTGGCTCTGAAGGCGTCCTCTCGCTCTTTGAGATTAGGAGATTCTCGAACCGGGCCGCTGACGAAACCTATGCTTCTATGTCCGAGTTCGTGGGCAGTCTGAATGGCGGCCCTCATGCCGGGATAAGGGTCAGAGTCGATTATCGGTACGCTCATCTCCGCACGCTCCATACCGGTCAGGCTCCGGTCGAGGAACACCACAGGAAGGTCTGTTGCCAGAAAGCGTTCCAGACCCGGCGATGCCTGCCCCTGAGGCACGATAATCGAGCCGTCTATGCGCTGCGACAGCAGCGAACGCAGAAACTTATCCTGGCCCTCCAGGCTCTCGGCCGAAGAACCTATCAGACATGCATAACCGTCTTTCGCAAGAACCTCGTTCACAGCGGATATCAGCGATGCGAAATAGGAGTTGCCGATGTCGGGAACCAGCAGACCTATGGTTTTGCTTTCGCTTGAGCGCATCGAGCGGGCTGCGGAATTGGGAATATAGTTGAGCTTCCTGATCGCTTCCGTCACACGCAAACGAGTGGCCTCCGAAAGACGCCCCTTGCCATTGATGACTTGAGATACCGCCGGCACGGAGACACCGGCCTCCATAGCCACGTCTTTGATGGTCACGTAACCCATATCCCCTTCTTTCCTCGACTCTGCAAGGCGATGGTGCATATCTCAAGATATTCGTGACTTCTAGTATGCATGCGGTTCAGGCATTATCTCGACGACGCGCAGGTATCGCCAAGCATCCTTCGCCACAGGCTGCGCGACGCGTCCACATGCCGACCCTTGTGCGATACCTCCGCACCGTGTCTCTCATACGATGCCTTCATGGAGCACCGTCCCGGCGTGCCTTTCCCAAGACACCTTCCCACCAGGACACGTTCAGCTGGCAACCGTCACGACCATACCGGGAACGTGGCCTGCTGCCGCGTGCATACAGCTGTTTCGAGGATATCCTCGAATATGGTGTTCGCATATCCTTCGGCTTTGCGCATCTTTCCGCTGAAAGGCATCTACGCCCTTGCTGCGACCCGATATCCAGCAATCGGACGATCTCTTGAGCATCCGGCAGGCCTGCAAATGGAATGGTTCATGATCATTCAATGAACGGCGGCACTAGAACGTTACTATCGATTGAAGAAGCCTGACAACTCCAGCAAAGGATGCTTTATGAACGCAATCATATTCCACGGCACAGGGCCGCAAGCCTCCTACGACAAGTTCTGGTATCAGCCGACGGCCAAGACGCTCCGAGAATCAGGAATTACCGCCGAGGTTCCCGAGCTCGCCCGTCTTGACCGAGAGCCTTTGTCGGATACGCTCAAGGAATTTGATGAACTCGGCCTGCCTGTCGATGAGAACACCATCCTTATCGGTCATTCTGCAGGCGTCAGTGTGATACTCGCCTTATTGGAGCGGCTGCAGGCACCCGTCAAAGCGTGCTATTTCGTAGCTGGATACTGTTCACCCAACGGCATGGGGCATGCGGCGTTGAAGGAATCCTATTCTTGGAACACGGTCAAGGCCAATGCGGGCGAATGCTTCATGCTCAATTCCTTCAACGATCCTTTCAAATGCAATCAGGATAAGGGCATTGAATTGTTCGACCATCTTGGTGGAACCCTGATACTCCGCAACGACGGACATTTTCTGCGGAAACAGCAACCCTTGTTGCTGAAGCTCATCCTCTGACCGGTCGAGTCTGAGCTGACTTGCCGCTGGGCATTGCACGGCACCGACCAACAGTAACGGCAATCGCGTTTTGTGCCGAGGCTTTACTTTCCGACCCACCAGCGCTTACCCCACGAACATGGAACCGGACCCGACATCATCTCGCGCGAGGGCTCGCGGCGCAGGACTATCTGGGAACTGGGTACAGTCCGTTCTCCGACCCCGGAATGCTCATCAGTGAAAATCGCTCTAATCGCGTTTTGGTCGAAAATTATCATCCTGTCCGCCGGCAACAGATGACCTGATACCGATGACGACGGGCCGCATAAGATGTCATTATGACGACACATTTCTATACCGCGTCAAGCCTCGACGGCTTTATCGCAACGAAACAGGATTCCCTTGAATGGCTTTTCGCACAGCACTTCGATCAACAAGGGCCGATGTCCTACGAATCGTTCATCGACAACATCGGTGCACTCGTGATGGGCAGATCCACATACCAGTGGCTGCTCTCACATCAGGACGCTTGGGAATACTCTCAGCCCACCTGGGTATTCACACACCAGCAACTTCCTGAGATTGAAGGCGCCGACATTCGAGTTATCAGCGGTGATGTCGAGTCGTCATTCGCAGACATTCAAGCATCCGCCGAAGGCAAGGATGTCTGGGTCATGGGAGGAGGTGACCTCGCAGGCCAATTCGCCGATGCCGGCCATCTGGATGAACTCTGGGTTCAGTTCGCACCTGTCACCTTGGGCAGCGGCAAAGCCCTACTTCCTCGGGAGCTGCAACTCGAGCTGCTGGACACATCCCAAAACGAGGATTTCGTCTGTGCGCACTATCGCGTGCTGGGAAAGATCGGATCATAGTCACCTGCAATCATTTCTTGCAGACAGCGAGGGTCGGCGATATCAGCCGGCCAGGGCCGATTCGGCTTGCCGGTGGCAGAATCGCAGCATATAGGATATGCGACGCGAGCTACGGCAGAGAGGATTCAACATCCAGTCGCCATGCACTCTGCACCGCGTAGCTACATGGGCCGTTGTAGGTTTGCGCTTATTCTTGGAGACTGCGTTGTATGGTTGCGGCGATGTCGTCAAGCAGTGCGATGTTCGTGTGCTGCTGTGTGACCAGCGAAATGTTGAATTGGGGTGTTTTCGCCTCACTGATCGTTTTGGTGATGATTCCCATTTCGGGCTGGATTGCGATTCTCGCGAGGAAACTGATACCCAGTCCGGCTCTAAGCATGCCGGTGATGAGCTCGATATTGTTGCTTGTGAACATCACCTCCGGGATGAAGTCGTGGCGTCTTGCGATATTGCGGAAGGCGGCTTCATGGATGAAGTTCTCATCGAGTGTGATGAAGCGCCTGTGCCGTATTTGTGCGATGGAGACTGATTCTTGATCGGCCAGCTCATCATCGACGCTCATGGCGATGGTGAATGGTGATTGCAGGAGCGGCACACTGTCGAGTTTTGGATGTCTGACACGCTGCGTCGTACCAAGCAGCGCCATATCCAAGGAATCATCAAGCAGAAGTTTGATCAGACGGCGAGAACCGACCTCGACCGGATTCACCTTATCGAGGAGTTTGTTATGGTCCAGGCTGACGGCGATTTTCGGGAACAGCGCTGAGGCGATAATCGGCGGCAACCCCAGACGTATCTTCTGCGTGGACATCACTTCGACGTCGCGTTTGGTTCTGCGGTATTGCTCAAGAATGGATGACGCCCGGTCGTTGAACAGCAGTCCGCTCGGGGTGAGCGCCAAGCCATGGTGAGAGGTGTTCCTGGTGACCAAACGGCTTCCGACTTGGGCCTCCAGGCGTTTGAGCGCATAGGAGACGGTGGGCTGGGATACACCGAAAAGACGAGCGGTCTGGGTCAGACTGCAGGTGCGCGCGATTTCACAGAAGTATTCCAGATCCTTCATATTGGGCATCTGATCCATATGCACCAGTGTAAACGTTCATATAAACCATTTTTATGAAATAAGCACTATCTGCTATGCGATTGCTTTCTGACTACTCTTCTTGGATTGACGGAAGGAAACGACATGAGCGGATTCACAGTATTGAACAACCCCTTCATCAACAAGGGAACCGGGTTCTCCAACGAAGAAAGGGAAGAATTCGGTTTGCAAGGCATGCTGCCGGAAGCGGTTCAGACGCTGGACGAGCAGGTGGACCAGGCATATGAACAATACAACGAAAAGACGTCGAATCTTGAGCGACGACTGTTCCTCATGGAGATATTCGACACCAATCGAACCCTGTTCTACAAACTGTTTTCAGGGCATGTGACGGAGTTCATGCCGATTGTGTACGACCCCACTGTCGCCGAGTCGATCGAACGCTATCATGAGCTGTTCATACGACCACAGGATGCTGCCTTCATATCCATCGACGATCCGGACTCTATCGAGAGCAGATTGCGTCATGCCGCGGACGGACGTGACATTCGCCTGGTGGTCGTCACCGACTCCGAGGGCATACTAGGAATCGGCGACTGGGGCGTCAACGGTGTGGACATCGTCATAGGGAAGTTGATGGTGTATACAGCCGCCGCTGGCATCGACCCATCCCAAGTGCTGCCGGTCGTGCTGGATGTAGGGACCAACAACCGAGAACTGGCAGCCAACCCCCTGTATCAAGGCAACAGACACCAGAGGATTCGAGGTGAGCGCTACTACGATTTCGTCGATCGCTTCGTTCACGCTGCGGAACGTCAATTCCCGGGGATGCTGCTGCATTGGGAGGACTTCGGCAGAGAGAACGCACAACGTCTGCTGGATATTTACCAGCCGAAGATCCCGACATTCAACGATGATGTTCAGGGCACGGGAATCGTGGTGTTGGCCGGCGTCCTGGGTGCCATGGAGATTGCCAGGCAAAGCATCACGGAGCAGAAGGTGCTTACCTTCGGTGCCGGTACTGCCGGAGTGGGTATCGCCAACCAACTCATGGACGAGATGATATGTCAGGGGCTCAGCGAGCAGGATGCTCGGAAGCGTTTCTATATGGTCGATAAGCAGGGACTCCTCTTCGAGGACACACCAGGTCTTACGCCCGGGCAGAAACCCTTCGCCCGACCGAGTTCGGAACACACGAACGACGGTGATACGAGCACTCTGCAAGGCGTAATCTCCTTGGTGCATCCGGAAATCATGATCGGCACTTCGACATGCCCTGGGGCGTTCACGAAACACATCGTTCAGGATATGGCCGCGCACTGCGAACGGCCCGTGATCTTCCCGCTTTCCAACCCCACGAAACTGGCGGAAGCCAAAGCCCAGGATCTTATCGCGTGGACCGATGGCAGAGCCCTCGTGGGTACGGGGATACCTGCGGACGATGTCAACTACCACGGTGTCCGCTACCACATCGGTCAGGCGAACAATGCCCTGATGTATCCAGGTCTCGGCCTCGGTCTGATAGCTTCGAAGGCCACCCGCGTCAACGGTGAGATCCTGTCCCGCGCCAGCCATGCCCTCAGCGGCATTGTCAAAACCGACGAAGCGGGTGCCGCGGTATTGCCGCCCGTATCCCGGATCACCGAATTCTCCCGTCGCATAGCGCAGTCCGTCGCGCAAAGCGTCGTGGACCAGGGTCTGAATGCCGAAGCCATTGATGATGTGAGCAAGGCTGTCGAGCGGAGCACCTGGGTCCCGAGTTACGACCAAACCCCTACCGACGATCTAAGGTCGTGAGACGAGCATGGTATTCCTGCAATCCATACAAAGCATCCTCAGCATCATCCTGCTGATCGCACTGGGATATTTCCTCAAACGCCGGAAGATGATATCCGAAGACTTTGGCGGGAATATCGCCGGGGTCATCACCAAGATCGCCCTACCTGCATCCATCTTTGTTTCGGTACTCCATTACCTGGATAAGGGTAGTTTGATCTCGCTCTCCGGGGCCTTGGTCTTCCCTGCGGTTGCGATCGTCATTGGATACGCGATTGCGTATGCGCTCGTCAAGCTGCTCAAGATACGCAAGGGCAGACGAGGCGTGTTCATGAACGCCGTGGTGAATGCGAACACCATCTTCATAGGACTGCCTCTGAACGTCGCCCTCTTCGGTGAGAAATCACTGCCCTACTTCCTGGTGTATTACGTCTGCAATACCGTATCCACGTGGGCTTTCGGCGTATTCCTGATATCCAACGACGATCCGGAAGCACAGGAATCCAAATCCGCGCACAAGATCAACATCAGCAAGCTGCTACCCCCACCGCTTCTGGGATTCATCGTGGCGTTGGTGTTCCTCCTGCTCAGCGTGCCGATACCGCAGTTCGTCAACGCGACTCTCACCTATGTGGGAAACCTCGTGACGCCGCTCTCGCTGATCTACATCGGGATCATTCTTTTCGATTCCGGCATCAGGAACATCACCTTCGGCAAAGACACCATCGCAGCTCTGATCGGACGCTTCGTGATCTCGCCGCTGGTTGCGGTTGCGGTGATATATGCAGGGACCAAATATCTTGGATACGATATGGCGACGCTGCTGCGGCAGACGCTCATCGTCCAGTCAGCGACTCCGGCTCTGGCCGTCCTGCCCATTCTGGCCGCTCAAGCCCACGGGGATGTAAAGTACGCCACTGGAATCGTGGCATCCAGCACCATTCTCTTCGTGATTGTCATCCCTATCCTCATGCAACTGGTGTGAACCATCACGGTCCCGACGACAGCAAGGAACGCTGTTGCCGGGACCGCACTCATACGGGGCATCCCTCCACTGAAGGATGCCCCGGTTCATTCTGCCAGGCCTTCGCACACAGACGTGGCGGGTTGGGAACCCTCCTCAACGGCAGCGCGGCATGGGATCTCAGACACCTTCGGTAATCATGCGGCGGAAGTGGTGCGAGCTGATCGAGTACCCGTTCGAAAAGTAGAAACGGTGAGCCTGCAATTATCAAAACTCAACAGGTCACCACCACGAGACACTGGTGTAAGCACGTCAACCTCGGCACTCAGTGGGCGTACCGTGTCCTGGTGTGGGGCGATCATCACAATCTTCCTCGCGGGATTGGCGATCAGCGCGGCCGCCATCGTCTGGTTGTCCCTGCTCGTGCGCAAGGCCCTGCTGCTGGTAGCTATCGTGTTCGCACCACTGGCGTTTTCGGGGGCGTCATGGAATGCGTCGCGTGGGTGGATCAGTAAATGGGCGATATTCGTGGTCGCGTTGATTGCCTCCAAGCTCGCCTCGTTGTCATGTTCCTGGTCGCGATTACCCAGGCTGTTTCCCCTATTGATGGGGATCTCGCCTCGGTTAGTGATCCCATTGCGGGCGTCGTGTTAATGGCGATGGCTGCGTTCGCCCCGTGCTTGACATACAAGTTCATTGCGTTTGTCAGCTTCGACATGTATCACGCGATCGGTGCAGAGCAAAACGCGAAGCAAGCGTTGGACCGACCCCTGCCGATCCTCTCCGTGTTGCAAGGCGCGCAGCCGCAAAAGGTCCTCGGCGGAGACGCCGGAACCAAGACCAGTGGGTCGAACCCCGCCGCCTCCATCCACACCGAAGCCCGCTCCCGCAAGCACGCCGGGCCAGGGCTCAACTGGGACCGCTTCGGAAGGTGCTTCGGTAGCGACGAGTGTTGGCAGCACGGCTGGTGCCAGTGGCGCGGGTTTGCGGGGGCGGACCGCGGTCATGGTCGGAGCGCAGGGCGAGGCGGCGGCTGACTCCGCCAACCCCACGTCCACGCCTGCCCAGGAGGGGCGCTTGCGTCACCCTCTACTCCTGTGCCGACGGCGCCCACACGGTCCCCGTCACCATCCCGGCACCGTCAGCCTCACCGGTTTCGAAGGAGTGAACCCGCATGAGTACGAACAATCACGGCAGTGAACTGGTGCCCGTGAAGTTTTCACGCCTCGCCCGACGTGGAATTCTCCTTGGCCTGTCGCTGGTCCAACTGGTGACTCTGGCCATTGGGATCCTCGTCTTCGTCGGTGCCTTGTATGCCGGTGACGGGGTGCTGCTCGCCTACACTGCACCCATCTGGGTCTTGTCCGTCGCTCTGACGTGGATACCCGTCTCGGGCAGGCCGCGCGTGGAATGGCTGCCCGTGGCCTGCTGGTGGATGTGGCGCACTACGATCGGACAACTCATCTACCGACGACATATCGTCACCCCGCGCCCGGTCGGCACGCTCGCTCTGACCGGAGACATGGCCCGCCTGCGTGAATACACCGATCCCGACACTGGGGCCGCGATAATCCACGACCCCCACGCTCAAACACTGACCGTCGTCTGTGAGGTCAGTCACCCCGCCTTCATCCTGTTGGACCCCGCCGAGCAGGAACGCCGGGTCACCTCCTGGGGCAGGGTCTTGGCCACCGTGTGCCGATCCGGGCGCATCTCCACCCTCCAGATCCTGGAACGCACTCTGTCCGACTCCGGCACAGGGCTCGCGCAATGGTGGGCCAGCCACGGCACCCACGACGCCTCATGGGCATCAACGACGTACACGGAGCTGATAGAGAGGGCTGGGCCCGCAGGCGAGCGCCACTCCACCACGATCTCCCTGGCTTTGGATATGAAGGCAGCCTCCCGGCAGGTCCACACCGCAGGCGGAGGCGTCAAAGGAGCCGCAGCCGTCCTCCGTCAAGAAATGACGACGCTGACCGCCACACTGCGCACCGCCGACCTTGTCTCCACCGGCTGGCTCACCTCGGGACAGATCGCGGTCATTCTCAGCTCCGCCTACGACCCCGCCATCGCTGCCACCTTGGAAAGCCACGGAGAAATCGGGCAGAGCCTGGCCACCGCTGGGCCCGTCGCCGTCAACGAGACCTGGACCCAGATCAGCACCGACTCCGCCTACCACGCGACCTTATAGATCAGCGAGTGGCTGAGGTCCCTGGTATACCCCGGGTTCCTCTCCCCAGTCCTGCTCTCCACCGGTATCCAGCGCTCGTTCTCACTGATCTGCACCCCCATGCGATCCGACCAAGCAGCCCGAGACATCCGCAAGAAGAAGGTCGAGCATATCAGCGACACCTCCAGCGTCAGAAGATCGGGCAAATTGAGGACGCTTCACAAACCACCGAATGCAAGGATGTCCTTCAACAAGAAGCCGACCTCATCGCAGGCCACGGGATCCTGCGCTACACCGGACCTATCACCACACCTGTGCCAAACGAACTCGACGCCGCCGTTGCCGCCATCGAACAGGCAGCTATCCAAGCCGCTTGCGAAACCCGAGTCCTCGTCGGCCAGCAGGCGGCAGCATGCACTTCTACAGCGATGCCACTATGCCGAGGGGTGTAAAAGCCCAAGGGTCTCTCAAGGTTTTTGTCTCTAGGAAGACCTTAAAATTGTTACGGCACGCGGACAAGGTGCTGGCTCGATGACAATGTGGAGGCGGTCTGTTGCTGACAACGAGAGAAACTGCCTCACTGATTCTCCTTGGAACCGTTCTGGCGGCACTTTTGGTCATTCCGAAACTTCGACGCAACGTGATGCCGATCATCAGACCTGTGCTTCGTGCGGCACTCGTCCCGCGTCTATTGATCATGTACGTACTGGTGGTCGGTATGTCGGCTGTTTCAACAGTACTCGCATGGCGTGTTGGTATTTGGAACTGGAGCATGCTCAAGGATGCGGTCGTCATAACCGCAACGGTGGTGTTACCAATGACCGCGCGATCGTTCACCTTCAAATCTGGCGGTAGTCTTGCTGCTCATCTGGTCCGCGAGACTTTCGGACTTACTGCGCTCCTAGCCTTCTACCTCGATTCAGAGCCGCTCCCACTTATTGCAGAACTAATCCTTCAGCCGATTACAACAATGCTTGTTTTGGTTCAGGCGTTCGCACGCAATGATCGGAAGTTTGCCATTGTCCAGCGTTTATGCGACGTCCTACTTGGCGCCCTTGGCCTGTTTCTCATTATCTCGGCGACTTATGCTTTACTCTCAACTCAACAGGACTGGTGGCAGCTCACCGAGTCATTGCTGTTCAACTTCTGGCTACCGTTATCTCTTCTTCCGTTTTTCTACATATTCGGCTCCTACGCGATCACGGAGAAAGTACTGGCTCGCTTTCGCGCTATTCGGAAGCCCCTTTCTCCGCGAATCGTCCTTGCCTTCATGGCGGGAACACGTATGAGGATGAGCTTCCTGAACAGCTTCAACGGACGGTACAACAACATTGCGGATGCCACAGGGTTCCGAGATGGACTCCGAAAGATGCGTAATTTCCGGGCGGATATCTCACGAAGAAACGATGAAGAAACTCAACGGCAAAAAACGCTCGATCGTAACGCCGGAATCAGTGGAGTTGACGAGTCAGGCCTGCATATTGACCGACGCGAGTTCGATATTACGAAGAAGCGTCTTGAATGGATCTGGACTTGCCAAAACGGCCAGTGGGAGAGACAAGGCGGTCATTATTGGGATGACCAGACCGATTCGGTCGTTGACGCCGAAAAATACGGCCTACCACGAGAGCACGGCTTTAAGGTCGAGGTGACTCAAGAGGGCCAAATCTGGCGAGCCTGGCGTATCACGCCAGGCGGCGCAGTCCTCGGTGTCGGAGGAGTCGAGCGGCGCAGCAAGTTCTATTTCCAAGGGGACACTCCCCCGCGCGACTGGCCGGGGGACTCCAACAATTGGGTAGATGCCGTGCGGCAACAAGGACCACCCGACTGGGACAAAAATGACGGCACACGACTGTAGAACGAAACTAAGAAAATTAATCCACCATGTCTTTGACTCGTAGAAGAAGTATTTAGGATCCCGAATCAACCTTAGAGCCACCAGATTCCTTATTGCGATCAGCAATGGTTTCTTGCACGACAGAATTCAACTGACCTGCTCGCTCAACGTATGTTCTCGCAACACCGCTTGTAGGATTCACTTGCCCGTGCGCAACTTTATTTCTAATATTTCTCAATCCCATAACGGATTCATAGAATGAGCCGCTTATCAATCTTGATGAATAAAGTTTATTAATGACTGGCACTGAAGACTGCCTCGGAAAAATTACTTTACCCGTTCCCGTTCGTGCGAGATCATCGAGAGCTTTACTTAGCTTCTCCCACGAAACCAGTATTGCTCCTGATGGATCTTGTGCTGGATCCGGCATAACTGATTCGCCAGTTTTATTTAGAATAATTGAATCTAGAATTTCTACAGAGGGACTATCAGCTGTTTGGGCACCACAATTCCCCAATTCACGCTCTTCATCGAGTACCTCGTCAACTTTATCCTCAACATTTTTAATCTCTTCACTAAACTTCACCTCTGCACCGAATCCTTTTGCCCCTTTTACACGGCCTATGAGCTTCCGGATTGGTTTGAGAAAAAGTAGCACGATTACAAGTACCATGACTGGCCATGACAGCAAATCCCCTATGACTGAGGCAGCAAACTCTTTCCAACCCATATCAAGATTGTCTCGCTCATCAGGGAATACAGACATAGCGACACTCTGGCGTTGTTGCAGTTTGATTCCGACGCCAAGTCCCATGTTCTACATCCGGCTATCTGCTCGGGGCGAGCGAAGCTCTGAAGTCGTGAAGCATGAGTGCCCACCCGATCCACGAGACTCTCACTTGGCAAAGGTATTCGGACGCTTCAGATGTGGATCTATTACGTTGGGCGCTGGACGCACCTGTTCGGCGACATTGCTCGTCAGGGAGGTTCTCACATGTCTACGTTCGTCAATCCACGAGCTGATGGTTCTTGAAGTGTTGGATGCGTTGCGGGGTGTTGTTCATGCCAGCCGTGTTTTCGATCCCTCCAGGACTTGTACGGGGTCTTGTGGGGTGTGTTGTCATCAGTGCGGTCGCTCCGCCAGGTGTGTGATCAACTCGCCGGCAGTTATACGGATAGTCGGCCGCGCGCGTTTGACGAGTCTGGCGATCACAGGATCGGAGCGCACAATGCTTTGTCTACCGTAGATGAGTTACGTGAGGCAGCGACGCTGCTTGATGTGGCTGAGAGTGGTCTGTCGACGGCGATGTCCGCCGTTCAGAGGATCTGGAAGGCCTTCCCCGCTCAGACTCAGAGGCTGTGGATCGGTTTCGTTCTTCTGGATGGTTCACAGACGGAGAAGGTTCTCGATCTGATTCAGCGGGAGGGCCCATATGCAGGGATCGAGTATTTGAAGCAGTGTTACTACGAGGGGGAGAGAGACCACAAACGCGGCCTTCGTCAATGGTCACGTCTATGACGAGCCTTGTTCGGGAAGATTGGAGCGCACAGCTAGCGAGAGTGAGTACATGTTGATGTATAGCCCGTTTCTTGGCCGGGTTAGTTTGCTGTGTACCGACGATATCTCACTGAAAGCTGGTCCTCTGGATCGGCCACACTCAGGGATGAGCACACGACGAAATCGACACTCCTAGTCGAAGCGTCAAAGAGAACTGGTTCACTATCCATCCAACTCGGCTCCATCATCAGCGCAGGGACTGAGCTTTTGGCGGGTCAGAGCCGGAGCGCTTGTTGACCTCGGCGTTTGTTATTTCAGCTTCGGAACGTCTGAAACTTCGTCGGCAGCGGCCCAAGGCCGCGATCACAATTTCTTCCCAGCAGCGCCATACGAAACCGACAGCTCTTGGGAACAAACAGGTGCCTAATGTGTCGAACGTCGTGTCACCACGTACTTGCCTACGTCGGGTGAAGCAGTCCGAGCGTCGCTGCACTCGCCCGGAGAGTTCAGGATTTCTCGACATTGAGACATGCCCATGGCGCTGGGGGGTATATCCGTTTGTAGCTAGGGCGATCTTGGCCCGGATGGAGTATTGGGCAGACAAAACCTATATTGGGCGGCAGCTCCGTCTACGACCCATGTGTGCTCTACGCTCTGGGGTCGTTAAAGCCCCGAACGTTGTGCTTACTAAGATCGTCGACTCCGGCAAATCTTCCCCTGGCCAAAGAGCCAATACGCCCGAACCTTGCCATTTGTGCGTCGTCTGTAAGTGGCCGTGGAACCTGAAAGAGGAGCACACTCTCGCCGCGAAGGCCGAGCGATCACGGTCAGCCAGGGACTCAACACCCGCTTGAATCCCTGGACGAGTGTCTCCGGGCTGAGCGATGAGCAGTGGGCAGTGGGCAGTGACTGTCGCCTCACCGTACAGAGGTCTGATCAGCGCCTTAGTGAAGGAAAACAGTGCTGGGACGGAACCTGTTACCATTGGAGCACGCGGGTTTGATCTGTGGTTGTGTGAAGTCATTCTGGACAACTATGTGCCGATCCTATCGATGGTCGTCGACCATGTTCCCAACCCGACTAGCACGATTGGTGATGGCAGTCTCGTCGAGGATGGTCGCCTCAGCGGACGCAGGGTGTAACGCTGTAAGACGAACATACAAAAGATGAGTTGTACAAGAGACTACCAGCAAGCTGATCTGAGCAGTGCCGCCTTGCTATTCTTAAGTCTTAGATCCGCTCAATTCAATTCAGGAATTCACGAAGCTCCACGATATTTGAGGTACACTTTTTAAAAGCGCGTGGAGTGTCTTGGCTAGCACACCTGCCTTCATACTCATGTGTTCCGTGAGACTTAAAGCAGGGGGGATCTGTTCGAATCAGATCATGCGCACATGGCGTTTTTACCGGTTGGACTCAAGCACACAAAAGCACGCAGAGACTTCAAGACTAGGTCTGGGAATACGACTCAATCTCTGCTGACGATCGTGGTCGGGCTGGATGCCGTTAGGGGGGGCGCCGATGCCAGCCCAGACCTTCCAGCAACCTGGAATCCATTCTCGAAAGAAGACGCTTCCGCGCGAGCGCGGACATTCGCCAACCAAGCAGCTCTTCTATGGACCGTCGAATCCATCATCGGATACGTGTCATCATTGATTCGCTCTGATCCACCGATCGTTTCATCATATTTGAAGGACGAGATCGACCATGAAACAGATAGAGAAAAGAAACTCGTTCGCTTGGCTGAATCCGTATGCAAGGAGAATAGTACAGCCTTGCTCTTAGTTCGAGCATCCTATGTGTGGAGAAACCGAGTCACTCATGTGGGAGCAAGCAATCAAGTCAAAAAGGACGTTTCTTCAGAACTTATATCGCGTTCCTCTGAGATTTCAGATAGTTACCAAGGGCTTATTATTCAAGAACTGCTAGAGCGTATCAGCTCAAGCAGAGCACCCAGACTTAAGGAATCGGCTTCAATCTCTCGCGCTGCAGGATCTTTAGTCCGCAATATTGATGAAGAGGCTGTCAAGAATGTCGATTTGAAAGAATTCGCAAGTCAACTTCTTCGCAATTATCTCTCGGATGCCGTAGATGCACAGGAACGAATGAAACGCGCTGTCGGCATTTGGGGTGGAACATCCGAGAAAAACCAGCGTTCGATTACAACATTCCTGCTTCAACACGGAATGAGCAGGGACGACGAGGATGGAATCGATCTCGATCTTCCCTGTCACACTCCGAAGGAGGCAATCAATCTCCTTCTTGGAGATTCTTAAATCTAAAACGATGTCCATATAGCCAGCGGATCAAGAACATGGTCTACTCGAGTATTCTCGAGATAAGCCAGGTTCGAGAAAAACGGCCTTGCAAGAAGAGCCGATCTTAAGGGGATTCGCTTATGCTCTCCACAATCGGCTTTATTGCAGTATTATGAAGATACCGTACAATATGGTGCACCTAATTGTGTACCTATTGCGCTTCAAACATCTCTCCGTAGTGTGCCCCGTCTTCAGGGAAGCTTCGTATGACGGCGAAAATGTCATTGCCCCCGTCTCTTTCCCAGTGTCCGTCGAAGCTATCCCCCACCCACACGGGCGGCGTCACCCTGAACGCCCGCTCTCTGGCGGTGGTGTCGTAGATATATCCGCCGATCCATTCTTCGGCTATCCGTACCAGTGTCATGTTGTCCTTCCTGTGCATATTGGTTATGCGTCCATGTACCTGTCATCTCCCGCGAAACGGGAGTAGTCCAGCTCGACGGGCTCGCGTCCGTCGAGGTTGTTGTCGAACACTCGGGGTATGAAGTCCACTGAGATCATGGTCTTGTCGATGACCATGTTGGTGTTTGTTCGAGAGAGTTCGTGGATGATCTCCTTGGACATGCGGCTCGCCTCCTCGTGGACCAACGGGCTGGCCTCCATCGGCGTGAGTCCGCGTACATTCGGGATCATCCCCTCCTGGGCCATGCGCTCCTTGATGTCGTTGGGGTTCACCGTGATATAACCGTCCGTGCCGCCCATCATCCGCAGAATCGTGGACTTGCCCGCACCTCCCATGCCCCCTGCGAACACCAGCCGTCCGTCATGTCGCGCGTCCCGCTGCAGATAGTCGTCGATGATGGCATTGCGCTGCGCCGCGCGCTTGGGATCGCGTGCGTTCGGGTCGACCGATGGGGTGAGTTCGAGAAGACGCTCGACCATCGCCTGACGCTCGGTGCTCTCCAACAGTGTCAGGTTATCCTGGTGTAGCTGCGCTTCGAGAGTCCGAAGGCGATCGGCCTCGTTCCCCGTGTCCTGTCCAAGGGGACAGATCGTCGATACCGCCGAAGCGAGTTTGCTCCGCGAATCTCTGGGTGCGTGGCTCGCGTGGCTGATCATAGTTGTTCATTACGCTTCTATGCGGTGAGCGCCGCCGCCCATGAGATGTCCGTATCGATGCCCATCACTTCAATGTCATACGTGCCTGAGACAGGGAGATGCCTTGAGTCAGGTAGAACCCGGTCTGCGTGGCAGCACACAACTCTGGGATCCCGCCTCGATCATGGCACTTGCGGTTTCCGCCGTGTTCTCGGGATCGCCGGGTAATGGGGATGCGGGTAGCGCACGCCGATGAGCACCGAAGCGCGACCCAGCGTAGGCGTCCCCGCTCATCGCGACAACGATGCGGCCACCACCCGCTCCGCATGCGGCGGCGCTTCGCGGGCGACAGCCGCATCTTGCTGGTCAGCCAATCGGCATCAGCGATACTAAACGAGCGGGTGAATGCCCCGCGCTGCCCATCAGTGCCGTCAGTCCGTAGGCAATGGGCATGTGATGGAGGGAATGATGAATACATGCTGTCTATGGGTGCCCTTGGATGCGTTGCCCGACACCATTAAATACCCGGTGAACGCACGATTATCAGGGGTCGTCGCCGGTCCACAGGCCGCAGTCGGTTTCCGCGTCGACGATGGGTTGAGCTTCTCTGCAGCGAACATAGCTATGCCCGGGATATCGGCGTATTGTACGCCGCACAGCACGATGAAGCGCCCAGCTTTCGGCGCTTTGCTTCTGCGCCACATGTGTCTGGCCTCCGCACGCAGGCGAGCACCTTTGCGGCGGTGGGCTTCGATACGCCATGCGTACTTGCTCTCGTGAACCACCGCCGCGAAGTCGTCGCCGCCCCTCTCGCCCTTCGGATAGATGGCCTTGGCTCCGACAAGTGTGGTCAGACGCATGCCGCGAACGTAGGCGAACTTGCGTCGCGTCCTGCGCGACACCCGGTTGCCCTCGGCGCGGTATTTGTGCTTCGATGTGCCGTCCATGTCAACCATGAAATAGCCCAGACCGTCGCGCACGAACAGTGCGGTGGGGTTATCGCGGCGCATGAAGCCGATCTCGTCCTCGCTTTCGTCGTCAGAGATGGGCATCACGTCATCTCCCCACGTCTCTCTGAGCTCTGCTAAGGCGCGTTCCCGTATCGAACCCTCGTCTTCGCCGCTGAGCAGGTATTTGCCGAGCCTGTGGCACGTCGACCACGGCTGCTCCGTATCGCTCCATTTGGGCATCCTGGACACAGGCTCGCGCGGGACGACCAGCGTCTCGACGCGCTCGAAGTCCTCCAGGTCGTCCGTGCCGCCATGTCGCGGCTTCTCCTGCCACTGCTGCGTGCGGGGGTCTCGTGGTTGATCGCTCATATCTCGTCTATGCGTTTACAACACGGTGCAGGGGTTCGTTGTGGTTTGCGGTCCCGTTGAAGAATTTCCGGATAGAATCGATGTGTGAACGATTCGGTACGACGGCCGCTGTACATCCTCGGCGCAGGATTTTCCAAAGCACTCCATGAGCACATGCCCATTACCAACGATCTAGGTAACGACGTCGCAGAGCTCTTCAAAAAGCAAAAACATCGGAAGTGTGGCTACGAGAAAGAAGAATCGTTCGAGGACTGGCTTTCAATGGCATCACAGGAATTGCCGTACCTTGACAGTTCCGAAAACCGACAGAGGGCGGCCGACCTGCAGCTCATGCTCTCGCTGATAGCAACGGTTATAGAACAAAGATCGCAGTCGTTAGAATCTGCACCCCCTTGGCTCACCACACTGATCAGTCGGTGGAACAGTGAGCAGGCGAGGATAATCACCTTCAACTACGATATGCTGCTTGAAAAGTCCATCAACATGGTCCGACCGACCATCAAGTTGAACGGCAAAGATCATAAGCTGTATGGGGATGAAGTGGTATTTCCCCGCCCTCAAACAGACCTTGCAGGAACTTGGAAAGAGCAGAGTATTCAATCGGCGAAGGAAGGATCCATGCAGATCATGAAGCTGCACGGATCGCTGAATTGGTACTGGGCGCCCGACGACCAGATCGGGCAGACCTTACGAAGGATACCTGTACGCAAGGGCCTGGGCGAACAGGATGTGGATGTGAATCATTCAACCAGCGGCCTTGAACGCTTCCTTATCCCGCCGTTGTCCGGCAAATCGGCCTATTACCGCCCATATCTCACTAGGGCATTGTGGTGTGACGCTCTTGCTGCCGTTCGGCACGCGGAATCCATAACCTTCATGGGCTATTCGTTACCCATGACCGATCGAGTCACTGTCGAACTACTAAAAATGTCGCAATCGCCATTGCACGTCAACATCGTGGACCTGCATGCAGATGCAAAACAGGACGATTCCCTGCAAAAAAGAATCGGAAAGATCGTCAAATGCTCGGACATACGGACTTTCAGCGGTAAATCGTGCATTGAAGAATTCGTCAACAACCAGCGGAGCCCGGAGCATGAGGAGCCGGATGCGACCTCTACAGACACCGAGCCGCCAGCGTCCCCAACCGCTCCATAAGCGTGCGCAGGGTGATGTTCAGTCTATTCGCCTCACCTGATAGTTCATGTACCAGTAGTCCGCCGTCCGCCGTCCCGTATGTTGACTGGTCTTTCGCATAATGCTCGGCCACAATCATCGAAACGCCTGCTGATGACAGGATGCGCGGGATACCAGGATCATCGTGCAGCGGTGTCAACAGGAAGGTAAGCGCTTGACGCGGATCATCCAGCGCGTTGAGGGAGGGATGCCACCAGCCTGCGGATATGAGATCGGATGGTCCCGCGCCCTCCACCAGAAACCTTCTCCTGTCCAAGCCCAGAGGCCGCGGAAACACCAGATCCGGATGCATGTCAAGCAATGAGGGTCTGCCGTCACTTGGCACGGTGGACAGCAGTAGGTTGTCGCCGCTCTCATCGTCATCCCAGGCCGAGATCGGTGTCTCGTGGGCGTTGCGTGCGCGACGCACGATGCTCTCGGTCATGGCCTTGGTCAGTCCCCGCGCCCAACCCGCCACCGTCGTGCCCAATGTGGGATCCCATAGGTTGCCTTTGTTCCATGCGGTGGAATTGGTGATCATCTCCACGCCTGTGATCTTCTCCAGCACGCGGGTCTCGATGTCACGGCTGACATGCGAGACAATGCCAAGGGAGCGGTCTCCCCCCGTGATCTGCGGATCGCGGCTGATAGCCCCTACTGTGTCGACGACCAGTCCCGAACACGCCAGCTCATCGGCCATTGCCCTGCGGGCGGGCGAGCCGAACTCCCTCTCCGCGCCGTCCCATCTGATGAGCCTGGCCAAAGCGTCCATTGCATCGCAGGGGTTGGCGTGAAGCTGATGCGCCGCCCAACGAAGCAGCGGGTATACATCCCCGTCCCCCGCCCGCGAATAGGCGGCTTCGGACACCGCCTCCACTCCCAGCGGTATCAGCGGCATCAGGTCGGTTCGGGTGAGACGCGTTCTCATGCCCTGCCTTATGCGTCCGCAGCGGTCTTGGACGCATAGCTGACATATGACCATTGCATATCAAGACAACCAGATCACCCTCCATCACGCGGACTGCCGCAAGATGCTTGCGGACATCCCCGACAATTCCATCGACTCCTGCGTAACCGACCCTCCGTATGAGCTGACGGGAAGTTCGGGTAAGGGCGGTTTCATAGGTCTGTCCTGGGATGCCACAGGCATCGCCTTTGACACGGAGCTGTGGGCAGAGGTGCTGCGCGTACTCAAGCCCGGAGGTCATCTCATGGCGTTCGGCGGCTCCCGCACATGGCATCGTCTTGCCGTCGCCATCGAGGATGCGGGATTCCAGCTGCGCGATCCCATCGCCTGGCTCCATCAGGATATCCTGCCGAAGGGCCAATGGGCGGACAGGCTGACGGACAGGATGCTTGGTGCCAAACGTCCCGTCACCCGCGTGCCGTACCACGACACCTTCACGTTCGACGGCAACAACAAACATAAATGGCAGCTCGAGGCGGAGAAGGCGGGGTACATGGAGATCCCGTCCGATGAGCCCATCACCGAGGAGGCGAAACGGCTGTACGGCTGGAACAGCGCACTGCGCCCCGTGTTCGAGCCCATCGCGATAGGCAGGAAACCCATGACCGAGTCCTTTGCCAGAAACATGCTCGAACATGGCGTCGGCGGCTACAACATCAAAGCGACGGGTGGAGACGGATTCACCCCCAACGCCGCGACGGACGGACTGGAGACGGGATGCGATCTGCCCGCGTTCGTCTACGTGCCCAAGACCCCCGCAAAGGAACGCCCTCGAGTCAACGGCATCACCCATCCCACGCCCAAGCCAGTCAACCTCATGCGGCACCTCATCCGCCTCGTCACACCGAGGGGGGGGTGCGTGCTTGAACTCTTCGGCGGCAGTGGCGCCACCTTCGAGGGGGGCGCTGTGGGAGGACTGCCGTGTGGTTGGCAGCGAGATGTCAGAGGACTACATTCCACTCATCATTGAGCGCATCGAGCGCCCGATCACACCGAGTCTGATTTGACCTGATGGTTGGAACCTAGTGGCTACCAGATGCTTGTTGCCGATCATTGAAAGTTATTCGAGTTCAACACTGAATCCCTGATTATCTTTGGCAGATAGGTGCCGGTGAAGGAGCTCTGCCCCAAAAGAACAATGTCTAAGTATAGATATCCCTTCAGTTTATTGGCAATTCGCTTTTCCGAGCCTAAATTTGACAAATGGCTTTGTATTCGTTGCGCGTGATTATGTAAATCGTTTTGGTTCTCGTCAACTACAACCAAGACTCTCGTCTTTGTGCGAGCGGTCGCGTAGGACAACAACTGTTCTACATTGAGCATGATGTAAGTGTCATATAATTTTTTAATATCTCAATCTGGTAATCATGTGTGTCATTGACGACATAGTTTCCGTTTTTATAGACCCCAGTTTTCTTATATTCGACGAGATAGATGTCCCCATTGTTCATTACGAAAATCGAGTCACAGCTCGAAGGTTTCATCGGACATTCCCCCTGATCGGTGCAAACAGGTGGAAGTGAGTGCTTGTCGGCGAAGCGTCCGGCAAAAACATCCAGATTATGCCCTTTTGCTTCGTTGTGGATCAGCGATTCACTGCTGGGATCATCGGGATGGCAACGACTGAGTTCGGTAATGGTCTGAGGATCCCCTGAAACTTCCGTCAGCCTTTGGTACAGGGATTTTTTGTTCTTAGGCATCTTCATCGCCAAACATCTTTGCCGCTCTGGTTCTTTCCAGTATGTCAAAGGGCTTTGCCATTGACTCGAATACTTGTGCCTTGCGTTCTTCATCCGCGCGTAAGTATCGAACAGAACCGTTCTTGGACACGTTGGATACATAAATGCCCGTTTTATCAGTCCAGTCGTATTTCTCTGCGTATGTTTCAATTGCCTCAATAAAGTATGGGCTGTGACTGGTAATAAGAAGTCTTACACCAAGTTCTTTCGACAAAACGACCAGTGCCTCAGCATAAATGATCTGCCATCCCGGATGCAGATGGATCTCTGGTTCATCGAGGATGAGGAAGTCACCTCTTCGTATGACATTCTCCTCAACTAAGATTCTCAGGAGGGCGACAGATTTGCTTCCTTTTGATGAATTTGATGTCTTGATGGGTTCTGTTAGCTCCCTGTTGCCATAGAGGACCCATTCATGGTCATGATTTTGTTTGAGCTTTCCCTCATAGGCCGTATCCAGTACTGAAAGGAAGTCCTGTCCATCCTGTTCTGCAAGAAGAAAATCAGCCAAGGTTTCATTCTCATCTGATTCCAAAATGAGTTGTTGCAGTGTGCTTTTTGGCATTGCCAAGCTGCGACCCATTCTCCTATAATCGTCGGCAAGCCCATCCACAACGCTCGGATCGTCAAGCAGAATTGCACGAGTTTCGGTGTCGAGTTGAGATGACGACTCTAGGCATCGATCTCCATTGAACGTTGTGCGTATAAGTTCAGTACCGTTACTGTCTACGAGACAAATGTCAGGCTTGTTGCCAGCTTTGATGATTCTTGAACTAACCTGTCCATCAAAGACAGATCCAAATGTTCTCTCCGAAAATGCCTTTGAGAATGATGAATCAGTGAGCTTGAGGATTCGCACGCAACGAGCGACGAACTCTTGACTGTCACCTTCTCGCACAAATGACTTGAATTTATCCGCAATCCGTTTGTGCATTCCAGTTGAATGATATGACTCAATAAAAGCTTTGACAGAGGCAGGGGTTGCCTCGAACCTCAAACCTTTTGCCATATCACGGGCCATCCCCCCTAATGAAAAACTAAAGCCGGCTCTGCTGATTCTTGTGGAGTTTGTTGGACTCTCAAAATTCAAAGTAGATTGCCCGTTGTTTTCCTCGATATCTACTTGCTCCTCGTAGAAGCGTCGAAATGTCAGTCTCAGTGCATTAGCCACCTCCTCTTCGGGTGATGAGAACACGTTGGAGAAAGAGTTGACCAAAGCGAACAGTGCCTTGCCCAACGTGCTCTTGCCGACGTTGTTCTCGCCCGCGATGACCGTGATACCGTCCAGGTCGATCTCGGCGTGTTCCACGATTGCCAGTGAGTCGATGACCAGTTTCATTCGATACTGCCGCCCATATCCTTGTTGTCCTATTGTCTGATTCTCAGGGTACATCACACCAGCCCCTCAATCGCCTCCGGAGAGACCCGCCGCAGGATGCTATGCATCTGGGATATCGCGGCCGTCGTCTGCGCCATCGTGCATGTCGTTCGCAGGAGGAACATACGCGGTGCGCACATACATACCGCTATTTAGCGAAGCCGAGCAATCTATCCGCCACCCCCACCGTGAGTGGACGACCTTTGGTTTTGTTCTTCAACAGGTATTCGCCGAATCTCTCCACGAACATCTGCACCCCTAGGGTCGCGGCGAAGGGCTCGTCGCGTTCCATGGAGTCGATAGCACGGCAGAATTCCGCTTTAACCTCCCGGGAAAACTTCTTTCTCGTATATAGTCGTTCATTTCTCGGATATGTCATATGTACCGTTCCGGCTGGCAGATCCCACTCGTGCGACCATGCGCCGCCCCCAACGGGAGGTTTATGCATCTGACATAGATAGTGTGCGTAAGGTCGGATGCCCCAGTCCTTACCGTCATGGGAGCAGTCGAGGACCCGAGCGGACGTCATTTTGTCGGTTATGGTCGTGCCCGAGCTCAGAAGGATCCAATCCACACTGCCCGCCGCCTCCCTGAGCAGGGAAAGAATTTCCGCAAACATCGGCAGCTCGCCTTGTTCGCACCTGCGTGCTGCGGTGTGGGGAGCGTTGAGGAACAAGTCCGAAAAATCGGAGCGTGTCTCTATGAACAGCGCCAATCCCCCATATGTTGAATGTTCTTGCGCAGCCAGATCCTCGACCGTATGTCTGTAGGACTCGAGCTTGTTCAGGTGATTATGGAGCGTCTTCTCTAACACCTGGACGAAGTTGTCGAGACCGCAATCGAAATGCACCCTCTGGTATTCCCCCAGCAACGCCGAGAAGCTCTTCAACGCCGAGTCAAACGACCCATCGGCGGCGAACTTGCGTTGCATCTTTGTCATCTCGTTTTCCAGCACCTTGTATTGCGACTGGTTGGCGCCGTGTTTTCTATGTCCGCCCGCATCCACCTGAAAGTGCTCGATGCCGATCAGACGATGCCCGTTATCAGCGGAGCGAACCACGAAATCAGGATGCTCGTTCTCCCCGTCGACCATCTCGCCAAAAGGAATAGCGTGACTCGCCGCGTTATGCTCAGCCAACTCAAGAGCCCTGGCATAACGGGATTGTTCCCTGTTCTTTTTTCGGCATTCGAAGAATTATCAGACATGAGGCAAGCATAACGCCATCGTCTTTACGCTCATGCCCATCGTATGGGGCGCGGGTAACACCACAAAACCTGACATGCTGAAAGGAATCATAGGAGACACGAACACCCGCCAGAATCTCCTCTTGACCCTGACGGGCGTTCGTTCGTGTTGATGGTTACACGGTTTCAGCTCTGCTCAGCTTTCAGCGCAGCAGCAGCGCAACAGAGGTTCCAGCCAGCATGATGCCCGCCATCGGCAGTGCCCAGAGCCACCATGCCATCCGCTCCATGCCGCCCGTGTCGGGGAGGAATGACGTTGGACAGCTGGGTGTCGCCTAGGTCCTGCTGCACATGCACGGTGCCGTTCTGGATGCCAGAGCACTTGGACACGCCCAATGCCGCGGCGTTGTCACTGCCAAGGTTCGCGGGGATGGCGGTGCCGCCGACCACCAGCCTGGTGGCGGCCGTCTGCCGTCTGGTGTCCACCAGCAGATCGGTCTCGTTCCAAGGGACGCTGGACCCTTTGAACGTATTACCCTCGTAGCCGTCCAAGGTGATGCTGCTGGCGCCGCGCGAGCCGTTCGTGTTGGTGACGGTGACCAGCCATCCAGCCTTGCGCACCACATCCTGCTCGGTCGGGTCCCATCCCGGCACGCGCATCGGCACATCCACATCCGACTCCGTGAGCCTGTAGTACCGTACCTCGCCCGGATCCAGATCCTTCAGGCCTGTGAATATACCGATGCCCTCGGTGTTTAGGGTGATGGTCACGTTCTCGCCACCGGACAGCTGAGGCGCATCATGCACCAGGTTCGCGTTATCGGCATTCGCGTTCGCAGGGTCGATCCTGGTTAGCGTCAGCACCGCGTTCTTCGCGGGCATGTCGCTCCATGCGCCATCGGCCTTGCCGATGCGCCCATGCTTCCATATCTTCAAATCGAACGGCGTACGCATCAACGTCTGCTCCGTAGTCGGCTGCCACCCATCCGTCAGCGACGGGCCGGTGCCGAGCTTCGCATCGGTGACCTGGGCCGACCAGTCGAACAATTTGTCCGCCTCGACCGTGAACGTGAACTGCTTATCGAAGTGCGTGTTCGTGAACTGCACGCCCCCAGTGTTGGCACCGGTGACATCCGAGTGCACGACGTGCCACACCCAGGTGTAATAGCCCGTGCCCAGCCGCACTTCGTCCACGTTGGCGCAAGTACCGCTCGCATTGTCGCGAGTGACGTTGAACGAGTATGAGGCCCAGTCAGGTTTCCAGTCGCCTGCCGCGCCCACGGTGATGTTGCGTGTTTGCGCGTCGCAGACTTTCAACGCGTTCGAGGCCACGGTGTCGCCCTCCGACCCCATGGCGGGACTCCACCAGTAACTGCCTCGCACGGGGATGGTGAGGTTCTCGATACCGCTCATGTTCAACTTGACCCGGTTGAGGTTTTCCTCATCATCGACCAGACGCAGGGTCACCTCATCACCCGTCAGCAGCCCATCGTTACGGGACTTCGGGGTGACGGCAGTGTCCAGTGCCAGTCGCAGCTGGTGGTGAGACCACCCGTTCTCCGACGCCGCACGGTCGGATGTCCAGTCGCCCTTGGCGAGGCATATGGCGTAGGCGGCCCCATAGTTCGAGCGCACGGCCCAGCAGTCGTTGCCGCACGCGCCGTCGAGATCATACACATTGCCCGCGTTCCGACCCTCATCCTTACCGCCGACCGCGCTCAGATGGCTCTCGAACTTGAGACTGCCGCCAGGCCACACGCTCCACCCGAAATCAGAGGGCGTGAAGTCGAATGTGGCGCAACCGTTGACATCCACATCACCATCGACCTCCGGAGCGCCCAACGCGGCACACTGAGTGCCGCCACGGTAATAGCCACGATAATTCAGACTCTTCACCCGCGTCTGCCCGCCAATGGTCAGGCGAGTCTCGACAGCGTAGTGAAAACTGTCGAATCTGCCGTCACTGTTCGTATCCAGATTCTGATTCTCCGCACCGTCCTTGAGCGATACGCGCACCTGATCGGTCAGGGTCACGCTCGACCCCGCCATCACCGTGTTCTCCGGAGTCTGTGTCACCGTCTTGGAAGCATCCAGGTCACTCCGGTCCCAACCCGTCACCAGCGCCTGACCTGCTTGCGAGGAGAGCTGCAACGCGGCGTTCTGACGGTCCACCACACGCCAACGCTCGGACGCCACACCCGCACCACCGAAGGTCCTGGGACTGCCGTTCATATGATCGCCCGAGGCGACGATGTCCCACCAGTAATCACCCTTCTGCCAACCGCTGGGCATGCCAACGGTGCTGTACGTGAACCAATTGAGATCATACGAGCCGCTGTTACCACTCAACGTCTGGGACTGTTGCTGGGCCTTGGTCGCCGACCCCACCCGTAATTCGCGTTGTAGTTGAGCCACGCCTGAATATCCACCGACTCGCTCAAACTCGACCCGTTACGATTCAGAGTCACATGGTCACGCACCCAACCGGACGACCCCTCCAACAGAGTCGGAGCATTAACCACACTCGACGCATTCGGCGTGAACTGCGCCTGCGTAGACAACGACAGATCGTAGTTCTGTTCCGGCTGATTCTGATTCAACACCACGCACACCCGTTTGGAACGGCTAGCATCAGCCGCCATCGCGACCTGAGCATAAACCTTTACGTCTTGCCTATAACCATCCATATCAGCTGCATCGGCTTTCAGCTTAGTCATCAGGCTGGGCCATTGGGCGTTGAGGGCGTCCCATAGGGCACCGTATGCGGGCATGCCGTCGTAGAGGATTTTTCCTGAACCGTCGCTGTTGTTGCCGATGAAAGCTCTCACCAGCACGGAACGGTAATCGCCCCGAGTACCCCCATACGTCGCTATCGCTGTGTCCCTGGCGTTGTTGCACACGTTCTCCATCGTCGCTATCGTTGCCACACCGTTGGTCATACCCCAGGGTGACCATCCGCTCCACGCATACATGGTGTTCAGGGCACTGCCGTTACGGGCGGCATTGTCATACGCCCAGAAGCGGTACTCCCAGCCCGACCCGTTCGTGCCTCCCGCACCACCTGCATCGGACGAGCCCGCACCGTCATCCCCACAGCACCGGCAACGCCGATGGTCAGCAGCACGCCACCGACCGTCAACGCCACAACACGCAGCAACCGCTTGTATCGTTTCAACCACGACAACTGCCGTCTTTTCTCGACTCTGTAACCCATAATGTGCTCTTTCCGTCCATCGAATCATTCACCAATGCCCTATGCGGACACCTGATGCCTTCACATGCCGCGGACGACCACGCGAACCGATATCGGAAACGAGCACACCAAGCGTTGCGTCATGAATCCAGCCGAACACGGCATCAGATACACCACGGAGTATGCACACGACAAGAACCCCCGGCACATCAATGCCGAGGGTTCCGTAAACCGTCCTTTCACTATCTACGAGCAACGATTAGGATCAGCTTTACAACGAGCAAGTGCCTCTTGGTCGATCATCTTCTTCAATGCATCCATTGCATTCTCTGATGTGCCGCCACCGCTGTTTCCGTTGCCCGAGCTTCCACCGCTGTTGCCTGTCGAACCGGTGCTCTTCTTTGTGGTTGTTCCGCTGCCGCTCGAAGCCGTCTTCTTGCTGCTTGTCCCACTTGACGTCCCACTGCTCGTGCTCTTCTTCGCATTCGCGGCCGCCTGTGCCGCAGCTGCGGCTTGTGTTGCGGCTTCGGCATCCACCTGGGCTTTCGCGTTCACCGCGTCGCCCACCGCCTGCACCTTGCCCGACAGGTTGCCCGCATGGTCGCCCAGCGCCTGGATATCCTTCGATTCCTTGACATCGATGGCGCTGTCCAGCGCCTCCCGAAGCTGCTCGCGCACCGCATTGTCAGACACCTTGCCGTCCGAGTCACTCAACGTCTGCTCGCCGCTGGCTATCGTATCGGTCAGCGTCTTCAGCGCGTCGGCGACCTCCTTCGCGGTCTTCGACTCGGTGACCTTGGCGGCACCATCCCTGATGGCCTTGATATTGCTGTCCACGGTCTTGGTCTGTATGACCAGCTTCGCCGTATTGGCATCGAGGGTTTCGGTGTCGCCTTCCGCAGGGCAGGTGACGGTCTTGGGTGCCTCGACTGCCACTGCCTTGGCCAGCGCCACTACGGTGGCTCCGTCGGCAACCTGCTCGACTGAGATCTTCACGGTCTCGGCCACGTCGGTCTTCGCCCTGTCGAGGTCAGTGAGCGCTGTCTTGAACTGCTTGAGTTCCTTCTCGCAGGAGGCAAGCGACTGTTGACGCTTGGTCTCTGCGAGATGATTGGCGTAGAGGATGCCGCCTGTGATACCACAAGCAAGAATGACGGCACCTACGACGAAGAACACGATGAGCTTCGCGCGTTTCCGGTTGGACTGCATTTCGGTCTGGTTATCACCAGTGCTGTCGATGATGTGGGTCTGATCCAGGTTGGTCATTTGAATCGGCTCCTTATTATGGACGTGCTGTAAAGATTATATAGGGACGCGAGAAAGGCTGTTATTGACATGGATCTCGTTGTAACTGTGAGCCCTCTCCGCGCCCTATGTATCTGTTATGCGTCCGTAACGTGGGATGTGGATGATTGCACCATGGATTGGATTGCATTTGTTCCTCTTGCGGTATCCGCAGTGTCGCTGGCGATGTCGATGTGGGGAATATATATGGTGCATAGAAACAGGCCGCATGCGAGTTTTGCCGTTACCTCATTGGACAAACCCGTCGGTTCCGACTTCCTCAATGAGCTGCAGCCTGCACTGACGGGAACGCTGCACAGTGACGGAGACGGGCGCGGCTATGACCTTCATATGATGGGGGTACATTGTGTGATTCGCATCCACGGCGAAGGCTTTGCTTCGTCGAGGCCTGTGATTGTTGGTGCCACACCACAGTCGTTGGCATTTGATGTATGGCCGTTAGGCGGAATCGGGAAACTCGACAACAGCGCCTACATGGTACTGCATTGGGTAAGGTCGCCAACGCGTCTGCGTCGATGTGCCGCTCAGCGCATTGATTTCATTCGGAGCAGGCAGGAGCCCATCAGAAAGCACTACAGATTGTCCGCCTGGGCCTCGCGGTATCTGCATTGGAGGGCTCATCGGCTGTATCACAGAGCCCCCGACTTGGAGGTGTTGTCACCGACATCACCGGACGGCAGGTCGGCACAGTGGTTCTTCCCAGGACATATCGAGGTGTAGCAGGCATACGCACTGAGCGTCAGGTGAGGCTTTCCATCCATGCTCCCATCTGGACAACCCCCAAGCTGAATGCGATCGGGATGAACGTGAACGCGAATACCCACCAGTCGTCGTTGACCAATCTCCCCGTCAACGATGCTGCAAACAACACCCAGAACAGGGTTGCGTAATGCATCTCGCCTCTGATGACAAAGGCAACGGACACCATGACGGCAAACAGCCACAGCAGTACCGCTCCCAAGAGACTCACGTCGTAACACGGCATGCACGACATAAACGCCGACCATGCCGTCAGCGCCACGATAAACAACATCAGCATCCACGTCCAGTCGCCTCTGAACGCCATGACAGCTGACGTGATGACGGCGGCTGTCGCCGCTATGGCGGCAATGAACGTGATGATCCTGTACCTCCGCCGCGTCTGCAGTGCCTCGTTCTCATTGAGATTGTCCAATTGAGGATCCTTTCTGGCGTTTTCCATGCCCGCCCGAGTCGTATGCAGACACCGGAAAATTGCGCTTTGTTTGCCATCATCGTGGCGGGAGACACTGCTTCCACCAGAGCGGAATGGTGTGCTCGATCAGAAGATGCAGCGCGGGAAGAATCGCACCCGGCATGGCGGTCAAGAATACATATGTGGGAATAGGCCAGCACGGGGTGTTGCTGTTGTCGCCCTGAATTATGCTCCATGTTGCGATAAACATCGTAAGCACCAGTAGTATAACCACGACGTACATTCGCTTATATCGAGAGGGCTTGGCGATAATAAGGAAAGGTAGATAGATCATCAGCCCAAACATGCCTGCGTAGGTTGCCATTGTCATCACACTCGCATTTACGGGTGTTGCCACGGCATCCCTGAACAGAACATAGACCACTATTCCCAGCGCAAATGAGATCAGCCATCGAATAACGCGGCTCGGACTGGGTATCGCATCGTAAAACTTGAGGAGAGTGCATTCCCTCGGATCGTCGCAGATAATCACAACCACCTTATGCGTCCTGTACGGTGTTCATTATGATTTCACTGAGAAAGCGGCTTGTTGAGGACGTGCATCATATCGCCCTTAGTGTGCAATGCGCGCAAGAGGAGCGGAAGCAGTCGCATAACGACCCGTCGTGGACAGATTGGGTGTCGTTGTTGATTGCATTGGTGGCCTTGGCTGTCTCTGTTGCAGCTCTCCTTCTGTCGGTCCAACAGTTCAAGGAATCAGGACCGGTCTACCACGCCACGGTCGGCGAGCGCTCGGGCATCACCATAGCCGTCATCACCAACGTGGGGCGCACAGGCGGCTCCATTCTCGAACTCAAGTCCGCAGGCGAACGCGATCTCTTCGCCTGTAATGCCGAGCTGAGTGACAACGGTGCCCTGTCATTGTCGCAGGGAGGCAAGGTCGGAGTAAGTGCACTGACGCTGGAACCGGGCGAGTCGCGCCCTGTCATCATCATCTCGAACGATCCCATTGCGAATCTGAGTGGAGTCGCCGCCAGCGGTGAGACCATCTCGGTCACCATAGACAATCGTGCAAAGCAGGGCTATGACCTCTCGCAACTCGACGGGTATCCCGAGGCGGTAGCCGCATGCAGTCGACTACTGGATACATTGACAAACTCACCCGAGGATCTGAACGGCAATTCTTGACGCTGCTGTTCCTCTTGACTTGACCTTTGATAAATGCGGTTCGACTCTTTTACTCGTAAGGCAGCTCTTCAACACTCCTCTGGGGAAGACAAAGAGACACTATTGCATCTGTCGTATATTTGTTTGCAGAACTCCCTCGCATAGGTGTTTTTCGAAGTCGTCAGTCTCGGAAAGATCAAGAATCATCTTTCTCTTTTCAATAGATACTCCCGAGTCAAAGAACCTGATGTTCTCAGGTATCATTGGCATCTGTGGCATCCATCGGTTCAGATTTAAATCGCGATAAGGCCGGTTCTTTGTCAATCTCTTTGCCATGGTTGGCGATAAATTCCGTGCAGCGATGAGCGACAGCCCATACCACTCGAATTCATGCTCGATCATCTCGTTCACTGAAAAGTACGATGCAAGTCCAAAAGCTTCGGTAGATTCCGCTAGTTTATCCTTGAGACTTCGCTCAGGCAGTGGTCCAATAAAATCCTGTCGGCTAAGCGCCATACAGAGATCTTGGCACTGACTCATGCTACTCTGATTAACCCTTCGTAAGGCTCCCTCATGTAGCTGTAAATGTCGTATTTTATAAAGCCACATATGATGCTCTTGATTGAAAGTAGCAATTTGTCCTTTTTTTCTGGGACGTATCATAATTGCCAGCGAAGGATCCACTGGAACGATCCAAGCAGGTCTTCCCTCAATGTCTGTTTGTGTTATTCCCAAGTCCCCCAGTACGAAACTTCTGTTTTCTGGAGAGTGAAGGCAGGACCAGTCTGAAACGAGCATAATTGACAGCAACCGTTGAATCTCGAACACTCTGTCTGCGTTGGCATTATCTCTGCTGAATACACTCGACTCTATTTTTCCCGAAAACATCCGTGCATTCATGCGCTGCTCGAAATCAGGACCGCGTACAAACAAGCAGGTCACAAATGGCACCAGTGAATGGACGAAACCGTCTAGAGTCGTAGAACATCCCATTTTCAGAGCGTCGAATAGACTCGGTAGGTACTCTTCATAATCCCACTGATCGATCGTGCCATTTTCAAAACCCTTTACATCATAGATTCCGTTTGAGGCGCACACTGTGCTTGCCCTTGCCCGATAGATGTGATCCTTCCCCCTACGAAAAACCTCCACACGTCGATCGCGTGATGCCGAAGTCGTGTCCGCCGAGAATCGACCTATCACACATGCAGGCAAATAATGTTGCTTGGTTCCTCTTGTCGAGTACACCCATCCCCACCTTCAATCTTCTGAAAACCACCAAACGACCAGATAATTGGAAGTCACTACTTTTATAGACATATTAGAACGTTGCCGACCGTCCGTTCTCGACGACATGGTCCTTCCTTCAGGACGAAAGATTCAGCACCCTTCGCGGATAATCCGCAAAGTAGTCGAGAATGTACCGGGGGTTCTCCCGGTGCCTCAGATCGATGCTGCCATACCTCCCCTGTGACAGGTCTCCCATGGCCTCGACGAAGCAATAATCGAACCAATCCCCGCATTCGACCGCGCTGACCCTCTGATGCAGCAGACTCAACGCCAAGTAATCCGCTATCTGCCTCAATGCTAGGTGCTTCTCCATATGAACACCGTACAACGTCCTGGCTCAAAGGAAGAAGTATGGGTGCGAAAAACTACTCGCAGTCATCAGGTATGGGATCGAGATCAAGCAGGTACCGTGCGATCTGCGTGATGTCCCTCACAGGTTCCACGGGGATGGTCAGCTCGCCTTCGAATACCTCGTCGACATCCTGAACAGTCGCCTTCCAAGTGCAGTGAATTACTTCACCCTCGAACTGCGCCGGTGCCAGCAGCACCTCCTGGCAATCTGTCGAGGCAAACGTATCGAGTGGCCTGATATCACCTGCATCCACCTCGATCACGAATTGTCCATTGACATGCTTCGTGCTGATGACAGGGTTAACGCTGATTGCAGAGGACAGATAACTTGACACGTCGCCGATAACGCCAGAATCCTGCATCCAACTTCGCTGCCCCCAGATTCTGGGCGCCTGCGGCAGTCCGATGGCATTCACATCAGATCCGAAGGTCTCTCCCGGATCGACTCTGTGCTCGACTGACGTCATGCTCCCATCCATGCATATTCTTAGCCTGACCGCTTTCAGATTGGCCTTCGTGGTGTTTTCAACAGCGAATACATAGGGGCTGCACATCCATCCATTGACGTTATCGAGCGCGTCCGCCCATTTCCTCGAGCATTCCTTCTTCCATGCTTCGATAGCTTTCCGATATTCTTCCTCTGTGCGCGGCTCTGATAGCCATGGCATCAATACCCCGCCACCTCGAAAAACGTTATATGCGGACTGAGATGATTTCGCAGGCAAAGCTTCGAGCAGAGTTTTTTCGGTCGCCGCTATGTAGGCATCCAGAGTCTTGGCCCTGTCGATGGCACTTCGGTAGGCGGAGCCCCTCACGCTGACATGCAGCTTTATCGGCGTGGTCTGCAGGCGCCCTCTGCGGGTGAGCATGTCTATCTCGTCGGCCAATGCGTCTCTGGTCGATCCATCAGCCCTGAAATAGATGGCCCCGTTCTTCAATCCCTCACCATCCGCTCGGCACG
Source organism: Bifidobacterium crudilactis (assembly GCF_000738005.1). Lineage (NCBI taxonomy): Bacteria > Bacillati > Actinomycetota > Actinomycetes > Bifidobacteriales > Bifidobacteriaceae > Bifidobacterium > Bifidobacterium crudilactis. The sequence goes on along the minus strand of NZ_JHAL01000002.1, from coordinate 606,890 downwards.
GAAATGCCGGCTGTCCCTGTTCGGGGGGATCGACCAGGACGATGAGCACTTCTTTGCCTTCATGGTCCGCAGGCAGACGCTGTACATCCCATTTAGGACCGGAGGCTCCGAGGAACTGCCGTATCACCTTGTCCAGTTCCATCTTCTCGATGCGGTCCACTCCCCCGATTTCATGATCATCCACGCCGATGAACATCAGTGCGTACCCCTGGAAATGACGCTTGGCGATCTCCGGGTCGCGGTTGGCGGCGCCGAGAATGAATTTGGCGATCTTGCTTTTGTCCTTCTTCGACGTGACGTCAAAGCGAGAACCCTTGATCTCCAGCGAGTGACGCTCCGCGGTATCGCCGGTGTTCGCAATCGCCCGCACCAGACGCGACAATGCCTCCTCACCCACTGGAAGCCTGGAATAATCCACCTGTTCCTCGCCCTGCTGCACCATGTTCACATCCCTTGAACGCCGTCGTGTCTTTGTGAACCACAATAGTCTGCAGGATGGCAGAATTGTCGCATGAGATTACGTCAGACACCACTGAACGATGCACAACTCACGGTGCTGCGTTGGATAGAGGATAACTGCCCCGCAGGAGTATTCGACGATTGGTCGCATCGAAGTTCTGCTAAAGCGTTGTCGAACCGCGGACTGGTATCCATCGAGGGACATGGTGTGAACTGGCACGCGGAACTGACCGAGGATGGCGTGTATTACCTTGAACACGGAGAGTATCCGAACCACGAACCGATAGACAACGCCACCAAGGCCATTCCCGAAGACACGACGAATGTCTCAACAACAAGTACGAAGATGCCCCCGATCAGAATGCATACCACTTCCAAGAGGAAAACGCAGAGGGTCGGACCTACGCAACAGATGATGATTCGTCTCGCGACAGCCGGGGTATCGGGAATCACGGTACCGCATACGGAGAGAAGAACATACGGCATACTCATCGGCATCGCCAAACGCTATAACAAAATCCCCAAGGGCATGCGGATCACGATGGAAGACCACTGGGAAGACGGAAATTGGATGCTGACGGTGACATTGGAGCCTCTGCCTGCATGGCAGACCCGAGTGCTTCCAAACGTTACAGTGCCCACCGATCTCGACAATGCCAGCCCTGTAACACTCGCATTCAAAGACAGCGGGACCTTCCCAGTCAAAGGAGAGCCGCGTGAACGCGCGCTGCTGATCATTGAGGCACTGGTCACCGAGGCGGACGCGCGTGGGATGAAAACAAAAGCGAAGGTAAACATAACCGTCCTCGAAGGCGGCGACGCTTATCGCTCGGAACGGCACGATGAGGTCGAGTTCGTACTGGGACGTGACAGGTACAGGGTTTGGTTCGTCCAGAAGATGCTGCGACGGCCACATGTGCCGACACGCAGTGAAATATCGTGGGCATGGCGAGGGAAGCTCTTTCCCGATTTCGACGAGATCCCAGACAACAGGTTGTCTTTGGTTCTCAGCGGTGAAGGGGGTACCTTCTTCTCCGACAGGTGGGAGGATGGCGAGGAACGGAGCCTCGAGAAGCTGCTGCCCCAGATCTTGGAGGAGATGTGCCTGCGCCATCAGCGAATGGAGCATGTGCGTGTGGAGCAGGAGGAGGAGATGCGACGAAGACGGGCGGAAAGGGAGGCCGAGAGGGAAAGGCTGGAACGGGAGGCAAAGGAGCTCCGGACCAGACGAGATGCCGCGCGTCGACTCGCCGTGGACGAGTACAAGCGCAGAAAGATCATCGAGACGATGCGCACACAGGCGGAGTGCTGGAGAACGGCAGAACTCATGCGATCGTACGCGGACGCAATCGAGATTTCCGCATCTGCACGCGATGACGGGAAACGACGACTAATGGAGCAATGGTCTGACGATATCCGCAGACAGGCTGCACTGGACGACCCACTTTCGGCAACGCCTTCATGCCCTGTAATTCCCGAACCTGTCGACGCGGACTTAGAACCTCTGATCATGGACATGATGGACGATCCTCAGTAGCCCCACCACCGTGGCGCACGTCTGTACTCGATCCTGACAGGAATCTCCGACGGGTCAAGCGGACGTTCCACAGTAGTGCGATGATTGTACGCGGTGATACGGCCCTTGTTGTAGGCGCGTTCGATATGTTCCACGGCATTGCCGTATCCCTCTTGACGCATCTGCACGAAGAGATCCTCGATGAGCTCGTCGAGTCTCCGCACCTCTGCCTCCGCCGCATCCATCCTTTCCTTCATGGTCACGGCTCTTTGTCCGCACCATGAGCGCAGTAGCTCGTGCAAGGGCCTGCCATCCTCCAAATACCACTGATATTCCGAGGCGGGGTCGGTCGTATACGGCTTGTTATCCCAACTGACCGCAGGACTGCCTTTCCTGCATTTTTCGCGGTATTCCTCCTCATCCTTCTCAATCCAGTCGAGCACCTGCATCGGATTGACACGGCATGCATATCTGGACACGAGCATGGTTCCTTCAGGAGACAGGATGATATCGCCATCCAATCTGAATCCACGGCACTGGTTCAGCAGATCGAAGGCCGTCACGCCTATCAGCTGCTCGATCGCTTTGGTGTCTTTGATGCGGGTGTGCCAGTGGACTGGAAACCACTCGCAGGTGGCCACCTCGTTCGGTATGAGTAGGTCGAACACTCTGCTGACGGCGCTCTCTTCACTGTCCGTCAACTCGTATTCATCGATGCTCTCCCAGTTGCCCATCAACTCATCGAAGCCCCGAACGCCGGACCATGATCCATGCAGTCGCGTACCCGGCACATTCAGTCTGTCTCCCGACTTCACCCCGTCCATGAATTCGACCACATACCTTGGGGTTTTCTTCGAACTGTCTATCTCTGCGATGCGCACCCGTTCCGAAACGGAGTATTGCCGCAGCCTGTAGATCATCTCATCATCGACGTCGACCATGGCATCTCCCTTGTTGCGACGAACCCTCACCTCCCACCCTAGCAATTCGCAGGAGATGGTTCAGCGCGATGCGGGAGAGTTCGATCCTGTCCACACGGACAACGCCTCACATTCTCGTTTATTCGTCTGTCGCGAGCAACACTCGTTGGAGACGAACAAGCATCTTCGTGATTTCAATGAAGGTCAATGCTTCAGATTTGGTTATTTTCGGGGGTGCGGTGCTTCCATGAGCCGCAAGCGGCGACGCATTTCTTAGTTTGTACATATTATGCATGTACTCGATAAAAGGTTCCGGTAGTCCCGACCGCACTTTGTACTCGGGAAGCAGTTTGTGGAAAGTCGCCGATGGTTTGATTTTCTTTCCAAGAACATCCTTGGCCAAGGTCTCGAAAATGACCGTTCCCGCAGCCAGAACCTCCGAATAGTCTCCTCTGTCCGCCGCTGATTCCATACGGTTCAAAACCTGTTTGATGTTGGGGATCTCCTCATCGAGCCAGTCCTCGGGCGCAGAGGACATCTTGACATGTAGAACATGCCTTGAATCATCTATGGTCTCTGAGAAGTAGAACAGATGTCCGCCAGCGCGCAGTACTCTGTTGGCATCGTCCAACGAAATGATCTGCTGACAGATGTAATCGCTTACTGTATCGACGAATTCTCGAGTGCTGAGACCCACGAAAACTAGCTCAACTCGCGCTCGTAGGTCCTCGCTCGCCAGGTCCCCACGTTGATCAATGTCAGCCATAGTGTCAGGGCCAGGACTGTAGATGCGCCCTCCGTTGACCTGGTTGGCTATGTCGATGACTCTGACCGCTCGGATGACCTCTTCATCCACCCACTCTCTCACCAGTCTTTGGAACCGTAATCTAGTCGGCTGCAGTATGACCTCGTCATCGAGATCTATGTCATCATCAAGTGCCGCAATCATCATCGCCTCCCGTTTTCCAATGTTGAGCAACAAGGATACTGGATGTCACATCTCATACGGCATTCGCAGCATTGGCGAACTCTTGTGTTTCAAAACGGGTACTCCCTACGCAAGGGCGAGTTCCAGGACTAAACACCTTACCTACCGTCGTTCAGTGCAGGATTGTTGTCGGCGTGCAAACAGTAAACCTGGACCGCACGTCAGGTTTGATCAACACAGACAAGCGGATTGTCATAAACAGGATGGAAGGCCATGGGCAGCGACTTCATCCGTATATCGCCTTGAACACCGCATCAATGTGAAGATTGCAATGCTCTGAGCCGTGTACTAATGCCCGTAGATAGATCATGCTCTGGCGCTCGGAGAAACCGCGGATACCATCCTTGCCACAAGTGCGGTATCTGCCAGGGCGAACAGCTTAGACTTGCGTTTCAGACGTGCTAATTTCAGATGTCTTGGATGGGACCGCTACTCGTTTGAAAACATATCTGAGAACATCCTGCAGCTGCACGAGCACCAAGGCCGTCAATATCCATTTCAAGGTGTCCTTGTCAAGGAGCTGCACTCAAGAAGGAGTCGGACCGCGCCAAAGCCGAGGCGGATCTGGTATACGACACCGAGAAGGCGGTACGCACCCGCGAGCTCAGGGTTGCAGAACAGGACTCGCAGATCGCCGCAGAGGAGCGCAAGATCGACCTGGCGGAGCGTCGGCGAAAGTGCGTGAAGGCCAGCTTGACGCCGAGGTCCGCAAACAGGCGGAGGCCGATCGCTTCGCGGCGCAACAGCAGTCGGATGTACGGCTGTACACCCGTCAACGAGAGGCGGAGGCGATTCAGGCAGACGCCGATGCCGAGCTGTACCGACACCTCAAGGAGGCGGAAGCCACGAAGACCAACGCCATCGCGGAGGCGGCGGCAATTGAAGCGCGGGGCGAGTCCGAAGGAACCGCGGTCAAGGCGCGGGGCGTTGGCGAGGCCTAGGGACTCAAGGCGCAGGCGGAAGCCTACAACGCCATGAACAACCCCGCTGGTGGTGGCCCAAGAATGTGTCAAGGCCCCGCCAGAGTTGGTGCGCGCGGCTGCCGAGCCGCTATCCAAGGTGGAGTTCCATCACCATGTACGGCGAGGGCAACAACTCGAAACTCTTGGGAGACACCACACGCACGGTCAGCCAGATCAGCGAGGACCTCTCCGATGCCATTGGCATCGATCTCAAAAGCATCATCACAGGCCTGCTCGCGGGTCGCGTTGCGGGCGAGACCGCGAAGGGCGAGTAAGGCGACAACGAAGCCGCTGACGAGACAGCAATCATGGAGATGTCTCGTCAGCGGCTTCGTTGCGTTCCAGTCGCGAGTGGCTGGAGATCAATACGGTCGCAACAGTTTCGATAGGCTGTCGGCGTCAATCAGTACGTGTCGTTTTGTCGGCTTGTAGTAGATCAGCTTTCCCGAGTACATGAGCTTCTCGACGTATGAACGCGAGCATTTCAATATGTCCATCGTCTCCGTGATGGTGAGGGTGCTGGGCAATGTCCGCAAAGCCGTTCTCGTCTCTTACGGGGGCGTCTTTCGCCCCGTTCGCAGAGTGTTATGCGTCCGCGTGCGACTTCAGCTCGTTGTCCAATGCTTCGATGTGTGATCGTAGATCCACGCATCGCTGTTCGAGCTCTTCCAGAGCGTTCCTTGCTTGGTCAAGTTCCGCTTTCACTGTTGCGCTGGTGCGCTCCATCTGACGGATGTCGGGTGAGACCAAGGCTTCAAAGACGCGGTCGGCGAGGCTGGTGGACCCTTCCTCGGTGGCGCGCTGGTAGAGGGCGAGGCTGATTTCCGCGTCGGCGTGACGGCCATAGCGTTGCACCTCTTTCGGTGTTCCTCCCTGCTGGGCGGCTGCGGTGATGGCGGTGGCCCTCAAGGTGTGAAAGTGCAGGTCGGGTCGGTCGGCCGTCACACGGGCTTTCTCGAACTGTCCGCGCAGACTGTTGGGATTCATGATCGCCGTGGTGCGTGGTGCGATGAGCTGCGCGTCGGGTTCCCGTGCGCAATGCGCTTGCATGTGCAGCTGCAGGATGGGGATGAAGGCTTCGGGGATGATCTGGTAGTCGGCGCTGGACTCGGTTTTAGGCTCCTTAAGCACCAAGGCTCCCGTATCGCCCAAGCCCCTGCCTATCGAGTGCCGCACGTACAGGCGTCGGTGTGCGATATCGATATCGTGCCGTTGCAAGGCACAGATCTCGCTGATGCGCAGGCCGAACACCGCGCCCAGATAGATCGAGATGCGTGAATAGTCAGGCATGTGCTCGTAGATGGTCTGCAGTTCGTCTGCCATGGCCGCAGGTATCAGCGCCTGCTGCGATTTCGGCAGACGAGGGTTGGCGCGGGTGCAGGGATTGTGTTCGATGATCGGCGGCTGCCCGTCATGTGATGCGCTCGCCTGCTTCATGATGGCCTTGAGCACCTGATATGAGCGGCGCAACGCATGAATACCATCCACGTAACCCCCGTCAAGCCAAGTGTTGACAGATTTGGCATCGATATCCACTAGACGCTTGCCGCCGAAATACCGGTTCAGATGGGCTATGGCCTCACGTTTCTTACGCAGTGAGGACGGTGTGAGCACCTGGCCATCCGCCCCGCGATACCCGTCAAGGAAGGCTTGCGCGTAGTCGGCGAATATCACGGATGATTGCTTCTCGGCATGCTCACGTTCGCTGGGATGTGTCCACACCGCCTTGCCGAGCTCGTGAGCGGTCACCAGCCGGTGCTCGTCCTCCAGCCAGTTCTCGGCGCGAAGCTTCTGATCTGGCTTGAAATTCCGCTGCACCCGTTTCGACGCATCCAAAGGATGCACATACCTCGCCTGATAGGCCGTCACCTCACCACGGGCGTTCTTCCGCGTGAGGATCGTGCCCCAGTCGTTGCGCTGCTCTCTGCGTCTGGCCATGACGTACCTCGCTGTCCGCCGATTCAGGTGCACCTAAACATGCACCTATCTAGACCATAATCATACGGAAAGGTACGGAAACAGGCTTATAGGCAATAATGTGTGTCTGTTTTGGGCTTGTATGTGTTGTGGTTGTAGGTGTGAGGCTGGTTTGTGTTTGGTGGGGTGGAATACGCACTCGGCAATAATGTGTGTCTGATATTGGCTTTCATGCCTTGTGGGAGTAGGGCTGGGACTGGTTGGTGTTTGTTGCTTTCATGGGGTGATGACCAGACCCTCCTGTGCTTCCTGTAATCGTGTGATGAAACGCAACGGCACCACCAGTGCGGGGCATACCCGTTGGCGGTGTCCCTCATCTGAATGCGGTGCTTCCAGAACGGTGAAACACCAGCGTGACGGCGATGATCTCATAGTGTTTCTGGACTGGCTGTTCTCCAAACGAGCGCAGGGCGAGACCGGGATCAAGCCCCGCACGTTCAGGCACCACACCCGGTGGTGCTGGGATTTGTGGCCACCGGTGCCCCTGGTTGATGAGATCCACCACGTGATACACGTGGACGGCATTCATCTGCACCGGCAGGCCGTGGTGCTGATTGCTATCGCTGACGCCCGTGTGATCGGCTGGTATGTGGCGCGTAGGGAGACATCGGTCGGGTGGATGAACTTGATGCGCGTATCGCCCCGCCCGACGTGGTGGTGTGCGACGGGGGCGGCGGACTCCTGAAAGCGCTGCGTATCGTATGGCCGGATACGCGGGTGCAGCGCTGCCTGTTCCACGTGTGCATGAACATCAGCGAACTCACCGGGACGAGACCGCGCCTTGAGGCCGGCAAACAGTTACGCAAGCTCGCTATCGGCCTCAGCCGTGTGACAACCCGAGATGATGCCGCCGCATGGCTGGTGGCGTACAACCAGTGGGAACAGGACTTCCGCGAGTTCCTTGACGAGCACAGCCGATACGCTGACGGCAGCATCGAGGACACTCACCAGCGGCTCGTGAAAGCCCGACGCATGATGCGCAGACGCATCAGGGAACACCACTTGTTCACCTTCCTGGATGGCAGGCTCACCCGGGATGGCACGGTACCGGCCACGAATAATCTCATCGAGTCATGGAACGCGCGACTACGCGACATGATGCGCCACCACCGGGGACTGCGCCTCATCCGCAGGATCAAAGCCATTGCCCGGTGGTGCCATCAACACAGCCGGCATCCCCAACCCATCGCATGGCTCGCCGTCAACGGCATCACCGACCAACAGATTGAAGACCTCTACCAGAAAGCCTGGGAATCAAGCCCACAAGGAGCCTACGAGACATACGGCATCCCCAACAGGTACGGCACCGGCATCAACTGGAACGAATTCCACACCACCACCCCATACCCAAATGGAACCAACTAACACGAAGACACACTTTTTTGCCTACAACCCCAAACCAACTAACCCCGGGACACACTTTTTTGCCTATAACCCCAAAGTACCGCCTGAAGCATACTGCCATATGAAAAACGACCACCCTTTGCAGGATGGTCGTTTTCGTCGATGTGGAGCTAAGGGGATTCGAACCCCTGACCCTCTCCATGCCATGGAGATGCGCTACCAGCTGCGCCATAGCCCCGTGCTTAACAAGCCTTTGATAGGTTACACCGAGCGCTTCATCATCGCAAATCGGTGTGTTGTCCAGCTTAATCCTCAAGCCGTCATACGTGTAGGGATTCCCGTGACCCTCTCTCACCTAGATACTCGGAAATGGCTCTATCCCAACGCCCTCGACCACTTCATCATCCAGGACTCACCGCGAATCCCTACAAAACGGGGATTAACAGGGATTAACGGGGATTTACGGCGATTTACGGGGATTCGCGTGAATTAAGGCTCTTCTCTTGTTGCCGTGCAAGGCCTGAATACACTAAATGCACTAAAAGGACAGCTTTTCGGAGAAATTATTACCACATTGCTGTCCTTTTAGTGCAGTTATCTGGCTCTTCACTCCTCGGCTTGGGCGCTCCCCGTAGATGGAGAGGAAGAGCTTTTCTCCGAGGCTGCGGCATTGTTGTTTCCGCCACTCGTACTGGACGAGCTTGTCGGTGCGGAGGATGTAGGCGACTGAGTCGGCGTTGCCGTGGAAGTCGAGGGTGACGGCGTCGAGGTCGGCGTCGATGTGCTGCTCGACGAGCTGTCAGACGACGATGTTGGCGAAGACGAGGACGAGCTTGAAGAGGACGGCGTGCTCGACCCGCTGCTTTCACTGCCTCCGCTCTTGCTGCCGGTGTCATCCGACCCCTTGGTAGGTGTCGATTCTCCGCTGGGCGTGGTCTGCACACTGCTCGGCGTCTCGGTCGGGGTGAGCACCCGGTCAGTGCCTTGCCCGCCGGTAACGGCATAGATGATGCCAGCGGTGACGCCCACTGCCAGCAATGCGCTGACTATCGACACGATAATCACATTACGTTTGATGTTCTTGCTGTCGCCATGATTGGCAGTCGAAGCTTTTCCGGCTTTCCTGCCGGGTATATGTGCACCTTGCGCCTGAGAGACCTTGGCTCCCGTCACATTCGAAGCGATGCGGGGCTTATCTCCAGCGGCTGCGGCCTGCCCGGTCGAGGCGCCTGTATCCAATGAGGTTCCGCCATTGCCTTGCCCGAGCACGGAAGTGGAATCCGACGTAGCCATCCGCGTCACTGCCGGATCGATCACCTTTGTGGAATCGGTGACCGGTGGCATCACATGTGTCTGGGAATCGCCGGACGTACCGGCATCTGCCGCCTCGGCGTCCGCGATTGCGCCTGCCAGTCCGACAATCGTTCGCGTCGCCTCGACATCGCTGCCATTATCGGCTGTCGTGCGACTATCTGAGGTTCCGGAAGTCTCCTGCTCACCGTCGCCGGAAGAACCGACCGTATCGTGCAGCTTCTTGCTTGATTCATCCAACACGTTTTGATATAGCTGCGACGCGAAAGCAGAGACGATTGAGCCGACGGCGACACCGATCACCGATCCTGCTATTCCGATTCGTGAGGACAGCAGAAAGGCCGTCACTGCCGCCAATGCTCCTGCGAGTATCTGCACCCATGAGATATCGTGGAAAAACCGCTTCAATCTATACCCCTTACCGCCTTCTGCACTACCACTGCGTTCTGTTCCGTAGTATGGCAAGCCAACATGAGAGAAAGGATATTATCGGCCAGAAGTTTGCGGATTCTCCCACTTTGACGTCTGCGCCACGGCGGGTCCCTGATTGTAGTCGACCATCCGCCAGCGGTCCGAATCCTCAATGCCCTTCAGCGGTATCAGACGAGTCCAATGCGCATTGCGCATGGAAATGAGATTCGCAAAGTCGTCATACACTTTATTCATGCCCAGCAGGGTCTGCAGGGTCTGTGAAATCCATGCTCCGTGGGAGAACACGAACAAATCCGTATCATCGTCCCCTTGTGACGACCATTCGTTCAGGGCCTCGACTCCCCTGAGCCCGACATGTTCCTTGCTTTCCGCACCGTGATGCAGCTCTCCGCCTTTGAATTCGAGCCACAAGCGGTAATCCTCCGGCCACTGTTCACGCATCTCGTCCAGCGACAGTCCTTCCCAGGCACCGAATGCGCGTTCCCTGACACGAGAATCGGGGTGCACTGTCAGTCCCAGGGGATCGGCGAAGGCGTGGGCAGTGGCCATGGCACGGCCAAGGTCGGAAGCGATGACGATCTGTTTGCGCCTACAGCCATTACCTTCGACGTACAGGGAGTTCAAGGCTTCGGCGGTCTGCTCGACCTGCCATTCCCCCACCGAATCGAGAGGAATGTCAATCTGCCCTTGCAGACGTCCCGCAGCGTTGTACGAAGTGCGTCCGTGACGCACCATGGTGATGGAATGCACGTGACGCCCTCCGAGATGAGTGCCCATGTCAGCGCTCCTGTGGTACTGGGGCCGTGACATCTTCCGATGAGTCGGCCGTGTTGCCCGATTCCTGTGACTCCTGGTTCTCTGCCTTCGCTGCGTTCTCTGCATTCTCAGCGGCATCGGAGGGTGAACCGGCTTCAGGCAGCTGCAGGTCGATCTTGGGGCAATCGCTCCATAGGCGTTCCAAGGAGTAGTATTCGCGGGCGTCCTTATGCATGACGTGGATGACGAAGTCTCCATAATCCAGCAGCACCCACTGAGCGTCCTCGAGCCCTTCACGGGTACGTGCGTCTCGCTGTCGCTGAATGTGGAGTTCCTTTTCAATCTCCTCAGCGATGGCAAGCACCTGACGCTCGTTGTTTCCTGTGGCCAACAGGAATATATCGGTGATAGCCAAAGGCTCGGTCACGTCGAACGCGACGATATCCTCTGCCTTGACCTTATCGGCCGCCAACGCGGCTATTCTTGCACATTCAATCGAATCCTGGACTGCGGGCACGTATTTGCCTTTCACACTAATCGGTACTACTCACTATGTCAGAGACATGTCATAACAATCACGACATGACCGACATGACTGCGAGCCTTCGCTCGTTTGAAGGTCCTGCCACCATTATCCGGTATGGGTCGTCAATCGTCCTGCGTTGTGCTGGACGCTTAGCGCTCCCACCGGGGTTTCCACTCCTCCACCACATGCTGCGTGTTTTCGGAATAGACCATCGCATCATCGGGCACATCATGACGAACCACGGACCCTGCTCCCGTGGTGACGTGGTCGCCTACCGTGACAGGAGCCACGAAAACATTATCGGCACCCACATGCACATCCGAACCGATGGTGGTTCTGTTCTTGTGCACACCGTCGTAGTTGGCGACGATGGTTCCGCCGCCGACGTTGGAATGCTCTCCGATGGTCGCATCACCGACGTAGCTCAGATGTGGGACCTTGGTGCCGTTGCCGATGTGTGCCTTCTTCATTTCCACGAATGCCCCGGCCTTGCTGTCTTCGCCGAGTTCGTTTCCTGGACGCATATACGTCCAGGGGCCGATATTCGCTCTGGCACCCACATGGGACCCCTGGATGCGGGACCGTTCCACAACCGCGCCTTCGTCGATTCTGGCGTCGATAAGGGTCGTATACGGTCCAATCACCGCATTGCCTCCAACAACGGTCGAACCTTGTAGGAAGGACCCGGGAAGAATCGTCGCATCCATGCCGATCTGTACGTCGTCTTCAATCCAGGTGCTGTCAGGGTCGAGAACCGTCACGCCTGCACGCATCCAATGCTCACAGATTCTTCTGTTGTGCTGCTTGGCCAGCGAGGCCAGCTGCACGCGATCATTGACCCCCTCGACGCTCAGCGGGTCCTTGGCCTGAAACGCTCCGACCGAACCGGTGGAGGTGGCCTGTTCAAGCGCATCCGTGAGATAGAACTCACCTTGGGCATTATCGTCGTCAAGACCGCTGATGGCACGGTTAAGCACTTCAGCCTCGAAGACATACACGGAGGTATTCACCTCGGTCACTGCAAGTTCGGTGCTGTTGGCATCCTTCTGCTCCACGATGCGGAGCACGTCACCGTTCTGGTCTCGGATGATGCGACCGTACCCTGTCGGATCCTGCAGCGTCGCGGTCAGCACGGTGGCCCCGTTACCGCTGTCGACGTGATACTCCAACAGGTCACGCAGTGTGTCGGCATCCAGCAACGGCATATCCGACGCCGTAATCAGTACCGGACCGGTCAGCTCACCATCGGCGTCAATCTGCCCCATGGCGCATTGGACAGCCCGTCCGGTACCCGGAATGTCATCCTGGTTGACGATAACCGCCTGCGCATCGGCCGCCTGCACAGCCCCTGCGACCCGCTCGGCCTGATAGTGCACCACCACGGCCAATAGTTCCGGGGAAAGCGCCGACACGGATGACATCACTCGTTGCAGCAGGGTCTTCCCTGCCAGAGTATGCAACACCTTGGGCTTTTCGGAACGCATGCGGGTTCCTTCACCTGCGGCAAGAATAATCGCGGCGGATACTGCCATCATTACCTAGATCTCCACTTCTCCACTTTGCGCTACGTCAATCAAATCCTTGATGCCGTCCAGAACCTTGTCGGGCCTGAAGGGATAGGTCTCCACCTCGTCACGGGAGGTGATGCCCGAAAGCACCAAGAAGGTGTTCAAACCGGCCTCGACACCGGCAACCACGTCGGTATCCATCCGGTCACCGATCATGGCGGTGGTCTCTGAATGCCCTCCGACACGATTCAACGCGGTACGGAACATAATCGGATTCGGCTTGCCGACGAAGTACGGTTCGCGGCCGGTGGCTTTGGTCACCAGCGCTGCGACAGAACCCGCAGCGGGCAATACGCCGTTTTCGCTCGGCCCGGTGGCGTCTGGATTCGTGCAGATGAAGCGTGCGCCTCCGAGAATCAGACGAATCGCCGTCGTGATGGCCTCGAAGGAATAGGTCCGGGTCTCTCCCAGAATCACATAGTCCGGGTTCGAGTCGGAAAGAATGTACCCGGCCTCATGCAATGCGGTGGTCAGACCTGCCTCGCCTATCACGTAGGCAGAGCCCCTGGGCACGGTACGGGCGACGAAATCGGCTGTGGCCAACGCCGACGTCCAGATATTCTCCTCGGGAACGTCGATGCCGCTACGGCTCAAGCGTGCCGAAAGATCGCGCGGAGTGTAGATGGGATTATTCGTCAGCACCAGAAAGCGTCGTTCGTTCGCCTTGAGTGTTTCGATGAATTCGGATGCACCTGGAAGAGCCGTGTTCTCGTGGACGAGCACACCATCCATATCGGTGAGCCAGGTTTCGATGTTCTTTACAGCCATACCGCCCCTTTCAACGTCACCATCAATCCCCGGAATTGCCCGGTGGTCACCGGGACCGGAGCTTACTCGCTCCCCCACCTGGATTCGAACCAAGACAAAGGGTTCCAAAGACCCTTGTGCTGCCATTACACCATGGGGGATCAGCGGGACGCATCCCGCAACAGTTCATTATGCCATGACTTTCAGGTTTTCACACCCGCCGTGTCTTGACATCACGAACAAGTTTCAGTTGTCGTTCGTATACCTCCGAAAGGCGTGATACGAACGCTCAGGCGAACAGGAATCCCTGTCCGTGATGCTCCGGGTAGGTGTCGAAAAGCTCGGCGACGGAACCATCGTCGAATACGGCCTTGATGGCGCTGGCCAGCAAAGGAGCGATTGACAGCACGGTGAGTCCGTCCCAACGCTTCTCTTCGGGAATCGGCACGGTGTCGGTCAACACGACCTCACGTGCACCGCAGGACTTGAGACGTTCGACCGCAGGCCCGGAGAGCACGCCGTGGGTTGCTACGACGGTTATCGACTTCGCACCCGCCTCGCGCAGCACCTTGCAGGCTTCGACGATGGTGCCGCCGGTGTCGATGAGATCGTCGACGAGCACGCAGTCCTTGCCGTTGACGTCACCGACAACACGATTGGCGACGGCCTTGTTCGGCCGAGTGATGTCGCGGGTCTTGTGGATGAAGGCCAGAGGACCTCCGCCCAGACGCTGCGCCCACTGCTCGGCTACACGGATACGTCCGGCATCAGGTGAGACGACGCTGATGTTGCTCAAATCGAGGCGGTCACGAACATAGTCGACCAGAACAGGCATGGCGATCAAGTGGTCGACGGGACCATCGAAGAAGCCCTGGGACTGTGCGGCATGCAGGTCGACGGACATGATGCGGTCTGCACCGGCCGTCTTCAGGAGGTCGAACATCAAGCGGCAGGAGATGGGTTCGCGGCCGCGGTGCTTCTTGTCCTGACGGGAATACCCGACCAAAGGACATACGGCGGTGATGGAACGAGCCGAAGCACGCTTGAGCGCATCAATCATGATGAGCTGTTCCATAATGGCCTTGTTGATGGGCGCGGCATGTGTTTGCAGGACGAAAACGTCGGCACCACGCACGGATTCCGTGTATCTGACGTACATCTCGCCATTCGCGAAGTCGTACGCAGTGGTTTCCAACACCTCAATCCCGAGTTGCTCTGCCACATCTGATGCTAGTTTTGGATGCGCTCTACCGGTCACCAAAATGAGGTTTTTATCTGGATTTCCCTCGAGGATTGTGCTCACCATTTCTCCAAACACGGGTGTTGTTTTTTGCAGCGGACAATCACACATACTAACCCGTCACACTGACAGCAGGCGTGTGGCAACGGCGTGCCCCAAGTCGGCTCTAGGATTCGCCGTACAAGCCGTGCTTGGCGATGTACTGCACCACACCATCCGGCACCAGATACCACACGGGCTCGCTTCTGGTGCAACGCAGGCGAACATCCGTCGACGAAATCGACAGGGCCGGAATCTCGAGAGTGTCCACGGCACCGGTCGGAAGGTCCAGACCTTTGAGACTGGAGGAATACCCAGGTCGTGACACTGCGACGAAGCGTGCGAAATCCCACATCTTGTCGGTGTCCTTCCACCGCATAATCTCCGCAATGGCGTCGGCGCCTGTGATGAAGAACAGCTCCGCATCCGGCCGCAGGGCATGAATATCGCGAAGCGTGTCAATCGTGTACGTGGCTCCCGGGCGTTCGATATCCACTCGTGAGACGGTGAATTTCGGGTTGGACGCCGTAGCTATCACCGTCATCAGATAGCGGTCCTCGGCATTGGTCACCGCACGTTCAAGCTTGAAAATAGGCCGACCCGTAGGAACGAAGATGACCTCGTCCAAATCGTAGACCCATGCCACCTCCGAGGCGGCAACCAAATGCCCGTTATGGATGGGGTCGAAGGTACCGCCCATAATGCCCACTCTGGGAACCTTATGGCGGTTCCCTCTGGTGGATAGCCTACTGCTCTCCCTCTGGATAATGCCTTCCGGCAGCATGGATGCATCCGGTTCTGATTGCTTGGTGTTCACCTGTCAGGCCTTCGGGTTCGCGGGCTGTTCTGCTGCGGCTTCGTCACTCTGCGTGAGTCGCTCGATATCCTGAGCCGTGGGATTGACATCCATCGGTTCTATCTTGTCCATGTCCTCGTCCCACTCCTCCTGCACCACGCGCCTGATTTCGGCAAAGGTGGGCAAGGGGAAATCGGGCTGGTACGTGCGTCTGACCTCGGCCACGCATTCCGTAATGCGTATCAGTGTGTCGGAAAGACCGTCGATATCGGAGGATTTCTCCTGAATTCGGAATCGTGGAATGTACCCTTCCATGGCCTTAATCTGTTCACAGACCTGCGCGAGCCCGTTCTCGTCCGGAACCGTGACCTCGCTCGCATCCTCGTCCGGCCATCCGATGAGCACCGCATCCGCATACTCCAACGACGCTCTGTGCGCAGCGGAGGGAATGCCGTCCTCGATTTGCACGAGGAACACATACCGCACGAGGCTCAGTCGTTCGGATGCTATGCGAAGCCATGCCGTGGGCTCCCCAAGAGAATCGTGAAATAGCTTCTCAATCTGCTCGTTCATGCACGTACCTGCCCGGTCCCGTATCCTATCCATTTGGTTGTGGTCAGCTCCTGCAACCCCATCGGCCCTCTGGCATGCATCTTCTGCGTCGATATGCCCAGTTCCGCACCAAGGCCGAACATGCCGCCGTCGGTGAACCGTGTGGAAGCGTTGACCATGATTACCGCCGAATCCACCGATTTGGTGAATTCCTCGATTGCAGAGTAGTCCTCGGAGATGATTGCCTCGGTGTGGCCTGTGGAATGGGCATTGATGTGCTCGATCGCTTCCTGCATCGAATCCACAATCCTCACACCCATTTTGAGCGCCAGATATTCGGTGTCCCAGTCTTCCTCGACGGCGTGCTGCATGTCCAGTCCCTCAATGCCATTGCCGCCGTTGAGTCCTGCAACGATGTCGTAGGTGCTTTCGTCGACCCGGAGCACCACGTTCGCCATCGCCAGCGCCTTGGCGATTACGGGGATGAAGGTGTCGGCCACGTCACGATGCACCAGAAGCTTTTCCGCGGAGTTGCAGACACCCACACGCTGCGTCTTGGCGTTGAGAATGATTGGCACGGCTTCATCGAGATTGCCCGAGGCGTCGACGTAGATATGCACGTTTCCCGCTCCGGTTTCGATGACCGGAACCTTCGACTGCTCGACGACCGCGCGAATCAGTCCGGCACCTCCTCGGGGAACCAGCAAATCGATGTATCCGCGTGCCTGCATCATCGCCGTAGCACCTTGACGACCGTAGGCGTCAACGGAAGCCACCAGGGCCGAATCGAAGCCATGCCCTTCGATGACGCTGCCGACGACCTGCAGAATGGCGGCATTCGTACGCTTCGCGGCATGACCGCCCCTGAGCAGCACGGCGTTGCCCGATTTCAGCGCCAGTGACGCCACATCCACGGTGACGTTCGGACGTGCCTCGTAAATCATGCCCACCACACCGAGCGGCACGCGAATCTGATTCAGTCGCATGCCGTTGGGCAGATTGTTGCCTCTGACGATTTCTCCGACTGGATCGGCCAAAGCCGCCACATTGCGCACACCCTGGGCCGTGGCCGCAACGCGTTCGACATTGAAACGCAGACGGTCGATCAGGCCTTCATCCATGCCGGATTCGAAGGCATCCTGCACGTCTAGGTCATTGGCGTTCTCGATGTCCGAAGCCTGCTCGACAAGTGCGTCGGCAATACCCACGAGGAGTTCGTTCTTCGCTTCGGTGCTGGCTTTGGAGAGCTTCTGCTGGGCCTGTGAAGCAGCTGTCGCCATTTCGCATACTTCAGCGAAAATCCGAGGGTCCAGCGAATCCTTGTGATCAACCTGTACCGAGGCAACTTGAGTCGCTGTAGTCATCGCCGAATCCTTTCTCCTGCGTGCCGCCCTAATCCGTTTCGGATATGAGCGTTCGGGTGCTTATGCCGAATCGACAGTCAGCTTTCGTGCGATTGCTTTGCAAGCACGAGAGCTCCGGCGTTATGCATTGCCGGTTTGACGCACTGTCACAGTACCGCAATGCGGCGTGGCGCAGGTATTCTTCCGGATATGCCTGCGCCCAGCGCGCCGATTGCTCTGATTGTAAGCCAGTGCCTGCTATCTCGTTTGATTGAGTTCAGGATACAGCGGGAAATCAGCTACCAGCTTGTCCACGCGTGCCTTGAGCGTGTCGACGTCGGCCTGCTGACCTGCTGCTAGGGCCGTGCCGATGATATCCGCCACTTCCTCGAACTCTTTGCTGCCAAAACCTCTTGTTGCGAGAGCCGCGGTGCCGATGCGCAGGCCCGATGCCACAGAGGCCGGTCTCGGGTCGAAGGGCACGGTGTTGCGGTTGATGGTGATGCCGATGCTCGCGAGCAGATCCTCGCCCTGCTGTCCATCGAGCTTGCTGTTACGCAGGTCCACCATCACGAGGTGCACGTCGGTGCCTCCGGTGAGCACACTGATGCCGTTGTCGGCCACATCCTCGGCGTTCAGACGCTCCGCGATGATTTTCGCTCCCTCAAGAGTGCGTTCCATACGATTCTTGAAGGCCGGGGTTCCTGCCACGCCGAAAGCAACTGCTTTACCTGCGATGACATGCATCAGCGGGCCACCCTGCTGACCGGGGAACACAGCGGAATTCAGCTTCTTCGCATACTCCTCTTTGGCGAGGATGAAACCGGAACGTGGGCCGCCCAGCGTCTTGTGCGCTGTCGAGGACACCACATCGGCGAAGGGCACTGGACTCGGATGAAGCCCTGCGGCTACCAGACCTGCGAAGTGCGCCATATCGACCCAGAATTTCGCGCCGACCTCATCGGCGATTTCCTTCATCGCCTTGAAGTCCTCGATACGTGGGTAGGCGCTCCATCCCCCGATGATCATCGCGGGATGCGTTTCCAAAGCCCGTTGACGGATGATTTCGGGGTCGATACGGAAGGTCTCGGGGCTCACGCCGTATGCCTCGGCATGGTAGAAACGACCGGAGAAATTGATTTTCATGCCGTGCGTCAGATGCCCGCCATGGTCGAGTGCGAGTCCGAGAATCGTATCCCCTGGTTTCACCAGTGCCTGATAGACGGCCGCGTTGGCCTGCGCGCCCGAATGCGGTTGCACGTTGGCGTATTCGGCTCCGAACAGGTCTTTCGCACGCTGCTGAGCGATGGATTCGATTTTGTCCACTTGTTCGCAGCCACCGTAATAGCGACGACCCGGGTATCCCTCGGCGTATTTGTTGGTCAACACCGAGCCTTGTGCCTGCAGCACCGCACGCGGTACGAAGTTTTCAGAGGCAATCATCTCCAGGCCGTCCTGCTGTCGGGAAAGCTCGGCGTCAAGAATCGTCGCGATTTCCGGATCGGCATGGGCAATCGGGGCGTTGAAGATGTCGACGGCGTCGTTGGTGTCCGCGGTCTGTACAAGGGACTCGTTGGTCATTGCTATGGTCTCCCCCCAAACGGTGAATCGCATGCGAACGCATACGTGATGTCAGTGTATCGCCTGAAAAGACCTGTGATTTGAGATAACTGCCATAAAAGGACAGCTTTCCCGCCAAATATTTGCCGAATTGCTGTCCTTTTATGGCAGTTATCTCCTTTCCTGGCATTTTGCTTGCCCAGAGCTGCGGTTAGACTCGGTAGCAGTCGGCCTGGCTTGCCAGTAGCCGGAATCAGACTCCGAATGACCTAAGGATGCCGAGGATTTTGACCGTGAATACCTTCCATAGCACACGCAGCACCACAGATTCGCTAACCGCGAAGCAGGCCATTCGCAAAGGCATCGCCTCCGACGGAGGTCTCTTCGTCACGGATGCGCTCGGCGAGGAAGCCGTAGACCTGGGCAATCTGGCGGACAAGTCCTATCAGGACATCGCGGTTGAGGTATTGGGCAAACTTCTGCCGGACTTCTCCGATGAGGAACTGCGCGACTGCGTGACCGAGGCGTACGGAAGCCAATGGTCCGATTCCGCAATCACTCCGCTGAAGCCGCTCGGCGATGATTACGTGCTCGAATTGTTCAACGGCCCGACCAGCGCCTTCAAGGACGTGGCTTTGCAGATACTGCCGCGCTTCATGACCAAAACAGTCGAGGCGAACAGTACCGGGGATGAGCGCGTGATGATACTCACCGCGACTTCGGGCGACACCGGCAAGGCCGCTCTCGCAGGTTTCGCGGATGCTCCGGGAACCGGCATCACCGTGTTCTACCCTGAAGGTCAGGTCAGTGAAGTTCAGGAATTGCAGATGAGCACACAACGCGGTGAGAATGTCGCCGTGTGCGCGGTCAGAGGCAACTTCGACGACGCTCAGAGCGCGGTAAAGCGTATCTTCGCGGACCGGGAACTCTCCGAACGCTTGGCAGACGACGCGAACACGGTGCTGTCCTCAGCGAATTCGATTAACGTCGGCAGGCTCGTCCCCCAGGTCGTCTACTACTTCGTCGCATACGGGCAGCTGCTGTCCCAGCAGGTTATCAACGTCGGCGACGAGGTCGAGTTCTGCGTGCCTACGGGCAATTTCGGCGATATCCTCGCAGGCTATTACGCACGTCGCATGGGACTGCCAATCTCCAAGCTCACCGTGGCCAGCGACCGCAACAACGTACTCTTCGACTTCCTCTCGACCGGTGTATACGACCGCAACCGTGACTTCTTCACGACCATCTCCCCCAGCATGGATATTCTCATCTCATCCAATCTGGAGCGCATGCTGTACTACTTGTCCGAAGGCGACACGGAGCTGATTTCCTCCCTGATGAAGGAGCTGGCCGATACCGGACGCTACGAGATACCAGCAAATCTGAAAACCGCTATCGACAACATATTCGCCGGTGGCTGGGCCGATGAGGAACAAGTGAAGAACGCCATCCGCGAATGCTGGGAGACGAACCATTACGTCATAGACCCGCATACCGCCTGCGGCTACCACGTGATGACCCACACCGAGGCCGACCCCCTCACGCCCCGCGTACTGCTCTCGACCGCCAGCCCGTACAAGTTCCCGCGCGTGGTGAATGAGGCTCTTGGACTGGATACTCCGGCAAGCGATTTCGCCTGCATGGATGTGCTTTCCGAATCCACCGGTACCACCGCGCCCAAAGCCTTGAGGGCATTGGAATCCGCTGAGATTCGCTTCCACGATGTGACCGATATCGACGGCATGAGTGCCTATGTCGAGTCGGTTGCGGAGCGGCTCGATACAACATCAGAACGCTGAACCATCAGATTCAAGCTTTCTAAGGATTCCTCGCTACTCGACGAATCCAGCAACTATTAACCTGTGCAAAAGAGCATGCGAAGCAGTGCAATCCGAGTGCTTCACGTGCTCTTGTGCACAGTTTCGCATGTAACACGTTCCCGTGAATGAGTAACTGTGCATAACAGCACGTGAAGCAGCTTGATTTGCTGGCTTCACGTCCGGTTGTGCACAGTTCCCGGAGACAAGGGTCAGATGAGATTCGCGTCACGCTCGGCCCGCTTGGAGAGGACATACGGGCGGACTGCGAACACCAGAATTAGAGCACCGACAACGAGCAGGATGAGAATACCTATACCACCCGTGTAGGGCAGGTTCGCCAGACTCCACGCAGGGTCGAGGACCGCGACATGGCCGCCGTCCTCGGACACGTTCGCCAGATTCGAACCCGAGGATTCATAGCTGACCGCGGTCACTGCACTCACATCCTCATTCCACGTGGGAACAGTCCCAATCACGAAATCTGACACTTTGAAATAGCCTGACGGGGCCACGGTCTCCTTGAACGACAGCTCCCGTGCCTCCACGCCTTGCAGGGAGAGTTTGCCGCCCGCGCCGGTGGACACAGTCGTGACACCCGTCTCGCCCTGAGTCGCCAGACGATACTCACCCTCACCGGCCAACTTCACAAACTTCAAGGTCTGTTCATCGCGTGACACCTCGAATTCAGCGCCTGCCAGTTTCGTGGACAACGCATCCTTATCGGCCTTCACCACATCCACCCGGAAGGAATACACCTTGGACGAAGCCTGCTTCCACTCAGTTCCAGCATCACCGTCAAGAGTCCAGCCATCAGGCAAGACCGCACTTTTCGTGCGGGTCAACGTGACAGTATTCGCATTCGCCTTCACATCGGCAGGCTTCGACAAGAGAGCATCCGTCTGCAACACCGCCGAATAGCGGATAAGCACCGTCTTTCCAGACATCCCGGCACGCAATACGACCTGGGAAGAACCACCCTCAGCGAACAGCTTCCCCACATTCGACACCTTCAACGAATCCTCGGTGAAGGTGATATCACCAGCAAGCTCACCGCTCACATCCTGCGTATCCAACAGCACGCTCACACCACGAGACACATCAAACTTCAATGAACTATCAGGCGAATCCGCCACGTCAAACACATACTCGTCGGACGACACCCCATCAGGAAGCGAAGACGGCACCGGAACCTGCACCTCGAAATCCACACGAGACCCCACATCGAACCCATCCGAGCCGGGATCATTCACCACGAACTTCGCCACATCCGTCACCGTGGTCTTCAACGCCGCCTGACCCAATCGGGGTTTACCGTTAACGCCCGCATCCGCGAAATCCACCATCCCATCCTCGACCACGTCCTCCATCGCCTCGTTGAACACCTTCGTACCCACGATAATCGGCAGGGACGTGCCACTGGAATCCACAATCAGATACAAGCCCGGACCAGACACCGGCAAGGTCACGGGATTACCAACAGGAGCATCCAAACCATTCAGACTGCCCTGCACCCCGCCAAGAACCTCATCACCATCAGCGGTCACTGCATCCGCCAACGCCCTGGCGAACAGTTGAAGCCTGCCAGCATACGGACTGAACGCCGAAGTCACATCATCACTAGCCGGGTCAGTCGGATACCCAAGCCACCGAGACGCCACCCAGCCAATCGGATTACCCGCATCCACATCACTGCCGCCAGCCGTCTCGGCAGCCGTCTTCAACACCGTGCCCAAATCCTCGGGAGTATCCAAACGCACACTCTTCAACGCTCCAGTCTGCGTGAACGCCACCTCGTCATACTCGCCGATACGGTACGCCTTCAACGTACCCGTCGTAGTACCAGTCAAATCGATACCAAATGAAACGGGAGGTTCCGGCATCCTCACCTGCCAGCCTTGTATCGTGCCCTTAATAGGTGTGGTGGCTCTGTTCGTCCAGCCACTTTCAGCATTACCTTGCTGCTGACCCCAAATATACAAGTCATATTCACTATTTGAATCAGTCATTAGATTCTTTGGCAACTGCATGTTTCCAGAGGTATTCGTACGCCCAGAACCAAGAACAACATCATCGGTCGTGTCTAATGTCTCTTTGGAATCAACCACTTTCCAGCCCATACCTGAATGCTCATCCAAATTTGAGAGACCGCTCAAACTCAACGAATATGAACCTTCATCCTCGAGCAAATTAACATCCCATGTAAGCAAATTCTTATTTGTTTCCACATATGTCATTTGTAGATTCGCTGAATCGCTCTGTTCCTGCGTATCGCTCGCGGCTGTTAACAAAAGATTGGACAAATTCAACCGCAAGGCAGGACGGAAACCCAATTGACTATATATGGGCTGCTTGAGGGCATCCCCAGGAGAGCCTCCGGATGCAACATACGACAATCCAGCGTTTGTCCAATATGCCGAACGTAACCAGTATCCACTCGTACCATTGCTGCAAGCCCCACCCTCACAACGACGCTTGGTACAGACATCACTAAAATTATTAACCCACCCGACATCCCTAGCGAAATAATACTTCATGTCCCCCAGAGATAATGGGAAAATACGATACTGTCCATGTGATACAGACTGTTCAGTTGTATAGCCCGACGAGCAGCCAGATGACTTCGCACAGACCCCAGAAAGTACCTGTGCATCTCCCAATAGGGATAATTCAAAATCTGAATAGTATTTATTCGAATCCATTGTCTTGGACACCTTCGCAACGCTAGATGCAAACTCGTCCGAATCAAATGAATTATTTGTAGTATGCCCATAAGAGTCGTATTGAACGACGGATGACACCACGTCCTCAGCCCACAATAACGCCTCACCTGAAGTTAGCGAAGTAGTTTTTGACCATCCCCACATGTCCGCTGCGTTATCAGTGGTCGGAGCGTAATTTAATGAGCTATTTAGCTCCCCCGTTCCAATGACAAGATATCTACCGTCATTTTCGACGGTTTCAACATCGCTCAAACCAATCTCAAATACAGGATTCGGCATTCCATCACCGGACTTACCGAACAATATTCGCTGGAATTTTGCTTCTGACACTATAGGAATCTTCATCGGCTGAGCTTCGTTCTTCAAAGAACTGAAATAGCCATCGGGCCCGTAATCACTCGCATCCGCCACTGCTTGAGTCACGGGCATAGACATCAGCGCACCAGTCAACAGCATAAACCCGGCGAGTATGAACGCAGCCACAGCGGATATTCCCCGACTTCGCTCGGAACACCGTAAACGAGCACGAATATCACGCAACCGACCCATAAGAGCACCACCCAACGAAGCGAAAACAGCACCCCCCCCCGCGACCGGCATCAATCAGACGAAACGCCCTGAATCAGCGAAAGGAACATGCAACGAACATGATGGGTAACATCATACATGATGTATAGGTTATGCGATGGCATGACTATCGATTCATTCCTGTGCGAGTAATTTTCAGCTCGGCCATATGCGCCCTGAGTACTTGACAGCTCAATGATCTCGTTCGTCGAGCTGTAAAAACCAGCTCAGCACATGGTTGATGCATCCCAATCAGGCGCAAATCAACGACGGTACGTCAGCGACGGTCTGGTGTGTCCCATTCGGGTTTCCACGAACGCTGCATGCGGTAGGCGCTGTCCCAGAACATGTATTCGTGCTCCACACCGATGCGGAATATCGAATCCAGCTCTTTGAGTCGCTTTGCGCTGAGGTCTCTGGTCTCGTCTTCGATGATGTCCAGCAGCCACACGGCGCTCTGCCAGAAATCATCGGAGGCGTACATCTCCACCCAATCCTGATAAGGATTATTCGGCAAGGTTTCGCTGAAATCCTGGGCCAGACGAGTGCCGTAATCCGCATACACCCATGCGCAGGGCAATACGGCGACCAGCACGTCGACCAAGGGTTTGGCATAGGCAATCGCCAGCATATTCGAGGTGTAAGCCCGTGCGAATGCCGATTGCCTGGCTCCGGCAATCTGCTCACGGGTGATGCCATACCGTTCGATATAGGTCTTATGCACTTGCTCGCGTTCGCCCACGATGGCCTGCTGGACCTGCACCATTCTCTCGATGATGCGGTCGTCCTCGCTTTTCGTCATCGCCAGCGCGTGAACTTTGGCGTAATCGTTGAGATACAGGTAATCCTGAAGCATGTAGAAGGTGAATCGCTCATTGGAGAGCGTCCCCTTACCCAACTCCTGGACGAAGGGCTGCTCATATCCCTGCTGCCACACATCACTGGCGACCTTGTAGAACCTTCGCGCGATTGGTGTGCTGACCGCCCTGCTGAGTTGGTCGAAGGGTATTGGCGTTGCTGCTGAACGTTTCGTTGACATGGCTTGATGCTCCTGTAGTCGAAACTGTGCATCTCGGCACGCTACCAGCCGGATTCGCAGCTCCAGACGTGGTTGTTTGCACAGTTTCGGAAAATAATGCGGATTTGTGAGATTTGCGCGGTTTGTGCGGTTTGTGCGTTTGTATGCTTCAGCGCAGTTCGCGCGGGGCATCGGAGAAGTCGTGAATCGCACCTTCCGCCAAAGCCGAAATGTCCTGCCACTGCTGTTCGGAAGAAGCGTCGAACATGGCCCACGGGTGCATGCCGATGCTTTTCGCGGTGCCGATGCCCACCAGCAAATCCTCGAACACGGTGCAATGTACGGGCGCGACTCCGAGAAGTTCCGCCGCATGCAGATACACGTCCGGATGTTCCTTCCCTTTGCCGCCGGCATCGTCAACACTGCAGATCACGTTGAAATAATCGGTGATGCCGGCATGTTCCAGCGCCGGATTGCGCAGTTCTGGAGGCAATGTGGTGGCGACGGCCAGCGTGGCTCCGCTTTCGCGCAGATACCGCAGATACTCGGCCGCATGTGGCTTCAATTGCACCGTGGTGGCATAGGCTTTCGCCGCCATGTCATTCCACTCCTGCATCAGCTCTTCCGGCGTGTCGTCAAGCCCGAAACGGGCAATGGTATATACCGCGATGTCACGGAATTGCATCGAGGCTACCGTAGAGCCGAAATCATCGGGAATCTCGATGCCGCGCTTCGCCAAGGACTCGGCATCCAGGTCATCCCAGACGCCCATCGAATCAAGCAACGTGCCGTCGAGGTCGAAGATGACGCCCTTGCCCTCATTGAGTTTCTGGCTCATTCGTTCTCCTTGAAGCCTTCGAGTCCATGTGCATACAAATCCCAGAAATGATTCGTCGGCCCATTGCCTTTGCCAAGTTCCAGGGAGTGCATGATGGCCATCGTCACGTATCGCTTGGCTTTCTCGATGGCCTTGTGGAAGGGAAGCCCCAGGGCGAGATTCGACGCAATCGCCGAAGAGTAGGTGCATCCGGTGCCGTGCGTGTTCTTGGTGTGAATGCGCGGAGCCGTGAACTCATAGAAACGCTCACCATCGAACAGCACATCGGTCGCATCCCCGGTGGCGTGGCCACCTTTGACCAGCACGCTGGCGCACCCCATCGCCTGAATCTGGCGGGCCGCCTCACGCTGCGAATCCATATCGGTGATGGACATGCCCGATATGCGCTCCGCTTCGGGGATATTCGGCGTCAGGACATCCGCACGCGGAATCACGGTCTCGATAAGCCATCCGATGCATGACGGGTCCATCAGAGGTGCACCGTTCTTGGCGTACATCACGGGGTCGATGACCACATTCGGAGCCTGATATTCGTTGAGCTTGTCAACCACGACCTTCATGATGTCCGGGCTGTCGAGCATACCGACTTTGACGGCCTTCGGCGGAATATCCTCGAAGACCGCATCTATCTGGTCGGCGATGATGCTCGCATCCACATCCAACACCGAAATCACCCGGGCGGTGTTCTCTGCGACAACTGAGGTGATGACCGACATCGCGAATACGCCATTGGCGCTCATGGATTTGATATCCGCCTGGATGCCCGCTCCACCGGAGCAATCCGACCCCGCAATCGACAGTACGGGTATTAAGCTGCTCATAGCTGTTCCTCCCTACGCTGGTATTAGCCAACAGGTTCTAAGGGTCAGGCCCGGGTGCCGTTCACCCGTTGCCTTTCTCAACTCCTTCGAGTTCCCCTGTAACAAGAATCATCCCGACCGTACCGCCGAAACCCGACAAGGACGGGGTGACCGTGCAAGAGCAGTGATGGCTGGAATTGTCCCTTCCCGAAGAACTCAGGGCAGACTCCCGCCGATGCACACCCACGCCCCGGAAGGCGCTAGAGACTGCTGGATTCCAGAAGCTCCCGGGCGTGGCGAAGAGAAGTCTCGGATTCGCTACCTGCCAGCATGCGGGCAATCTCCCTTTCACGTTGAGAGCCCCGCACCTCCTGGACCACGGTCTGCACTGATGGAATATGCACTGATGGAATATGCCCGTCATTCTCACTGCGGTCGTTGCTCTCGCCATTGCCACGACTGCCTGAGGTCTCGGAGCCCTCAAGCTTCGCTGCCGTCTCATCAACGGGTGCATCGAACACGCCCTTCGATACCACGAACTGCGTATCAGCCCAGGAAGCAACCTGGGGAAGATGCGTCACGACTATCACCTGGGCGCTCCGTGCCAGTTGAGCGAGCCGTCTGCCCAGCTCAACCGCAGATTTGCCGCCAACACCGGCGTCGACCTCATCGAAGATGAACACGCCTTCGTCGTTGTCACCGTGGTGTTCCCCGGAACTACGTTGCGCACCGGAACTACGTTCTGCAGCCACCAATTCGAGAGCAAGCATCAACCTGCTGAGCTCTCCTCCCGAAGCGCTTTTGCCCATCGGCAGACGCGGAGCTCCGGGAAAAGCCGTGAACAGGAATTCGATGTCATCGCATCCGTGAGCGTCGAGAACATCCGACTCATCGCCTTTGCCTGCATCACGGGGACTCACCACAACGTCGAGTACGGAGCCCCGCATGGCCAAGGCAGCCAGCTCGGTACCCACATGCTCACTCAGGCGTTCCGCAGCTTGCCGCCTCACCGAACTGAGTGACCTTGCCGCGGCGAGCGCGCGCCGGAACAGCTCGTCGCGCTCCTCACGCAAGGCTGCCAAGCGCTCAGGGGACGCGTCCATGTCCTGCACATCGTTTTCCGCCTGGTCACGCCATGCCAGCACATCGTCGATGCCAGGCCCCCACCGCTTCGTCAGCTCATCGAGTTCATGGATACGACCGTTGATGGTGTCGAGATCACCCAGGCTGTCCTCGTCATCTATCTGACCGCTCAAAGTGAACACCACATCGCTGATTTCCTGACTCAACGATTTCAAGGTGTCCGCCGCCTGGCCGAAGGGTTCCTTGATGTGGATGTCCTCGAGTGCCCGTGTGGCATCGTCAATCAGCGACAGAGCTCCCTGATGCTGCGCATCCACGTCCATCTGCGAGGGGTCGAGTGCACTCAATGCGGAAGCTACCCCATGTGCGATGGAGGCAGCGTTCTCGATGCGTTCTCTGCGGGATTTCAGCTCCTCGTCCTCGCCTTTATGCGGGTCCACAGCATTGATGCGTTCGATGGATTCACGCAGATAGGTCGCCTGGGCCAGTGCGGCCGCCTGCTCGCCATCCAGCGCCTGAAGTTTGCGGATAATCGCCTGCAAGGCCTCCCATGACTGCGCATACGCCGTCAACTGCTCACTATCATCGGCATATCGGTCGAGAAAGTCACGTTGTCGGGCAGCGGAGGCTATGCGCATGTGATCCGACTGTCCGTGAATGGTAATCATGTGGGCGGCGATGCCCGCCAACACGCTTCGCGGCACTGTGCGCCCGTTCAGCAAAGCTCGTGAGCGACCATGCGCAGGAACCGACCTGGTGAGGTACAGCTCACCGTCATCCCCCACCGCACCGGCATCCTTCGCCAAAGCCTCGGCGGCTGAATCTGATGACACGGCGAACACCGCCTGAGCCCAGACATCGTCCTGTGCTCCTGCAGAAGCCCTGCCCGACTGAATTGCCGCCCCAGATACCAGACGCAGAGCGTCCAGAAGCATCGACTTTCCCGCACCGGTTTCACCTGTGATGGCGGTCATTCCGGCTCGTGGCGACAACACGGCATGGCGTATCGGACCGAGATTGCGTATTTCGAGTTCCTCAAGCATCGCTCATCTTCTTTACCGGCGAATGGTCTGCTGACCTTCGCCTTGCTCCGGTGGCTCAAACCCCTTCAGCCCCTGCTGATTATTCAGCAGACGTCGGGCACCCTTCTGAAATCTGTGTTCTCGCCAGCCAACGACCGGCAAATCGAATTTGGTTACAAGTCGACTCGTGAACGGCACACCGGACAGTCGCGCCAACCGCAGGGTGTCATGCGACTCCCTGACCTCGATATGCGTTCCTCGCGGCAGACCGAGCTGTCTACGCCCGTCACAGCAAATCCAACCATCCGATGTCGATTCGTCGAGAATGTCCAATGAGAACTTCGAATCCGAGCCGATAATCAGTGGCCTGGCGAACAAGGCGTGAGCAGCCAGCGGAACCAACTGCAGAGCCTTGACATCCGGCCAGATAATAGGACCGCCCGCAGAGAAGGCATATGCCGTGGAACCGGTCGGCGTGGCGACGATGACGCCGTCGCAGCTGAAGGAACTCATTTCGACATCGTCCACCCGAATGCTGACCTCGACCATCTTGCCTCGGTCGGAGCGCTCCAGGGTCACGTCGTTCAATGCCCAATCGCTGATGGGTTTCTCGGCACCCGGAAGCCAGACATCGATGTGCGCGATCATTCGAGAATCTATCGAGTAATCATGGGCGGCAATCTTACCCATCGCCTCGCTCATCTGGAAGCTTTCAAATTCCGCAAGAAAGCCGACATGACCCAGATTCACGCCAAGAATGGGAACATTCGTGCATTTGACCAGTTCGGCAGCGCGCAGAATGGTGCCGTCTCCCCCGAGCACCACGACAATCTCCGTATCCTCACTGACCACAGGCGAGGGCGTGCCGAACTCCGGCGCTTCAAGATTGTCGATGATGGACACGGCAAAGCCTGATTGCTTCAACTGTTCGACTGCCTCACGAACAACCGTTCCGCTGCTGCGTAGGCGGCTGTGCGTAACCACTACCGCGTTTCGCTGGCCCATACTGTGGTTCCTTCCTTATCGGGCTCCCGAGCATAGGCCCTGGCCTCGTCCGTCGACCCTACTGCTGATGCACGGATGCACCTATGCGCCGATGTGCGTATTACCCGATGTGCTTGCACCGACGCACTGTCGCCGGTATCAATCCTAAACCACCTGTTATGCAACATGGCTGTGCGTGAAATACGATGCCCATACCTGTTGTGTAGTGATTTCCAAGTAGACAGGCGGTCAGCGAATTCATATTCCGCATGATTCCGCCAAAAACGGTCTTCGCGCGAAGCACATACTCGTGTTCTCTAAGAAAATCCCTACACAGACGTGCAACGACCCGGATTCCACCCCTTCAGGATGCCTGTTCGAGCCATAACAGGAACTCCACATTGCCATGCATTCCGGTTATGGGAGATGGAATGCAGGCTTTGACGGTGAATCCGCACTCGAGTGCACAGGCAACGACACCGTCGACCGCACGATTGCGCAAATCGTCGTCATCGACAATGCCGTGCCTGCCCAGATGCTCCTTGCCCACCTCGAACTGCGGCTTGACCAGCAATACGGCGGGAGCCGTGGGCGGAAGCAAGCGTGCGATGACCGGAATCACGTAGCGCAGGGAGATGAACGATACATCCGAAACCACATAATCGGGTTGAAAAGGCAGATTCTCGAGCTGCACATCACGGATGTTCACCCCTTCCAACACCCTCACGCGCGAATCATCGCGGATACGTCCGATGAGCTGACCATGACCGACATCGAGGGCGATAACCTCTGCGGCTCCGAGCCTTAGCAGCACATCGGTGAACCCACCCGTGGAAGCGCCGATATCCAGACCACGACGACCTCCGGGAGATGGCAGGCCCATGGGAACGAAATGCTCCAATGCGCCCAGAAGTTTGTACGCGCCACGGGATGCGTAATCATCGCCTTTATCAATCGTCACCTCGTCATCAGCGCTCACCCGTTGCGCAGCTTTGCCGGCCAGAACGCCGTTGACCTTCACCGCGCCCTTGTCGATAAGCCGCTGGGCTCGGGTTCTGGAATCCGCCAGTCCACGCGCCACGATTGCTGAATCAAGACGGTGCAGAGTATCGCCTGCACCGGCACCGGTATTCGGCATATCAACTCCTGTGCTGCTGCAGTTCCTGCTCCAAAGTCCGCAAAACCTCGGAGTAGGAGGCAATCTGCGTGTCGAAGTCCTGTTCCTCGATGCCGTCCAGCCCGGGGAAGCGCTCAAACACGGATTCCTCGAGCGCTTCTGCCTGGGTCGGCCGCGTTTCGTCCGGCTTGTGTCCTGCGATGTCGTCCGTCATGACTCCCCCGAATCTCAGATGTCGAGCAAAGCGGAGGGAATGCTCAACTCGGCAGGATCGAATGCGCCGCCGGCGGCATCCACCGT
The DNA here is from genome assembly GCF_000738005.1 of Bifidobacterium crudilactis. Lineage (NCBI taxonomy): Bacteria > Bacillati > Actinomycetota > Actinomycetes > Bifidobacteriales > Bifidobacteriaceae > Bifidobacterium > Bifidobacterium crudilactis. The sequence goes on along the minus strand of NZ_JHAL01000002.1, from coordinate 575,585 downwards.
CTCCCACACGGCACAGCAAGCGGCACGCAAGGCATCGAGACCGTCGTCCGATTGACCGGAGACCTGCTCTGCCGCAGCGAGCCGTATCGCTCCGTCAGCCACGGAAGCCACGGACCCGCCGCACTGCCATGAGCCATCTGCATTGCGCAGAGGCAGAGGATGCGTCATATTCAATCCACGCAAATCACGGGCTATGAAGGTCGGTCGCTGAATCATCGGAGCGGTGAGAATCTGACGGGGGTCTGCAACGCCCGTCAACACCACCAGCGAGTCGTATCCGCCTCGGTTGGCCGCCTCGATGTCTGTGTCAAGACGATCCCCGACCGGCAGGGATTTGGCCACGGGGACGATGTCATCCGTTGCGGAGAACAGCACGCGGGCCTCGTCGTACATGGCTGATTCGGGTTTGCCCGCCGAAGCGACAGGCTGCTTTCCGGTCGCCGCGATAACGGCCAGTTGCAAGGCTCCGTTACCTGGGGCGATGCCCTGCTCACGTGGAATGGTGAGATCACGATTCGTCACATAGTATTCGGCGCCGCCCTCAATGGCATACGCTGCCTGCGCGAGTTCATTGAAGCTCAGGTCGGCATGCCACGACTGCAGTACCACGTCCGGATGCTCATCGGCATCGTCCACGACGACCAGACCGGCTTTGCGCAGCTCGTCCCGCAGATGTTCCGCTCCGACGACGTAGACTTTAGTGCCGGGCGCGAAACGATCCGCCAGCATGCGTGCCGCGACGATCGCCGAAGTGATGATCTGGTCATCACCCAGACTCAGCCCGAAACCTCGAAGCTGGTCGGCTACCGTGCTCGGAAAACGAGAGGGATTATTGGTCGTGTACGAGGCACGCATACCCAGTCGTTCCGATGCCGCGATAGCTTCGGACGCATGCTCCACAGGATTCTTGCCCCTGTAGACCACACCATCCAAATCCAGCAGCGACAAGGCGTAATTCGAGGCCAAAGGGCCCTCAGTGCCCAGAATGTAGCGACTCATGACCGCCTCCGAAAACCGCCGTCTTCTGCTTCGATGCCAATCTGTTCCAGTTCGCTGTCCGACAGCTTTTCAAGGTCGTAATCCACGGCGACGTCCTGTGAGCTTTCCTCGTCATCCTCGTCGGCATACTGGGCTTCGAGCTTGTCCAGAAGCGGTTCGAGCGCAAGCGCGTCCTCGCTGCGGCCATTCTGCTCCAGGAAGTTCTGCTCAGCCTGTACGGCCCTCATACGGTATCCGCCGGAAAGACCTTTCGCCAGGGACAGGGTGTGCACCGTTTCAATGGCCTTATCCCACAGACCGAGGTCACCCAATGCACCCGCGTACACCAGGAACATCTCCGCTTTGGCATCACCCTGCAACTGCTTCGACTCTTCGGAGGAAGCCACCTCGATGGCTTTGCGGGGGTTGCCGAGTCCACGTTCGCAATCCGCCATGAAAGGCAGATAATCCAGATACCCGTTCATGCGGTAGGCGGTACGGAACTCCTTCAAGGCCAGCTTGTAATCGCCCTGACGATAGGCGATGAATGCGAGCGTCTCGCGGGCCAGGTCGATGCGTGAAGCCTGACGGGCAATCCACTTGGCGTGTTCCAGCGCCAGCTCGGGTTCCTCCTCCTCGATGGAATACGCGGCAAGCATGTGAAGACCGACGTTCTCGGCATGCTCCTTGCTCAGACCGCGAAGACGTTCCTTCTCGTCCTTGGAGAGCATCGACCATTCCATGCCTTTCGGCATTTTCGGCTCTCCGGGACGGCGGTCCGTATACGGGTTCTGCGATGGGAAGGATATGGTGCCATCGGAGTTGCGTCGTGGCTTGTCAAGGCGCTGCGCGTTGTCGCCGCTATGCTCCGTGCTGCGTTCATCGCGACGCTGATACCCGCCACGGTCGCCGCGGTCATGGTGATTATTGCGTTCACCGTATCCGCCGCGGCCGTCATGGCGACGGTACTCACCATGATTCTGGCCACCGTCATGCCGTGGGCCGTTGCCGCGATTATTATCGCGATCGTTGCCACGGCGGTCGTAGCTACGACGATTGTCGCCGCCACCACGATAGTTGCCGTGCTGGCCGCCTTCACGACGGAATGAACCGCGCTGCTCTCCGCCGCGACGATCCTCACCTCGTGAGTCGCCGCGCGAATCGCCGCGGTACCCCCTGCTCCGATTGTCATCGTCCCGTCTCGGGGAACGATGTTCATTGTCCCTATGCGAATTGAAACGACGCTCACCGTCGCGATTGTCGTAGTCTCGACGTGGACGGTATCCTTCCCTGCGCTGACCTCCACGCTGACCTTCGCTTCGCTGCCCGTCACCGTTGCGACGGCCATATGAGCCATGCTCGCTGTTGCGCCCCTCACCGTCACGACGTGGACGGAATCCGCCACGGGTTGACGAGGAATCACGACGTGAATCATGCTCTCTGCGATCCGCACCGTCACGCTTGTGGAAGTCTCTGCCACCGCCCTGCCCCTGCGAGGAACCGTGAGAGCGCGAACCGTAGGATTTCTCCCCGTCGCGACGCGGACGTCTGTCAGGTCCATCCGAATGGAAACCCGCGCCTTTGCCCTTGTATGACCCTTTGCCCTTGTATGACGCAGATGAGCCACGACGGTCATCACCACGGTAGCCACCCGACGACTTATGCTCGCCGTAGGACTTGCGCTCACCGTATGATTTGCGCTCACCGTAGGACTTATGTTCGCCAGACGACTTATGTTCGCCCGAAGAACGACGGTCACCATAAGACTTGCGTTCACCATAGGACTTGCGTTCTCCGGAAGAACGATGCTCACCGTAAGGACGGCGCGCCTTTCCGTGAGAGTACCCGCCCTGTGAACGACCGCCCGATCGAGACTGCCCCCCGCGCCCTGATGCGCCGCTATCTTCTGCCATGTTCATCCTTATCCTCGATAATTCACTGGGCGGAATCATTCACCGCACAGCATCGTTCTCTGCGTTATCCCCATCACGGCAATACCGGCCTTGATAGGCTTTACACTCTGTTCAGGAGCGTTCCAACGCTCCAAGCGCCTTTTTCCCGCGTCGCAGCAACGCAAATCTTCCGTGCAGAAAATCCTCTTCCTGCAGTACCGCATCGGAGTCCTCAACACGCACGTTATTCACGTAGACACCCCCGGAAGCGATGGTCTTGCGCGCCTCCGAAACGGAACGGAACAACTTCGCCGCAACGGCAGCGTTAACGATGCGATCCCCGGTTCCCGCCTTCGCAAAGCTCTTGACACCCTCGTCATCGCTGACTTTGAGGCCGTCCAGCGCACCTTCAAGTGTGAATTCATCGATGTCGTGAACATCCCCACCGCGACCGAAAAGGGATGATGAGGCGTCGATTGCCTGCTGTGCCGCCTGCTCGCCGTGCACGAAACTCGTGACCTCCCAGGCGAGCACACGTTGAGATTCACGGGCGCCGGGGTTGTCCTGCGTGGACCGCTCGAGTTCCTCGATACGCTCCTTGGGCAGGAAGGTGAAATATTTCAGCAGTTTCACCACCTGATCGTCCGGCTGGTTGAACCAGAACTGGTAGAAGCGGTATGGGCTGAGCATGGTCGGGTCGAGCCAGATGGCTCCGCCTTCCGACTTGCCGAATTTTTTGCCTTGCGCATCTGTGATCAACGGGCTCGTCATCACATTGACCGTCGCACCGCGAACCTTGCGAATCAGGTCAAGGCCCGAGGTCAGGTTCCCCCACTGGTCATTGCCGCCTACCTGCAACTTGCAGTCGTAGGCGTCGAAGAGATGCAGGTAATCGTTGCCCTGCAGCACCTGATAGCTGAATTCGGCGAAGGATATGCCGTCATCCGATGCCAGGCGCTTGGCCACCGTCTCCTTGCTCAGCATGGTGCCGACGCGGAAGTTCTTGCCCACATCCCGCAGGAAGTCTATGACGGACATGGTCGAAGTCCAGTCATAGTTGTTCACGAAGCTGACGGCATTGTCGCCGTCGCCATCGAGGAAACGGCTAATCTGGGTTTTCAACTGCTCCACCCAACCCTGAACCACTTCCTTGGGATTGAGCTTGCGTTCACCGGACTGGCGCGGATCACCGATAAGGCCGGTCGTTCCTCCGACCAGTGCCAGAGGATGATGTCCGGCGGCCTGAAGGTGACGCATCACCAACAATTGCACCAGATTGCCGATGTGCAGGGAGGGCGCTGTGGGATCGAAGCCGCAATAATAGGTGATTGGCCCGCTTTCGAGAGTCTTGCGCAATTCCTGCATATCCGTGGATTGCGCGATCAGTCCTCGCCATTCGAGCTCATCAAGGACGGAGTCGAACCCTGCTTCCTTGAAATTTCTCACCTGAGACATTCGCTGTTGCCATACCCTTTCCTGTTATCAAACGCCGGCCGCTTAGGACCTTTTTCGCCACTTAAGTCTGACAGTAGATAGCGACAGCCCACCCCAAACTTGCAAGCAAGAGATAACTGCACTAAAAGGACAGCTTTTCGAGTAAAAAACCGATGATTTGCTGTCCTTTTAGTGCAGTTATCGTAGATTCCTATGCCGTTCGGCGATGCGGAGCGGGTTTGGGGTGATTCTTGGCGGTGAAATGGGCGGATGTGACCTTCCAAACGGTCACGGTGGCGAGCTGACGTTCGGTGAACCGTACATCGGGCATATGCGCCTGTTTCGCCATCAGCAATGACAAGGCAGTATTCGCCTCATCGAAGTCATCGACCACGCTTGCCACACCCGTTCCGATAATCGAAGTGAAGGATTCACTCCAATTGCATGCGGTTCGCCCCTCGATCACTTCGCAGTCGCATTCCATTTCAAACGCCACATCCAAGGCATTGCCTGCCGCTCGCATCGCATCGATCTTGCGACCGTGCAAGGCCGAATGCAGGAACAGCGTCAACGAGGGCGAGGCCTCATTCGTACCTGCGCCGAAACCATCATCGGTACCGGGGTTGTAGCTGTAGCCGAAATTGACCGGAACAATGCTCAGCCCCTCGTCATCCTGATAGGCGATGCGCACGATGTCGCAACCATCGAGAATCGCCCGAATCTCCTCGGGTTCGGTGACTTCTCTATCCGCACGACGCATCCGGCGATGCTGCCCAGCCACTGTATGCTCGTGGTCTCGCCGCGTGCTTTCACGACGGGTCTGAACGCCAAGGTCCGCCCCGGCGCCGTGCACGGCTTGCGCCCCAGCCTGATTAGCGCTCATCGCTGTTTCGTCAGCCATTAATTCCCCCTAAAGTCATGAACCAGAAGGCTCAATCGATACCCTTCCGCAAGTTCGGCAGCAATCCCAATTCTCAGAGCAGGGCCTCCGGACGCTTGTACGCGCTGCCTTCGCTGGTCGATTCGGCGAAGGCCTTAAGCTCCTCCATCACGGCACACGCCGACACGATTTGTTCCCTGACCCGCTCGGGCGCCGTTCCCCCCTTGCCGTTTCGAGCATCAGCCGAACCCTGAGCGGACAACACCGCACGTACGCCAGCCGACTGCCCTGCCGGCAGGAAATCCTTGAACACGTCGGCGAAATCCTCGTCGCTGAGATCCCACAGTTCCTGAGCGCGACCCTCGGCAAGCTTCACGCATGCTCCTGAAAGCTCATGCGCGTGACGGAAGGGCACGCCTTGCTTCACCAGCCATTCGGCGATATCGGTGGCCAGAGCGAAACCGGTCGGGGCTTCGGCCGCCAAACGCTCATGATCGAAGCTCATGGTCTCGACCATGCCGGTGAAGGCCGGAAGGAGCACCTCCAAGGTATCGACCTGGTCGAACACCGCCTCCTTGTCTTCCTGCAAATCCCTGGCATAGGCGGTCGGCAGTCCCTTGAGGGTCGCCAGCAGACCGGTGAGATCGCCAATCAAACGACCGGCCTTCCCGCGCGCCAGCTCCGCGATGTCCGGGTTCTTCTTCTGCGGCATAATCGACGATCCGGTGGAATACGCATCGTCGAGACGGACGAAGGCGAACTCCTGGGTGTTCCATATGATGATTTCCTCGCTGAGCCGCGAGATGTCCACGCCTGCCATGGCGGCGACGAAGGCGAATTCAGCCACGGAGTCTCTGGCAGCGGTACCGTCGATGGAGTTGTCGGTCACTTTGGAGAATCCCAGCTCCTTCGCGACGGCCTCGGGATCGAGTCCCAAGGTGTTCCCTGCCAATGCACCCGAGCCGTATGGGCTGGCATCCGCTCGCGTATCCCAATCCACCAGACGTTGCACATCGCGCAACAGGGGCCAGGCATGCGCCATCAGCTGATGGGCCAGCAAAACCGGCTGCGCATGCTGCATATGCGTTCGGCCTGGCATCACCGCATCCCCGGCCTCTTGCGCCTGCTGCAGCAGAGCCGCAACGAGCTTGAGCAGCAAGCCAGCCACCACGCGAGAATGACGACGCAACCACATACGAATCAATGCGGCAATCTGGTCGTTGCGGGACCGACCGGCCCGCAATTTACCGCCCAGCTCATCGCCCGCGATGGCCAACAAACCGCGCTCCAAGGCGGTGGCCTCGTCCTCGTCGGACTCCTGCGGCACGAAGCTGCCGTCATCGACATGACGCTGCAGCTCATCCAGCGCCGTCTCCATATCGTTGAGTTCCTGCTCGGTGAGCAGTCCGGCGCGACCGAGCGCTCTGGCATGAGCACGAGAACCAGCGATATCGTCGTCGGCAAGACGCCAATCGAATTGCGTGGACTTGCTCAATGCCGCCAACTGCGCGGATGGCCCAGAGGTGAAGCGCCCACCCCACAGTGCGAGTCTGCCTTCATCCTGTTGGGATTGCTCGGTCATGAATCGTCTCCTCGTCAACTCGATATCCTGATACACGCCACACCCCTGTTGCCAGGTCCTGCGCATTCCGCCCTGCAGAATATGCCTGCGCTGAGGATTCGGTGTGCGAATCCCTGCCGGCTTGCACGACGGCAGGGATTCTCTGACACTACTGCATCTTCTTCAACTTACTTCACGCTGCAACGTCACATCGCAACCACACGTTGCAACGTCACCGTGCTACTTGACTTCGCCCTGGGGCACTTCCACGCCATTGCCGAAGCGGACGTCGCGAGCTGCTGCGACCTTGCTGGGCAGACCGTAGATCTCGATGAATCCATTCGATGCCTTCTGGTCGAAGGAATCGCCGGATTCGTAAGTCGCCAGGCTGTAGTCATACAGAGAGGAATTAGAACGACGTCCTGTCACCACGGCACGACCACCGTGCAGCACCATGCGAATCTCACCGGACACATACTCCTGCGTGTCCTTGATGAAGGCCATAAGGGACTTCACGGCAGGCGAATACCACTGTGCGTCGTATACCAGCTCGCCCCAACGCTTGTCGATGTCACGCTTGAGGCGATGCTGCTCACGCTCCAGGCAGCAGTTCTCCAGCTCGTCATGGGCTGTGATCAGAGCGATTGCGCCAGGTGCTTCGTAAAGCTCGCGCGACTTGATGCCTACCAGACGGTCCTCGATCAAGTCGATGCGTCCGATGCCCTGCGCGCCCGCACGGCGGTTCATCTCTTCGATGGCCTGCAAGGGAGTGACCTGACGGCCATCGATCTTGACGGGAATGCCCTTCTCGAACTCGATGACCACTTCATCCTCGACCGGCGGGAAGGCAGGGTCGTCGGTGTAGGAATACACGTCCTTCGTCGGCCCGTTCCACGGATCCTCGAGATAGCCTGTCTCGATGGCACGTCCCCACACATTCTGGTCGATGGAGTACGGGCTTTTCTCGGTCTGCTCGATCGGAAGCTTATGCTCCTTGGCATAGGCGATCTCCACGTCACGCATCAGACCAAGGTCACGGATGGGACTGATTGCCTTGAGCGTCGGGTCGATGGACATAATCGATACCTCGAAACGGACCTGATCGTTGCCCTTCCCGGTGCAGCCATGCGCGATGGTATCCGCACCGAACTGGTGGGCGGCACGAACCAGATGCTTGGTGATCAACGGCCTCGAGATGGCCGATACCAGCGGGTAGACGCCTTCATACATGGCGTTCGCCTGCAATGCCGGCATGCAGTATTCGTTGGCGAACTCGTCACGGGCATCCACGATGTACGATTCCACGGCACCGCAGGCCAGTGCACGCTCCTTGATGGTCTCCAGGCGTTCACCGCCCTGACCGACGTCGAGCGATACCGCCACGACGTCCTTACCGGTCTGGTCCTTGAGATACGGGATGGCGACGGAGGTGTCGAGACCTCCCGAGTACGCCAGCACGATGCGATTCTTGTTGGTCATTGCTGCCCTTTCCTTGCATATGGTTCAAGTGTTGCAAAAGATACAGACTCCGATGAACCCCTTTTCCGGAGTCTGCGACATTCTTGGATGGCGGTGAATCTATCCGTTCTCGCCTTTGGCGTGCGGACCATCACCGCCGGACGCCAGATTCAGCAGCCATGACGCCCGCTGGATGGCGGTGTCGTTGTCGCTGGTGATGGCCATCACCGTGTCGTCGCCGGCGATGGTGCCCAGGATGCCGTCGATGGGTTGACGGTCGAGCACGCTGGCGACGTATTGCGCGGCACCTGATGGGGTGTGCACCACCACGAGATTCTGCGCCGAGGCCACCGAGGTCACCAGGCCGGAAAGGACCCGTGACATCTGCTGCTCGAATTTGCTCATTGCCGTCCAGTTCTGCATCCCGTCCTCATGGTCCTGGGCCGTCTCCTGCGAGATTCTGGTATTGAGCGCAACCTCGTGTTGCAGGCCCGGAACCGTGTAGCAGACGGAGCCATCCGCAATGCGAATCTTTGTGGCGTGCATTTCGTCGAGGTCACGGCTCAATGTGGCCTGCGTGACCTCGATGCCTTGGGATGCAAGCACGTCGGCGAGCTGCTGCTGCGAGGTGATGATGTGCTGCGCAAGCACGTCCTGAATCGCACTGTGCCGTGCCGCACGGGTCGTCGGCCGTTGCAGCGGCATCGAAGGTTCTCCGCTCACCATGTCACCTCCTTGCAATCCGTCATCGTCAGCTCCCCTACTTCGTACCGTCCAGCAGCGAGGTGTCGTCACGCTGCATGGCGATGAGCCAGGTCAACAGGGCCTTCTGAGCGTGAAGGCGATTTTCTGCCTCATCCCACACCACGGACTGAGGGCCGTCTATAACCGAAGCGGTCACTTCCTTGCCGCGGTATGCGGGCAGGCAGTGCTGGAACAGCGCGTTGTCGGCCGCCAAGGACATCAGCTCGTCATTCACTTGGTAATCCCAGAAGGGCTTCGAGCGTGTGGCGTACTGGCTTTCCTCGCCCATCGACACCCAGGTGTCGGTGAATACGCAGTCGGCACCGCGCACCGCTTCCTTGGCGTCCGTGGTGACGAGAACGGAACCGCCGGTCTTGGCGGCGATGGCCTGCGCGTCGGCCACGATCGATTGCTCGGGCAGGTAGCCGTAGGGCCCTGCGATATGCACATGCATACCGGCCGTGGCACCCGCCAGCAGGTAGGAATTCGCCATATTGTTGGCGCTGTCACCAAGGTAGGCGATGGTTTTCCCTGCAAGTTCGCTCACTCCGCCCTGATGCTGGGCGATGGTGAGGAAATCCGCAAGCACCTGGCATGGGTGGAATTCGTCGGTCAGGGCGTTGACCACGGGAACCGTGGCGTAGCGAGCCATCTCTTCGACGCGTTCCTGCCCGAAGGTCCTCCATACGATGGCGGAGGTCATACGCGTCAGCACCCTGGCGGTGTCGGCAACGGGCTCACCACGACCGAGCTGGGAACCGCCCTTGTCTATCACCAGAGGGTAGCCGCCCAATTCGGCGACACCCACCGAAAAGCTTGATCGCGTACGCGTGCTCGGCTTGTCGAAGAGCACCGCCACCGCCTGGGGTCCTTCAAAGGGACGCGAAAACAGCCGATTTTCGCGGAAGCGCATACCCAATTCGAGTATGTCGAGCTGTTCGTCATGGGAAACATCATCATCCCTGAGCATATGTCTGAGCTGAGCTGTCATCTCTTCTCCTCTTCCTCCTTGTTGCGACCGGGCACGCACCACGGTCGTATTCGTGTTGACGGCTATCTAATCATTCTTCAAATCGGCCGGCATCTTGGTCAATACCGCTACGCAGGCATCCACATCCTCTGCGGCGACCACCAGCGGAGGGGCGAATCGCAAGGCGTCAGGAGCCACGGCGTTGACGATGAGACCATGCTCCAATGCCCAGTTTGCAGCGGCATGCGCACACGGGTGAGAGAGCTGCACCGCATCCAGCAGACCTCGGCCTCGAGCTCCTGCGAAGAGCGGATTGCCGCAATGCTCAAGCCCGTCGCGCAACTGCCGTCCACGGTCTTCGGCGTTCTCCATCAGATGTTCGTCCTGTATCGTCGTCAAGGTGGCCACCCCGGCGGCCGCAGCAAGCGGATTTCCCGCGAAGGTCGAACCATGGGACCCTGGCGTGAACAACGCACTCAGGGATGCGCCGAAAGCGATAAGCCCTCCCATGGGGAATCCACCTGCAACGCCTTTGGCGAAGGTCACGGCATCGGGCACCACCCCGCCGCTGAGATCCTCACGCTGGAATGCGAACCATTCCCCTGTCCGTCCGATTCCCGTCTGCACTTCGTCGAAGATCAGCAAGGCGCCGTGTGCATCGCACAAAGCCCGCACACCCTTGACGTATTCGGGGTCCATGGCCTTGACGCCGGCCTCGCCCTGGATGAGCTCCATGATGACCGCCGCGACGGGCCCTTTGCCGTATCTGCCTTTGCCTGTACTGGAGAAGATGTCCTCCATGGATCGCAGATCCCCCGAGGTCGCGAATTCGACATTCGGTACGAGAGGCTCGAAGGGGGTTCTGATGTCAGGCTTCCACGTAGCGCTCAGAGCACCGAGCGTCCTGCCGTGGAAACCATGCGTCAAGGCCACGATTCTGGCCTGTTTGCCGCCGATCTTCGGCAAAGCTCCCGGCATGGTGCGGCCGTAGAGCTTCGCCAGTTTTATCGCCGCCTCATTGCCTTCGGCTCCTGAATTGCCGAAATAGACGTGCGACCCTTCCGGCGCCCCGGCCTTGTCTATCAGCATTTCGGCGAGCCTGATCTGGGGCTCACTGGCGAAATAATTGCTGATATGGGCGATCTTCCCTGCCTGTTCGGTTATCGCGGCAACCCATTTCGGGTGCGCGTAGCCCAGGGAATTGACTGCGATACCACCAAGAAAGTCGAGGTATTCATTGCCATCGACATCCCAGACGTGGCTGCCCAGTCCGTGATCAAGCACCCTCAGAGGCGTGCCGAACACGTTCATGTGGACATCCTTGTATTCGCTCAGCCAATGGCTTCCATCGGCCCCCAACGTTTCAAGCGACTTCATACGAACTCCTCATTTCGATGCCGTCCTCAGGCACCACCATCGTGCCGATACCGGCTGTCGTAAAGATTTCATTCAGCAGTGAGTGCGGCTTGCGGCCGTCAATGATGTGAGACTGCTCGACTCCCCCGTCCAATGCTCGCACACACGCTTCCATCTTCGGTCTCATCCCTGATTCCAGGTCAGGCAACATATCCCTGAGATTCTCCACGCCGATGCGCCCGATCAAGGAATTCTTGTCCGGCCAGTCGGCATACAGCCCGTCTACATCGGTGAGTATGAGGAATTTGCGTGCCCCCAACGCGGCGGCGAGTGCCGCAGCCGCGGAATCGGCGTTGACGTTGAGTACCTGCGTGGCATCGTCCTCGTTCGGTGCAACGGATGACACCACGGGGATGCGTCCGGCATTGATGATGTCTTCCACCGCGGAGGCATCGACGCTGACCACGTCACCGACCAGTCCGATATCCGTGGCGGTCCCGTCGATGATCGGCTTGCGCTGCATCGCGGAGAACAGCGCCCCGTCCTCTCCGGACAGCCCGACGGCATATGGCCCGTGTGAATTTATCAGGCCCACCAGTTCACGGGAAACCTTGCCCGTCAGCACCATGCGCACCACGTCCATCGCTTCGGGCGTGGTCACGCGCAGACCCCCCTTGAATTCGGATTTGATGCCCAGAGCCTTGAGCATGCTCGAAATCTGAGGACCGCCACCGTGCACGACCACAGGATGAAGCCCGACCTGTCGCAAAAACACCATGTCTTCCGCAAAGCAGCGCTTGAGATGGTCATCGACCATCGCGTTGCCCCCGTATTTGATGACGACCCGTTGGCCTGAGAACTCCTCAAGCCACGGCAGGGCCTCGATGAGCACCTCCGCCTTCTGATCGGCACGAAGATCGGTATGCACATCGAAGTGAAAACCCGGTCCCTTGACTGGTGTCATAACAAACCTCTGTTCCTGTTACCTCAAAGCTCAATACCCGAATCAGCCATCATGCCTCGGCCGATCTGCTCGCCGAAACCATGATGCGCATCGCGGCGATCACGACTCGTATTCAGAGTTTATTTGCACATAGTCATGCGTGAGGTCGTCCGTCCAAATGGTTCCCTGAGCCTTGCCCTCATGCAGGTCTACGGTGATGTCGACCTCGCGCTCGTTCATGGTGACCAGGGAACGCGCCTCACCCGGCTTGCCGCCGTCACAGACCTTGACGCCGTTGATTTCCACGGTGACCTTATTCGGATCGTAGGGAGCCGTCGCCTGCGGCACGGTGCCCAGCGAAGACACCACACGGCCCCAGTTCGGGTCGTTGCCAGCTATGGCACATTTGAGCAGGTTGGCTCCGGCTATGGCCCTCGCGCAGATCAGAGCCGCGTCCTCGCTTGTGGCGCCTTTGACGGTCACGTTGATGTCGTGCGAGGAACCTTCCCCGTCCCCGACAATCTTCCGAGCCAACGTGGTGCAGGCCTCGCGAATGAGAGCCGAGAACTCGGCCATATCCGGCTGAACATCCGAGGCACCCGATGCCAGCAGCAGCACGGTGTCGTTGGTGGACATGCATCCGTCCACGTCGATACGGTCGAAACTCGCTGAGGTGGCTTGGCGCAGAGCCTCCTCGGCCTGAGCGGCGTCGATTGCCGCATCCGTGGTGATCACGCAGATCATCGTGGCCAATTGCGGTGCGATCATACCTGAGCCCTTGACCATGCCACCGATGCGATACCCGGTACCGTCCAGAGTGACGGTCTTGGGCACGGTGTCGGTGGTCATAATCGCGTATGACGCGTCCGAGCCGGCATTCTCGGTGTCAGCTAGATGGGAGAATGCGTGTTCCACACCCTGCAGCACATTGTCCATCGGCAGAAGCTCGCCGATGAGTCCTGTCGATGCCACCGCGACCTCCTGCGGCGCCAGACCGAGCTGTGTGGCGGCAGCGCCTGCGGTTTTTGCCGATTGCAGGTATCCGGCCTCCCCCGTGCAGGCATTCGCTCCTCCGGAGTTGATGACCACTGCGTGCAGACTCCCGTCGGCGACGGCCTTTCGTGACCATTGCACCGGTGCCGCACAGAAGCGATTCGAGGTGAACACGCCTGCCGCCGCATGTAGAGGGCCCTGGTTGACGACGAGCGCCAGATCCTTTTTGCCTTCGTGTGCGGAAATGCCTGCCGAAACACCGGCAGCTTCGAATCCCTTGGCATATGTGACGCTCATGGCGCTACTCCTATCATGGTCAAACCGTTCATTTCGGGCAGATTCATGGCGATGTTCAAGGACTGCACCGCCTGCCCTGCGGTGCCTCTGTTCAGATTGTCGATTGCGGCGAAGGCCTGCAAAGTATGTGATCTCCTGTCCACGGCAACCTGGATATGGGCTGCGTTGGACCCTACGACGTCCGCGGTGGCGGGCATGACTCCTGCGGGAAGCACCTGGATGAAGTCCTGACCTTCATACGCCTGTTCCCAGATCAGGTGAATCGCATCGTCGCTGAGCCCGAAGGCTCGCTCGCTCAGAGGAGCCACGACGCTGGCAAGGATGCCCCTTGCCATTGGCGCCAGCACCGGAGTGAACGACATCGCCATATCCTTGCCGCCATCCGACGCCGTCGCCGCATGACCGAGATTCTGCAATATCTCGGGAATATGCCTATGCGAGCCACCTACGCCGTATGGTGTTGCGGAGCCGAAAGCCTGGGCGGCCAGCAGATTGGTGCGCTTGAGGTTTTTCCCGGCCCCGGAGTACCCGACGACCAGATTGGCGACGATCGAGTGCATATCGACGAGTCCGGTGGCGACGGCGGGCTGGAATGCCAGGGTCACTGCGGTGACGTTGCATCCCGGTCCTGCGATTCGCCTGACTCCCGGAAGCTTGGAGCGCTGACGCGTATAGCCGCCCTCCGTGGCATTGCCAAGTATCAGTTCGGGCATGCCATAGGTCCAGTGTTCGTAGAACTCGCCGCCGTAGTAGCTATCCCACGCCTCCTGACGTTCCAGGCGGTGGTCCGCTCCCAGATCCACGACCACCGACTGCGGGTCAAGCTGCGCTGCGAGTTTGCCGGAAGCGCCATGAGGCAGTGCCAGGATGATGACATCGTGCCCGTTAAGCACATCCGCGGTGGTGTCCTGAACCACCAGATTGCCCAATTGCGGAATGTGGGGCATGTGCTTTGACAGAGGCTCGCCGACCGATGAATGTCCCGTGACGCAGGTCACCGTGAAATCCGGATGGGTGGCGAGGATTCTCAGAGCCTCACCGCCTGCATAACCCGTCGCACCTGCAACGGCAACCGTATATTGCGACATCCCAACTCCCAATCAAATGCGTGATGAGCGCTTGAGCCTACCGGCCCTAGCGCCTTCGTTGTGATTGAGCATACTCGTTATGCACAGTTATGCATAATTATGCAAAGCGCGTGTCGCTTGTTCGCCACATCCCTGGGGAGTCGTCAGGCGGAGAAGGACGTCCCTGAACCGGAGTTCGAGGCGGCCCAGCTCTGCAGCATGGATATGAGATCGTCGGTGCTTATGCCGAAATACATCATCACGGCCAGCGTGATGAGTTCGATGATGGCTATCACCACCGCGGCGATGGCCAGACCTCTGCCCTTCATATGGAACACCGTGGTCCGATAGATGGCGATGATGCCGATGATAAGAGGGAAAATCGGCAACGCCATGAAGAACACCGTGATGAATGAGATTACCGCGTAGGGATCCCACCTGCCGTACACGGGGTTTTGATTCGGGTCATCAAGATTCACCCCGCCCAGAAAACGCGGCTGACCTTTTCCTCCGCTCATTCGCGATTGGCCGCCGCCGGGATTGAGACTTGCCGGGTTGAAACCCGGATGATTGCTCCCGGCCTGCTGACTGCTGGTGCCGTTGGATGATTCCCCTGTCCCGGAAGGACGGTGAAGCCCTGTGAAAGGGTTTGCCGAGGTCGCATGCTGCTGCGTCTCGGCATCCTTTCGTTCAGGTTCCGGCTGCCCGTACACATAGGGATTCCAGCCGGGATACTGGCTTTTCAAAGCACCGTATTCAGGTGTGGCCCGCTCTCCGTATTCAGGAGCGGACTGTGCCGGCTCCGTTTTTCGCGCGGAGTCGCCGCCGGAGGAAGGTGCCCCCTCACCGGGGTCTGCGTCGCCAAGAGGCTGATTCGGCAGTGGCGAAGATCCGGGAATACGCTCGGGTCCCGACTGTTGCATATCGGAATCCGGCTGCAAGCCCTCGTTGCTGTTGTTCTCGTTCGTAGCTGCCTCCTCCATTGTTCAGGCTCTGAGTTGGGCGCCCAATTGCTCTGCTGCCTCAACAATTACACTACGCAGCGCCTCACTGTCCTCCGCACCCAGTGTTTTCACTGGTGAGCGGAATGTTACCGCATACGCCAGCGACTTCTTATCCTTGCCGAGCTGATCGCCGGTGAAGACATCGAAGAGTTCAATGGACTCAAGGTCGTCGCCAGCGGCTTTGACGATCGTATCCTGCAGCTCCTGAGCGCTGAGAGCCTCGGGAACTGTGAACGCCAGATCCTGATGCACGGGAGGGAATGTCGATATCGCCTTGGCCTGGACAGGCGAATCGTCCAAAGCCGAGAATATGGCCGTGAGGTTGAGCTCGAAGGCGGCACTGTGAGCAGGCAGTCCCAAGGCGGCGTTCACCTCGGGATGGAACTCTCCGACGGTTCCGACGACGCTCCCGTCAGGCAGCAGCACTCGGGCGCTGCGACCGGGATGCCATGACGGGTCGCTTTCGCCTGAAGCCGGCTGTTGCAGGCTCAACCGGGCCCCTAGCCGCTTGGACACACGTTCAACGGTCTCCACTGCGTCGGTCCAGTCAACGGGACGTTTCTGCGAAAGCCAGCCCGCGTCCTCCGCGTTGCCGGTGAAAATCGCCGCAACGTGTTCCGGTTGTTCGGGAAGCCCCGCATCAAGTGCGGCAAGCTGCTCATCCGAAGGACGCACTCCACCTGGAAGCGCCGGAATCGCAGGGGCCTGAGGGTCCCAGAGGAACACACGTCCGAGTTCATAGATGCCGACGTTCTGCAAACCTCGTCGAATGTTGCGCTGCACGGTCAAGGCGAGCGTCATCAGCAAGGAGCGACGCAGATAGGGACGGTCACCGGCAAGAGGGTTCTCCAGCTGCACGCTGTTCCCGTGAACGGTCTCGGCCTCAAGAGCGAAGGCCTTGAAGTCCTCGTCACCGACGAAGGGATAGCTCAAGGTCTCCACCAGTCCGGATTCGGCAAGGGTGTTCGCAACCCACCGATGACGCAGCTGGAACGGGGTCAGACCACTGTTGCCCAACACCGGAGCGGAAGGCACCACGACGGGGATATTGTCGTATCCGATCAGACGAGCCACCTCCTCGACCAGGTCGCATGGCTCGGTCAAATCAGGTCGCCATGTTGGAGGCGCCACGGTGAACTCGCCGTTGCCGCCGCCACCGACCCGGCAGCCGATATCGATCAGCACTTCCGATATCCGGTTCAATTCGCAGTCAAGTCCCGCAAGACGTTTGACCTCGCTCGCCTTGAAGAGAATATCCTTCGGCTTGACGGTGTTGTTCAGGTCCTTTGGCGAATGGGAAGCCGAACCGGAACCGTATTTGCTCAACAATTCAACGGCTTCCTGCGCTGCGGCAGGCTGAAGCCTGGTGTCCACACCTCGCTCGAACCTGCGTGAAGCCTCGGAGGGAATCTTGTGCCGACGCGCCGAGCGTGCGATGGAGATCGGATCGAAATGCGCCGCCTCGATAAGAATGTTGGTGGTCTCGTCGGTGACCTCACCATACTGGCCACCCATAACCCCTGCGATACCGAGGATTCTGGATGCACGCTCGCCGTTTGGCGAATCGGTGATCAGGAGATCCTCCACACTCAGGGTATGGGATTTGCCGTCCAGAGTGACGAGCTCTTCGCCCTCGCGGGCGCGACGCACCACAATCGGGCCTTCTATGGCGTCGAGATCATAGGCATGCAGGGGCTGGCCAAGATCCATCATCACGTAGTTGGTCACGTCGACAGGCAGTGAGATCGGCCGCATGCCCGCACGAATCAGCCTGCGTCTCATGGTGTTCGGAGTCCGCGACGCGGTATTGACGTGATGAATCGCGCGAGCGTAGTAGCGGTCGCAGCCGATCACACCGTGAATCGGATTGTCGTCCTCGATCTCCACATCGACATCAGGCACGTAGGAAGGCTCGACTTCTGCGGCAGCGATATCAGGAATCAAGGAGTTTAGGCGCTTCACCGGGTCCGTGAACACGGCACCTGTGGAATTGTGATACTCCCGGGCGATGCCTCTGTACGAGAAGGCATATCCGCGATCCGGGGTGATGTTGATCTCCAGAATCGGATTGTTGAGATGCAGCAGGCTGATCGCGTCGTCTCCGGGCTTCAGCGCCTCGTATTCCTCTGCGGTGAAACCATGTTCGCGCAGCAGAATGATGCCGTCGTGGCTGTCTCCGATGCCAAGCTCACGTTCCGAGGCGCACATGCCGTCCGAAACGTGTCCGTATGTCTTACGCGGCTCTATGCGGAAGTCACCCGGCAGCACGGCTCCCGGAAGTGTGACGACCACCTTTTCGCCCGCTGCCATGTTCGGGGCGCCGCAGACGATTCCGCGAGGAACAGAGTTGCCCTGCTCGTCCTTGTCGTTGAAGGCGTCGCCGACATCGACATGACACCAGTTGATGGTCTTGCCGTTCTTCTGCGGTTCAGGCGTGGCATCCACGACATACCCGACCACGATGGGACCGGTCACCGAGGAACGGTGAATCATCTCTTCTTCCAGACCGACGCGAACGAGATCAGCGGCGAGCTGTTCGTAGCTCAGGTCCTTCTTCAGCTCGACGTGGTCCGACAACCAATCAATATCAACCATAGGCATGGTGTAATCACTCCCCCATAACAAACTGTTCGCTGAACCTCACGTCGCCTTCGACCAAGTCATGCATGTCGTTGATGTCATGACGCAGCAGCAAGGTGCGCTCCATACCCACTCCGAAGGCAAAACCCGAATAGACATCGGGATCAATGCCAGCCGATTTGAGCACATTGGGATTCACCATCCCGCATCCGCCCCATTCGATCCATCCCGGGCCGCCCTTTTTGTCGGGGAACCACAGATCCATCTCCGCGCTCGGCTCGGTAAAGGGGAAGTACGAGGGGCGCAGTCTCGTTTTGGCTCCCTCTCCGAACATCGCGACGGCAAGCTTGTCCAGCACACCTTTGAGATCGGCCATCGTCAGATGCTTGTCCACCGCTATGGCTTCGCATTGGTGAAATACCGGGGTGTGGGTGGCATCCAGCTCGTCCGTACGGAACACCCTTCCCGGGCAGGCCACGTACAGGGGCACGCCGCGCTGCAGCAGGGAGCGCGCCTGCACCGGCGAGGTGTGGGTTCTCATGACCATGTTGGAACCGACGAATCCTGCCGCGTCCTTCGCCTGGTTTCCCTTGACGTAGAAGGTGTCCTGCATCTGTCGGGCAGGATGATCGGGACCGAAGTTGAGGGCATCGAAGTCATACCATTCGGCCTCCACTTCGGGACCTTGGGCAATCTGCCAGCCCATCGACACGAAGAAGTCCTCGACATCCTCAAGCAGCTTCGCCAAGGGGTGCCTAGCGCCCAGAGGACGCCGATTCACGGGAAGTGTCATGTCGACGCTTTCCTGTGCCAATGCCTGGGCCTGGGCGGCCTCACTGAGCTCCTGCTCCTTGGCGGAGAATGCACGACCGAAGTTGGCACGCAGCTCCCCCATGAGCTTGCCTGCATCCTTCTTCTGCTCCTTCGGCAAGGAACCGATGGCCTTGCTTGCGTGGGTCATGGCGGAATCCGCGCCTGCGTACTGCGAGCGCAAAGCCTTCAACTCCTGCAAGTCGGAGGCTTCCCGGATTTTGCTGATGCCGAGTGCGACCTGATCAGAAACCATCTCGGCGTCGAACGTCACTTCATTTGCCAACTTGGACCTTCCTTCATCTGTCCCCTGAGTTCATCTACCCCTGAGTCTGTCTACCAAGTGACCTCAGAAACAGCCTTTTTTCAGCGTTTACCGACTTCAGATTCTTTCAAAGTGACTCGACATAGCCACGGTGTGCAGAAGAATCGCTGCACTCGTCGCCAGATTCATCGATTCGGCCTTGCCGTACATCGGTATGAATACCGTGCGATCGACCTGTCTGAGTATGCGTTCCGGCAGACCCCGGGCCTCGTTGCCGAAGAGAAAGGCCTGCGGACTCACATCGGAGGACGACATGGATACCTCGCGATCGATGAATTCGGGAAGCTGCAAGGACGGTCTGCCTTCGATTCCGTAGACATCGGCCGCACTCACCTGTGCGCCGAGCTGCTTCGTCCAGGTGAAGAAGTCTTCGCTGCCCATCATCACCACTGGAATGTGGAACAGCGACCCCACGGTGGAACGCACCACTTTCGGATTCAGCGGGTCCACGCATTCGTCGACGAATATCACCGCATCGCACCCGGAAGCGTCGGCCGACCTGATGACGGTACCGGCATTGCCCGGGTCCCTGATCTGCCAGAACGCCGCGATCATTGCATGGTCTCGCAATGTCAGCGCGGATGCCTTCGGATGCATGGCTTCCGATTCAGCAACGGCCACGATGCCCTGGCTGTCGGTGCTGATGCGGTGCATCACCCTCTCGGTGACTTGGTGGACGTAGATGTCCGACTCCTGGGACAGCTCCTGCAACTGTTCGACCACTGGGGACACCACCTGCATCTGCCCATCGTCCTCCTTGACCTGAACGAAGATGTCCTGGATGATCTCCGCCCGGTTGACGATGGCCTCACGCACCGCCTGAGGGCCTTCGATGCAAAACCGCCCATACTCCTCCCTGCGTTTTCGTGAACTCAGATCGCTGACCTTGCGTATCCGGTCCGCCTTGGGGTTGTCGAGTATTTCAGAATATATGGGCATGCCTTAACTCTATCCAAGCGACGCCCAAGCACCGGGTCGCTGTGTCGCCTGCACGGAGCATGTACCACTCTCGATAAAGGATTCACAGCTGTCTTTCAGAAATACCGCAGAACAATCGCAGAACCCACACAGAACTCTGCCACGGCCGTGCAGTTTACTGTGCAGTACGGGCCGGTGCAGATACGGCTATTGACCCGTCCACTTCACACAAACGATTAAGGATTGCAATGTTCGTGTTCAAGAATGCTTGGAAAAGCGTTATACGCAACAAAGGGCGCAACATACTCATCGCCATCATCGTGGCCATCATCGCCGCTGCGGCCACAATCGGGTTGTCGATACGCCAGGCGGCCAACTCCGCAAGGGAGACCGGACTTGAGAACACGAGCGTTACCGGTCAGATCAGCGTTGACAGAAGCAAGCTCATCAGTGCCTCCAACACCAGTGGTTCATCAACCACCGACGCTCGGCCTGATTTCAGCGCAATCCGCGAGGCGCTCAGCGACAAGGAACTCAAGCTGAGTGACTATCAGAAGTACGCCAAGCTGAGCTCGGTGGCCTCGTCGTATTACACGGAAACGTCATCACTGGCGAAAACCGATTCCTTCCAGGCGGTCTCCACAACCTCCAGCGACAACTCAAGCTCCAGTTCGGAATCATCGAACGCCGATGCTCAACAAGGGCCCGGTGGCGGCATGGGTGGCGGCATGGGGGCGACGACGATTTCCGGGGACTTCCAACTGGTCGGATTCTCCTCGGACCAGGCCGTGAAGAACGCTTCCAACGGCAGTTTCACGATGACCTCCGGTGAAGTCTTCGGCTATGACGCCACCGACGATAACGAGGTCATCATCTCCAAATCACTCGCCGACTTCAACAACCTGAAGGTTGGCAGCACGATAACGGCGGCGAATCCCAGCGATTCGAGCAAGACCTACACGCTGAAGGTCGTCGGCATCTACAAGAACTCCACGGAGACCAGCGGCTCCACCGGCGGCCCGGGCAATTCATCCACGGCCAGTGATCCGGCAAACGCCATCTACACTTCCGTGGCGACGCTGAAGGCTCTCGGACTCGACGCCTCCAGCACACTCACGACCACCGACTCATCCGGCACCAGCTCCACGTCCGCCGCCGCACAGATCAGCTACACCTATGTATTCAGCAACAAAAGCGACTACACGAGCTTCAAGACCCAGGCCACCAAGGCAGGGCTGAGCAGCGACTATGCTGTGTCCTCCTCGGATGTCGAGGAATACGAATCCAGTCTGGTCCCGTTGAACAACCTCTCGCAATTCGCTCTGACACTGCTGCTCATCGTGCTGGGTGTCGGCGCTGTCGTCCTCATAGTGCTCAGCCTCTTCAACGTCAGGGAACGAAAATACGAGGTGGGCGTGCTGACGGCCATGGGTGTGAAGAAGACGAAGGTCGCGGCCCAGTTCGCCATCGAACTGCTGATTGTCACGATGATCGGACTCGGTATCGGTGCGATAGCCGGAGCCGCAACCTCGCTTCCCGTATCGAATCAGCTGCTTGCCAGCCAGGTCGCCCAGCAGGAGAGCGAAAACAGCAGCCAGCAGGCTCAGTTCGGCCGAGGCATGCAGGGTGGGGCTGGACCTAACGGTTCCGGCAGCAGCTCGAACAGTGGCTCGAATGCAGGCGGCAATTCCGGTTCCACCACCCAGGCACCACCTTCGCAGGGCAACGGCGGCCCAGGGCGCATAGGCACCAGGGCGGTCAGTTATGTATCGTCCATCAACTCCACCGTCAGCCTCTCGATGGTCGGCCAACTCGTGTTGATAGGTTTGGGTCTGACTCTGCTATCGGCTCTTGTCGGCGTGATATTCGTCATGCGATACGAACCGCTCCAGATACTTGCAGACCGATCCTAAGCCACCTCCCCCCCGATTGCTCCACCCCCTGGCTCCACGCAGATATATGAAGAACGCGCGGCATGGAGTGGAACCCGACAGCATTCAGCATTTTCACCGGCATTCCGAGGAACACGTATTCATCTCAACAAGGACAGCATCATGAGTTCAACCACAGATTCCACAGCAACCCATACACACGCCAGCGAGAACCCTGCCAGAACGTCGAAAGACGACACATCCGGCAAAAGCGCCACGCTGGAGTTGAGGAAGGTCTCCTACGCCTACACCAAAGGCGGCAAAAAGGTGCTTCACGACATCAGCTACTCATTCAACAGCGGCACCGTGTATTCGATAACAGGCCCTTCAGGCGCAGGAAAGACCACCCTGCTTTCGCTCATTTCCGGGTTGACCTCACCAACCGAAGGACAGGTCGTATACCAGGGAAAAGATTTGGCGAAACAGAATCGCTATGACTTCCGCAGTCATGACATCGGCGTGATTTTCCAAAGCTTCAATCTGCTCCCCTCGCTTACTGTGAGCGAGAACATCATCCTGTCGATGGACGCCTCGGGCAAGAAATTCGACGAATCGAAAAAGAAGATAGCCGAGGAACTGCTCAGTGAGGTCCATCTGCCTGCAGAATATGCGAACGAACGCATTCTTCACCTTTCCGGAGGCGAGCAGCAACGCGTCGCAATCGCCCGCGCGCTGAGCTATGAGCCGGAGGTCATCGTCGCCGACGAGCCCACGGGCAATCTGGATCTCAACACGCAGAACGACATCATGGATATCTTCAGAGATCTCGCCCATGAACACGGCAAGTGCGTCATCATCGTCACGCACAGCCCCGAAGTCGCACAACGTTCCGATGAAGTCTTCCAGCTGGCACCGTTGCGCAAGCGTCCGGCAGGAAAGAAAGCTTCCGCATCTGCAAGGCAACGCTGACCGTCCGTAGTATCAGACGCTCACCGCACATTTCGGCACGAGACGCGTCCGCAACACCATTTCGCGGACACATCTCATGCCTTGTGCATATCTCCGGAAACCACATGGAGACAGCACCGCGGGGGGACGTGCCATCAGATTGTCAAGCGTCCAGCATCCCGTCTGGGCCGCTGGAAGATACGGAAATAGCACCAGTGCTCGGCTTCAGCGCCGTTTGTGTTGTATATCACTCATTCTGTAAGCACAACTCCAAATCGGCTTTTCCAAACGGGACTAAGCTGATTGAACAGGAGCCGAAAAGGTCCGACTCCCGCAAGCAGCTACACATTCGATACATATTCAGTTACGGGGAAACTACCCGATCTGCAGATCAGGAGGAGCGATATGCCAGAATATACTTTGCCGGAACTTCCTTACGACTACTCGGCGCTGGAGCCGTTTATCTCGGGGAAGATCATGGAGCTTCACCACGACAAGCATCATCAGACCTACGTCACCGGCGCGAACAAGGCACTGGAACAGATTCACGACGCCGCCGAATCAGGCAACGTGGAGAACTCCAACCTCTTCGAGAAGAATCTGGCGTTCAACCTCGCAGGCCATAAGAACCACACCATTTTCTGGAAGAACATGGCTCCGGCGGACGGTCAGGAACCAGAGGGCGAGCTCCGTGCAGCCATCGACGACCAATTCGGTTCCTTCGAAGGGTTCAAGAAGTATTTCGCTTCGATGTGCGCCGGCATCCAAGGCTCCGGCTGGGCTGTGCTCGCATGGGATTCACTCGGCGAGAAGCTCGTGACCCTGCAGATGTACGATCACCAGGGCAATCTACCCGTCACCGTATTTCCCCTGATTCTCCTGGATCTGTGGGAGCACGCCTACTACCTGGATTATCTCAACGTTCGCCCGGATTATGTCAAGGCCTGGTGGAACGTGGTCAATTGGGCCGACGCGGCAGCTCGCTTCGACGAAGTACGCAATCTGAATACCGTACTGGCTCGATAAATATGGTACTTGCGCGATAATTCGCGCACTTCCTTGGGGGAAGGGCACCGCACGCAACAGCGCGTACGGGGGTATGGGCCCGGCATGTGATACACATGCCGGGCCCATACTGTATGTTCATGTCGCAAGCCAGATAACTGCACTATAAGGACAGCAATTGGGCAATAATTCCTCGGAAAAGCTGTCCTTGTAGTGCAGTTATCTCTGTGAAGCCCATCAGCCACCGAAGAAGGTGAAGGTCCCCAGGCACGCGGCCGAAATCAATGCGATCACCGGAACTGAGAGAGCGATCAGCAGATAGCAGTAATCCCTGACGCCGTATGCGGAAACTCTGGCATGACTCCGCGGTCCGGAACCGCCGAATCCGCGTGCCTGCATGGCCGTGGCAAGCGTGGTGGAGCGTCTGATGGACAGCACCAGCAACGCGAAGGCCTGAGGGAAGAAGGTACGCACGGCGCTGTCGTCACCAAGACCTCGTGAGCGGCGCGAAGCAGTGAGGGCGCTCCAGTCATCCTGCAGGACCGTGAAGAGTCGCATGCCCGCCAGTCCCCCATACACGAAACGGTCGGGGAAATGGAGCACCTGGCTGAAGGCGTCCGCCAAATCCGTAGCATCAATGCCGAGCACGGCGATGATGGCAGGGATGCCTATCGCCAGAATCCTCAATGCCGTGGCTATCGCCAGGTCCACGGAGCGATCCGTGACCAGAATCAGACCCCACTGCCAAAGCGTGTCACCGCCACTCTTTCCATAGAGCAGCACGGCGACCGCGGAGCCCGGGGCTCCGATGAACAGTGGCCAGGTCGAACGAATCACATGCCAGGGCGCGATTCCCGCAATCATCAGCAGCACGAATTCCAAAGCCAAAGCGACCGTTGCCGAAACCCAATCAAGACTGATCAGCAGAGGCAGCGTGGCCACGAGACCTCCGATCACGCGATATGCGGGATTCAGTGAAGCCAGGAAAGGCGAACGACTCGATGGTCGTTCAGGCTCGTCACGGCTATCCATCGGGCTCACCTCCACATGGGAGATTGCCGGTACCTCCGCAGGTATCCCCTCGTGAGGATTCACCGAAGCAGCGGGCGGGGCATCCATCACTTGCGGCGCCGGAACAGCCGCATGGGATTTGGCGTCGTTCCAGGATGCGCCGCTGCCCGCTGCGGACAGTTCCACGACTTTGGCGCCCAACGCCGTGACCAGGTCACGGTCATGAGTGATGACGATGATGCTCACGCCGTCGGAACGGAGGGAGTGAATCAGCTTCACGATTTGCATCCATGTCCGCCGGTCCTGACCGAAGGTCGGCTCATCCAGCAGCAGCACACGCGGTGCGGCGGCCAGAGCGGAGGCCACTGTCAGGCGCCGTTTCTCACCACCGGAGAGGGTATACGGGTTGACCTTCGCGTATCTGCGCAGATTGAAGCGTTCGAGCAGGTCGTTTGCTCTTTCCTGCGCCTGTTCCGGTGCCATGCCGGATCGCAAAGGCGCGAGCATCATCTCCTCCATCACCGTGCCTTTGGCAAACTGGTGTTCGGGGTTCTGGAAGACGTACGAAATCCTCGAAGCCAGATCGCTGGACTTCCATGTGAAGGGATTGCTGCTCGACAACCCGTCGACCAGTTCCCGCGAGGCAACGACCTCGCCGTCAACCGCTTTGAGCAGACCGGCCAAGGTCAACGACAACGTGGATTTGCCCACTCCGTTCGGTCCTACCAGCGCGGTGATCTGCCCTGGATGAAAGGCAAGGTCAATCGATGTCGCAATAGGCACGTCGTGTCTACCGATGGAGAGCTTCCGGGTGCTGAGCACGACCTCGCCCTCCCCTTCGGACGCAGGATAGTCAGGCTCGTCCGAGGTGTGCATCTGCGTGACGACGTCACCCGCCCTGCGGAAACGGTCGGGAACCCAGATGCCCAGCTGCGCGAAGTCAAGAGCCTCATCGGTGAACACCTCTTCGGGCGTGCCGTCCGCCACGATCACGGTTCTGCGGAAAGCCGTGCGATCAAGGTCGTCATCGGCAAGACCTCGAGCTGCATCCCCGCCCGGATTCGCCGACCCGGTTTTCGCTGCGTCGTTGTATGCTGCGTCCCGTTCCGCTGCTTGATCGGATTCAAGCCCCAGCACCACGACCCTGTCGATCATGTCGATCCACGGACCGGCGCGATGCTCGACCAGCACCATCGTGCAATCCCGTTTCTTCACGACATCCGCGACCGCACCGACAATCTGGTGCACACCGTCCGGGTCAAGATTCGCCGTCGGCTCATCGAGCAACAGCACTCCCGGACGCATGGCCAAGGCTCCCGCGAGCGCACACCGCTGCATCTGCCCCCCGCTGAGGTGCAGGATGGAGTGGGTGAGTTTGAGTTCATCCATGCCGACGGCGGAGAGACTCTCCCTGGTGCGCTGCCATATCCGGTCCCTGGGCACATTCAGGTTCTCGGGCCCGAAGGCGACGTTGTCGCCCAGGCGCTGGAATATCGCCTGCGCGTCCGGGTCCTGCAGCACCAGGCCTACTCTGCCGATGGATTCCTGGATGCTTCGCTCACCGATCAGGACGCGCCCCTCGGTCAGACCACCATCTGCGTCAGTGACGGATGGAGTCTGGGCGCTTTGGGATGCGTCGCTATCAGCGGAGTCGGAGTCCTCGGGTGGCGTCGCCGACTTGGTCTGCCCTCCGATAAGGCCCGCGGCACCTTCGAGGATGGTGGACTTGCCTATTCCTGAAGCGCCGAGAAGCAGCACACGCTCCCCTGCCCTGATGTGAAGGTTGAGGTCACGAACCGCGAAATGGCGGCGCGAGGCATGCTTGTACCCCCAATGGTCAAAGGTCAGCGACGATGCCGATTCTTCCTCCGCGATGTCATGCAGTTGCTCGCTTCGAGGCACGGTGGTCTTATCGACCGTCGTCGTCCCATGCTGTTGCGCCGTTTCGCGATTCATCACTCATAGATCCAATCCGTACCGAAATATCCGCTCAGTCGTTGACTCCGCGTACCTCGCGCCCGGAGACGAAATGATCCAAAGCCCCCGTTTTTGCGATGGCGATATACAGATACCACATGAGAATACCGGCGATCACCGCGCCGGATATCACCGTGGCCACCAGATAGATGACACCGTAGGAGCCGCCCCAGTCGATGGCCTGAAGGTTGGTGAAGAAGGAGTATCCCCAGCATCCCACACCGGAGAGTGCGCCGGAAAGAATCAGCGTTGCGGGGTTCCACTTGCGGTACATCAGTATGACAAAGGCCAGCTCAGCCATCAGCCCTTGAACAAGGCCGATGACGAAGGTGGAGCCGCCTCCCCACATGTTGCCCATCAGCGCTTCCAGCACGGCCGCGACTACTTCTGCGTACAGAGCCGCGCCGGGCTTTCGTACGATAACCGCTGCGAGTGGTCCGGCAAACAGCCAGAGTCCGTTGATGATTCCCCCGAAACCCGGAATCACCGCTTCCAGGAAGTTCCAAGGTCCTGTGGAGACCAGAGCCACCATCCAGTAGATGAGCGAGCTGGCGACGCCGATGACGGATGCCACGGCGATATCCACTACGCGCCAGCGAAGAATCGGACGAACACCGTTCGATGTTGTTGTAGTCATGATGATCATGTGCCTTTCATATCCATGCGTTCGACACGCATGAGGTGCAATTCAAGGCACGGGAAAAGAGCGACATCCGTGCGCCGGCATTACCCGGTATACGTTCGTTCGGTTGAGGCTGCGCCTCATCTCAGCCGTGCGCTCACGCACACAGCCCCCGTGTCATCAGCCGATACTAGCGAAGGGCATGACCAAATACAATCCCCCGGCCTGCACCTGCCGCTTTCGGCGGAACACCACACACAAACCATCGACCTGTTCGAAGTGAGACGCTTCGAACAGGTCGCCGCGAAAAACAGACCAGCGCCTTGACCTGACCCGAGGCCCCTGCGGAGCTAGTGGGCCAGACGGTCCAACAGCAGCGTTTCGGTGATGATGTTGTTGCGCAAGCCTGAGAGCGAGATGGACTCGTTGGGGCTGTGAGCGTTGGACTTCGGGTCTTCAGGGCCTGTCACCAGCACTTGGGCGTGCGGGAAAATCCGCTGCAATTCGGGTATGAACGGAATCGAACCACCCTCTCCCTTGTTGATGACCTCGGTACCGAATGCCTCCTGCATCGCTTTTTCGGCGATATTCACCGATTCGGCATCGGGGTCCATAGCCCAACCCATGCCATTGTCCAGGGCTTCGACGGTGACTTCGGCACCAAAAGGCGCGTGGCGTATCAGGTAGGTCGTCAGTGCCTGCTGAGCCTCTTGAGGACGTTGGGACGGCGCTGTGCGCAGCGACAGTCTGAATCTGGTCGCATCAGCGAGAACATTGAACGAGCCGTCCACCGGATGGGCGTCGATACCTATGACGGTGAGGCTTGGTTTGGTCCACAGCCTTGAAGCCAGGGAACCTGTGCCGGCAAAGCGCAGACCCTCCACAGTGGCGGCATCGCCACGCAAGGTCTCCTCGTCGAGATCGCGTTGCAATCCGCCGATCGGCTCCTGCGCGATCACACCGGGGACATCGAGCTCCCCGGATTCGTTGTACAAGCTGGAAATCAGCATTGCCGACAGGGTGTTCGCATCGAGAATCGGCCCGCCGAACTGACCGGAATGCACCGGGTGCCCCAATACCCGAACGGTCACATCCAGTGTGGTGTTACCCCTCAAGGAGGTCGTCAGACTCGGCACATCGGCCGACCAGTTGCCCGAATCGGCGACGATGATGACATCGGCCTCGAACTCCTCTCGATGCTCCTCGATGAAGGGGATGAAACTGGGAGACCCCATCTCCTCCTCTCCTTCGAAGAAGATCTTCACATTCACACCCAGATCATCCCCAAGAGCCTTCAGCGTGCCGGAATGGATGGCGATGCCGCCGCCGTCATCCGCCGAACCGCGGCCATACAGGCGTCCGTCCTTCTCGACTGCGACGAACGGGTCGGTGTCCCACTGGCCCGGATCTGGAACGGGCTGCACATCGTGGTGCGCATACAGCAGCACGGTGGGAGCGTCCGGACTGACGATACGGGAGCCGACGACCTCATAGGCGCCTGGCGTCCCATCGGGATTCCGGGATTGCACCACATGGGCGTCCAAACCCAGTCCGGTGAATTCCTCAGCCACGAACTGCGCGGAACGCTGCATATGTTCGCCGGTAATCCCCTTGGCCGACACCGAAGCGCAGGCCACCTTATCCGTGAGCAAGGCAACGATCCTGTCCCAATCGTCCTGCACTCGTGCACGAATATCATCACCACTCAACCCAGTCATATCCATCTCCCAACGGTGTTTGTCATAGGCTCGTAAAGCCATATGCGTCTAGGCGTCACCGTAACCTGCTCGTATGACATGGAACCCATTCAAACGCGGCGCCGACGAGGACGCCCAAGTCCAGATCACCCCGACCGAGCTTGATGACAACCCCACCGGCAAAGGACGTCCCACGCCCAAGCGCAAACAGGTGGAGGCGGAGAACCTCCGACCCATCGTTCCCAAGGATCGCAAAGCGAGCCGTAAAGTGGAACGCGACAAGATGCGTGAAAAGCAGAACGAAGAGTACGACGCCATGCGCAACGGCGATGTGCGGCACATGCCCGTCGCCGAACGCATCCCGGCCCGTGTCTACATCCGCGATTACATCGATGCGCGCTGGAATCTCGCCGAGTTCTTCATTCCCGTCGCCTTCGTCATCCTGCTGGGGTCCATGGCCGTCACCGCCTTCTACCCCCAGCTTTCCATGCCTCTGCTGATTCTCATGTACGCATACCTCATCGCGGCGGTTATCGACATCGCCCTGATGTGGCGCAAGCTCAAGGCGAAGCTCGTCGAGAAGTACGGGGAAGGGGCCGTCTCGAAGGGTTCGCGTTCGGCAACCTACGCATGGTCCCGCGCCTTGCAGTTGCGCCGTTGGCGTATGCCGCGCCCGCGCAGCCCGAAGAGGGGAAACTGGCCGAAGTAGGGTCTTTGCTTCACGGTACTTCCTGTGATGCTTCGACCGCTCAGACAATTACGCGATACCAGGGGGAATGATGAGCGGAAGCGACAAGGATAGCGACGGGCGCCAGAGGTCTGCGGACCAGGGTGAGGGGCGTGACGATGAACGACACGTCGACGTGGCCGTCATCGGTGCCGGTCCTGGAGGATACTCCGCAGCATTGCGGGCCAGCGAACTCGGCAGCAGCGTCATCCTCATCGAACGTGATGCCGTGGTGGGCGGCACCTGCCTCAATCGTGGCTGCATACCCACCAAAGCCCTGATTACCGCCGTATCGACCATCGGCGAAGCGAAACACGCCCAAAGCCTGGGAATCGACGTGGCGTTCCAGGGTATTGATTTCGGCAAGCTCCGAGATCATCGCGAACACATGGTGAGCACGATGACCGAGGGATTGTCGGGACTGCTGAAGCATCGCGGCATCGAGGTCGTCCACGGCGAGGCGAGTATCGTTTCCGCCGGAAAAATCCATGTCGTCACAGCCGGTGCCGGCACCGATGATGACGGCGGCAACGGTGAGGGTGGCAATGCCCAGGACGGCGATTCTTACGACATCACCGCCGACGACATCATCATCGCCACGGGTTCACGCCCGCGCCCCCTCGAGAACATCCCCTTCTCGGATGTCGTGCTCGACTCGGACCGTGCGTTGACACTGGATACCTTCCCCTCTAGCGCGGTCATCATCGGCTCCGGAGCGATCGGACTCGAATTCGCCAGCCTGTGGAACACCGCGGGATGCAAGGTCACGGTCCTGGCACGCAAGGACCGAGTACTGTCCGGATGGAGCAAACGCGCAGGAATGACGCTCGGACGGGAGTTGAAGCGTCAGGGCATCGAAATCATCACGCATGCCTCCTGTACCGGTATCGACACCGGAGAAAACCTCGGCGCCACCGTGCACTACACGAATGCCGACGATGAGTCCCTCAGCGTCGAGGCCGATGTGGTGCTGGTCGCCATCGGACGTCAGGCAGCCACCGACGCGGACTGGTTCTCCTCCGCGGGTATCGAGCTGACCGAGCGTGGGCTCGTCAAGACCAACGAGCTCGGAGAGAGCAGTGTAAAGCATGTCTGGGCGGTTGGCGACATCACGCCCGGGCACCAACTGGCGCACCGCGCCTTCGAGCAGGGCATCACCGTCGCCGAGGCCATTGCGGGCTTGAAGCCCAAGCCGGTCGACAATGCCAGCATCCCTCAAGTGGTGTTTTCCACTCCTGAAGCAGCCTCAGTCGGCCTGACGCTCGACGCCGCGCAGGATGACGAAGGCTACGAAAGCGTCAGCGAGACCGCGATTCCGCTGATGTCGAATGCACGCGTCCTGATGTCCGGCCAAGGCGGTTCGCTCTCCGTGGTCACCGGTTGCGACAGCGCCGATCCGGACACTCCCCTCGTCCTCGGTGCACAGCTCATCGGCCCGCACGCCAGCGAGATTATCGCAGAGGTCGAGCAGCTGGTGGGCAATCATATTCCGCTCGCCGATGCAGCAAGGCTGATTCATCCTCACCCCACTTTCGGCGAGGCTCTGGGGGAAAGCCTGCTCAAGGCCGACAACCGTCCTCTGCATTTGCGGTGACGGCGGCTGACATTTGTGTAGGGATTCTCGAATACAAGCGAGCTGATCGTTGATGTATTTGGCGGAATGACACGAGATTGAAACCGCAAAAGTCAAAATCATCGACAGAATCCCTACACAAACGCGATGCGCCCGACGAATCCTCGGTCCATCAAGCAGGTACCACCTGATACACGAGCGGTGAACAGCATGGCTCATGGCTCAGGAGGCCACGGCGAGCGATTCGATGTGTCTATTGATAGACTGTCTTTCCAGTAATGCAACTTAAGTGAGGGTGGTATGGCAGACAACGCTGACAAGGCACAGTCCAAGAAAACAAAGCAATCCAAGGGCACGCTGTCCCAGATCAAGCAGATCTATTCGTTCACCGCGAAAGAAGACAAGGCTCTTCCGGGTTTTCTGGCCATCGCCTTTCTCGGGCCGGTGCTTATCGCCGTGATTCTGGGCGTGGTCATCAAGGCCGGATGGTTCACGTGGATTATGGTCGTACTGACAGGCATCATGTGCGGCCTGCTGCTGGCGACCATCACCCTGACCAGGCGTTCGGACAAAGTCGGATACCGACGCATGGAAGGTCGCCCCGGAGCCACCGGAGCAGTGCTGAACAACATCACCAAGGGCGGCTTCAGCTTCCCTCAGGAACCCGTGTGGATTGATATGAAGACCAAGGATGCCGTTTGGCGGGGCACCGGTCGTTCAGGTGTGTATCTCGTCGGTGAAGGCGATTTCGCCAGAGTCAGCAAGGCCATGGATCGGGAGGAGACCAAGGTCCACCGCATCACTCGCGGTTCTGCCATCCCGATTCATAAGATCAGCGTCGGCAAAGGCGAGCAGCAGGTGCCTCTGGCCAATCTGCAGAAAACGGTGATGCGCAAGAAAATCAAGCTCACCAAGCTCGAACTCGAACAACTCAACGACCGTCTTCGCACCCTGCAGCAGCAATCAGGCATCGGTGTGCCGAAGGGCGTCGACCCCACGAAGGTCCGCGTCAACCGTCGAGCCATGCGTGGACGCTGAGGACTTCCCTGCCCATCGCCGTGACAGACGAACATCCGAAACCGTCCACGTCCACATAGTGAATACCTCGATGCCATGCGGGTGTCCCCCGCAATTCCACGATTCGGCATACGCCGAAACATCCTCGTAACCTGACGGGCGCGTACGGGTAACGCGTTCTTCTAGACTTGGGATTCGTAAGTTCTCATGAAAGGAGCAGTTCAGTGACTGAACTGAAAACAAAGGCCGACGCCGAGGCTCTTATCAATACGGAGGGCGTGGAATACGTCTCTGTCCGTTTTACTGACCTCATTGGTGTTCAGCAGCACTTCACGGTGCCGACAAATGAGTTCCTTGACAATGCGTTCGACGAAGGCATGCCTTTCGACGGGTCATCGGTCCAGGGCTTCCAGGCCATCAACGAATCCGATATGAAGCTCGTGCCCGATGTCAGCACTGCATTCATCGATCCTTTCCGTAAGCACAAGACCCTGAACGTGGCATTCTCCATCGTGGATCCTCTCACCGATGAGCCCTACTCACGCGATCCTCGTCAGGTGGCCGCCAAGGCCGAGGCGTACCTCAAGTCCACCGGCATCGCCGACACCGCATCCTTCGCACCAGAGGCCGAGTTCTTCATCTTCGACAAGGTCCGCTACGAGAACAGCATGAGCCGCTCCTTCTACGAAGTCGACTCCATCGAAGCCCCATGGAATTCGGGAACCGACATCGAAGACGACGGCACTCCGAACATCGGTTTCAAGAACCGTGTGAAGAAGGGGTATTTCCCCGTTCCGCCAATCGACCACAACCAGGATCTGCGCGATGACATGGTCGCGAAGCTCCAGGAGGTCGGCCTGATTCTTGAGCGTTCGCACCATGAGGTCGGCGGCGCCGGACAGCAGGAAATCAACTACCGCTTCAACACCCTGCAGCACGCGGGCGACGATCTGATGAAGTACAAGTACGTCGTTCACGAGACCGCGGCCATCGCAGGCAAAGCGGCGACCTTCATGCCGAAGCCAATCGCCGGAGACAACGGTACCGGCATGCACTGCCACCAGTCGCTGTGGAAAGACGGCAAGCCCCTCTTCTACGACGAGAGAGGATATGGCGGCCTTTCCGACATCGCCCGCTGGTACATCGGCGGTCTGATCAAGCATGCTCCCTCAGTTCTGGCCTTCACCAACCCCTCGATGAACTCCTACCATCGTCTGGTTCCCGGCTTCGAAGCTCCCGTCAACCTCGTCTACTCGGCCCGTAACCGTTCCGCCGCTATTCGTATCCCGCTCGCGGGTACCTCACCTGCAGCGAAGCGCATCGAGTTCCGCGCACCGGACCCAAGCTCGAACCCCTTCCTGGCCTTCTCCGCGCAGCTCATGGCCGGCCTTGACGGCATCCTCAACCACATCGAGCCACCGGAACCAGTCGACAAGGACCTCTACGAGCTTCCTCCCGAAGAGCATGACCAGATCGCTCAGGTCCCAGGTTCATTGGGTGAGGCTCTGAAGGCTCTCGAGGCAGACCACGACTTCCTGACCGCCGGCGACGTGTTCACCGACGATCTGATCGACACCTGGATTGAGCTCAAGCAGGGCGAAATCGACGAGGCACGCCTCGCCCCGACGCCGCTTGAGTACGAACTCTACTTCCACATCTGAGTTCGTCCTTCGTCGCATCAATGCCCCTCCGTGCCATTGCATGGAGGGGCATTGCTTTGCGCGGCAGCACTCTGACCGCGAGGCAGGACGCTTCATCATCTGAGGACACAGCGTCAGGCGGTATGGTCGTCTCTATGCACTCGGTGAAACGGTCACATCTCATCTCGCAGCTGTCATAGTGTTGGAAAGACGGGTATTGGATGCATGTCGCCTTATCACGGACACAGCAGCAAGGGGAGGACACTATGGCACAGGTCACGATTATCGGTGGTCACGGCAAAGTCGCATTGTTGGCCAGCCGGTTGTTCAACTCGCAGGGAGATTCGGTCACGTCGATTATTCGTAACCCCACACAGGCCTTCGATGTCGAAAAAACAGGAGCACAGGCCCTGATACTCGATATCGAGCACGCATCGACCGACGAACTGGCGAAGGCCTTTTCCGGCAGTGACACGATTATCTGGTCCGCCGGAGCAGGTGGCGGCGATGCCGCGAGAACATACGCCGTTGACCGCGATGCCGCGAAACGCTGCATTGATGCGGCTGCCCTTGCTGGGGTGAAGCGGTACATCACGGTGTCCTACTACGATGCCGACCATCCGGAGGTGTTCGGACCGGAGGATTCCATGTATGCCTATGCCCAGGCGAAGGCGGCCGCAGACACGTATCTGCGCGAATCCGAGCTTGAGTGGACGATTCTGGGGCCTACCGCACTTACTTTGCAAACACCCAGCGGGCGGATTACCGTCGACACCGCAAGGAAAACCGCAGCGATACCGCCTACCTCTCGTGGCAATGTGGCAGCGGTACTGGTCGCGGCCGTGCACTCCCCCGATACCATCGGGAAGACAGTCAACTTCCATGACGGCGATACGGATATTCAGAATGCCCTGACGGCCCTCGGCTAAAGCTCAGGAGCATACGCTCGGCTACCCCAGACCAACCGTCTTCAGAGACCCGACTACCTGACGAAAACCATTGCTTACGTGGCACCTGTATGATGACCGCTATGCCTACGGCCACACCTGTCACACAGACGCCTCGCGGTCTGCTCACGATCACCGTTTCCAGCGTCGCCTGGGGACTGTTTCCCGTGTATTGGGACGCCCTGAGCACCGTGCCGCCGAACACCGTCCTGTCCTATCGCATCATCACCACTATGGTAACGATGGTGCTGGTGCTGGCGTTGTTGCGTAGGCACCGCAGTTTCCTTGTAGCCGTGGCGAAACTGTGGAAGACCAAAACGCTTGTTCTGCTCGCCGTCATCGCCGCGATGCTGATCAGCGTGAACTGGCTGCTGTACATCATTCTGGTGAGCGTCGGCAAAACCCTGGAAGCATCGGCCTCATACTTCCTGATGCCGGTGATGAACATGCTCATCGCCATCATCGTGTTGCGTGAGCGCACCAATGTCTTCGGCTGGATTTCCATAGCCTTGGCGGGTGTGGGAGTGTGCGTATTCATCGTCGGCAGCGGCGGCGTTCCCTGGCTGGGTCTGATCATGGCGTTGACCTTCTGCGGATATGGTCTGCTCAAACGAGTCGTCCCCCTGGATTCTCTGCAGTCCATCACCTTCGAGACCGCAGCCGTCACTCCCCTGGCGCTGCTCTGGCTCGTGTGGCAGCCGCACTTCGGCATCGACCACCAGAGCACCGGTATCCTCGTGCTGCTGATGGGTGCCGGGATAGTGACGGCGATACCGCTCATCACCTTCGCTTACGGGGTGCAGCACTCGCAGTATCTGACCGTTGGATTCGTGCAGTACATCAATCCGACGTTGCAATTCCTTTCGGCTATTCTCTTTCTGCACGAAGCCATCAACCACACGATGTTGCTTGCCTTCTGCATCATATGGCTCTCGCTGGCGGTCTATTCCTTTGCGCTGATTGCCCGCCACCGACATGCCAGTCGCCGGAAGCTGGCTTCATCCGCCCCTGGCGACGTGTAATTGTCGCCTGTGTAGGGATTTGTGGTGCGCCGGTCAGCATCCGAAATTCATATTGCCTGGATTTCAACGTTTCTATACGGGTCAGGAGACCGAATCCGGAACAATCCCTACACAAGCGTCAAATCGGCGACTGCCGGGGACTAATTCTTCATCGTAAGTCCAATTCAGCCCCGTCTTCGGTCCTGTGCAGACGCCAGCGTATCTGCGCGACGAGATTCAGGAAGTAGATGTCATGGGAGATGATGATGACTGCGCCGGGGAATGCCGCCAATGTCCTACCCAGCGCCTGTTTGGAATGCAAATCCAAATGATTGGTGGGCTCATCCATCAGAATCAGTTCCGGATGCTTTCTGGCTCCGAGGCAAAGCAGCAACTTACGCAACTCACCGGGAGAAGGCGATTCTCCTGACAGGAGTTTGTCCGGGTCGGCATTGAGCTGCGCCATGGAACTGAACACGGCCGCACGGTCCTGAGACGACATGTTCCGCAAGCTTTCAAAGGCTTGCTCGGCCTGGCCAGCACCGGTGATCTGGTCGATGGACAGCGCCGGGATACTGTCGGTCTGTCGTGTGATGGCTGCTTGGATGGCTTTGAACAGCGTGGTTTTCCCTGTGCCGTTCGGTCCTGAAATACCGATATGGTCATGTGGTCCGACGCTGAGTGTGGGGATATGCAGGCCCCGTGACAATGCCGCTGAGGTGTTGTCACTCTCCGGCGCATAGGGCAGCAGACCTTCGTCAAGTCGTACCAGTTCCTTGCGGTGGCTGGCTCTCGCATCGAGCCAGATGTCGCCGTCATACCGTTTGCTCGAGGTCACCAGCCCCTGGACTCGTTCATGCGCGGACTTGACCTGGTGGTCGATGCGAGCGCTGGCGGCACCGGCACGGGCGTCCTTCCCGGTAACGATGGCGAAACGCCGTTTGGCGATGGCATCATGGTCCTTTCTGTCGATCTTGTCACCGCGTCGTTTGGCTGCCGACTGTGCAGCCTCATACACGCGATGCGCCTTCGCCGCGTCGATACGGTCCGCAGTACGTTTGGCTTGTTTCAGCTCCTGCGCCGCGCTGTCCTCCTCTAGCTCGACCTGTGCGGCCGACTGTGTGTAGTTGCCCTTTCTCATGGTCAGCACAGTGACGTTCCGCCCTTGCACATGTTTACGTTCCATGAAGAGGCACTGCTGAACGGTGGCGTCTATCAGCGCAACATCGTGTGAGATCAGTAGACCGATGCCCCGATAGCCCTGCATAGCCGAAGCTATCGCCTGAGCGGTGTCCTCATCCACATGGTTGCTCGGTTCGTCGAAAATGAGTACATCGGGTTCCAACACCATCGAGCAGGCCAACTGGACGCGTTTCTGCTCGCCGCCGGAAAGAGTCTGAAAACGCCAGAGCCAGGACTCATCTATGCCGAGCTGCTCTCTGATGCGAATCGCCAAGGGTGACCAGTCCGTAGCGAACTCCTCGATGTTGTGCGGTCGCACCGCATTGTCCTGCGGACAGTAGCCGAATACCAGATTCTTCGGTGCCGGCGCGATGTTGCCGCTGAAGGGCTGGAGCTCCCCCATGATGACCCGCACCATAGTCGTTTTACCGATGCCGTTATCTCCGAGTATCGCCGTCCACCCCTGCGAGAAGGTCATATTGGCGTTCTCGAACAGAGCGTTCGATGTACCTGTCTGATGCACTGTGAGATTGCTGATTGTCAATACGGATGTTTGAAACATGATTCCTCGGTCCACCTATCAATATGTATGTCTGATTGATGTGTTTCATGACGAGGATGGATACCTTCGCAGTCCGCAACCGTGATGATGTCGGCCTTGATGTCATGCCGGCATGTGACGTCAGGATATCGATTCCACCGTATGGAGTTCACGCAGTGCCGTTTCAACTATGTCGCTTGAACAGTAACGCTTGAACAGTACTGATTCCAAGAAACGCGGCCGAAGCCCAATGGCCCATAGTGTGCACGGGGTGGATTCGATTGACGATTCACGAATAACGGGACGCTCAGGCACACTCAGGCCACCATCGGCCGTGCGCCATCTCGTCGGTTATCGTGAAATCGTAAGAACAGCTCCTTATGTGCAGCTCCCTTGGCATGTGGGGGAACCTCGCGTATATCTCAACAACACACTGTAACAGTAAGGTCCGAATATCGCGAAACTAACGGCTACATCGGGATGCTCATACTCATGTAGGAGGAGATAACTGCACTAAAAGGACAGCAATATGGTGAAAATTTCTCCGAAAAGCTGTCCTTTTAGTGCAGTTATCGTATTGGGTGGGTTCTTTCACGCCAAAATACAAAGAGCCTCTTACGACATCAGCGATTTAGCAAGCTTGGTGAACGAACGGGCCAGTTCGGAGCTGTCGAGAGCACCCTCGTCATTGAGCACCACGGGACGACCGGACTCCGCAGTGGTGCGCATATCCGTTTCCAATGGCAGCTGAGCAAGCAGCGGAACCTCGTAGTGCAGCGCCTCGGACAGACGTTCGGACACACGTTCCCCTCCGCCTTCGCCGAAGATATGCAGATGCTCACCGTCATGATCGAACCAACTCATGTTCTCCACAACGCCGCGCACTTTCATCGGCACCTGCAAAGCGACCAGACCCGCGCGAACGGCCACATCCGAGGCCGAAGGCTGCGGTGTGGTCACCACCACCAGCTCCGCGTTCGGCAGGGTCTGAGCTACGGAAATCGCCATATCCCCGGTGCCCGGTGCCAGGTCGAGCAGTAGGACGTCCGGCTCGCCCCACCACACATCCGAGAGGAACTGTTCGAGGGAACGCTGCAGACGCGGCCCCCTCCAGAGAATCGCACGGTCGGCGCCGGTGAACATGCCGATGGACATGAGCTTGACTCCCCAGGCCGTGACCGGCATCAGCATGCCGTTGAGATTCGTTGGCTGGGTGTGCACTCC
This sequence comes from Bifidobacterium crudilactis, assembly GCF_000738005.1. Taxonomy (NCBI): domain Bacteria; kingdom Bacillati; phylum Actinomycetota; class Actinomycetes; order Bifidobacteriales; family Bifidobacteriaceae; genus Bifidobacterium; species Bifidobacterium crudilactis. Next base: position 536,392 of record NZ_JHAL01000002.1, on the reverse strand, counting down.
GAATATCCCCGGCAACGAGAATCCATAGATGTCGGCGTCGATGGCCGCCGTGTCATAGCCGAGCGCGGCGAAGGCCGCAGCCAGATTCGCCGTCACGGAAGATTTTCCGACCCCTCCTTTGCCCGAAGCGATGGCGAATATCCTTGTTTTGACGCCCTTTTTGGAGAAGGGGTTGGTGCGACGAGCCTCCTTCAGACCTTCCACCAAGTGAGAGAGCTTCTCCTTGCTCATCGAAGACACTTCGATATGTGGCGTCAGCCGGGCATCAGGGTATGAGGCGACGGCACCTTTGATCTGGTTGGTGATGGTTTCGGACAGCGGGCAGCCCTTGACGGTCAGTTCGACCTGAACCACCACGTCATATGCGGCGAGGGAGTCTTCATCGCTCTGAGCTCTCGGCACCGCTTCGATGGAGACGATCATGCCCATATCGGTGATGGACCGGCCGAGTTCCGGATCGATGACCTTGCTGAGACGCTGGTACAGATGCTGCTCGATGCTCTGTGAGACGGCTTCCTCGTCTGCACGCACTTCGGTCATACTCATCCTCGGCTCATCTCCTCATTCACTCTTGCATCAACCACCCTAATGCGACCCCTCATACCGCGTGTGCAGAGCCGGTGAAAGCTCTGATGACCGACATCGGCTCCGCACTCCGGATTGCACACCATTCCATGAGTCTCTAGGCCTCCTCGGGAGAGCCGGTGTTCAGCAGGCGATGGAATGCTGCTTCGTCAAGCATGCGCACTCCAAGACTTTCCGCCTTCGCGGCCTTGGAACCGGCATTCTCCCCCACCACCACGTATGTGGTCTTCTTGCTTACCGAACCCGAAGCCTTCCCCCCGCGCTCGATAATCGCCTCCTTCGCGGAATCACGGGAGAAGTCCTCAAGACTTCCGGTGACCACCACGGTCATGCCCTTCAGAGTCTGGGGTACGGCGTGGTCTTCGACGCTCATGCCCACTCCGGCTTTCTTCCAGGCCTCTAGAATCGCTCCACGCCAATCACCTGGTTCCTTGGCGGCCTTGAACCAGCTCACGATGGACTCGGCTATCTCCTGACCGACGCCGTCCAACTCGGAAAGCTCCTCCACGCCGGCCTGTTCCACCGCATCCAATGAGCGGAATCTCGACGCGATCATATGGGCCGAAGTCGGTCCCAGATGTCTGATGGACAAGGCCACCAGGACCCGCCATAAATCGGCGTGCCTGGCGTGGTCTATCTCCTCGAGCATGCGAAGGGTGTTCTTGGATGCCTGCCGAGCGACGTCACCGGACTCGGGAAGCACTGCGGAATCAGCGGCGGCACCAGCGAAATCAGAGATATTACGGTCGTCGGGGACATCGGCAGCATCAATCTCGGTGGCCGCGCCCGCAGCACCTTCACACGCGTCATCTTCACTCGAGGCACCATCGTCCTTTGCGGGCAAGGTCGCCGTGCTTTGGTTCGTAAAGGCATAGGTCTGGTACCACAACCCGCTGCTGCCCAGCTTGCGACGCCTACGCCTGGTCTTGCCGCCGTCCAGCTGTTCCTCGCTGACCTCGATGATCGGCGCCTCACGCCAGACCCGCACGTCACTGAGTTGCTCGGCGTTCAATTCGAAGAGCCCCGCCTCGCTGGACAACACCGGGCTCTGCACATCCGGCAGTCTGAGATACTCGGCAGGAAGGTAAGGTTCCGGTTCCTCCCCCGGTCCTACGACAATCTCCCTGATACCGGGTGCGAACACATCCACGCTTTGCGGACGGTTGTCCTCGGGGTTGGTCAGGGCTATGGCGCTCTGCTCCCCCAAATGCTCGATATCCAAAGCCTTGCGCGATGCGATATGGATCACACGTTCGGTGAGCTGCGCCGGGCATGATTCCACATTGGGACAGCGGATATCGACGTCCCCCTCCTTCGCCGGGGCCAGCAAGGCACCGCAGCTCGGGCAATGCGTCGGCATCACGAACTCGTGCAGATCGGACTCGCGGCCCTTCCTGCGTTCAAGAACCGGACCCACCAGTTCGGGAATCACATCCCCTGCCTTGCGCACCACCACGGTGTCGCCGATCAGCACGCCCTTACGCTTGACCTCCGACGGGTTGTGCAGTGTGGTCCTGGAGACAGTGGAACCCGCGACATACACCGGTTTGAGCATCGCCACAGGTGTCACGCGCCCTGTTCTGCCGACCTGTACGGTGATGTCCAGCAATTCGGTGTTGACTTCCTCCGGCGGGTATTTGTAGGCAATCGCCCATCTGGGAGCGCGTGCCGTGGAACCCAGACGGCGTTGCAGGGCAAGGTCGTCGACCTTGACGACGATGCCGTCCAATGCGTGCTCGATGTCTCCGCGATGCTCCCCGTAGTATTCGATCATCCCGAGAATATCCGAGAAGGAGGTGACCTCGCGATTATGCGGGGAAACAGGAATGCCCCAGTGGCGGTAGAGCTCGTATGCCTGGGATTGATCCTTGACCTCGTCATGCCCGGCATGGGAGCTGCCGCTTCCCCAGCGAAGGGTGCCGATACCGTGAGCGTAGAAGCTCAGATGACGGGAGGCGGTGATGTGCGGGTCCTTCTGACGCAATGAACCGGCGGCCGCATTGCGCGGATTGGCGAAGGGCGCCTTACCCTGTTCGGACTGCTGATCGTTCAGAGCAGTGAAGTCCTCGAAGCGCATGAACACCTCGCCGCGAATCTCCACCATCTGCGGGACATCGTTGCTCGGTCCTCCCAAACGCCTGGGTATCGTGCCTATCGTGCGCACATTCAAGGTGATGTCCTCGCCGGTCACTCCATCCCCGCGTGTGAGCCCTTGCTCCAGCACGCCGTCGCGATAGATGAGATTGAGCGCCAGACCGTCTATCTTCACCTCGCAGGTCATCGGCAGAGGCTCGTCGGCAGGCCAGTCCAGATCCTTACGCACACCTTCGTACCAGTCATGAAGCTCCTCGATGCTGAACACATCGTCGAGGCTCATCATGCGAGTCGGATGGCGTACGGAAGCGAAATCGTTGGAGAAGGTCCCTCCCACACGGTGCGTCGGCGATTGCGGCGTGTCAAGCGAAGGGAACAAGCGCTCCAACTCCTGCAGGCAGAGCATCCGCGCATCATAGGCGGCATCGGATGACACCGGAGCGTCATCCAGATAGTAGGCTATCTGATCGGACTCCAGCCAGGCGGCGAGTTTGGTCCAGAGTTTCCTTGCATCCTGGCTGTCAAGAGAACCGACATCGAGTTTGCCGAGTTGCATGGCATCGGCATCGGTCTGCTGCATGGCGTCGATCCATGCGCCACTCCCCGGCGCGGGATGCCTGACGGTGGCCTGCACGCCGGCCTGTCGGCTTGTGCCTTGCGCTTGCTGCTTGCTGTTCTCTGCTTCAGGCATTCAACGTCCTCAGGAATTGGGCCTGCACCACGTCGATGCCGCCGTTTTCATCATCATTCATCCGAGCCGCCGCAACCGACAGCGTACGAGCCGGAACGAACATGCCCTGGTCGACGCACACCCGTGCCGCCGTCCGCACGATTGAGGCGACTTCCGTATGCGGCCACACCGGCAACCCGTAGTGCTGAAGGACCTGCTGAGCCTCCTCGACATTCTGGGGAATCGGCACGCATTGAGATTGGGCCCGGGCATTAAGCTCCTGCAATTCCGCCTGCAAGGCCGGAATCTGACCGGGGCTGATATGTTCGCTCATCAGATATGCGGCGCTGGCGATATCGAACTCATCACGCATCCAGGCGGCGTACGCGAGCCGATAATAGGCGAATGACGCATCATCCCTGTCCAAAGCGACGCGCAAGGCGTTCAAGGTCGCGGCGCGGGCCGAATCCCAATCCTCGTTTCGTGCCAGCTGCACGGCGAGTTTCAAGTGGGACAGAGGATATGCGGGGGCGTATGAAACCATCGCGTTGAGATGCGGAAGAGATTCCTCCGCACCACTCAGCTGAGCGAGCACATCGGCCAGTTCCATATGCGCATAAAAAAGATTGTCCGGAATCAGGACCGTGGACTCCCCCGGTGTTGCGAACAGGCGGTTATACACCACGCGTTCCGCATAGGAATTGAAATAACGTGGTATCCCGCCGCCCATCGCGAAGCGAGCATCCATCTGCTCGACTGCCGACTGGGCGGTCTGCAAGGCCTGCTCGGTCTGACCCGAGAACAGCAGATCCCTGGCCTTGACCCGCTCCTTATCGAGATCCTGGGCGAGCGCAAAATCAATGTCAGGTGTGTCGGTGCCGTCAATCAGAGCGCTGGTCACCTGGGACGACAATGCGCTGAGTTCGGGGTCGTTGACATCGGTGATGATTTTCATCGCCTGTTGCGCTTTCTGCACGGAGGGGATTTCGGTGTTGTTCGCCAACTGGTGGAAATCGTTCACGGTCCGTTGCAGCACATCTACGCGCTGAATCGAGAGGTCGTTCGTATTCTTTGCTCCCAGAACCGCGCTGACCGCACCCGACAGTTCCTGATCGGTCATTTCAGGCTCTTCCTGGGAGGCATGCGGTGCGAAGACATCGTCGCGAAGTTCGAAATCGGCATTGACGGGTTTCAGTCCCCCCTTGCCATCGACATCCATAACCGCTCCGAAACGACGGAAGAAGGCTTTCGGGTGATTGAGCCCGTCCTCACCAAGCTGCTTGAGGAAGTTCGCGCGTTCAAAGGTCACCGTGGCCATATTGCGCACGGTGGGGTTGCGCTGCAGAGCGCTGAGAGGGTCCTCCTGCGTTCCGGACATCGCGTCCGCATCGGATGCTCGTGACGACATATCAGCCGATGTCGCCTCCGTGTCGGAGAGATCATCGTCTTCGATGCTTTCCGCACCCTCGTCGAGTCCGCCATCATCCTTCGCGGCGCTGTCGCCATCGCCGATTCCCGTATCGACGTCAGGCGCCATGAAGGTCATCTCGTCGAAATCGACATCACGCATCAGGCTCTGGAAGGTGCTGTTCACCGAATCGTCATGGTCATGATTATCCGATGCCGGTGAATTCGAGTGTGCGGGGTCGCCATGCACGTCACCGTCCTTGGGATCGGCCTTGGAACCTGCTGAAGACACATGACCGGTGCGGATGCGTTCGAAAGCCGCCAGTGCCTGGCTCATCAGCTGGGTGATGGCGGAATCCTGCTCGGCCACCGCCTCCTCCAGACCGATGGAATCGATATGCAGAGACACCCGCTGAACATGCTCGTCGGCCCCGAATGCGAGCGCGGCCATCATAAGACCGACCCTGAGGTTGTAATCGGTGCTCATATTCGCCTGTTCCTCGCTGTTCAACTCCACCCAGGCATGTTGTTCCTCGTCGAAGCGGCTGTTGGGCATCATCGTCACCCCGGCGGTGGTGAATGCCAAGGCAACATCGCCGCCCTCCAGATTAGACCGCATCTCGACATCGAAACGGTACGGGAGACGCAGTCTTCTGAGCAGCAACGACATGGTCTGTCGGTACACCCACTCTGATCCGCTTGCATCCTTCATTTCGGAAGCATCCGCCGAAGCACCTGCATGCGCAGTAGGGTCGGGGAAATGCTCATAGGTGTGGGACGCCAACTCCTGAGCCAACTCGACCAGCATAAAAGCGGCGTACTTGCCGTCATCATGCACAGGGTCAAAATCCCTTGGCAACTGGTCGTCCAGTGGCATGGCGGCCAATGCCGGATTGTTCAGTAAGGCGAAGTCTATCTGCGAAGCCTCGGCACGTGTCACCGTGTCTTCCGTAGGGAATACTCCCAAACGGGCATTGCGTTCCAGCCATGCCCCGGTGGCCGCGAAGCGGTTCAGATTGCCCTCGATTTTCAGCGAGCGCAACGCCGCCGAGAATTCCAGACCAGACTCCCATGAGAAGAAATAGCTACCCGAGAACGATGAAGTATACAGATGGAGAGGTTCTGCGCCGTGCACGGCCTCGAGCCCGGGAGCGGGATCCAGAGCACCTGCCTCGCGCATGATGTCCGCGAAGTGGTCCTCAAGACCGGATGCCCGGAGCCCTTGAGCTCTGGCTTGCACAGCGTCCTCAACGCTACGGCGTATAGCCCCCATCGGGGCTTCCCTATTGAGTCTGCGGAAGATATTGCCCGAGCCGAAGCCCACGAGGAACCCTCTGATCTGCGGCAGCATATAGCTGGCGAAGAACGCGATCGCCATCGCGTCGCGATACTCCAGATCGGTGCGCAGATCGGTAGGCAACGGCGTCCGCATCTGTTCCAGAGCGTAGACGTTATCGTATTTCAGCCATGAAGCAAGCCATGTCAGTCTTCCGCTGGAGTCTCGTCCGACGACGCCACCCTGTATGGCTTCGACGGTTTCCGGAGGCTTGCCGTCGGAAGGATCGACATCCACGCCGAAACGCCTGCCATAGGGAATCGAAACCGTGCCCTCTTTGCTCAACATGAATCGTGGTTGCAGGTCATGCGTGTCCATGGCGATTTCGGTCCCGACGAACACCCGTCCACGGTCGTCGGCCACGGCGACCTGTGCGAAGTGGTCCTTGTCGGGGAACACGCCAAGTGCGAAACCGGTGCCTTTGAATTCCGGGAACTGCACCCAACCTATCGACAGTTCGCCCGGAACACCCGGGAAATCTTTGAAAACCCTACGTTTGACCAGAGGACCAAGATGTCGTGAGTTCTTCTGCAGCTCCTGCAGGACGATGCGTGAATCCAATCCTTCGGAGGCATGCTCCCCCGATGCCTCCGCCGGGGAGGATGCGTCATGCTCTGAAGTCGTTTTCGGGGAGAGAGCCTGCTCCGAGAGATTCCGCAGTGTCGACTCGAAGGCGTCACGGGTCTGACCCAGACGGTCAATCATGCCTTCCAGACCCAACTTGCGACGAAGCCGTATAGCCAATCGCCTGCTTTTCCTACTGATGTTGAATGGGATTCTTCGGCTGCGAGACATAGAGGTATTCTCCCAATCCAACCCGACATCATGCCCTGAGAAAAAGACACCCGCCGATCTGGCGCCATCGCATGCAAGCGGAAACGACACCGGGTAAACAACACTGGGTAAACCAACACCGAGTAAACCAACTACAGGGGGCAGAGGTAAACCTCCCGTATAGAATGGGGTCGTGATTGCTCCCCGCCCTCTCAAGCCGCGCCCTCGTCATCGTTGGCGGTACCTTCTGGCCCTGATGGCAGTGCTGATAGCTGAACTGCTGCTGTTCAACATGCCTCATTTCCTCTCTTTGACCACTGCGGGAAAGCAGGCGTCTTCGCAATCCTCCACCCTCATCGGCTCGGGGCTTGAGCGAAACGCCGATGGCACCCTTACCGTGACGGAGCCCACCAAGGCCTATATCCAAGTGGAGCGGGTCAAGACGAAGGTGGGGTATGTGCATGTGACCTTCAGCGATGCACGGGGCGGGAAAGACGACGCCGAACCAACGCAAAGGGACTCCAGCGTTCAGATCCGACTCGACGCGCTCGCCGAAAACTCGGACGACCAGCAGTTCTGGGATGCCGGGAACGTCGTGACCGTACGCGAAAACGTGGATGCAAGTACCTATATCAGGAGCCCTGCGCCCGGGAAGAGCAGCGAAGGGCTACGCCTGTGGATTCAGGAGCCCACCGGCAGCACCGTAGGCGTCAAGGGACTTGATATCAACCCACGAGTTCCGTTCCGCGTCAATATACTGCGCGTAGCCCTACTGGCCGTTATCGCCGTCATCATACTGGCCTTTCTGCCTCATTCCTGGCTGTGGAGAACTCGATTGCGCAGCGGGAATCGACGACAGGGTCTGCTGTTATGCGGAGTCCTGACGCCTTTCGCCCTGCTTGCCATCTCGGTTATCGTCGGCTCCATCGCATGGCCGGGTCAGCAGATATTCCACAACGCCAACGGCTACACCTACGATTTCAATCAGTACGGCTACATTGCCGATGCCCTGCTCCACGGCCGACCGTGGCTTGATCTCAAGGTACCCGACCAGCTCCTGCTCAGCCAGAATCCACTGGACATCGCCACCAGGCAGAAACTGCTTGACCAAGGTGTGCAGCCTCTCTACTGGGATTATGTGCTATTCGAAGGTCGTTGGTACTCATACTTCGGCGTGCTGCCTGCGATTGTGCTGTTCCTGCCATACCAGGCCATCACCTCGCTGTGGGTTCCCGGCGGGTTGATGCTGCCCTCAGAGGCAGCAAACGCACTCCTGCTGTTCATCGCGATGGTGCTGATGATTCTGCTCGTCATTCGCATCATCAATCGGCATTTCGAAGCCATGCCCCTCGCCGTCGTGGCACTGGGGTCTATCACCGTTATCACCGCTTCGAATCTGGTGTACCTCTGGCATAAGGCCAACTTCTACACGGTTCCCTTCGCCGCCTCGTTGGCGCTCAGTGCACTGGGGCTGTGGATATGGCTTGGCGCACGTCGGGTGAGCACCCACGACGGTACGCGAATGTGGCGATTCACCGATATCAAGGCAACGCTCCGGGGCGACCTCACCACGACCCTGTCGCTGAAACGCGTGGCTTTGGGCTCCCTGTGCCTGGGGGCGAATGTGGCGTGCCGACCTCAGTTCATCCTGGCATGCCTGCTGGCGCTGCCTATCTTCTGGGATGAGATTGTGGCGCTGCTTTCCGTGAAACACGTCAAGTACCGGTACGCGGGAACCATACAGGCGGGCAAACGCGTACAGGCACTGCTGCTGTTCGCCGCCAGCGCGGTGCTCCCTGCCGCATTGGCCGTGATAGGGGCCCTGACGTACAACCTCTGGCGTTTCGGCTCTCCTCTGAACTTCGGCAATCTCAATCAGATGACGGTGGTGAATCTGCAGACATACCAGACACCGTTGGGCAACATTCCCCACATTCTGGGCTATTACCTCGCCCAGCCGCCAAGTTTCGGCAGTCGCTTCCCTTGGATTTCCTATGCTCCCGCCCCGCTTCCCCACTGGCAGTACACCGAAAGCGGCGTAGGCGGAATTTTGCTGCTATGCCCCGTGCTCATCGTCCTGCTGCTGCTGCCGTCATTGCGGCGCACGCTGCGCTCTCGCCGCTTGTTCGGACTCGCATGCTCGATGCCGGCGCTCGCTGTGCTCATCATCGTTTTCGACGCATATGCAGGCGGCTTCGTATGGCGTTACATGGCGGATTTCGGATGGTTACTCGGATTGAGCTCGGTTATGGTCATAGCCGCCGTCGCGGAGCGACGCGACGGAGCGAACCCTAATGCTCCCGGCCTCGCGACGGTATCGCAGCCGTCTGCCTCGCAAGCCGTCGGAAGAGGGCACGCCTACCGTGCGGGTTGTGCAAGGAGTCTTGTCATCAGCCTGATGACGGTTCTGGTGCTGGCAGGACTGTTGACGAGCCTGCTCGCCGGTGCGACAATCAGCATGCATGCCAATCCCGATGCCTACGCTCAGATGCAAAGCTGGTTCAGCTTCTGAACACGGCTTCACGGGAGCAGGAGCCGTTGGACTCTTCAGGTTTGGTGTGCACAGGGCAGCCAAATAGAATAACTGCACTAAAAGGACAGCAATACGGAAATAATTCTCGGAAAAGCTGTCCTTGTAGTGCAGTTATCATCTCAAAGTGGATTAGGACATCGAAGCGATTCGAGAATTCACCTCCTGCAGCACATCACCGACGTTGCGTTCGAATTCAGGGGGTTCTGGCAACAGGGACAATGCCAGGAAACCGTTGGAATCCATATCGAAGAAATAGCCGGGCTGAGCGGTCAGACCGCAATCGCGCATCAAGGCAATCACCAGTTCATCCTCATCGATGACCGCGGGAAACCGCAGCAGCACATTCCATCCTCCCTCGGCATGAAGCACATTGACCAGACCATGCTCATCCTCTTTGAGCATCTGCCTGAGCGTCGCCAGATTCCCGCTCACTCTGTGCCCCACCAGGTCCAACTGAGAGTCCGCTATTCCCAGCAGCTCCGGGATGCGGTCGGCGATGATGGAACTCATGGGCAGATAGTCGTCGGCTATGGCGTCCAATCTCAACGTAGCCTCGCGCACATCGGCATCCGGTCCTGAAAGCTGAATCCATCCAACCTTGGCATGCGGCGCTGCGAGCAGTTTGGAGAATCCGTCAAGGGCGAAGGTCAATACCGAGGGTTCCCCGGCGAATCGCCGTCGTTTCGGGCAGTCCTGCTCATCTGCGAAGGCGTACTCGTAGAACACTTCGTCGGCGATGATGGCCACACCATACCGTCTGCACAACGCGAGTATGGCTTCACGCTCCTCTTCACGAAGGTAGGATGCGGTGGGGTTGTTGGGGTTGATTACTATCAATGCCCGTATACGCCCATGCGTGTCGGATTCGAGCATGCCGGCTATGGCCGCTACGTCTATCGTCCAGGAACCGTCGTACCGCAAGGGATAGCTCAGGGCCTCCACACACTCAAGTCGGGCTATCGATTCCACGAGCGGATACCCGGGTTTCGGTACCAGCACGGCATCCCCTGCGTCGCAGAGCAGCTTGATGAGCCATGAATAGGCCTGTGATGTCGAACTGAGCAGATACAGCGAGGCGGGGTCTACGTGCTGGGCGGGAGCGTCGTCTCCCCATCCGTCAGCGAATCGCCGATTCCGTGAGTTCACCATCACCGACAGGGCTTCGCGTGCCTGCCGTGGGCCTTTGGGGTCGGCATCGTATGCGCCTTCGATGCTCTTCGGCCCAAGCCCATGCTTGGTGGGATTGGAATCGTTGAGTTTGCGCAGCGTACGTCCGGCACGGTTCATGTCGGCCTCGGCGAGTGCGATGGGATTCGGTTCGAACGGAACGGTTCTTGAGGAAAAGCGTATTGCTGTGTTCACCGTATCAAAACTACGCCGAACCGTAGGCAGTACAGAGAAAACGTGGCCGGAAACGGTGCTGCGCATCCTTCGATTCCGTTTGTGTAGGGATTTTCCACGAGACTCGAACCATCACGAAAATGTGCGACGGAATTGCAAGCCTTCCGGCATACGACTGCCTTGGGCTACGCGACGATCCCTACACAAATGCGACGCTTCGTGCCGCATCATGGCACAAGCACGCAAAATACGCTGATTGACTGCTGTTCCTGCTTCTTCGAGGGCTGCCAAGAGCGACGGAATTCCGTTGGGGAATGTGCCTCCACCCGCATGACTCGCCGTAATCCGCGCTCTGCAGACAGTGAATCGCATACTCGTGGGTAGCCGTATAGCCATCTGCACTGCCTTGTTACTCCCATATGAAAAGGAGCACTGTTACAACCGCGTTATGGTCTTAACAGTGCTCCTCGTATGTGATGCAACTCAAATCACCGGCTCGGCAGGCGAAGCAGCCTGCCATCGGCATCAGTCCTGATGAATGCTGGCGAAGTACGCCGCGCCGACGATACCGGCCTGATTACGCAGCTTGGCCGGGACAATCGGGGTCTTGATATCAATAAGAGGCAGGAACTTTTCGCTCATGCGGCTGACTCCGCCGCCTACGACGAACAGGTCGGGATTGAGATAGGTCTCCAGAAGGCCGTAGTACTTGGTCAGGCGACCAGCCCACTTCTTGTATCCGAGGTTCTTCTGCTCACGCACAGAAGCGGCGGCATACTTCTCGGCATCCTGGTCCTTCAACGTCAGGTGCCCAAGCTCGCTGTTCGGGACCAGCACGCCGTCATAGATGATGGCGGTACCGATGCCGGTGCCCAGCGTGGTGGCAATGACCAGGCCGTTCTCGCCCTTCGCCGCACCGAACTGCACTTCTGCAAGGCCTGCCGCGTCAGCATCGTTGACGAGCTTCACAGGACGACCGCAGGCTTCGCTGAACGCCGCCTGAACATCCACGCCAAGCCATGACTTATCGAGATTAGCCATGAAATCCAAGGGTTTTCCGGGCTTGATAGGCGCAGGAAACGCGATGCCGACAGGTACGTCATCAGGAACCTCGAAATGCTCGAGCATCTGCTTGGTGATAGCGCCAACGGCTTCAGGGGTTGATTCCTCTGGTGTCAGAATCTTCAAACGTGGCTCGGCGAAATCTCCGATATTCAGATCGACAGGAGCACCTTTGATGCCGGATCCTCCAATATCAATGCCAAATGCCTGCGCTGTCTCAATCATCCTTGATCTCCTTGTTGCTGGAAACTCTTCGTGCCCGAATACACCCGCCGAGACTTTGGGTGTCGGAGCGGTGCGTATGAATCATATCCCCACCGCATCCCATAGGCCACACTGAACGGCGACACGATGGTGGATTTTCTTCATGTAGGCATAATAATAGAGTGATGGCAGAACAACCACGACTCATCGACGCGATCGACATCCGCACCACCACCAGAAATTACGATCCCACTTCACTAGCCGAGGATCACATCAGAAAACTCGACACGACGATCTCCGCAGTGAACACTCTCTCGGGTCTGCATATCCAGCTCATCAGCGACTGTCCCGACGTGTTCGCAGAAGCGAACGCCTCAGGCCATTTCAGGAACGCCAACAATGTCATAGCCGTCGTGGGGCCGAAAGAATCCCCGGAGGCATATGAACAGGCAGGCTTCTATGCGCAGCGTATCGTGCTGGCCGCAACGCTCTACGGTCTTGGCACGGGATGGGTGGCGGGCAGCTGGGACCGTCAGGCTGCCGCACAACGCTGCTCGATATTACCTGGCGAGGAGCTGTATCTGGGTATCACCATCGGGTATCCGATAGACCAGGCTCAGTTGCTCCGCAGCGACTTCAAGGAACTTCGTGAAATTCAATCGAAGCATCGTCCTTCGATTTCCTTGGCAGAGGCGACACCCGACATGAGCGCCGCCGAAGTCGAAGCAGCGCCGGACTGGTTCAAGGACGGCGTCACTGCCGCACTGAAGGCACCTTCGGCCATGAACGCTCAGACCACGCGGTTCTTCTATGACGCCGCCACAGGCACGGCCAAAGCGTTCATCGCGTCAGATGCTTCCGGCCGCTTTCTGCTCAACGATTTGGGAATCGCGAAGCTGCATTTTCAGATTGGAGCCGGCGGAGGCACCTGGCAATGGGGAAACGAGGCTTCATTCAGCCGCCCCTAGCCGAAATTCGCATGCACTTCACGCTCATCTGTCGTTTGTGTAGGGATTTATAGATATATCGAGCTCGTAGGCACTGGAAAACAGCCGAATCACTGGCCTTGCACCGATGGTCTACGCACAAATCCCTACAGAAACGCATCACTCCCCTATTTCAGAGGGGGCATGGGCTTCCACTCGGGGTCATGGAGGAGTTTTCTGGAGTCCCACCACCCAGTGACGAGCTTCTTGACGCCGCTGCCAAAACTGCTGCGGTCAACGGCCACGAGCCTGATGAGTTCCTTCGTGAAGGTTGCTGCCGTCCCCAGGGCGAACAGGGCCGGACGGTAATCGCCGTGCTGCATGAAGTACCGGGCCATGTACCCTCTGTTGCGCATGATGTGGTACCGGTTCATATCAGACGTCGAATTGAGCTGACGCACACCTGCGATATCCCAGTTGCCGATTTCGCGGGTACGTCGCATCACCACATCAGGCACCACGATGGGTGTGGTGACCTTGCTGGCAAGATAGCCGTACAGGGTGTCATCCCAATAGATGAAGAAGCGCGGGTCCGGGAATCCGATGCGCTCAACCACTCGTCTGGAGAAGAATCCGCCCTCGAAGCACATGGTGTTCATCACCCGGTAGCCCGCCTGCCCGAACGCGGCGGGTGCGATGGGATCGGGAATGCCGAGCGACACGATGAAATGGTACTGCCAGTAGAAGGGACCGCCGTCATAGTCGAGACGTGACCCCTGGATGACCTCATGCTTGTCCGACCACTTGGCAAGCTTGTCGAGTCCTTCGGGTTCGACGGCCACATCATCGTCCATCACCCAGAACCACTGGGCACCCAGTTCGTAGGCTCGTTTTACCCCTGCTGAGAAACCGCCCGCCCCCCCGAGATTGTCGCTTTGCGGAGCGTATACGACCCTGCTGTCTTCGCCCGACGAATCCGGGATGGTCTTGCCCCATTGGCCGGTGACCGCGCTCTCGAATTCCTCGACCATCTGCCTGGTCGTATCGGAATGCTCGTTGTCGACGATCACCACTCGCCAGGGAGCCTTGGTGAGGTTGAGTATCGATTCGAAGAGAGTCGCCAGCAGTTCCTGCCTGCGATAGGTCACCACAACAATTGCCACTTTATCCATGCTCACCATTCTTGCACGCATGACGGTTGCCCGCATTCCGGAGTGCTGGGAAGAGTCAGGTCAAGTGCATTCGAGTGCCTTGCCCTCTTCCTGACATCCTCGCTGCCGTGCCGTATGCAGGCCTGCGCGCTAGTCTTCTCGGCGCAACAAGCGGCGCTACGACAACTCTCCCAAGGTGATTCGCATGACGCACCATAGTCATGTGGCACATGCATATTGCAGGCAGCCCAGTACCCTGTGGAATCACCCCACGCGAGCAGAATCACACGGTGAGATGAATACGGTGTGGTAAATTTATGTCGTCAGTTTCAGGGAAGGTGCAACTCCTTACTGGCGGTAACGGCAACGCCGAGAGTCATAACAGCGATATGCCGAAGCCCGCGACCCGCGCAAGCGGCTGATTCGGTGAGAATCCGAGGCCAACGGTTACAGTCCGGATGAAAGAAACGAGGCTCAATATGAGCATGCCTTCAGACGGGTCCAAACCCGCAAACACTCCGCGAAATTCCTCGCATCAGCCGTTGTCTCCGAAGAGGGACCCGCATTCCACAAGCGATGTGCAGGAGGGACGCTGGTCGACACGGAGAATCGCCATATACGCATTATTCGTGGCGCTGTCGATTGTGGCCAGCTTCATCGAACTGCCGCTGTTCCCGGCGGCACCGTATCTGAAATACGATCCTTCCGGCATCGTGTCGCTAATCTCGGGATTCGCCTTCGGGCCGATGGCGGCCGTTCTCGTCAGTATCTTGTCATGGGTGCCACACCTCTTCACCGACCCATACGGAACCTTGATGGCTGTTGCCGTGGCACTGTCGCTAAGCGTTCCCGCATCTCTCGTCTACCGCCGCGTACATACACGCAAGGGCGCCTTGCTCGGCATCATCGTCGGTTCGGTGTGCGCCTTGGCCGTGGCGATCATCGGCAACCTCATCATCACACCGCTCTATGCCAATATCTCGGTCAGCGCCGTGGCGACGATGATTCTGCCCGTCCTCCTGCCCTTCAACCTG
Source organism: Bifidobacterium crudilactis (assembly GCF_000738005.1). Lineage (NCBI taxonomy): Bacteria > Bacillati > Actinomycetota > Actinomycetes > Bifidobacteriales > Bifidobacteriaceae > Bifidobacterium > Bifidobacterium crudilactis. The sequence goes on along the minus strand of NZ_JHAL01000002.1, from coordinate 521,275 downwards.
ATGAAACTCGCCATCCACGGCGTGGTGACCTTCCTGATCTACAAGCCGATTTCGATGCTCGTCCATCGCTGAGGTCGGTACGTATGAAGGAATCGTCAGATTCATCGTCATGCATCGTCAGTCTTCGCGATGTCGCATTCAGCTATGACCGCGGGCACACCTGGTCATTGCGTCATATCAGCCTCGACATCCACGCAGGCGAGCGCATCTTCGTCGTAGGGGCCAACGGTTCGGGGAAGTCCACACTGTCACGCATCATCGCGGCATTCGTCAGCCCCGATGCTGGGCGCGTATCCTATTTCGGTACGGAAAGCTTCGACGACGGTGCGATAGACGCCGAAAGCTATAGACAGGCCAGACATCGCATCGGCATGGTGTTCCAGAACACCGAGGACCAGATCGTCACCACGGTGACCAAGGACGATGTGGCCTTCGGGCCGGAGAATCTCTCCGTTCCACGCGATGAGATTATCGAACGGGTCGGGCAATCGCTGGAACAGGTCTCCATGGCGAGTTCCGCCCTGCGCGACCCCACGAAGATGTCCGGAGGACAGCAGCAGCGGGTGGCGATTGCCGGGGCTCTGGCGATGCATCCCGATCTGCTGGTACTTGACGAGCCCGAAGCCATGTTGGACAGCGAGGGCCGGCAGGATGTGATGCAGGTCCTTGATGAACTCTCATCGCGAGGCACCGCCATCGTGCATGTCACTCATGACGTCGAGGACCTCTCGGCGGCAGACCGCGTAATCGTTCTCGATCACGGGACGCTTATCGCGGACTGCCCACCTGCCTCGTTGCAATCCGCACTCGACAAATCATCGGGAGTGCATCATGACGCTCACATCCTCGATGCATGCGGTGTTCCGGGTATTTCAGACCTTCCCGATGCATCGCAATCCGGGCCAGTAGATTCCCTGCGTGAGCATCCGCAAGCCGCAAACGGCTTGAAGGGCCCCACCCCATTGCCGCCGTCCTCCATGTCCTGGCAGGCCGAGGTCTCCGAAGGGACGGTCATCTATGCCCGGCATGTCTCCTTTCGGTTCGGCGACGGGGATCACGATGCTCTACGCGATGTGTCGTTCCAAGCGCAGCGGGGCGAAGTCATCGCCATCGTAGGGCATAACGGTTCGGGAAAATCCACACTCTCCAGACTGCTCTATGTGCCTTGGCTGCCCCCACGACGGGCACCATCAGGGTCTGCGGAATCCCTGTGACCCGGAAGGGCAAAAGCGCCGGTCGCAAGGCACTCAAAGCTTTGCGGCACCGGGTCGGCTATGTCATGCAGCATCCCGAACGGCAACTGTTCGCGGACACGGTTGTTGATGACGTATCCTATGGCCCGAAGAACCTCGGGTATTCACCACAGGAAGTCCGTCACAGAGCAGATCAGGCGATGGAATTCCTCGGCATCGCGGGGCTGCGCGATCGCTCGCCATTCGAATTGTCAGGTGGCCAGCAGCGTCTGGCCGCCATAGCCGGTGTCATCGCCTGCACGCCTGATGTTCTGGTGATGGACGAGCCGACCGCGAACCTCGACTCCGCAGCAAGGACTCGTATGAACGCCCTGATAGAGGATCTCAGCGAGCGCGGCGTCACCATCATCATGACCACCCACTCACTGGAGGATGCCCGAACGCTCGCCCATCGCACTCTGTGGCTAGAGGAAGGCGAGGTCAAGGCATTCGGTGCCTCCGCGCAGGTGCTGAACGAGTACCGGCATCCGCTGTCCGCCACGCCCTCGACCGGGGCGAAGCACGACACATCGGCGACTCTGGACACCCATGGCCGCAGCCGCACCGATGTGACAGATGCCGGCACCGTGGGCGATGACCCGAAGGCTTCTTCGAGCTTCGCTCGCATTGACCCGCGAGCGAAAATGCTGGGATGCCTGGCGATGATGCTCACCGCCTTTTTCATCACCACTCCCTACCAGCTCGCCCTGGGCGCGATGATGACGCTTGTGGTCACGGCGGCGTCGCGTATCCCTCCCCTGCGCATTCTGCGTTCGGTTCGTGTCTTTCTGGCGATGTTCGTCATCATGGGCCTGCTCAACCTGCTCGTCGTGCATACAGGGACGATTCTCATGCAATGGGGGCCCCTGACACTCAGCAGCGGTGGGATGTGGAGCGCCGTGCTGTACACATGCCGCTTCGCCATGGTCATCATTCTTGGTGCGGTGGTCATGCAAACCACGACTCCGACACAGATGACCGATGCCTTCGAGTCTCTGCTCAAACCCTTCAAAATGCTGGGTATGCACACTCATGAGATTTCCCTGGTGATGTCTCTGGCTCTGCGATTCATTCCCATCCTCACCAAGGAAACTGCTTCCGTGATGGACGCTCAGGCGGCGAGGGGCGGCAGTGTGGAAAGCGGCGGTCCTCTGCAACGCATCAGAGCGGTCACCGCCATCATCGTTCCGGTGTTCGCCGGGACATTGCGTCATGCGGACAATCTCGGTCTTGCGCTTGACGCGCGATGCTATGAGGGCGGGGCCAATCGCACGCACCTGCGAGTGCTGCGGTTGTCGAAACGCGATGGCGTGTTCTCCGCACTGGTGGTCTGCTATATTCTGGCGCTGCTGGTGCTGTTATAAGAGTCCCCCCAATGAGATAACTGCACTAAAAGGACAGCTTTCCAGAGAAATTCTGGCTAATTTGCTGTCCTTTTAGTGCAGTTATCTCAACGTATCGGTTTCAAGCACCCATCAGACCGAACACCATCAGCATTCTTTACGGTCTTCATACTCTTAGGGCGTGAATCCTACGGGGACATATGACGATGCGTATTGTTGGTCGAGGAATTATCGCAGGACTCTGGCGGTTGGGGAACTGGCCCGTCCGAGGTCAGACCGCCAAAGCCATGCGACGCACCTAATCCGACGTTCATATCGGGGGAAGCAGGGGATGCATGCAACTTGCATGGAAGGAAATCCGCCACTCAAAGGGGCGTTACGCCTTGATACTGGCGGTTATCGTACTCGTCGGGTATCTGTCGTTCTTTTTGACAGCGCTGTCATATGGTCTCGCCCAAGCGAATCGCACATCGGTCGATGCCTGGAATGCGTCGAGCATCCTGCTGTCGGACGACGCGAACGGCAACCTCGTATCATCGTCAGTGACCAGGGCCGAGGAATCCAAAGTACTCGGCACTGACGCGAACACCGGCACCGACAATACCGGCAAATCCGGCACCAAGGACATCGAGCCGGTCAGTGTGCTGCAGGCGGTGACGAAAATCAAGGAGTCCGGAAGCACCAGCGGCGAAGGATTCAACACCGTGTTGCTTGGCGTGCGCGAGGATTCGACCCTCATACCGCAACTGGTGAGTGGACGCAACGCCGCCGACGAGAAGGAAGCGGTCGCCAGCGAAAGCCTGTCCACCAAGGACGGCGTCCAGCTCGGCGACAGCGTCAGCGTCGGCCGGGCCGGATACACCTACAAAATCGTAGGATTCACCAAAACCGCGGAATACAACACCGAGCCGGTGATCTACGTACGCAACGGCACCTTCACACTCCCCTCGGCCTATGCTTCGATGTCCTCGGATGCAAGCGTCACCGGAGCCACCGCCGATTCATCGAGCACCGCAACCGCCACCAGCGCCAACACCCAGCAGCAATCGACGCGGAATGCCGCAAGCGCAAGCTCCGATGACGCGGTCGTGGCCAGTGGTCTGGTCATTCGCGACGCCTCGGCCAAGGTCTCGGTGCCAGATGGCATGGTTTCACTCGACATGCAGTCCTTCATCAACAACATTCCCGGATATCAGGCGCAGGTGCTCACCTTCGCCCTGATGATAGGATTCCTGGTCGGCGTGTCCGCTCTGGTCGTGGGCATCTTCATCTACATCCTGACCATGCACAAGCGTCACCTCTTCGGAGTGCTCAAGGCGCAGGGCTACTCGAACAGCTTCATCTCCCGCTCGATACTCGCGCAGACGCTGATACTCTCCGTCATCGGCACGCTTGTCGGTCTGCTGCTCTCCCTGCTGACCATCGCCTTCATGCCGGTCACCGTTCCCATCACGGTAAGCACCTACTGGTTCGCCATCATTTCGGGCGTGCTGGTGCTCTTCAGTCTTATCGGCGCGGCGTTCTCCGCACGAGCCGTTTCATCCATAGACGCTATCGAGGCTTTGTCATGACCATCAAGAACACGAACGACGAACAGACGTCCTCCACCTCCACGGAGGTGCTCGCCTTCAAAGACGTCTACAAGGACTACCCGGACGGTGACACAACCGTGCATGCGCTCGCTCCCACCACCTGCACCATTCATGCCGGCGAATTCGTGGCCGTCGTAGGCCCCAGTGGCTCCGGGAAATCGACGTTGCTGACCATCATGGGAGGATTGCAGCAACCGACGGGCGGCTCGGTGAGTCTGGACGGCAAGGAATACTCCCGTATGTCGAGGAAGGAACTCGCGCAGCTTCGCTTCAGCACCGTCGGTTTCGTATTGCAATCCTCGAACCTGGTGCCTTTCCTGACGCTTGAGGAACAATTGAAACTCCATTCCTCCTATGCCCACGAAAAGTACGACGCCCGCCGCGCAGCAAGTCTGATGGAGGATTTGGATATCGAGAAACTCCGCGGAAAGTACCCCGACGAACTTTCAGGCGGCGAGAAGCAGCGTGCAGCCATATGCGTGGCCTTGTACGGACGTCCTGCGGTGATTCTTGCGGATGAGCCCACCGCCAGCCTCGACACTTCACGGGCGATGGGCGTTGCCGACATCTTCGCACAGGCCACGCGGCGGGAGCACACCGCAGTGGTGATGGTGACGCACGACGAGCGTCTGCTCGGCGAGTGCGACCGGGTACTCACCATCCAGGACGGCAAGTTGCAGGAAAGCACACCGGAACAGGCTTCACAGCAGGTCTGACCGTTCCTAGGTAGGTTTTGCGGCAAAGGGCGATATACGTGCCGGACGGTGTGTGCCTGTTGGACCATGGCACACACCGTTTCCTTATCGTTTCCTGGCGACTACCGAGAAGCTCAACGGAACGGACGGCATGTCTTCGGGCATACGCCAGCTGTCCTCGGATTCCGGTCCGTGCACCAGCATCGGCAACGCCTTCCAATCGATGTCCCGATGCTCGCCAAGGGCTTCTATACTCAGCCCGGCCGCCAGAAGGCAGGACGTAATCTCCTGGAAGTCGTGCGCCCAATTATGGTTGCGCGTATGGGTGATGCCGCCTTCGGAACCCGCGGTATACGATGAGTCCGAATCGTACGAGGTCTCCGTACCACTGAAATAGTCCTGCACGACCGTCAGTCCATCATTATCGAGGGCGAAGAGCATCGGGTGCGTGTCACGGATCATGAACACGCCGCCTTCGGTGAGCAAATCAGCGATGGACTGCGCCCAGTCCCGTAAATCAGGCAGCCAGGTAATCGTGCCGACGCTGGTCACCACCACATCGAAAGTGCCGCGCATCTCAGGCATCGCTTCGGATGCATATCGCGCATCGCTTTGCACGAAGTGAATCCTCTCCCCTGCCCGGGCGCAGATATCCCTGGCATAAGACAGCGACGTCTCGGAAAAGTCCAATCCCCATACTTCCGAAGCCCCAAGTCTGGCCCAGCTCAAGGTATCTGTTCCGATATGGCATTGCAGGTGCAGCAGACGGCTGCCCTCCAGCCCGTCTGCGGTGAGATGGGGTGACAGCACGGCCATGTCGCGGCGGACCACGGAGGAAATGGCCCTCGGGTCCTTCATGAAGGCCTGGATATCACCATAGGCACCATTGGGCGTTGTATCGCCGTCCGGTCGCGTGGCGTTCACCACTCCTTCGACGTGCACCGTGGCACGGTCGTTCCAATTGTCCATATTGTCGGCGATGTCCCGTGAATGATCCACGGATTGCGGTCTTGAAATATTCATCAGATGTTCCTTGATACGTATGTTGTTGTGTTGTGTGATGTTGCGGAATGCCGAGCGAAGCGCGACTGAAGGCAGGTGGTGCCGAATGCACCGGGTTGCACCGGACCGCACCGTCCGAATCTTAGGATTCGGCCGCGGTGCTACGTCTCAACGGACGTTATGGGTGCTCACATCTTCATACATACCAGGCGCAGCGAGTCTATCACATACGAAGGCTAATGCGGTTGTCACTTCGAAGGATTGGGAATTACACGAAGCATGCGGGCGTTCGCATCCGGTGAACCTTACCGCGGCTTTACACCATCAGCTGATGCGCATGTTTCATTCAGGCTGTGCGATAGTTGTTCATGGAGTCCGCTGTGTCTCCGTATCTATACCACCCAATGGCAAAGGCTTCACTATGGCTCAGGCACCATTTCGCGAGATGACGAATTGGCGACGCAACAGTTACCTGTTTCTGTTCAGCCAATTCATGACCGGCATCACCTCGATGATCGTGCAATACGCGATTATCTGGTATCTCACACAGGAATCGGGTTCGGCCACGATCCTGAGCTACGCCACGCTGCTGGCCATGCTGCCGATGGTGTTGCTCAGCCCATTCGTCGGAACCTTCATCGACCGGTGGAACAAGAAGGCTTTGCTCATCGTGCCCGACCTCGTGGCTGCCGCCTTCGCGGTCATTCTCTCCGTCGTTGGCACGCTGAATTCCACCTTCCCGCTTTGGCTGGTATTCGTCTCGCTCTTCGTACGTTCACTCGCCCAGGCCTTCCAGATGCCCACGATTCAATCGATTCTGCCGACCATCGTGCCGGATGACGAAATCACCAAAATCAACGGGCAACTCGGCATGGTGCAGTCCGCGACGATGGTCGTCTCCCCTGCCTTGGGAGCGCTGCTGTACGCCTTCATTCCCATCAACTATCTGATTCTCGCAGATGTTCTGGGGGCTGCGCTGGGCGTGGGCATACTGGCCCTCATCAGCATCCCCTCCAATCTCAGCAATCTGGTGGAGAAGCCACGGGTCATCGCCGATGCCGTATTCGGGTTCAAGCGGATTGCGAGCGCACGTGGGCTCTGGTCCATGCTGATTATCAGTTCGCTGTTCACCTTGATGTTCATGCCTGCCGCAAGCCTGTATCCTCTGATGACCTTCCAGTATTTCAAGGGAAGCGTGTTCCAGGCTGGTGTGGTGGAGATGGTATGGTCCATCGGTTCACTGGTCGGCGGCGCAATCATCGGCGTCTTCGGCACATGGAAGGACCGCATGCGGCCGGTGGTACTGGCGATTGGGGTATTGGGAGTCGCCTTCTCCTTGAGCGGCCTGCTTCCTGGGACATCGAGCGGATTCGTGCTCTTCGTCATCCTCAATGCCTTCGCAGGTATGGCGATAGCCTTCCCTAGCACGCTACCGATGGCGATGATTCAGCAGTCCTTCCCTCCAGACGAACTTGGCAGGGTGTTCGGGGTGTGCATGTCCCTTTCCGGGATTGCCGGACCAATCGGGTTGCTATTCGTCGGACCGTTGGCCGATGCGCTTGGAGTGGAATGGATTTTCGTGCTTTCCGGAGTCGGCTCGCTGTTCTGCGGGCTGCTGATGTTCGCCGTGCCCTCCACCCGCCTTTATGACAGACGGCTGCAGGCACGTCTCACGTCAATCCCCGCAGAAGGGCGTTTCGAGGACATATAATCCTCCGCGAAACACTGAATTCTTGCGGAGCTGCGTTTGTGTAGGGATTCACAGGTATTCATCCGATAATTGCAACTGAATTCGTTGGAATTGCAGCAAGGCCTCCTTCACGAGGGTCGAGTCACGCGAACAATCCCTACAGAACAGCATTCGCACCGCCAGAAACACGAAAACGGGCCACGAACAAGAGTTCGTGGCCCGTTTTCACTGGCGGAAATGGTTCAGCGGCTATTCGGCACTATCCGCCGTATCCGCGCCGGCGTCGTCTGCGCCGTCATCGGTGACATCCGCACCGTTCGAGGCCCCTGTCGAGGCTCCGACCAGTTCCGGCTTGTTGCCTTCGGCATCCTGTTCGAAGGGTTTGCCGGTGAAGGTGAATTCGCCGAGAATGCCTTCGCCTTCGGCATCGACCAACACATGCTCGTTGTCGCCCAGCTCGCCCAGCAGAATCTTCTCGGAAATCGCATCCTCGATATCCCGCTGAATGACGCGACGCAAGGGCCTGGCACCCAGCAGCGGGTCGAAGCCCTTCTGCGCGAGCAGATCCTTGGCGGCGTCGCTGAGTTCGAGAGACATATGACGCTCGAACAGACGGTCGTTGAGCTGCTTGACGTCCAGATCGACGATCTGACGAACCTGCTGCTCATTGAGCTGCTGGAACACGATGATGTCGTCGAGACGGTTCAGGAACTCCGGACGGAACTGCTGCTTGAGTTCGCTGGTGACCTGATCCTTCATCCGCTGGTAGCTGGTCTCGGTGTTGTTGCCGAGATTGAAACCGGTGTTGGCGGCACGGGCAATGTCCCGAGTACCAAGGTTGGTCGTCAGAATGATGATCGTGTTCTTGAAGTCCACCTTGCGGCCCTGACCGTCGGTGAGATGACCTTCATCAAGCACCTGCAGCAGCGTGTTGAAGATATCCGGGTGTGCCTTCTCGATCTCGTCGAAGAGCACCACCGAGAAGGGCTTGCGACGGACCTTCTCGGTCAGCTCGCCGCCCTCTTCGTAACCGACATACCCCGGAGGAGCGCCGAAGAGACGCGATGCCGCGTACTTCTCGGCGAATTCGGACATATCGACGCGAATCAGTGCATCCTCATCATCGAAGAGGAAAGACGCGAGCGTCTTGGCGAGCTCGGTCTTGCCCACACCGGTCGGCCCGGCGAAGATGAATGAACCGGCAGGACGCTTGGGATCCTTGAGCCCTACACGGGTTCTACGAATCGAACGAGACAGTGCGCTGACCGCTTCATCCTGGCCGATGATGCGCTTGTGCAGCTCACCTTCCATGTTGAGCAGCTTCTTCGACTCCGCCTGGGTGAGCTTGAACACCGGTATGCCGGTACTCGACGAAATCACCTCGGCGATGACGTCCTCATCCACGACCATACGCACATCGGACTCGCCCTCGCGCCAGGACTGTTCCTTCTCCTTGCGCTCGGTTTCAAGCTTCTCCTGGCCGTCACGCAATTCGGCGGCCTTCTCGAAGTCCTGGTCCTTGATGGCCTGGTCCTTCTGCTCGCTCAGCTTGGCGATCTTCTCGTCAAGATCGCGAAGCTCGGGAGGCGCGGTCAGACGCTTGATACGCAGTCGCGCTCCGGCCTCATCGATCAGATCGATGGCCTTGTCCGGCAGATTGCGGTCCTGAATGTACCGCGCGGACAGTTCGGCCGCCGATTGCAATGCACCGTCGGTAATCGTCACATGGTGATGGTTCTCGTAACGGTCGCGCAGCCCCTTGAGAATCTCGATCGTTTCCGCGACCGTAGGTTCAGGAACCTGAATCGGCTGGAAACGACGTTCCAGCGCGGCATCCTTCTCGATGTATTTGCGGTATTCCTCGGTGGTGGTGGCGCCGATGGTCTGCAGCTCGCCACGGGCCAGCATGGGCTTGAGCATATCGGATGCCCCGAGGGCACCGTCTGCGGAGCCGGCACCGACGATGGTGTGAATCTCGTCGATGAACAGCACGATGTCACCGCGCGTCTTGATCTCTTTGAGGACCTTCTTGAGACGCTCTTCGAAATCGCCACGGTACCGGGAACCCGCAACCATGGAGCCGAGGTCAAGCGAATAGACCTGCTTGCCCTTCAGCGTCTCCGGCACGTCTCCCACATGAATCTTCTGAGCCAGCCCTTCGACCACGGCGGTCTTGCCTACGCCAGGCTCTCCTATCAGCACCGGATTGTTCTTCGTGCGTCGGGACAGAACCACCATCACACGTTCGATTTCCGCACTGCGTCCGATTACCGGATCGAGCTTGCCTTCGGCCGCCTCCTGAGTGAGGTTGCGTCCGAACTGGTCCAGAATGGCCGAACCGGTCTGGCCCTGCTTGTTCTGCACGCTTCCGGCGTTGGCGAGATCAGCCTTCGCGGCGTCGGAACCTTCATGGCTGCCACGAATCAAATCAATCGTCGAGGTGCGGAGCTCACCGAGATCGACACCCATCTTGATGAGGACCTGTGTGCCGACACCCTCGCCCTCACGAATCAAACCGAGCAGAATATGCTCGGTGCCGATATAGCTGTGGCCCAGTTGCAGCGCCTCGCGCAAACTCAGCTCCAGCACTTGCTTGGCATGCGGCGTGAATGGGATGTGCCCGTTCGGGGCCGCATTCCCCTTGCCGATCATTTCCTCGACCTGCTTACGGGTGGCATCCAACTCCACACCCTTGGCAGCGAGCGCCTTGGCGGCGACACCTTCACCCTCACGAATCAGTCCGAGCAGGAGGTGCTCGGTACCGATGTAATTGTGTTGAAGGGCGCGAGCCTCTTCCTGCGCGAGCACGATGACGCGCCGCGCACGGTCGGTAAACCGTTCGAACATGCTTGTCCTTCCCTTTGAAACTGTCACTCACTCTACAGATTTGCGATGACGTTTATTCACGGCCGTTTCTCTATTGCGCTATGAACGCAAATTCGCGGTTATGCTGGTCTATATCAACCATTTTAGGAGGGTGATGGCGATGACGCATCAGAACGAGACCTACACAGGAACGGAACACGCCGCCACCGCCACCGAAGCCGACATCGTCGTTGGTGTCGATGGCTCCCGGGAATCCTTTGCCGCCTTACGCTGGGCCCTTGCCGAGTCCGTACTGAGCGAACAACGGGTGAACATCGTTTTCGGGTGGACGCGCTCGTGGGATCTCGGCGCCGAACCCCACGACGAAGAGGACTGGACGAGGGTCCGCGCAAGCATCATCAAGGTGCTCAACAGCTGGGTGTCCACCGAATGCGCCGACATTCCCGTTGACAGGGCTTCGCTGGTATTCACCCCGGTCAAGGCTTCAGGACCCGAGGCACTTCTCGAGATCGGGCATCAGGCGCAGCAGATCGTGGTCGGTCGACGTTCGCTCGGCCGTGTCGCGAGATGGTTCCTGGGTTCCACATCCGCTTCGCTCGCCGAGGACGCCACCGTGCCCGTCACCGTCGTCAGAATTCCGGCTGATGACGCCGAGCAGGTCGAACAGGATATGGAGCAGGCCTTCGTTGATGACCTTCCCAGCAACGTTCCCGACGCCGATGTGAAGAGCATGCAGAGACATGAGGAATATCAGGGTCAGCAGGCGCGCAAGGCGAAGTCCATCGTCGTCGGGGTCGACGGCTCACGCCTGTCCATGAAGGCCTTGGAATTCGCCGCACGCGAGGCCTCCCTGCACCAAGCCACGCTGCATGTGCTCTATTGCTGGCAGTTGAAGGAACTGGGAAATATCCCGGGTTACCAAAACGCAATCGCACCCATCGAAGTCGGGCAGCAGACAGCGGAGGATACACTCGCCGAACTCGTCGCCAAGGCCAGAATCCCGGATACCGTGACTGTGCGCACGCATGCCTTCCACATTTCGCCGGCGAAAGGGCTTATTCACGCAGCAAACCACACCTCATGGGTGATTGTGGGGTCGCGCGGATTGTCCGGTCTCGATGCGCATTTCCTGGGGTCCGTCAGCAGGCAGATGCTGACGATGACCGACTGCACGGTTACCATCGTGCGCTGAATACTCCGCCTGAGACCGAATGGCGTCTCACTCGGTCTCCGAGGTCGTACCGGAGTCACCATCTGTCTGTTTGGTCGCCTTCGACGTACGGCGAACCGTCTTCTTGCGAGGAGTAACGTCCCCAGTCGCTTTCCGCTTCGATGCCGTGCGTGTTGCGGTCGGGCTGGCGGACTCGGCCTCGATGGACTCCAGTATCTCGACTTCCGGAAGCTCCGTATCCGAAGCCGGCTCTGACGTCGTCGGTGAGAGTTTTTCAGCGCCTAAGACCGCGACGGGACTGCGCCTGACGATATCGACATGAACATCGTCATAAGCAGGTTCGGATTGCACCCACAGCGGGCTTGCCTCGGCGGCTTCGATTTCCGAATGCTCGCCGCATCCGTGGTCCAAAGAGACGACCTTGCCGTCATCGGGGCTCCACTTGTTCGCGCATACGGCGAACATCCGCCCCAACTCCCCCTGCAATGGAATCAGGAACCCGCATTCCTCGCAGGTCAGTCCATCGGCGGTCTTTGTCGACAGAGACTTCGGCCCATGTTGACCTGCATACCAGCGTTTCGTTGTTTCCGCCCTGCCTTCTGCGGTCATGACATGCGATCTGGTCAGATGGAAGGCGACCGCGGCATCCGCCAAATCCTCGGCATTGCGGGAGAACTCCTCGGATGTCGCCTTATCGTCAGCCGATATGGATGACGACACAGTGGAGGATACCGATGTTGAAGATACCGTCGAGGAGGATTCCGAAGCGCCTTCCTCTTTCTCGGCCGCACCGGCGTCTGCCGCACTTCCGTCATCCGCCACACCGTCAGTTGGCGACTGAGAATCGGCGCTCTCCAAGCCGGCACCCTCATGAATCTGTCGTTCGGCACTCTCAAGGACGTTTTCGGGCAAGCCCTGTTCGATGCGCGGATCGTCCGCTTCCGTTCCCAGGGAATCCGTCACCGATAGGTCCTCGGGACGCAGACGGTCCTTCCATGGAATCCACTGCGGAGGAAGCAACGCACCCTCGGCGGGTATCAGCGAGGACTCGTCCACGGTCCAGCTGTCGAGTTCCTCGTCGTGGAACAGGGTTACCGACCACTGCCAGTTCTCGTATCCACGTACCCGCGAAGCGAAACGAAAATCGGTGATATTGTCGCCGTCATCATGGGCGACGACGAATTCACCCACTTCATCGGGCTCCGAGGCAACGTCTAGCGCCACTGATTTGGCAAGCTCTTGCGGGCCGCTGAGTTGTTGAGACATCTGTCACACCTTCGATGGCGATGATTGTTGTGATGACGCCGGGATAATCAGTCCTGAACGTCGAAGTTATCGGCGACCGCACGCAGCAATGTCGCCAGCTTCCTGGAATCGGCGGGTGCCGGATAGTGATGTCTGCGCAAACCGTTGCCTGCGGAGTCGAGCAGCTTTATCAGGTCCTCGACGATCGCGGCCATGTCATCCGGCTTCGGCCGAGTCGCCTTGATAACCGACGGTGCGGGGCCGACCACAGTGAGGTCAAGGGCCTGCGGGCCTTTTCTGCCTTCCGCCACCGAGAACTCCACCTTCGCGCCCTTGCGTAGGGTCGATACGCCTGCGGGCAACGCGCTTGAAGGAAGAAAGACATCTTCCCCGTCGTCGCCGGTTATGAATCCGAAGCCTCTGGCGGCATCGAACCAACGTACTTTCCCGCTGGGCATATCTACTCCTCACTGCAATCTGAATCGGCACACACCACATGTGTGTTCGTATAGGAAAACCGAATACCCAGTCTAGCGCAAGCCCAGACTCGATGCATGTTCTCTCATGGTCAACTCCTGCGAGAGCCGGAAGCCTCTACGAACCGTGCCTTGCGGTCTTATCGAGGCCTGTATCAGCGCCGTCACCTTGCATCCCCTCAGCTTGCGGCTCCTGCAGTCCCTGTACGCCACGGGAGTCGTAAACCGAGCCTCCGCTTACATCCCTCTGTGAATTCCCGGCATTCGATGCGGATGGAAGTGCAGACGACGCTGACTCCTGCTGCTGTGCCGGTGACGGTGAAGACACCTTTGACCGTGCCTGTGCCTTGGACTGTGCCTTAGCCTGGGCTTTGGCGTTCTGCCTGGCTTTTCGACCGCCATAATTGTCGGAGGATGACGTCGCCGTCGGGGTCTCATGCCGCTCCTCGACGCCCAAGGGCAACACGACGGTGAAGGTCAACCCTCCGCCGGGGGTCTGCGTCGCGCATATCATGCCCTGATGCGCCTTGACCACCGAGAAGGCAATGGCCAGGCCCAGACCGGTACCACCCTTCTCTCTGGCACGGGAGGGGTCAGCCGTATAGAATCGCTCGAACAACTGATGAAGCGAGGCTTCAGGCACCCCGGGTCCATGGTCGGAGAACTGCACCACGGCATACCTGGTACCCATGTTGTTGCCCTGGCCGACCTCTGCGGCCTCGATGAAACGCGCAAGCGAAGACGCCTTCGATGGGAGTCTTGACAGCGCCGCCGCGCTGATGGAGGCCGGCATGACGCCCAACCCCACGCGCACAGGCGAATCGCTCGGCGTGTAGCGATGGATGTTTCCCACGATATTGGTGACCACCTGACGGAGCCTGGAAGGGTCTCCGGGAATGGTGACATCGGGGACGGTGCCCGAAGAGAAGGCGAAGGAGGGACCTTCACTTGATTCTTTCTGCACCATACCGAATTGCGGATGTCCGGTCGAAGCCTTCCTGTTCAGACTGGCCAGGCCGGTCACATTGTCCTCCGGCGCAGGACCGTGAATGGAGAGCGTGCCGAAAGCTATGTCCCTGCTTGGATCGAGAGCATGCAAATCGTCGACCGCGTCGTTGACCACTGAGCTCAGACGCACCTGCTGATGCACATCGATGCCGCGCCCCTCGTCCAGTCTGGCCAGCGACAGCAAATCCTCCACCAGAATGGCCATCCTGGTACTCGACGCCTCGATATGCTGTATCGATTCATCCGCGCGTTCCAGCGCACCAGGATAATCCCGTTGCATCTTGTACAGTTCCGCATAGCCATGGATGGCCGCCAAAGGAGTACGGAGCTCGTGGCTGGCATCAGAGACGAAACGTTTCATCTTCTCCGTCGTCTCGGTCTGCTCGTCGAAGCTCTGTTCGATGCGGGCGAGCATCGCATTGAGCGATGTGGACAAGGAACCGACCTCGGTATTGTCGGGAGCAGGCGGAATACGTTGCGACAGGTCACCGGCCGCTATCTGGGCCGCCGTTTTCTCAATGCGTTTCAGGGGCAGCAGGGTTCGTTGTATCGTCAGCATCGCCAGCAACGCGCCAAGCAGGACGATGCCGATGCCGACGAACAGACTGTATCTGGTCAGAGTCTCCGTGGTGTCCAACTGGTCGCTCAGGGACAGACCGATGAAGAGCACGCCATGCGAAGAATCCTGATCGCTGCTCTGCCCCTGTATCTGCCACTCCAGTGCGACGACACGCCATGGAGCATTGGCCATCTTCAGGGTCGCGCTATCCGACTGGTTGTGGTCGGCGCTCACGTTCACCGTCGCAGTCGTGGTGAAGGGCTGCCCTATCTGAATGCTTCCCATCGAACCCGAAGCCGGCAATGCAGGAGATGAGGTCACTCCCGAAGACAGTGTCGGGGTCAATGCGGTGGTCATGATCTGATAGTTGGCGTCGCGAATCTGCAGGTAGTAATCGGTCGGACCCACTCCGCCCTTGCCGTTGTCTTCCTGACTGAGCTGACGTATGTTGTTGAATATCAACGATGCCTGGCGCGTCAACTGCTGATCGGTCTTGTCCAGCAGATATCCGCCCACCAGATAGCGTATGGCGAAGGTGATGCCCAGAGTCCCCATGACCAGCACGACGAGGGTGCAGGCCACGAGCTTGGTGCTCAGAGGAACTGCATCCAGCTGCCTCATCACAGGTCTGCGGATATGTTCCGACCACCTGTGCAGGCTGTCCTTGACGTTGGAGAGCCCGGTGCTTTTCGCATGGTCGGCGTTTGATGAAGATGCGGATTCGCCGCGCTTCGGCTTGTTCACTGTGCGCCCGATGCGGTTTTGGGCTCTCTGATCATGTAGCCGATGCCACGCTTGGTCTGAATCAAAGGCACCACTTTCCGTGCTTCCCCGTTATCGTCGGTGGTTTCGATACCGTCGACTTTTTTGCGGAGATACGAGATGTAGGATTCGACGATGGCCGCATCCCCGCCCCAGTCGTATTGCCAGACATGATCAAGAATCTGCGCCTTGCTGAGAACCCGGCCCTCGTTGTCCATCAGATACCTCAGCAGCTTGTATTCGGTAGGACTCAGATCTATGGGCTGCCCTGCCCTGGAGACATCGTGGGAATCCTCGTTGATTTCCAGGTCACCCACACGAATTATCGGATCGTCCTCCACCTGCTCGCGAGTTC
This sequence comes from Bifidobacterium crudilactis, assembly GCF_000738005.1. Classification (NCBI taxonomy): domain Bacteria; kingdom Bacillati; phylum Actinomycetota; class Actinomycetes; order Bifidobacteriales; family Bifidobacteriaceae; genus Bifidobacterium; species Bifidobacterium crudilactis. Next base: position 505,319 of record NZ_JHAL01000002.1, on the reverse strand, counting down.
TGCGCAGAATCGCCCTGATTCGCGCCACGACCTCCTCAAGGCTGAATGGCTTGGTCACATAGTCGTCTCCACCGACGGTAAGGCCCATCACCTTGTCCTGAGTGTCATCCCTTGCCGTCAGGAAAAGCACCGGTGCGTCGATGCCTTCCTGTCTGATTCTCCTGGTGACCGTAAAACCGTCGATGTCAGGGAGCATGACATCGAGAACGATGAGGTCAGGCTGAACCTTCTCGATAACCTCTATGGCTTGGGAGCCGGAGGCCGCGGCGTTCACCTCGAACCCCGCGAAATGCAGCGAGGCCACCAGCAGCTCACGGATCGAAGGCTCATCATCCACGACAACAATTGATGCTTCTATAGGCTTAGTCATGGTTTATAGCTTGACCCGATTCTCTGGAGGTTTCCTGAATGCCATCTGAATTGTTCTTGGAATCGCACACGTCATGCTCCGAAATGAGTCGCGGCAATGGGTCGAAGATAAGCCATTCGATGGCTTGATAGCAGGAAGGCCGAGAACGTGAGTCCCCGACCTTCTGCCACTCCTCTCCGCCACCACCCCAGCCCGCATACCCATCCGGGCATCCGCGATGCAGAAGCCTGAAGCTGCACGCTATGCGACATGCTTGGACTCATCCGCGCTGATGTCTGCCCTATGTTCGGATTCAGCATCGGCCGACGTGGATTGCGGCGACAAGCTGTGCTGTTCGGTGGAAGCTGAATCAGCCCGCATGTCGTCCCGCCGCCCTGTGTTCTGATGTTCAGCGGAATCCTCCTGCCGCTGGTTCTCTCGCCGTGAACGATTCTGACCTCTGCCGTCGCGCGGGCGGGAAGCCCTTCTCTTCGACTGTCTTTTCGTCGGAGCCTTGGACTCCCGCCTTGACCTCCGGTTGTCGCGCGTACGTCTGCCATCGTGCGTTCCGGCCTCTCCTTTGCGCTTTCGACGCTGGTGGAGAGCGAACATCACGCAGGCCGCAATCAGCAGAATCACCAGCACCGCGATGAAAGCCGTTGTCCCCAGATGCTGGGCGGTGGAATTCGTGGAGGTTTGTTTGATCTGAGTGAGCGTGGTCATCATATCTATCGCTGAATTCGCCCAATCAGGTGTGCTGCCTTCGGTGATTGGCTTCAATGCGGCATCCGAAAGCTCATCCACCGTCGACTGTTGCTGCAACCACTGTTCCGAATTGCCGGAAACCGCTACGACCAGATTGCCGTCTTGCGATGCCACCGCCAGCAGCACGGTGTTGACCGGAGGGTCCGTGGATTCGAGTACGGCGCTGGTCCACTTCTCAGGATTGCTGTTCCCGGAGAATGTCGACAAGTACAGCAGCCGAACCGTCACGCCGGTATCGCTTTTGGTCTTCGCAATCGTATCATTCACCAGACTGGCTTGCGAACCCAGAAGATTCTGGGTGTCGGTGATGGAATCGGTGACGGTCATACCGCTGTCACCGTTCTCCCCTGTTGAGGACGACGAGGATGCCGAAGGCGTTGCGGAAGCACTGTCGGAGGGACTCTCATCGGCAAAGGCCTGCGAGGAAAGCAGCGCGGGGAAGCATGCGATAAGCACCGTCATCAGGCATGCCGTCGCGCGCAAGCGCCACTCCGAAACGTGTTTGCCGGCGTCATTCGCAAGGTCTGTACGCCCAGCAACCGCCGACGGCATCGCGTGCGTCAATCCTGCACCACGCGCTCCACCCTCATGGGCTCTACTGGTGGCACATTCGTCCACAGCGGTGCAATCCGTGCTTGAAGAATCCCAACGTGTCATACCCTCCACCATAGCGGTTGTGCACGCACCGCGGCTGAATTATTCAACTTCAGCATCCATGTGGAACAACAAGGAGTGATGATGAGCAGTTATCAAGTGGATTCGGAACGTATATTGACGTCAAGCGCCGCCGTGCAGAATTCCATCGAAGCCATACGTGATTCGGTGCAAGGCATGTATGGCAACCTGCAGGGTCTTGAGGGCATCTGGACCGGCGCCGCCGCAACGCAATTCACGCAACTTTCCCAGCAGTGGCGCAATGCGCAGAATCAGATGGAGCAATCCCTCGAAGCCATCCAGCATGCACTCGCCCAGGCTTCATCGCTGTATGCGGAGGCGGAGAGCCAGGCGACCATGCTGTTCGCAAACTGAGCACTCCGCAAATACAGCAGTGCGGCACCCCGATGGGATGCCGCACTGCAATCTACGACTCAACCGTGTAAGCGGTTGCGGTTGCTACGATCAGTAGCCCATGTCAGGAGCTGCGGGTGCAGCCGCTGCCGGTGGTTCCGGCTTGTTCGCCACCACGGCTTCGGTGGTGAGGAACAGTCCGGCGATCGAAGCGGCGTTCTGCAGGGCGGAACGCGTAACCTTCACAGGGTCGGCAACGCCTGCCGCCAGCAGGTCGACATATTCGTTGGTCGCCGCATTGAAGCCTTCACCGTCAGGGAGCGAACGCACCTTGTCGATGACCACGTCACCGGAAAGACCGGAGTTCTGGGCAATCTGCTTGATAGGAGCTTCGATTGCGCGGAATACGATGGACGCGCCTGTGGCTTCGTCACCCTCAAGAGCCACGCTCTGCTCTGCCTTGGCGGAAGCCTGAATCAGCGCCACGCCGCCTCCGGGAAGCAGACCTTCCTCGATGGCAGCCTTCGCGTTGCGAACGGCGTCCTCGATGCGATGCTTGCGTTCCTTGGCCTCGACCTCGGTTGCTGCACCGACCTTGATAACCGCGACACCGCCGGCCAGCTTGGCCAGACGCTCCTGCAGCTTCTCACGGTCGTAATCAGAATCGGTGTTCTCGATTTCGGAACGAATCTGCGAGACGCGAGCCGAAACCTCGTCCTTGGAGCCGCCACCGGAAACGATGGTGGTCTCATCCTTGGATACGATGACCTTCTTGGCGGTACCGAGCACCGAGGTATCGATGGACTCGAGTTTGAGACCCAGCTCCTCCGAAACGACCTGTGCGCCGGTGAGGATGGCCATATCCTGCAGCATCGCCTTACGACGGTCACCAAAGCCAGGAGCCTTGACGGCGCAGGAATTGAAGGTGCCACGAATCTTGTTGAGAATCAGGGTGGGCAGAGCCTCACCGTCGACATCCTCGGCAATGATCAGCAGCGGCTTGCCGGTCTTCATGACCAGCTCGGCGATATGAACCACATCCTGCTGGCTGGAGAGCTTGCCCGAGGTGAGGAGGATATAAGGATCATCCAGAACCGCGGTCTGCTCATCGGCATTCGTGACGAAGTACGGAGCGATGTAGCCCTTGTCGAAACGCATACCCTCGGTGAATTCAAGATCCAGACCGAAACGGTTGTTGTCCTCGACGGTGACCACACCATCCTGACCGACCTTGTCCAGAGCTTCGGCGATCTTCTCGCCAACCTCGGGATCGGCTGCGGAGATCGTTGCCGTCGCGGCGATCTGATCCTTGGTCTCAACGTCCTTAGCCGCGGAAATCAGCTCCTTGACGATGGCGTCGGAAGCCTTCTCGATGCCGCGACGAAGAGCGATGGGGTTGGAGCCCGCAACGACGTTCTTCAGTCCTTCATGAACGAGGGACTGCGCCAGAACGGTAGCTGTCGTGGTGCCGTCGCCTGCGACGTCGTCGGTCTTCTTGGCGACTTCCTTGACGAGCTCAGCACCGATGCGCTCGTAAGGATCGTCCAGGTCGATCTCCTTGGCGATGGAAACACCATCGTTGGTGATTGTCGGAGCACCATAGGTCTTGTCCAGAACGACGTTCCGGCCTTTAGGCCCCAAGGTGACTTTTACGGTATCAGCGAGCTTATCGAGACCCGCGAGCATTCCCTGACGAGCTTCCTCGTCATAAGCAATAATCTTTGCCATTGTTTCCTCCATAATGGCTTGAGGTATACGTACCCACCCAAGTCAAGAGGATAACCAGACCGTCAGCTGCCGGATTATCACTCTCACTCCTTGAGTGCTAAATCAGAGATTAGCACTCTGCCCGAGAGAGTGCCAACTACGCGTGCTGCGAACACTGCTTCATGCTGAGTGCCAGCGATAACTTGTTGGTGTCGCGTTTACTGCTATTCATAAAAAGAACCGTATAGAAATCTACCTTGTATATGTACGTATACAAATGGTATTGTATACGTACATATACAATGAGTGGCGTATCCGTCCATATACAACGTTGATGCAGGGGGCTTGCGTGTCCATAATTATCAGAACCATGTACGACATCGGATTGGCCATTCGGCAGCGTCGCGAGCAGCTGGGATTATCCCAAGAGGCTCTGGCAGCTCTGGCAGGAGTTTCGAGAAGTTGGCTGGCCAAGGTCGAGACAGGAAAAACTTCATTCGATTTCCGTATGGTGTTGATGGTATTCAGCGCACTCCAGTTGAAATTGGAGGCAAGCAGTGAATAACCGACGACTGCATGTGTGGATGGACGGTATATTCATCGGGATATTACAGATGTCAGCCACGGGTGCACTGTCTTTTGAATATGACAGCGAGTACGCCGCCAACCCTGATGCCACCCCAGTTTCGCTATCAATGCCTTTGCAAGGTCGCAACTTTGGCAATCGAGTGGTCAGCGCCTTTCTCCAAGGTCTACTACCCGATAATCCAAACGCGCTGGAGTCAATGGCGCGCAAGTATCAGGTTTCCAAAGATTCGCCTTTCGCGATGCTCAGGCATGTCGGCTGTGATGTTGCAGGTGCGCTGCAAATTATTGGCCCAGAAGAGCAGTCGGATGACGCTAATGCAGATAGAGCAATGGTGACGGCTCTTGATGATGCCGCTTTGACGCAAGAGTTACACAACGTCATCAACACGTATGACAATGGCGCAATATTCCAAGGTGTGCAACGTATGAGCCTAGCGGGAACACAGGCGAAGCTGGGAGTCTCACAAACGAAGGACGGCGGATGGGCACTTCCGTCGCGTGGTGTGCCAACTACGCATATTTTCAAGCCCCAGCGCGTTGGGCAAACCAGTTTCCCTGAATCAGACATTGTGGAACTGTTTTGTCAGCGAGTCGTCAGCGCAGCAGGGATTCCCGCTGCTTCAACAACTCTGTGGAATTCAGAGGACGGATCGGTAAGGGGTATCGTCTCTGAGCGCTATGACCGACTGCGGATGCTCGATGGCACCTTTCGCCGAACGCATCAGGAAGACTTATGCCAGGCATTATCTGTCCAGCCTGCTAAAAAATATCAACGTGATGAAGGAGGACCGGGTATCGGGCAGATCGGACGACTGCTCACGACTAAGATTTCTCCCATCGACACCGGAATCGTGACTCGACAGTTTCTCGTAGCGCTCACCGCCAACGCCGCACTGCTGAATACCGATGCCCATGCCAAGAATTACTCGCTTATGCTTGCGGGTCCCTCGGTAAAGCTTGCGCCAATGTATGATGTGCTGTCCTTTGGTGCATTTCTTCAAGACGGTGTTCATCCTCTGTTCCCCATGAAATTGGGGAAGGGATTCGATTTGGAACAGGTATTTCCAAAGACCATGGTTGGCGAAGCAGCACGGCTCCGTATAGGAAAAGACGAGGCTGAGACAATCATCAGCAAGACTCTCACCGGAATCGATATGGCTCTCGACCATACAGCGGAGGAGATGGCACAGTTTGATTATGACGGCATTATTACTCGAACCGTTGAGGCGATACGCGAGCATTCCGCACTGCTCAAGTCGTGTCGAGAAGCATAGGCCCAACATTTTGCCGTATAGCCCTTGTCTCATATCCCCTGTCGTATAACCCACCGAATAGGATTTTGGGCATGAAAAAAGGCCCCGGACGATGCCCGAAGCCTTGATCAGGACGATGCCCGAGGAATCTCAGATCTTGGAGACCTTAGTTGCCTGGAGACCCTTGGCTCCCTGCTCTACCTCGTACTCGACCTTATCGCCCTCATCAAGAGATTTGAATCCATCTGACTGGATAGCGGAGAAGTGAACGAATACGTCCTCGCCACCGTCATCGGGGTTGATGAAACCGTAACCCTTGCCAGCGCTGAAGAATTTCACAGTGCCTTGTGCCATAACTAACTTCCTTAGAAAATGTGCCGCTTCACGGCAGAGGCGAAACTCACCGCTTCTTACCGGTCGGCTTAACCATTGTAAGCGAGTTTCGTCAGGAAACGCCGAACGGACACTAATTCATCAAAACTACGACAACAGGCGCCGAAATGCTGGATGCCTGCGAAACGGCCGAAATCCCCAGCGAGCTTGCCACATTCTCCGCAGTCGCTTTATCCGTCTCGTTCTGGTACCAGACGACGCTGGATGAGGGAAGCGTGCCGGAGGGGTTGCCTGCAACCACATTGCTGTATCCGGCCTGGGTCAGCACGGTCTTCTTGCGCGCGGCGTAACCGCTGGTACCGGTGCCGTTGATAACCCTGATGCTGGTGGCTTTGTTCACACTCTGCGCGGCGCTGCTCGACTCCGAAGCGGAAGCGGATGCGCTTTCGCTGTCCGAAGGCTCTGACGATGCTGATGAGCTCGCATCGTCACTGGCAGAGGAAGAGGATTCGGCCGAAGAGGATGACGACTCGGCCGCACTCGAAGAGGCCGTTGAACTGGCTGCAGTGCTCGAACTCTGCGAACTATCCGCAGAAGACCAAGGCAGTTTGAGATTGTTGATGCTTCCCGAGAACAATCCCCAGGCCAACAAGCCCATAAGCGCAGCTACCACAAGCACCACCACATAAGGTATGAGCCTGATCGCCAGAGAACGCGACCCTCGATGAACACCCACCGGCCCCGCGGGCGGGTTATCGAAATCATCAGGCGTGTACGACTCATGTGCGTCACCCGTGTTGCGCTGCTGTGTCATGTAAACTCCTCATTCGGCTACACCCGAGTGTAATGGGATATCCGGTCAAGCATCTGCGGTCCGATACGTGCAGCATATGCATGCGCCGCACCGACACCGCTCATTCCTGTCTACATACTACTGTGGGTGGCATGACGGAGACCATCAACACCCATCCCAAGGCACTGAGCGAACTCATAGACCCAGGATGGGCCCAGGCCCTTGGAGACGTCGAAGATGACATTCACCGCATGGGTGACTTCCTGCGTCAGGAGCACGCACAAGGCCGCCAGTATCTCCCAGCCAGCAAGAACATTCTGCGCGCCTTCACGATTCCCTTCGACGATGTCAAAGTACTGATCGTCGGACAGGACCCCTACCCCACTCCCGGTCATCCCGTCGGTCTGAGCTTTTGCGTCGATCCGGCAGTGAAACCGCTGCCCGGCAGTCTACGCAATATCTTCAAGGAGCTTCAGGACGACCTGCACGTCGCACAACCCTCCAACGGCGATCTCACGCCATGGACACGCCAGGGGGTCATGCTGCTCAACAGATGCCTCACCGTGGCAGTAGGGGCGCCGGCAAGCCATCGCGGCAAGGGCTGGGAGCGAATCACCGATGCCGCCATCACCGCATTGAACAATCGACGGGATGCGACAGGACAGGTCAAGCCTCTGGTCGCCATCCTCTGGGGTCGCCAGGCACAGAGCCTCGCGCCTCTGCTCAGCAACGCCGTCATCCTTGCCTCACCCCACCCGAGCCCCCTGTCGGCGCGGTACGGCTTCTTCGGCTCCCGCCCCTTCTCCAAGGCGAACGAGGCCTTGGCATCGATGGGAGCGGATCCAGTCGACTGGCGTTTGCCGTAATGCAACGCACCCGGCCAAATCAGCACCACGCAGCGATGAGATATGAGATACCTGCATCATTAGTACAGCGATGCAGCATGCATTCTCGAAAAGGCTGTCCTGGTGGTGCAGTTACCGAATTAGGCGGCCCCTTCCACGCCGGAACCTGAAAAGTCCCGAAAGCATGCGATATCCCATGGCCCCAGAAGCTGAAATCAGCGGCTGGTCAGAAACAGCGGTTAGAGTGTTGGCATGGCTTTATTTCCAGTGCAACCACAGAACAGCATCCCTCAACCCAAGATGCCCTCGCCGGAGAACGGGCAGAAACACCCTCTCAGCCGAGCTGATTTGGACAGAACACGCAATCTCGTGGGCAAGGTACGGGCACGTTTTGCACGCACACTCGTAGGTCAGGACAACCTGCGGGACTCACTCATCGTGACATTGGTCGCCGCAGGGCACATCCTGATCGAGTCCGTTCCCGGACTCGCCAAGACCACCGCCGCCCAGACCCTGGCAACCTCGGTTTCCGGCAGCTTCAAACGTGTGCAGTGCACCCCCGACCTCATGCCGTCCGATCTGGTGGGCACTCAGGTCTTTGATTTCTCGGCACAGAAGTTCACCACGATTATCGGACCGATTCACGCGAACTTCGTGCTTCTCGATGAAATCAACCGGTCCAACGCTAAAACACAGTCGGCCATGCTCGAAGCCATGTCCGAAGGTAACACCACCATCGGCGGAGAACGCATCGCATTGCCGAAGCCGTTCATGGTGATAGCCACCCAGAACCCCATCGAGGAGGAAGGGACCTACAACCTTCCCGAAGCCCAGATGGACCGTTTTATGATGAAATCGCAAATGACCTACCCCACCGCCGACGAAGAGCAGCGCATGCTGCACATGCTGGCGGAACGGGGTTCGGACACCCCCGATTTCCGGCATCCGGAACATGACGACACCATCTCCATAGCCGATGTGGAGTTCCTGCGTTCAGCCTCCCGCAGAGTGCATATTTCGGACTCCATCGTCGACTACGCCGTTGACCTCGTGGCCACAAGCCGAGGCGCGGGAAAACACCCCATTCAGGGACTCTCCAGTCTTGTGCGTCTCGGCGCCAGCCCGCGTGCTTCCATAGCCCTGGTGAGAATCGCGCAGGCCAACGCCTTGATAGCCGGCAGGGATTACGTGATTCCGGAGGACGTCAAGCTCTTCGCGCATGAAGTGCTGCGCCACCGTATCCTGCTGACTTTCGAGGCACTCGCTGATGATGTCTCCAGTGACCAGGTCATCGACTCAATGCTCCAGGCGGTGCCCGTACCATGAGTTCGGCTCAAGATACGAGGGACCCGGTACGTAGGAAAATCGAGGCTCTTGGCATCAAGCTCTCCCTTCCGACCGTGCGTCGAGCACTCGGCATCTTGGAGGGCGAACATCTCTCCCACCGCTCGGGCGGCACCGGAGACACCATGGATATTCGTGCATACGAATCCGGTGACGAGGCTCGCTTCATCGACTGGAAGAGCAGCGCACGTGCCGGCCGTCCGATGATCGCACAGCGCGAGCGTCTTGCCACGAGTCGCGTGTGGATGCTTCTCGACGTCGGCCGCGAAATGAGCGGTAGCTGCGTCGGTGGAGAACGTGCCATTGATGTCGCAGCCAACGCCTTGGCCATGTTCGGCGCATTATGTCTGCGTCGTTCCGATGACATCTCCCTGGTGCTCGCAGATGCGGCAAGCATCACCCGCATGCAGTTCAGCGGCGGATTCACCGAATTCGAGCATCGACTCGACCATTCACTTGAAAACCAGCTGAGACATCCCAGACACATCGACGCCCTGTTGGATTATGCGAACACGATAACCGACCGCAACGCCCTGGTGGTACTGGCAACCGACGAAAGCGCGCTTGGAGAGCGGCAGCTTCACGCGATCAGCAGACTCGCGCAAAGCCACCCGATCGTCGTCGTCGATGTGGCGACGGTCAACCCCTTCTCAAAACCCTCGGGATTTCGGCATGTGGTGGATGCGAAAACCGCTAGAAGGATTCCCGCGTTTCTTGCTCAACCCGAGACGGCGAAGGTTATCGACACCCATCGTGGCTTCACGACCGCGGCGTTGAGACAGGAACTCGATCATGCCGGTTCCACCCTGCTGCACTGCGCCTCGAGTGAACTGATGTTCGGAGAATTCATCAGAATCATCTCGAGCAGCCTGACCCGGGCGGGACACATGCAGTTGGCCACCCCCAAGACACCGAAATTGGGAGGCACTGGTTCAGGAGGCACTGATGAATAAGGCTGTTCTGGCGGATTTAGATGTCAGCAAGCTCAACGTGCTCGGACCGCAGACGACGGCCTCGCTGTGGTTTACAGTGCTCGCCTGTCTACTCTTCGCAGTGGCTCTCGGCGCCCTGGCTTGGTATCTCGGACGCCCGCGCCCGCAGGTCACCAAGGTTGTCAGCTCGCACAGCAGCGAGGCTCGTTCCAACCCCTGGCGCATCAGAGTGCAGGAGATTCTGGAGGCATACCAGTCGGACCGCATCAGCAAGGAGGAGGCATTCCTGGCTCTGGCCCAGACGGCACGAGATTTCGCATCGAACGCCACCGGCAGAAACATGGGATCGCACACCCTACTGGATTTGAACATCGAAAGTCGCAACGTGCGCCAACGGGGCCTTGATCTGCTGCGGCAAACCATCGCCGCACTGTATCCTCCCGAGTTCGCCGATGCCATGCTCAACTCCCAGGCCCGAGACACCACCGTGGACGAAGCCTCGGACTGGGTGCTGAATCTGATAGACCGTTGGGGACGGTGAAAGAGTCAATGAATACAGTATTGATATGGCGTTGGCCGTGGGCCGCGCTCCTGGCGGCGATTATCGCCGTAGCGCTTCTGACATACATTTGGATGCGCGGAAAACGGCGTCCCCCGATAATCGACCGAGAGCAGGACGCTCTCAGCTGGAACGTTAATGCCGACCTGCACAACGAGCAGGTTGCGTCCAAATACAAGCTCTGGGTGACACTCAAACGCGTTGCCTTCTCACTGCTCGTAGTGTCGCTGATCATCGGTGCAGCACTTATCGGCAGACCGTCCACCGTGAACTCGGAAGACGAAGAGTCCAATACCAGAGACATCGTGCTGTGTCTCGACGTCTCCGGTTCCACGCTCCCCTATGACAGGGAGATCATCTCCACCTATCTCGACCTGGTGTCGAAATTCCAGGGAGAACGCATCGGATTGAGCATCTTCAATTCGACCTCCCGTACCGTCTTCCCCTTGACGGACGACTACACCCTGGTCACCAAGCAGCTGTCGAATGCGAAGGACATACTCGGCGGAGTCCAATCTCAGGACGATATCGACAAGATGAGCGACAAACAATATCAGCAGATTTCCGACTGGCTGGACGGCACACAGAACATCAAGGACCAGACTTCGCTTATCGGCGACGGCCTGGTCAGCTGCGCGGCCATGCTGCCGGGCTTCGGCTACGCCAGCTCGGGCCAGAGCGCGAGCACAACACCGTCGCGTTCGGCATCCATTGTGCTGGCCACCGACAACGTCGTTTCCGGCACCCCTCAATACACCTTGCAGCAGGCGCTCGCATTGGCCAAAAGCGCCCAGATTAATGTGGACGGCATCTTCGCGGGACCTGATGCCAGCCTGAACGACGCAGCGACCCAGGAGATGAAAAGCCATATCGAGAGCGAAGGCGGCGTATTCCTCAGCGAACGCACCGGCGCTTCGATAGACGAACTCGTCCGGGAAATCGACACCCGCCGCGGCGGCAAATCACAGCAGGCGGCGCAATCCAGCCTGCTGGATGCGCCCGCGTGGTGGGTCGTCGCGCTCAGCGCGGTGTTCCTAGGCTATCTGGTAGCAGTTTGGAGGTTGAGACGATGAACAACATCCTGAGCACCTTCACCTTCTCTCCCGGCATCGGATGGGTACCGGCCGCCATCATCAGCCTCGTGCTGCTCGCCGCCGCAGTGACGACGGTCATCATCACTCGCAGACAAGGCACGAGCTCCGACACCACGGCCTGGGCGTGCGCACGCCGCAGCGGCATAGCACTGCTGCTCGCGGTGATGGTTCTCACACCGAGCACGGTGACCAGCACCACCAGCAAAGCCGTCAACGCCACGGATGTCTTCATCGCCGTCGACGTCACCGGTTCGATGGCCGTGAACGACGCGCACTATGGCTCCGATGCCACGGTAACCCGCAAAGCGGCTGCGGTTCAGGCGATTACGGATATCACGAAACTCTACCCTGACGCCAGCTTCGCGGGGATACGCTTCGGGGCAAGCGGCACCCTCGACGTGCCGCTGACACCGGACAGCAATGCCATCGACACGTGGGCTCAGACCTTGACGACCGAATCCACCTTCGCGTCCTCAGGCTCAAATCTCGATGCCCCCTTGGACCAGCTGCTGCTCCAACTCAAGGCCGCGCGTCAGCAGCATCCGGACGACGCTCTTCTCGTCTACTACATTTCGGACGGCGAACAGACCAGCACTGCAAGCAGGCGTTCATTCTCATCTCTCCGCCAGTACATCGACGATGCGACTGCGGTCGGGGTGGGCTCCACCGATGGCGGGCAGATTCCCGTGACGGACGGAACCGGAGCCAACGCAGGAGAGCAGTGGGTGATTGATCCGACCACCAAGCAACCAGGCATCTCGAAGATGGATCCGAAGAATCTCAAAGCCATAGCAGATGAGATGAGCGGCAGATATGTGGCGCTCGATGCCAAGACCACGCTGGAGAACAGTGCTTCAGCGGAGACTTCCAAGCAGTACAGGCTGACCGTAACACCGAAGGAGAGAACAGTGACCGCGCCCCTCGTATGGCCCTTCGCCATAGCGGCAGGCGTGCTGCTGCTCTGGGAGGCGGGTGCATGGTTGGTGACCTCCAGGAGAATGATATGAGCGAAGCAGAGAAGAATCCGACGACTTCGGCTGATGGCGTTTCCACGACATTCGGCCCCATCTCGTCGGGGCAGCAGAACAGTTCGTCGGCACACAGAGCCCCGCTGCCGTTGCGCATCGGTGTCGCCGTGATCGCCGCACTGCTGCTGGTGACAGGAGTGGTTGCCGCATGCAACGCCTTAGCCATCAATACCTACAATCAGGCAACACAGAATCTGACGAGCAATATCAGCGCCGCGAAGAAATCCACCGCGGATCTCTCGAAACTCAAGGCGTCCCAGGAGCAGACCGATTCGCAATACGCTGATGCCCAAGCCTTCAGCGCAGTGCTGCTTCCATCCGCCAAAAGCTCCATCCAACAGAACGCCGCAACATCCAAAGAGCTGACGGCATTGATAGACAAAGCTCTTAAGGAGCAGCAATCGTCATCGAAATCCTCCGACGGTTCAGAAGCTGAGACGGACAAGAAGAGCAACAGCTCCGAAACCTCCGGACTCTCGCAGGAGGAGCGGGAAAAAGTGCAGGAACTGCTCAAACAGAATCAGGCCACACAGACTCCTTCGCCGAGTGCCTCATCCTCATCAAGCAACACCAGCACCAATGAAAATGTGAAACCCTGGTAGGGCTCGTTTCCCTGACGATTCACCCACCACTGCACCTTATGCACAGCCCCATGACCGCTCTCCTCACTTTCGACCACACAGGTGCAGGCATTTGAACCTGCACCATCGGATGCGCTGAAATACGGATATGAACAGCTCAATCCTTCAGGCATCATCTGCATCCGAAGCCTACACACCATTCATCTCACCGAATGTGAGAGTCTGCGAGTGCCTTCGCGTTTCACGGGAATGCCGAGTGCTCGTCGCACAGGCCATTGCAGACTGCGCATCAATCTGCGAGGACGTCAAAACCACTCTGGATGCGGCGCAGCACGTGAATTGGCAGGGCACCGCTTCCAGACGTTTCCGCGATAATCTGAGTTCCACCACCGAGTTCGTGGAAAGTCTCCTGTCTGAGGCAAAGGCTCTGAAAGCACAGACCGACGCAGGAGCATGGTGATGTGGGAGGTTGCGGCGTCCGTATATGGAGATCTCGGCCAGACATCCGTCAATCTCGACGATATCGATGCCATGGCCGGACGATTGAAGCACGCGGCCAATCGGATGGAGACGCTCGGCAACATATGGTCGTGTGCACTGATGCAGATTACCTCGATGCGTTCCAGAAGCGCCCTGTGCCCGGTACTTGCGCCAGATTCGCCAGGCATTGGCAGGACCGGGGCATCATGGAATCGGACCGCAGCTTGCAGCACCTTGTCATATACGGCGGTGCGGCACACCACATTGGACGTCGATGCGATGCTCGATGCTTGCAGCAGCCAGGCCGTCACGGCGCATGAACTCGCCCTCGACTGCAGACACCTAGCCCATGCTCTGTGGGATGCCAGGTCCCTGTACTCGAATGCCGAGCATTCGGCTCTGATGTTCATTGGACAAGCCAGCCAGGCCGTCATCAACTCGTCGCCCGCCGCTGCCCTTATCGGCGGATTGCTGGTTACTGGCGGAAGTCTGGCCTATGGCGCAGTCCACGAAGGACGGTTCAATTCGGCATATGCCATCGCCGGCAGTGCCTGGGCACATGAAGGCGTATTCGCTGCCCTCGGGCAGCGTATCGCGCGCATACCCGCGTTTCCGACCGTCGAGGGACTCGTCAGCAGCGTCGAGAACAACCACGCGGCGGCAAGGCTGTCGCCCTTGGCAGGCGCACTTTCACGGGGTTTCCAAGGCAAGCAGCTCGTCGTCAATCGCATCGAAGCAAAGGGCTTCAGCTCTCCGGCCGTCCATTCCGTGGACACCGCGCTGGAGCATCTGGACGAACTCGGCAATGGCCTGAACTCGGGGCTCCCCCACTCAACGATATGCATTCAGCGCTATCGCCTTGCTTCAGGCGAGCGCAGTTGGCTGGTAACCATCCCCGGCACACAGCAGGAGGGCAGCTCGCCCTTGGGCTGGGCACAGAACGTGCAGCTCATGAGCAGCGAGGACTCGCAACGAATGGAGGCGGCAAGCGCACGATTCGTGCTCGCCGCAATGTCCGATGCCGGAATACATTCCCGGGAACGCGTGGTGCTCGTGGGGCATTCTCAGGGAGGGCTCGTCGCAGCTGCCATCGCCTCGCAACAACACAGCCCGTATCGCATCGAGCATATCGTCACTGCGGGCTCACCTGTCGCCAACCATCCAATCCCGGAATCCACTTGGGTGACCAGTGTGGAGATGGAGGACGAGCTCGTCGCGGCGTTGGACGGCTCTGCGAATCCCGAACGCCAGGACTGGATAACGGTCAGAGGCAGCGTCCGGCGCAGCACCTCATCGGAGGCCGAGGAACCATCCCATCGCACCACGCCCGTCACCGGCAGCGCCGAGACGAGGGAATCATCCCACGGTATGAACTACCATCGTGCGGCTTGGCGGAACGCCGACGAACTCGGCGCGGTCGAAACCCACCTGCACAATCTGCACCTTGGCGAACTGCTGGATGGCACATTGGAGGAAAACCTGTACTTCCAAGGCGAACTGACTCCCTGAGGACTGCAGTGCCCATGTCTCACGTTTACGGCTCCGAGTAGTCTTTGTGGCATGAAGATCACTGATATCAGCCCAGCAATCGCACTGAGCCCTCTTGATGGGCGATACCACTCACAGACCGCTCCACTGGTCGAATATCTCAGCGAACCCGCGTTGAACAGGGAGCGGATGCGCGTTGAAGTCGAATGGATGATTCTGCTCGCCAACGGCATGGACGGCAACGATTCAGCAGACGAGACGACCGTCATTCCCCAAGGCGGGCATGCCGCTTCCCTGCTCGGCGGGGTGCAACCCTTCACACCCGAAGAAATCTCGTATCTGCGTGCCATCCCCGAGGATTTCGGCGCTGAAGGCATTGAAGAGCTCGCCCTGATAGAGGCCACCACGCATCACGACGTGAAGGCGGTCGAATATTACATTGATCGCAGACTCGACATGGCCGCCGAGGTCCTCGGTGAGCAGACGGAGCTTGCCCGGCTCAAGCCTCTGGTGCATTTCGCCTGCACCAGTGAGGACATCAACAATCTTTCCTATGCGCGATGCATCAAGAACGCCGTCGAACTGGTATGGACGCCCGGCGTGCAGAGCATCGTCGACCTGCTGACCGACAAGGCGGAGCAATACCGTGATCTGTCGATGCTGAGTCTGACCCACGGGCAGCCCGCCACACCAACCACATTGGGCAAGGAACTCGCCGTCTATGTGTATAGGCTCAACAGGCAGCTCAAACACCTGTCACAGCAGGAATACCTCGGCAAAATCAACGGCGCCACGGGGACCTTCGGCGCGCATCTAGCCGCCTGCCCAGACGTCGACTGGCTTGCCGTGTCACGCGAATTCGTCGAACATCGCATGGGGCTGAGCTGGAATCCTCTGACCACGCAGATAGAGTCACACGACTGGCAGGCGGAGTGCTATTCGACCATCTCCCATGTGAATCGCATCCTTCACAATCTGGCCGTGGATGTCTGGATGTACATCTCACGCGGAGTCTTCGCACAGGAGCCCGTCAAAGGCGCCACCGGCTCGAGCACGATGCCGCACAAGGTCAATCCGATCCGTTTCGAGAACGCCGAGGCGAATCTCGAGATTTCCTGCTCGATGCTCGATACGCTCGCAGCAACACTTGTGGAATCACGCTGGCAGAGGGACCTCACCGATTCCACCACGCAACGCAATGTCGGTTCCGCATTGGGATATGGTGTGCTCGCACTGAACAACCTTCTCGGAGGCCTGCAGGCCATCCATCCGAACACCGCAGTCATCGAGAAGGAACTGAACGGCAACTGGGAAGTGCTCGGCGAGCCCATCCAGACCGCCATGAGGGCCGAGGCGCTCCTTGGCAAAGACGGGATGGACAATCCCTATGAACAGGTCAAGGAACTCATGCGTGGCCATCACATCAGCCAACAGGATGTGCAGTCCTTCATCGACTCGCTGAATTACGATCCCGACACCGCGCAACGTCTGAGGAATCTCACGCCAGCCGGATACACGGGAATTGCGGGCGGCCTGGTGGACTACGCCAGACGCTGAGTGCTCCGAACGAAACAGAGACACGCATGAACACACATACCAAGGTTGGGGACGCATCTGCCGATGAGAGGACTTCCGGCGATGCTGACAAGGAGCGGGAAGCACTGCCCACGAGCGACTTGGCTTCGAAGGAGCCAACAGATGCGCCTGACCGCATGCGGAACACAGAAGCGGCCGGTTCACCAGACGGGCCTGTGGATGCTTCATCGCAATCCCTTATCGATGACACGCCGCCGCAACGAGTCCGGGACCTGGGCGATCTGGTAAGGACCGTCGGTACGCTGATTGCGGGAATCCTCATCGTGCTGATTGCCGTCTATCTCCGAGGCGTCACACAAGGCATCGAGTATGACGTTCATACCGCCAGTCAGGCACTGGATTGGCTGTATGACCTGCCGACCTCCCTGTTGCAGCAATTCACCACCATCGTCGTCGTGCTGATAGTGCTTTTCCACCTGTTGTTCACCCGTGAATTCCTTCAGGCCATCACCTCTTCGGTGGCCTTGTTCTGCGGATATGGCGCGGTGTGGGCGATTTCGACGATTATCGTCCACACGGAGAACCAGACGATCATCAGTGCGCTCAGCCCCTCGGTGGTACTCACCGGAGCTTCCCTGCTGCCGGATATCTACGCCGGTATCGGAGCCTTCCTGAGCGCAGCAGGTCCACGCCGGCTGAGGGCGAGCGTGAAATGGGGCTGGAACATCCTCTATGCCACGGCGATTATCGTGGTGGCCCTATCCGCGAATGCCATCAGCGGAGTGCTGTTGTCCTTCTGCATCGGCCGGATAATCGGTCTTGGCATACGCTATCTCGCCGGAACGCAAAGCAAGGGCGCATGGGGACCGTCCATCGTTCAATCACTGAAATCCATCGGCATCACGGTTCATTCATTGCGTGCCGTGGATATACCCAGCTCCCCCAATCCTTTCGGAAACGAGGCTTCGCTAAGCGATGACCTTGTTGACGGTTCACGCTTATACGAGGTCGAGGACGTTGCAGGGACCCGATACACGGTTTCAGTGCTCGACGCCCAGAAATACACTGCGGGATATCTGATTCAACTCTGGCAATGGCTCAAATTCTCAGGTGTATCCATGCGTCGTGACCGTTCGGTCAGAGACACCACGCAACACCATTTCGCCATGCTTCTGGGCCTGCGCAATCTGGGGCTGACCACCGTCAGACCTTATGGAGTAGCCGAAAGCGGGGAATCCTCTCTATTCGTTCTGGAATCCGATTCAGGACTACATTCGACCGACGTGGCATCGCTGAGCGATGACGACCTGCGTGAATTGTGCCGCTATCTCGACAAGGCCATCGGGCATGGCTTCACCAATCGCGGCATCACACCGGACTCCATCGCCAAGGACGCTGAAGGTCACTGCTTCATAGCGGGATGGCAGAACGGTGATTTCGCGAGTTCCAGCGCCAACTCCTCAATCGACAGAGTCCAGCTGCTGACCATGCTGGCATGTACTGTCGGCAAAGAGCGTGCGGTCGAGGTGACCAGAGATGTCTGGGGTGACGACCTGCTAATAGGCCTGATCCCCTTCCTCCAGAAGGTCGCCGTTCCCGCCGCCACAAAGGCCCTTCCCGGGTGGGACAAGCGGCTGCTCGGAGAGTTGCGCAACGACCTCAGAGCATTGACCTCCGAGGAGGCGGGCGAAGCGCTGGAACCCGTAACCCTGTCGCGGTTCAATCTTCGTTCCTTCCTGGCTTTGGTGCTGCTCGTCGTCGCGGTCGCGGTGGTGCTCACCCAGCTCAATCTGCAACAGGTCATCTACGCCATCGGCCACGCCGAGCCCTGGATGGCCGTGCTCTGCTTCGTGTTCGGCGTGTTCGCTTGGATTGGCAGCGGTATCAGCCTGGGTGCGTTCATGGATGCCGACAGACGCAATTACTTGGGAATCTTCATGTCTCAGGTTGCGGCAAGCTTCACCGCGGTATCCATGCCGGCGGGTGTGGGACCGGCATTCGTGAATCTTCAATTCCTACGCAAAAGCGGATACCGCAGCACCGTCGCGACCGCCGTCATGAGTGCAGTAATCGCCGTCCAATTCCTGACCACCTTCCTGCTGCTGATCCTTATCGGGGTGTTCACTGGGCGCAATTCCTTCTCCGGCATGATTCCCACGAACACCTTGGTGATCGTGCTGGGCGTGGTGGCGATTCTCGCCTCCCTGTCCATGGCTATCACTCCTGTGAGGAAACTGCTGATCGACAAGCTGCTGCCAATCGTCACCAGCTATGCGCGTCAGCTTCTCGATGTGCTCACCCAACCCAAACAACTCCTGTTCAGCGCTTTGGGCGCACTTGTGCAGAGTCTGGCCTTCGGTCTGAGTTTCTGGGCGGCATTGAAGGCCTTCGGGTATCCGACGAACGTTCTGGAAACGACCTTCATCTTCATGCTGGCGAATACCTTGGGCTCGGCCGTCCCCACCCCGGGTGGACTTGGTGCGGTGGAAGCGGCGCTGACCTTCGGCTTCTCCGGACTGGGCGTTCCTACTGCGGTGGCGTTGTCGGCGACCTTGCTATTCAGAGTCGCCACCTACTGGCTCAGAATCCCGTTGGGAGCGTTGGCCATGAAGTGGCTGAACGCGCATAATCTCGTGTGACAGTGCTCAGGTGCGATTCCCCTTAGTTAAACGGCTCCACCCCCGAAACTGTGCAAGGCGGCATGTAAAGACGGCCAAAATGATCGGACTTCACATGCTTTCGCGCACACATTGCAGTGTTTTAGGCTCACATCAACCAATGTCTAGTATCTCGACTCTCTTCAGGGATGAGTGCACATATATTTTCCTCGGACCTTAGTATTGTAGTACAATATTAACTATGGCCATCGTATTCTTGGAGAGCGCCGGTAAGCACGGGTTTACCGAGGATGACGTGATTCACGCCATGACCTACAAGCGTCTGGTGAAGAAGCAGTTCGACAGTTCTCGAACCGTCATGAAGGCGGACCCCACGTTATGGATAGGCCCTGCTTGTGACGGACGCCTTATCGAGGTGATGACGTATATCGACCCACCGCGTGACGTGGTGGTGTTCCATTGCATGCAGTTACGGGGCAAGTTCAGTTGGATTATGGAAGGGGAAGAACGATGAGCAAGCTCACGAAGCAGGATTTGAAGGAGCTGACCGAATGGGCGAAGTCCGACGGGCCGGTCGATTCCGGTGTCGCACTCACCACAGACGCGGCTGACCAGGCGGCGGAGCAGACGTTGCGGATGGCGGGCCGCCCCTCACTCGGACACCGTCAGGCGACCGGGGATGGCAGCAGCCCAAGACGTCAGGTACGCCTGCCGCGCGCGTTGAACTACGAGCTTGACGAGTATGCCCGAGATGAGCGGACCACGGCGAGCGAGGTCATCCGGCTCGCGGTCAGCGAATACCTCCACCGCCACCATACCGGTATTGCAGAGGCATAAGTACCGGCATGACAAGTGCTCCGCGCTATGCCAGATAATCGTTGCAGAACACAGGCTCCTTGACAGGCAACTACCAATGATCGAGCGTCTTGGCACTCGGGCAGTAGAATCCAGATGAGTGTCGTCTCGCGCCGGACGCGTTCGCGAAGAATATCCGGACGGACAATGAACACGAGAAGCTGAGCGCCTATGCCCAGCAGCACGAGGGCAACAATGCCCGTTACCGGATTGAGGGGAACAGTGACGAGGCATGCCGAGGTGGCGCTCACACACGTAGTGAAAAGAGACATTTCACAATTTCTCACCGCAACGAGCACAGAACAACCCGGATATCAAAAAACCCGTGAAAACCCTGATGAATACAGCGCTTTCAGCCAATCTGCGCTAGTATCGGATTGACCGTTGGGTTTCCGGCAAGGAAGGGGACCCCCGACAGAAGGATGCTTTATGGCATACAACAAGTCTGATCTCGTTTCAAAGATCGCACAGAAGTCAAACCTGACCAAGGCTCAGGCAGAAGCTGCAGTCAACGCTTTCCAGGACGTCTTCGTTGAGTCCCTGACTTCAGGCGAAGGTCTGAAGCTGACTGGTCTGTTCTCCGCGGAGCGCGTGAAGCGTGCCGCACGTACGGGCCGCAATCCGCGTACCGGCGAGACCATCAAGATTCCGGCAAGCTACGGCGTACGTATCACCGCTGGCTCGCTGCTGAAGAAGGCTGTCGTCAAGTAGTGCACTTCGCTCCTCATCGAGCAAACGCGGACCCCGATTACACAGGCGTGAATCGGGGTTCTTTGTTATGCGTTGTAGGAAAGCCCCACCCCTGGCCTGTCCAACGCCTTCATCACCGCGAGATACTCGGCAGTGGGACGTGCATCGAAGGGGTCGATCAACTCCGCCTCGACTCTGTTGGACGAGGACAGCGAAATGTGGGTCCAGTCGCATGCCCATAGGGAGTCACTGCGCAAGGCCTTGTCAACGAAGGCGCCTCGCAACGCGGCACGAGTATCGGCAGGTGGCGTATCTACCGCCTTTCTGACGGCATCCTCGTCGAGCAATGTCCTCATGGCCCCATGATGCAGCAATGACGGATAGGTGACGCCGTTGACGATGTCATGATATTCGAAATCAATCTGCTGCGAGCGGCGTCGTGCATAATCCTCATCAGCCGAGTATCTGCTCTCGATACGCCGGAACAAAGCCAGTTTGGCCGCCCAATCCACCCAGGACGCCAGATCCCGCCAACGGTGGGAATCGATTGCGTCCAGGGCGTTCTCCCAGAGTTCCAGGACCTGCGCGGCGTCCGGAAGGATGTCGTCGATGGTGTCTGCATGGCGCGACACAAAGGATTGCGCCACTTGCAGATAGCAACGTTGAACGTCCAGCGCACATGTCGTGCCGCCGCCCCGAGTCGTCTCTTCGGATAACCGTATGGTCGCCTTGCCACTGATGTCCTTGCTGACCTGGCTGATAGCGAGACCCGGGTCCTGCAGGACGCATGATTCGAAAGGTGACGCCTCATCCTGCGCCACGCTCTCCTCGATGGCGGAAAGCACCAGATGCGTTGTCGCCAGCTTCATCCACGTGGCTGTCTGCGACCGGTTGGAGTCCCCCACGATCACATGAAGTCTGCGGTACTGGTCCGGATTCGCATGAGGCTCGTCGCGTGTGTTGACCATAGGCCGTGCGCGTGTGGTGGCGCTGGAGACGGCATCGTCGAGGAATCGCGCCCGCTGCGACATCTCGAAACCCTCCGGCCCCAGCATTCCTGCCCCGCTGAACAGTTGCCTGGTCACCAGGAATGGAATCAGTTCGCGTTCTATCGTTCTCAGGGAAACAAAGCGTCGTAACAGATAGTTTTCATGACAGCCGAAGGAATGACCCGACGAATCGGTGTTGTTCTTGAAAACGTGAATCTTCGCGGCCTCGCCGTAGTGCTCCCGCAGCTGCCGTTGCGCGTCCAGCGCGAGACGGCGCATGATATGTTCACCCGCAAGATCCTGCGCGAGCGCCGCCAGCGGTGTGAGCGTTTCCGCAGTGGCGTATTCCGGATGGGAGCCGACATCCAGATACAATCTCGCACCATTGCCGAGATAGGTATTCGTCGAGCGCGATCGAGTGACCACCGGTTGGAACATCATCATCGCCACCTGACCGGTCTCGACCGGTCGGGTGTTTTCCGTAACGCTTACTCCGTATTCGGTTTCGATACCGAAGATTCTTGAGAATTCAGGGCCGCGAATGCCGCCGACGAATTCGTCGGACCGCGATTGATGATCGGATCCGCGCAATTGCGGCATCACTGCCCACCCTTCTGCACGAAGCTGTTGACATACTCCTCGGCGTTGCCCTCCAGGGTGGACTCGATGTCGTCAAGCACGGCATCGAGGTCCTGTACCTGCGACTGGTCTCGGGTCGTCAGAACCGTCTCATCGTTCTGCTCCGGCTGCTGCTGTGCGTTGCGCTGCACCTGTTCCTGTGGCATGTTGCCTCATCCCCGTACTTCTACAGCAAGTACTGTCGTAGATCCTCGATAATCAATCCATTGGAAGCGACCACATCGTTGTTGCGGTCCCAATGCAATCTGTCCCCGTTCCACTGCTCGATCTGCCCCTGGGCCTCGCAGACGACAACCATGGCCGCCGAAACGGCCGGAATGTCCCAGGAGTGCAGGGTCGGCTCGAAATAGGCGTCATACGTGCCGTCAGCGACCTTGCAAAGGTCCAAGGACGTCGGACCGATACGTTTGATGTCAGCGGGTTTGCCCGCGAGGGAACCGGCGGTACGCAGTGCCCGCTTGGACTCCTTAGGGAAATACGACATGCCGAAACTCACGACCGAGCCGTTCAGGGAGGTCGTGGTGGAAGGCATGACCTTTTCGCGTTTCTCACCGTTGGGAGTTCGCCGTATGCGTATGGCCCCCTGGCCCTTCGCCGCCAGATAGGTCGCCCCCAGAGCCGGGGCATGCACGATGCCGAGAACCGGTTCGGCCTCGCCATCCTCGCCGATTTCAAAGAGCGAGATGGTAATCGACCATTCGGCCATATTTCTCACGTAGTTGATGACTCCATCGATATGCCCTACGCACCAATATCGTTTGCCGATCTCCCGATCGCTGCCCTCGTCCTCCCAGAACCCGTCGAAAGGCTCTATCTGGGCTATTCTCTCACGGCAGTACCGCAGCAGACGGTCATCCACCTCAGAGGTGTACTGCCGCTCCTGTTGGGGGTGCAAGGCCCTGAGATCATGCGGATTCACCTGGTCCTGCAAGGCATGTGAACCCGCCTGAATCGCTACTTGCGCGACTCTGGTGGTCAGTTCACGTAATTCCATGTTCACTCCCCCTCGTATCCATTATCCTCTGAAATACTACACACTACGTATGATGTGCCGCTGTCCGCCCGCGTGGACACGGGCTTCGCACAGCTCAAGGGCGTCCTTCGCATGTTGCACACCGTCAAGCGCGTCTGCGATCTGCTTCCGGTTGAAGCTCATGGCATCGGGCATGTCCAGACTCCACAAGGCGTTATGCCGCTGCCGGGCGTCACGCTGCAGACCGGCGCTCGAATCCTGAAGAACAGCGATATCCGGCACACCTCCACCGGTATCCGAAGCGTGTTGCGCCATGTCACGAACCGTGATGCTGCTCCATGACATGGCCACGATCTCCTGGGGAAAGCGCTCAAGCAGCTCTGCACGCAACCATGCGCGGGTATCGTTCGGCGGGGTGCGGCACGCGTCATGTATCGTCGCATCCCCGATAGGTGCGTCGACACGGGTCCTGATTCTATCGAAAATCGAACGCCCATCCAGACGGGCCCAGGACAGGTCCACGGCACGAAGGCGCGGATCGGCCCAGGACGCGGCATCCGACATACCGCTTTCTGGATGATATCGTCTGCGAAGACCCTCCACGATCTGCCATTTGAACAGCCACTCGAAGCGCGAGGACTGGTCGCTCATCTCCAGACGTGTTTCGTCGTCGGATTCGGCCAGCTTGCGCAAATCCTCGATGGCGCGTTCCCACATGGCCATGATTCGTGTTGTGGCTTCGTCAGGCCATATGACCTGCCCCTGCTCGTCGCAGCCGTGCACTGTGGAACCCGCCTCGGCCACTGCCCTGAACAGCCGTGTCTGTATCTGCAGAGCGGTGAGTTCCTCTCCGGATTCCATGCTCAGCCGAACCCCGAGTGTGAGGTCGTGAGAGACCTGGTGCAGGGCCTTGACCGGATCGGCCAAGGTCAGTTCCTCGAGCAGCCCATCAAGATGTACACCGGATTCCCGGGCATGTTCGGTCAGCCAGAGCAGCATGCTCGTAGTTCCCAGCTTCAGTAACTGAGGTACCTGCATACGGTTGGCATCTCCTACGATCACATGCAGGCGCCTATACGCTTCGGTGTCATGCGACTCGTCGCGCGTGTTCACGATGGGCCTGTCGAAGGTCGTCTGCAGTCCTATCCGGGTGTGTATGTAGTCGGCCCGTTGACTGAGCTGATAGCCTGCAGACTCCCCTCGCTCGCCGATGCCGACTCTGCCGGAACCCGTATACAGCTGTCTGGTGACGAAATGCGCAGTCATCATCTGGCTGATGACGGCGAAGGGAACGGCTCTGAGACTTCGGTAGCTTTCATGCGTGCCCCAGCTCGCTCCTTTGCCGTCGACGTTATTGCGGTGCAGCAGGATGTGTTTGCCGATGAGTCGCGATGACCTTTCGGCTGCATCATGCATCAGCAGATCCCCGGCGGCGTCGTATTTCACTGCTTCGAAGGGGTCGGTGGACTCCGGCGCCGAGTATTCGGGATGAGCGTGGTCCACATATATCCGTCCGCCGTTGGGGGCGATGACATTGGTGATATGCCAGGAGGGCGTGTCCGTCAGCATGTCCGGGCGTGCCGACGCACGCTCCAAACGAGTGCCCCTCGCATCGTTGATCGGGTCCTCCTGTCTGTAATCCCAACGGATATGGCTGCTGATGTCGGTGCTGGCACCCTGGACCACGTCGAAGGAGAGCTGAACGGGATTGTCGATGGGCGAGTCTTCTCGGGAGACGGCGTATTCGGTCTCCGTTCCCATCACCCGTCTGACGCTCATATCGTCTCTTCCCTCGATTCCTGAGATAGCGGCACAGCAGCCTCTCCCATCTGGCCTTCGACGGCTTCACGGTCCGTTATCCGGTTCACTGGGGCCCGACGCGAGTTGCCCGCCACGGGAACAATCCGCAGCACACGGCCTTCCCCGAGTCCGGTGACACGCGACCACTGTGAAGGGTCCGCGTCGCACACCGAATCCGCCGTTTCCAGGAATTCGTCGTCGATGGCCTGGGCGAACATGCTCTCATCGAGCGCGATGTCGGCACCACATTCGATGGAGGCCTTCACCGCCTTGGTTTTGGCCCTGTCCACGATATTCTTCAGCATGGCGCCGGAAACCAGGTCGCCGAAATACATCGACGTCCATTGCCCCTGATCGTCGCATACATCGCAGATATGGCGCATTTCCTGCCTGGTATAGATGCTTTCGACCACCTTGGTTACGAGGGTGTCGGCCTGCTCGCCGCCGCCTATCGGAAGATCGTCGGTAAGATAGTGCCTCAGAATCCCCTCGGCCTGCTCGCCGTTCGGCCTGTCCACGCGTATCTTCACATCGAGCCTGCCCGGACGCAGTACGGCGGGGTCAATCATATCGACGCGGTTCGAAGCGCCGATAACCATCACATTGTCCAAGGATTCGACGCCATCCAGCTCGGCGAGGAACTGCGGCACGATGGTGGTCTCCACATCCGACGACACCCCGGTGCCGCGTGTACGAAGCAGGGAATCCATTTCGTCGATGAATACGATAACCGGCACACCGATTGAGGCTCGCTCACGAGCGCGTTTGAATATGCCTCTGATAAGACGCTCAGACTCCCCGACGAACTTGTTCAGCAGTTCGGGGCCCTTTACCGAAAGGAACACACCGCTCCCCACCCCGCTGCCCTCGGCCAGGCTATTGGCCACGGCCTTCGCAATCATCGTCTTGCCGTTTCCCGGAGGGCCGTACAGAAGAATGCCTTTTGGCGGTCTCAGACTGTAGCGTTCGAACAGGGCGCGATGCTGGAAGGGCAATTGCACGGCGTCCCGAATCCGTTCGATCTGTTCGTCAAGCCCGCCAATATCCGCGAAGGTCACATCGGGCGTCTCTTCGAGGACCAGATCGTCATCGTCCTCGGCAGGCAGCAGCCCCAATGCTATGTGCAAGGAATCATCAAGTATCACCCGGTCCGAAACCTTCAGGGAATCGGTCAGCACGCCGTCGGCACAGGTCACCACGGTAGAGGCTCCCGAAGAGTCGGAGACCATGAGCCGCCGCTCGTCGATTCGTTCCTGCACGTTCCGGACCACGCCGGCAATGGGCGCGTCCCTAATCTGCACCAGAACGAGACTCTCGTTGAGCAGTACCACCTGGCCACTATGCAAGCGAGCGGCGTCGACCATGGACGACACCGGCACAATCATCCTGCGCGAACCTGAGATGACCTCCGCATTGGCATGGTTCACACCCTGGTCGTCGGTGCGCACGCCGTCGATGCCCAGCAGCACCGCAAAGCTCATCGGCGGCTGGGTCTGCTGCATCAGTTGGGATTTGGCCTTGCCCAACTCGTGTCCGGCTCTGGTCAGCGCCTTGGCCAGGGCATGATTCTTCTCACGGCTGCTGTCCAGCAACTCCTGCAACTCATGCAGCTCCTGCGCCTGCCGCTGCGAATCACGCAGGTCGAGGTCATCCCGACTTTCAGTCGCCGCCTTGCCGTGCTCCACCTGAACCGCCTCCAAGCTCATGCCGATTGTCCGGCCCATCGATATCCGGACGTGACCCGTCCTGATGGGCATCCTCCGTGCGCGACGCCTCGTCCCGCACCTTCGTGAATGCTTCGCCAGTATCGCGCGATGCTCCCTGATGCCGTCTCTCCTGAACAAGATTACGCAACCAGCGCGCAATCAGCAGAAGTATTCCAAGGGCGATAACGACGATGACCACGTTCTCGAAAATGCTCAGCACGCTCAGAATTGAACACCACTGCCCGCCAAGCGCATATCCCAAGCCGATCAGCAGGCTGTTCCACAGTGCGGAACCGAGAAAGGTCCAGCCCGTGAACCGCAGGAAATTCATCTTGTTCAGACCTGCCGGAATGGATATCAGGGACCTGACAATCGGAATGATACGTCCGAACAGCACCGACCATGTGCCGTATCTGACGAACCAGCGGTCGGCCTTCTCCACATCCTTGCGGCTTGTACCGGGTATCCTGTCGGCTATTCTGTTGATTCTCTCGAGTCCGATGAGACGGGACACGCCGTACAGTATCCAAGCTCCCACAACGGAGCCGATGGTCGCCCATATGATGGCTTCGGCAATCGACAGCCTGCCCCTGGCTGCCGTGAAACCTGCCAGAGGCAGGATAATCTCACTCGGTATCGGAGGAAATACGGATTCGAGGGCAATGGCGATGCCCACTCCGATACCGCCCGCGTGTTCCATGAGTTCGACCAACCAATTGGTCATTGCACCGATGATGCCGGATTCGCCCGTTGTGCAGACAGGCGCGGCCAGGACTAGTGCGTCTGGATTCATGGTGGCCATTGTCCCAGCAATTTCAGACAATCAGAAGCATGACCGATGAAAATTTGCAAGCTTCGCACGAGTCCAAACGTCTTCTGGTGATGGATGTCGATTCCACGCTCATAGATGAGGAGGTCATCGATCTGCTGGGAGAGGCCGCCGGTTCAGGTGCCTGCATAGCCGACATCACCCGCCGTGCCATGCTCGGCGACATCGATTTCAAAGCCGCCCTGTCGGAACGCGTGGCCTTGCTCAAGGGCATGCCAGTTGGCACGCTTGAAAGCGTTTTCGACAGGCTGCATTTCACCAAGGGAGCTCTGGAGATGATCGACACCGCGCACGAACGCGGATGGACGGTCGGTGTGGTCTCCGGAGGATTCAGCGAACTGGTCGAAGGTCTGGTCAGGCGCGCGCACATCGATCACAGTCTGGCCAACCACCTGGGCATTGCGAATGGTGTGCTGACCGGGCTGACCGTCGGCCCCGTGGTGACGAAAGACACCAAACTCGAGGCATTGCGCCGCTGGGCGGCCGAAGATGGCGTGCCGATGGCGCAGACGGTGGCCATCGGAGACGGGGCCAACGATATTCCCATGATTCGCGCAGCCGGAGTCGGCATAGCCTTCTGCGCCAAACCCGTGGTACAGCAGGCGGCTCATTACGCCATACAGCAGCGTGACCTGATGCAGGTCATCGATATCATCGACGGTCACGCCCAGAGCTAGGCCTCGGTATCAGAGGCAGCGGGCACCCGTCTCAAGATGGGCGCCACGCATCCAGTCCGAGGCAGCCATGCCGCGTTTCCCCTGAGGCTTCACCGAAAGCAATTCATAGGGCTCGGTGAGAGTCCCCACCCAAACATGTTTTTTGGAGTGCGCGAGCCGACCTGGAAGCAACCCGTGAGGCAGTTGAGGGTCGGCGGGGTCGGCGATCCGCCCCTGCAGGACGTGAAGCATCGTCTGCGCATCACTCCTCTCCTCACCCGTCAATGACAAGGTGCACCATGCTCCCGGTTCGGGGGTGCAGGCACGTATCTGACGGTCCACCGCGAAAGCGGGCGCGTCGAAAATAATATGGGCATCCGACGAGGTAATCTTCTCGGCCTTCTCGTAAGCCCCCTGAGGTTGCTCGACAGCTATGGCCGTCCCATTCTGCACGGTCTGCAAGGCCATGGCGAGCAGCTTGGCACCGTCAACGGCGAGTCGGTCGAGCAGCTCGCCGGAGGTTTCATGGGGACCTATCTCCGTGGTGGACTGAGCGATGATGGGACCCGTGTCCATTCCTGCGGTGATGCGAAACACCGTCGCCCCGCTGAGGGTCTCCCCCGACCATATCGCTCGCTGCACCGGTGCCGCTCCCCGCCATTGAGGCAGCAGGGAGAAGTGCAGGTTGTACCAGCCGTGCGGCAATGCGTCGAGAACATTCTGCCGGAGTATGTTGCCGTAGGCCACCACGGCAGCAGCCTCGGCTCCAGTCGCCTTGAGCCTTTCGACAAAGCCGTCCTCCCGAGGGTTTGCTTCAATGACCGGAATGCCGAGCTCCAAGGCGGCGCTCTTTACCGGGCTCGGGGACAGATGGCGACCACGGCCGCGTGGAGCGTCGGGCCGAGTCAGTACGGCCACGACCTCGAAACGTTCCTTGTCCTCCGACAATGCGCGCAGTGAGGGCACTGCGACATCCGGCGTTCCTGCGAATAATACTTTCATTCTTCTGCGTTCAACCCCCTGAACATTCGCGGCGATGCAATCGTCGTTCCCGTACCTCGTTGCCGAAGCGTGAGCCCCGACTCTCCTGCATTAGCGTACAGCTGGAATATCTATGCCTGATTCGATGAGCAATGCGCGCAGCTTGTAGGGGTCCGTGAAGCGTATGCCCCGGATGCCCGCAGCGTTGGCTCCTACGATGTTCATGGCCTTGTCGTCGATGAACACCGCTTTGCGCGCCTCGATGCCGAAGCGTTGCAGCAGATACTCGTAGATTTCGACCGAAGGCTTGCGGATGTCAATCTCGCCCGATACCACTTTGCCTTCCAGGGAATGCAGAATCTCGTAACGTTCCCAAGCGATGGGGAACAATTCGGCGGACCAGTTGGACAGACCCCACACATGGATGCCCACTGCCTTGAGGTCCTCGATGAGCTTCCGCGCCCCCGGCACCACGCCGGTCAGGGAATCCACGAAGTTCTCGCAGTAATAGGCGAACATATCCGCCCACTCGTCACCCTTGGTCTGACGAAGCCATGCGATGGTATCCGCGCAACTCGCACCCGCATCCATGCGGTCGTTGGCATCGTAGAATCCGGAAATCTCATTGTCGAGCAGACTGTCGATGCTTCGCTCAGAATATCGTCCCATCATCGCGGCGGCCGGGTCCCAAAAGACCAGCACATTACCGAAGTCGAATATCACATCGCTGACGGGATTGCCCAGCGCCTCGGCTGCGCGGTCCTCAGCGATGATGACATCATTGTCCATATCGGGTTCATTCGGCCAACCCTTCATATCGTTCCTCCTATCGTGGCGACCATTGACGTGTCATCGTCAACTCTTCGTTGCCGAGACCCCGTTTCCGGCACATCATTGCCAACACATGGTCTTCTGGTGCCGCCGCATGCGGACGGATCTACCGTCGATGCGGCCGACATATCACCTCATCCCACCATGATGCCATCCGACCCTGTCTTTGGCACCCCGCCTTCGGCACACAGCACAACGCGACGCGCCCGGCTGGCCCTCAATCAGAGCAGGTTCTTGGGGTCCATCTGAAATCTCAGCTCCTGCCTGTCACGCGATGCCATATGCCTCCCCACGGCGGTGCGCAGCCGTCCGGCAAGATCGTCACGTCTGTCGGGAGAGACACGTACCAGCACTCTGACCCTGTCGTCGGTGCCTTCGAATTGACGTGCGGCGATGGATTTCGGCTGAGGTATGGGAACGGGGCCGAGGAAACCGGGCAAGGCGTCGTCGCCCTCGCCCACGACTGTGAAATCGCCTCCGACGACGCCTATCTCACCGAGCGTCTGCATGACGGCATCCCTTCCACCCCAGATGCATGCCGTCGCAACGACAGGAGGCATGCCGGTCTCCCTACGGTCTGCGAGCTCTCGTGAAGCCAACACCGTGGGGCTCCAGGTCATCAGAGACTGAGCTGCTATCGGGTCCGCCTCGCCGATCAACAGGGCCTGACCTCCCTTGGAACGGGGTCTGCACTGCGCCACTATTCTCATCCATGTATCAAGAGTGTCTATACGGGCATCAATTCCGGGCGCATACAGGCCGGTCCAGGCATCCAATATCGCGACGGCGCTGTAACCGGCATGAAGCGCCTCGCCGTCCTGTGCGAGGACATGAGGCTCCGCCCCGGGCGTGGCGATAACGATCTGAGACCTGTCGACAACGCTTTCTACGATCCCTCGCGGCTGTTGAGGTGTTGAAATCACCTGAGGCACATGACGGAACAGCTGACGGAGCTCCATCGCCGTTCCCGCCGCTCCCACGCGAATCATCTGCAGACGCTGCGACGAACAGTGCTGACAATGCCAATCCACGGCAATTGCCCCGCACCACATGCATTGGGGAGCTCCCGAGGACTTGGCCCGGAGCGGACCGGTGCAGCGTCGGCATTGCGCCCTCCGGTGACAGTTCGCACAGCTCAGCACCTGATGCACGCCGTCATGCGGCACGGACAGCAGCACAGGCCCTTCCTGAAGTGCCTTGGTCAGCACGCTCACCGCAGTATGGGGCACTCGTGCGCCCATCGTCGGATCAGCGAGGCGCGAGAGCTCTTCTCTGTTCAACCATCGAATCCATGGCATGTCGTTCTTGATCACGCTGGGAAGTCCGTTCAGCGCTGTGCTGGGCCCTGTCACGCCCGAAGCCTCGCTCCGGGAAACCTCGCATTCCCATTGACTGGTGGCACTGCGAGCAAAGGAAATCACGGCAAACACACCGTGGTGATTCCTTGCTCTCAGCCTCTGCACACCCCTGGCATTCGCATACGGCATATGTCCATCGGCGTTCTGGTATACACCGTCATCCACGATGGCGAACAACGCAGGACCCTCGATCGGCGCATACATCGCGGCGCGGGTGCCGATCACGCATCTCAGCTGACCGCTCGCCAAAGCCCGGTAGGAGCGGTATCGTTCGGCGGGAGGCATCGAGCTGCCCAGTCTGACATAATCACCCGTCCAGCCGCCGTGTTCGACTTTGCCCGGCGAGAATGGTCGCATCCCAATGGAAGCGAGCATCGCATCCATCTCGTCTAGTGAACGTGAATCGGGAAGTACCAGAACCACCGACTTGCCGACCGTCA
This sequence comes from Bifidobacterium crudilactis, assembly GCF_000738005.1. NCBI lineage: Bacteria > Bacillati > Actinomycetota > Actinomycetes > Bifidobacteriales > Bifidobacteriaceae > Bifidobacterium > Bifidobacterium crudilactis. The sequence goes on along the minus strand of NZ_JHAL01000002.1, from coordinate 473,271 downwards.
GCGCTTCGATCATCATCCAGGCTGCGTCCATTGCCCATCGCAGCGGCCCGGGCAAGGTATCAAGGACAAAGGCCTGGAAGGTTCTGCCGCCAATGCCCTGCTTCAACGCTTGCGCAGATTCGTAGGATGCGGCGAAGCGTTCCGACTGAGCTTTATGCCATGCCAGGGTACCTTCGCCGAGACCGTATCGAGTCTTGCCGAAGCCCGGTCCGGCGGCGAATCTCTGCTCATCATCGATTCTCGCGACACGAGGAGGGACCGCAAGTCTGAGAATATTCGCCCTGGTGCCGCCATAGGCATCGGCGATATCGCCGATGTCCTCACGCAACTGTTCCGGAACCAGGACTTCCGGGGAAAGCACACGCTCGATGAACTTCAGCGACGAGGCGAGTGTCTGACTTGACGAGATGCGCTTCCAAACGATGCCGTTGACCAGTCTGCCGCCGAAACGGACCCTGACCAGGACTCCGGGCACGGCAGTATGCTCATCACGCTGTTGCACCAGATAGTCGAAGGTCCGACCGAGATGCGTTGCCTGCACATCCAGAATTACCTGCGCCACAGGATGATCCTCCGCCGGAACACGTCGCGCGGGGCCGCGTCTACGCCGTTTCGGAGGCGCCAAACCATCGAGCGCGGGCTGCTGCGCCTGTGATTCGTCCATCATTCCTCATCTCGATAGCTGTTGAGCAGTCATGCCTTGCAAAAGCAACAGGACACCGTGCCCTGTAAGGACACGGTGTCCGAAATCACGCGACCGTCATCTTCGGGCGGGCGAAGCGTCCACCACGGCAAACTCCGCCTTATGCGGCTACTGCGGCCTTCAACTCCTCAACCTTATCAGTCTGTTCCCAGGTGAAGTCGGGATCCGTGCGACCGAAATGACCATAGGCTGCGGTCTTGGAATAGATGGGCCGTAGCAGGTCCAGCTCGTCGATAATCGCGGCAGGTCGCAGATCGAAAACCTTGCGCACGGCCTGCTGTATCTGCTCGAAGCTCACGCCCTGTTCGGTACCGTACGTTTCGACGTTGATGCTGACCGGGTCCGCTACGCCGATGGCATAGGCGATCTGCACCTCGACGCGACGCGCCAGACCGGCGGCCACGATGTTCTTCGCGACCCAGCGAGCTGCATAGGCGGCGGAACGATCCACCTTGCTCGGGTCCTTTCCGGAGAATGCGCCGCCACCGTGATGCGCGGCGCCACCGTACGTGTCGACGATGATCTTTCTGCCCGTCAGACCGGCATCCGCGGCCGGACCTCCGAGGATGAAGGAACCCGTCGGATTGACCAGCAGACGGTAGTTCTCATGTTCGACCTTGTCGCCGCAGACCTCATCGAGCACAGGCTCGATGACGTTCTGCTGGAGTTCCCCGGACAACCATTCACGGTCGACATCAGGGTCGTGCTGCGTGGAGATCAACACGGTATTGACCTTCAGAGGGCGGTTGTCCTCGTCGTATTCGATGGTCACCTGTGTTTTGCCGTCGGGACGAAGATGACTGACGATGCCCTCTTTGCGTACCTGAGCCAGCCGATATGCCAGCTGGTGTGCAAGGTAGATCGGCAGAGGCATCAGCACGTCGGTCTCGTCGCACGCGTAACCGAACATCACGCCTTGGTCGCCCGCACCCTGCGACTCGTAGCGCTCCTCGCGGGTGGCCGCCGATTCCTGCTCCTGGGAGAGACGGTCAACGCCCTGGCGAATCTCGGCACTCTGCTCGCCCAAGGCGACCAGTACGCCGCACGAGTCCGCGTCCAGGCCTATTTCTGAACTGGTATAGCCGATATTGCGCAGTACGGAACGCACCTTGTGCTGGATGTCGGTGTAGCCTTGCGAGCTGACCTCGCCGAAGACGAAGAACTGACCGGTGGTCGCGGATGTCTCCACCGCGACGTGGGAGTGTGGGTCCTGGGCAAGCATGTCATCCAGAATCGCATCCGATATCTGGTCGCAGACCTTGTCAGGATGGCCTTCCGTTACGGATTCCGCTGAAATGAGACGTCTTTCTGGCATGTCCCTGTTTACCCCCCAATATGATTTCGGCGCACCATGTGCGCCGTATCCGCAAAGCGGTGAGTACCTCGTTCGGCTCCTTGGCCGGATTGCGAATCATTGATAATTCATCACTACTAGTGTTCGTCGCAGGTAGGACAGTCGCGCCGGACGCTTGGACCATATCAGACCCGGGCCGCGCATTCGACCTGAATGCACGGCAGCAGCCGTGGCGCTTCCGTCACCATGCGAACGAGGATTCAGTTGCCTTCGCTCAGATCATCCTCACCAAGGGTCTCCTCAAGAAGACCTTCGTTGATTTCCCTGAAAGCGATGGACAGCGGCTTCTCCTGATTCTGGTACTCCACCAGCGGTCCGACGTTCTGCAGCAGACCTTCGTTGAGCTGGGTGAAGTAAGAGTTGATCTGGCGAGCACGCTTGGCAGCGAAAATGGCGAGTGCATACTTGGAATCAGCATGTCCCATAAGATCGTCGATAGACGGATCCACAAATCCCTGTGGTGTTGGCTCGGTACCGAATGCCATATATTCTCCAATACAATGTATGCTGTTCGTTCAATCCCCGTGATTATACCGCGCAGCTAAGATTTTGAGAATATACGCACGGCCTATTTTCAGCCTTTTATTCCAGTATTCGGCCCTCAGCAGGATAGTGTCGCCAATCCCCACTTGAATGAAGATATGCAAATGAGATCAGCCAAAATAATGAATGGACGAATGTTCGCAGGAGCCCGTGCCCTTTACAGGGCCGCAGGCGTGGACGAGAAGGACTTCGGCAAGCCCATTGTGGCCATCGCCAACTCCTTCTCGGAATTCGTCCCGGGCCATGTTCATCTGAACAAGGTCGGCCGACTGGTCTCCCAGGCAGTCAAGGAAGCGGGCGGCATACCCCGAGAGTTCAATACGATAGCCGTGGATGATGGTATCGCCATGGGTCACACGGGCATGCTGTACTCCCTTCCCAGCCGCGACATCATCGCCGACGCCGTGGAGTACTCGACCAACGCGCACTGCGCCGATGCCCTCATCTGCATCTCCAACTGCGACAAAATCACCCCCGGCATGCTGCTTGCAGCCCTTCGTCTGAACATCCCGACCATCTTCGTCTCAGGCGGACCGATGGAATCCGGCACCACCGTGATGCCCGACGGCACTGTGAAGGAGAACACCGACCTCATCGACGTGATGTATGCCTCCGCCGACGATTCGATGGACGACAACGATGTGCTCGCTCTGGAGAAGAGCGTCTGCCCGACCTGTGGTTCATGCGCCGGAATGTTCACCGCGAATTCGATGAACTGCCTCGCCGAGGCGATGGGCCTGGCACTGCCCGGAAACGGCACCACACTGGCCTCGCATACGGCACGTCGCGCACTGTTCGAAAAGGCCGGTCGAGTGATCGTCGACCTTGCCGATCGCTATTATCACCAGGACGACGCCTCGGTGCTCCCCCGCGCCATCGCCACGAAGCACGCCTTCGAGAACGCCATGACCATGGATGTGGCCATGGGAGGTTCCACGAACACCGTGCTGCACATCCTCGCAGCGGCGCAATCAGCGGACGTGGACTTCACTCTGAACGACATCGAACGCATCTCCCACACCGTGCCCTGCATCTGCAAGGCCTCGCCTTCAGGAGAGTGGGAGATTTCCGACGTGCATCGCGCCGGAGGCATCTGCGGCATCCTCGGCGAACTCGACCGCGGCGGCGTGCTGCACCGCGACACCCATTCCGTAGATTATCCGAGTCTTGAAGCCAAACTCGACGACTGGGACATCATGCGCCCCACCTGTCTGGACGAAGCCAAGAAACTGTATCACGCCGCTCCGGGGCATATCATCTCCCCCGAACCGTGGAACCAGTCGGTGGAGTTCGACACGCTGGATACTGACCGTGAACACGGTGCCATTCACGACCTCGAACATCCTGCAGTCACGGAAGGTGGCCTGGCGATTCTCCGCGGCAATCTCGCCCCTGACGGGTGCGTGGTGAAAACCGCCGGCGTGCCCAAGGAGATATGGGAGTTCCGCGGGCCGGCACTCGTGGTGGAATCGCAGGAGGAAGCCGTCAAGGTCATTCTCGACAACACCCTGCAACCCGGACAGGCGCTCATCATCCGCTACGAGGGTCCGAAGGGCGGCCCGGGCATGCAGGAGATGCTGTACCCGACCTCATTCGTCAAAGGCAAAGGCATCGGCAAGGATGTGGCCCTGATAACCGACGGACGCTATTCGGGAGGTTCCTCCGGTCTGTCCATCGGGCACGTGGCACCCGAAGCGGCCAGCAAGGGGCCGATCGCCCTGGTCAGGAACGGCGACATCATCAACATCGACATCCCGAACCGCGCAATCAACGTGGAGCTCAGCGATGAGGAGCTCGCCCAGCGTCGTGCCGATCTCGAGGCAGGTGACGGCTACGTGGCGCATCGCGATCGCAAGGTCTCGCTCGCATTGAAGGCGTATGCGGCCTTCGCGCGTTCTGCGGACAAGGGAGCAACCCGCGACCCAGAACTCATCGAAAGTCTCTCCGGACTCGCGTAACGCTTGCCGATATGAGATAAGTGCAATAAAAGGACAGCTTTTCAGCCGAATTTTCGGCGATTTGCTGTCCTTTTATTGCACTTATCTTGTTTGTACTTTCCGTCGTGACAGCATCACAGCATCAGGCGTATTCGCGGCTGATGACGTTCCACAGTTCCTCCGCGGCATGCTCGACGGTATCGTTCGTGATCACCACGTCATACTCACCTTCGCTCGCCAATTCCACCTTGGCGGTCTCAAGCCTCTTTTGGCGCTGCTCCTCGTTTTCGGTGCCGCGCGAGGCCAATCTGGCAATCAGATCCTCGAAACTCGGTGGTGCGAGGAACACATAGACCACGTCGAGCCCGAGCTCGGCGGCACGCTCCTTGACACGTCGCGCACCCTGAAGATCAATCTCCAGAATGGTGGGAATGCCCGCGTTCATATGTTCGAGCACTGGCTTCAGAGGAGTTCCGTAATGGGCCATATTGTGCACAAGAGCTGTTTCCAGAAACTCGCCGCGCTTCTCCATGGCCGCGAACTCCTGCTCGTCGACGAACCAGTAGGTCACGCCATGCAGCTCTCCAGGGCGCGGTGCCCTGGTGGTCGCAGAAACGGACACCCACACTTCGGGGTGAGCGGCACGCAACTGTGCTTCAACGGTCCCTTTACCGACGGCGGTAGGGCCCGTGAGCACCACCAGACGATGTTTTCCTGACGCACTCTCGTTCATCTGGCTCACTGCCTGCTCCTCTTCATCGGCGTTTCACGTCGTCATATATCGGTTCCAACAGAAAAATTCTTGCACACCGCACGGTCATACACACCGGGCGTTTGCATACAAGGGAAGACTATTGCTTGGAGTCGTCGTTGCCGGCTTCGTCGGCGTTGCCGTTGACTTGGGTCAGCGCCTTCCTGATGTCCTGCGATATGTCGTCGGTGGCTTGCGCCAGGGCTTTGATATCGGGCCCTTTCATCGCTATCGACCGGGATACGGTGACCAGCACATTGCCGTGGGTCCCGGAGAACACCATCTGGATATCCTTGGCTTCGGCACCCTGCCAGCCATATCCTGGGGAAAGAATCGGGCCGGTGAAGGCCGCGGGCTCGACGCCGCTTTTCTTGATCCAATCACCAATCGTCGCGCCGATGATCAAGCCGACCGAACCCATGCCCTCGGCATCCGCATTGAATTTCTGCGCCGTCGAGGCAATACCGTAGGCCACGGTCTTGCCTTTGTAAGTGCCCTGCTGCCGAATGGCCGACTGCAGGCTCGCCCCTTCGGGATTCGATGTCAGCGATGCGACGAATACCCCACGGCCGTAATTCAACGCCTCGTCGATCAGCCCGCTGAGCGAACGCGCACCGTAGTATGGCAGCAGCGTAATCGCATCGGCGAGCAGGGGTGCACCAGGTTTGAAATAGGCATCGGAAATGGCCGAAACCGTGGTCGAGAGCCCTCCTCGAAGGCAATCGACGATGGTGATGATGCCCAGCTGCCGAGCCGCGAAAAGCACACGTTCCAAGGCAGCGAAACCTTTGGAACCATATCGTTCGAACATGCTGATCTGGAATTTCACGGCCGCGGCGCGCCCATACGCCGCCTGAAGCATACGCATGGAGAAGAGTTCGGCACCCTCGGCATCCACCTGATAGCCCCAGTCGGTCAGCAGCTTGCGATGAGGATCGATGCCGACGCACAAAGGACCGAAATGCTCCATGGATTTACTCAGGCGCAAGCCGAAGTCTGATCGTTGGGCCTTGAGTTCCTCTGCGCGTCGGTCGGTCATCAGTTCACACTGCCTTCCATGGCATAGAGCTGTTCAGCATGCTCCTGAATGCTCATAATCTGATAATCATCATTACGAACCGCCTCAATGGCCATCAACACTGCGGAGAACTCCGTGATGGTGGTGAATTGCGGCAAATCCGCGGCTATGGCAGCTGCTCGAATCGAATAGCCGTCAGAACGAGAACCGCGTGAATTCGGGGTGTTGAGCACCATGTCTATCACGCCTTCCTCGATCAGCTGCACAACGTTTTTGCCCTGCTCCTGCTCGGACTGGTCGACACCGATTGGGGTGACGCTCGAATCGACGCGTGTCGTGATCTTCTCAACGACCTGGGATTCGATGCCGTAGCGGCTCAGCACGGACGCCGTGCCCTTGGTGGCCCACAGTTTGAACCCGAGTTCCTGCAGCTTCGAAGCCATCAACGGCAGTTGGCGCTTGTCGGTGTCATTCACCGAGAGGAACACGTTGCCCCCGGTCGGAAGGCCGCCGTCATACGCCGCAAGCTGGCTCTTGGCGAAGGCGTGCGGGAAGTCGCGGTCGAAGCCCATGACCTCACCGGTTGAGCGCATCTCCGGCCCGAGCAGAATGTCGACGGTACGCCCGACGGGAGTTCTGAAACGCTTGAAGGGCAGCACGGATTCCTTCACCGCAACAGGCTGTCCCGGACGGATGTCACCGCCATCGCCCGAAGGCAGCAGCAGTCCGTTCCTGCGCTGGTCGGCGATGCTCTCGCCGGCCATGATGCGTGCCGCCGCCTTGGCCAAAGCGGTTCCGGTGGCCTTGGATGCGAAGGGAACGGTTCGTGACGCACGCGGGTTGGCTTCGATAACGTACAGGGTGTTCGCCATGAAGGCGTACTGCACATTGATGAGACCACGCACACCGCAGCCCTGGGCGATGGAGAGGGTCCCCTCGCGCAGGCGGCGTATCTGGTCCTCCGACAGCGTGCATGGCGGCAGGGTGCAGGCTGCATCACCAGAATGCACACCGGCCTCCTCGACGTGCTCCATAATGCCGCCGATGTACAGCTCTTCGCCGTCGAACAACGCGTCGACGTCGATCTCCACGGCATCCTGAAGGAATTTGTCGATGAGCAGTGGTGACGCGAGTCGTCCCGAGACGATGGTGTCGGCCTTCGCCTCATCGAGCGCACGGTTCACATAGGTGGTCAGTTGGGCGTCGTCATAGACGATTTCCATACCTCGTCCGCCCAGTACGTACGATGGACGGACCAGAACCGGGTAACCGATGCGATGAGCTGATTCCATCGCCTCGTCGAGAGACAGGGCCGTGCCATACCTCGGCGCATTCATATGCTCCTTGGCGAGCACCTCACCGAAGAGCTCACGGTTCTCGGCCAGGTCGATGGCCTCCGGAGACGTACCGAGAATGGGCACACCTGCGGCTTTCAGACGCGCCGCGAGCGACAGCGGGGTCTGGCCGCCGAGCTGCACGATAACGCCTTTGACGGGGCCCATCTTCTTCTCGGCCTCGAAGACCTCGAGGACATCCTCGAAGGTCAGAGGCTCGAAATACAGACGGTCGGACATGTCGTAATCGGTGGACACCGTTTCGGGATTGCAGTTAATCATGATGGTGTCATAGTCTTTGCCGAGTTCCTGGACTGCATGCACGCAGGTGTAATCGAACTCGATGCCCTGACCGATACGGTTCGGGCCCGAGCCAAGAATAATCACCGCTTCGCGTTCACGAGGACGCAATTCGGATTCATCGGCGTAGCAGGAGTAGTAATACGGCGTCACCGCATCGAATTCCGCGGCACAGGTATCAACGGTTTTGTACACCGGTCGGATACCGTAATTCCACCGCAGCTCTCTGACGGTGTTCTCTCCGCCGTCACCCAGATTGCGCAGTTGGGCGATCTGGACGTCGCTGAGACCCGACTTCTTGGCCTTGCGCAGCAGACGCTCCCCCAAGGCACCGGATTCCCGGACCTCTTCCGCGGTCTGATTGATCATCTCGATCTGACGCAGGAACCACCGGTCAATCTTGGTGGCCGCGAATATCTCCTCGATACTCGCGCCGCCCCACATGGCCCTCTGCACCTGGAGATACCGGTGCTCCGTGGGAGTATGCATGTCGACCAGCAGCTGCTCGACCTCGGAGCGATCAGGCCTCTGACCGTCCCATGTGAAGTTCATATGACGCTTGTCGATGGAACGCAATGCCTTGCCCAAGGACTCCTGGAAGTTGCCCGCCAGGGCCATGGCCTCCCCCACCGATTTCATGGATGTCGTCAGGGTCGGGTCTGCACCGGGGAATTTCTCGAAGGCGAAGCGCGGAATCTTGGTGACCACATAGTCGATTGTCGGCTCGAAGCTGGCCGGTGTGGACTGCGTGATATCGTTGCGAATCTCGTCGAGCGTGTATCCCAAGGCCAGTTTGGTGGCGATCTTGGCGATGGGGAAACCCGTCGCCTTGGATGCCAATGCCGAGGAGCGGGAGACACGTGGGTTCATCTCGATGACGATGATTCTGCCGGTATCCGGGTTCACGGCGAACTGGATGTTGCAGCCGCCGGTATCGACACCGACGCCGCGGATGATCTTGATGCCGATGTCACGCATCCGCTGGTATTCGCGGTCGGTAAGCGTGAACACGGGCGCGACTGTGATGGAATCGCCGGTATGCACCCCGACCGGGTCGACGTTCTCGATAGGGCAGACGACAACAACGTTGTCGTTCTTGTCGCGCATCAGCTCGAGCTCGTATTCCTTCCAACCTTCGATGCCCTCTTCGAGCAGCACCTCGTTGGTAGGCGAATAGTGGATGCCCGCACCCGCGATGCGGTGCAGTTCCTCTTCGTTATGGGCGATTCCCGAGCCGAGGCCACCCATGGTGAAGCTTGGACGAACGACCAGGGGGTACCCGAGCACCTCAACTGCAGCGTCCACTTCTTCCATCGTATGGGCGATCATCGAAGCAGCCGACTCAGCACCGGCCTGTTCCACGATCTTCTTGAAGAGGTCTCGGTCTTCGCCGCGGTCTATGGCTTCAAGCGAGGCACCGATAAGCTCCACATTGTAGCGTTCCAGCACGCCCGCCGCACCCAGCGCCATGGCCGCGTTGAGAGCGGTCTGCCCACCAAGCGTAGGCAGCAGGGCATCAGGGCGTTCCTTGGCGATGATGCGTTCGAGCACAGGAGTCGCAATCGGCTCGATATACGTGGCATCGGCCATTTCCGGATCCGTCATGATGGTCGCGGGATTGGAGTTCACCAGGATGACGCGAATGCCTTCCTCCCGGAGCACCCGGCAGGCCTGCGTTCCCGAATAATCGAATTCGGCGGCCTGCCCGATGACTATAGGGCCTGAGCCGATGACCATAACCGAGTGAATGTCGGTACGCTTAGGCATTCGTCTTCCCTTCCTTGGCGTTCCCCATCAATGCGACGAAACGATCAAACAGATATGAGGCATCGTGCGGACCCGCAGCGGCCTCGGGATGGTATTGGACCGAGAATGCCGGGATGTCGAGGCATTGCAGCCCTTCGACGACATCATCATTGAGATCCACATGAGAGACGCGGACCTTGCCGTAACGCCCGTCGTCAAAAGGCGCCTGCACGGTCTCCCCTATCGGGGCGTCAACCGCGAATCCGTGATTATGGGCGGTGACCTCCACCTTGCCGGTGGTCAGGTCCTTGACGGGCTGGTTGATGCCGCGATGTCCGAACTTCAGCTTGTACGTGCCGAAACCGAGCGCCCGGCCGAGCAGCTGGTTGCCGAGACAGATACCGAAGAAGGGGTACCGGTGGTCGAGAATCGCACGGAGAAGGGCGACTTCGTCGTCCGCGGTACCCGGGTCTCCGGGACCATTGGAGAAGAACACACCGTCAGGATGCAAGGCTTCGATGTCCTCAATCGTGCTGCTCAGCGGCACCACGTGCACACGGCAGCCGCGCTCGGCCAGACGGTGAGGGGTCATGCTTTTGATGCCGAGATCCACTGCCGCGACGGTGAACAACGGCTCTTTGCCTGCATATTCCCCCGCAGGCTCCACAGTGTAGGTACTGTCCGTGCTGACCTCGCCGGTAAGATGCGATCCCTGCATCTGCGGTGTGGAGCGGACCCTGGCGACAAGCTCATCCGTCGAACTCGTCACACCCTGCGCATTGAGCAGGGCATCCCCGGAAAAGACTCCGGCCCGCATCACACCGCCATTGCGTAGATGCCTGACCAGCTTACGGGTATCGATATCGCAGATGCCCACGATGCCCTGCTTGACGAGATCCTCATCCAGACTCCCCTGGGCACGCCAATTGCTCACATTGGGACTTGGGTCACGGACCACATAGCCTGAAACCCAGATTTTGGACGATTCCGTATCCTCCCCGTTCACACCGGTGTTGCCGATGTGCGGGAATGTCTGCACTACGATCTGTCGGTCGTAGCTCGGATCGGTCAGCGTTTCCTGGTAACCGGTCATTCCTGTTGCAAAGACGATTTCACCACTCGTCTCGCCTATCGCGCCGAAAGGTCTGCCCACATACACTTGCCCGTCCTCAAGGACGAGCACAGCATCTTGTTGGGAAAAACTCTCGACTGCAATGGTTTCGGAATCGTTCAACTTCACCAAACCCCCTCTTGCAGCGGATATTCGTACCAAGGATACCCAGCGCCTTGGATAAGCTATCCTTGCGAATGTTTGCTTTCCGCGGTTTCCTCGTTGCCGGATGCGTCGTCATTTTCGGTGTGTTCCGCCGAATCCGACATGTCTGAGCGACCCTCTTCAGGAACTCTATCCTGTTCGGATTTCAGCTCGGAGTCACTCGCAATGTGTGCTTCATCACTAAGCGCCTCATCGAGATCTTCGCTCGCGCCGATCTGCAGGTCCGCAATGTCGATATCCATTGCCTCGCCATCTGTGGGGTGGGTCTCTTCGGAGGACTCGCCTGCACTCTCATCGCCGGGCTGGCCGTCAGCGTCCTGCGAATCGTCAACGTCCAGCGAATCGTGAACGTTCTGAGAATCGTCTACGTTCTGAGAATCCTCATTGTCCTGCGAATCGACGGATGCGGGCGCCGCTTCCTCGATGACTTCGTGAATATCATCACGATGATCGTCCACCGCGCTCAGCAGACCATGAATGAAACTGGGCGATTCGGCATCGGACAAGGTCTTGGAGAGCGATATCGCCTCGTCGATGGCGACCTTATCGGGTACCTCATCGTTATAGAGCATTTCCCATGTGGCCATGCGCAGGATATTGCGGTCAACCACGGCCATACGACGCACCTTCCAGGAAGGAGAGTACTCGTTGAGGGCGTGGTCGATGGTGCGAAGATGCTCGTTGACGCCGCGGATGATGTCGATTGCATACTCGGGCAGCGGAGTCTGCGCCCCCGGATGTTCGATGCGCTCAGCAAGAAGGGACAGGATTTCCTGCCCCTTCTCATCTGCTTCGTACAAGGTATTCAGCGCCCGTTTACGGGCGGTTGAACGTGCCATGAAGCCTGGTCCTCAGTTCTCTCGACCGAGATACGAGCCATCACGGGTATCGACCTTGATATGTTCGCCCTCATTGATGAACAGCGGTACCTGAATCTCGGCTCCGGTCTCGACTGTGGCAGGTTTCGTGCCGGCGTTGGACCTGTTGCCCTGGAGACCTGGTTCGGTGTGAGACACCACCAGAGTCACCGATGCCGGAAGCTCGACGGACAGCGGGTTGCCGTCGTGGAAGCTGATGATGCAATCGGTGCCTTCCAAGAGGAAACGCTCCTGCTCACCAATCAGATTCTCGGGAATGTTGACCTGCTCGAAATTCGTCATATCCATGAACACGAAGCTGCCATCGTCACGATATGAATACTGCATCGTACGATTATCGACCGTCTCAAACTCGACCTTCATACCTGCGTTGAAGGTCTTGTCGACGATCTTGCCGCTCAGCACATCCTTCATCGTGGTACGCACGAAGGCCGGGCCCTTACCTGGCTTCACATGCTGGAACTTGATAACCGTCCACAGTTTGCCTTCGAGGTTGAGGACTGAACCGTTCTTGATTTCATTAGTTGTTTGCGCCACGTTCACTCACCTATTCCGAGTCCTCTACGGACTGCTGTAAAAATGCCTTGTCCATTATGCCACATCGTCTAAACACCGCTGCCGCACCGCATTTTCCTGTAGATGCGCAGATAGATGAGCACTCTGAGATGATAACTGCACTAAAAGGACAGCTTTTGGCAGAGAATTTCTCGAAAAAGCTGTCCTTTTAGTGCAGTTATCGTATTCAATGGCACACTCAGAATCTTCTGGAACGCAAAAGGGGGACCTGCCGAAGCAGATCCCCCTAAAGGTTTATGAGCAGTTCAGACTACTCGAGAACCTTGGTGACACGGCCTGAGCCGACGGTGTGTCCACCCTCACGCACGGCGAAGGTCAGACCTTCCTCCATGGCGATTGGCTGGATCAGTTCGACGGTGAAGGTGGCGTGATCGCCAGGCTGAACCATCTCGACGCCTTCCGGCAGTGCGATGACGCCGGTCACATCGGTGGTGCGGAAGTAGAACTGAGGACGGTAGTTGGAGAAGAACGGCGAATGACGGCCACCCTCATCCTTGGTCAGCACGTAGACCTCACCCTCGAACTTCATATGAGGAGTGACGGACTTCGGAGCTGCCACGACCTGGCCACGCTCGACCTGCTCACGGTTGATGCCGCGGAGCAGCAGACCGGTGTTGTCGCCAGCCTCTGCCTCGTCCATCTGCTTGTGGAAGGTCTCGATCGAGGTGCAGGTAGTGGTCTGAGTGTCGCGGAGACCGACGATCTCGACGTTGCTGTTCACTGCGAGCTTACCGCGCTCCACACGACCGGTCACCACGGTGCCACGGCCGGAGATGGTGAAGACATCTTCGATTGGCATCAGGAACGGCTTGTCCAGATCATGGACAGGAGTCGGGATGTAGTCGTCGACGGCCTTCATCAGGTCTTCAACGGTCTTGACCCACTTCTCGTGGTCAGGAGCATCGTCATGCAGCGCGCCGTAGGCGGAGGTGCGGATGACTGGGCAGTCGCGGTCGAAACCGTTCTCGTCCAGAAGGTCGCGGACCTCTTCTTCGACGAGCTCGATGAGCTCGTCGTCGTCGACCATGTCGCACTTGTTCAGAGCGACGAGGATCTTCGGAACGCCGACCTGCTTGGCGAGCAGGACGTGCTCACGGGTCTGAGCCATTGGGCCGTCGGTGGCGGCAACCACGAGGATTGCACCGTCCATCTGAGCGGCACCGGTGATCATGTTCTTGACGTAATCAGCGTGGCCAGGAGCATCGACGTGAGCGTAGTGACGCTTTTCGGTCTGGTACTCGATGTGCGCGATGTTAATGGTAATACCGCGCTCTTTCTCCTCAGGAGCCGAATCGATCTGGTCGAAATCGTACTCAGGGTTCAGATCTGGATACTGCTGATGCAGAACCTTGGAGATGGCAGCCGTCAGGGTCGTCTTGCCGTGATCGACGTGGCCAATGGTACCGATGTTAACGTGCGGCTTAGTACGTTCGTACTTTTCCTTTGCCATGTGTTTGTCCTCCTGGACATCTCGTAGTTTGTCTGTGCGAAACCATCGCACAAGGCACTCGCTACATATTACTGGGTATTTGGGTTGTTCGCCACTTGCTGCCCTCCGCCCAGTCAGCAGTCAAAAAGTCTACTGCTGACTGGGGACAGACGGCAAATCTGCGAGTTGCGAATTCGGGGTTTACTGCGCTGGGCAGCTACCCCTGGTCATCACTCTCCGCGCTGGGCCTTGATGATCTCCTCGGAGACCGCCTTCGGCACCTCTGCATACGAGTCCATCTGCATGGTGAACATCGCGCGGCCCTGCGTCTTGGAACGCAGATCGCCGATGTAACCAAACATTTCGGAAAGCGGCACCTTGGCGTCAATGACCTTGACACCGGTGGCGTCGGTCATGGACTGGATGCTGCCACGACGAGAATTCAGGTCGCCCATCACTTCGCCCATGTACTCTTCGGGAGTACGAACCTCGACGGCCATGATCGGCTCGAGAATCACGGGACGCGCCTTGTGAGCGGCTTCCTTGAAGCACATGGAACCTGCGATCTTGAAGGCCATCTCCGAAGAATCGACATCGTGGGTCTGACCGTCGGTAACGGTCGCCTTGACACCGACCACGGGGAAGCCGGCGAGAATACCGGACTCCATGGCTTCCTGAACACCGGAATCGATCGAAGGAATGAATTCCTTGGTGATGTGTCCGCCGGTGACCTTGTTCTCGAACTCGTAGGTCTCGCCTTCGGTGGTGTCGAGCGGCTCGAAGTTCATCAGCACCTTTGCGAACTGACCTGAACCACCAGTCTGCTTCTTGTGTGTGTACTCCTGGTTCATGACGGCCTTGCGGATGGTCTCGCGGTAAGCGACCTGCGGCTTGCCGACGTTGCACTCGACGTGGAACTCACGACGCATGCGGTCCACGAGGATGTCGAGCTGAAGCTCGCCCATGCCGGAGATCAGGGTCTGGCCGGATTCTTCATCCGTCTTGACCTGGAAGGTCGGGTCCTCTTCGGAAAGCTTCTGAAGAGCGATGCCCATCTTCTCCTGATCGGCCTTGGTCTTGGGCTCCACGGCGACCTCGATCACGGGGTCGGGGAAGCTCATCGACTCGAGCACGACCGGTTCCTTCTCATCGCACAGGGTGTCTCCGGTGGTGACGTTCTTCAGACCGACGAAGGCGTAGATGTTGCCTGCGATGGCCGCGTCAACCGGATTCTCCTTGTTTGAATGCATCTGGAAGAGCTTGCCGATGCGCTCCTTCTTGCCCTTCGTCGAATCCAGGACGTTATCGCCCTGCTTGACCTGGCCGGAGTAGACACGCACATAGATGAGCTTGCCGTAGAAGGGGTGGGTGGCGATCTTGAAGGCCAGAGCCGAGAAAGGCTCGTTGGTATCAGGATGACGCTCGATCTCCACGCTTTCATCGCCGGGCTTGTACCCGTCGATGGCGGGAACATCCTCAGGGGACGGCAGGTAATCGACGACGGCATCCAGCATGGGCTGAACACCCTTGTCCTTGAATGCCGAACCGCAGAAGACCGGGTAGGCTTCCTTGTTCACGGTGAGCTTGCGGATAGCGCCGCGAATCTCGTCCTCGGTGAGCTCTTCGCCGCCAAGGTACTTCTCGAGAAGCGCCTCGTCGGATTCGGCGACGGCATCAAGCAGATCGGAACGATACTGCTCCGCCTTCTCCTTGAGGTCATCGGGAATGTCGATGGTCTCGTACTTGGCGCCGAGATCGGCCTCGTCCGCCCAGTAGTAAGCGACCATGCGAACCAGGTCGACGACACCGTGGAAGTCGTTCTCGGCACCGATCGGCAGCTGCATCACGATCGGCTTGGCTCCAAGCTTCTCCTTGATGGTATCCACAGAATAGTAGAAGTTCGCGCCCAGCTTGTCCATCTTGTTGATGAAGCAGATGCGCGGAACGCCGTACTTGTCGGCCTGACGCCAGACGGTCTCGGACTGGGGCTCAACGCCCTCCTTGCCGTCGAACACGGCAACGGCACCATCGAGCACACGCAGGGAACGCTCCACCTCGGCGGTGAAATCGACGTGCCCTGGGGTATCGATGATGTTGATCTGATACTTGTCTGTGGTGTCATGGGTCTGGCGGGTCCAGAAGCATGTGGTGGCAGCCGAGGTGATGGTGATGCCTCGCTCCTGCTCCTGTGCCATCCAGTCCATCGTCGCGGCGCCGTCATGCACCTCGCCGATTTTGTAGTTGACGCCGGTGTAATACAGGATTCGCTCGGTAGTGGTTGTCTTGCCGGCATCAATGTGGGCCATGATGCCGATGTTACGGACCTTCGTGAGGTCAGTGAGCACGTCTTGTGCCATGGTTGTCCTTAGCTCTTAATCTCTGCAATTACCAGCGGTAATGTGCGAAGGCCTTGTTGGCCTCTGCCATCTTGTGAGTATCCTCGCGGCGCTTCACCGAAGCTCCCAAGCCGTTGGATGCGTCGAGAATCTCGTTGGCGAGACGCTCGGCCATGGTCTTCTCACGACGT
Organism: Bifidobacterium crudilactis; assembly: GCF_000738005.1. NCBI lineage: Bacteria > Bacillati > Actinomycetota > Actinomycetes > Bifidobacteriales > Bifidobacteriaceae > Bifidobacterium > Bifidobacterium crudilactis. Next base: position 456,899 of record NZ_JHAL01000002.1, on the reverse strand, counting down.
GCACGGCTGAAATCGGTCAGCCAGCGCAGTGAAAGAGTGTTGGCGCGAACGGGCTTGACCTCGACCGGGACCTGGTAGGTCGCTCCGCCGACTCGGCGGGAACGGACCTCGAGGCTCGGACGGATGTTGTCCAGAGCGCGTTTGAGTACGGCAACCGGCTCCTGATCGGTCTTTTCCTTGACCTGATCGAGCGCGGTGTACACGATGTCCTCTGCGATCGACTTCTTGCCGTCGAGCAGAATCTTGTTGATGAGCTGCGCCACTACCGTCGAACCGTAGATTGGATCGGGCAGGAGCAGGTGCTTCTTAGCGGGTCCTTTGCGTGACATGTCTTACTTCGCCTTCTTTGCTCCGTACAGGGAACGTCCCTGCTTGCGATCCTTGACTCCCTGGGTATCCAGTGCACCACGAACGATGTGGTAACGAACACCGGGAAGATCCTTGACACGACCACCGCGCACGAGCACGATGGAGTGCTCCTGCAGGTTGTGTCCTTCGCCGGGGATGTAGGCGGTGACTTCAACGCCCGAGCTCAGGCGCACACGGGCGACCTTACGCAATGCCGAGTTCGGCTTCTTCGGGGTTGTGGTGTAAACACGGGTGCACACGCCGCGACGCAGCGGGCTACCCTTCAGCGCCAAAGTCTTCGACTTGCGAGGCTTGGCGGAACGTCCCTTGCGGACGAGCTGTTCAATCGTAGGCAACTGATTCTCTCCGATTCAGATGATTGTATTTCGGTCTACGTGGAGCCGCCGCATTGCAGCCATGACACGCCGAACATTCGGAGAATCAGCCACAGTCCACCGGCCCGATGGCCCCCGCTTCTCCTGCATGGCATTGCTGCCCGCATTCATCGAATCAAGGGATATCCCGCTGCTCAGCACCTGTGACATAAGGCACCCAGCGGCACACACAATCTGCAACTATATCACAGAGTCACGAAAGAACCGTCATCAGAGATAACTGCACTAAAAGGACAGCAAATCATCCGATTATTCGCAAAAAAGCTGTCCTTTTAGTGCAGTTATCTCATGTGAGCACCCAAAGTCGTAGGGGTTTCGGTGATGCCGCTCTCCCCCACTTGAGCCGTCAGCGTGTGATAATGCCGGAAATTGTAGATGAGCGGTTTCCATCTGCGCGGGTCCACATGCGAAGTCCCGGGAAGCACAATCCGAGGATCGGCGTGAACATGCAAGACCTGTGCCTGGGCGATGACGAATGAATTCTGAACGTCGGGCCGGCAGCTGACGACGTGCAGTTCCAGTTGAAGCCCGGCTTCCGCAACCATCATGCAGTGCACCGATTCCGCCCTTTCGGGTGTCAAGCCCACAGCCGCGAATTTATCGCTGACCGCGATGCTGCCGTGACCATGCTGGCGCCGGGCATGCCGAACACCGGTCATATCCCCCAACGACTCGACCTGCCGCCAAAGCTCTGGCCCCGGCAGATTCAATACCGCCTCATCCCTCTCGGCAAGGTTCTGCGCGGTCTGACTGCCCAACCCCATACCGAGCACTATGGTGTTGCCGAGCGCCCAGGTACTGCTCATGGGGGCGAGGTTCGTCGAACCATCGGCATTGAGGGTGCTCAGCAAGGTGACGGTGTTGCCGTAGTACAGCATCCCCGGCGTGATGTCGATGTGGTCGCCGCCCTGCTCTTCGTCCAGAGATTCGTCCAAAGGTCCCGTCTGTACACTGTCGTGCAATTCGTTCTTGATTGTGCTCATACGGGAATTCTCGCACCACAATGATTCCATGGTCATCGAAATATCCTCCATTCCCTTCGTTGTCAAAGCCCCGAGCACAAGCACGGACAAGAGGCTCTGCACGTAACTGCCTCTCCTGAAACCATAGGGATTTCATCAGCATCATTCTCTATTTTGGTCGTTCCGTATAGTATTGAGATGCTTATGCAACGCTACGGACCATCCCCACCCAGGAAGACAGGACCAGATGAACACCAAAGGCTCGATGAAGAACCTGAACAACACCGCGTACCTATTGGCCTTCTTCACCATCGTTTGGGCCGCATCCATGCTGGTGTGGTTCATACTAGATGATGTGCTGCCGGTCGGGGCGACCATCGTCCTGTCAGTGATTTTCCTGGCAATCGCCGGGTACATATATATCAGTGCAGTGCTGGGATACCGGTCGCTCAAACCGATACCCGAGGACGACGGCAGCATCCAGGACAAACTGAAATCCAAACGCTGGAGTGTCGTATTCGCACTTCAGGCGGTCGCCATCAGCCTCTCGGGTGCATTACTGGGCAGCTTCAAACTCCATGTGTTCATCGCCCCGGTCATGCTGCTCATCGTAGGACTGCATTACATCCCCATCAGCATGCTGTACCACACGACCATACAGGCGTTCGTTGCCATCCCCACGATTCTCGTCGCGCTCCTCGGACTGCTTGCCATCTTCACCGACACGGGAAGCAGATACGCCGCAGGAGTGTGTTCTCTGGTCGGGGCCATCGGATGCGTGACACTCGGCATCTGGGCGACAACAACCGTCAGAGCCTTTGCACGGCAAGCCTCCTCGGAGGTCAAAGCAGACAAGCCCCAGACATAATATCCCAGGCAGAAGTGCCGCAAGGGAGCCCCCCGGCATTCGAAACAATCAGCTCCAGCACGAGTAGCGCTTCCATACCGATGGAATGGTGTGGGGGCTAGCATGGATGGCATGTGCGGATTGGATACAGGCAGCGACATCAGCCAGGTGGCTTCGATACTGGCGGACCCTACGCGCTCACGGGTGTGCGTAGCCCTGATGGATGGCTGCGCATGGACCGCCGGAGAACTCGCCAAGCATACGGAGACGAGCCCTCAGGCAATGAGCTCGTGCCTGCAGCATCTGGAGGGTGCGGGTGTGATATCACGGATACGGCAAGGCAGACACCAGTATGTTCGACTGGCCGATGAACGCATGGCCGGAATCATCGAATTTCTGGGCAATGCGGTCTCACCCGCTCCCTCATCCCCCGTGGGATACCGGCAGGTCCGGGCCGATCAGCGCCTGCGGTATGCGCGCAGCTGCTACAACCACATGGCCGGCAGACTCGGTGTGGAAATCGCGCAGTCCATGCTCGACATGCATCTGGTGGACCTCGAAGACAACTCGATGCGGCTGACTTCCCGAGGCTCGCAGTGGTTCGAGGACACGGGCATCACCTTGACCGACGCCGGACGTTCACCGCGCATCGTCGCCTGCCTGGACTGGACGGAGCGACGCTTCCACATCGGAGGCAAGGCCGGAAGCGCGCTTCTGACATATTGCCTTGAACGGCATCTCATCACCAAGGCATCGCCTAAGCGTGCCTTGAGAATCACACACGACGGCGAACAATGGTTCGCCAGCCGGCTCCGCATCACCATCGAAGACCCCACTCGCGCCTAAGGCACTTCTTATCACAGACTCCGCTTTCCTCTGCGCGTGACCCCGGATGAATATCTTCCGCCGCAGGTCCATGCTCACTGGTCCGTACGTACAGAACCGTGCTCAGAACCATGCTCGCAGGAACACATACTTACATGGCAGCCGTGCCCGCTGCTCGACGATGATCGTACAAGGCACACAGGCATAGCAGCACTCCGAGCAGCCCGTCGACCATCAGCATCATGCCCGCGCCCGCTCCCCTCGCCTGCCCGCCGTCAAGATTGACGGCACCCTCGGCGCCCCCTGCACCGCCAGTGAACAGCACTGCCCATCCGGGTCGAGGTGCATGACCCATCATCGGCGTGAACACCCGATCGATTAACCAGCCCGCGAGCGCACTGCCGCAAGGAATCGTCGCATACTGCAGAGCGTTGCGAAAAGCATATACACGGCCTTGCATCCCCAAAGGAACGGCATCCCTCATCATGGCGTCCTGATTGGTCATTTCGATGGGAACGGCCACCCAGCAGCAGGCTATGCCGACGCACCACCAGGGCAGGCCCAGGGGCAGCGCCAGCAGCATATTGCCGGTGCCGAAGGAACACAACATACTCAGTATCATCGTATGCATCCTGTCGGCAGGTCGCGGCGACAACGTCACGATGATTGCACCAACCAGCATCGCCAGACCCGCCGTGGCGTTCACGATGCCCAGGGAATGCTGGCTCCCTGTGCGGGAAAGCACCATCGGCGTCAATGCCGCATCATCCATCGACGCGAAGAGATTGACGACCGCCATGAACAGCAAGGCCTTCAAGATATCGTGGTGACCGCGAAGCCATGTCCACGCGCCCAGCAGAGCCTGACCGTACGATTCGCGGTCCTCTGCTGTACCGCCCATGTTCAAGACCGGTATGCGTACGACCGTCATGAGGCATACGCTGGCCAGGACGAAACTGGTCAAATCGACGACAACCACGGTTGGAAAACCCCATGCGGACAGCAGTGCCGTGGCCAACAGCGGAACCAGCATGGTATTAACCGCGTACGACAGGGAACGCAATCCTCCTGCACGTTGCCGATTGGCTGTTGTGGTCACCGCACTGATGGCGACCTCGCTCGCGGGCTGCTGCAGGCTCCCCATGAATCCCGAGACGGCGCTCAACGCATACAGGTAGGGAAGCTCAAGACTCCCTTTGGCATACAGTACGACGATGGCAACGGTGCACAGCGCAGAGGCGCCGTCGCACAGCACCATGACGACCTTGACGTTGCAACGGTCCACCACTGCGCTCATCAACACACCGGAACAGATGTAGGGCGCATAGGTGCATGCCGCCAGCAATGCGCTGGCAAGTGCGGAATTGGATTGTTGATAGACCCAGATGAGCAATGCGAAGGAGGTCATCTGGCTGCCCAGCTGGGACAAGGACTGTGTTGACCACAGCACCAGGAATCCCTGCATTCCGATGGAATGATTCCTGGATTTTCGGGCGTGTTTGCCCAAGGAAGAGAATAGTGACATCGCGACGTTCGCTTTCTTTGAAATACCTTTTTGATGTTCAAAGAAGCAAAGCCATCACACCGAAAATCCCACGGAAGGAGCAGGTCAGGAAGGACCTGCCTCGAACCGGTGAGGCATGGAAAGGAACGGAACTATAGGCCCCGAGCAATACCGTTCATGATGACTTTGCCCGAAGCCATGCGAATCATCAGAATCACCACAGCACCCTCTTCATCACCACGATGCCCTCTTTCTTTCTTGGCCCTCTTGGCTCTCTTGTCTTCTTGAAAGGTGCAGCCGAGCATGCCCACCATCAGACCATTGTATTCGCCTGCGCATACTCATCCGTTGTGACGGCGGCGGTTATTTCACGGCCTGCCCGTTCACGTCCTCATGCATATGCTCAGCCATGTACTCACGCAATATCTCGGCATGATTGACCTTCGGGTCTTTGGCGGCGTACACCAAGGTCACTGTGGGATGCCGCGCAATGATGCCGGACAGCTCATCGACCGCGGGGTTGCCGTCCAATTCGGCGCAGTACCGATGAGCGAATTCACTCATGCGCTCGGCATCGTGCCCCCACCACTTGCGCAGTTCAGGGGTCGGGGCGATGGTTTTCATCCACTCGTCAAGGGCCGCGCGTTCCTTGGATACCCCGCGCGGCCAGAGCCTGTCCACCAGAACCCTGTACCCATCGGATTCCTGCGCCTGCTCATAGGCACGTTTGATGCGGACAGTCGACCTTACGCCGGAGACATCCGATGCCGTTTCCTGCGCCGTCGTTCCGAGGTCCGCCACATCTTCACCCGCCACATCTTCACCTGCCATGCCTGAGCCCACCTTCCGTATCTGCCGAACTTGTAGAAGCTGCCGAATCTGAAGCCTGTTCTGATGTTGCCATGCTAATCGCCTGTCTTACCCGACGCTATGGCCAAGGATTCCGGCGAAGGGCCATGAGCCGCGCCGTCATGCCGCGCCGAGGTCTTCGCGGCAGACCCGTCGTGTTTCGCGTCGGACTTTCCGTTATCGGCGGAATTTCCGGCGGGCAGCAGTTCACCGAGCAGCGCGGCCGCATACATCAGTACCTGCGCTATCAGGTTGAACCAGAGCAGCACGCCGATGATGGCTGCGAAGGGCGCCAGCAAAGGGTTGGAGGACGCTCCCGTTATCAGCCGCGCTCCGAGCATCTGAATGAACGACAGAGCCACGGCACCGACCAAAGAGGTGATTATCACGGGTTTCCTGGCGTCTATCTGAGACACCATTCTCAGCAGCACCAGAAACAGGAAGACGTTCAGCACGAAGGTCACGGCGAATCCTGCCAGGTCGACAAGGGCCGAAAATCCCCAGAAACCGCTGGATATGCCCAGGAGATTGAGAATCATCCGCATCGCACCACCCGAAATACCTGTGGCGACACCGGTCAGCACGAACAATATCGCCACCAGCAGCACGGCCAGAGCGTCCAGACCTTTGGATTTGACGGCATTGGCGTCATCGTCGTCCGTCTCCACCACCGTCTGCACGGCATTGCGCAGGGACCCCAGCCACGAAATAATCTTCCAGAAGAAGGTCACGAAGGTGATCACACCCGTTATGGTGAATGTCGTCGAAATGCCGTTGAGTGTGGATTGCGAGATGATGCCGTCACCCGAACCACCAATAAGCCCTGGCACGATGCGACCGAGCGCTTCGATAAGACCATCCCGGAAAGCGGTGTTATTGGAAAAGAACAGGCCGAAGGCGCTGAACAGGGTCCATACACCGGCGAAAAAGGCGAACAACAGTCCGAAAGCCAACCCACCGGCCAGAATAGAACCGTTGTGGTTGCCGTACCGCTCGAGCACACGCCCCGGCAACGAGCCCTTCCACCACGTGACGGCCCTATCAATCTTCTCTCGTATTGATCCCATAGCCACAACTCTAAGGCAGCAAGTTCCCCTTATCCTTGCTATGGGCGTATTTGCGTTAGTCTGGTCTCAAGCGCAAAGAGGTGGGGCACGATGCAGAACGACGATTACACCGCGACGATGACCGAACTGATCGAACTCATGCGCATCATCGGCAATGACACGCAGCTGTGCGAAGTCAAGGAAAGCAAGCGCAAGCTTTCTAGCAGCATCACAGACACGCTTTCCGCATTCTCCAACGGCTCCGGCGGATACATCATTCTCGGTCTCTCCGAAAAAGCCGGCTTCACGCCTGTCGAGGGCTTCAACGCTCGTTCGATGCAGGAGGCCTTGAGCCAGGCTTGCGAGAAGATGACGCCGGTGGTTCGTCCGATGATCATGACCTGCCCCTTTGAAGGCAGCAATCTGGTATTCGCGCAGATCGACGAGATGCTGCCACGTGACAAACCGTGCTTCGTCACGGCACTCGGCGCATACGGCGGGTCGTTCATACGCACAGGCGACGGTGACCGAAGAATGACCGGATATGAAGTCGAACGACTGATGGAGGAGCATGCACAGCCTTCATACGATGCCGAAATGGTCGCCGATGCGGGCATAGACGATTTGAATCCCGCACTGGTCCACGGCCTGCTTGAACGGCAGCGCGAGTCCCATCCGCATGTCTTCGCCGGTCACAGCGATGCCGAGATGCTGCGCGAGCTGAGGATTCTGGTACGGGACAGCACCGAATCCGAAGACGCTGAGGATATAGACCCTTCCTTCTCGCAACTGAGGCCGACCCTCGGTGCGCTGTTGGCATTGGGCCGATACCCCCAGCAGTTCTACCCCAGACTCAATGTGACCATCGCCGTGTTTCCCGGAACGAGCCGTGCGGACGTATTCGCCCAAGGTGGTCATCTGGTGACCGCGGAAAGCCTCACCGGTCCGATTCCTGTGATGATCGATGATGCCGTTGAGTCCCTGATGACGTGGACGGCCGGACCAGCGGATGATGACCCCAGCGGCTCGAGTGTGCGCCCACCGGATTACCCACGGTCGGTACTGCGTGAGGCCATCGCCAATGCCCTGATGCACCGGGATTATTCTCCGAATGCGCGGGGAACGCAAGTGCGTGTGAACGTGTTCACCAATCGCATCGAGGTCATCAATCCCGGTGGCCTATTCGGGACGGTGACGCACACCACGCTCGGCAATCCGGTAAGCCCATCTACCAGAAACCAGTTCCTGGTCGCGATGTTGGAGGCCACCCCTTACCCCGACGGTGGGTACGTGATCGACAACGGGGGCTCGGGATACCAACAGATTGCGGCGACTCTCAGAGCGCAGGGCATGGAGCCCGCAGACATCGATCACACCGTCGACAGCTTCACACTGACCATCAACCGCCGCAGGGCCTTCGACGATGTGGCGGACAGGAACTACGCCCAGCGCATCGTCGCACTGCTCGAGCGACGACCGTCGGCAAGCGTCAGAGACATCATGTTCGAATTGCGACTCTCGCCCATCGCCGTGGCCACCGGGCTGCGGGCGCTGCTGAACAAGGGTCTGGTGGAATCCGTCAACGAACAACCCCGTCCACAGAAGCAATATCGGCTGCTGCGTTGATTCCCTCTGCGATTGTGTAGGGATTTTCATCGAAAGCGCGAGTATGGTGTGCTGTGCTTCATTGAAATTTCGCCATTCTTTGCGATAATCACTCAAAGGATCAGCAGCAATCCCTACACAAACGGCATTCGTAGCTGTATTTCGGCACGAAGGAGAAGATATGGGCAAACGCATACACGTCGAACACGGGTTCGGGCCGGTGTGGGACACGGAATCCCGAGTGCTGCTGTTGGGTTCGATGCCCAGTCCCAAATCACGCGAAGCCGGGTTCTATTACATGCATCCGCGGAACCGCTTCTGGCCGGTTCTGGAAGCGGTATTCGCCGAATCCGAAAAACCGGACTTCACCGTAGGCTCATCCGCACTGGCCTCCGCCACCGCCGCCGAACGCGCCGACTTCGCTGTACGGCATCATCTGGCCCTGTGGGATGTGCTGGAGTCCTGCGACATTATCGGGGCCAGCGATTCGAGTATCCGCAACCCGGTACCCACTGACTTGAGCACGATACTCACTCATGCCCCCATCCGCCGTATCTTCACCACGGGAGGCACGGCAGCCGCATTGTTCCGCAGATACTCCGAGCCCGCACTGATTGCCGCAGGCATCGAAATCACGATGACGCGGCTCCCCTCGACCAGTCCGGCGAACGCCGCCATGCATCTGCCGGAACTCATCGAAAGCTACCACGTCATCGCCGAGGGCATCGAATAGGAACGATGGGACACGGGCCAGAAGAGCATCAGCTCCGACCGTGTGCCGCGATGCGAACGGCGATGTTGCCGATAATCTGCGTGATGAACACGATGATCAGGATCAGCACCATGGATACGAAGGTGACGTCGGTACGACCACGCTGATATCCCTGCTGCAAGGCCGTGGCACCAAGGCCGCCACCACCTACGATTCCCGCCATGGCAGTAAGACCGATGAGATTGATGACGGTGAAGCTTGCGGCTCTGATGAGCGACACCAGCCCCTCACGCAGATACACCCTGTAGATGATTCCCACATCGCTGGTTCCCATGGCCTTCGCGGCCTCGACGACACCCGGATCGACTTCAAGCAGGGCATTCTGCACCTGTCGGGCGAAGAAGGGGATGGTACCGACCACGATGGGCACGGTCACAGCCGTAGTACCGATGCTGGTACCGACGAGAAAACGGGTGAAAGGCATGATAATCGCCAGCAGGATGATGAAGGGTATGGAACGGCCGATATTGACGATCTGATCCAGCGTCCAATAGATGACCTTGTTGGGCCGCAGACCATGCTCCCCGGTGATGAGCAGCACGATACCGAGCAGCAAGCCGATCACACCCGCGATAACCATGGCCACCGCGGTCATGATGACGGTTTCTATCGTAGCCTGTACGAAATCGTCACCCATCTGACTCGCGTATGGCAGTAGATGTTCGATCATGATTCACGCTCCCCCGTATTCACTTGCTGCATGGAGATGCCCTCACCACGCAGAAATTCCTTGGCTTCCGCAATGCGATCCGTGCCGTCGAAGCTCACCAGCATCGTTCCCAACGGAGTGTTCTGCAGATACTCGACATTGCCGTACAGCACATTGGCCGTCAGTCCGAAACGTTTGTACAGCTCCACGATGACCGGTTCGGACGCCCGTTCGCCGGAGAACTTCAGTTCGTACACGTCCCGACCCTTCGCATATTCCATGATGGTCTGCTCGGCCTGCTCGATGTGAGTGGCGGTTCGTATGAAATCCGCCGTCAAGGTCTTTTGGGGATTGCTGAAAATCTCCGCCACGCCACCGCGTTCGATGATGCGTCCGCGGTCCATTACCGCAACGGTGTCGCAAATCTCCTTGACGACCTGCATCTCATGGGTGATGAGCACGATGGTGATGCCGAGGCGATGGTTGATCTCCTTGAGCAGTTTCAGCACCGCAAGCGTCGTTTTAGGGTCCAAGGCGCTTGTAGCCTCGTCGCACAGCAGTATCTTCGGGTCATTGGCCAGGGCTCGGGCGATGGCGACACGCTGCTTCTGCCCGCCGGACAGCTGGTGGGGATAGGAATCCTGTTTGCCCAGGATGCCCACCAGGTCAAGCAGATGCTCGATCTTCTTGCGACGTTCCTGCTTGCCCAATCCACTGCCCTTGAGTGCGAAGGCCACATTGTCGAACACCGTGCGCGATTCCATCAGGTTGAAGTGCTGGAAGATCATACCGATGTTCTTGCGAGCCTCGCGCAGCTTCCTGGTGGGCAGGCTCAGCAGATCCACACCATCGACCACCACGGAACCCTCATTGGGCCGCTGCAGCAGGTTGATGACTCTCACCAGGGTCGACTTGCCCGCTCCCGAAAACCCGACGATGCCATAGATCGAACCTTCCGGCACACTCAAAGAGACATGGTCTACGGCAACCACAGGCTGGCTCTTCTGTTCGAAGGACACCAGAATGTCTTGTAGCTCTATCACTTCCACCTCACTCACGTTGATTCGTGTCAAACCCCGGCACACCCCTCCGGGCCGGCACGATTCGGTATTCACCGTTACCAAGGTACCGGCAATGCTGCCAAAGGGGAGCCCGGCAACCGGACTCCCCTTGGACTACGCACCTGTGGTGCCCATCAATCACCAGGCAGGAATATCGTTCGTCTTCTTAATCAGTTCAGCCACCGCATCGGTCTGGTACGCCTTGACGATCTTCTTGAAGTCCGCCTTATCCTTGTCCTCTTTGCGAACAGCGATGACGTTCTTGTAGATGTCGTTCACCTTGTCAATGTGATCGGTATCGATATAGATGGCCGAATCCTTCGGCGTGGTGTGCAACTGGTCCGTAACGTAATTGGTATTGATCGTGGCGGCGGTCACATCCGGCAATGCCGCGGCAATCTGATCCGCCTGCAGCTCCTTGATGGTGATTTTCTTGACGTAGCTGTCAATATCCTTGGTGGTCGGAGAATCAGGAGCATCGGACTTGAGTTTGATTACGCCAATCGCGTCGAGCAACTGCAGCGCACGGCCTCCGTTGGTCACATCGTTGGGGATAGCGACGGTATCCCCGTCCTTGAGGTCGTTGTAGTCCTTGATCTTGTCCGAGTAGAGACCGAATGGCGAAATCAGCGTGTAGCCGATGGGCACCAGATCGGCGTTGTTCTCCTTGTTGAAGTTATTGAGATAGGCCACATGCTGGAAACTGTTCAAATCCAGACTGCCATCGACCAGAGCGGGGTTTTCCTCGGTGTAACCCGAGAACAGCTTCACATCTATGGTGATGCCTTCCTTCTTGACCTGGTCGCCGACGTACTCCCAGATTTCCTTCTGCTGGTCGCTCGCCACGCCCACCACATAGTCGTGTTTTTCGGCGGACGAACCGCTGCCGCCGCATGCCGCAAGGCTCAGTGCCGTGATAATCGCGAGCGCTCCGGCCAGTATCTTCTTCTTCATGGTCTCTCTCTTTCACAACCCACATTCCGCCGACATCCAGTACGGTCGAAATTTGATGAACGAATGCCATGCTAGTAAACCCTCGGGCAGAAGGACATGGCGCGCCTCACGGTAAAACTTATAGGCTCTCTTAAGTTGAATTGATAACGCCTGATTATCTGACGCGTCTCGTCATTACTCGAAACGGTCGTCCCCGCGATGCCGAGGGATAACGACCGGGGTCTTCCTTGCGGCCTCGACCGGCATGGGCGCGAGCTTGGCGTAGTTGCTCTTCACCGTACTGCAGGATGCTTTGAATCCTTCGCTTTCGGCGGCGCTGAGCTTCAGTTCGAAAATATCCCCTGCACCGTTCGCGTCTATCACGCAAGGGACGGAGATGTATAGCCCGGTCTCACCATATTCGCCATTGAGCTGCACTGAGGCGGAGAGCACCACGTGCTCGTCGTGCACGATCGCCCGGACGATGCGCGTGGCTGCATTGCCTATGGCATACTCGGTGCACTGTTTGCCGTGATAGGAGACATATCCTCCTTCGCGTGCCGTCGATTCAACCTCTGCGGCGTCGAGGTCGTAGGGTTTTCGGGACTTGAGAGTGCTGAGCAACGTTCCGGCGATGCTGATGGACGACCATGCGGCGATCTGGGTGTTGCCATGCTCTCCGATCATGTACGCCTGTATCGACTCGGGTGCGAGGCCGGTACGCAATGAAATCACGGTTCTGAGCCTTGCCGAGTCGAGAACCGTTCCCGTGCCCATCACATGACTTGCCGGGAGCCCTGAAAGCCTGTGAATCTCACGGGTCACCACATCGCAGGGGTTCGCGACGTTCACCCAGAATCCGGTGAAGCCCGCCTCCGCGATTCTGCCGACATATGAGCGCACGTCGTCGATGGCCTTGAACAATTCACCTGTTCTGCTGATTGCCGAAAGCGTCACCTGCCCGCTGGAATTCACGATGACATCGCATGCAGCAAGCCGCTCATAGTCTGCATGACAGTTGCGGACCACCACACGGTGCGGAGCGAACACCGTGGAATCATTGAGGTCCTGCACTTCGGCCGCGAGTTTGTCCTCGTTGGTGTCGCATAGAAGCAGTTCATCGGCGATACCTTGCAGAATCAGACTGTTGGCCACATGCGGTCCGACATGTCCGAGTCCGACGATGCCTACGGACACCGGTCGATGACCGGATACCGTATCCGTCAATGATGAAGTAACCATGGATATCTCCTTTGCTGAGGAATGTTTCGCTCAGTCCGTTCCCTGCATCCTTTGGGATGCGATTGCCATTGGGTGAATTGCACTGGGGTGAATTGCACTGGGTTGAATTGCACTGGGTGCATAGACCTTCACGCTCTTTCGAGGGTCACACGACTCCTAGGCCTGTTCCGAGCCAATCGACGCGAGCGCGGTGAAGGTCTCTCGCCCCGGGGACCGTTAATTCCTTGCTGCCTGTGCCTGTGCCGACGCCTGTGCCGTCCGGGCGAACTCGGGGTGATGGATGCCGAAGGCCAGCTCCGCCAGGTGCAGCTCTTGCGTTGCAAACTCGTGCAGGCGGCATTCATACCCGTGTTCACGACCTATCTTCGCGATGTATCCGTTGATGTAGTCGACTTCCGTCGGACGGCCTTTGGTGAGGTCCTGATACATCGACGGGTAGTGCAGCGGATGTGCGATTCCGGCGGTATGGCAGATGGTCTCCACCTCGGATTCCCGGGTACCCAACAGGGTCAACCCGGCCTGTTCCGCCGCGGTGTATGCTTCATCGACAAGCTGCTCGGTCATCCATCGCGCCCCCGGGTGCCGCATGAACTCGCCGAAACGAATCTGGTACATCGTGCACAATGTGTTCAACACCGAGTTGAAGACGATTTTCGCCATGCACATGCCCATGAAGTTATTGACGATGGTCGGATTCAACGTCGCCGCGGTGAAGTCACGGAAAATCTCCTGCTCCACCTCGGCAGAGTCCTTGTCGGAGTTCTCCTCGCGGTAGGCGCACATATTCATGGCTTTAGCATCGGCACCCCCGGTGAAATTCATGTCGCCGGGACCGTACACTTCGGCGCCGATCAATGCCGTTCCCCCGAAGATATGCGAGGGGTCCACGTATTGGGCAATCTTCTCGAAATGCCCGTACCCGTTCATTGCGGAGAACACGTATTGGTGGCTGCGGAAGAGTCCCGAGCAACGCTTAAGCACCTCGTCGAGCTGCATCTGCTTGAGGAAGATAATCCACACATCAGGGTCGCCGTCGTATTCCTCCGGGTAGTAGATATGGATAGGAACGAGATGGCGGTCCTGCTCGTCCTGGGATACATACACACCATGCTGAGCGCGTATCTGCTCCACGTTCTCCTGCCATGTGTCTATGAAATCCACATCCTTGCCTGCGAATTCCTGAAGCAGCACCCCGTATTGCACGCCCATGCCACCGGCACCTATAACCGCGTATTTCATTGCTTACCTTCCCGGATAGTTCCCCTCGCCGGTTGCGCATCGAGACTGCGGCGCGTCAACCACGACCCGTCACCCGCACTATTGCACACGAAAGTCGTTCCCTTGCACCGGACTTCTCACAGAGCAGCGCGGGGCAACGTCATTCGACCCGGCTTGGCATTCATCACCAGCATATTAGGGCCGGTTTACTACCATCCCAATTCGAAGCGATGTCACGACACGCCAGCAAACGGGCACCGCGTTCGTAGGACCCCGCCGATGTTCCGTCTCCCCGCGAGATCTCACCGTTCCCGTCGCGCCTACTGCGGGCTTGGGTTCCCGATTCGAAAGCTCCTACGGTGCCGGCCGGGTCGGGATTCCTGACCGCGCCACACGATTGAACGTGCCATAAGCAATCCATATAGCGACATTCCCGGCCCTGAGTCTCTTCGCAATGCGATACCTGCATCAACAGTGCAGCAGATTGAGCGAAAAATCGACGTTCAGCTGAACTGTTGATGCAGGTATCACCACGGCAGTCGGAGTGCGCCTCCTATCTGGACGCGGCCTGACCGGTGGCAAGCCCCGAATCGGTGGCGTCTTCCTTATCGCTTTTGAAGATGTCCACGAAGGCCTTCACCTTCTCGGAGATGTCGGCGCCCTCGAGATCATCCAGGAAGGCCTGCACTCGATTTTTGAATTTCATGCGCGATTCCGGGTCGATATTGAGCCCGTACACGATGTTCTGGCGAATGGTTTCAAAATCCGTATTGCCAAGCACGTTCAAGGTCTGCAAAGCGACATAGGATTTCAATTCCGGGTAGCGTTCGCGAATGTAGTCCTCGCGATCCTCGGCAGCCTGGAACCAATCGCTGGTGTTGGAGGCCGATATGATTCCCATGGCGGAGCCGCTGCGCAGCCGGTAATGGTAGAGGACATCGGGTATGCGCAGGATGCGCTTCGACTCGCCGATGATATTGCATATCCGTGCCATGTCCTCGATTTTCCGCCCAACCGGAAATGAGAAATTCTGATTGACGTATGTTGCACGAGGAGCCAGAAAAGCCCAGAAATAACCGTTTATCTCCGACTGGATCTGGAGCTTTATCGCTTCCTGGGGGGTGAGCAGCTTCGATTCGTCATAATCGTTGTGCTTGTATGACGATTCGAGCTGCGCTCCGGATTCCCCAATCGTATCGAACTGGAACATCACCAGGTCAGCTCCCGTGTTGTCCATCGCACTCAGACACCGTTCCACAAGATTCTCTTCAATCTCGTCATCCGGGTCCATAAAGTAGATGTACTCCCCCCGAGCTTCCTGCAAACCGGCGTTCCGAGCGGCGGACACCCCTCCGTTGGATTGGTGAATCACCTGCACACGGCCATCCTGCTCCGCCCAACGGTCGCATATTTTCGGGCAGTCGTCAGGTGATTCGTCATCCACCAGGATGAGCTCAATATGGCGGTAGGTCTGGGTAAGGGCGGACCGTATGCTCTTGTCGAGGAATTCCTCGACGTTGTATACGGGCACGATGATGCTGACCAAGGGTGTGGCCTCATCCTGGCCAATCACGCCCTTTGGTGCCTCACCCATCGGCAAGCCTTCCGCAAGCTCTTCACCTCGCTCGATGTGTTCGGCCGTTCCTTGTTCCGCTACGAGACTGGCGAGTGGACCACCTTGCGCTGCGCTCCGCCCGGCAGCAGCCTTCATCTCTTGCTTGTCCTCCACCGAATCGCTCCTGTCGTCCATTGTTCTGCTGACCTTGCCGTGCCAACCTGGCGCTGCATCAACGCCACTCTTTCGGCGCTACTCTAACAACACTGCTGTTTCAACACTGCATAATAATCCACCATGCGCGAGCGCCCTTACCTACGGCCTAAGCGACGACCATGTGCATAGCGCCGGTCCCCCGCCTTGTTCACTCGTCTTCTGCCGTTCCTGTCCGCACTGGTTCCAGGCATGCCCCGTCCTGCGGCATCACTGTGGTGAGCCGAATCCTGCACAATGGCGCCATCCGCGTCCGGACGATTCTCAGGAACTCGTGACCGCGCCTGGCCACGACCATCCTGGTCTGCCTGTCGAGGGAATGCCCGATGCTCCGCGGCATCCCGGAACCATTCCGAAACCTGCTGTTCACTGATGCCGAAGGAACGTTGCACACCCGACACGAAATGACGCCATGCCTGCTGTTTGTCCTCGGTATTCTGCGCGCGGCGTACCTCGTGGATGTAGCTGCGCAGCAGTGCCAGAAACTTTCTGCGGTCTTTTTCCGAAAGCTTCATGAAGCTGCTGACACCCGCCTCATCCAATTGCGAGATATCCGCCAGATTCTGCTGCTTCGACGCATTCGACATGAACGACCGCACCGGAATGATGATGAACAGCACCAAACCAGCCACCGGACTGAAATACGCCACACCGATGAATACGATAATCAGGATGATGCTGCTCAGATTCATTCTGCCGAAGATATAGGTGTACACACCCTTCATGCGTTCGGGGTCACTGTATTTGCCGGGCAGAATCGACCGGGCAATGAGAATCTCCAGCAAGGTGACCACAAGATATGCCACGCCGCACATCATGACCGTGGTCTGCGTGATATCCGAAATCATCAGTTTGGTAAAGGCGGGAATCAGGGATACCGCAAGCACCAGTATGAAATCGCGGATGATTATCCGGTGGGAGACCTCGTCGACCTCGTTGAAAATCAGAGCATGCTTGTACCAGCAATCCGCAACGAAGCAGAAGCTCACCACGTACACACCGATGTTCTGCGCCAGCTGCGAGTAGTCCAAAGTCCCGTCAACGACCTCAACGGGAACTTCGAGCACCATAATCGTCAGAATGATGGCAAACACCGCATCACTGAAAACGTCGAATCTTTCCTTGAACTTCTTCATATCTCCAGTATGGTACGACGCGCATACCGTGAGATTCGTATCCGGCCCGTCACACCACCATGGGTGAGCGATTCGTGTTCACCAGCAATAAATCAACAACACTAAGTTTTACGCTGAGAGAATCGAGGCCCCGGGCGATGTAGTGTGACTGACATTACTGTTTTCAAAGAGGAGGCCGTTATGACATTGTTGGACGACGCCGTAAAAACCGCGAACATAGCCGCTGAGAAACTCACGGATATAGCGGGAGACGCGACCGTAACGGTAATCGAGAAGCTCTCCGATGCAGCGACAAGCGTGGCGGAGAAACTGCAGGATGCCAAAAAGGCGACACGTGCGGCCAGAAACAGGAGAACTGCACGCGCGAAGACGCGTGCAACAACTCCGACACCGACGTCCCCATCGACATCCACATCCACAGCAGCCAAGTCTGCTTCATCAAAGTCTGCTTCATCAAAGTCCGCTACATCAAAGTCCGCCCCGTCAAAGTCTTCTTCGTCAAAGTCTTCAACATCGAAATCCTCCACATCGAAGTCCTCGGCATCGCGCGCCACCACAGGCAAGCCGAAATCCGGGGCAGCTGCCAAGACCACTGCTCGGCGCGGTTCCAAATCCTCTGCCTCCGGCACCACAAGGTCCAAAACCGCTTCACGCACGGCATCAACCCGCAGCAAAGCAACAAAGTCAGGCACGACAGCAGGCACCACCAAAGGCACCAAGTCTTCATCCACGCGCAAACCCGCCACCGCTCGGAAGCGGGCCTCATCCGCCAAAAGCTCATCCTCCACCTCCGGCACACGCTCCAAGCAATCTTCCCCAACCAAGACATCCACCGATGTGGCCGCCAAGAAGAACACCGGAACGACGAAGCAGACAAAGTCTAAAACCCAGGGCACAACCCGAGGAGCGAAACGCGGAACTTCGAATACAGGCACCTCCGACAGCAAGAACGCCACAGCATCCGATGCGAAGGGCGCACAGAACGGCGGAGCATCACACGATACGTCATCGGAGCAGTGACTCCATTCGTCTGCTTGTTCGATCAGACAGACGAATGGATTCTCGGGGTCTCCCCTTCGGACACTTGCCATCGACCGCTTGCCATTGACCCCGCCATCAGATGGCATCTGAGAGTGCAAAGACATATCACGACTGCTGCCCGGCTATACGACATCCACCGACAATCAACGGTTTTCAGATGAGCGCGGCGAAAACATCTGATTGGCTGCCTACCATCTCGATCTGGTATTCAAGCGCTAAACCTCACGGCTCCTATACGGTTTTCGACATATGAACGACCTTATTTTCGTTGGAAAATTCGGAATCTGCAGCGTTGGCAACTGCAGTAATCACCTTGAGAAAGCTCATTGTACGGATGACCGGGTGCGGGCCGACGTAGATGCCTGTAAAATCTAAGGTGTTTGCTTTTCAAACGAGGAGAGAGAGAACACATGTCACAACCACAGATGCCGGGTATGCCCTACGCGCCTGCCCCACAACCGCAAGTATTCGAACCCCCCATCGACCAACCTTGGTACGGCATCAACTTCGGCAAAGCCATCGAGCGCTTCTTCAAGAAATACGTCGTGTTCTCAGGACGCGCATCCAAAAGCGAGTTCTGGTGGGCCATGCTGTTTCTGATACTAGTGAATATGGCATTTTCACTTCTCAGCAACCTCACCAACAGCAACGGCTTCATCGGCTTTCTGTCGAGCGCATGGTCCATCGCCGTGTTGATTCCTACAATCTCCATAGGCGTGCGTCGTCTTCACGACACCAACAAGCCCGGTCTGTTGCTGCTGCTCCCCTACGGTTTGATCGTCGTGGGTATGATTATCGCCATTGTCGGAGGAATCGGAACGTTCTTCTTCGGTCTCGCTTCGGTCGGCGGCAACCGTTCCGCAGCGGCGGCAGCTGGAAGCGGCGTCATCGCCATCCTCTTCGCAGTCCTGCTCATCCTCGCGGGCTTCATCGTCTATGTCGTTCTGATGTGCATGTCCACTGACCCGGCAGGCGCACGCTTCGACCGTGCACAGGTACCTGCGATGAATCCCATGGCTCCGGCAGCGCCTATGAACGCGCAGCAGATGCAGCAGCAGTACCCGACGCAGCAGCCTTATGCCCAGGCAGAGCAGCAGCAGGCACAGCCTTACACGCCACAAACTAGCCAGCAGCCGGCCGAACAACAGCAGGCATACCCGCAGGCCCCATCGACCAACAACACCTACACATCGAACCCCGGCCAGCCATACGAAGCTCCCGCGCAATATCCCGATGCACCCGAGAGCCAACAAGGTCAATCGGGACAAGCAGCACAGCCGAATCAGCCCGAGCAGGGATTCAATCCACCATTTGAAGGACCGCGTCAATAATCGACCGGACTTCTGATTAGCAAGAAGCCGAGGTCTGCGGAACGCTAGATGTTCCGCAGACCTCGGCTTCTTCATATATGAACGACGGCTTTGGATCCCCGTTTCACCGGATGGCATGACCGACCGGCGCTGGCGGACGGCGACTATGCCACTACCCGCAGTCTGCCCTGAGGGTAAGCCCATAACCACTGATGAACGCGAACTATACTGTGCAGCATGTGCCAATACGATCCAGACTGCAAGGTGCCCGTGCACCCCTTCGGAGAGGTGTGCCCTCTTGCGGAACGCAGGAGGAAGAGGCGCGAGCATCTGGATTTGCTGGTCGTCGTTCTCGCAATCGTCGCGGCGGCTATTGTCGTGGCATCATCATTCCTCGGCTATCTGTAATGCCGTCGAGTCTATGACGTTCAAGCGCTCATGGTCCCGTTGAGTCGAGAGCAACATCCAGCCTAATGACATACCGAAATCAGCGCTCACCATGCAGCGCATTGCACGCTCAGGTGTACGTATAAGCGCATCCCAAATCGGTCGGGTCTATGAACGCTGGGAGGCTCTCACAGCAATGCTCAGCGCAACATCAAAAAAGTCATTGAGCGGCGCCACCCTCTGCTCTTTACGCTGCATCCACCCTTCCTGGTCGATGCAGTCCGCCGTATAAAAGAACTGATACAGGTCCACGGCTCTGAACTGGCTCCAGGCCATCAGGGCGCTTGCCTCCATATCGACAAAACGAGCCCCCTGCTGTGCCCGCCGCTTGGTTTTCTCTCTGGTTTCACGGAAGAAGGCGTCGGTAGTCCATGTCGTACCTTCCTCATAGGAAAGGCCGTTGTCTTCGAATACCTCTTCCATCAGTGCGATGCTGTGCTTCTGTGCCGAAATGACATCGGCGGCAGGCGCATAATGATAGCTCGTGCCCTCATCACGAAGAGCTGCTGTGGGGATTACCAGACGGTCAGGAGCTTGCTCGGTGTTAATCACGCCGCAAGGACCGAACACCACCACGCTTGTAACACCGAAATGGTGAAGTTCCTCGAAGGTTCCGACGACCGATGGCGCACCGAGCTGGGCCAATATCACGGCGAAAACGTGACCCTCATAGGCGAATGAGTATAGAGGTTCGCGTCCGTTGACCGAGAGTATGGCACCGATTTCGGTAAGCTGCCCGTTGGTCAGCATGCCGTCGAGAATGCTCTGGTCGAAAGGACAGATACAGGTTTCAGGCAATCCGTCTGCGGGAATGTCCGCATCCGAATGTCTAGGTTCGATAATCGCGCACCTGTCCGTATCAAATTGCTCCAGCAGCACCCCGTCCCCCCACTCTCAATAACCCGTATTCCACCTAGAGTTCTACGAAAAGCGCATCATGTCAACATCGGGTCTCGCAGAGACGGCATCATTTGCCGAGTATCGCAGATTCTTGTGCTGAGAATACCCGAGTGCGCACATTTTCACAGGACACAGCCCAACTGGGTGCACGAATTCTGACGGGCAAAGGTCCCTCACGGAGATAACTGCGCTAAAAGGACAGCAATTCGGTGATACTTCACCGGAAAAGCTGTCCTTTTAGTGCAGTTATCTCCGTTTAAGCCCCTGGACGGAACTGCTAGACCAGGTTCGCGTCGCGTTCCGCCCGCTTGGAGAGGACATAAGGGCGGACGGCGAACACGAGCATCAGGCCGCCGACGATAAGCAACACGAGAATACCGATGCCGCCCGTGTAGGGCAGGTTCGCCAGACTCCACGCCGGGTCGAGGACCGTGACTTGCCTGCCGTCCTTAGACACGTAGGCGAGGTTCGTGCCCGACGTGGCATACGTGACCTTCGTGACCTGTGTAGCATCGGCATTCCCCTCGGGACGGATGTCCACCGTGAAATCGGACACCTTGAAATAGCCCGACGGGGCCGTGGTCTCCTTGAAGGAGAGCTCACGAGCCTCAACACCCTGCAACGACAGCGTACCGTCAGTATGCGTGGTCACGGCCTGCGTGGCATCACCCTCACCGGACACCGCCAGACGGTACACACCATCAGCCACCTTCTCGAACCTCAACGGCTGCCCGTCACGACTCACCTCGAACTCCACGTCGCCAAGCTTCGTCGACCGGTCATCCTTATCCAGCTTCACCACGTCCAGCTTGAACGTGTAGGCGTTCGCCGTGGCACTCTTGGACTCCGTACCATCGCCGTTATCCGCCCAACCGGCAGTCACGCCATCCGTATAGGAGCGGGTCAGGGTCGCGGCATTCACATTCGGCTTCAACGACTCCCCCTCGACAGGGGCCGACACCACAGCCGACGCATTCAACACCGCCCTATAGCGGAGTCGCATCAACGAACCCACAGGCACCGAATCCTTGTTCCGCACACCAGAACCACTCGACTCCGCGAACAAGACCTTCAACCCGCCCACACTCAACGTGTCACCAGACACCGCAATCGACGAGGGCGGCAAAGTCTGCGGCTGGGTGGGCGAGAGCGCATCCACGAACACCTCAACCCCCGACCCATCAACAGGCAACGTCAACCCGGCCGCCGCCTCATCAGCCACATCGAACACATACGAGTCATACGCCACGCTCGTGAACGACGACAGGTCAGGCACCCGAAGCGCAACCTCAAACTCCACCTGACTACCCACATCGAAGCCATCCATACCCGCATCGTTCACTATCCGCTTCGCAATATCCGTCACCGTGGTCTTCAACGCCGCCTGGCCAAGGCGAGGCTTACCCTTCACCCCAGCATCCACGAAATCCACGAAACCACCATCATCACCGAGAGCCTCGTTGAACACCTTCGTACCCACGACAATCGGCAAAGAACCACCCTCGTTCTGCTTCGAATCCACAATCAGATACAAACCAGGACCAGACACCTTGAGCTTCTCAGGACCACCATCCAACTTCGGCAAACTCCCCGCAGCAGCACCCAACGCACCCGTATCCTTCGCCAACTCTTGGGCAAACAACTGCAACTGACCCGCAAACGGACTAAACGCCGAAGTCACATCATCACTCAACGGGTCAGTCGGATACCCAAGCCACTTCGACGCCACCCAACCAACAGGATTATCCTCATCCACATTCGACCCACCAGCAGACTCAGCACCGGTTTTCAACCTATCCTTTACAACGGCAGGAGTATCCAACCTCACCGACTTGAGCGCACCAGTCTGGTCAAACACCGTCTCCGCGTAATCACCAATCCTGTACGCCGTCAACGAGCCCGCCGTGGTACCGGTCAGCTCGATGCCGTAGGAGGGCGGAGACTTAGGGCAACTCACTTCATCGCCGGTCAGTGTGCACACCACTGGCTCACTCGCCTTATTCGACCAACCCTCCGAAGAGCTACCGCTATCCTGACCCCACACATACAGGTCATACGTTGTCAAATCACTCAAATCAGACGGTAACGCCACCGACCCGCCAGTAGCCGCATCGGTCACACCAGAAGCCCTCACCTTCTCCGACTCGCCTTTCTCTACCAGCTTCCACCCCACCGCATCCTGCGCGGAACCCAGATTCGATGTAGCTTGCAAGTCCAATACACGCGAACCTACACCACCAGTCACCAAAGCCGACCACGAGGTCATCTGCGTACCCGACTCCACAAACGTCAACCGCAACGAATCCGGATGTTGAGGTAATGCAACATCCGGAGCGGTCAACACCTGGGACTGATTCGCGGCATTTGCAGACAGCAGCAGCGAATCGAGCCGCAAACGGAACGCCGGACGCAGCCCGTTAGTAGTGGGGTATGCGGTGCTGGTTCCCGTATCCCCAGCGTTGCCCAGTAATGTAACCTGTGCACCAGTATCCCAGTTGGCAGAACGAAACCAGCTTCCAGAGGCACCGTTGGCGCATGTCTTCGAGGGACAAGCAACTCTGTCACCTGTCCCAGGGGTCTGGGTGACACCTGGGACACCGAAGTATTTCTTCACGTCGCCAATCGCCAATGCAAACACCGAATACTCGTACGTCGAAGTGCCCTCCTGCGGACCCCACCAATTGATGACGGAGCATAGTTCGGCGGAACATACACCTTCCAGCTGCCCCTTGCGCAACAAGGTCCGCTCAAAGATAGAATAGTTACGCTCTGCCACTGATTCAGACGCCAAAGCAAGGTTTGATTTAAACCCGGTTTCCGGATTTTCAAAAGAATGACCCACATTATATTCATTGAAGGTGAAACCTGCGGTCACCACATCATCAGACCACAGCAATACCTCATCTGCAGCAACACTAGTCGTATACGACCAAGTATAACGATATGCTTGGTTAACCATGGCGTGCTCACTGGCCACTTCACCTTTCGCCAGCATCTTATATCCACCGGACACCTCAGCGTTACCGTACGTCTGAGAACTGTCCGTCCTTCCAAACACAATTCGCCGTGCCCTAGGCCACTCATTATGAGGAGAGGCCAGCGGCGTCGCTCCATCCAACATCGCGCTGAAATACCCATCTGGTCCGTAATCATGTGCATCTGCAGAAGCCTTATGCACCGGCATCAACGTATTCGCACCGACCATCAACGCGAACATCGCAAAGATGAGGCCTGCAAGGCCGAAAAGCCCGCGCCAAGTGGAAAAACGGCCATCGTCACGCACTTCGCGGGTACCCGTTTCGTTCAAGTCCAGCTCACTATGCTCCGAATGACGACGACAAGCAACAACACCACGCAACCGACCCATAAGAGCACCACCCACCGAAGCGAAAACAGCACCCCCCCCCCSGCGACCGGCATCAATCAGACGAAACGCCCTGAATCAGCGGGAAAGACATGCAATGAACATGATGGTCAACATATTACAGTATGTATGTATTTAATCTGGCAGAGGATGTCATTCGAGAGTTCGCGTCGTGGAACATTCCTGCCATATTCCGAACGTCCGCCGCCTGCGCATTGGGGCGGCGCCTTGCCATTTCAGGGGGTTGCCAACGGCGGAATGCGAGGAATACCTATAGGCTGACTGTTATGTGCGGACGTTTTGCGAATGATATTCCCGTTGACGAATTGGTCGAATACTATTCGGCAGTCGTCAACGGCGAGCTCCCCGACCCATCATGGAACATCGCACCCGCAAGTCGCATCACCACCGTGCTGGACGGCAGGGACGGACTGCGGCACATTGCCCCGGCTCAGTGGAACCTGATTCCAACCTGGTCGAAGACACCGCAACTCACCTATCCGACGCACAATGCCCGAATAGAAAGCATCCTCGACAAAAAGACCTTCTCCCGCTCCGCAGAAACCCAACGCTGCATCATTCCGGCAAGCGGATATTACGAGTGGGACGCGAAGAAACATCCTCACTACTTCACCAATCCGGATGCCGTACCGCTCTCGATTGCGGGACTATTCACATGGTGGCGAGCAGACGAGCGCCAAACGTGGGCATTGACCGCAACCATCCTTACTCGCGAATCTACCGGAGCAGCCGCAGCCGTGCATCATAGGATGCCGGTGCTTGTGGCAACGGAGATGATTCAGCCTTGGCTCGACCGTGACACCAAGGCCCAGGACATCATTCCATTGGTATCCGCAAAGGGAGCCGCGGCATCAGCACGCCTATCGTCCTGGCAGGTCAAAGCTCTCAAGGGTGACGGCAAAAAGCTGACAGTGCCGGACGACTCGCAGAACCAACTCCTGCTGTCGCCGGAAAACGATGATTAGCGAGTCTCCCGCTCGGAACACCCCTCAGCCATGTGGCGGAGGCACACCATCATCCATCTCTTACAAATCCATGCGCATGACGATTTCACCGTCATCTATGACTCCGGTTGCCTTGAAGCCTACCTTCCTGTACACATGCTCGGCCAAGTCGTTGCCGGGAACATACGAGAGTTGCAGCGCATCGTATTCCTTCGACTCTCGGGCGTTCGCAATCATGGTTTCCATAATCCTCGTGCCATAGCCCTTATTGACGTGTTCCTCCGGAATCAGGATTCTCCATATATCCAGGACCCTGGTTCCCTGTTCTTCGCTGGTCATGACGAATGCGACGAGTTGCTCACCGACATAGACCGCGAAAGGTCTGATAATCTGCTCATCTCGATACAGCCACGCTTCTGCCAGAGAAAGCACTACAGGAGCCACATAGTCTTCCGACTCGGGGCGTTTGAGTTCAAGAACCTGTGAGAAGTTCGTATGGTCGATGGGCGCGAATCTCAAAGCATCATCCGGCTGGTGTTGTGTCATGGAATGAAGCCTAGCATCCAGCCGCAGACCGCTTGCAAACCATTCGCACGGACATTCAGGAAGATATGTGCAACCCCCCTACCCCACCAGTGAACCCGGGAGGGGATGCCATGTTGCTACGCTGAAATCATGAGCGTACTTGACCATGCCCGTCGGATAGCGATTCTGGGATACAGCGGGTCAGGCAAGTCAACTCTGGCAACTCACTTGGCGTCATCCCGCTCACTGCCATCTATTCATCTGGACCAGGTTCACTGGCTTCCGGGCTGGGTCGAACGCGACAGTCAAAAGGCCGCAAGCATCGTCAACGATTTCCTCACCCTGCATGACACGTGGGTCATCGAGGGCAACTATCCGGGCATGGCATTCGAGCGGCGTTTGGAAGACGCCGACGCCATCGTGATTCTCGATATGAATCGTTTGACATGCCTGTGCAGGGCGATACGCAGATGGCTGGCATACCGTAACACCAGCAGACCGGATATGACCGAGGGTTGCCCCGAAAAACTAGATGCCGAATTCCTGATCTGGCTGATGTGGAAAGGTCGCTCACGTGAACGCGCACAACGATACAGAGCGATTTCCAAGCAGTATCGGGATAAATGCGTCATTTACTCCAAGGATGCCGAATTCAGGCGTGCGCTCAACTGCGCGTTCTAGCGGACTCTGTCAGCCCCGCGAATGGAAAATGCGGGCAACCCCCTGGTGCTGTGTGTGGAGATGCTGTTTCAGAACAGCTGGCATCCGACGAAACGCCCTCCACGATGCAGTCTTTGCGAGAGCCAATACGAAACGTCGTGCCGCTGTCATGCATGCCAAAAGCTCGTCATGGGTGAGGGCGGCTCATGGCACGGGACGAGACGCGCAACGGTAAGACCGGCATTCTTGAACCGTTCGTAATTTCAATCAACATTCTTGCTATATCATTCAATCGGCACTGTCGCCGGGAGAACAATGGGGAAAACATGAAAAAAGCAAGCACGATACTGCTATGCGCTGTTTTGGCACTTGGTTTATCAGGATGCAGTTCGAATCTCGCAACACAAGATACCGCAAGCGAAGACGCTGCATCGCAATCGGCGGCAGCGGCATCGTCATCCGCTGCGGCATCGAAGTCTGCCGAAGCAAAGAAAAAAGCGGATGAGGACGCCGCAAAACTTGCCGACGCGAAAACCACCTTGACGAGCAAAGTCCAGGAAGCGCAGGCATTGCTTGATTCGTCGAGCAATAGCGTCGCAGACCCTCAGACGCGCGCAGCTCTGACCGATGCCATCAACACCGCGAACGACATCGACTCCGATAATCCCCAAAGCTATACGGATGCGCTCACTCCATTGCAACAGAACATGGACACCGTCAACGCAAGTGTCGAACAGAAGAAACAGGACGATGCGGCCGCAGCCGCCAAGCAGGCGGAAGCGGATGCCGCCGCCAAAAGAGCCGAAGAGCAGAAAGCCTCGGAAGATGCGGCCGCAGCGCAGAACGCTCAGAACCAGCAGCAGAGCACATACTATGCCAATTGTGCAGCGGTTCGTGCGGCAGGAAAGGCCCCCATTTACCGCGGAGAACCCGGATACAGCGCCAAGCTCGACAGAGACGGCGATGGGATAGGCTGCGAATAACGGTCAGGCATTTCTCAGACCCAAACGCATGCATAGCAACCAGATGGAAGCCGCAGCACGATAAGCTGTTCCAATGCCTTTCACTGCCTTTGAAAACTACGCGTCATGCTCCGGACTCACTGTCGCAGTGACGGCGGAAGACCAGAACAGCGACTATGAATCCGGCTTGGCACGGATTCAGGATGAACTGTGGCACATTCGTACGGCCAGAAACACGCCGACTAAGCCTGGTGCCTTCGTGGCTTTCTGGCGCAGGTGCGCCGATGGCACCACGGCACCGTTCACCAGTGCTGACCCCAGCTCGGGATTGCTGGTGTTCGTCCACCATGAGGGTAGACGCGGGGTGTTCCGCTTCACCAAAACGCATCTTGACCAATTGGGAATCACTGCCGGCACCCACAGCGGAAAGCGCGGATTTCGCGTCTACCCGAGTTGGTGCACAGGATTGAACGCTTCCGCTACCAAGACCCAGCGCGAACAAGCTCAGGCATTCCAGATATTTGCCTGAGCTCCGGGCAGTACGTCATATATCGGCTTGTCCAACGACAACATCATGCAGGCGTCGTTGAGTTTCGGCGGTTCAGTTCAGGACGGTTCAGGATGGTTCAGGACGGTTCAGGACGGTTCAGTTCGAAGCAATTACATTCAGGGCAGGTAGCTGTGGTCCATGGCCTGAATCACCACCACGATGCAGGTTATGTCCAACGCACCATACATGACCTGCAGGCGCTACCCGACGTCGTCCTCGGTCGCAGACTTTCGTCTTAGTGTCCTCACAGTATTTACACAGCTAGCGATATTATCTTTCCCAGGCATTGATGCCTGAAAGAAAGAGAAAGAAGTTGTAATGACCAACCCATCCGACCCCGGTATGCAGCAACAACCCGTCCCACCTGTCACCGCTCCGACGTATAACCAACCGCAGCGCCACGACGCTCCCAAAAAAGGCATGACGATATCGGGGATTATTGCGCTCGTACTTGGGATACTGTCACTACTGATCTGTTATATTCCGATCCTCAACAATGGATCGGTAATACTCGGTGTCATTGGTGCCGTCTTTGGCATTGTGGCAGTTGTTGCCACTCGCTCCAAAGGCAAGAAATCAGGAAGGGTCATCGCCATTCTCGGACTGATGCTGTCCGTCGTTTCAGTAGTCGCCGCTCTCGCTCTACAGTCGGCATGGAGCAAGGCACTGGACGATGCCGCTGCAGGCCCAACATCAAGCGCCACGGCATCTGCCAAGGCGAAGGAGAGCACTTCGGCTGGCAGCGCTGCAGACGAATCGGACTTGACTGCAGGTCACGTTAAAGTCGTCTCCTTGCAGAAGGCGGCGAATGATTATGAAGGCAAACCGACAGTCATCGTGACCTACGAGTGGACCAACACCGGGTCAGACACCATGTTCATGTCAGCCTTCGACTTCAAGGCATTTCAGAATGGTACGAGTCTCGACACTGCCATTTATGCCGATAACCCACAAGGATATGATGGCGACGCACAGATGAAGACCATCAAGAAAGGTGTGAAGCAGACAGTACAGGTCGCGTATGTCCTGTCAGATCAGACCTCACCCGTATCCGTTGAAGTATCAGACCTATTCGGTGGGTCTAACAAGATAACCAAGGAATTCACACTCTAATCAGCATGAAGGATAGATAATGGTCCCGCTTCGGCGGGGCTTTTTCATATCAGGGATTCTTTGTCATACGATCTGGAGCATTCACCGTTGTGTTGACGCATGCTTTCGTGCGCTTTTTTGAAGTCGGGTGTCGTAGCGAGGCACGGCAAGCGTGGTGGTTGTAGCCTTGGGGTGAGATTGAGAGGAAGGTTTTGTCGTGACTTATAACCCGGCATATAGCGTTATTGCGATCCTAGTTGGCATGCTGTTGTTCGTGTTGTGGTGGGTGTTTCTGTACTTTTTCCTGAGCGCCGTGGTGAAGCGCGGTATTGATCGCTCGGTGTTACGCGACCAGACAGATGATCTTGAGGAATATCACCGGAATATGGTGGCTTTGGAGTCTCAGAAGTTGGACTTGATGAGGTTTGAGGCTCAGCTTGCTCAGGATCGGTCTCAGGAGACGGCAGCGTTTCCACCTGCACATCAATGATTGCAGTGCGGCGCCTAGTGATGAAAAGATGACAAAGCCTAGACAAGTGCTGTCCGAATGATGCCTGACCGGCACATATATCTTGGTGAGTATAAGCAAACGTGAGCCCTTGTGGCGCCATGTTGTCGGGCATCAGCCTGAATCAATGCTGAATCAATGACCTTTGATGAGGACGACACTGTTCTCGACTTCCCTATTGATCATGTCTTCCTGAATGTCAGGAAGGAACCGGCTTTGTCAGGGTTCGAAAGCGATGGTTTTTCAGTTTTCGAGCGCTGCCCGCAGTACCTGCTCGGAGTGCGTCCAGAGTAAAGCTCCGCCGGCGTCGTCTATGACCACACGCTTGGCAGTGGGTATTCTGCTGGCAAGGGTTGCAGTCTTGTCAGGTGAATGGCTCTGGTCGCATGCTCCGTACAGAATTGTTGTCGGCACGTGAATATCAGTCAACTTCAGGTTCCAAGGCCGCATGGCGATCATGGTGTCGGCAACATACCCCTTGCCGTCTTGTGCGAACCCTTCCTCAAGAGCCTTACGATAAAGGGACAGGAATACTGGCTGCTGGTAGAAGGCCTGATCACTGGGGTGAGAACCATTGATGACCATGGTTTCCATGTCTTGCGCGGTGAAAGATGCCAGCATGTTAGCGGCTTGTTCCGGGTCGGAACAAGCAATATCAGCAAGTTGTGTCGCCTCATGCGGCAGCATTGCATGGATGGTCGGATTCGAAACCTCGTCGGCGGGCGATGCAAGCACCAGTCGCGATACCCATCCGTGCAATGCGGCCGAAAGCCCGAAAACACCTCCCTGCGAATTGGCTATTACCGGTATGGACGCTCCCCGCAGGCCGAGAGCCTGCTCAACGAAGACACGGTAGTCGTTCGAAGTGGAGTCAAGCGTTCGATCCTCATATCCGATAGAATCACCCATCCCTGGCCGGTCCATGGTCAAGAGTCGAATATTGAACGCATCAAGAAACTCGTCGCCGAAGCTCATGCTCTTCCCCGTAGCGGCTCCGGCGATGAACAGTATCGGGGTTCCATCTGCCGGCCCGAAAGATCGGCCGGACAATGTCCTGCCGCCATCCGTCGTCGTTCGAAGTGAAGCGCTTTGAATCATGCCGTCAGTCTATGAATACCATCAGACCTCTGGCAGGAGTCGAATCTGCACACTCATGGAAACGAAATCACGACTGTTCGGAAGTGCCCTGAACGCGGGGGCGCCATGTAAGCACAACAAATACCGCTATCAGCCACGGCGCCAATAGGAAGGAAACCCATATCCACCAGCGTCGTATGGTGGACACCAGACACGATTACCGATGAACTCATCGAATCTCTGTACCTCAAGGCGCGGGAATCAAGCCCGCAAGAAGCCTACGAAGCCCACGGCATCCTCAACAGATAAGGCAACGGCACCAGCTGGAACGAATTCCGTACCACCATCCGATAACCCAAACGAAATCGACAAACACAAGAACACACAGTTTTGCCTACAACCCGGCAGGTATACATTTGGTGTACATTTTCGCACTAGTTATCGGAAAACGGATAACAAAAAAGCCCCGCAGCCATTGAGGCTGTAGGGCTTTCGAATGGGGTCACGCATGGCCCTACTCTTGAACCTCGCCCCAAGGCTGACATCCCTTGTCCGGCGCTGGAAACGTGGCCTCTACAGTACCTCGCAGCGCACTGATATGCCCCAGATTCACGACATTCGAGGCCAGGTGGTTCGTAAGGTTGGCACTCCTCAAACCTTTCTCACGCCCTCAGAAGTGGCGAGGCTGGTCAAGGATTACCACCGGGGTGCCAGTGTCGCTCACCTCGCCGAGGTCTACGGGGTACACCGTTCGACGGTCTCCGCCCATCTGACTCGACGCGACGTGACCAGGCGCATTCCGGGACTTGATGCCGAGGAGTCTGCCGAGGCAATACGGCTCCATGAGCAAGGGCTCTCGCTACGAGCCATCGCCCGGTCGATGGGCGTCGGCAGGCGGCGCGTCACGCGAGCAATCCACCACGCGTACCCAGTGCCTGCGTGAACTATGAACCTTGCTCAGTGGTCGCGCGAACCGGCTCAGTCGTCTTCGGGTGGGGTCCATTCGATGTCTGGGTAGTACGTGGCGAGGGTCTGCGCGATCACCGCGTCCACTTTGCGTTCCCACTGCGCCACCTGCTCGTCGTCGAGCTCGGGGTCGACATTCTCGTCGCGGTTGCTCTGCTCGGCGAGCGCTTCGATTTCCCGTGCGATGAGTTCCTTCAAGGCCCGGCCGACTTCGGGTGGGAAGGTGATCACTGCGACGCCTTCGGCGTCGAACCACTCCAGGATCGCGTCGAGCGGCTTCTCGTCGTCGGCCAGTCGTTCCAGCTCGGTGACCACGATCGCATCGAAGCCCTGATTGTGGGCTGTCTCCAGCAGGCGTTGCAGCCCTTCGCGGTTGCCGGATTCGTCGTGGATCTGGGCGACGACCTCGTATCCCGCGGAGCGCGCCATGCGCGCGCACTTCGCCTTCTGGGCCTGGATCAGCGGGAACCAGGGGTCCGCGTCATACGTGTAGGCGACTGCCTTCATCCATGACCTTCCGATAGGGCCATTGTTCCTCTTTCATAGTGCCCTGCCTGGCTGGACGCTGCCTGGCCGCGGCGGCGCGCCGCGAACTCACGGGCGCGAACATGCAGCAGCAGGACGATGCTGATGGGGCCCAGCCACAGCATCTTGAAGGCCGACCACACGCACAGCAGCACCAGCAGGTTCAGCCACCCAGCTGCCCCATTGGCGAGCAAGGTGGTCAGCCAGTAGGCGGCGGCGAAATACGGGACGGCCAGCAGCATGGCGGGCACGCCCCACTTCAAGCCGTGGCGGGTGCGGATCAGGTCGCGGATGACGTTGGTGGGCATCCAGCGGCGCAGGAAGTCGTGGATGGCGATGCTGGCGGCAAATAGCAGGCGGATCATGGCAGTGCTCCTGTTCATAGCGCGGCGCGATGCGTCGCAGAGACAGCTATGAATTGAGTGCCCCGTGGCGGGGCGATCCCGTAGGGACCACTGAGATTGGGTGCTCTGCCTCACCTGTAACTCTACGCGAAACTTCTGATCGAGGGAAGCGCTCGTGAGTGCGCTTCGCATTCTGAGTAAACGTATTTCACACGACGTTCACTGTGTAGAGATTCCTGTTTCGTTTCTTCTTGAATGTGCACACATTGCCTTGTTGCAATGTCGTGAGTATACGATCGTGAAGTTCATCGTGATCAACATCGAATGATGTTCCTGACTGGGAAATGCTGCTATATGGCTGACCAAGTGCACCGAAGACGGCGATGATCTGTTGCGCATTGGCCACCGGTAATGCAGTATCAAGAAGCCGCAGGACGTCTTGTTTCGTAGTATTGGCGTACGCGATCCTGAGCACGGTCTCAGGCGTTAGTTGGAGGTGATGTTTGCTCGCATGTCGGGCGGCAGCTGTCAGAGCCGCTGGATCATCTTCTGGCACGTACTCCTCGAGATTGGTTACAACCTGGTCACCAACCTTGTCTCGGGTGGCTGCGTCGTTGAGCAAATCTGCTATCATCCCATGCACTAGGTCGGGATTGAGGAAGCCAGTGACATTGTTCGAAGCGGCGATGGCTGGGCCAATGGCGGCCCAGCCCATGTCTTGGAAGTGGGCAAAGGATGGGGCCTCGTCAGTAATGAGGCCGTTTTCGATGAGACTAGCCAATAGGTCGTTGGGTTCAGGGGTAATGTCAGCGACTGATAGAGGCAAGTCGGCGTTAAGGCTGTGCGCCAGAGCCACGCGGGTCGCGGGCTCCTTAATGGTATTCGCGTTCAGAATGGCGATTGCGGCCGCCGCCTTGTCGATCTCATCGCCGTTGATGTCGACGGTGTCACCTGGCTTGTCGGTCTCGATCGTGCCGACGTGCTTTAGGAGACGGGCGAGGTGCTCATCGATCGATCCGATTTCTTTGCGATAGCTCTCTACGTTAGTGAGCGAGACGCGGAACAGGTCGGCGTCTGCGAGCATTGGCCAAGTTGCTGTGGGAACCTTGCTCAGACTATCCACACGACACTCAGGAGCTACGCATCTGATGAATTCTGTGAGCTGTTTGTCGTCCCACTTCTCAGCTGTATCCGACAAGACCACGAGCAAAGTCTCGGCATCATAAGCGGTGTACTGCGTGGCAGCATCGTTCTGCACTGCGGCAAGATAGATGTCAGGGTGGGCTAGACAGTATTCGTAAACAGTCTTGTTTTGACGCACGTAGTCGAAACCGATATTGCCCACATTGCGGGCTTCATCGCCATCCAGGGCAGTGCGCAGATTCGCTGCGGTGAGTTCGTATTGGTTGCCGTTCACTATCAATGTACGAAGCGCATCATCAATTAGGCCAAGGTCTGGGATAAGAACATCGACCCGGCCTATAAGGGTTGCGATGTTCTTGACTACTGCTTCTGTCTGCGGCTGTGTGAATACCGGCATGTCGTTGTAGTGCTCAACGATGAACGCGTTGAACACCGTCGTCAAGTCGTAATCCTGGTCGAGATCGATTGCTGCGAGTGCCGCGCTTACAAGAGCGGAGCGTACATCAGTTGGAACCCCATCATCAACGACGAGGTAGTGGAATACCTTAGCCCAGGGACGGGAAGCAAGACCGGCAGCGAGCTTCTCACGTTGCGCGCCGGAAGTGAAGTATGACGTCAAGAACGAGCGCGCATCATCATCAAAGTCAGCGACAATATGATCGACCACGTTGTCGGCACGCTGATCGCCATGATCGAGGAGGAAGTCGACAACGTCAATGTTGTACGCGGCCTTGGTATGAGTGAAATCGTCGTCGGCTTCTGTAAGCAGGTTTGAAATTGCCCCGGGGCTGGTGAACTCGTAGTCAACTTCCATGGTGTTTGTTTGGACGCTCTGCACGATGAAGTTGGCGACGTCAACACCGTTGAAATTTCCGTAAAACTGGGCAGCATAGAGCGCGAAGTTACGATCGAGGAAGCCCTGCCTTACCAAGTCGCGCGCAAGCTCGGACTCCATGGTGCTATCGATTAGTTCCGCAAAAGTGCACTCCACTTCGGCGGTCTTCGTTTCTGATGACTCAGGCGTTGTGCGGGAGCTGCCTTTCCCGTCGTCGGACATTGTATGTATAACAGCCAGTCTGGCGACTCTGAGCGAATATCGAGTCTTTGTTGCGAGGTCTGCGAAGTCGGCACCGCGAAGGAACGCGATAGCCTTGTCGATGTTTTCAAGTTCGGACTGCCTGGCATCCTCGTCGATCTCACGCCAACGATCCGGCTCCATGCCATCTGGTCCGAGTTGGGCCAAGTCAGACCCGCTCAGCGATATCAGATTATTTCGCTGCTGGTAATGGGATGCCTGTATGACGATTAATTTCGTCGTAGCGACAGCAGTCCAAAACTCGCAGCTGTCAACATCGCTAGAAGCATAGGTATGTTGACCAACCACGTAGCTAATTCCTTGCCACCCGGCGTACTGGGAATATTTCTTATTAAGTTCCGCGAAAGTACGCAGCCAATCTCCAAGGCGTTTCGCCAACTGGACAGATATGTGCGATTTTTCCTTGTCGGAGACGAGATCACGCTTGCGGCTTTCAAGTCCGACAATTGAGCTACGAACGAGTTCTCGGCGAAAGTCGTAAAGTCGGTCAAGGTCGCTGGTACGTCGTGAGATGTTCTCGAAGTCTTCAAGATGGAAGTTCTTATAGGCTACCAACGCGAAAAGGTCGCTGGGCGTCAGGCCAGGCGCTACTTTCTTGGACTCCAGGAGACGTTCAGAGAAGACGAGGTACTCGTTACAGATGTTCTGCAATAGACGCATATCGGTGCAATATCTCGCCACCAGGCTAATCAGAGAACGGTCTATGCCCGAGATGCCAGCAGTCTTGAGCAAGCCGGTAAGGAGGTCGCGGGCGTTGCGATGCGAGATGAAAGGCACCATGGGGATGACGATGTCGAAGAACTTTGTTCGGTTGGCTCTCACCGTTTCGGCTATGACGGCATCGTCTCCCTTGATTTTCGTATCGGCGCCTAGCTTTTCAAACAAGCTGTCGCGTACCGCATACACGAAACGTAGCGGCATTCGCTTTTTTATTCGCGGCTTCGTGTGGTTGAGCAGGGTATTGAGTTCACGGAGCGCCTCGAAAATGTGAGGATCGTCGAAGCGGTCGAGGTCTTCGAAGATGACGATATCGACATCCTCATTGTCGAAATAACTGACAATGTCATCGAGGTACTCGTCAAAATATGTTGGAGTTCTCTCTGAAAGCTTGACAGCGGCGCCACCGGCTGAAATATCAGAGATCATGAATCGGTCATGAGTCGCTAGTCGCAGCGCTGTTCCGCCAGCGACCAGCACTACAGCGAAGCCTACCCAAGCGATGGTTCGGAAAAGCAAATTATGACCGGAAAGCGGTCCCGCCGCCGATGGGAGCCAGCCAATTAGGATCAGGAATGCCCCGACAATGGCAACCATTACCGCGACCTCGATGGCGGCGAGCCACCACGGAAGTTCAACTCTGCGAGCGAACCGAGTATGACGCAGGGTCTGAGGAGATGCACTGTACACGAGCTGCTTCACGAGCTCTTTTTGAATGCGATTGGTCAGCGTTGCGCCCTCGTTATTCGGGCCAAGTGTAGAGATGGACAGTCGAAGTGTCGTGGACTTGTGGTTCTCTTCGAACTTGTCCAACACACTCGACTTGCCCGCACCATAACGTCCGGTAAGCGCGATATTGAGGTTCTTCGGTTCGTGGATCGCTTCCTCAAGCCGGTTGAGATAGGTCCGGTGTTGTTCATCTTGGTAATGCGGAACGAGCGAGGTAAACGCCACCGAATTCGAAGATGCCATACGTGCAGACGAGTCTGCCTCTGGCTCAGCCTTCTTCGAGGATTCACCATACTCATTCGAAGCGCCACCCTTCACTTTTCCTCCTTGGTATGAATACCCACTGGTCGTGCCCAACACGTTGAGAAATGGCAAAGACCCTTCCAGGATCTTTCGACATGCCCAGTCGAGCGTGTATCGCGAACATCTCTCTTTGACAGGTGTCAGGAATCTCGTTTCACTAAACGCTGAGCAAATTCATGATCTCAATTCCTCAGTTTAACGGTGCCTCTGGTCCCAAGCAGGCTAGGCAGGGTGTTCGTGGGGGGCATGTGAGAGTGAGCAAAGCGATTCTGCGAGGTCTACCGCTGCCCCGATTATGCCGGTGCTGGCACAATCCGCCGGACATGCCCTCGATTCGTTTCTTTCGTGCTGCATCCCCGAGGTTTCCCGGCTCAGGAAGACCGTCGTCACGCGATGCGATGACGATGTGTTTTGCTATCTCGATGTGTGGTAGTAGACCTTGACGGCGTCACGAAGAAGATCCAGGTTACAGCGATCTACTGACCGATTGTCGTGACGCGGACCATTGTGGTTTTGACTCACGGCCACAGGATAGCTGACGTGCCCTGTCGAGAGCGGCCAACGCCCGAGCGGCGTCGATCTTCTGTTTCACGGTCCCGTTCTCGGGTTTCGGGCCGAGGGGGTGTTGGTTGTCGGTGATCTGGTAGCGGTCGCGGTAGGCGGCGATGGTGCGCGCCGCCGTGAGCCATGCGGTCTGTTTCCGGGGTTCGTCGGGTTTGTGGTTGAGCCGGGCCGTCCATGGTTCGCCTGCTGTGATGGCGGTGTCGAGGAGGGTGGCGGCGCGTTGCTCGATGAGGGTCTGCCGCTCGGTGAGGGCTTGGCGCATGTCTGGGTCGGTGATGTTCTGGGCTTCGGGGATGAGGCCTGCGATCAGGCGTGGGGGCTTGCGGGTGCGGCCTGAGCCGGCGGGCCGCATGGTGGCTCGGGCCAGGCGGGCGTGCAGGACCGAGGCGATGTCGCCAGCATCCTCGAAACCCCTCACGCTCACGAGGCGCGGGAGGAGCTGGTCGAGCTGGTGGTGGTTGGCTTCGGCGTTGCGCAGCTCAGCCGACAGGGCGCCGTAGGCGTCCGAGGCGAGCACGTCCTCGACCTGCATGCCGGTGAGCCCCGAGTCGGCGAGCAGCGAATGCCAGCGGTCGGCTTGGGCTTCCTGGGCGATGGTCTCGTACTCCGCGGCCAGCTGGCCGATGGACCCCCACCGGTTCTGCTCAGAAACGATGGCTTGGTGGGCGGAGGGTTCGGCGCCGACGTGCTGGAGGACACCGAATAGGACGGAGCGTGCGGTGGCGTCGGGGTTGTCGCCGGGATGAGCATGGGAGTGGTCTTCGTCGGGCCGGTCGATGGCCACGTAGGCGTGGTTCTCCTGGCGTCCTCGGGTCATGGCGACGTATAGGTTCTCCCGCGTCGTCGTCGAAGTGACCACGACATGGGAGGTGTCAGTGGTGACGCCCTGCGCTCTATGGGCGGTGACCGCGTAGCCGAGGTCGAGGTGTTCGGCGACGTAGGCGGCGGGCAGGACGATGGACCCGCCGAACCGGCGGCCTGTGGGCCGAATGGTGACCGACCCGTCCTC
The DNA here is from genome assembly GCF_000738005.1 of Bifidobacterium crudilactis. Lineage (NCBI taxonomy): Bacteria > Bacillati > Actinomycetota > Actinomycetes > Bifidobacteriales > Bifidobacteriaceae > Bifidobacterium > Bifidobacterium crudilactis. The sequence continues at coordinate 418,942 of NZ_JHAL01000002.1, read as the reverse complement.
ACGCAACCGGGTGACAACCCAGCGGTCGCCGTTCCGCACCCACGACGACCCTGAGCGGAGGCGTCGGTCGTTGCGCCGGGTGATGACCAGGTCGCCCTCGCACACCGAGGTCCCGTCGTGCAGGGGCAGCTCGCGTGTGGGGTTGATGGTGCCGTCGATGATCCGGTCGGCGCGCGCCCGCTGGTTCAGCGCGGTGACGGACTGCTGGGTCTCGGCCACGAGGATGGAGGCCTTGCCGACTCGCTGGTCGTTTCGCCAAGCGGTGTAGGCGGCGTCCATGCTCTGTTCCTCCTCGGCGCCGTGGATTCTGTCGTGTTCGATGAGGGTATCGATGGCGCTGGCGTGTCCATGACGCAATTCGAGCGAGCTGGTCTTCTCCCATGGATGGGTGAAGCGGTGCACGTCGGTCAGTTCCGGCGCATCGCGGCGGGCGTTGGCAAGCATGGCGAACGCGCCGCCGGCGTCCACGGATTGCAATTGGGCCCAGTCGCCCACCAGGAGCACCTTCGCACCCTGCTGTTCGGCCTGCTGGGTGATCTGGTCGAGCGTGAAGGTGCCTGCCAGGGAGGCCTCGTCGATGATGACCAGCTGACCGGGAGCGAACGTGGCTCCGGTGGTGCGGAAGTCGTGCAGCCACTTGGCGGTGTTCTCCGTGTCGATGCCCAAGTCCTCGGCTAGTACTTGGGCGGCGACCGCCGAAGGCGCAAGACCGACCACGGAGCCTTTGCCGTGCGCGGTCTCCCATGCGCGTCGCAGCGCGTTCATGGCCGTGGTCTTCCCGGCGCCGGCGGGGCCGACGAGCACATCCACGACTCGACCCGAGAGGGCTATGGCAGTCAGGGCGGCGCTCTGGTCGTCTCCGAGCAGCCGGCCTTCCTTGTCCGGCTTTCGAGTGGTGGTCTCTATGGTCTCCAGGGGAACTGTAGGTGCGGTGGTTTTCTCGGCTCGGTCCAGGAGCCGGTCCTCGGCCGCGAGCAGGTTCTCGGAGGAGAACACCGTCGAAGCCGAAGGACGGAAGCGCGAGGAGCCGTCCGGACGGCGGAACTGTGCGGGGCTGGTTGCCAGCTCGGGCGGAGTCAGACGCAGCGACGCCTGTTCGGCGGCGTCCACGACCATGCCCGTGATCGCCTTGCGATCCGCGGTGGAGGCGAACCGCAACCCCATCAGTTGCCGGGATGCTTCCGCGTGCAGATTCCAGCGAGTCCACGTCGACCTCTTCTCACCCACCACGCTCGCGACCGTTTGGCCGATCTGCGCGATCACGTCGAGCGGCACGTCATCGGCCCGTACCGTCGCGGGCAGCGCCTTACCGCTGGTGAGGGCGCTCGCCCAGGTGGTGGCATCCTCGCCGAGCAGTTGCGTGGCGCGCCTCCGCCACTCGACGGTCAGGTCGGCCAGGGAGCGCACGTCCTTCTCCGGCCGGGTCGCCAACGTGGCTTGGGCGCGCAGCTTCAACACAGTTCTCGGGCTGGGCTGGCGGCCATGACGGGCCACGTAGGCGTCGATGAGCCGGTCCTTCTCCTGCTCGATGAACCGCGAGCGGGTGGAGAACTCGCCGATCAGGTTCTCGGGGACGCCGGTGATCTCCCACGCGGGGTTCCGATCCCGACCCCGAGTGCGCGCCTCCCAGTCCAGGCCGAGACTGCGGGTGAGGTGGTCGGCAAGCACGGCGTTGTACATCTCCGAGATGGCCACGACGGCCCGGTGAATGGGCCGGCCGTCCAGGGTGCGCCACTTGCCGTCCTGCACGGTCTTCACCTTGTTACTGATGACCACGTGCGTGTGCAACTGGGGGTCGTGGCTACGGCTGTCGTAGTGATCGAACGCGGTTGCGGCCACGCCCTGCACGTCGACCTGCGCAACGGCGCCGTCAGAGCCGGTTGCGCCCACCCGGGTTGCGGCAACCTCCCGCTCGACCAATTCGACCAGTTCCGCAACCGCCGCATGATGCGCGGTTGCGATCAGGGATTGCGTACCCGCATCGGCCACCGCCCAGATCGCGGACACGCTCTTGGGCACGCTGAACGTGTAGTCGAAACCCGCCACCGCATGGCGCGTGCCGCGCTCCTTCTCCTCAGCTTCGATCTGCGCCACAAGCTGGGCCCGATAGTCGCGATCGAGGTTCGGGTTGAGCTTCTTGGTTCGTTCTTCGACGCGCTCGGCCACACTCGCGAACTGCTGATACGCGCGGCCCAGCGGCGCACCTGTCAACGGGTCACGACCCATACCGATCAGGAGCTGGAGCTGCTGCTCCGAAGCCCTGGAGCCAACCGGGAGATTCCCCCTGCCGAAGGCCGCGATACCCGTCCCGAGCCAGAAGCCCGGCGGGCTGCCGGCCTCCGTGTAATACCGGGTCAACGGGGTCGAAAGGCTCCGGTCCCCGTCACCCGCGGCCACCGACTTGAGCAGGTATCTGTAGCCGTCGCCGGCGCTCATGACCCGCATCGAAACCGTCATCGCCCCACCTCCCTCATGGAGGGCAGGTGGGACGCACAACCCGGATCAGCCGTTCAGAGCGAGGCGGTCAAGCTCTGGCCGGACCTCTTCTGCAAGACGTGTGACAGCTCAGATGGCGGTTTTGAGGGTAATCAAGCAGGAACAAGCCGTTTTCTACTTCTCAGGCGGCTTCAGTTCAGGCTGATGGCCGACGAGAGTAGCGTACACATCTGAAGTTGAGAGGGCGGTGACCATTCTTTCGATGAGCTTCGGCGTGTATGCAAACTGCCTGAATGTCGGTGAGTACAAACAATACCCATCAGACTTCGGTAATTGCTTGTTTGAACCCGATTTCACTGGACCGATTTCCCACTTCTTGCGGAGCGTTGTGAAGTCGTTGACACTGAATCTGAATGGGATCCTCAATTGAATCTGCGCGGCAGCTTTTCCTGGTAGAACCTCATCGCCATTGGCGGCGTTCCTGTATTTCTCCGCCACGATAACGCTGCCTCGCTGCCCAACAAGATCTTGCAGCTCCTCAGCGGTCAGATCGTCTTGGCGGATGAAGTTCAGAGCCATGTCTGCGTCTGTCTTTGGACCCTTCATCGGTAGCAGCAACAATCGATATGCGTAACGTTCGTCGCTCCTCACATTCTCGTCGAGTGACCCCTGAAATTCAGTGATGAACGTGTAAGTGTTCTGCGGCAAATGCTGTCGCAGAACACGTTGCTCTTCGTATCTTGTCGGACTGAATGACTGAACAAATATCGGGAACTTCAGATCAGTGCCGAGGCTCTCGGACGGTCCGAATCGGCGAACGAGCTCCGATTCGAAGTTGATGATGCATGCATGTGCCTCTGCTGCTGTGACCGCCAAGATGGAATCTTGGTAGCGGTGTTCCACGTGGTTGCGTAGGCCGATGAAAAATTCAATGTTCTTTCGTATCGGATCATTGTCTTTGAATTCATACTTCAAGCATTGGCTCAGATCCCAAGTCTTTTTCGATCCGTCAGGATTTCGCTTAAAGATGTGTCGTCCATCGTTTTCTCGATAAAAAATCTCTGCTTTTCGTCGCACGCGGTCTGCGTGCAGCAGATTCTGCCATGCAAGGTGGATATGGACGATGAAGTCTGCAAAACTGCGTCGATCTCCGGGCCTGTTGTAGAAGTCGATGGCGACTAGTGCCTGCCGTCTCCCCTCTTCAAGGGTGTATTTCCACGCGGGGCGTCTAGACATGAATCAACCTCCCGTCGCTTGCCCAACGACTCAACTGGTCAGCATCATGCTGTGACAAGCTGCATCAGCTCGGTGTAATTGGTGACGACGTCGTAGGTGACTTCGTTGCCATTTTTCTTGTTGAGCGAGTCGAAGAATTTGCGAGCGCACTCGATCTTTGCGTCTTCGACGCCCTTAAGCTGGAGTGTCGAGAGGGAGCCTTTGGTCTCCGCGACGAAGTAGACGTGCTTGACGCTGCCCTCCTTGAACGCGATCGCCCAGTCCGGGTTGTAGTCCCCGACCGGGGTCGGGATGAAGAACCCGCGTGGGAGCTTTGCGTACACGGCGACCTCGGTGCTGGTGTCCAGCTCGTTGACGAACGCGCGCTCGATCTTGGAGTCGGTCACGACGTAGTCGTAGATATGCTTCGTGAGCTTGGTACCGGCGTGGGTGAGATCTTGTTTGGTCTGGTTCTCCGTGAAGATGGCCGAGTCGAATGTCTCGTCCAGAGCGTCGTAGGCGAGGTGGTCGACGATAACGGTTGCCTTCTGCTCATTGATTAGTCGTGCCGATTCGGTGATGAATTGCTCGGGGTTGAGACGGAACTTACCGAACGTGTCCGGACGGACTCCTTTGAGAATGCCCGCGACAGTTCGACGGGTGAGTTTCGTCTTCTCTGCGATCTCGCCCAAGAGGTCGTACTTCACTTGCGACCCGGCCGTCAGCGCTTCGGTCACAGTCTCAGTGGAAGACACTGCGAACCCGGTGCCCTTGGACAGATTGTCAGCCTCCAGCTCGTCACGCTGTTCCCCTGCCTGCACCACGTACTGCATGGAAGCTACGTTGAGATGCTTGTCCATGTGGCTGATGGCCTTGCGGATCAGCTCGCTGGAATCGAACGCAACCTCATAGACGGCCTTGTGGTTGATCCGGCCCCACAGGATTTGGAACTCCTTGCGTCCGAAGTTGGCCTCGTTGAGGGGTATCTTCTTCGGCTTGCGGTCGTCGCCAGGCTTGGGTACGTCAATGTACAAGGAGTCGACCAGCGGCCAGATGAAGTCGACGACCGGCCGCAACACGTCCGACGTCGGCACTGCCAGAGCCCCCTCGATCTTCGCATCTTTGTACGCGGTGGTGATATGTCCGTCGTCGTCGATGTAGTCATTGCGAGTCAAGTAGTTGTAGATGGCTCTGGCCAAATGCTCTTCGACTACTGACTCACCCGTGGAGGTCTGTATGGTCTTGCCTTTGAAGTAGCTGACGCTCGCCTTGCGCGGACGGGCGGCCAGAGACTCGGAGATTTCCTTTTGAAGGCCGTCCACAAAGTCTGTATACGATTCGTCGGTCACCACGGTCAGCTCGTTGATGTCCTGGACGCGGGCGCCGACGGTAGCCTCGTCCATCCGCTCACCCCGCTGGTCCACGGCCAGGCGAAGCCCGCGGCCGATCTCCTGACGCCGTGACACGGTGTTGTTGCTCTTCTTCAGCATCCCCATGACGAACACATTTGGGTTGTCCCATCCCTCACGCAGTGCCGAGTGGGAGAAAATGAATCGGACGGGCTCGTCGAAGGACAGGAGACGTTCCTTGTTTTTGAGGATGAGGTCATAGGCATCGGTATCAATCGACTCGCCCTTGTCATCGCCTCGGCCGGAAACCTTGCCATTGACTTGGTGCTTAGTCCTCTTGTCAATCGAGAAGTAGCCCTCGTGAATCTTGCGGATTGGATCGCGGCGCAGATAAGTCTGGTAAGCGGCGGTCGCATCGTCAACGGCCAGCTCTCCCAAGACCTCGTCGCGGATTGGTGCGTACTCTTCCTCGAATATCCGGGCGTACTCGCCGAGTGTGTCTTTCTGCAAGTAGTCACGGTACTTGGCTACCTCGTCGATGAAGAACAACGACAACACTTTGATGCCTTGGCTGAACAGCTCACGCTCTTTGTCCAGATGTGCACGGATGACCTCGCGAATCTGGATGCGGCGTTTCGTGTCCTCGGTGACGTCGCGACCAGCGAGCTGTCCTGCGAAGACGATGTCGCCGTTGCTCAACTCGATGATATCCCGGTTCGCGTCAATGTCCACGACGACGAGCGACTTGCCATCGGGCCGGTAGGCCTCCAGTCCATTGGACAGGTCGTGAAGATTCGTGCCCTTCTCCACTCGTTTGACCTGCCGCTTGATCCCGGTCTTGGTCTGAACCTCGATCTCCATCCTCGCGCGCGGCAGCGCACCCTTCGAGATTTCGATAGCATCCAGATACAGATAGGCCGTTGACCCAGCAAGGCCCTTGACTGTGATGCCCCGAACGGCGATCTTCTTCACGAGCTTCTGGTTGTAGGCATCCAGTGCATCCAAGCGGTACACTTTCGTGTGCTCCACCTTGTGCGTCGCCGAGTAGCGCAACATCATCAGCCCATTGAAGTTCGACAGCGCCTTCAAGGACTTCTCGGCACCGATCTTCTGCGGTTCATCGATGATCACGATGGGGCGGTTGGCGGCGATCACATCAATCGGTTTGCGGGACTGGAAGTCGTCCAGGACGTCGTAGATTCGCCGGTTGTCCTTGCCAGTCGCATTGAAGGCCTGAATGTTAATGATCATCACCTGCACACCGGCATCCGAACTGAAACGCTCGAGCTCGTGAAGCTGAGAAGAGTTGTAGATAAACGAGCGCGGCTTCGTGCCATACCACTGTTGGAAATGGTCTGCGGTCACGTCGAACGTCTTCTTCACGCCCTCGCGGATGGCGATCGAAGGCACGACAATGATGTATTTTGACCACCCGTATCGTTTGTGCAGCTCCATGATGGTCTTGATATAAACGTATGTCTTGCCAGTGCCGGTCTCCATCTCCACGTCAAGGTTCGGAGCGTGTGGAGCCGCCTTACTGCCTTTGAGCGAGGTCGACAGCGGGAGGTTTCCAGTCCGCTGCACCTTCTGCACATTGGCGAGGAGTTGGGCATCGTTGAGTGCGATCTCCGCGTTTCGCAGTCCCGAGTCTGCATACAGCGGGGCCATACCTGAACGAACGTTGCCAGGGTCGACACGATAGGAGATCCCGTCATACTTAGGCTGGCCGTCGAACACATCAACGACTGCGTTGACCGAGTCCGTCTGATACTGCTGGACCTTGAACTGAAGCTTCATCTTGGTCAGATCGCTTTCACTTCAGTCGATGGCGACACCTCACGGAAAATCTGCTCAACGTTGATTCGCGCGGCGTCAGACTCGAAACAATCGTCACGGAACACAGTACGTAATGGTTTGCGTCGTGCCATTTCATGGACGACATCATCAGTGATACCGCTCGCAAAGCAGGCAAGCAGTGCATCGTCATCGACAGAGAAGACCTTGCATCCAGCCATGTCGACGAGACTGATCGGGAGCGATAGTTCTATGCCCCAATCAAGGAGTATCTGGAATAATAAATCTTCGTCGGAACGGTCGGACTTTACGCTACTTCTGAATGTTTCTAGCTCGCTTTGGAGCGTTACGGCGGGGGTCCGGAGATTGTCAATAATATTTGTCGTATCTACAAATAACGTGCGAAACCCAAGATCAATAGCACTTGCATTGAAGGACCCTCGGTCACGTATTGCCCGTGCCGCACGTCGAATTCTCTCGCGTGCAACAGCAGCGATAGATATGAAGCCCGAGTTTCTTGCCGCAGAGCCTTCAGGACAGTCTTCATCAAGCTGAATACAGACAAATTTCCTAGTTCCACCGTCGAGTTCATTTTGATCGAGTACGGCTTGACCTGTTGTTCCCGATCCTGCGAAGAAATCGAGGACAACAGCCTGAGGATCATCAATCCACGTGAGAAGCTTTGACACAAGCTGCGGCGGCTTGGCGAAATCAAAGATTCCTCCAAGTCCTAGCTTACTCAGAGCCTTTGTGCCTTGGTCATTCGTGACGGTATCGAGAAAGTCACGAGGGCGAATACCATCTCCGAGTCGATCTTCGAGATAATATTTTGTGTATACATTCCAGCGTGACTGTTGACCATTTTGATCTTGAAGTGGACTTGACGACGTTTCTTTGAATACGAGTAAGGACTTCTTCGCAAGGTAAGAGTCGAATGACCACCTCCAAACCCGATCCTCCCGCGACTCAGGTGGGCGATTTGACGCATCAGTTACCGAGTTCGGACGGTTAGGCCCTGGAGGCAGCAAGAAAGTGCCGTCGGGAGCTTTAATCCAGTACCGCTGGTTCACGCAACCTCGCAACGGGTCTAGGCTTGCTTGGTAGAGTCCCACAGTCGCGAAGTGACCTCGAGCGTCGACTCCTGAGAATCTCTTCCGATATTCATCCGAAACGCTGTCCATTAAAGGATGAAGGGTATCTACGTTACGCGCTACTGCGACCAGGTAATCTTTGGACGGAGCAAAGTGGGTTCCCTTATTGGAGGTCTTCTTGGTTACCCTTGCAACTGATGCAATGTAGTTACGCGTGCCGAAGATTTCCTTTACTACTTCGACAAGATCAGAATGCTCTCCATCATCGATCGAAATAAATATTATTCCATCTTCCGTGAGAAGATTCCGAGCTAGGCGAAGCCTGGGATATATCATGCTGAGCCAATCAGAATGGAACTTACCGTTGGATTCGGTATTCGCGACAAGTCGCTCGCCCGATTCAGACATTTGTCCAGAACGCCGTAGATACTCAGTGGTGGATTCGGCAAATTCATCAGCATAAACGAAATCGTTCCCTGTGTTGTATGGCGGGTCGATGTAGATGAGTTTGACCTTGCCGAGGTATGACTCTTGAAGAAGTTTGAGTGCGTCGAGGTTGTCGCCTTCGATAAACAGGTTCCTTGTCGTGTCGAAGTCGACTGATTCCTCACGGTTTGGACGCAATGTCTTGGCAATCGGGGCGTTAGCAGCGAAGGCGGCTGCTCGCTTGCCTGGCCAGTCGAGCCGGTATCGTTCCTGCGGACCTTCGACGATGTGGTCGGAGAGCTCCTGTCGGAGCAGATCGAAATCGATGGTGCGTTGCGGATTGCCATCGACATTAAGAGTTTCCGTAATAACTGTGGGAAACAGCTTGGCGATCTTGTCGATGTTCTCCTCGGTCAGATTAGGCGATGTCATACGTAATTTGTCCACGGTGCTACCTTTGCCTTCGTTCTGTGAGATCGGCCAACTGTTCTTGTTTGATCTTGAGGGTGCGAAGCAGCTCGACCTTGCGGTTGAGCTGCTTCTCGGCGTTGAGTTTTCGCGCCAATGTTTTGATCTCGCGTTCGAGCATGCCGACGGTGCCGAGTCTGTCAGCGACCTCTGACATTGCTTCGCCTACACGGACTTTGACGTTCGTCAGTGGCTCTAGCAGCCCGACGTAGAGCGCTGATAGGGTTATGGCGGTCGGCAAAGGCTGGCGCTCCGCGTCCGCAGGTTGCCAGTTGGTGGTGAAGTACTGGCTGATTCTTGGGGCCATGGCGCCGAGTAGCTTGTGGGCGGCGACCATGCGGACTTCACGTCCGATCGTGGTGGTGCGGTTCACCTCGAAGATGATCGGGGTTGGGATCGTCTTGTCGATCGTTGCGAGCACTGGTTTCGATACGTCAGTGCCCTTGGCGTCTATCTGGAACACCTGGATTTCAGGGACCTCGTCGCTGTCGGTGAGATTGATGGTGGTCTGGGCGAGTTTGTATGCCCATGTCAGGCGCGCGGCCTCGTTGACGAATCTGTTGCGCAGAGCGGCGTTTACGCCGGCGTGCTCGTAGAACCTTTCCTTGGGTACCCGCCGACCGAACCGGGCGGCGGGTGGCCACTGGTACAGCAGATCAGCCACGGCCGCTCATCTCCTCATCAGGGTTGACGACAGCGACGAACGCGGTGAGCTCGAAGTCGTCGAGACCCGCGATGGTTTGTTCCAAAGCAGTGGTGTGTCCAGGTGTGAAGAGGCTGTCGATGTCCCGTTCTTCGGTGACGTCGATCATCGAGTGGATCGCATCGGTGAGCAATTGGGAGTACGTGCTCATGTCCGTGCCGTCGCGGGTGTTGGCGTTGAATGTCTGGACGGCTGCGTGGATTGGAGCATCATGGGGACGGCATCCGGTACGCAGCAGATCAAGGAGGTGCTTGGGGTTTGTGTGGTCGGCGATGATATTGCCGTCCTCGTCAAGGTAGATGAGGTAGTGGGGATGCAGACGGTTGCCGCGGTTGATGTGCTGGTCCGCGTTGATGTTGCGCAAGGCGAAGATCACTCCCGGTACGAGTCCCTTGCCGGGATCGGCCGGGATGACAGCATGCAGGCCCTTGGGAGTGGTCGCCAGATCACCGTACTGCTTGATGTAGCCGAGCAGGTCCATCCGGAAGTCGTTGAGGCCGAGATCAGTGATGGATACTCCAGTATGAACATCTTCAAGTTCGATGACCTCGTCCTGGAGTCGGCGGAGCTGCTCTTTGCGGAACGCGGCGTCAGCATTCTCTTGGGTGAGGGGGTTATCATCAGCCGTGCCCGCTACGTCAGCGATGACCATCCTATTCTCTACCCGCTCCTTGAGGTTGATGTACTCGTCCAAGGAGATGTCGGGCCAGAAGTTCACCAGCTGGATGACCTTGTTGATTGACCCGATGCGGTCGATGCGCCCGAATCTCTGGATGATACGAACCGGGTTCCAGTGGATGTCGTAGTTGATGAGGTAGTCGCAGTCCTGGAGGTTCTGACCCTCGCTGATGACGTCGGTGCCAATCAGGACATCCAGTTCGCGTGCTTCACCGGGCATCGTCAGGTCACGTTGTTTGGAGCGCGGAGAGAACAGAGACATAATCTGCTGGAAGTCGAATCCAGTTCCCAGCGTGGATTTTGCCCCATGACTGCTGCCTGTGATGACCGCGCACTCTAGCCCTGCCTCAGTCAATGCCGGCGAGAGGTTGCGGTAAAGATAGTCACTGGTGTCCGCGAAGGCAGAGAAAACCAGGACCTTGCGATTGCCTGGGTTGATCGGGTGCTGCTCCTTGGCTCGTATGAGCTCCTTGAGCTTACGGAGTTTCAGGTCGTGATCAGGGCTGACCTTGTTCATCTCGTCGAGCAGCTCGCGTAGCGTCTCGCGGTCGTTCCATAGGTCACGCTGCCAGGACTCGATGTCAAGGTCATCGAAGTCGATGCGAATCTTGTCGCCGAATGAGAGCGCCTCGATGTTGGCATCCTCGTCGTCATCGATATCGAAGTCCTGGCCAGCCATGTCCGGGACCAAGTCGGCGAGGTCCCCAGCGTGATTGCTGACTCTGGAGAGCGTATGGGTGACGGAATCTTGCACCTTGGTGAGTGTCAGCCGGAATGCTTCGACCGAGCTTTCCAACCGCTTGAGGAGATTGACCGTCATGAGCTGTTTGAGGCCCTGCTCGCGTCCTGCCTGACCAAGGTTGGATCGAGCATTCCCTGCGGTGATGTTGTACATGTCCTCGTACTTGGCTCGGCGTGAGGGGAACACGTAGGCCAGTGGGGTGTAGACCGCCAGGGTAAGCGCCTGAAGCTGTTCGAAGATGTCGTTAAAACTTGGCACGTCGGTCAGGTCGGTCAACGGTTCCCTGACGGAGATTGGTTTCAAACGTTCAGGGAAAGCCCCGATCTCACTGGTGTCGTAGAAGGCCTGGATATGTCTGCGGGAGCGGGCGATCGTCACGGAGTCCAAGAGTTCGAAGAAGTCGAAGTCCAGCATCTTCAGAATCCGGTCAGTAGTGCGCTGTCCAGGGTCCAGCTTCGACCACTCGTTGAAGACCCGCTGAGCATCAGAAAAGACCTTCTCCACGCTAGTGGAGATATCCAGATGTTTGGCGAGGTTTTCGGACTCGCCTTCGTAGGCGAGCTGGAGCTGATTCTTCAAGTCGTTGAACCGGTTGTTCACCGGGGTTGCCGAAAGCATGAGCACCTTGGTCTTCACGCCTTCCTTGATGACTTGACGCATAAGGCGCTGGTAGCGCGACTCTTTCTCCTCCGCGTAGTCGGCATTGCGGAAGTTGTGCGACTCGTCAATGACGACGAGATCGTAGTTACCCCAGTTGATTCGAGAAAGGTCCAGTCCGAGAGACTCACCCTTTGTTCGAGACAGGTCGGTATGAGCGAGGACGTCGTAGGCGAAGCGGTCCTCGCGGAAGAGGTTGGTGGTGTAGTTCGAGTTGTAGTTCGTCCAGTTTTCGGATAGCTTCTTCGGGCACAGCACAAGCACAGACTTGTTGCGCAGTTCGTAGTACTTGATGACCGCCAGCGCTGTGAACGTCTTGCCAAGACCGACGGAGTCGGCAAGGACACAGCCGTTATAAGTCTCAAGTTTGTTGATGATTCCCGTCGCGGCATCCCGCTGGAAGTTATATAGACTCCGCCAGACCTTCGTGTCCTGGTATCCAGTGCGGTCGTTAGGCAGGACATCATCGTTGACATCATCAAGGAAGCCGGCGAACAGATTGTGGAGAATCAGGAAGTAGATGCGTGCTGGAGAGTTCTCTGCATAGACGCTAGCGATATGATCGTGAACAGCGGCTGTAACATCACGCACCTGATCTGGGTTGTTCCAAATCTGATCAAACAGGTGCATGTACTGCTCGGTCATTGATGTTTCGTCAAGACGGTTCACGAAGTTGGATACCGCGTTGCCTCGTTCGTAGCCAAGGTCGGCGGTCGTGAAGCCTTGCAGCTGGGTATAAGCAGTCTTGTCATCGATCACGGCGAATTGCTGCATCGGATTGTCTGTGGTGTTCGAATAGAACCTAACTTTGCGGCGAACCCAGTCCGCACACTCGCGAGCGATGGATTTCTGGGTCAACTTGTTGCGCAGTCGAATTTCAAATTCCGAGCCGGCAAGGCTTGACTCGGCGTGCCCAGTCGGAATGAAAAACTGCCGGCGTTCCTTGCGAATCTTGTCGGTTACTTCCTCAGTCACGAAGGAAGGGGAGGTAAAGACAAAATCCAGCTCGCTGACCTTCTCCAGTTCTTTCTTCAATGCTTCAAAAGCAAAGATCGAGAACGTGGAGGCGGCGATCCGGACTTTGGAACCTGGAGTGATTTCATGCTTAAGGTCGTCGCCTAACAGGTCTGTGACGTTATTGATGATGCGCACGCGCGTTATTCACCCGCCTTGTCGGGTGCGGTATCGGTAGTGCTGTCACTGCGTACCCAGTCATCGACCTCGCTGGCCTGGAACTTCCATAGCCGACCGATCTTGTGGGCGGGCATGGCCTTCTCAGTAATCCACGTGTACACGGTGTCTTTGGTGACGCCTAGGTGGGCGGCGATGTCGTCTGCGGACAGCCAGGGCTCGGTCACAACGGTTCTCCCTCACACTGAGTGGCCCACGTACGAGCCAGCGCTCGTATTCTATCATCATGTGTGCCAAGTGGGCCGGGTCTCTACCGGTGTGTCAGGGTTGGGACGGCGCAAGCCCACGGTTTCGTGATTCCGGGTAGTTGTAGTCCGGTGCTGCACCTGTCAGTCCGCAGCAGCTGCATGGCGTTCCTCGACGTCCAGCAAATAGAATATGGAGCACAAGTCCAATTCGTGAGTAGTGAATGAAACGATCCGGGGCGTTACCAACGCCCCGGATCGAGAAAAGCCAGGCCGGGCCAGGCTCTGACTGCGGGCGAGCGTACGTCATATGAACAACTTCGTATCGATCTAGCGTTACTCGTTCAGCACGACAATGAGAAGAACCGTCCAAGGCTTCCAAGCAGGCACGCGGAACGCTGGCCTCGCTACAGCTTCAGAATAAATTCAGGAACCCTGCCACGCCGCAACCGTAGGCACTCCTGGAGCAACATCGTCCTGTCGGATGGTGCATGCTCCAATCGTCCTCAGCTTCTCGAAAGCCTGCAGTTCACGCACGGGTTCTCCTAGTAGGAAGGAGCCCTGCAATGGACACACTTAGTAGTGACATAGGGCGACAAGAGCACAGCTTGAAGGAGTTCATGCCAATCACAGCAAAGACCTGCGTCTTTCGTCAGGCGATAGGGCCATGCGCGTATGACTGCGTGAAGCTTACCGTAATCCGGGATGGATCGGCGATCCTATGCTCCCAGCTCGGCAAGCAGCCGGTCACTATTGGGGATGTGGTACTGCTGTGCTCGAACACGTTGTGTGCTGCTGAGCCCGAAGACAGATGCACGGTCTCGACGATCCTTATCGACACCGACTACATGATCGACCACATGTTCTGGAAGCATGCCGGTCTGTTGTCCGATCGCCTTGAAGCCAAGGACCTAATCGCAAAGCTCTATCTCGAACCGGCGCAGGTGCTTCGTTTAGGAGTGCAACGTCTGGAAGTGATCGAGCCGTGGTTGGATGAACTGGCACGCCTGTCGGCTAGATGCAGATACGCCAATCGGTTCAACCGTATCCAGGCATTGTGGTTCCTCATCGCCGACGTCATCAGCCCGTTCATCAAGGTCTCGCCCGTGCGCCTGTCGCGGTACCAGCGTGAGCGGCTGCGACCCAGCACGTCCAGGCATCGCCGTTTCGTGCCGTTGCGCTCCGAGGCCATGCAGGCCGCTCAACTTCTGCGTGGCGATCTCGCCCACCACTGGACGGTCAGAGAGCTGGCGGACCAGGTTCACTTGTCCGTGCCCCAGTTCTCGCGAGTGTTCACCGAGTCATACGGCAAAACACCGATGGCATATCTGACCATGCTGCGAATCGAGGAACTGGCCCGGCTGTTGCGTGAAACCGATTTGCCGGTTGAATATGCAATCGAGGCGGTCGGGTGGCATAGCATGAGCTATACGATCCGCGTGTTCCGTGCCTACGTTGGCATCACGCCCGGCGTCTACCGCCGCAACCACAACACCGTCGTTTGAACGTGCCCGATGCGATCATGAACCTTCTCGAAACGATCATGATTGGCTTCTTCGTAACTCGCGCCGCCCGAGGTTGGGCTATGTCTGTTAGTTCTCGCCGGGTTGTCCGGGTAGCCGTGGCGGGCGCGGCCGCCTGTTTCTGGCCTGACCCTTCTCTTCTTCTCGGGTTGCCTGGCGTACCTCACAGTCGCATGACCGCCCTCTTGTCTGGGGTGGTCCCCGACCGGAGGGAGGCCCCCACATGGCGACGAACGAGGAGATGCGGGCCGCGCGCGAGGCGCGGCTGGAGGAACTGCACGGGCAGCTGACGGGCGCGGTTGAAACACTGGTGACCGGGCAGGACTGGGCGCGGGCGCTCTCGTTTGCGGCCCGGTTCCGGTCGCGCAGCTTCAACAACACGCTGCTGATCTGGGCCCAGCACCAGCAGGCATTCGAGCAGGGCCGCGTAAGCTCGCCCTACCCGACCTTCGTAGCGGGCTACCGGCAGTGGCAGGCCCTTGACCGTCAGGTGGACAAGGGCCAGGCGGGCTACATGATCTTCGCCCCGGTCACCGCCCGCTTCGCCTCCGCGAACCCTTCGGACCCCACGTCGTGGCGCAGGCTGGCTCCGCGCGAGAAGCGCAAGAGCAATGAGGTGGAGCGTTCGCGCATGGTGGGCGTCAAGCCCGCCTATGTGTGGGATGTGTGCCAGACCGACGGCGAGCCGATCCCCGAACCGCCCGCCCCCAGGCTGCTGGAAGGTCAGGCGCCGGAAGGCCTGTGGGAGGGACTGGCCGCGCAGGTCACGGCGGCCGGCTTCGACCTGCTGCAAGCTTCTGACGCCTCGGCGATTGGCGGGGCGAATGGGCTGACCGACTATGCGGCCAGGACCGTCTCGGTGCGAGATGACATGCCGGATGCGGCGCGGGTGAAGACGCTGGCGCATGAGCTGGCCCATGTCCTCTTGCACGGCCCGGACAATCCCGACGCGCAAGGTCATCGCGGCATTGCGGAGGTGGAGGCCGAGTCGGTGGCCTTGATGGTGGGCGCGGCGCATGGCATGGATACCAGCGGCTACACGGTGCCCTACGTGTCCGGGTGGGCCGCCTCCGTGAAGGACATGTCGCCGGTGGAGGTGGTCAAGGCGACGGGCGAGCGCGTGCGCAGGACGGCGATCGGCATCCTGGACCGTCTCGACACCATGAAGGTGGGCGACGGCACCCCACCCGGACTCAACAACACCGTCCAGAAGGACGGCCAGCATCGCACAGCCACAACGGCACGCACGCCGCCAGCTCCTCCCGTCGAGCGCGAGCGCATCGGAGCCGGTGAGCCGGCTGCTGCGGGACGGAGGCTGTGATGCACCCTCTCATCCCCGTGCTCGGGACTCTTGCGTCCGATCCGGCTGCTGCGGCCCGGCAGCTCGCCGACGCCGGTATCCCGGTGTTCGCGTGCGTGCCCGGCGGCAAGCGGCCGCTTCCGGGCAGCCGCGGATTCCTCGACGCCACCACCAACCCCACGCTGGTCGAAAGCTGGTGGCGGCGGGCTCCGGGCGCGAATCTGGCGATCCCGACTGGCTTGGCGTCTGGTGTCGTGGTGGTGGACGTCGACGTGCACGGCGTCAACGGCTTCCATGCGTTGCGCCGTGCCCGTGAGGCAGGGCTGCTGCCCAGGCCGTTGGCGGTGGTGCGCACCCCGTCGGGCGGCATGCACCTCTACTACCCAGACGACCCCAGCAGCGAGCAGCGGTCGTGGCAGGCCGCGCGTGCCGGAATCGATCTCCGGGGCGACGGCGGCTACATCATCACCCCACCCTCCCAAGTGCAGGTCGATGGCATACGGCGGGCGTATGCGGTGGCCGAGCTGCACGCCGACAGCCAGCCCGTGGACTCCGCCGCATTGCGGAGCTTCCTCGACCCGAAGCCGCCCGAGCCGCCGCGTACCTCTCGTCCGGTCTTGTCTTCGGCGGATGCGGTGGGTCGGATCGGGTCGTGGGTGGGCACGCTGGTGGAGGGCGAGCGGAACCGGGGCCTGTTCTGGGCCGCCTGCCGCCTCACCGAACACGGACTTACCCCAGCCGCCGCCTACGACGCGCTGCGCGACCCCGCCCAGAGCGTGGGACTCACGCAGCGGGAGGTTGCCGTCACGGTGCGCTCCGCCTACCGCACTGCCCGGCCCGCACCCGCCAGCACAGCCGCGGCTTCCTCGTCCCGCCCTTTCGCACGTCGTGACCCGCAGCGCGTCTCACCGGCGAGGAGGCTGCCATGAGCGGAATGAGAAGCCGCCGGTGGCCGGCGCGCACCGCGATCGCGGGGACGTGCCTGATCGCGTTGGGTGCGTTCTGGCTGTCCTTCACCGCGTTGGCCGACCTTGCGGCGCGTTCGGGCATCGCTTCGGGTCAGGCGTGGGCGTGGCCGCTGATCGTGGACGGGATCATCGTGGTCGCCACCGTCTCCGTGGTGGCCCTTGCAGGTCAGAAGTCGGCGTGGTACCCGTGGATGCTCCTGGCCGGCGGCGCGCTGATCTCGGTGACCGCCAACGCCGTGCACGCCATCGTCTCCGCCGACACGGCTGTGCCCAGCCTCTTGGCGGCTGCGGTCGCCTCCGTCCCGCCCATCGTGCTCCTGGCCATCACGCATTTGACTGTCATCCTCACCCGCAAGCCCGACGAACCGACCGATTCGTCGCGAGTCGCAGTGCATCACGTTTCGGTGTCGGATGGCACACCAAGCCCCACGCCAGCCGAGGCCGCGCCAGAACTCCCGCGTGTCGAGCACATGCCGGAACTCAGCCAGACCTCCAGCGAGAGCGAGCCACGGACAGAGAACGTCGAGAGCAAGCCGATTACCGACGAGCCGCCCATTGATCAGCCCACTGCTGGCGAGTCGCCGTCTGACCGGCGGGAGCACGCTCGGGCGTTGCGGGAGGCGGGCTGGTCGAACAAGAGGATCGCCCGGCATCTGGGCGTCCACGCTTCAACCGTGGGCCGCTGGTTCGCGGCCGCGCACCCCACCACTGAGACCGAATCAGATACGGCAGGAGATGAACTATGAACGAAACCACACAACCAATCGGCCCCATCGAGACGCCAGAGACGCCCGATGGCATCGAGAACGAACTGACCCGCATCGACGCGCCCGCGGCCGTGATGGACACAGAGACCGCCATCGCCTCGGGAGCCGAGACCCACAGCGTCGTAACCACGGCCGAGGAGGCTGAGAGCGTGGTGCCGGATGCTGTCAAGCAGACGGATACGTCCCGGCGGGCGTTGGAGCAGCGGCTCGCCTCGGCGCGGGCGCGTGGTGTCGAGTGGGTGCGGGCTTCCGATTTGATCTCGCGCGGCGCCGGCCGGATGGCGGGGGCGGGCATCCGCTTCCACCAGGCCGCCGGCACCCAGACCCGCCAAGGACTCGCGTCTGGGGTGAGGGCGGTGTCGCGGCGGGCGCGTCAGCTGCCGCCGGTCTCGGCGTTCGGACGCCGCAGCGCCACGGCTTCGGCTGCAGTCCGTTCCGGGGTGGGGATGCGGTGATGACCTATGAGCACTGTTCGACTGGTCTGGCCCCGCCCATTCAGGGAGCCGGTGTGCACCTGCCATGCAGGAGGTACCCACACCATGACGACCACACCCCAGCACACCGCCAACCTTGGCGAGGATGATTTCCGTACCGGCGAGGGCCTGCGCGCCCTCCTGACCCGCCTGCACAATGCCGGCCGGGGCGCGTGGCGGCGCGACCCGGTGGCCGCGGAATTGATGGCGTTCACCGCCGAGAAATACGCCGCGCTGGCCCATAAGCATGGGCTGGATGCGTGGGAGGCGGCCGGGGCGGCGTTCGACGTGATGCGCACCCGGGCGGCCCGCACCGCCGTGGACCCGTGGGCGGTGGTCACGCACGCGGTGCGGATCACCTGCATCGCCGAGCAGCGCGCCCAAGGCCTCCTGTGCTCCACCCACCAGGCCCGCCGCCCCCAGGTCTCTCGCTTCCATGATCCCGAGCGGTTCTCCGAACGCGACAACCTCCTGGCCGACTACCACCCCGCCTTCCACGTCCGCGATGAGCACACGGACGAGCAGACCGAGCCCGAGGCCACGCGGCTGGTGGTGGCGGTCGTCGAGGACGCGGTGACCCTGTTCACGCTCTTGGGCTGGCCCGAGGGCACCGCGCAGGCGGCGATCGGGCATGTGTGCGACGCCCTGGCCCGGCTCGGCTCCCGCGCCAGCACGTATGAGGCGCTGCGCCGCGACTGGCACGCGCGGGCGTTGCTGGATGTGCCGGCCGACTCGTGGACCGGATTGCTGCGCGTCCTGCTCGGCAGCCCCGACACCGCCTACGCGGCCACGGGTCGCGGCCGGGGCATCCTGCTCCGCCTGCTGCTGGGCGAGCGGCTCGTTGACCTGCTGGCCGACGACGAGCTCGTCGCCCTGATGGTGCTGGCCGCTCCCGGCATTCCGGGTGTGCGGGGTGACTGATGAACACGGCGGCAGGGCATATCGAGCTGGAACGGGCGGTCGCCTCCATCCGCGTGGGCGACCGGCACCGGCGCGACCTGGGCGACCTCAACGCCCTCGTGTCGTCCATCCAGCGCGAGGGCCTGTTGCAGCCGATCACCATCACCCCCGACGGGCTCCTCGTGTGCGGCGCGAGGCGCCTGGCGGCGGTGCGCCAATTGGGCTGGAAGACGGTGAACGTGTGGGTGCGCTCCGCCATATCCGACCGGCTCGCCCACCTGCTGGCCGAGCAGGACGACAACGTGCTGCACAAGGAGCTCACTTCCTTGGAGGCCGAAGCTCTGTACCGCGAGATCAAGCAGCTGCTGGCCGAGGACGCCTCCCGCAGGCAGAGCAGGACAAGGTTCAGCGCCGAGCATCAGCCGGGAAGTGACGGTGGTTCAAAATTTGAACCACCGTCGCCATCTGCTGATCGCACCCGCAAACAGGCCGCCGCGATGATCCCCGGAGCGCCCTCCGAGACCACGCTGGACAAGATCGGCTACCTCAAAGACACCGCCGCCAACCTCGAATTCTCCGACGAGGTTAGGCGGCAGGCTGCCGACGGCCTGGCACAGATCGAGGCGGACGCCCCCGTGCACCCCATCTACCAAGCCGTCCGCGCCGCGGTCGAAACGGCCAACCAGGATCGCGACACGCAATTGCACCGGCTGGCCGACGAGGCACTGGCGCGGGTCAAGGACGATCCGAAGAAACGGCAGGCCCCGGCGCGGCGCACGGCGCCTGCCCGCTACCCGGTGCGGGCGTTCAACCTGACCTGGGGCGAGCTGTACAAGTGGTGGGAGCGCTACGACTTCGACCTGCTGGCCCGCGAGCTCACCGATGAGCAGGCCGAGGCGTTCTACGTGACCGCCGAAGGCACCGCCACCGCCGCCAACACGCTGCGCGCCCTGCGCGAGCAGCTCGGCGAACAGCCCCACCTGCGCGCACTCTGACTGATCGCGGGGCGCGCGGGACTCAGGCGTGGGGTTGTTCCTGGCCGAGTGCGTCGCCGCAGGCGGTGAGCAGTGCGAACAGCTCGGCGCGCTGCGTCTTGCCGAGGCCGGCGGTCATGCGTTTGGCCACGGCCTGCACCGCTTTGTCCGCCCGCACGAACAGGGCTTCGGCGCGGCCGGTCAGCTGGGCGGCCTTCTCCCGGCGCTGTCCCGGCTGTTCGGAGCGCCGCACGAGCCCGGCGCGTTCGAGACCCTGGAGCAGGACGTTCATGGACTGGCGCGACACGAAGCTGCGCCTGGCCAGCTCCGAGCTGGTGATGCCCGGCTCGTCGATCAGATTGCTCAGGCAGGCGTACTGCGGCACGGTCAGGCCCAGCGGCCGCAGCGCCTCGTCCATGCGCTGGTTGAGCGCGGCCTGGGTCGCCTTGACGAGCACGCCGAGCTCGCCCGGGCTGGGATCATGCGATGTTCTCATACCTTTATTCATACAACATCCTCATGTCAATATCTTGACAAATATGATGACTTATGTCAATATATTGACGTAACTCGACGGGCGACCGCGCCCGCCACCCCGATGAAAGGCATGAACCATGAGCACACCCACCGCCACGCAAGGCCCCGACTTCATCTCGTTCCAAGTGCGCGACCTGCACGCCTCCGCCGACTTCTACGAGCACACGCTCGGACTCACGCGCCTGCCCGCACCCAACCCCCAAGCCGTCGTCTTCGCCGACGGGCCGGTCGCCTTCGCCGTGCGCAACCCGTTCCCGGGCGTGGACCTCGATGCCCTGGGCCGGCTCGGCGCCGGCATCGGCGTCTGGTTCCACTGCCAGGACGCCCACGCCCTGCACCGCAAGCTGGAAGAAGCGGGCGTGACGATCGTCAAAGAGCCCTTCGACGGCCCCTTCGGCGTCACCTTCTCGTTCCTCGACCCCGACGGCTACACCGTGACCATGCACGACAAAGCCTGACCCGGCCCACCGTCCTCCTCGCCCTTGCCCGCTGTCCTCATCGCCAGCGCCGGCAAGGGCGAACCCGTACCTGGAGCCTCCTGCGAGGTACAACGGACTGAGCCGAGCCCGCCGCAGTCTGGGCATCATCGGCCGCCGAAGTACTCTTCCGTGGGCGCGCGCTGCGTACCTGCCGGGCATGAAGACTTTCTCTGACTCCCGTTCCCGCGTCCGCCGCTATGCGCTCATCACAGCCGCCATCGTCCTCGTGTTGCTTGCGGGTGTGGGGGTCTATGGCCTGCTCACCGGACCCACGCCACCTGCCGCTCGGCCATCGGCAACCACGTCGCCCAGCGTCGCGCCGTCAGCGTCAGCCAGCCTGTCGCCGACTGCGGCGAAGCCGCCGGCTGTGAAGGGGTCGCGCGACCCGGATGTGTTCGCCCGCAACCTCGCGACCACCGTGTTCACCTGGGACACCGGTTCGGGACTGTTCCCGTTGGACTACTCGGCGTCGATCCTGGCGGTCGGGGACCCCACGGGCATGGAGCAGGCGGGTCTGGCCTCCGATGTGGCGGCGTATCTGCCGTCGCGCGAGCAGTGGGTCGAGCTGCGCAAGCACGCCACCCGACAATCCCTCACGATCACGCGTACGTACGTACCCGAGGCGTGGGGCGAGGCGGTAAGCCAGGCCGCGCCGGGGCAGTTGCCGTCGGGCGCGACCGCCATCACTATCCAGGGCACCCGGCACCGCAACGGCGAGTGGGATGGCCGACCGGTGAGCGAGGACCTCCCGGTCTCATTCACCGTGTTCATCGCCTGCCCACCAAAGGCCGGCTCGTGTCATGTGCTGCGCCTGTCCCAACTGAACAACCCCCTCACATAGGCGGCTGTCATGGTGAAGAAGCTCGCCCTCGCCGCTTTGGCCCTCATCCTGCTCGGCCCCTTCCTGCTGCTGACGGGTGTGGGCCTGCTGGCGAACCCGGCGGCCAGCGCCGCCTGCACGGCTCCCGGCGGCCTGAACGTCGGCCCCGTACCCCACTCCCTGACCGTGACCGCTCGTGACGGCTCCACCTTCACGCTCAACAAGACGCAGCTCACTCAAGCGGCGACGATCATCAGCGTGGGTTCCACCATCGACGGTGTGACGCGTGACGGGGTGCAGGTCGCGCTCATGGCCGCCCTGACCGAATCGAGTCTGCGGATGCTGTCGAACACCGGCACCTACCCCGAGAGCGCCAGCTATCCCAATGATGGGGATGGCGGCGATCACGACAGTCTCGGCCTGTTCCAGATGCGTCCCCAGTCCGGCTGGGGCAGCGTCAAGGACCTCATGGACCCGGCCTATCAGGTGCGGGCGTTCTTCGGCGGGCCCACGGGCCCGAACTATCCCTCGCCGCGCGGCCTGCTGGACATCCCCGGCTGGCAGAGCATGGACAAAGACGCCGCCGCGCAGGCCGTCGAGGTCAGCGCGTATCCGGACCGCTACCAGAACTACGAACCCGTGGCGAAGACGATCCTCGACACCCTCACCAAGCCAGCCACGAGCAATTCAGGCGAGCCGAACGCGAGCATCCCCGAAACCTCGCGGGTCGTGTTCCCACTCCCGGAGGACACGTGGGTGCTGACCTCGCCGTTCGGCTACCGCACCCATCCGATAACGGGCGAGCGGAGCCTGCACGAGGGCACCGACTACGCCGCCCCCGACGGCACCCCCATCTACGCGGCAGCCGACGGCATCGTCTCGGTCGCCGACTACACGCAGGCGTGGGGCGGGCATATCGTCATCGACCACACCATCGACGGCAAGCCGGTCTCGACCGGCTACATCCACATGTGGAAGACCGGCATCCACGTCACGGTCGGCCAGAAGGTCACCGCCGGCCAGCACATCGGCGACGTCGGCAGCTCCGGCAATTCGACGGGGCCACATCTGCATTTCGAGGTCCGGCCCGCAGGCCGCGACCCCATCGACCCGGACCAGTGGCTGAAAGCCCACGGCGCGGCAAGCCAGACCGGCAACACGGATGCGGGCGCGGGCAATAACGGATGCTCCTCCGGCGCTTCCGGCGGCACCGCGACCCCGATCAGCGGGGACGGGGGCCGGCTGGTGGACGACCCGACCAGCGAGGGGCGGATCACCGCGCGCATGGCCCACGTCATGGACCAGGCCAAGACGGCGTTCCCGGACACCTCGTGGGCGTGCTGGTCCCCGCGCCCCGGACAGAAGTCCGAGCACCCCCTCGGGCGGGCGTGCGACGTGACCTTCGGCAACCCCATCGGCACCCGACCCACCAGCGCGCAGTTGGAGGCGGGCTGGCAGGCCACCAACTGGCTCAAGGACAACGCCGACACCCTCGGCGTCGAATACCTCATCTGGCAAGGAAAAATCTGGTCGCTCGGCCGGGACTCGGAGGGCTGGCGGCCGTACAACGGCGGCGGCATGCACGACCCCGCCGATGTCACCGGAGGCCACTGGGACCACCTGCACATCACCGTCAAAGACAACTAGCGCAATTATTCAAAGCCACCGAATAGCGGCAGCCGAGGGCGTCTGATCGGGTGTATGCGTGGTGCGTGTCGGTGAGTAGCCGCAGGGCGCCATACGGGGACGCTCGCTCTCCGGTCCGGTGCTCGTTGTGTTCCGTGAGACGCCGGCTGATGTCAGCCAGGCCTGCGCGGATGCGGTCTTGGTGCTGTTTCGGGATGGGAAGGTCGATGGCGCCAGCGAAGTGGGCGGCGGGCAGTTTGGCTCTCCGAGCGGACGCTGAGTATCAGTCGGGTTCCACATCCTGAGTATCTAGCTGTGCAGCGAAGACCGCGCTTGTGAAGTGCAGCAGCTCTTCGTTGCTGACGATCGCAAGCCCACGTTCGATGTCGCCCAGGATGAGAACGGTGTCTCCAGGGTTGATGTCGAAGAGCTCACGGGCTTCCTTTGGGATGACGAGTTGGCCTTTGTCCCCAATGCGTGCAGTCCAAGCATATTTTCCTTCAGTCCGAGCCGACATTCGTCCTCCATACAGTCGAAGCCATCACAGCCAGCATACTTGAATCATACTACTAGTGCGTTTCAACGCACTAGTAGTATGATTCGTACCATGAGTGTTATCCAGATCATCCTTGTCAACGCCATAGCGGGCATCGTCCTCTCGCAAGGCGCCCGGGTGCTCGTGAACATTGCGAAGACCAAGAACTACTTCTGGGGCCCAGTCGATGCTGCGACCAAGGCAGGGTTCGTTGAGAAGCACGTCGAACTTCGCCCAGGGATGCTCATCAACTATGCGGAGGGCTCCGCGCATGGGATTCCCCTGCTCTTGGTGCACGGGCAGGGCATGACCTGGCAGGACTATGGCCCGGTCTTGACCAAACTCACGTCGAGTTACCACGTCGTGGCCGTGGACTGCCACGGTCATGGGAAGTCAACCTGGAACCCCGAGGATTACACCGCGAACAAGATGGTTGACGACCTCGCGGCCTTCGGCCAGCTTGTTTTCAACGGCGAACCATTCGCCGCATCAGGGCATTCATCCGGTGGGCTTCTGGTCGCGCGGCTTGCCGCGCTTTACCCGGACATTGTGAGGGGCCTAGTCATCGAAGACGCCCCCTTCTTCAGCACAGAACCAGACCGCGCACCCAAGACGTATGCGTACATCGATGGCTTCGATTTCGTTGATGCC
Organism: Bifidobacterium crudilactis; assembly: GCF_000738005.1. NCBI lineage: Bacteria > Bacillati > Actinomycetota > Actinomycetes > Bifidobacteriales > Bifidobacteriaceae > Bifidobacterium > Bifidobacterium crudilactis. Next base: position 394,454 of record NZ_JHAL01000002.1, on the reverse strand, counting down.
TTCCTCGCTCAAGACACCGAGCCTGACTGGGTGTGCTTCTACATGCCACGCAGCTACTGGCGTCGCATGTTTGGTAGGAAGCTCTGGGGCAGCTTTACTCGTAGCGTCATCTCGCAGCGTCATGCTTCGCCTCAGCGACTTCCGCTCATCAGATGGGTGGGAGTGTCTATCAACCGGATCTGGGAGTCCCTTAGCCACCCCTGCGACCTTCGATTCTCAAAAACCTTCGCCGACTTCTCGTGGTTCTCAGATTTCGACCAGACCCAGACCTTGCGGGACATCCAGTGCCCCACGGTCTTCATCAAGGCCACGACCCGCTTCAACAAGGACGGAGTCCTGCTGGCCGCGCTCAGTGAACAGGACTGCGACAGGGTCGATTCGTTACTTCCCGCGAACGAGACCATTCGTGTGCGTAGTTCCCATGATGTTCACTTTGAACACCCCAGGCAGTTTGCGCACACCATGCTGAGCTTTGCCGAGCGGATTCAGTAGCACTCGTAGTCGAAACATCTTCATCGTCACCTACGACCGCCGTGAGATTCGCTGTACCCCCGGTGTCCGTCCGGGTAGGACGTCGGCGACCGTACAACGGGGGCGGCATGCACGACCCCGCCGATGTCACCGGCGGCCACTACGGCCACCACATTACCGTGAAGGAATAGGGTTCGAAGTTACATCTGATGAATGATTCCTGAACTAGATGCAAGGCCTGCCGCGATACATCGGCGGACGCTGGTCTCGGGCCGCGCACCTGTACCGCATGAATGTCTTTCCTGATTTCAGCGGCCTGACCGGCATCGACAGCCTGCAAGGCGTGGTGGGCGCGCTGCTGACCATCACCCTGGTCGCGGCCGTCGCCGCGCTCATCGTCTCCGGTGTCGTGTGGGCGTTCGGCGCCTCGAACGGCAACTACCAGCTCGCCTCGCGCGGGCGCACCGGCGTGCTCGTCGCACTCGGCGTGGCGGTCATGGCCGGCGGCGGCGTGGCGCTGATGAACTGGCTGATAGGCGTCGGCCAGCAGCTCTGACCACCGTCTCCTCTCTCTTCTCAGCTCTTTCTTGCTGCCCGTCCTCCGACTTGCAGGGCGGGCTTTTCTCATGTTCGGGACGTGGTCGTGCACCTGTCTGGGGACATAACGCCGCCCGCATTCCCGTGGGCGGCCCGACTTGGATTGGAGCCCGTCATGAACGACCTCATCACTGCTTCTGTTGCCCGCGCGCTGGGCATCGTGGCGTTGGACATCAACATCACCCCGAACACGGACGGCCTGCCCGGCATCGCCCAGCTGCGCACGATCGTGGGCGCGGTCATGACCGTCGGCCTCATCCTGTCCGTGCTCGCCCTGATCATCTCGGCGATCGTGTGGGGCTTCGGCGCCAACAGCTCCAACCCGCACCTGGCCTCCAGGGGCAAGGTCGGCGTGCTCGTCTCCTGTGGCGCGGCGGTGATCTGCGGGGCCGCGGTCACGCTCATCAACTTCTTCTGGAACGTCGGCCAAGCCGTATGAGCCAGCACGTCAATGCGAGAGGAGATCACTGATGGGCGTGTGCGATGTCCCCGTCATCTCCAACGTCTGCCAGGTCGCCGGAGAAGCAGCAGCCACGTTGGTCTCGGCCCCGTTCGAGTGGCTCGCCGCCGCGATGGGCGAGGCCGCGAGCTGGCTGTTCCAAGCCGTCTGGTCGGTCTTCGACACCACGACATTGGTGGATGTGGCGCGTCCGGAGTACGTGAAGGTGTACAACCTGATCTTCGGCATCGGCGCCACCCTCATGCTCCTGTTCTTCCTGCTCCAGCTCATCACCGGGCTGATCCGCCGCGACCCCGGCGCCCTAAGTCGCGCCGGTTTGGGTCTGGCGCGCAGCGTGCTCGGCTCGTTCCTGGTTATCACGCTGGTGGGCTTGGCGTTGCAGATCACCGACCAGCTCTCCACCGGCATCATCCAGGCCGCCGGCGAAACCACCCAGTCCATGGGTGACAAGATCGCCGCGCTCGTGGCCGGCTTGGGCGGGCTGACCATGGCCTCGCCCGGCGTCGGCGCCATATTGATCATCTTCCTGGCCGGGCTGGCCATCGCCTCGGCCGCCATCGTCTGGCTCTCCCTCCTGATCCGCAAGGCGCTCTTGCTGGTGGCGATCGTGCTCGCCCCATTGGCGTTCTCCGGCTCCTCATGGGACGCCGCCAAAGGCTGGATCGGCAAGTGGGCGATGTTCGTCCTCGCATTGATTCTGTCGAAATTGGTGCTGGTGGTCATCTTCCTGGTCGCCGTCACCCAGGTCTCCGCGCCCATCTCGACCGACCTGGCGTCGGTCTCGGACCCGCTGGCCGGCATCGTGCTCATGGCCCTGGCCGGATTCAGCCCCTACATGGTCTACCGGTTCCTCTCCTTCGTGGGCGTGGATTTGTACAACCAGATGGGCGCCGAACAGGACGCCAAGACCGCCCTCAACCGGCCCCTCCCGATCCCCGCCACGGGGTCGGGCGACGGACCGAAGAAAATCCTCGACAGCAACAGCGGCAGCGGAGACAACGGAAGTGGGGGTAGCGGCGGTTCGTCGCCCGCCGCTTCCGCACCAAGTGCGCCATCGTCGGGCGGCCAAGGTGCTGCCGCATCCAGTGGTGCAGAAGCCTCTGGCGGGGACGGCGCATCGGGCGGTGCAGCATCCTCCGGAGGAGCGGCCGCGGGCGGCGCTGCCGTCGCGGCACCGGTGGCCGGCGCGGTGATCGTGGCGAAGGAGGCCGCCACCGCCGGGCCGAAGGCCGCCACGAAGCTCGCCGGACAGGCCGAGCAGACCGCCGACGCCGCCAACCAGACCGCCAGCACACCACCACCTGCGTCGCCGCCGTCGAACGCGCCCACACGCACACCCGCCGCGGCACCGTCATCTCCGTCTCCGTCTTCATCGGGCGGTTCGAGCGCTCCGCGTGGCAGTGAGCCGCCGCCACCCTCGCCGCCCGTCCCACGCACCCCGCCCTCGAAGGAGTAACCCATGAGCAGCAGCGACAGCACGCCGTCCACCGAGCTGGTGCCGGTGAAGTTCTCCCGCCTGACCCGCAGAGGCATCCTCCTGGGCCTCTCGGCATCCCAGCTGACGGTCCTGGCTGTGGCGGTGGCGACGATCGTGACCGCCGTGTACGCGGGAGGGGGCATGATGCTGGCCTACACCGCGCCCATCTGGGCGACCTGCGTCGCCCTGACCTGGATACCCGTCGCCGGCCGGCCGCTGGTGGAGTGGCTGCCGGTCGGGTTCTGGTGGCTGTGGAAGACCAGCGGCGGGCAGCTCCTCTACCGCCGCCGAATCGTGCAGCCGCGCCCCGAGGGCACCTTGGCCCTGCCCGGCGACATGGCCCGCCTGCGCGAGTACACCGACCCCGCGAGCGGGGCGTGCATGATCCACGACCCCCACGGGGCCACGCTGACGGCCATCGTGGAGGTGTCGCATCCCGCGTTCATCCTGCTGGACCCCGGCGAGCAGGAACGCCGCGTCACCACTTGGGGCCGGGTGCTCGCGACCGCGTGCCGCTCCGGGCGCATCGCCACCGTGCAGGTGCTGGAGCGGACTTTGCCCGACTCGGGGACCGGGCTGGCCGAATGGTGGGCCCAGCACGGCACCCACGATGATTCCTGGGCCTCCACCACCTACGCGGAGCTGATCGAACGGGCCGGGCCGGCCGGGGAACGCCACGCCACGACGATCAGCCTCGCCCTGAACATGCGGGCGGCGGCGCGGCAGATCAGGACCGCCGGCGGCGGCATCAAAGGCGCCGCCAACGTGCTGCGCCAGGAGATGGGGACGCTGACCACCGCTTTGCGCTCGGCGGATTTGAACCCGTCGGGCTGGCTTGCGGCCGGGGATGTGGCGGTGATCCTGCGCTCCGCCTACGACCCCGCCATCGCCGCCGCCCTGGAACGCCACGGGTCCATCGGCCGACAGCTGGCCACGGCGGGCCCGGTCGCCGTCACCGAAACCTGGAGCGGCCTGCGCACCGACTCCGCCCACCACACCGTCCTGTGGATCAGTGAATGGCCGCGCTCCTTGGTCTTTCCCGGCTGCCTCGCCCCGCTCGTCTTGTCGAGCGGCATCCAGCGCTCCCTGAGCCTGCTGTACACGCCGTTGCGCTCGGACATCGCGGCCAGGGACATCAGGAAGAAGAAGGTCGAATACATCTCCGACGCCACCCAGCGCGCCCGGATCGGCCAGATCGAGGACGCCGCCCAGACGGCCGAATACCACGACGTGCTCCAACAGGAATCCGAACTCACCGCCGGCCACGGCGTCCTGCGCTACACCGGCCTCATCTCCATCAGCGCCCCCACCGAGCCCGAATTGGAGGCGGCGGTCGCGGCCATCGAGCAGGCCGCCATCCAAGCCAGCTGCGAGACGCGGCGTCTGGTCGGCCAGCAGGCCCAGGCGTTCACCGCCGCAGCACTCCCACTCGCCCGAACCATCTAACACGACCAGGCCCAATAAAATTTGAGGAGGCTCATCATGCCCACGTTCCACGACCCCGCCACTGATGCCGCGGAGGCGTCCGAGGCCCTGCGCGGCCTGGCCCACGCCAGCCGTGTGTTCGCTCGTCCGGCGGACATGTACCGGGTGCTGGGCGACCTGTCCGCCAGCATCCGCCACCTGCACCAGATCATCGAGCAGGTCGCCGCCAACCACGAAACCAAGGCACCGTTCGCGTTCGACGACGCCGGGGACCACGAGACCGGCGTCCGGTACGCGCTGGACGCCGCCGACCAGCTACGCCGGGCCGCACGGCTCTTGGACCAGTCCTACGACCGGCTGGCCGACGGGTTCAGCGCCGCCGGCCGCATCGCGTGGCACCGCGAGCCCGCACCAGACACCACCGTGGCGCTGGATCGGCGGTGGGTCACTGTCGTTTTCCTGCAAGGCGAAGAGGCCGACCAGGCGCTCGACATCATCCAGACTGATGGTGTCGACGCCGCGGTGGAGCACCTGGCCCGCTGGGATTATGGGGCTGAGACCGACAGCGCCGCCATCGCCAACCGGGATGTGCATGATGCGATTCCGTCCGGGGTGCTCGACAGGACCGCCGAATCCGGCCCGTACACGCTGGCCTATAACCCGTTCATGGGCCACGTCGCCCTCCACCGCCACCCCGCTATTGATGCGGCCGAGGAGTCGGCATCGCCGCCCGAACCCCAGCCGGAACCGGAACCGCCGACCCATCGCCGGAGGACACGAACCGTCGCGCCATACGAGCCGCCGCGCCGGCCGGCGTCCGACACTCCTCGGGGGCTGGGATTATGAGCGAGGAGAAGCTGCACACCACGGTCCTCGTCTCGCCCGCCCGCGAGAAGAGGCGACTGCGCAAGCAGCGCCGACAAGCCGCCGCGAACCTGCAAGCCCAGCAGCGCCGCGCCGAGCAGGACGCCGCGAACGCGCGTAGGGAGGCGGAGCGGGCCGAACGCAACGCCACCCGCTACCTGCCCAAGGCCGGCGAGCCCGGACCCGCCGCATTGCGGTCGCCGGGCCGCTTCCGCCTGCCCCGCCACCAGGACACCAGCGCCGTGCTGGCCGGCCAGTACCCGTTCCTCGCCGAAGGAGGATTGGGCGCGGACGGCGTGTTCGTCGGCGCCGATCTTTACTCGGGCGGCTCGTTCGTGTACGACCCGTGGCAGCTGTACAGGCAGGGCGTCATCACCGCGCCGAACCTCATCGTCGCCGGCATCGTCGGCTCCGGCAAATCCTCGCTCGCCAAGAGCCTGTACACGCGCTCGCTGCCGTTCGGGCGGCGGGTTTACATTCCTTGCGATCCCAAAGGCGAGCACACCCCGGTAGCCCAGGCCGTGGGAGGCCGGGCCATCATCCTCGGCCACGGCCTCACCACCCGCCTCAACCCCCTGGACGAAGGCCATCGGCCGGCAGGATTGTCGGATGCGGCGTGGGCGTCCACCGTCGCCTCCCGGCGCCGCGACCTGCTCGGCGCCCTGGCCGAGACCGTCCTCGGCAGGCCGCTCACACCGTTGGAGCACACCGCCCTCGACGCGGCGCTGACCGCCACCGTCCGGGAGAATACGGTGCCGATCCTGCCCATGGTCGTCGACCGGCTCTTCACCCCCGACCCGCACGGGGACGACGGCCGGCTCGCCGAGGACGGGCGCCTGGTGGCGCACGCGCTGCGGCGGCTCGTCGCCGGCGACCTCGCCGGACTGTTCGACGGGCCCTCCACCATCGCGTTCGACCCCTCCCTGCCCATGATCAGCCTGGATTTGTCGCGGGTCGCGGAGAACACCGCGCTGCTGTCGGTGCTCATGACCTGCGCGTCCGCGTGGATGGAAGCCGCGCTCCTGGACCCGGACGGCGGGCAACGCTGGATGATCTACGACGAAGCCTGGAGGCTCATGAGCCACCCAGCGCTATTGCAGCGCATGGACGCCCAATGGCGCCTCGCCAGGCATTACGGGATCGCGAACATGCTCGTCTTCCACAAGCTCACCGACCTGGACACCGTCGGCGACCTGGGCTCCGCCAACCGGGCCCTGGCTACCTCGCTGCTGGCGAACGCGGAGACGCGCATCATCTACCGGCAGGAATCCGACCAGCTCGGCATCACCGCCCAGACATTGGGCCTGACCGGCACCGAACAGAAGCTCCTGCCCACCCTCTCGACCGGGCAGGGCCTGTGGCGCATCAAGGACCGCTCCTTCGTCGTCCAGCACCAAATGCACCCCAACGAACTGAAACTCTTCGACACCACCAGCCGCATGGGCTAAAACCCTGGGTGCCGGGTGCGTACCTGTCGGGCATGAAGAACCAGCCTGCATCATCCGCGCCCGTCACGATTCCCCTCGTCGTGCTCACCGTGCACCGCAACGGCACGATCACCGTCACCCGGGACGGCACCGTGCTGCCGCCGCCTGCGCATTCGACGTGGCGGCGCTCCTCGCTGCCCGAGATCATCGAGACCGCATCCGAGCAGCGGACGGTGCCGGTGTGGGTGGAGGTGCACGAGACCGACGGCACCTCGTTCACCGACCTATTCCCAGCCCAGCCCCAACCCCGCCACCACGAGCGGGCGGCGTCCAAGCCCCGCCACGCCGCACCCGACCCGCAGCCGGCCGAAGTCCGCGCTGAGGGGTTCCTTCCCGGCGAGGACATCGCCATCGCCCCCATCACCGGGCACACTGACGCAGGCAAGGACGGGACCGTGCGGGCGCTCCTCGACCCGGCCGAATACCCGAACGTGCGCGAGGTGGTGCTGGTGGGCCGGGTGTCGGGCACGCTGGCGGTCAGGCGCCTGGGATGAGCCAGTCGCAGCGTTCGGGGTCGATGGGCGACGAACCGGCCAACGCGGCCATCATCGGCCTGCTCGCCCTTACGGGGTTCGCGCTCGTGCTGCGCGGGGCCGGCTCCGCCACGGCATGGATTACTCGCATTCCGCAGCCGACCGGCGGGCCCGCCTCCGGCATCCAAGTGCTGCTCGATCCCACGCACCCCGGCACCGCCCTCGGCGCGGAGAATCTCAACCCGGTCGTCTACTGGGTGGTCACGGGCCTCATGCTGACCCTCATCGGCACCGCGACAATATTCATCTGGCTGCGGGTGCGCCGGTTCACCAGTGCTGTGGAGGCCGATCCGCGGCGCATGGCCGGCACCGCCACCCGCAGCGACATCACCGCCACCGCCTCCGCCAAGGCGCTGCTGAAACGCGCCGCCAGCCTGCGGCCGAGCCTGGACTCTCCCAAGCCGCAGGATGTGGGCTATCTGCTGGGCAGATCGAAGGGCGCGGGCGTGTGGGCTTCCGTGGAGGACTCGATCATGGTGATCGGCCCGCCCCGCTCCGGCAAAGGCCTCCACCTCGTGATCCCCGCCATCCTGGATGCTCCCGGAGCGGTGGTCTGCACCTCGACCCGCCCCGACAATCTGACCGCCACCATGCGCGCCAGAGCCAGGATCGGGCCGGTGGCGATCTTCGACCCCCAGCACTTGGCCGGGGGCCTGCCCGCCGGGATGCGCTGGTCGCCCATCAGGGGATGCGAGAACCCGCAGACCGCGATGATCCGCGCCACCGGCCTGGCCGCAGGCACCGGCCTGTCCTCGGGCGGCGTGGACAGTGGCGGCTTCTGGGAAGGCAAGACCCGAAGCGCCCTGCAAGCCCTCCTGCACGCGGCGGCCATCGACCACCGCACGCCGGCCGAACTCTTCCGCTGGACGCTGGACCCCGTGGCGGCCGCCGACGCCGTGGCCATCCTGAACGCCGCGCCCACGGCGGCGACGGGGTGGGCGGAGTCCTTGCAGGCCATGATCGACTCCGACCCGCGCACCCGCGACTCCATCTGGCAAGGCGTCTCCCTGGCCCTGGGATCGTTGGCCGACCCCAGAGTCCTTGATGCCGTATCGCCCGGGCCGGGCGAGAGCTTCGACCCCGAAACCTTCATCCGCAGCAAGGGTACGCTCTTCCTGCTGGCGACCGGCAGCGGGGCCGGGGCCTCCGCCGCACTGGTCGCCGCATTGGTAGAGGACCTCATTGAGACCGCTAGGCGCATGGCCGCACGCTCGCCCGGCGCACGGCTCGACCCGCCCCTGCTGCTCACCCTGGACGAGATCGCCAACCTCTCGCCGCTGCCGTCCCTGCCCACATTGATGGCGGAGGGCGGCGGCTCGGGCATCACGACCATGCCCGTATTGCAGTCCTTGTCGCAGGCGCGGGACCGGTGGAACGAGCACCAGGCGTCGGCGATCTGGGACGCGGCCATCGTCAAGGTCATCCTGGGCGGAGCCTCCAGCTCCCGCGACCTCCAGGACATCTCCAGCCTCATCGGGGAACGCGACGAGACCACCGACTCCGTGACCCTGGGCGACCACGGCAGCAGGTCCAACCAGCGCTCCATCCGCCGCGTGCCGATCCTGCCGCCCGACCGCATCCGCCGACTCCCGTTCGGCACCGGCATCGTGCTCCTGCGCTCCGCCCCGCCCATCATCACCGACCTGCACGCATGGCCCACACGGCCCGACGCGCGACAGCTGACCGCCGACCGCACCGCAATCGAAACGCTCCTGCGGCACGGCTGAGCGTCCAGGCCCCGCATACCTACCTGTCTGGCACAGCAGCCCGAACAGCGGGCCGCTTCAGTCAGATCGGAGCACGGCTCATGGCCAGACAAGACGACACCACACCAGCACAAGCAGCACCCCGCGTCGAGCCGGGGGAAGGCCGGGCGGCGGATGCGCCGGACGTGCGGGACAGCTTCTACGGGTTCGTGGCCTCCAACCCCCAGTTCACCCATCCCGAAGGCGGCACGCCCCGCCTGTACTTCAAAGCCGGGCAGGAGCACTACCGGCCCGAGCCCGACGGCACGTTCACCAAGCTGGAGACCACCTTCCACGACGTGGTGGCCTTCCGAGCCGCCGCCGTGCGCGGCTTCGAGAAGCTGGCCAAGCAGGACTACTTCGTCGCCCAAGGCGAACTGGACACCTCCATCGACAAGGACACCGGCGTCCAGCGCACCCGGTTCATCGCCAACCGGCTCGGCCACGACCTGGCTCGCACCCGCTACGAAGTCGACCGCACCCCGCGCCGCGCCAGCATCGGACAGGAAGCCCCCGCCCGCGACGCCACACCATTCCAACGCCCCGAACGCTCCACCCCGGAGCGCGCCAATCCGGCCATCGGACTGTGAGAAGGGGCGGCATCATGAGCGACGACGACTACACGCCCCACACCAACCCTGAGACCGCCGACGGGCAGGACTACGCGGACAGCCCCGAGCCCTCCACCTTCGACGCGCGGCCCGACCTGCCCGAGCCGCCGCACCCCATCAACTGGAACCTCATGTCGGCCAACGACCTGGAGGCCGAGCTGCTGGAGCTGAACCGGTGGGTGGACTGGCTGCGCCGCACCTACGGGCTTCCCGCCAGCGTGATCCCGCCGATGTGGCACCGTCACCCCGAACTGCTCTGGGAGCTCTCCGCCCTGCACTTGAGCTGGCTGGCCGCCTACGACCCCGAACAGAACGCCGCCGCCCCCTTGGGCTGGCACCGCGACTTCGCCGACGCCAGAGCAAGGCTGCGCGAGTGGGTCGCCACCTCCGGCACTCGGCTGGACCGGGACCGGCCCACCCGGCAGACCAGCTGGCCCGGAGAGCGGCCCGCCCCGCCGGTCGAGGAGACGACCATCGTCAACCGCGACCAGGACTTCGTGGACTTCATCATCGCCGAGGTCGCCAAACGCCAGGCCGCCGAGTACCGGTTCTACGCGGGAGCCGACCCGGAGACAGGCGAGGTCGACTGATGGTGCGGACATACCAGCGCAAGACGACCTGGCGTCCGCGCGAGGAGCGTCAGCTCACCGTGAGAGCGGAGCACCGAGACAGCCCTGATCTGGGAAAACTCACGGAGCTGCTGATCCGCCTCACGCTCCAAGAGACCGGTCAGAGACGCATCGAGCAGTCGGCTTCGCCCACGGCGATGACATCCGACGGCAGGCCAGAGTAAAATAGAACCATCCGCCGCAGAGGCGGGTGTTGTGGTCCCTGACCTCGCCGTCATGGCGGGGCATCTTTACTTGGCCTTCGTGGCCATGTCCTTGCGGCCTTCGGGCTTTTCTCACGAGCAGCATTCGCAGTCAATGACTCTGCGGTGGTTCGGACCACTAGCTGCGGAGAAAAGCCATGAGCACACTCGTTGACGACCACATCAAGGTCGATAGCCTCGTTTCCCCTTCCGAGCCCGCTGACGGGCCGACCGCCGTGATCTACCTGCGCGTCTCGACCAAGGAGCAGGCCGAGAAGGGCGGCGGCGAGGAGGGCTACTCGATTCCCGCCCAGCGCAACGCGAACCTGGCCAAGGCCGACCAGCTCGGCGCGAGCGTGGTCCAGGAGTTCGTGGACGCCGGCGAGTCGGCTCGTAAGGCCGACCGGCCGGCGCTGATGCGGATGATCAAGTACGTGGCCGAGCACCGGATCAACTACTGCATAGTCCATAAAGTTGACCGTCTCGCCCGCAACCGCGCCGACGACGTGGCCATCCACCTGGCTCTGCGCGACGCGGGCGTGATGCTGGTGTCGGCCAGCGAGAACATCGACGAGACGCCCTCGGGCATGTTGTTGCACGGCATCATGTCCTCCATCGCCGAGTTCTACTCGCGCAATCTGGCGAGCGAGACCATCAAGGGGCTGACGCAGAAGGCCGCGCAGGGCGGCACGATCGGCGCGGCCCCGGTGGGCTACGAGAACGTCGGGGTGCGCAACGAGCACGGGCGCGAGGAGCGCACCGTGCGCATCGACCCGGAGCGCGGCGAGCTAGTCACCTGGGCATTCCAGGTGTTCGCCTCCGGCCTGTGGACGGTCTCCGAGATGCAGCGCGAACTGGAACGCCGCGGGCTCACCACTCGGCCCACCCCGAAGCGCCCGGCGCGTCCCTTGAGCAAGACGACGCTGCGCCGGATGCTGCGCAACTCGTATTACAAGGGCGACATCACCTACAAGGACGTGACCTACCGGGGCACCCATGAGCCGCTGGTGCCGCGGGAGGTCTGGTATCAGGTGCAGTCCGTGCTCGACTCGCACGTCTCGGCCGCCGACAAAAGCCAGGTCCATGACCACTATTTGAAGGGCACGGTGTATTGCGGGCAGTGCGGCTCTCGGCTCATCGTGTGCCATGCGCGCAACCACCAGGGCAGCATCTACCCCTATTTCGTGTGCTCGGGACGGCATTCCCGAAGCACCGACTGCACCCGTCACGCGATCCTCATCGAGGATGTGGAACGCTTGATTGAGGAGTATTACAAGACCATCCAGGTCTCGGCGCAGGTGCGTGAAGACGTGGCCGGGATGCTGCATGCCGAGTTCGACCGGCTCATGGCCTCCGAGACCAAGGAGCTCGAACAGCTCACCCGGCAGCGCGACAAGCTGGAAGGCGAGCGCTTCAAGCTGTTGCAGGCCCACTACGCCGACGCCGTGCCCCTGGACATGCTCAAACGCGAGCAATCCCGCATCGGCGCGGCCTTGGAGACGATCGACAACCACATCGCCGCCCACAACAACGAGTACCTGGAAGCACGCGAGAACTTGGAGGACTCGCTCGGCCTGCTGGCCAACATCGCGGACATCTACCAGCGGTGCGACGACCTGAACCGCAAACTGTGCAATCAGGCGTTCTTCACCCGCATCTATATCGACGAGGACGGCGAGCGGAGGGTCAGGGCCGAGTTCCAGAAGCCCTTCGACATGCTGTGCGATCCGGAAGTGCAGGGCAACGCGCTGAACTGGGCGGCCGAAGCGAAGAAAAAGGGCCAAGCTCAAACCGGACCAAGGATGGTTCCTTTGGTCGAAGGTTTGAATTTGGCCCAAGTGGGGTGGCTAACGCGGCTCGAACGCGCGACCTTCTGAACCACAATCAGATGCTCTACCGACTGAGCTATAGCCACCATCGTCATGCATCTCGGCAAGCCAAAACACACAACAGATGAATACTATACACGACTGATTCGATTGCCACGCCGATTGACGAAAGTTGGCCGATACACGATGCATTGCCCGCCGAATCTGCTTCCGGTATTGGCATAGCCACCCGATCTCAGCGATAGAGTGATATGGACGTCAGGACGGCGATAGGGGGATATCCATGACAGTACGACACCAGGCGGATGGGCGTAATGCCGAGATTCCACCGGCAGCCCATTCACACCACGCTTCGCACCCCACTGCACCTTCGGTCGCCGACTCGGTATGGTGGCACGTGTATCCCCTCGGATTCGTCGGGGCAACGATACGTCCTGATTCTCCTGCCGATCGGCGCTGCGTCAGAGGACTCGACGCACTCATCCCCTGGCTGGATTACGCCGAGGAACTTGGCTGCACAGGTCTGCTTCTCGGCCCTATCTTCCAATCGGAAACCCACGGCTACGACACCCTTGACTTCACCCATATAGACGACCGTCTTGGCGGGGATGCCGCTTTCGACCGTCTGGCCGAAGCCTGCTCACACAAAGGACTACGGCTGATTCTCGATGGCGTGTTCAACCATGTCGGCAGAAATCACCCGGCAGTCAAGGCAGCTCTAGCAGAGGATTCCGCCTCTCCTTGGAAGAACATTGTCGCATTGAAAGCTGCCGATGAGGACGCTTCCCAAGCAGGCCTACAATCGCCGGAATTCAGACTCCCCCTCTTCGAGGGGCATGACAGCCTTGTCGAACTCAACCATGACTCCCCCAAAACCGTGGAGTACGTTGCCGAAGTGATGAATCTTTGGCTTGAGCGGGGCGCGGCCGGGTGGCGATTGGATGCCGCGTACGCCGTCGACCCGGAATTCTGGGCTCGCACTTTGCCTCTGGTCCGAGAAACACATCCGGACACCTGGATATTCGGCGAGGTAATCCACGGAGACTATCCTGCTTTCGTCCGAGATTCCACCGCCGATTCGGTGACCCAATACGAACTGTGGAAATCCATATGGTCGAGCATTCTAGAAGGCAATTTCTTCGAACTCGACTGGAACCTGCAACGGCACAACACTTTCCTCGACAGCTTCATACCTCAGACCTTCATCAGTAATCACGACGTGACACGCATCGCCAGTCGTGTAGGCGCACAAGGTGCAATTCTGGCACTTGCCGTGCTGATGACGGTAGGAGGCACACCAAGCGTGTATTACGGCGATGAAATCGGCATGACCGGCATCAAGGAGGAACGTCTCGGCGGCGACGACGCCATCCGCCCGTCCTTCCCCGACCAGCCCGGCGCCTTGCATATCAACGAACATGCTGAAAAACTGGCAGCCTTCGACGCCCATCGCGCCCTGATCGCTCTGCGGCACCGATTCCCCTGGCTTCAACAGGCACGAACCGAGAGCAAGCATCTGGAAAACCGTAGCTATACATACCGTTCGACGAGCTGCGATGGACATGCATGGATTGTGACGCAACTCAATCTCGACCCCAGCCCATACGTGACCATTCACGATGCATTCGGCACGCAGTTGTACGATTCACGACAGGGAGCCGCGTAACGGCAGCCTGCAGGCCATAGTCGAAGCTGAACGTTGAGGCAGCGATACATTCCTGTCTCTTGACCCTGTCTCTCGGCTTGGCGAGCACTGCACCGATACCCTTTCCGACGTCATCACCATCACCATCACCATCACCATCACCATCACCATCACCATCACCATCACCATCACCAATGAGGGAAGCACATGCTGCATTTTGAAAACGACTATTCCGAGGGAGCGCATCCCCAGGTCCTCCAACGCCTTATCGATACCAATGACCTTCAGCTCCCCGGCTATGGCAGTGACAGCATCACCGAGCAGGCCAAGAACCGTATAGCGCAGGCGTGCGGAACACCGGATGCCGATGTCTATCTGCTTGTAGGTGGCACCCAGACGAATATGGTCGTCATCGCTTCCATGCTCAAGCAAGTCGAAGGCGTTGTGGCGGCCGACACAGGGCACATCAGCATGCACGAAGCCGGTGCCATCGAAGCCTCCGGACATAAGGTGCTGGCGATACCCGGCAACAGCGGCAAGATGGAAGCATCCACCCTTGAGCACTATCTTGACGCCTTCTTCGAGGACCCCAACCATGAGCATATGGTGTTCCCGGGAATGGTCTACATCTCCTTCCCCACCGAATACGGCACGCTGTACACGAAGGATGAGCTCTCCGCCATCTCCTCAATCTGCAGACGGCACGGTATCCCGCTGTTCATAGACGGCGCCCGTCTGGGCTATGGTCTCGCCTGCCCTGATAACGACGTGACGCTGCATGACATCGCCACCTACGCCGATGTGTTCTATATCGGCGGAACCAAAATCGGCGCACTGTGCGGAGAGGCGGTCGTATTCCCCAAGGGCGATGCGCCCATGCATATGCTGACGATGATAAAGCAGCGCGGTGCCCTGCTCGCCAAAGGCAGGGTGTTGGGCGCGCAATTCGATGCCCTGTTTACCGATGACCTGTATCTGCGTATCAGCAGGAATGCCATCGACACAGCCGCCGTATTGCGCGGCGCCCTTCAAGAACGCGGCTATCGCTTCTTCATCGAGTCTCCAAGCAACCAGATTTTCGTGATTCTCGACGATACGAAGCTTGCCGAGCTGTCGCAGAAGGTCATATTCAGTGTCTGGGAGCGTTTCGACGCCACACACACCGTCATCCGCCTCGCCACGAGCTGGGCGACCAAAAAATCGGACGTCGAATCACTCATCAGGCTGCTCTAACAAGATAACTGCACTAAAAGGACAGCTTTTCGGAGATATTTCTACCATATTGCTGTCCTTTTAGTGCAGTTATCTCGATTCTCTTCATTTCCGGGCGTCAGCGATGCGTTTCGCGGCCTCGGCAAGGTCGGATTCAGGCTTCAGCAAGCTCAAACGGACATATCCTGCGCCGGTCGGACCGAAATCCGAGCCTGCGATGACGGCGACACCGGCTTCCGCAAGCATCCACTTGGAGAACTCTGCATCCGAGACACCATCAGGTACCTTCATCCATGCGAAGAGACCGCCGTGGGAATCGCAGACCTTCAGCCCCGCCTGGGCAAGCCCCTGCTGCAAGGTCCGGAAGCGCTTCTTGTACCGCTCGGCCAGCACACGCACCGTGGCCTGGTCGCTGTTGAGCCCTGCGGCGCCTGCATCCTGAACCGTGGTGCCCATCAGCAGACTGGTCTGACGATGCACCATCTTCAAGGCGTGCATCAGTTCGGGATTGCCCGAGACGAATCCGCCCCTCCAACCGGCAATCATGTACATCTTCGACAGTGAACACAACTCGACCGCTACATCCACGGCACCGGGTGTACTGAGCAGGCTGATTGGCGGATGTTCATCGAACCCTATGCCCGCGTATGCGAAATCATGCATAATTACGAACTGGTACCGTTTCGCGAGCGCCACCGCCTGAGCGAAGAACTCCGGCGTCGCCGCGGCACCGGTGGGATTGTTCGGATAGTTGAGAATCAACAGTTTCGCCTCGCGCCACACGGATTCGGGCACAGCCGACAGGTCCGGCAGAAAACCATGTTCCTCGTCGGTGGGCAACGCGTGCAGCCGTCCTTGAGCGACAGCCGTGGAACCTTCGTATTGCGGGTAATACGGCCCCGGAACCACGACCAAATCCCCCGGATTCACGAGTGTCTGGATGGTCAGACCAATGCCGACCGAAGCGCCGCTGACCGCCAAAAGCTGTGTGACCGGGTCGAGGGAAACGTCATGCTCCTGCAAATACCAATGTGCGGCGGCCTGAAGATAGGCGGACTTGCCGTCGAAAGGCGCATATCGGAAATCCGTGGGATCGTGCGATGCGGCGACTGCGGCCTCTATCATGAATTCCGGCGGCTCGCCATCAGGATTCCCTTTGCTCAGGTCAATCACGTCGGCACCTTGCGCCATCGCCTGTGCCACCCGACTGTCGGCTGATGCGAAGGGATTATCGGGAATCGAGGTTGCGCGGTCCGCGAGCATACGCGTCATATCCATTACTGCTTCTTTCACTGGTTGCACCATCATCATCCCCTGAACGACATATATTCCGATTCACCCTCATCCTACAATCGCACTGTGTCGCCTACAGCTGTGTCGTCTACAGCCGCGTCATCCACAGCCGCGTCATCCACAACTGTGTCTGTTGCAGCTGTGTCGTCCAGCGCTGCAGGCGAAGCCTTATCCATACCCCGGTGGCACAATGTGTCTATGAGCGATGCAATCTCACATCAGGCAGATTCCCCCACTTCCAAGAACCTTTTCAAGAACCGCCTCAAGAACCGTCTATACGGCAATCCCCTTACACGCGAAAACACCCGTGCCCTGCTGCTCGGTTCAGGCGAGTTGGGCCGTGAAGTCGCCCTTGAACTCATGCGACTTGGTGTATGGGTATGCGCGGCGGACAGCTATGCCGGAGCTCCGGCCTCCCAGTTCGCCCATGAGAGCAGAGTGCTCGATATGGCCGACCCTTCGGCTCTCCGAGCGTTGATCGCTGAGGTCAAGCCCGACATCATTATTCCGGAAGTCGAGGCAATCGCCACTGCCGAGCTGTCCACTGCGGCTCAGTCCGGCATACAGGTCACTCCGAGTTCGGATATCGCGGCCATCTGCATGGACCGTGAACGTCTGCGAGTGCTGGCGCACGAGACTCTGGGACTGCCGACAACCCCGTATCGCTTTGCCGATTCCTTGGATGAGTTGCGTGCGGGTGCACGGCAGGTCGGTTATCCCTGTGTGGTCAAACCGGTGATGAGTTCGTCCGGGCACGGGCAGTCGGTGGTCCGAGACGCGAAAGATATTGCGGACGCCTGGGTCGAAGCGCAGACGGGCCGCCGGGCAGCCGGCGACGGAGCTATCTCTCGGGTCATCGTGGAAGCCTTGGTTCCCCTGGACTATGAGCTCACCGTGCTGACCGTCAGTTCAAGCTCCGGCATCGTTACCTGCTCACCCATCGGACAGCGTCAGGAGAGCGGAGATTACCGCGAATCGTGGCAACCGGCGGCGATGCCTGATGGAATCCTGCATGATGCCGGCACTCTCGCCAAACAGGCCGTTCAGGGTCTGGTCGATGAAGCCCGCAGCAAGGGTGAGACGGGTTGGGGCGTGTTCGGCGTTGAACTCTTCGTCCTCACGGACGGCACGCTGCTGTTCAATGAGGTGTCGCCACGCCCCCATGACACGGGTATGGTCACGCTGATATCGCAGAGACTGAGCGAATTCGCCCTGCACGCCAGAGCGATTCTGGGCATTCCCATCTCCGAGACGGATGTGCGGGTGAACCTACCCGAGGGCTGCACGGCAGCCAGCAGGGCCATTGTGGTCACAGGCCAGGGTCAGGCGGTGTTCTCGAATCTTCCTGACGCTCTGAGCATCGAGGGCAGCGACCTGCGTATTTTCAACAAACCTGAAGTTCACGGCCATCGCCGCATGGCGGTTGCGCTCACCATCGGCAAGGACGAGTCGGAAGCCAGGGCGAAAAGCGCCCGAATGCTCGAAGCTCTGAGCATCAGCACGACAGGAGAAAGCGCCTCGGACGCACGGTGATGACGTTTCCTTGCTTGTATCATCCGCTTGGTACTCTTTTCACTGTCCGTTGACGATACATCCCCCTTTGCGCATACGCTGCACAAGAAAGGCGAGCCATGGAGAAGTTGGATCTGCTCTACCAAGGCAAGGCAAAAAAACTCTACGCGACCGAAGACCCCGATATTCTCTGGGTCGAATACATGAACCAGGCTACGGCCGGTAACGGCGCCAAGAAAGAGCAGATTGAAGGCAAGGGGCATCTCAACAACGAGATCACTTCCCTGATGTTCCGCCTGCTGGCGAAACGCGGTATTTCCAGCCATTTCGTCAAGCAGCTTTCCGAAACCGAGCAGCTGGTACGCAAGATGACGATGTTCCCCTTGGAAATCGTGATGCGCAACGTCGCCGCAGGCTCCTTCGCAAAGCGTTACGGCATCGTGGAAGGCACGGTGCTGAGCCAGCCCGTGCTGGAGTTCTTCTATAAAAGCGACCCTCTGAACGACCCCTTCATCAACGATGACGACATCCTGGCGCTGAATCTTGCCACCCGGGAGGAACTCGAAAACATTTCCGCGAAGGCCCGCGAAATCAACCAGGCCCTGCTTGCCATCTTCTCCTCCATCGACGTGAAGCTCGTTGATTTCAAAATCGAGATGGGCACCACCTCCGATGGCATGATTCGCCTTGCCGACGAGATCACCCCCGACACCTGCCGTCTATGGGACGAGCAGGGTCAGTCCGAGAACTCCTCCGCCATCGAGCATCTCGACAAGGACCTCTTCCGTCGCGACCTGGGCAGCATCATCCCCGCCTATGAGGAGATCCTAACCCGTCTGCGCACCTTGGAGGGCGACTCCTGCTGCGGAGGCAAAGGAAACGGCAACTGCCACTGCAAGCATTAGGCATTCGATAATCACCAGCCCACGATAACAATGCCCCTACAGAGAGGACACGCACTGTGGTATTTCGCGTCTACGTTGAGAAGCAATCAGGATTCGATGTTCAGGCGCAGCAGCTGAACCATGAGCTGCGCACGGTGCTTGGCCTCACGGGGCTGACGTCACTGCGGCTCATTAATCGCTACGACGTGGAGGGTATCGCTTCCGCACTGTTCGAGCAGAGCATCCCCACGGTATTCAGTGAGCCGCAGAGCGACACAGTCAGCACCGAGCTGCCGGATGCCGGCAATGCCCTGACCTTCGCGGTGGAATATCTGCCAGGCCAGTTCGACCAACGCGCCGAGTCGGCCAGCGAGTGCATTCAGCTCATGAGCCAGGGCGAGCGCCCCACGGTGCGCACGGCCACCGTATACATGGTCGAAGGCGAACTGTCCGCGCAGGATATCGATGCCATCAAGCATTACGTCATCAATCCGGTCGAGGCGCGGGAAGCATCCTTGGCGGACAAGGACACTCTTGTCATGGAGATGGCCACGCCATCCGCGGTAGAGGTCATCGACGGTTTCAATGAGCTCGACGAGCAGGGTCTTCAAGCCTTCATCGACGAGCGGGGCCTGGCCATGGACCTTGCGGACATCGTCTTCTGTCAGCAGTATTTTCAGCAGGAACGACGTGACCCGACCATCACCGAAATCAAGGTCATCGACACTTACTGGTCCGATCATTGCCGTCACACCACCTTCGGCACGCAACTCGACGATGTGCGGATTGACGACTCCGTGGTGCAAGAAGCATTCGAGCGCTATCTCTCGCTTCGTCATGAACTCGGACGCGACGAGAAACCGCTGTGCATGATGGATATGGCCACCATCGGTGCCAAATATCTGAAGTCCACAGGCGTTCTGTGCAATCTCGACGAATCGGAGGAGATCAACGCCTGCACGGTCAGGACCACCGTCGATGTCGACGGCGAGGACCAGGAGTGGCTCTTCCTCTTCAAGAACGAGACGCACAATCATCCCACCGAGATCGAACCCTTCGGCGGCGCGGCGACCTGCATCGGCGGTGCCATCCGCGATCCTCTCTCGGGCCGCAGTTACGTCTATCAGGCGATGCGCGTCACAGGCGCCGCCGATCCCACGACCCCACTGGACCAGACCCTTCCCGGCAAACTCCCCCAGCGCAAGATAGTCACCACAGCAGCCGCCGGATACTCGTCCTACGGCAACCAGATCGGATTGGCAACGGGCCAGGTCCACGAAATCTATCACCCGGGCTACGTCGCCAAGCGCATGGAGGTCGGCGCGGTCGTCGGCGCAACGCCCGCGAATCATGTTCGACGCGAGGAACCCGCCCCGGGTGACAGCATTATTCTGCTCGGAGGACGCACCGGACGTGACGGCATCGGAGGCGCCACCGGAGCATCGAAATCACAGAACGCCGAAAGTCTTGAGGATTGCGGCGCGGAGGTGCAGAAGGGCAACGCTCCGGTCGAGCGCAAACTTCAACGGCTGTTCCGTCGCGGCGATGCCTGCCGTCTTATCAAACGTTGCAACGATTTCGGAGCTGGCGGCGTCTCCGTCGCCACCGGCGAGCTCGCGGACGGCCTCAACATCAATCTGGACAAGGTTCCCAGAAAGTATGAGGGTCTGGACGGCACGGAACTCGCCATCTCCGAAAGCCAGGAACGCATGGCCGTCGCCTTGGCATCCGAGGATGTCGAAGAATTCATGGAGTATGCCCGGCAGGAGAATCTCGAAGCATCGGTCGTAGCGGTCGTCACCGCCGAGAAACGTCTGCGCATGACATGGAAGGGCGACTCAATCGTCGATGTCAGCCGTGCCTTCCTCGCGTCAAACGGCGCTCCCAAACATATCGACGTCCATGTGCAGGCGGCCGGGAACTACAGCCGCAGCTGGGCGGGCGACACTTTCGCAGAGCGTATGCGTTCGCTGGTCAGCGACCAGAACATCTGCTCGAACAAGGGACTGTCCGAACGCTTCGACAGCACCATCGGCGCCGCAACCGTGCTGATGCCCTTCGGCGGCAATCGCCAGTTGACGCCGAGTATGGCGATGGTCGCGAAGTTCCCCGTGGACGGCGAAACCACCACGGCGAGCGCTATGGCTTGGGGCTTCAATCCATACATCACCGAACGCAATCAGTTCACCGGCGCATATCTGGCAGTGGTCGAGAGCGTGAGCAAACTCGTCGCGGCCGGTTTCCGACGCGAAGATGCCTACCTGTCCTTGCAGGAATACTTCGAGAAGCTGGGCGAAGACCCTGCTCGCTGGGGCAAGCCGGTAGGGGCCGTGCTGGGTGCGTTGATGGCACAGCTCGATCTGGAAGTCGGCGCCATCGGCGGCAAGGATTCCATGAGCGGCAGCTTCGAGAATCTGGACGTGCCTCCCACTCTTATCAGCTTCGCGGTTGCGGTCGGACCGATGAACAGGGCCACCTCACCCGAATTCAAGGCTGCCGGGAACCCGGTTATCCTGATTGAACCGCAATATCGGGCCGATGGTCTGACCCCTGTGAAGGACAGCCTCATTTCGGCGATTTCCACCGTCGAATCCCTGGTGGCCGACGGTAGTGCGCTCTCCGTCTCGACGCCGGGCTACGGATGCCTCGCGGAGTCGGTGTTCACGATGACCTTGGGCAACCGCATCGGTCTGAGGCTGGATGACGACGTGGATACGAACACGCTGTTCGAGCCAAGATACGGCAGTTTCGTCGTGGAGCTTGCCCAGAACGCCGATATCCAGGCTGTCGCCGACTCGGCCACGGCAGCGACCATTCGCCATATCGGTGACACCGACGCCGACTACACCTTGCACACCGCCGTGGAGACCCTGGACCTGGCAGCTCTGCAGGAGGCGTGGGAATCCGGCATGGAGGAGGTGTTCCCCTACCGTGCCGCAGGAGAACAGGTCGAGACGATTAGTTCTCAGGTCACACCCTTCGAACATCACCCGAAGCGACTGGCCAGACCGCACGTGGTGATTCCCGTCTTCCCCGGCACCAACTGCGAGTACGACTCGGCGCGCGCCTTCCGACGTGCGGGCGCAGAAGTGCAAACGGTGGTCATCAACAATCTCACTCCCGAAGCGGTTTCCCGAAGCACCGGCGAATTGGCGCAGGCCATTCGAGGCAGCCAGATAGTCATGCTCCCCGGTGGATTCTCCGGAGGCGACGAGCCTGACGGTTCGGCCAAATTCATCACGGCCTTCTTCCGCTCACCCGAGGTCGGCGATGCGGTGGGCGACCTGCTCAACAACCGTGATGGCCTGATGCTTGGCATCTGCAACGGCTTCCAGGCCCTCATAAAGCTCGGCTTGGTACCGTTCGGCCATATCGTTCCCATGGCGGACAACTACCCCACCCTGACCTTCAACACCATCGGGCGTCACCAGAGCCGCCTGGTGCGCACCCGGGTCTCGTCCAATCTCTCCCCCTGGATGAGCCGGACCTCGGTCGGGGATGTTCATACCATCGCCATCAGCCACGGCGAGGGTCGCTTCGTAGCCGATGATGAGACCGTACGCAGTCTCGTCGAAGGCGGGCAGATCGCCACCCAGTACGTTGACGAGAACGGCGTGCCCTCGATGGACCTTGAGGTGAATCCCAACGGGTCCGTATTCGCCATCGAAGCCATCACCAGCCCCGATGGCCGAGTGCTCGGCAAGATGGGGCATAGCGAACGCCGTGGCCCCGGACTGTACCGTAACGTTCCCGATGCGCAGGCATTCCAACCTATCATCGAGGGCGGTGTCGAGTACTTCACCCGTTAACCGAGCCGTCAGATGTAGTACACATTTGATAACGTGTGTAGAGAAACGCGGAGTTCCCTACATCATCAAAAATCTATGGAAGGAGCCGCCAGCATGCCTGCTGAGCTAGAAGGCCTGCACGAGGAATGTGGCGTCTTCGGCGTCTGGGGTCATCCCGATGCCGCCCGTCTGACATACTTTGGCTTACACGCCCTGCAACATCGCGGCCAGGAAGGTGCGGGCATCGTTTCCAACAACGATGGCCATCTCATTGGGCACCGAGGTCTCGGATTACTCACCCAGGTATTTTCCGAGGAAGCCAACATCACCCGGCTCAAGGGAAACACCACCATCGGCCATGTGCGATACGCCACATCCGGTTCGGGCTCTATCGACAACATTCAACCCTTCATCTTCCGCTTTCACGACGGGGACGTGGCGCTCTGCCACAACGGCAATCTGACGAACTGCGAGTCGCTCAAACGCGAACTCGAAGAGCAGGGCGCGATATTCCATTCCAATTCCGACACCGAAGTGCTGATGCATCTCATTCGCCGCGCCCCCGGCGACACCTTCATCGAGCAGCTGAAGCACGCGCTGAATCAGGTTCACGGCGGATTCGCATACCTGCTGATGACCGAGCATGAGATTATCGGAGCCTTGGACCCCAACGGTTTCAGGCCACTGTCCCTCGGTCGCATGACCAACGGCGCGTACATTCTCGCTTCTGAGACCTGCGCCCTCGACATCGTCGGCGCTCAACTCGTCCGCAATATCCGTCCTGGCGAAATCGTCATCATCGACGACTCCGGATATCGCATCGAACAGTACACCGACGACACGCAGCTGGCGATTTGCTCGATGGAATTCGTCTACTTCGCTCGTCCCGATTCCAACATCTACGGCGTCAATGTGCATTCCGCCCGAAAGCGCATGGGGGCGAGACTGGCCAAGGAATGCCCCGTGGACGCGGATATGGTCATCGGGGTGCCGAACTCCTCCCTGTCGGCCGCCTCCGGTTATGCCGAAGCTTCAGGGCTCCCCAATGAAATGGGTCTGATTAAGAACCAGTATGTGGCCCGAACCTTCATCCAACCCACCCAGGAACTTCGCGAGCAGGGCGTCCGCATGAAACTCGCCGCCGTCAGGGGCGTGGTATCAGGAAAACGCGTCATCGTCATCGACGATTCCATCGTCCGCGGCACCACATCCAAGCGCATCGTCCGTCTGCTACGCGAGGCTGGCGCGACCGAGGTGCATATGCGCATCGCCTCGCCGCCGCTGAAATACCCCTGCTATTACGGCATCGACATCCAGAAGAGCTCGGAACTCATCGCCGCCAAAAAGTCGGTGGATGAGATTCGCGAATACATCGGCGCCGATTCTTTGGCTTTCCTCACCGTGGACGGCATGGTCGAATCCATCGGTCTGAACGCCAACGCACCTTACGGCGGATTGTGCGTCGCCTACTTCAACGGCGACTATCCCACTCGACTCGATGATTACGAAGAGGATTTCCTGGCTGCCTTGACCCCCGAGGACCGCGTGCGGGTCACCCGCTTCGCCGAAGACACCAGCAGATACAAGGACAATGAGTTCATCAATCCCCCGGCTGCGATGAACGTCTAATCCCGCGCCATGCATCCCAGAGCGCACACAAGCCAAAGCCCCCAGAATCCACGTCATTTCTAAGGAAGGTCATCCATGCCAACAGCCTATGAGAACGCCGGTGTGAGCGTCGAAGCTGGCTATGAGGTCGTCAACCGAATCCAGCGTCATGTGGCGCGCACCGCCCGCAAGGGGGCCGGTGGCATCGGCGGTTTCGGCGGGCTGTTCGACCTGTCCTCGCTGGATTATCGGGAACCGGTGCTCGTCTCCGGAACGGACGGCGTAGGAACCAAACTGCTGGTGGCGAAGGCTGCCGGCCGTCATGACACCATCGGTCAGGATTGTGTGGCCATGTGCGTCAACGACATTCTGGCGCAAGGCGCAGAACCGCTGTTCTTCCTGGACTACATCGCCTGTGGCAAGAACGACCCCGAGCTGCTCGAACAGGTGGTGAAAGGCGTGACGGATGGATGTGTGGAGGCCGGTGCCGCACTGGTCGGCGGTGAGACCGCCGAAATGCCCGACATGTATGACGCGGACGAGTACGACCTGGCCGGTTTCACGGTCGGCGTGGTCGAAAAAAGCAAAATCATCGACGGCAGTGCGATACGCGAGGGCGACGTGCTTATCGGACTTCCCTCGTCCGGCGTGCATTCCAACGGCTTCTCCTTGGTGCGCAAGGCCCTGTTCAAGGACTCTGATTTCACCGTGGACAGCAAACTTCCGGAGCTTGAAGGTCTGACTCTTGCCGATGAGCTGCTCAAACCCACCAGAATCTATGCCAAAGCCCTCAAACCGCTGTTTGCGGCCGACGTGTTGAACGGCGTTGCGCATATCACCGGAGGCAGCTTCGTGGAGAAGGTGCCGAGAATCATTCCTGACGGCCTCGCCGCGGCTTTCGACATCGACAGCTGGGACGTTCCTCCTATTTTCCGTGTTTTGCAGGAATATGGTCATGTCGACGCCCTGGAGATGTATAACATTTTCAATATGGGCATCGGCATGGTGCTTATGGTCAGCCCCGCCAAGGCCGCTGAAGTCGGCAGGATTCTCGATGAAGCGAATGAACCGCACTATGTGGTCGGCAGGATCGTCAAAGACAACGGGGCACGCGTGGAACTGCGGCACGGCATCTGATTCACGCGGTGTCTTGGGCTTGCGAAAGTCGCTGGGGCGCTGAAGGCTTAGGAGAGGAAAGAGCACATGGGACAGAAGGTATTGGTCATCGGTTCAGGCGCCCGCGAGCATGCGGTTGCGCACACCCTGTTGAAAGGCGATAGCGTCGAAGCGGTGTACTGCTCCCCCGGCAATCCCGGAATGGAACGCGACGGCATTCGCACCAGCCAACTCGCGCAGACCAATCACGCGGCTCTCATTGACTTCGTGCGTGAAAACGGCATCGACTGGGTCTTCGTGGGACCCGAAGTTCCGCTGATGGAAGGCATCGTCGACGGTTTCGCCGAAGCAGGAATCAAGGCCTTCGGCCCCAACAAGGCCGCAGCACAGATCGAAGGGTCCAAGGATTTCGCCAAAAGGCTGATGGAACGCCATAATATTCCGACCGCCGCCTATGAGACCTTCGACGATCTCGACCGCGCCAAGCAGTATGTGACCGATCACGGCGCTCCCATCGTGGTGAAGGCCGACGGACTTGCGGCAGGCAAAGGCGTTACCGTGGCGATGAGCGTCGACGAGGCATTGGAAGCGTTGGACGAGATTTTCGTCGATCACCGTTTCGGCCTGGCGGGGGCGAAGGTCGTCATCGAGGACTATCTCGAAGGCCAGGAGTTCTCTCTGATGAGTTTCGTTCGTGGCGCCGAATTCTGGACGATGCCTATTTCCCAAGATCACAAACGTGCATACGACGGTGACGAAGGTCCCAACACCGGCGGTATGGGAGCCTACAGCCCGGTCCCCCAGATAGGGCAGGATGTCGTCAGGGAAGCCATCGAAACGATTGTCAAACCCACTGCCCAGGCGATGGTGGACGAAGGAGTGCCGTTCACGGGCATTCTGTATGCAGGGCTTATCGCCACTGCGGACGGTCCGAAGGTCATCGAGTACAACGCACGTTTCGGCGATCCCGAAACGGAAGTGGTGCTGCCTCGTCTGGAATCCGATTTCGGCGCGGGAATCAGTGCATTGCTGAACGGTGAGCAGCCTGAGTTCACTTGGAATACCGAGGGTGCCACCCTCGGCGTGGTCCTCGCCTCCGAAGGGTATCCCGTCGATACCGTAACCGGTGCCCCCATCCCGGATATCACTGTGGATGATGATTCCCATGTCTACTATGCGGGTGTCGCGAACGCCGAGCATGGCGAGCATCAGCTGCTCGCCTCATCAGGTCGCGTCCTGCTGGTCGAATCCTCCGGAGACACCATCGAAGACGCACAGCGCAAGGTCTATGGTATTCTCGACGGATTGGACACGGCTGGCATGTTCTACCGTCACGACATCGGAGCAAAAGCGCTGTAGGCGCCCCAGGGCACTGAGGTCTTGTGCCCATGCTGTCTCACTGGCTTCGCCGCGAGTTTGCCAGGGATTATTGCTCTTCGCATTGTGGCTTGTATGGGGACCACCTAATACGATAACTGCACTAAAAGGACAGCTTTAGGCGAAAAATCGAACGAATAGCTTTCCTTTTAGTGCAGTTATCATCTCAATACCCGACGAAGCCTCACGGTCTGCAGACATCCCACAGCGCAAATATCAGATTAAATCCGACCTCAGGTAATACAATGTCGATGTGATGCGCAGCAGATTCAGCTTTACCTTCCAGACCTTCCTCATAGGGAGCGTCCTGGCTGCCGGAATCATCGTGGCTTCACCGCTGATAGACACCTCCGGATTCCCCATGACCATCATCCTTACCGGTGTGGTCGGCCTGCTGCTTCAGGCGCTCCCTTTTCTGCTGATCGGCATCCTCATCTCCGCTGCGGTGGAGAGCTTCGTGACGAAGGCCTTCATCGACGCGCACTTTCCGAAATCCACGTTTTTCGGCATGATCGTCGCGCTGTTCGCCGGCTTCTGCATCCCGGTGTGCGACTGCGCCACCGTCCCGGTGTTCTCCAGACTGCACGGCAAAGGCGTGCCTCTCCCTGCCGCCGTGGTGTTCCTCTGTGCCGCGCCGGTCATCAATCCGATTGTGATGTGGTCGACCTGGTTCGCCTTCCCCGAACGACCGATGATGACCGTTGCCAGGGTCGGTCTGGGAATACTCGTCGCGCTGGTCGTCGGAGCCACCTTCGTGCTCGTTCCTGCAGACAGGCATCTGATGCGCGATGATGCGGGCAGCAAGGCGGGGTCCTGCGCCCATGAATCGCACAGGCAACACATCGACGAGAACACTTCAGCCGCCATTGCAGCCGTTGCCGACGCCAGCGCCGGAAGCTCCGCGAATCGTGCCGTCGCAGAAGGCGGGTGGAGAGAGCAATGCACCCGCTATCTGCGGCACGTGCATGACGATTTGTATACCATCATGCCCTACATGTTGATGGGCATACTCGTGGCCTCATGCGTCAGAGCGTTCACGGGCTCTTCGGCCCCCTCCTGGCTGCAGGGCTACGGAACACCGGTGGCGATTCTGGCAATGATGGCACTGGCCTTCCTCAGCTCATTGTGCTCTTCATCCGACGCGGTCATCGCTCGCAGCATCAGCACCCTGTTCCCGACTCCGGCGATTCTTGGATTCCTCGTATTCGGCCCGATTATGGATTTGAAGAATGTGCTGATGCTCCGTTCCATGTTCACCCGCCGCTTTGTGTGGAGGCTTGGTATTACCATGGCTGTGACCTGCCTGGTCTTGATGATGGCAGTGGCCTTCGTGACGGAGGTATTGTGATGACAGCGGCGGACGTGACAGGTGGCAGTGGCACTGCAGGCGGCACTGCACAGGGCGACCGAGCTCAGAGCCGCATCGCTCGGAAGCAGGGAGCGAATCTCCTCAACCGAATCGAAGGATTCTGCCTGATGCTGCTCGCTGCATCAATCGGCCTGCTCATCATTACCGGGCGTTATCGTTCCTTCGTCACACCGCGCAGCCTGCCGTATATGATTTTCGCCATCATCGTGATTGCGGCGCTGTCCATCGGCGCGTTCTGCGGGCTGTTCACCACGGACTCCCGCACGCTGAGGACCAGCTTCACTTTGCTGGTCATACCTACCCTGCTGTTCCTGCTGCCGATTTCATCATCTCAATCCCTGAACGCCTTCGCCGGAAGCCGCGCCATCGCGATTCGCACCACAGATTCCTCGACACACCTCCCCGGGCTCGACGAATCTCGGAAAGCCATCACCATCAGCAACGATGATTATGGCTTTTGGTACAACCGCATCGACAAGAACGCCGACGCCTATATCGGATACACCATCACTCTGACCGGTCAGGTCAGCACGAACCCTTCTCTGGGCAAAGGGCAGTATATCGCGGGACGAACACTGATGACCTGCTGTGTGCTTGATATGACGCCCTTCGGCTTCACAGTCCAATCCTCCGGCCAATCAGCGCCCCAGACGGACGGCTGGGTCAAAGTGACCGGAACCTTGGAACGCGGCCGCATCGGCAGTTCCGCACAAGGCTACGAAGGGCTTATCCTCAACGCGTCATCAATGAGCACCGCAGACTCCGCAACCGGATATTTCTACTACGGCTGAAAGCCCTCCATACCGGCGCCATCTCCAAATCAAAGTCCCGTGCGTTTGTGTAGGGATTATTCGCCACATCGGAGGTATCGGCCCTGCAATACCATCACCGAACATCGTGATATGGCGAATAATCCCTACACAAATGACAGTTCACGCCGGAATACGCCGGGAGAGCCGAGTTTCACTGCCCGCTGGTGGTCTGTCCGTCGCCTGATTCGCTCGAACTGCTCGATTCGCTCGAAGTGCCCGAGGCACCGGGTGAAGAGGCACCGGGTGAACCGGATGCGCTAGCTTCGGCCTTCGCCGAGGCATCCGCAGCCGCTGCAGCCTCTTTGGCGGCCTTCTGTGCCGCCTCCTTGGCAGCCTTCTCCTCGCTCGCCTTGGAGGGAGCCGCCATGAAGTCGGTGTCTTCCAGGTAGTGGTTTCCGGCTGTGATGTCGTACTGGATAAGTTTGTAGTCGTTCAGCAGCTGCTTCGTGGCCGCGTCGAAGGTCGTGGCATCCATGGGATTGCCCGAATTATCCAGATAAATCGTCTGCCCTTCGGGAATCCTGTCCCAGCCTTGTATCTGGTTGACCACCGGAGGCTCGATTGCGGCTATCTTGCTGTGCAATTGTGTGAGGAAGGCCAGATATGGCGAAACCTTCGCGTTCATATGCTCGGCGGTCTGGGCCATGAAGAAATTCGGCGAGCTGAAGTTGCTGTTCTGCAGTTTGTTCCCGCTTGAGGTCGAAGCGGAATTCGACCAGATGAAGTAGTCGGTTTCATGCAGGGCGAGGGAATTGTTGGAATCCGAACCCGCAGTGGTATAGATGCCGGGAAGGTGGTCTCCGTAGAAGACGACGGTAATGGGCTTCTTGATAGCGTCGAGTGCGTTCAGGAAGGATTCGGTGGAATTGTCGGTGATGCTGACGCCTTTGGCATAGGTGTCGATGGACATGGTCTCATCGCTGCCGAGCGCAGTAGCGCCGGTGGATGCCGTCACCTGGTATTCGTTATTGTCGTACCAGTTGTTGTACGGCATGTGATTTTGCATGGTGATGACCTGCAGGAACTGGGTGGTGTCCCCTGTGGCGATTTTCGCCAACGCGCTGTTGTATGCGGATTCGTCGCTCACATACGGCGATCGGTCAATCTTGTTCTGGTACTGAATCTGGTCGGTGCCATCCAATGTGTAGAAATGCGAGAAACCGAATTTCCTGTAGTTCACGGCACGCGAGTACATCGAGGACTCGTAGGGATGGAATGCGAGGGAATTCTTAGCCCCACCCCAGATTTGGTTGATTGTGGGGGTCCAGGAGAGCGACGGTACGAGCTGCTGATACGGACTGGTCAAAGAGGCATCGAAATTCGCCATGCTCAACCCGGATATCTGTTGGAATTCCAGATTCGCCGTACCACCGCCGTATCCGGAGGACAGCATCAGGCCGCTTGTGGTGTTCTGCTTGATGGAACGAATGTTGGGCATCGGGTCCTTGTTGATGGCGATGCCGGGAACCCTGGTCGGGTCGGAGAAGGATTCGGAAAGCACGTAGATCACGGTGCTGTCGTTGAGATAGCCGCTGCGTGTGGTGTTGATTTTCTGCGCTTCCTGCTGGTAGCGTTTGACGACCTTCTTCATGGTTGCTTCGCTGTATCCGCTGGGCTCATCCATGACTTTCGGGTTGAGCTGACGCATGAAGGCCAGCAGGGTGCCGTTCCTCTGTGCGTCATAGACTGAGTCCCACATCGAGGGAATGTCACCCATGGTTTTCGAGAAGTTGTTCGACCATGTGCCGACCGTGCTCACCGATTGGGCGAAAAGCGTCAGCGCCATGGCCGGCACGAGGATGAACAGCACCCTGCAGATGGCCCCGATGCGCTTGTCCATGGTGAAGAAGATTTTGCCGCGACGCAGGTCCATGCGATTGATGAACACGCACAGTGCGATCACGACCAGGACCATCACCACCGACCAGACGATGGTCCATTGCGCCCCTGCGGGCAGGAAGCTGACGATGTTGCCCGTGTTCGATTGCAGGAAGTTCAGGTCGGCAGGCATAATCGCCTCGTAGCGTGAAATCGCTTTGAGGTGTTCGGCGACGGCCACTGCCGTGCATATCCCCAGGAATATGGGTGATGCGACCCAGAAGCGGTTGCATAGCATGAGAATGATCAGATAGATGAATCCCAAGGCAAGCAGATTGAGGATGAATACAAAACGTCCTTCGGTCCACATGCTTGATATGAAGCCCCAGAAGCCAATCAATGGGCTCGACAGGGCGACGCGTGAGCTCGAAATGGTGACGCCCCACTGCAACAGACCTACTCCGATGATGTCTATGACCAGGAACAGCACGACGTACGCCCATGCCGAGAACCGTGTCTTGCCGAAGCCGATTGATTCGTCATTGGCCTGTACCGGCGGTTGTTCACGGTTGTTGGGGTCCACGGAGATTGACTCCGTTCCCCGGGCTCCTTCCGTTCCTTGCTCCGATGCGCGGTTGTCCCCCGTCTTGCGACGCCGTAGAATGCTAAGCATAGTCTCCGATTGTCCCAACGATGCCCGACAAAGCCTGGTCATATTCAGTGATCTTGTCAAAAAAATCACCTCGCGGTGGCGAAGCTCGGCTTTGCCACCGCGAGGTGAATCCTGCATGGTGTAAGGCGTGCTGAAGCCCGGAAAGAGCCGTTCGGGCCTTGAGCCGCCTTACTGTGAATCTCTGTGCCGTTCCCTACTCAACGCTCTTGGCGAAGTCGGAGACCAGGGCGTTCATCCAATCAAGCAGATCGTTGTACTGCTTAGGCATCTGCTCGGTAAGGTCGACGATCGGCACATTGTTCTTCTTGGCCGCCGAGGTGATCTGATCGGTAACGGAATCAGCCTCCTGAGAGTTGAACACGAGCATCTTGATATCGCCCGTACCCAAGGCCTGCTGGTATGCGGTGATGTCCGCCGGCGACGGTTCGCTTTCGTTCGCGGAGGCCTGTGCGTATCCGCTCGGCGTCACGTCCTTCATGCCGAGGTCGTCTGCGAGATACCAGGCGACCGATTCGGTCGCTGCGTAGTTGACGCCCTTGAGCTTGGTGCTCGACTCCTTGATTGTCGCTTCGAGCTTCTGCTCCTTGGCCTTCCACTCGGTATTCAGACCTGCAAAGTAGGTCTTCTGGTCCGGCATGGCCTTTTCGTAAGCTTTGGTAATCGCATCCGCTGCTGCGGTACGGACCGCGGCGGAGAACCACACGTGGGGATTGTCCCCGGACTTCTTGCCGCCAGCTTCGGCAGCATCGACCAACGTGGCTTTGGTGGATGATGCCGCCTTGGTTGCCCACGGGTCGTAATCGGCACCGTTGACGACGACCACCTTGGCCGAAGTGAATTTCGCGACGTCCGAGGTGCTCGGCTCGTAGTCATGTGCCTCGACGTTGGTGTTCGTCATAATCGAGGTGACGTCGACCTTGTCTCCACCCAGGTCCCTGGCGACGGAACCCCATTGGTTGATGCTGGCGATCACGCTGATCTTCGAGTCCGATGAGGCGTCGGAGGACGACGCCTCATTCGCGGATGATCCGCAGGCGGAGGCTCCCGCCAAGGCCGCAATGGCCACCGAAGCCGCGAGGATGCGCTTCATGGCCGTTCGTTTTGTTGAATTGAAGAATGCCGATACCGACATAGTCCCCTACTTCCCACATATTGCATAGTACTGATTCATGCAGCGGTTCGCGTTCCGAACTCTTCGGGATTACTGTTCCCGATGCTTGCGACGACCAGCGTTCCGACCCGAGTTCTTCGGGTCATCGGACTTTGGGCAGCGCGAAACACGTCCTCTGCGTTGACAGGAACCACTATACACTTATTGATATTAATTATCATTTATAGAGTGTTTTTGAGAACGCTTCCCTCCATCACACCTCCTCGTCACCCACGGATGCGGACTCGGCCCAATGAGTGAAGTCGTCCTCCTGCCCCATCCAAGCCACGGAATCCAACGCCATCTCAGCATCGTCCAGCAGCAGGTCCTCCACACCCCTGGCAATCGACGCACCGTCACAATTCACATCATCGCACCGGACGACCATGAACAACTCGGTCACATTGCAGTGCACATCGCGAAGGTAGGCATCGGGAATCTGCTCCACCTGCGAACCATTGGGCTCGCATTCCCACACGAATGTCGAGAAGGGTTTCGTCGGCACCTTGAAATGCGCCTGAATGTGCATCGCCTCGTGTTCCGACCCGAGATAGTCGGAGAGTCTTGCCGGGTGGACCGGCCTCTGCGTCCTGACGCTCAGCGCAAGGATATGCCGGCCGAAAGCCTTCATCTCGATGGCTTCGTCATCTTCAATAGATGTATCGTCGGAAGACCCAAGGGCGGCTTCGCGCACCAGCGATTCGCCTCCTCCTGCTTCACCGGAGGCACCATTCACCTCGCCGGCATCCGATTCCGTCTCCGCCGCCTTCTCTCTGGGCGCGAGGTTTTGCAGGGAGACCCTCCGCATATCGGTATGCACCGCACCTCCGACAGGCAGCAGCAAGCTCAGCAATTCCCGCATCATGCCATCCGCATCCGCATCGGCTGCGCTCGCGGCAGGCCCAACGCCCAATCCGCGCAACCCGTCACCGGAAGATCTAGCATCGTCCAGCATCACCAGATGATCCGCTTCCTGAATCAGCCGGATCGTCATACCGCCGCTGCTTCTGTCGTCACCGGGGTCTTCGATGCCCTCGCCGAACACACACGGTGCATCATCGAACAAGCGCTCGCACATCCCAGCCGAACGAGCCACCGTCACGATGCCCCGAACAGCCAGAGCCTCACGCCTTTCTTCTCCATCCGAGTCGTCATCGACACCCTTGCCCGCCTCGGAGACATCGAGCATATCGGCGAAGGCACCGCTCATGGCACATTGTTCACGCAGATATGCAGCGACCGGTGACGCTTCGATACTCGGCGGCAGCACCACCAGCAACACCCTCGCGCCCTCCGCACATGCTGTCATCATCATTCCCGCATCATGCTTGATGGTGCATGTCAGGCAGCAGTCATCCATATGCAAGCGCACACGACCGCTTTCGGCGAGTGCGCCGTCATCCCCTATACGGCTCCTTGCCGACTCAGGCGCCACCCCGGGCGAACGGCTTATGAACAACGCGCCATCATGGCGAGTGTCGTTCTCGACCCAATACCGTATGACCTCCACACCCCGGTTGCCCGCGGCAAGCTGCAGGACCGCATGATCAAGCTCCCGCTCACTCGCTCCCGTGAGCAGCAGCACGGAGCATTGCGGCCCCTGCACCTCGAAGGGCTCATGGCTTTCGTATTGCACCGCGTGCACATGCCTCCCGGACTGACATTCTTCGTTGCGCTGAATACCCTGCCCGCCCTTGCCGATGTCTTCGGCCTCTCCGGCCGCTATTTCACGAGAAGGAAACTGGTCCATATCAAACTCTCTATTTGCGATAATGGTTATCATTTACTATAATCGCATTCATGAGCAAATCATGTCAAGTTCTAGGAACCCACGCCAGCTACGGCAACTCCGTATCCCACTCCCACCGCACCACCCGCAGAAAGTTCGAAGCAAACCTTCAGAACAAGCGGTACTGGGTGCCCTCCCTTGGACGGCGCATCACCCTTCAGGTGTCAGCCAAAGGCATCAAAACGATTGACCGGCGCGGCATCGAGTCCGTGGTGGCGGAACTACGGGCTCGCGGAGAGCTCAACATCTGACCCACACGCCCGATAGTCCAACATCTTCGCCTCACAGCTGCGAGCTCGGGCCAGGAACGTTCGGTTCGGTTCGGTTCAACACCATAAGGAAGACACATGGCATCAAAATCAAACGACATTCGTCCGGTGATTACCTTGAAATCAACCGAGGGCACCGGCTTCACCTACACCACGCGAAAAAACAGGCGAAACACGCCGGACAGGGTCGAACTCATGAAGTACGACCCCATCCTGCGCCGCCGTGTGATTTTCCGCGAAACCCGTTGAGAAAGAGCGACACATCATGGCGAAAACCAGCAAGATAAACAAGCAGCTGCGCAGAGAAGGAATCGTCGAGCGCTTCGCCGCGCGCAGGCTCCAATACAAGCAGGACAGCGTGAATCCGCATCTGAGCCAGCAGGAACGCGACGAAGCCATGGCCAAGCTCCATGCGCTTCCCCGAGACGCCAGCCCCACCCGTCTGCGAAACCGAGATTCCGTCGATGGCCGTCCACGCGGATATCTGCGCAAATTCGGCCTCTCACGCATCAACATGCGAGAGATGGCCCACCGCGGCGAACTGCCCGGAGTCACCAAATCCAGCTGGTAGAGCACACCGCGCGTCTTTGACCAACAAGTACACAGAAATCTGGAAATATGAAACAACACATCCATCCAACTTATGATTACGTTGTGTTCCGCGACCAATCAGCGAACACCATGATGCTCACCCGTTCAACACTGGCCGCACGAGCGGATTCCCTTCCCAAGGTGCGCTGGACAGACGGCAAGGAGTATCCACTGGTGAACGTGGAGGTCTCGTCGGCAAGCCACCCCTTCTACACCGGGAACAACATCGTGTTGGACACGGCCGGCCAGGTGCAGAAGTTCAACGAGCGTTATCGCAGGAACGTTCCTCAGAAGAATCGGAGCGAGGCATGAAAGTCAAATCTTCGGTGCGTTCACTCGCACGCAAAGACGGGTCGGTGATTGTGCGCAGGCGCGGACACATCTACGTCATCAATAAGAAACATCCCAATCTGAAAGCACGGCAAGGCTGATGGCACTACCCAAGTACAAGAAATCCCGAGCCAACACTCACTCTCGCCGCGCCCAGTGGAAGGCGCAGACCTCTCAACTCGCGACCATTCGCACGCCGGAAGGGGAGAACGTCACCGTGCCCCAGCATCTGGCGGCAGCCGTACGCAAAGGGCTCATCAAGCCCTGAATCCATATGGGGACTGCACGCCCTACGCAAACCTCATATGGCACCTTCCTCAACACCATGCGCCCCGACTCGGTTTCGACACCGAATCGGGGCGTATGGCGTATCTGGCATATCTTCGCCAGGTTTATGGCATTATTTGGTCCGTCACCAACCGATTGTTCCCATTGAAGGATGCCGCACGCCGACGCCGACATAGGCAATGCTCCGGCGTCACGGAGACACTGCGCAATCATCACGGATGCACGCAATCATCGGAACCCTCATCAGGAAAGTCATTCGCAAGGCTGATTGCCCATAGGGTTCCTCGTAGTACCCTTAACAGTCGGAATTCATAAGTGGCGAAGGTCCGAAGGCAAGGGACACGACCACTTCCGAGGGCGCTGACAGAACACTTCAACGACCTTGGGCCTATGGACGTTCATTTTGGGGGTACACATGGTCGATTGGCTGCTTCACATACATCTGCTGCGAGGGTGGCTGCCCACCTTCTGGCTGTTTCTTACTGCAGCCGTCCTGCTGGCGACTCTGGTGGTGCAGCTCGGGTCGAAGCATCGCAAGAAAATCCCATGGCAGATACTCATCGGCATCGTTGCCGGCGGCGTAGGGTATTTCATCACCTGGCTAATCTCCGATGTCTTCTTCGTCTTCGGCGTGAGCCTCGGCTATCGCGTAATCACGGTCATCAGCCTGGGCATCGCCTCGCTGGGCTACCTGATTGCGGCCCTCGTCATGACGCACGGATACCGTCGCGTCCTCTCCGCCGTGGCCATCCCCATCCTCATCCTATTCACGCTGCTGCGCGTCAACATGGTGTACGGGGAGTTCATCCTGTTCAGCAGCGTATTCGGCGTTCCCGTCTACCCCACCCTCAACGTCGAAACCGTGCATAAGGCGACCATGACCGTCGCCGAATGGGACTCTCTGGCTTCAGCGGGAAAGACCCCGTCGCACCCTGAGAAGGGCGAGGTGCGTTCGATAAGCATCAAGGGCAAGCAGTCTGGATTCAACCCGAGACCGGCTGATATCTACCTGCCACCCGCGGCTCTGAGCGCCCATCCGCCCAAGCTGCCCGTGCTGATTATGCTCGGCGGACAGCCGGGCAGCCCGGACCGATTCTTCACAGCCAGCAATATCGCCAAAACACTTGACGCATACGCCAAGGCACACAACGGATTGGCTCCGATTGTCGTCTCTCCCGACCAGAACGGCTCGACCCGCAACAACAGCCTCTGCGTCGACTCCCCCGTCGTCGGCAACGTCGAGACCTACATCACCAAAGACGTGACCAATTGGGTCAACAAGGAACTGCCCGTCGACAGTTCGGCTAAGCAATGGGGCATCGGAGGATTCTCGCAGGGCGGCACGTGTGCCACACAGCTGGGTCCAAGGCATCCCGAGCTTTACGGCCATATCATTCCCATGGACGGTGAAATCGCGCCTACCGAAGGCTCCCGCGAGGAGATGATTAACCGGTACTTCAACGGTGACGAGGAGGCATATCAGGCGCAGATTCCCATCGTCGCCATCAAGCAGCATGCCCCTTCGACCCAAACCATGTTCAGCGCCGCAGGAGACCAGGACTCTCATTCCATCGGCAACATGCATGCCATAGGCAGGGCGGCCGAAGAGGCCGGCATGACCGTAAAAACGGTCATCACCGCACATTCCGGACATGACTGGAACACCGTGAAAACCGCACTTCCTGCAGCCATCGACTGGCTCAGTGCGCAGATGGGGCTGGGCACCATGACCACGCAGCTCGAAGATTACCCTGGCATCACGGTGGTCACTCCCTGACCCGCGACCGTGCCGAAGTCCGCCTAATCCGTGCTTTCAGCGAGCGGCTATCGAGTGCCCGACGTCAGAAACCGCTGCAATCGAATACGAAACCTTAGAGTTCACATAATCAGAGGACTGGAATGAACGAGAAGAATCACGAAGCCCGAACCGCCAGGAATAGCGGCGGCGGGCATTGGAAGGCAATGAGCAAGGACCTGCGCGACTGGCTGAAAAACCACAAGCTCGCCGTGATTTTCGCCATCGTCATCGTCGTCATCAATGTCGCCTATTTCGTATATCGCATGATTGCGGCACCCGGCGTTCCCGATGGCGCGCCGTCTCTGAGTCTGGGGCAGATACTCGACACTCCGGTGCACAGGCCCGGCGTCCAGCAACCCGAATTGGATGTGCAGCTCGTCAGGCTTCTCGCCAGCCTGATTCTGGTGTACAGCCCGCTCAAGCTGCTGCTGCACACGGTTCTCTCCTTCGTGGTTCTGGCCATAGCGGAAAGCCGTCTGGGCAGCAGACGAACCATCATCGCCTGTCTGCTTCCCGCACTCGTCGGCACGGCCGGTGGATTGCTGGTATGCACGCTGCTCAATTCCCTCGCCGGTCAGTGGCACACGATTTCCACCATTCGCATGTCGCTGACGCCTATCGTCCTCGTGGTCGGCTCCTTGATGGCGGCAAGCGAATTCAGTGACTATCTCTGGCGTCGCCGCATCCAGCTCTTCGGCTACAGCGCTATCTGCATAGCCGTTCTGTACAGCGGCAACCCCGGAGACTACTGCATCCTGGTCGCAGCCATCGTCGGCCATATCGCCGGACGCCTGTGGCACGGGCCTTCCACCAAGATTCACTGGTGGCATTCGACATCCTTTGAAAGCCGCCGAATCATAGCGGCAATCTGCGTGATACTGGCCTTGGGCCCTGTGGTCGCACTGACATCGAATCACCGAGCGGGCGCACTGAGCACCCTGGCGATGTTCGTCACCGGCGGCACGGTACACACCCCGCAGGTTCTGGACTGCCTGCACACCGTGGGTAACCAGGCCTGCTTCAACCCCTACGGTCTGGCGCATGTCGCCCTTCCAGGCGCGATTCTCCGCTCTCTGCTGCCCACCGCCGCGCTGCTCATCATCGCCTGGGGACTGTATAAGGGACGCCGCATCGCAGCCTGGGCCTGCATCGTCATGAACAGCGCCGTCGCTCTCTTCGCCTTCCTGTACTGCTTTGTGTCACCCCTGGCTTCCGGCGAATCCCTTAGCTCCATCGTCCGTCACGGCGTGGTACTGACATTCCTGACGACCTCCCTGCCACCCTTGGTGTTTGCCATCGGGGTGTACGTCAATCGCCGCTTCTTCACCATCAAGACCAAACAGACCCGCATTCAGGCAGGCATCATCACCATCGGGGCATCCTTCGTCACCGCTTGCGTCGCCTACGTTCTGCTGGGATATTTCAATGCGGATTCCTTCAAGCCCCATGCCGATGTGATGATGCTGATACGTGATCTGCCACAGCGCTTCCTGCCCATAGCCTTCACCGACGGCGCGAAGGTATCCTTCATACCGACCACGGTGCCGGCCATGCTGCTGCGTCAGGGAGTAGGCCCGTTGTTCTGGATTGTCGTCATCATCGTCATGGCCGGGTGGATGAAGGAATCCTCGGTGCTCAACGTCGAATCCCGCCGCGACGCGGGCCGACTGGTGGAACTCGGCGGTGAATCCATGTCCTTCATGTGCACATGGGAAGGCAACAGCTACTGGTTCTCGCACAGCGGCAACTCAGCCATCGCCTACCGCGTTCTCCACGGTATCGCGCTGACGACTACCGGACCTTTCGGAGACCCTGCTGAGTACCAGTCGGACCTCGGGAATTTCGCCCGTTTCTGCGTGGAGCATTCCTGGTCGCCGGTCTTCTACGGTTTGCACCGACCGGCACGTGAGATTCTCGCCGCGCAAGGGTATTCGAGCATTCAGGTCGGTACCGAAATGGTCGTTGACCCCAGACAGTGGGAGACCCGCGGCAAAAAATGGCAGGACATCCGTACGGCCATCAACAAGGCGAAACGCTCGGGCATCACCGATGTGCAAAGCACCTTCGAAGAGACTCCGAGGACGATACAATCCCAAATCGTCAGCATCTCGGAACAATGGGCGGATACCAAGGCCCTGCCGGAAATGAAGTTCACGCTCGGAGGATTGCAGGAACTGCAGGACCCCCGCGTGCGACTGCTGTACGCCATCGACGCCGACGACCATGTGCTTGGAGTGACCAGCTGGCTGCCGACCTGGCAATCGGGCCACATCATCGGGTGGACCCTTGATTTCATGAGGCATAGCACGGACAGTCCGAACGGCATCATGGAGTTCCTCATAGCCAGGATGGCCGAGCGACTGCGCGATGAAGGCGAGACGGTATTCATGAGCCTTTCCGCAGCGCCCTTGGCCGGACTCGATACGAGCGATGAGGAATCATCCAACATCATCACCCATGCCCTGCAGATGGTGGCCGATATCGTGGAGCCCGCCTATGGTTTCCGTTCGCTGTTCTTCTTCAAACAGAAGTTCCAGCCTCAGGAGGAGCCGATTTACATCTGCTACAGCGATTCCGCAAAGCTGGTGCCGATAGGTCTGGCGGTGCTGCAGGCCTATCTTCCTGATATGAAGGCCTCGCAGACGCTGGATATGCTCAAATCCCTCAGACCGGAATAATTTGGAGCCGACCCTCACGTATCGAATGAGCGGGACTTCCTTTTCCTGGGAGTCCCGCTCATTGTTGCTTCACATACGGCCGTCCATAGCGCTGCACATACGACTGCCGCCGTTTGTGTAGGGATTATCGGCGAATCGCTGGGTATATCAGCAGATTGAATGGCATTACGCCAACGCTCATCCTGTGCCAATCTTGTCAGGCTGACGGAAAATCCCTACACAAACGTCGAAACCGTCGTTCGGAACATCCCCCGCTACTCTTGTTGGCACTCCGGGCACAGCCCGAAGAGCTCAACGGTATGCGAGTGCAGCGTGAACCCATGCTCCGCAGCCGTCTTTCGCAGCCATTGCTCATCAGGAGGCTCGATTTCGATGGTTCGGCCACAGTGTTCGCATACCAGATGGTGATGATGATGGTTGTCCTGACACATACGGAACAGCTGAGAGCCGTTGAGCCGAATCGTATCCGCCTGTCCGGCGTCCGCTAATGCGTTGAGCTGCCGATAGACGGTGGCAAGTCCTATCGACAGACCACTGTCGATGAGCTGACGATGAAGATCCTGGGCGGAGATGAAATCGTCGCACCTGTGGAGGGTCTTGAGCACGGCATCCTTCTGCTTGGTCTGCCGTAACGCATGATCTACCATTTTCTGCCTTTCCTGACTTCAAGTCCGAACGATTCATCATCACCGCAACGCTGCGAACTCAAGCCAAATCACTCCAGCAACCGGTGGACTCCAAATCCCTGACCGTCCCGTCAATATCCGAGGTCAGCACGGTGATATGCCCCATCTTACGATTGTGCTTGATTTCCGCCTTGCCGTAATCGTGCAGGCACCATTCAGGGTGCTCGCCGATGAGGGCTCTGGTGGGCATCACATGTTGGCCGAGCACATTCACCATCACGGCAGGACTGAGCAGCTTCGGCTTGGGCAACGGCCACCCTGCGATGCCGCGCACATGGGCATCGAACTGGTCTATGGAGCAGGCCTCGATGGTGTAATGACCTGAATTGTGGGGACGAGGCGCGAGCTCGTTGACGATAACCTGGTTGTCCTTGGTGACGAACAGTTCGATGGCGAGCGTGCCTGAGAGTTCGAATCCACGGGCCAATCGCAGGGCAAGAGCCTCGGCATCCCTGGCAACCTCGTGGCTGACCGTCGCAGGTGCAAGCGTCAGGTGGAGGATGTTGTTGCGATGTTCGTTGCGTACGATGGGGAAGGTCACGAAGTCATGTCCGTTGCCGGAGATGAGAATGGACGCCTCAAATGCGAAGTCCACGAAACCCTCGAGAATCGAAGGCGGGAAGAAGCCCTCACGTGAGTTCTGTGCGCGCACTTCGGCAAGGTCACTCTCACTGCGCAGCACGCGCTGCCCATGACCGTCATAGCCACCAGACCTGGTTTTCAGCACCGCCGGGTACCCGATGGTTTCGAGCGCGGCGGTCAGCTCCTCGTATCCGTTGACTTCTTTCCATGGTGCGGTTGCCGTACCGTGGTCGTTGACGAAACGTTTCTCGTTCACTCGGTCCTGAGTGACACGAAGCAGGTCGGTACCTTGCGGGACCGCGACGATGTCGCGAACCTCGTCAAGCGCATCGGCATCCACATTCTCGAATTCGTAGGTGATGACGTTGCTGCGTT
The DNA here is from genome assembly GCF_000738005.1 of Bifidobacterium crudilactis. Lineage (NCBI taxonomy): Bacteria > Bacillati > Actinomycetota > Actinomycetes > Bifidobacteriales > Bifidobacteriaceae > Bifidobacterium > Bifidobacterium crudilactis. Next base: position 352,501 of record NZ_JHAL01000002.1, on the reverse strand, counting down.
CGGCCAGCTCTCTGATGGCGTCCTTACTGTCGTATGCCGCGGTAATCTGGAAATCGGCCACCTGAGCGGTGGGGCAGTCCGGCGTCGGGTCGAGCACTCCGACCTTGAAACCATGGTATCTGGCGGAAAGCGCCATCATTCGGCCCAGCTGACCTCCACCGACAATGCCGATGGTCGAACCGGGTTCAAGCATGGTCACAGCTCCATCCGTTTCCTCAGACAAGCTTGGCATTGGACTCCTCCACCTTTTCCTTGAGCTCTTCACGATAATCGGACAGTGCCTGCGAAAGCCGTTCATTGGTCGTCGAAAGAATGCTGACGGCGAGCAGCCCCGCATTCGTGGCTCCTGAATTACCCACTGCAGTGGTTGCCACAGGGATGCCGCCCGGCATCTGCACGATGGAGAGCAACGAGTCCCAGCCACTCAGGGCATGCGAGCGCACAGGCACACCGATAACCGGCAATGTGGTCTGTGCTGCCACCATGCCGGGAAGATGAGCCGCTCCCCCGGCGCCTGCGATGATGACCTTGATGCCTTTGGCTCGTGCTCCGTGGGCGAAGTCCGCCATCAGCTCCGGCGTGCGGTGAGCCGAGATGACCTGCTTGTCATATGTCACTTCGAAGCGGTCGAGAATTTCGCATGCATGCCGCATGGTCTCCCAGTCGCTCGCTGACCCCATGATTACTGCAACCTCTGATGCCTGTTCTGAAACATGCTCTGAAACTTGCTCTGATGCAAGACGTGCGGACTCCTGCTCAACGCTCACGCGCCACCTCCAAAGTCGGGAACAGCACCCACTGTACCCAGTCGCCACGAAATTTCAGACACTGTGCGCTTCACAGCGTATATGCCTTGTTGGGGCTGCCGCTTTGACGACCGCTAAAAGGATGGCCCCATCAGTTCCGTCGAGGACATGGCATGTGTGTTCATACCGCTCGACGGTCTTCGACGGGCCGCATACATATGACGTCAAGCCCGAATGCGATTGGCCCCTGACCCCTTATGGTTCTCAGCAGAGCTCTCCCCTCATGAATGCGGCGAATCGTGCGCAAAACGACGTCCCACGACACAGGAATGCGTTTCTCGTGGCCTGCGACTAGAATGATTCGAGTTTGGCCCCGTAGCTCAGCTGGATAGAGCATGTGACTTCTAATCTCAAGGTCGACGGTTCGAGCCCGTCCGGGGTCACGAGATTGGCGGATTTCCGACCGTTCAGAAGATAACTGCACTAAAAGGACAGCAAATTGGTGATACTTCACCGGAAAAGCTGTCCTTTTAGTGCAGTTATCTCCGTTTAAGCCCCTGGACGGAACGGCTAGACCAGGTTCGCGTCGCGTTCGGCACGCTTCGACAGGACATAAGGCCGGACGGCGAACACAAGCATCAGGCCGCCGACGATAAGCAGGATGAGAATACCTATACCACCCGTGTAGGGCAGGTTGGCCAGGCTCCACGCCGGGTCAAGGACCACCATCTGCCTGCCATCCTGGGACACGTAGGCGAGATTCGTGCCCGACGTGGCATACGTCACCTTCGTCACCTGCGTGGCATCCTCATTCCACACGGGACGGATATCCACCGTGAAATCCGACACCCTGAAATAGCCCGACGGAGCCTTCGTCTCCTTGAAGGACAGCCCACGAGCCTCCACACCCTGCAACGACAACGTGCCATCAGCTTTGGTGACCACCGTGGCACTGCCCGCCTCACCATCGACCGCCAGACGATACACACCATCAGAGCCCACGAACTCGAGGGTCTCACTGCCACCCTCCTGTTCCGCACGACTCACCTCGAACTCCACGCCACCAAGCCTCTTGGACGGGTCATCCTTGTCCAGCTTCACCACGTCCAGCTTGAACGTATACGCGTTCGCCGTCGCGGCCTTCGACTCCAAACCAGCACCCGCATCCGTCCAACCGTTGGATACCTCGCCTATACGGGAGCGGGTCAGGGTCACGGCATTCACATTCGGCTTCAACGACTCCCCCTCAACAGGAGACGACACCACAGCCGACGCATTCAACACCGCCGTATAGCGGATGCGAATCAACGAACCCGCAGGCACCGAGGCCAGGTTCTCAACACCTGTCATGCGAGACCCAGCAAACAGACTCTGCAACCCCGTCACCAAAAGCGTCTGACCCGACACCGTAATCGAATTGGCCGGCAACTGTTCGGTCACATCCGTTTCACCCACAAAGACCCGTACATCTCCTGCATCGGGCAACGTCACCCCGGACTCAGCTACATCAGACACATCAAACTGATACGTACCGGAAAACACCGTGAACCCACTCAAATCAGGTACCCGAAGCGCTATCTCATACTCCACCTCGGCACCCACATCGAAACCATCCAACCCCGCATCGTTCACAATTCGCTTCGCGATATCCGCAATGCTCGTCTTCAACGACGCCACACCCAACCGAGGCTTGCCCTTCACGCCCGCATCCACGAAATCCACATACGACCCATCCTCACCAAGAGCATCGTTGAACACCTTCGTACCCACGACAATCGGCAAGGAACCACCCGCACCCTGAGATGAATCCACAATCAGATACAAGCCCGGACCAGACACCTTGAGCGTCTCAGGACCACCATCCAACTTCGGCAAACTCCCCGCAGCAGCACCCAACGCACCCGTATCCTTCGCCAACTCCTTGGCGAACAACTGCAACTGACCCGCATACGGACTAAACGCCGAAGTCACATCATCACTCAACGGGTCAGTCGGATACCCAAGCCATTTCGCCGCCACCCAACCAATAGGATTATCCGCATCCACATCACCACCAGCAGTCTCAGCAGCCGTCTTCAACACCGTGCCCAAACCCTCAGAAGTATCCAAACGCACACTCTTCAACGCACCAGTCTGGTCAAACACCTCGTCCTGGTAATCACCAATCCTGTACGCCGTCAACGAGCCCGCCGTGGTGCCCGTCAGCTCGATACCAAAGGAGGGAGAGGACTTGATATTCAACGCGCACTCACCCGAACCGTTCGCCTTCACGGTACCCGTTACCGGCTTGGTCGCACGATTCGACCAACCCACCGTATCCGAACCATCCTGCTGACCCCACACCGACAAGGTGTATGCTTTGCCCGCCGTCAGCGTCCCGCACGGCACCACCATATTGCCATCCGACTTCGCCGCCGCATCATAATTCGTACGCCCCGAAGCCACCACCTCGCCCGAATCATCAGTAGGGTCAACCAGCTTCCAACCCAACCCAGACTGAGACTCCAGATTCGAAGAACCCTCCAAATCCTTCAACACCCACTCACCACCAGCTTCAGCATCCTGCTCGATGAACGGCACCTTAGACAACTCCAGGCTCGCATCAGCATCAACAAACGTCAACCGCAACGAATCAGGAGTACCACTATTCGGAGCATTCAACTCCTGCGACTGATTCTTACTATGCGCCGACAACAACAGACGGTCAAGACTCAGACGAAAAGCAGGGCGCAACCCTGCAACAGTGGCGTAGGTTGGCTCACTAGTTACAGAACCGTCATAACGTACGAAGTACACATAATCGTTGCTATTTCGGCGTGGAGAACGGAGCCAAGTGCCGTTGGTAGCGTTGGCGCACTTGTTCGCGTAGGGGTATGTAACGTAATTTGCGCACCGCGCATTATCCTTGGCGATTCCTATATTTTCCACGGTGCGATTGAGATATTGTTTCATATCACCAACAGACAACGGAAATACCCTATACGTAAAATCCGACAAAGCACCAACAGGGTCCGTAATTGGCTCAGTGCCGTCATTGCACCCATCGGTCGGCAAGGCAGTACACACACCCTCCACCTTTGCAGCTCGCAACAATCCTTGTTCGAACACCGAATAATGTTTGTTTGCAACATCAGGACTAGCCTCAATCCGATTATCCGACGCCAGAGCTAGACTCGCCTGGTACGGTTGCGTCGCATTATCAAAGGTATTGCGGTCTTCGACACGCGTATCAAATTTAACTGCGGTTACTACATCATCGGCCCACAGCAATGCCTCATTGTTAGCAACCGATGTCGTCGAGGACCGTGAATACGACTGGCCGTCAACCGAATCAGCTACAACGCTCTTCACCTCTCCCTTCGCCAGAGTCTTGTACCCACCAGATGGAGTACCCCAGCCGCCCGTGGTACCGGCACCCTGCTTGCCAAACACAATCCGACGAGTCGAATCCCACCTATTAGTCACCACAGGAGTCGCACCCTCACTCAACGTGCTGAAATACCCGTCAGGCCCCAACTCCACAGTGTCAGCCTCAGCCGGCTCAACCGACGCCACACCCAGGGCACCAGTCAACAGCAAGAACATCGAGAGCGTGAACGCGATAAACGCGGGAATCCCTCCGGGCATCCTCCCGCTAGAAACCGAACCCTCAAACCTATGAGAACCAAATGACCGCATACTCAGCACCACCCTAGGGATGTCAAAAAACAGCACCCCCCCCCCGCGACCGGGATTCAAGCATCACAGATTCAAGCAGACTGTGTGATGTGTCAGGACTTCGGCGACACACTATCACGCCCCGTACGCGGAGGGAGCGCACTCGGAAACATGATGTCGCTAATCATACATGATGTATGAATTGTTCACTGCAAGCCGACATCCAGCCCAAGCATTCAAAGAACGACTGCTTCCACATCCGGCACCGGACCACAACGGAAGCGATAGTCGAAAACCCATGCAATCAATACGGTTCAAATTCTTCGTGTGCAGTAAAAGGACCGTTGTTCTGCAGCTCTTCCCCGCAACAATCCTCATTGACCTTTGTGTAGGGATTTGCAGTCACATACTCCCGTTCCATTCCCAAGAATGGCAGATTTCCAACAACAGCAATATCGGATACCAGAAATCTCAGAATCAGTCCCCACACAAACGCCAGCAACCGTCGACAAACTCCGGCAACCCGGATTCTAGAACTCCCAATCGTCGTCATCGGTGGACTCCGAATGCCCCATGACATACGAGGAACCCGAACCCGAGAAGAAATCGTGGTTTTCATCCGCCGCAGGAGACAGAGCTGCCAGAATCTCCGCGCTCACCGCAATCTCCGAAGCTTTGAAGCGGGCGGGATACCCCAGATTCATCAGAGCCTTGTTGGCGTTGTATCGCACGAAGGCATGCACATCGTCGATGAAGTCAAAGCCCTGATACACCTCGTCCGAATACCGCAGCTCCAGGTCATACAGCTTGTCGAGGAGTTCGTTGGTGAAGGCATCCATCTGCGAACGTTCCGAAGCCGACAGCTGCTCAAGCCCGCGCTGATATTTGTAGCCGGAATAATACCCGTGAATTGCCTTGTCACGCAATATGAGGCGAATCATATCCGCCGTGTTCATGAGTTTCGCTCGTGAAGCGAAGTGGAGCGGCAGATAGAAACCCGCATACAGCAGCAGCGATGAGAGCAGCGTGGATGCCGCTTTCCGCTTCAACGGGTTATCGCTTTCGTATTCCACGAGCACGGTGCGCACACGTTCCTGCAACAGGTCGTTGCGTACCGCCCAGCGATAGGCGTCGTCTATCTGCTCGCTGGAGCACAGGGTTGAGAATATCGAGGAATACGAGCGCGCATGCACCGCCTGCATGAACGCGATGTTCGTGTACACCGCCTCTTCATGCTCGGTACGGGCGTGCTCTATCTGGCATATCTCCCCCACCGAAGATTGGGTGGTATCAAGCATCGTCAAGCCGGTGAACACCCTGACCGTGGTATCCCGTTCGAGCTCCGTCAAGGTGTTCCACGAGGGAATGTCGTTCGACAGCGGAACCTTTTCGGGAAGCCAGAAATTCGATACCAGACGGTTCCACACCTCCAAGTCCTTGTCGTCCCTGATGGCATTCCAGTTCACCGGGCGGAGCCTCGCCGCATGGTTCCGTCTGAATTCGGGTGGCGTGACCGATGCCGCCATCATCGCATCATCCGCTAATTCGATGGGTCGAACCGTCGTTTTCGCTGACATTACTTCTCCTCTGAGATGACCTACAGACACTATATGCAGTGTTTGTAATATTTCACTTGCACCATATATAGTATTAAAGCTTCAGCGAATATCACACAGCAACACGCAAATGTTCTACCCCTAGAACTCTTTTGTGATATATCCCACACCACCGGCCAACTCAGCATGACGAGTCCTCTGTGCAATGTAATTCAATAAGAACGAATCATATGAGTTCAGTCCAGAAGGCACATTCGATGAACCCGGCCCGGCTTCAGGACGTGATTTTCCTGTCGATGATGGCCGTCAGCGCCCACAGGATACAGACCACATCAATGAGTTCCTGAATCAGCGCGCCCAGCACGGCCGGTATGGCACCGAAGGCCGCCACGATCATGCAGAGAATCGCTGCGATGATTCCTCCGAACACCGCCTGCAGCATGATTCGTCTGGTCTGACGCGAAATGATAATCCCCTTGGGCACCATGGAGATGTCATCGTTCATAATGACCACCTGCGCCGATTCGGATGCCGCGGTGGACGAACCATCCGTCATCGCCACGCCGATATCGGAGGCGGCAAGGACCGGAGCATCGTTGACGCCATCGCCTACCATCATGCTGATGTTCTGCTCGGTATTGATGCCGATAAGCCCCTTCAACCACATCACCAGGCGGGCAGCGCGACCGGGTTCCACACTCGGCTCGATGCGGGCGCCTTCAACCGCAGCCACTTTTTCTTCGGGCAACAGCTCCGCGCGCACATCGCGGATACCCACGGCATTGGCCACGATATTCGCCGAATCCGACTTGTCACCCGTCAGCATCGTCACCCGCGAAACCCCGAGAGCATCGAGTCGCCGAATCATGTCCTTTGCATTGTCACGAGGGAAGTCCTTGAGGATGATGCGCCCGGCCATATGCCCGTCGACCGACACATAGGTGACCATCTCATTGGAGGCCAGTGCCGGAAATTCCGATGCTATCTGGCCGTCGGTAACCGTAGAATCCACAAATTTCAGTCTGCCCACAGCGATGATGCTGTCCGCCACCTTCGCCCGCACGCCGTTACCGGTGGTTTCACGGGCATCGTTGACCACAGGGCGTGGCAATTGCCTGGCATGTATCAAATCCAACGCGGCCGTCTCTACGCCACGGGCCAGAATGTGCGATGAATAGCCTTCGAGCATTCCCGCCGAAATCAACAGCTGGTCGGGATTCACCCCCCTCTGCTGCGACCACGCACTGAGCTCGATGCGGTCCACCCGAGGCTTCTTCTGGGTCAAGGTCCCCGTTTTGTCGAAGAATACGTGACTGACCTCGCCGAGACGCTCAAGAATGTCCTGGGCCTTGATGACGATACCGGCCTTGGCCAGACGTCCCGTGCCTCCCATGAAAGCCACAGGAGCTGCAATCAGCAACGGGCAGGGCGTGGCGATGACCAGCACTTCGGCGAAACGCATCGGGTCCCGGGAGAAACCCCACGCCATGAAGGCGATGGCCAGCGATACCACGGTGAACGGCACCGCCAGCAAGTCCGCGGTCTTGACGGCGGCAGGACGTGACTCCTGAGCGGATTTCACCAGTTCGATAATCTTCTGGTATTGCGAATCCGAAGATTTCGCCGTTGCCACCATCTCGATGGCCGAAGCCCCGTTGATGGCACCCGAAGACAGCTTGGAGCCTTCGTACAGGTCGACGGGCAGCGGTTCGCCGTTAATCATCGACATATCCAACGTTGCCTGTGCACTGTGCAGCACGCCGTTGACCGGAATCGTCTCCCCCGGTTTCACCAACAGGGTGTCACCGACGTTCACCTCACCGACCGGTACGGTATTCCAGGAGGACTCCTGCCCAGGCGCCTGCCCTTGTACGTGGGCGACGGAAGGAGCCGCCTCCACGAGCGCCTCAAGATTGCGCTGAGCCTTCGACTCCGCAAAATCCTCGATGGCCTCGCCGGAAAAGACCATGAGCACCACGACCCAGCCGGCCCAATACTCATGAACCGCAAGAGTGGACATCAGCGCGACGATGGCCAGAATGTCGACGCCCACATGGCCCTTGCGGATATTCACAATCATGCCCCACAAGGAGTGAAGCACACTCACTACGGCGGTCATGATGAGCAGCCATGAAGCCACCGGATATTGGATACGCCACAGCACACCCGCCACCACACCGATGAGCACAGTGACAAGCAGCAGCACGCGGCTCGCACTGAACCGCAGTATGCCTTGAGTGTTTATTCGCTGGTCAGCAGCCATGACAGCACATCTCCAAAGGTCGGGAACACTGGCGTTCAGGCCAGGTTGAATTATCCAAACCACGCCACCATAGCACCCCCATAATCCTTGCAATATCAAGGTTTTGGGTTGCCTATGTCGAATGCTCGAGTTCGAGGGGTAGAGCTTGTTCCACCCCTCGTTCCGCAAATCGTCACCGTCACCAGGAAAGCCCGGCTCCGGAAAGATAACTGCACTAAAAGGACAGCTTTTGGGTAAAAATTCCCAGGAAAAACTATCCTTTTAGTGCAGTTATCTCATTGCCGCCTCTGTTGAAGGTCAGGAAACGGTGTTTCCATAGACCTGCGCCTGCAAATCCTTGCGAGCGGTCTCCAACGACGTTATCTCACCCAGCAGTTTGAACTTGTCAGGCCCATCGACCATCTGGTTCATGCGACGTTTGGCCACCGCGATGCGACGCATATACCCCATATCCAGCAAACGGACCAACAGCTCCGAAGCGTACTGCGTTTCCGCAACGGTCGGCGGGCGGAGCTGTACGGCAGCCGCATTGCTCTCCGGAACCGCCGAATCACGCACTCCACTGGTGTTGTCGTCCTGCGGCAAAGGCAGAGGCATCACGGCAAGCTCATTGATGACCTGCTGCAACCAGGGACCGGTCGCCTTGGTCACATTATGCATCCACAAGCCTTGCGGAGTGTCCTCACTCGGCAGCCCACCAGCGGCATCGACCGCCTGGAACAGCGAACGGAAAACAGGCGTGGTGAAATTCGATTCATCGAGCTGGGCGAACATCTCGCGATTGACCGCACGAGGCACCTGAATCAAGGTGCCCATGAACTGTTGTTCACAGATGAACACGGCATCGTCGATGCGGAAATACCCCTGCATCAGCGCATCCTGATGCTCCAGCTTCTTCCGGTCGACCATACTCGACGATGGATTCTCGCCACGTTCATGAATCTGGTTCAAGGTCTGACGATGATTCCTCGACGCATAGGCATCCTCATCCCTCACATGAAGATTCCTGCGGGCGGCCGCCACCTCCCGATTCATAATCTCCATTTCAACGCCAACCCGACGTGCAGCCTTACGCGCATACAAATCCAGCAGTGAACGGTCACGAATCTGCGCAATCACCGGAGACACGGCCTTCACCGCCCCCATCTGACCGGTGGTGAACTGCGTGTCGAAAGCATCTATCGCAGCATCGATAACAAAGTCATACAGAGGTTTGGCGTGCTGCACCAGGCTGCGCACCGCCTCATCCCCTCGTTCGATTCGCAGATCACAAGGGTCCATATTGTCCGCAGCCACAGCCACAAAGGTCTGGGTCAGGAAAGAACCATCGAGACCAAAAGCATGCAAGGCGGCCTTCTGCCCGGCAGCATCCCCGTCGAAGGTGAATACCACACGGGACCCTTTGACCGGGCCCACCAACTGCACGGCACCCAAGGAATCATCCGAAATCAGACGACGCACAATCTTCGCATGCTCCAAGCCGAAAGCCGTGCCACACGTCGCCACAGCAGTGTCGACACCGGCTAGATGGCATGCCATCACATCCGTGTAGCCCTCGACGATAACCACCTGACGTTTTTTGACAATCTGCGATTTCGCCAGGTCGATGCCGTACAGCACCTGATTCTTCCGATACAGCTGCGTGTCCGGAGTATTGATGTACTTCGCCTGAATCGTGTCATCGTCATACAGTTTGCGTGCGCCGAAACCAAGCGTTCTCCCAGTCGAGTCGCGAATAGGCCACGTCACCCTTCCCCGGAAGTAGTCATAGACCCCGCGCTGCCCTCTTCTGGCAAGACCGGCATCCGTCATCTCCTCCTGGGTGAATCCCTTTGACGAGAGGTGACGAACCAGGTTATCCCAACCTTGCGGAGCATACCCGCATCCGAAACGTTCGCTATCGGCCTGAGTGAAATTCCTTCCACCGAGCAGTTTGCGAGCAGGAAGGGCCTCCTTGCTCATAATCTGCGACACGAAGAAACTCTGCGCCTCCTCGTTGGCCTCCAGCAGGCGCGAACGCTTGGAACCGCGCTGCTCGGGCACCGCACTGTTCGAATCGTAATGCAGCTCGATATGGTATTTATCGGCCAGCACACTCACCGCATCGCCGAAACCGACATTCTCCGACTGCTCGATGTAGCCGAACACATCACCGCCGAGACCACACCCGAAACAATGCCAGACGCCAAGGGAAGGACGCACCGAAAAACTCGGCGTCTTCTCATCATGGAAAGGGCAAAGACCTACGAAAGTACCCGAACCGGAGGATTTCAACGTGACATCAGCAGAGACGATATCGTACAAATCCGCCGCTGCTCGAACCTTTTCGATATCCTCTTTAACAATCATCCCTGCCATGGGCACCAGAATACCTGCAAGTTAGGATGAGACCCGTCTTGACCTCCGGGAAGGTTGCGGAGCGCATTACGACGTGTGGCAAGCGCTACGCGCTTCTATACAATCGCTGAAGCGATTGACTTCGCGCCCTTAGCGGGCGCTCACCGAGCCTACGTACAGCACACCGTGCTGTACGCTTAACGGCTCAGCTTTGTGGGCGCTCACTTCGCCTGACTTCCGGGAAGGTTGCGGGACGTATTACGACGTGTGGCACGCGCTACGCGCTTCTTCGCAGCCTTTGCGGCTGCTCACCTCACCTACGAATACCCCACTGGGGTATTCGCTTTACGTTTCGGCACCGTGCTGTACGCTTAACGGCTCAGCTTTGTGGGCGCTCACTTCGCCTATGCATTGTTAAGTGACGGTTTCGCAGGGACCTCGCTGATTAATCGCTTTCAGCGATTCTTCGCAGCCTTTGCGGCTGCTCACTTCGCCTACACACAGCCCACTGGGCTGTGTGCTTAACGGCTCAGCTGCATAAAATAGCGTGCATGGTTAGGGCGGAACCGTCGGTGAGGCTGGCGACCTGGTCTATGGCGACACGCAGACGCTCATCGTCGTTGTCGGCCTCGTACCAGTCATCGAGGAACACCGTCTCCAATGCGTCCGATGGGCGTGGAGAATTCTCCATCATCACATCCACCAAATCACGAACAATCTCGAGCTGCCTGTCATGGAAAGGTTCGTGTTCCCTCGGAGCCATCACGAAAAACACCGAAATGCCCTTCAACGCGACGATTTCGTAAGCCGTTTCATCAGGAATCACCACCGAAGCCGTGTAACGAACCAGTCTGCCATTGCCGTAACGTTCACGAGTGGCACGCTCCACCGAGCCCGCGAAACGGCCAATCAAAGCACTCGTGATGTTTTTCAACTGCGCCAGTGCACTCCGCGAACCATTGAAATGCTGAGGGAACATCTCCAACGACCTCAACCGTTCCAGCGCAGCGACCAGTTCGTCCGCATCCCACTGCTGCCCGTACCATGAACGCGTCAATTCAACGATGGCATCGATTACCTTGCGGTCCCCGAGAGACAAAGGATTGAAGGAACCGGCGACGATGGCGTCCTCCATGTCATGCACGCTGTAGGCGATGTCATCCGACAGGTCCATCACCTGGCATTCCATAGGGCGGTCGGTCCTGTGACCGGGCCGTTTGAGCCACTCGAACACATCCATATCATCCGGATACACGCAGAACTTGGCGCTGCGCTCCCCCTTCGGATGCTGCGAAGCCTCCGCAAGAGTCCAAGGATACTTCACCGTCGCATCCAATGCGGCACGAGTGAGGTTCACCCCGGCACTACGCCCGTCGGTGTGAAAAATCTTCGGCTCCAGCCGCGTCAGCAATCGCAATGTCTGAGCGTTGCCTTCGAAACCGCCGATATTCCGAGCGATATCGGATAATGCACGCTCTCCATTGTGGCCGAACGGAGGATGCCCGAGGTCATGGGCCAGACAGGCGCAATCGACCACATCCGGGTCGCAACCGAGCATCGAGGCTATCTGGCGACCAATCTGCGCGACTTCAAGCGTGTGAGTCAGTCGAGTACGAGCGAAATCGTCGGTTCCGGCGACGAGTATCTGCGTTTTGGCTCCGAGCCTACGAAGCGCCGATGAATGCACCAGACGGGCACGGTCTCGCTCGAACGCCGTCCGCACGCTGGATTTCGGCGGTTCAGGCGCCCAGCGCTCCTCGTCAACCGGTCCATACCCCTCACCTTCAAGCAAGGACTCACCGTGCTCATCGAACTGTCCACTCTGCACCTAGGCACCCCCAGTCGAATCATCGTCACGAAGCTGTTGCACCCTCAGGCTACCGCACTGCAACCATTACGACGTGAACATTCGGGACCCCGTGACGATAACAGGGATTCGGTGCTGTCTACGCGGCACCCTCTTCGGCCGAACGGTTCAGTGAGCGGCGGAATACCAGATACACCACCAATCCCACGAGTACGATGCCGGCAAAGATGAGGAGCAGGTTCGCATAGTTCGCGGCAGCGCCGCTTTGGCCTCCGATGCTACCGGAACTGAGGAAGCCTGTTCCCATCAGACTGCCGAATATGGCGATGCCAATCGAAGCCGTGACGTTCATGGCGAGATCGTTCATGCCGATGCCACGGCCGGTCTCGGAGGAATCAAGCGTGCCAAGAACGGTGTCCACCACTGGTGAATACAGCAATCCCATGCCCGCATAATAAATGCACGCCGTAATCGCAAGCAGAGCCATATGCTGATTGACGCATATCGCCGTCGTCAGCAATCCCACCACCATGAGTATCGCGGCAGTGATGATGGCAGCCTGACGACCGATGGCCCGGACAATCATTCCCGAGGACGTGGCGACTATGGTAGCCACGATGAATGCCCATACCAAATACAGCGAAACACTGGCCGAACTGAGCCCATACAGTTTTCCGATGCCGTTGAACAGTGGCGTGAAGCAGTAATTGATTGCATAGAACACCAGAATCAGAGTGATGCCCTTGAGCCATCGAGTGTTACGGAAGAAGTCCACCGAGATGAAGGGATGCCGGGCTTTGCTGATGTACACGGCGAATACGATGAAGAGCACTGCGCTCGCCGCCAAATAGAGCCAGTTGATATTCGAGAAGAATAGGGTCAGAGCCGCGATGGCCAGACCGAAAATACCGAATCCGAGAACATCTATTCTGGAGCCCTTCACCGTGCCCGATGGCAGATTCCGGAACAGGAATGGAACCACGAAAATGGACAGCACCGGTATCAGGAACAGGTACGCCCAATTGATAGAGCTGAGGAAACCGCCTGCGAGAACCCCTATCGCCGTCGACAGCTGGTAGCCTGCGGTAAAGATGCCGAAGTATACGACCTTCTCGCTGCTCTTCAGATATTTGGCAGCTATCACCAGATATACGGAGCCCGCCACCTGGGCACCGGCGGTCTGCAGCGCACGGAACACAATCACCAATATGATGTTCCCATTGAACAGGAATCCGCATATCGAACTCGCCAAGAGGACAATCAGACCGACCATGACCATCTTCTTGAGCGAGATGAAGTCCGTGAGCGAACCATAGACAAAGCACACTATTCCGAGCACGATGCCCGGTATTGCGGTAATCAGCGAAGCCTGTTGCGAAGCGCCAAGAGAGTCGCCGATCTGCTGAAAGACCAGATTAAAAGCCTGCAAGCATAATGTTCCTAGAATGAAAATCACCAGCAAGGGAATCAACGCATGCTTGGCGTTTCCGTTGTAACTATCGACGCTTGCCTCCCCTGGTTTCCGAGTATCCTTCGCCACAACCTGTGATTCAGACATGTGTATCTCCTTCAACGATGAAACAGCGGCTTACAACGCTTCGCCATGCACCAAACACGACATCGCCACGCCAAGGCGTTGACCTCCGAATATGACCCCAGTGCCGGCATAACGTTTGACGTTCGGCATCTGCCTGCACGGTGAAGCCGAAAACCGTGCAAGCAGATGCCCATTCAGCGGTCTCAGTTACTTTGCCTCGTTACTGTGCTTCCCGCTCACAGCCACGGAAGTACGGTGCATGAATTCCTTCAGGAAACGCGGCACATCCACACCAACGGCAACGCGCATGGTTTTATGAGCGTCGTTCAGCCGCTCACCATCACCTATGGTTCTTCCGCGTGTAGGTCCTTCGACATCGACTTGCATATTGATAGGCAACACCTTTACCAAGCTTGGGTCGACGGCAACACCGACAGCCAGAGGGTCATGCAAACCGCACCCGCCAAGATGGGGAGCCGTCGTCTCATAGGCCTTGATGTAGTAATCGGTCATATCGGCAAGGAAGATGCTCGCCTTCGTGCCGATTTCACGCCATTTCCTGGTGTCGTTGTAGGTAAGAAGCGTTTGCAGAGTCACGTCCAGACCAATCATCGTGGCCGGGGCACCTGAACGGAACAGTGCATTAGCCGCATCAGGGTCCTGCGAAATATTGGCTTCCGACCAGGCGGAAACATTACCCGGAACAGTAAGCGCACCTCCCATCAGCACGATGGAGCCGATGCTGTCTCGTATTTCAGGAGCCTTCTTCAACGCGGCATCGATGTTGGTCATAGGGCCGGTAGGCACGTACACCAGGTCTTTGCCATAGGTCTTTACGGCATCGATAATAAAATCGACTGCGGAGCCCTGCTCCACGCTGCGTGAAGAATCCGGAATGGAAACATCACCGATACCGTTATCTCCGTGGATGAAGGCGGAAATCGGCTGAACTTCGAAAGAGTCTTTGCGACTTGCATGTCCGAGCCCCTGGTAGACCGGCACGTTCGGGAAACCTAATACATCCGTTACCGCCAGTGCGTTTCGCACACCTTGTTCCACTCTGACGTTGCCATACGTTCCTGTGATGCCGATAAGGTCGACCTCCGGACTCCCTAACGCGTAGGCGATGGCGAGTGTGTCGTCAATTCCTGTGTCGAGGTCAAGAATCAGTTTCATTGCTTCCCCTTTCACTGTTGTTGCCTCATCGCAACTGACTCTCACTGTAGTCGGTAAAGCGATATCGTGCAGAATCAACGCGAACAACCGATTCGCTCTCGTAACTCAAGAACCACGGACAACACCCATGCCCAACAATGCAAAACTGCTTCACAAGGACAGTTTGCGCGGCAGATTTCACCGCAAAACTGTCCTTGTGAAGCAGCTAGTTCCTCAGTGCGCTAACGACGCTTGCGCAGGAGCATAAACACCGTTCCTGCGACAACAGCCATCAGAGCAATGAGTGCAACACCTCCCACGGCGGCACCGGTGCTGGAGAGATGCCCGGACTTCGGCTTCCTCGCGGCAGAGGCAGCCGAGGTGCCGTTGCTGGTGTCGGCAGCCGGATTCGCAGAGGTTCGAACCAACACGCTCGCTGTGCCTTGAGCAAAGCGGCATATGCGCTGTTGACCTGATCCTGCGTCGCGTTCCCATCGGCGAGAACCTGCTCGGCCTGCTTCATGGCAGTTGCGAAAGCAGACCAGGAATCCGTGGTGTAATCCTGGCTATTGAGCGATTGCGAACTGTCATGCAGGCTCTGCAGCTTGGACTTGTCGACCTTCGCAGAAATCGGGACCAGGCCGTTGATGGCGGTATTCAACGCGTTGTATGCGGCATTGATCTGCTGGTTGGTGGAGCTCGCGTCGGCAAGCACATCGTTGGCATCGGCAAGCGCCTTGACCAATTGCTTCCACGATTCAGGAGTGTACTTGCTCTCGTCGAGGCCCTTGGTGCTATCGACAAGATTCTGCAAGTCGCTGGTATCACGCGCAGCCACGCTTTGGATGTCAATCACCGGAGTCGAATCCTTGGCCACGGGAACCGAGCCATTGAGATGCAGCAGCAGTGCCTCGGGCTGTGCCGAAGCCGCCCTCTGCTTGCCATTGCCCTCTTTCCCATCCACGGCAGTCTTGAGATGAGCTTGAATCGTACCCGGCTTGTCGGCCTCCACTGCGGAACCCGAACCGTTCTGCCCGCTCGTTCCGAACCACAAATCAGGGTTGATTGGGTCGAAGGATGCCACATCCGTGGTGTCTACCAAGTAGGGAGTGTCAGCAGCCTCGGCGAACAGTGATTCGGTCTGGGCGTAGAAATTCATCGGCGCCGAGGTCGTGTCCTTGGCAACGCCCAGTGCACTGAGCTTTACCGGCAGCAGAACGACGTTCGAATCGGAGACGGTGGAGTCGACAACCGCTTCCCTATCGATGACTGCCCTGTCACTCAGGCGCTCGGTTTCAACCCAGACGCCATCGGTCAACGCACCGTTCTTCATGGTGTTCACACCGATGAGATAATCTGCACGGCCATCGTTATCGCTATCGAGCACGATTTCCGGGAAGAAATTGTTGCCCAAGCGCGACCAGGTCTTATCGGTTTCAATGCCGAAAGTGAGATAGCCATGCGACTTGTCATTGATCTGAGGGGCCGTGGACGAGACTCCCACTGCACGGATGTCCGCAGCAGCGAGGCTTCGTGCCGAATTCTGGGAAGTGTATCCATCGACAGGGTCCTGCAACGCAAGCTGCATCGGTGCGACCTGTGACGTGTACCCGGTAGCACCTGTGCCGTTCGCGAAGCCCTTGCCGCTGACGACCACTTGACCATCCGTCGAACCCTTTGAGAATTCAAGGCTCGTAGTGGTCTCCGATACGGGCTTCGGCGCAGCGACCATGGATACGCGCAATGCCGAGAAGGTGCCGTTGCCGGTGTCTTTCGGCACCAACCGCACGATACCGCTGGCATCGGTGACGTAATTGCTGTCATAGTCCGCCGAAACAGGATTCTTGACCGGCTGGGTGGCATCACGGGTGTGGCGCAGCTTGGACTGGTCGGGAATGCTGAGCTTCACCGTGAAACTTGCCCTACCGTTTGCAGGAACCGTGAGGGAGGTCTTGTCGAGTTGGTAGTCAACGCCGTCAGTCTTCACTCTTGCCTCATAGGACAACGCGTAGGTCACCGGCTTGTCTGCCTTGTTGGTGACGGTGAAGGACTTGCTCTTGCTGTATCCGGCTCTCGGCACCTGAACGATACCGAATTCACCGGTTACGGCTGTTGCGTCATCCGTTGCGGCCACGGTCGCCTGGTTGTTCACGGCTTCGTAGGCGTCGATGCGGCCGGTTCCGACTCGCAGCGGGCCCATCTTCGTGCTGCGGTCTTCGCTCAGCACGTCGTGATCCGCAGTGTTCATCAGCTGCGCCTTGATGTCCTTCGCAGTCCAACCGGGATGCGCCTGATACGTCAAGGCCGCGATACCGGAGGTCATGGGTGTTGCCATCGAGGTGCCGCTCATCACTTCGGCTTTGGAGCCACTGCCCGCAGAAGCCGAGATGATGCCCACTCCCGGAGCTGAGACATCAGGCTTTACGGTACCGTCCGCGGAACCATGAATACCTCGCGAAGTGAAGGACGCCATGGTGTCCTCGTATTTCGCGGAGTAATCGACCTTGGTGCTCAGACGCTGGTCCGAGGAGAGTTTGACCGTCAACGTACCCGCATCAAGCGCGGACTGTACCTTGGCGAGGCCGGCAGGTGTGACCTGGAAACCGGGCAGAGTGGCATTGCCGGCAATTCCCGCATCCGGTATGTCCTTATCGGACTGGAACAGAATTGCTGTGGCACCGGCTTCTTGGGCGTTGTCAAAACGTTTCTTGGAACCGCAGACCAGATTGTTGTCGTCCCAGCTCACCCAGGCGATGTTGCCTTTCACCGCAGCGGCGTCAGCAACGGAATAGGTGTTACAACCGGCGAGGTTGTTGGGGTCTTGGACCTTGACCACCTTGCCTTCGACATTGATGTTGCTGAGGTCCGCATAGTTTGCAGAATACTGCCCTGCAAGCTTGGTTCCTGCCACACTGCTTGGTGCGGTGGCTGTGATGCCATCCTGCAAAGTACGGCCTGAGCTGCTCGCCGCGACCGTCAGAGCGCTTTTCGCACTTCCCGGGGAACCGAGCACATCGGTGAAATCGCCTTCGTTGCCGGCTGCTATAACCGAAAGCACACCTTTTTCAGTCAGTGCATCGACCTTCGCCGTATCAGGGTCGTCATCGGAACCATAGGAACCACCAACAGACATCGATACGATGTTGATGCTCTTGCCCAGAGAAATCTGTTCACCGACCCAATCGAGCGCAGCGCCGACGAGTCCGGTCGTGCCACCGTTGTCTCCGAAGACCTTGAGCGAATACACACCGGCTTCAGGAGCGGAACCGGGGCCGACTTCCATGGACTGCAGTTCGGATTCGGAGAGCTTGCTGTAATCACCCTTGTAGGTCTTGCCGTCCGCAGTGACTCCGTAGCCAAGAGCGGTGCCCGCCACGTGTGTGCCGTGGTGCCCGCCATGCCCATCGATGGGGTTGTCGTCCGGGGTCGGTTCTGCAGTGCTGCTATTGTCCGGATTGTAATCAGTTCCGGCGAAATCGTAGCCGCCTTTGAACTTATCCTTATCGATGAGCTTCTGCAGTGACGGGTCAGTCAGCGGGTCGCTTTTGGACGCGAGTGCCGTGTCGTAGGCCTCTGTCGTCCCAGCTCCGCCGAAATCGGCGTGGGTGTAGTCCAGGCCGGTATCGACGACGGCGATATTGATGCCTTTGCCCGTCTTGCCGGTTTGCGCCCATGTTTTCAGCGACTGCACCAAGGTATCGCTGTTGGCGTTCTTGGGCTCGGCGTTGACGATGGATGCGTTGTCCGAAGCCGTAGCCTCAGGCGTCGCAGTAGGAGTGGAGCTTGAAGCTGCGTCGTTGGATGCAGCGGCACCGGATGGGGTTGAGCGTGGTGTTGCTGCATCTTTTTCGGCTGAACTCTTGTCGAAGTCGCTGCCCTGTGCAGCGGAATCCCCTGATGTATCGCTCTTGGCGGCAGTACCGTCACTGTCGGCTGAGCCGGTGGCGGCAGTGCTGCTCGCGCTCGGGGAACTTCCGGCTGTTGCGCCCTCGGAATCCTTCGTGCTTTCTGCACTGTCCGCAGTCTTCTTGAAGCTTATCGGGTTGATTTTGCTCACCGAATCCGATTGCTCAGCCAGCTTGTTCAACGCAGCTGCATCGGCGTATACGGCGATACCGGGGACGGTATAGGCCGTTGAATACAATTCGGTTGCCTTCGGATCGAGGCGTTTCAATTCGGCAAGCACATCTTTTGAGGTGTGCTTTGCTTTATCTGCCGCGTCTTGGGCTTTATCCTGCAGAGCCTCTTCGCCTTTGAACGCCGATGGGCTTTTGTTGTCACTCACCGACAGAGCACTCTTGCTCGTCGTCTGGATGAACACCGGCATCGTGCCGGAACCCTTGCTGATTTGAGAGGCGACCTGCACCTTGGAGGATTGCGGAGTGTCCGCGTACGCTACCGCAGTTCCCGCTGTCGGCAGAAGCATCGCCACCGCGATGACGAGTGCGCTCCACCGTCCCTTATGTCGTTTTTGCATGGAGTTTTCCTGTTCCCTTCCAGCATGGATATCCGATCCACGCTTCTTTTCCCCGGGAACAAGTTATCTTCGTTAACGAACGGTTATGTTTCGGTGAACAGTCAGGCCCGACGTTGCAACGACATTTCGGCATGTCGGCGATGGATGCCGCCGTGGCCGCAGTAGCCACTAAGGCGGATAACTGCACTAAAAGGACAGCAATGCGGCAATAATTTCTCCGAAAAGCTGTCCTTTTAGTGCAGTTATCGTATTAGGCGGGTTTTTACACGCCAAAATGCGAAGAGACCACTAAGGGAACACCTAGAATGAACCCACGCACGACAAAACCCCCGCCACGTTGAGACGTGACAGGGGTCAGGTGAAGGTTACAGCAAAAGCTTTACTCGAACGGGTCCGTATCCACGACGACAACCTCAGTGGGCACATTTCCCGCAGTTGCCTTGGAGTAGGGGCACAGTTCCTGAGTGCGGTCGACGAGCTTGGCCACGGTCTCATCATCGACATCGGGAACGAAGACCTCAATCTTCGCCTTGATGCCGAATGACTCGCCTTCAGGGCCGATGGAGACGTGCGCACGCACCTTGCTCTTCGCCAGCTTGCTTCCGGCGATTCGCAACTCCTTGCCCGCAAGGCCGAGTGCACCTTGGAAGCACGCACCCCAACCGATGGCGAACAACTGCTCCGGGTTGGTGCCGTTGCCCTTGCCACCCATGGCGACAGGAGTGTCCAAATCAAGTTCAAGGTCAGGCTCATGACTTACGGCATGGCCATTTCGACCACCGGTGACATTGGCCACGGCGGTGTAGGCAATCTCTGACGGTTCATTTCCTTTGTATTCGCTCATACTGCTATGACACCACCTTCACTCGCCTGCGGCAAGTTATTACGCCGATAGAGACTATGACGCATCGCACATTATGACGGAGCCAGAGCCATGCTTTCAAAGCACGGTTCGGAGCACAGTTCGAAGCGTGGTCCGAAGCGCAGACAGCCCGGTTCGAAGCGTGATTCGAAGCATGGGAAGCCCGGGCGGCACCAATACGCCGTTACAGAATTGACTCGGGAGCAAGTTTCTCGATGTCCTGCCTGGGCAGAACAGCCTCGGCATGCATGTAGAGCCTGGGGATTCGGCTGCGCAGACAGGTGAATATCTCGTAGCATATGGTTCCTGCCGCACGAGCCCAGTCATCCGCGGTCGGTTCGCACGCTTCCTCACCGCGCCCGGGGCCGAACAGCAGCACGGTATCACCCTCGTGCACGCCAAGCGTATCGGCGTCACCGTGGAGGTCGAGCACACACTGGTCCATGCACACACGGCCTGAGACTCGCACCAACTTGGGGCCTGCATCGGTCATCACACGAACCGGTCCGCCAAGATGCTCCTGCCCCAGGGAACCCTCGATATCCGAACCGGAGGCCGAACGGTGAATGCCATCCGCATAGCCGAGAGGCATCACCGCTGCGCTGGTCTCCTGCTCCGTCAGATAGGTACGACCGTAGGAGATGCCGTGACCGGCTTCAAGATGCTTGACCGTGGCCAGCTGAGCCTGCAGGCTCATGGCGGGCGTCAGGGCATACTTCGACGGAGTGCCCATTGAGGGATCGGGCTCATAACCATACAGCCCGATTCCGGGCCTGGTCAGGTCATAATGAATCGCCGGACGGGTAAGCGTTGCCGCCGTATTCGCCAAGTGCCGTATCTGCGGGGAAAGCCCCGCCTGACTCATACGCATGGAGAACTCTTCGAAATTGGCTATCTGCTTGTCTGTAGACGCCACGAAAGCGGGCTGTCCGGGCATATCCGCTACAGCGAGATGGCTCCATTGACCGATAATCTCGATGGCTCCCTCGGCTTTGAAACGACCGAGCAGACCCAGGGCATCGTCAAAGGCTTCCGGAGTGAACCCGTTGCGGCCAAAACCGGTATCAACCTTGACATGCACACGAGCAGGTTTCCCAAGCTTGCGAGCGGCTGCGGCGACCGCCTCGATGCCCGCCAGGGAGCCCACGGAAATATCAATATCCTCGGAGATGAGGTCTTCGAACAGTGCCGCCTTGCCGTTGTACAGCCACGTCAGAATATGGCAACGTTCAGAGCCTATTCCAGCTTTTCGCAGGAGCAGCGCCTCACGGGGCTGCGCAGTACCCAGCCAAGTCGCACCACCCGCGAGCGCCGCCAGCGCCGAGGGAACCAAGCCATGCCCGTAGGCATCGGCCTTCACCACTCCCATAACCGCCGTACCGGAATTCGCACCCCCGCACACCTCGACCAGATGTTGCATGTTGCGTTTCATGACGGCCAAATCGACTATCGCCTGGCCGGGGTATTCACGGCAGGCGCGTAGGTAATTCGATTCTCCGGCTTCGGAAGAAAACTCCAGCTTAGGTGCAGCAGTCAATGTCATAACCCCCATTGTGAACCACAACGGTCAAATTTGTGTAAGCTTCTGTGCGTTTCTTCAAGCAATACTCACCCGAACGCGAAAAATTGAGCGAGGTGCTCACTTGCCGCCTGTCTGTGTAGGGATTTTCAAGAAGAACGTGTGTATTCGAATATCATCGGTGCTGGAATTCCGGCATTACCGGCTTGTTGTGCATCTCAGCCGCAAACGAGTCCCTACACAAACGCATTGCACGCGCATTACAGGCGCATTGCAGGCGCGGAACTAGCGGTTATCGAGATGAAATACCGGTTAGAGTACCCAGTGATAGGCGATTCTTTCAGCTTCACCGACCTTGTGATTGGTGAGATGAATGATGCCGCAGCGTTTGAAGCCCGCCGACTCGAATACGTGCTGCATCGCCTTGTTGTGCTCATGGGTATCGCCGCGCACATTCTTGTACCGCTTCGTGACCCAGGCCATGCAGTCATGCGACACGCCCTTGGCCACTCCCGCCGATGCCACGCGGTGCAGCGCCACATACGGTTCGTCATTCAACCAATGGCCATCGGTGATGGTCCCGTATGTCGAGTCTTCGCCTTCGCACACGGAGAACACCGCAAGAATACGCTCCTGCTCGTCCTGCCCTTCATTGTCGACCAACAGCATGGTTCGATGCTCGTGCAAATCTTCCTTGACGGTTTCGGTCAAGGGATACACCGACCCCCACTGGCTCGGATTGCCGTTCTCGGACATCAGCCGGCGTGCCCGCGCGAAAATCGCTTGAATTGCATCAAAATCATCATCATTCGCCTGACGAAAATGCCGAGTGCCGTTGGCGAGGGTTTCCTGGTTCGCGGGGACCGCCGATTCCTTCCCTGAAAGCCGTGCCAATGACGGCGTCAGGAGAACAGGAACGGTGAGATTATTCGGCTCCACTGTTTCCGTCGATACCGCATTCTCTGGTACATCTGCTGATGACGATTCGCTCACGTGCTCACCTTTCCGATAACCCACAACCGCATTCGGGCGAATCTTCCATAGAAGAAGCATCCGCAACACCTATCAGGCCTTCTGTAACCGTGCAACCATAAAGGTGCCCACGAACAATATCACTCAAAGTGCTGCAAACAAACTGGAGATACCGTCGATAGCCGCTGGATTGGCATCCTAGGGACCCCTCCTCGACGGACCTGTTGCTGGGGGCTGAAATTTCACAAACCGTGGTGATTATGCCCATGCCAGTCTGCATGCGTTGCCCTCGTCAGTTTTCGAGGGCAACATCCCTGCCGCAGCGGAGCCAGCAGTCCGCATGGGCGCTCCATCACGCATCGTTCGTCAGGAACGTTCGTCCGGAATGCTCATCCGGAACGATACTTGCGGCCTCCCGCATATTCACGGCGAGACCGCTTCAGACGACCTTGCGCTCGAATGGGTCGGAGCTGATGCCCTCCGCGAGAATGTCCTTGCTCCACTGCTTGGCGGAGAACAGGCTGTGGTCGCGATAGTTGCCGCAGCTGGTGATTTCGGTTCCCGGCACATCATCCCATGTGGACTCGTTGGCGATGAAGTCCAATGCTTCCTTCAATGCCTTGGCGATGTCGGCAGTGTCATGCTCGCCCCACGCCAGCAGGTGGAATCCTGTGCGGCATCCGAACGGAGAGCAGTCGATATAGCCTGGAATACGCTCACGCAGAAGGACGGCAATCATATGCTCGATGGTGTGCAGACCTCCCGTAGGAATGGCGTTCTCATTGGGCTGCACCAGGCGCAGGTCGAAATTGGAGATACGGTCGCCGCTAGGACCCTGCTCCACGTCAATCAGACGCACATACGGAGCCTTAACCTTCGTGTGGTCCAGCTCAAAACTTTCTACAATCGGTTTCGCCATAATGATTCGTTCCCTTCCTACAATGATTCATTCCAACGAGTGCGAAATGCATCCGCCATTGTCTTTTATGCTAAGCCCACGCGAGAATATTCACCGACTATCCGCGCGCTGCTAAATGGTATGGCCGCGAAGAAAGTGTTCGAACTGTGCATGATGGCACGCGAGACGTAGTAATTCCTGTGCTCCGCGTGCTTTCATGCACAGTTTCGTTTAGGGCACCACCGAGCGGATGTGCAACTGTGCGTACGAGCATGTGAAGCACGCCGATTTGCTGGCTCAGCATGCCGATACGCACAGTTTCTAGCGAATGCATTCCTTTGAGACGAAACACGCATCCACGCAGGAAACTCACGGGCACCAGTTCATGCATGGAACTGATATGGGCTGACTATCGTTCTTGGTTACATCACTCAGTGCTGCGGCACATAGAGTTGGTCTCCCGTCTGGTGGAATTCGCGGCTCATCTCCTCCATGCCTTTGCGAATGAATTCCTCCTGCTGTTCCGCATCGCCGTACTCGCTACGAATGTTCTGCGATATGGCCATCGAACAGAATTTCGGACCGCACATCGAGCAGAAATGCGCCATCTTGGCCGGTTCCGCAGGCAAGGTGTCGTCATGGAAGGCGATGGCCGTGTCCGGGTCATAGGAGAGGTTGAACTGGTCCATCCAACGGAACTCGAAGCGTGCCTTCGATATGGCCAGGTCTCGGTCCTGTGCGCCTGGATGGTGCTTCGCTATGTCGGCTGCGTGCGCGGCTATCTTATAGGTAATCACACCGGTTTTGACATCATCCTTGTTCGGCAGTCCCAGATGCTCCTTGGGTGTGACGTAGCAGAGCATCGCAGTGCCGTATCGGGCGATTTCCGTGGCCCCGATGGCTGATGTGATGTGGTCGTATCCGGGGGCGCAATCCGTGGTCAGTGGTCCGAGCGTATAGAAGGGAGCCCCCTTGCACAAAGCCTTCTCCAGTTCGATGTTCATGCGAACAGTGTCGAATGGGATATGGCCGGGGCCTTCAATCATCACCTGCACGTCATGGTTCCAGGCCTTCTGCGTCAGTTCGGCCAGTGTCATGAGTTCGGCGAATTGCGCCTGGTCGTTCGCATCCGCCAGACTGCCCGGGCGCAGCCCATCCCCCAGCGAGAAGCAGACGTCGTACTGTTTGAATATCTCGCACAACTCCTCGAAATGCGTGTAAATGAAGCTCTCCTGATGATGTGCCAGACACCATTGAGCCATAATCGAACCACCGCGCGACACGATGCCGGTCACGCGGTTGGCGGTCAACGGCACATACCGGAGCAGCACCCCGGCGTGGATGGTCATGTAGTCCACGCCCTGCTCGCACTGCTCAATCACCGTGTCCCTGAACAGTTCCCAGGTCAGTTTGGTGGCATCCTCATCGACCTTCTCGAGGGCCTGATAAATGGGCACCGTGCCGATCGGTACGGGTGAGTTGCGCAGAATCCATTCTCGCGTGGTGTGGATGTCGTTGCCCGTAGACAGGTCCATCACCGTGTCGGCACCCCACTTGCACGCCCAGGTGAGCTTCTCGACCTCTTCGTCGATGGACGAGGTCACCGCGGAATTGCCCATGTTGGCGTTAATCTTCACCAGGAACTTCTCGCCGATAATCATCGGTTCGGCCTCAGGATGGTTGATATTCAGCGGCATCACCGCACGCCCTGCGGCCAATTCCGACCGCA
Organism: Bifidobacterium crudilactis; assembly: GCF_000738005.1. Classification (NCBI taxonomy): domain Bacteria; kingdom Bacillati; phylum Actinomycetota; class Actinomycetes; order Bifidobacteriales; family Bifidobacteriaceae; genus Bifidobacterium; species Bifidobacterium crudilactis. Next base: position 326,986 of record NZ_JHAL01000002.1, on the reverse strand, counting down.
CCAGCTCAACGTTGCAATGCTCGCGTTCAGCGACGAACCGCATTTCCGGAGTGGTGATGCCCTGGCGTGCGTACCACATCTGCGTTATGGGGTGTCCGCTGGCTTTCAGCGGATTGCGCCGCTCCCCCTGCCATTCCTTGGAGGCCTCACCGCGTCGCACTGCGGCTTTCCCGTCATCTTCGAGGTCTCTATGGCGGCCCTCATAGGACACGGTGTCGCCACGGTCCGCGACCCATTCCGCACGTATGGGCGGCAATCCCTTGAGCACGTCATGCTCGGGGCCTTCGGTGTTGTAATCCTCGAATGGCGCATTTGGTGTGGTGGTCGAAGCACCACCCGGCAGGAAAGCGGGTGTTACGGTATCGTCAAGCGAGATTCTGGTGCTCGGAATACCGAGCTGGTAGTTTCCGGAATCATTGGAAAATGGCACGGTGCGCGTTACACGGATATGCGATTGGTCACGCTGTTTGCTGGACCTTGCGGCATCGTCCACGCGATGCTGTTTGGCGTTGGAGTCCGCATACTCTGCAGATGCCTCAGATGCCGCGGATGCGGCAGACCTGGCGGATGCGGCAGATGCCTGTGATGAGGCGGTTGACGGTGCTGTTTGGGATGACAGCTCTGACATGGTGTTCCTTCCCTCGCCGGAATTACCCGGGCAGGTTCTAACGGTGCTCGGGTTGCCCCGATCTCAGCCCTTGCGGGCGCCCGCGGTGATTATTGGTTTATCCTGATGCGGATTCATGTGCGATAAGGAATCCCGTGGCATCCCGAGGCAAGCGCACGGCATGCCACTGGCCCGCTACACGGTGGTGATGGCAATGAGTATTGTCATGAAATCAGTCCTTACGGCGGCATTACCCGCATCAAGTTCACGGTCGAAGTCTGTTGACTTCCTCTCAGCCTGCACACAAGCTCCCGTATTGCTTACACCGCTCATCCTTGCCCCAGGGGCCGACGGCCGTCACCTACCGGGCTGCAGAATTACGCGATTCTGCCTTGGAACAGCTCATCATGCGAAGCAATACGCACCAACCGAATAATCGGATTCGAGTGATGAGGAAGATACAGTACAAGCACATCAATTGCGCCTTCGGAAAGATGAAACTCCCAATGCCCGTTGTAATTGCCTCCAGGATTGGCAAGCATATGTGGCCGGTACGCATCTGGAACCGTTCCGTTAACGGCCAGTTCTTCAATGATGAGCTCATCTAACTCATCAGCGAGTTGAACATGGTCATGTCTCAATTGTGCGTATTCTCTGGTGAATTGGGAATCGAATCTGATGCGATATTTCATCGATCAGGCCTGACGCGATGCCTTGTGAAGCTCGGCCACCGCCTCAACCGGATCATCAAAGGTTACGGCATCATCAGAAAGCAAGCCCGACTCCTTTGCCTCCACTTCAATCATGCGTCGCCATGTCTGTTCGGTGGGAATGCGCGATGACGCTTTAAGCTCGAAAGGGACTTTGCCCTCATTCACCAATTGCCTGAGGGCAAGTTTGACGTACATACTCAGATTCAACCCGATTGAATCCAGAACCGCTGTGGCCTCTGCATTGAGTGAGTCCTCGATACTGATTGTTCTGTTGGTCATCCAGCTCACCTCCAAATGTTGCAGGTACAAATACGTGTATACCAAGTGTATTACACGTTGTTCTCACGTAATGAACTATTGCTGGCTGCGAAGATAAGCGACCCAACCAGCAACATGGCATCGCCTTGTCACTTCTGCACAGATGCCTCGATTCATTACTTCGTCGATGCGATGACCTCGATGAAGCGCTGGCCGTAGAGTTCGAGCTTGTGCTCGCCCACGCCGTTGACTTCGAGCATGGATTCCTCGTCGAGAGGCCTACGTTGCGCCATATCACGCAGTGTTTTGTCCGAGAACACGATGTATGGCGGCTTGCCTATCTCACGGGCAATCTTGGTGCGCAGCTCACGCAAAGTCTGGAACATCTCCTCATCGGCAGGGTCCAGGGTCACGTTCTGACCACCGCCGTTCGTAGACGCACCTGCACCGCTTCTCGTACGTCTTTGACCATGCCCGTCATCGGATGCTCCCAGAACACTCGAAGCTGGGACATCACCTTTGCGAATCACACTGGTGATGGCATATCGGAAATCAGGAGCAACGGTACGGACCGCCAGATTGCCGAACTTCACCAGCGGCAGACGCCCTTCGGTGATGAGCAGATAGTCGTCGACACTCATCTGGTTGATGACATCGCGGATTACGGCTTCGCTGGTGTCGCGAAGCTTGCCATAGCTCGGGCAACGGTCCAACCCCCGCTTGAGGACATCCTGCGACTGCGAACCGCGCAGAACCCGGACCAGCATTCCCGCGCCGAAGTTCTGCCCGACATCATGCACGCAACGGCTCACCATCCTGGCGATATCCGTCACGTCAACGGATTTCACCGTTCCCAGACAGTTCGAGCAATTGCTGCAGCCTGTCGGCGCATCGTTTACCGCCGTCTCGACCTGTGATGGGTTGCCACTTGCCGTCATAGCGTCAGAGGTATTACCGGTATTGCCGGTATTCGCTGTATCGTCGACACCGCCCACGGAGACGGCGGAATCATTGATGGCGGTATCAGCAGCGGCATCGCCACTCTGCTGCCCAAAATAGCGCAGGATGTATTCGTGCAGACAATCCGCCGTCCGGCAATAGCCAATCATCGCGCCCAGCAGTCTGCGCCGATGCGAGCGCACGAATTCGCTTTCTTCCGCACTGAGACGGTCATTGGCATTGCCCATATCCAGCAGCCGTCTGCGAGTCACGATGTCCGACTCGTTCCACAGCAGCGTGCAACGTGCAGGCTCACCATCTCGTCCCGCTCGTCCAGCCTCCTGATAGTAGGCTTCTATGCTTTCCGGCATGTTGTGATGGATGACGAAACGCACATTCGATTTGTCGATTCCCATACCGAAAGCGTTGGTCGCCGCCACCACCTGCACCTCGTCGTTCACGAATGCGCGTTGCGCACGCGCCCGTTCCTCGGGCTGCAAACCGGCGTGGTAGGCGGCGGCCGTCACCCCTTCTCGACGCAGCTCCTGAGCCACCGCATCGGTCTCCTTGCGAGTGGCGCAATAGACGATGCCGGAATCGTCGGCATGCTCGTGCACATAGCGGGATATCCACTCGGACTTCTGTTTGGTGCTCAGACGAATGACATCGAGGAAAAGGTTCGGCCGGTCGAAGCCCGTCACCGTCATCACGGGGTCATGCAAGTTGAGCATACGCACGATGTCCGCACGCACTTGTTCGGTGGCGGTCGCAGTGAATGCCGCGACGATAGGGCGTCTGACGAATCCCTCGATGAATCCACCGATATCCAGATACGACGGTCTGAAATCCTGACCCCATTGCGAGACGCAGTGCGCTTCGTCGACGGCAATCATGGAGATTTGCAGATGCTCGCACAATCCGCGGAACGACGGGGCCGAAAGCCGTTCGGGCGCCACATACAGCAGGCGCAGACTGCCTTGGGCGGCTTGCGAAATCACCGCGCGCTGCTCTTCGGTGCTCTGCGTCGAATTCACGAAGGCGGCGGCGATGCCCGCATCGTCCAAAGCATCCACCTGGTCTCGCATCAAGGACACCAGCGGAGATATGACGATGGTCACCCCAGGGAGCACAGTTGCGGGCACCTGGTAGCAGATTGATTTCCCTGCGCCCGTGGGCATCACAGCCAGGGAGTCGTGCCCTGTCAGAATCGCATCGACCACTCGGTCCTGCCCCAAGCGGAAGGAATCGTAGCCGAAATACGTGTGCAGGGCATCAAGCGCTTGGTCTACTGGGGTCATATGCTCAGTGTATGAGTTCGCGGGCTCCTCCGCATGTCGCATTCGGGCCTCTCTGGCGGCACCTCGACGTTTGTGTAGGGATTCATGCAATGCCAAGCTTCTTCAAGGTTCCGAAACGTTGACATTGCATTACGGCCATTGCTCGAATATTTCTTTCTTGCAAGAAATCCCTACACAAACGACATCAGCCCAATAACAAGTAGATTTCAGCCGCGCAGGGAGTCCAGTGCCTGGTCGATATCGGCGATAAGGTCCTCTTTGCCTTCCACACCGACCGAGAGACGAACCAGATTGTCCGGCACCTGCAACGCCGTACCGGAAACCGAGGCATGGGTCATGGCCGCAGGATGCTCTATCAGCGATTCCACACCGCCCAGGGACTCGGCAAGTGTGAAAATCTGCGTGGCACCCACGAAACGCTTGGCCGCATCCATACCGCCTGCAAGCTGCACGGAAACGACTCCACCGAAGCCGCCGCGCATTTGGCGCTTGGCGATGTCATGGCCGGGATGGGATTCGAGACCCGGGTACCAGACGCGCTCAATCTCGGGACGCTGCTCCAGATGTTCCGCCAAGGCCAAGGCGTTCTCGCTATGACGCTTTACCCTCAGCTCCAAGGTCTTCAATCCGCGAATCGCCAGCCATGAGTCGAAGGGCGACGGCACGGCTCCCGCCGCGTTCTGCAGGAAGGCGACCTGCTCATGCAGGTCATCATCATTGAGCAGCACCGCACCACCGACCACATCGGAATGACCGCCGATGTATTTCGTGGTCGAATAGACCACCACGTCGGCACCATCATCCAGGGGATGCTGCAATGCGGGTGAGGCGAAGGTGTTGTCCACCACCACTTTGGCTCCTCCGTGCTGGTGTGCGGCCTTCACCACGGCCTGAATATCGGTGATGCGCAGCAGGGGGTTCGATGGTGTTTCCACCCATACGACCGCATAGCTTTTGGCCGCCAGCCGCTCGGTGACCGCATCGATATCCGTGACATCAACCACATCAAGACCCACGCCCCAGGGGCCGAACACTTTGCTGAGGAGTCTGTAGGTACCGCCATACACATCATTGCCAAGCAGAATATTGTCCCCGGGTTTGAGGAATGACCTGAGCAGGACATCAATAGCGGCGAGACCGGAAGCGAAGGAAATCGAATGCTTCGCCCCTTCCACACCTGCGAGCTGCTCATCGAAGGCGTCACGGGTCGGGTTGGTCGAACGGCTGTACTCGTAGCCTCCGCGCAGACCTCCCACACCATCCTGCTTGAAGGTCGATGACATGTATATCGGCGGAACCACCGCACCGGTCGTCGGGTCCGGCTCCTGCCCTGCGTGGATTGCTCGTGTGGCGATGTTCTGCGTTGCGTAATCGTTGCTCATGATGTGGTGCTCTTCCTGTGTGTCGTAACCAATGAAATAAGAAATTGTGAACTTCGTTATACCGGGCTTCGTTTTACCGAGTTCGTTTCCGCCCAGCTCCTCACCTTGAACCAAGGAGGTCGGCGAAGTGAAAGCGATTGTCGCCCGATGCTTCGTATCTAATGCGAGGTGCTCACTTCTGCGCTGTACTCACTTCACCCCTTCGATTGCCGTCGTGCGTTGATGCTGCCTGCTCAGCACATCGCCGAAACCGTTCTCACGCATCCATTCGTCGGAGAAAATCTTGGACAGGTAGCCGCGACCAGAATCGGGAAGCAGCACCACCATCAGCGAATCGCTGCCGAGCCCATGCATTCGTGCAGACTTCAAGGCCGCCGCCACCGCCATACCCGATGAACCGCCGACCAGCAAACCTTCCTCACGTGCCAGCCGACGCGTCATCTCGAATGCTTCGGCATCGCCGACCTGCACTATCTCGTCGGGAATCGACGGGTCATACGCCTCGGGGTAGAAGTCCTCTCCCACGCCTTCAATCTTGTATTGATGCACATCATCCGGATTGGAGTAGATGGAACCTTCCGGGTCGGCGCCTATGACCTGAACGGCACCATTCGAAGCTTCCTTCAGGAAGCGGCCGGTGCCTGTTATGGTGCCGCCCGTGCCTACACCTGCGACGAAGTGCGTGAGCCGCCGGTCCGTGTCACGCCAGATTTCCGGTCCCGTGGTGCGATAGTGGCTTTCCGGACCGTTGGGGTTCGCGTACTGGTTCGGCTTGAAGGCACCGGGAATCTCGCGGGCGAGCCTATCGGAAACCGCATAGTAAGAACGTGGGTCATCGGGACCCGCATCGGTCGGGGTGACGATGACTTCAGCACCATAGGCACGAAGCACTGCCCGCTTGTCTTCGGAGACCTTGTCGGGAACGACGAAAACCGTGCGATATCCGCGTTGCTGAGCTACGAGCGCAAGACCGACCCCGGTGTTGCCGCTTGTGGGTTCGACTATGGTGCCACCGGGTTGCAGCTGCCCGCTGCGTTCGGCCGCGTCGATGATACGTTCCGCGATACGGTCCTTCGACGACCCACCGGGATTGAAATATTCGATTTTCACTACGACCCTGGCCTCCACATCATCGGTGACGCTGTGGAGTTCGACCAGTGGGGTGTTGCCTATTAATGCTGTGATGTTCGTTGAGATGTTCATCGTTCCTCGCTTCATTCGGTGCTTGTGCTATGTGTGCGGAGCGCCTTGCGAGAGCTGCGGATGATGACTGATATGAGATTCCGGAATGGTGACTGATGAATTCGGATACGCCGCTGGCGACTACTGCGCCGATTGCGCCATATTGCTTGGCACATGCCTCTAAGCGTGTCGCTTCACATCAATGGGAGTGCCCTGAACTTCTGGATTATGAGCCTGTGCACAGAGCACCACGATGAAGAACATCACGTTCGGATATGGCCACTGCGCCACAACATTCCGGTTCCTATCTCAAATTATGCGTTGTCAACCGCGAGCCTGCAGGCTTCGGTCAGCGACAACAACATGAGAGATTGGACATGCTGAACACAATAGCACACTATGCGGCCTCTGGGAGATAACTGCACTAAAAGGACAGCTTTTCGTTGGAATTCTCCTTGAATTGCTGTCCTTTTAGTGCAGTTATCAAATTATCGAGACCGTGGCCACCCACTGCGCCGGATTTCGTGCTGACCATTCAACAACCGACCTGGCACGCCCCACCATTCGGACTTGTCAGAGCGTTGCCGCCGCAATCAGGGCCTTGGTGTACTCCTGTTGCGGCTCCTCAAGAACGGCTTCGGCAGAACCGAATTCAACAGCCTCACCGTCCCGGAGCACCAGAATGGAATCCGCGATATGCTGAACCACTCCAAGATCATGCGACACCAGCAGCATGGTCATCGTCTCAGAGTCCTCCCTCATGCGCAACGATTCCAAGGTCCGAAGAATCTGTATCCTCGCATGCATATCGACCGCACCCATCGCCTCATCCGCAAGCAGCAGTTTCGGACGGGAAATCAGCGCACGGGCGATGGCGACCCGTTGGGCCTGACCTCCTGAAAGGTCCATCGGATACCTGTCGTACAGTGCCGCATCGTCGAGACCCACCCGTCGCATCACCCGACGCACCGATTCCTCGATATTCTCAGTCAGGTCGTCGTGAGATGCGGCCCAATGGGTGTCACTAGACATCTCGACTCCACGAATACGCAGCGGTTCCGCGATTGACCGAGACACCGTCCACCGAGGGTCAAGAGAGGAATGCGGATTCTGGAACACTATGGCGGATTCCCTTCGTAGTGCCGCGTATGCATCCGGATGCTCCCCTATCGCCTGTCCTCGATAGCGAATCCTTCCTGAATCAGCCTGTCTGATGCCAAGAAGGATTCGGGTCAGCGTGGTCTTTCCTGAACCCGAAGCCCCGATTATGGCCAGACACTCCCCTTCGCGCACGCTCAAGGACACATCGCGCAAGGCGATGCCGCTGTCGACGTCGGGACCATGCGCACTAGGGCCATGCACACCGGTGCCGGATCGCAACAAACGTCCCAATAGCCTGCCGGAAGGCGCACCGTAGCGTTTGACGATGTGCTCCGCTTCTAGGATGGGGACCGGATGCTCAACGCTCACTGCGACCTCCCTGTCGATACCCGGCGGATACGGAGGTGTGCTCGTCACCATGGAATGTCAGCATTCGCGCAGCATCCACCAGGCCGCGCGTCGTCTCATGCTCCGGAGATTGCAGCAAATCCCGGGTGCGCCCGCTCTCCACAATGCGTCCTCCATCGAGCACGTAGCAGCGATTGGTTGCCTGTGACAGCACCGAAAAATCATGGGTGATGAACAGCGTGGAAGCTCCTGCATCATCGACAAGCGATACCAGCAAATCGACTATCTGCCGCTGGGTAATCGGGTCCAAAGCCGTGGTGGGCTCATCGGCCACGATAAAACGCGGGGATGTCACCAGAGCCGTTGCTATGGCCACGCGCTGCTGCTGTCCGCCAGAAAGCTGGTGAGGGAATCTGCGCATGGCTTCCAGCGGCACATCAACTTTGCGAAGCATGGCGACAACCCGTTCGTGTATCTGTTGTCGATTCAACGAGTAATGCAATTTCAGAGGCAGCGCTATCTGATCGGCTATGCGCTTCACCGGATTAAGCGCGGAGGCCGGGTCCTGCATGACCAGGGCGATGGCTTTGCCCCGCATGTCAGCCAGCAGGCGTTCATCGGCCCCAACCATCTCCTGACCGCCGATGCGTATCGAACCCTGAAGCTGCATGTGCTGCGGCAACAATCCCAGGCAGGCTCTGGAAATCATCGACTTTCCGGAACCCGAAACACCTATCAGCCCGACGCGCTCGCCGTCGTCTATCTGCAGGGACACGTCATCCAGAAGCGTTTTCCCTTGGACTGCTAGGTGCAGATGCGAGATATCCACCGTCATGAACGTCTCCCCACTGTTGACGATACCTGAGTCTGATGTTTTCGAAGACGCGGATTCGTCAGGGGGTCCACGGCGTCGCGCAGTGCGTCACCGAAGAGATTCAAGGCCACCACGACGACAGTCACCACCAGACCCGGCCAGACAACCGCCAGTGGATACACATTGATGAAGCGCACGGATGTGGTGAGCGAATGCCCCCAAGATGCCACGCCGCTGGGCACGCCGATGCCCAGATATGTCAGCCCAGCCTCGGCAAGTATGACCGTGCCGGCGCACATCGACAGCTGTACCAGCAGCATCGGCAGGATGTTCGGCACGATATGCGTTCTGAATACGCGAAATGAACCGGCGCCACTCGACAGCGACGATTCCACGAATTCCGAGCGTGCCACCAGCAACGCCTGCGGGCGAACCACACGAGCGAGATTCAAGGAGTACCCGAAAGAACAGGCCACCACTATCACCATCACACTCGGCCCTAACGGAACGGCAAGAATCAGCGCCAACAACACGGTCGGCAAGGAAATCAGCGCGTCGATGATGACAACACTCGCATGCGCGAGCATCAGATGCGACGACAGCATCGACAGCACGAACAGGCATCCCAAGGTCGCGGTAAGCAGCACCGTAAGAGCGACAATGCCGAGCTCCGTTGCCGACCCCGCCATCAGCCAGCTCATTATGTCAGCGCCGCTGCCGTCGGTACCCAAGAGGTGAGCCCATGAAGGCGATTGCCAGACGTGGAAACCGTCGGTCTCCCACAGGGAACGCGGCGTCCAGACCAGGGAAAGCACCGCAACCAGCATCCAGCAGCACAGCACGATTATCGAGAATCTACCCGAGCCGCCCTCCCATATCGAGGACAGCACCGTCAACATGCGTCGTCTCCCCGCACCGTGACGAGGATTCACCGAAGGCGCGAGCGTCTCAGATGCTCTTTGCGCGCTCTTGATTTTCTGCGTCATCTCCCCTGCTCCCAACCTTGTATCCTCAAGCGCGGATCGATAATCTGATGCACCATATCGACGACGAATCCTATGAACAGGAAGAACGCCGACAACAGGAACAACTCGCTCTGCACGGTGAGCAGGTCACGATTCCCCACATCGGTTATCAGCATCGAACCGAGACCTTGCAGGGCGAAGAGATTCTCCACGACCATCACGCCGGTAATCATTTCGGCGAGGGTCAGACCCACCACGGAGACCAGTTGGGGGGCGATGAGACGAAGTCCGGTACGAAGCACCGCCTGCCTCCTGGTCATGCCGCAGGCCATGGCGAATTCAATCCTGTCCGAATCAACCACCTCCATCAACGCCGATCTGGTATATCGCATGATGCTGGCGGCGACAATGATGCCCACGGTCAACGCGGGCAGCAGCAAGGACGCGAGGGCCGTCAAAGGATGAGCCCAGGTGTCGAGCGGAAAGCCTTGGGACGGCAGCACTCCGAACAATCCCACTCCCTTGCCGAACAACAGAATCAGCAGCAAACCTGCCCACAGCGCAGGCACCGAACCGCCGACGATGGCCAACACCCTGAAGAACTGACGCATCCTCGGATGTGTGGCCAGCGCGCCCGCACATCCCAACGGCAGACCTATCAGCAGGGCGATGGCAAGGCTCATGAGAATCAAAGGGAAGGTGACCTGCGAGCGCAGCACGATTTGCGCGCTGATTGAACGACCCGTGAGTATCGAGCTACCGAAATCGCCGTGGAGGACGCCGGCAAGCCAGGCGCCGTACTGCTCGATTGCAGGCCGGTTCAAACCGAGTTGCTCCCTGAGAGCCGCGACTCGTTGAGGCGATGCGTTGACGCCCGCCATCACCGACGCCACATCGCCGGGAAGAATGCGCAATGCCGCGAATATGATCAGCGACATACCGAACAATGCGCCGATGAAGAGGCACAGACGTCTGACGACCGCTCTCATGCGCATTCCTCCAAAGCTCGTTCCGGTCCTTTCACCGACCGACCGTTAACGACTGTACTCAACATCTAGCGCCGGTACTCAACATCCCACAGCGGCAGCAGGGACTGGTTGAGATTCACCGGGAATCCGGTGACGCCTCGGGCATACGCGGTGGTCACTCGATAGTTGAACAGCCAGTCCGCAGGAGCATCCTGGCTGACTATCCTGGCAGCCTGTCTGAGGTACGCCGCCTGACCTTCCTGCGTGGTCGCCGCTTTGGCTTTGGCGTACAGTTCCTGCACTTGGGAATTGTCGTAGTTGTAGTAGTACGTAGGGTCGGCCCACTGGTAAAAATCATGGCTTTCGTTGTGGTCGACCAGAGAAAGGTCGTAATCCTTGTTGGTGTAGACATCCTGAAGCCATGCCGAAAACTCGACCATACGCACATCGAGTTCGATGCCCACCGCCTTCAGTTGGGATTTGAGCTGGTCGCCGATTTCCGAACCGTAGATATTCGCATACTCGAATCGCAGCTTCAGCGGTTTGTCTGCGCTGTAGCCGGCTTCTTCAAGCAGGGATTTGGCCTTGTTCGGATTGTAGGGATACAAATCTGACAGGTCCTCGTAGCCCGGGTCCAGAGATGGTATCGGGCCGCCCAATGCTGCGTCCGACCCGCCTCGCGAGGCTATGAGTTCCTCGTTGTTGATGGCGTATCGTATCGCCTGGCGTACGGCCTTGTTCGATGTCGCCGTTCCTGTGGAGTTGAACGCCAGAACGAACTTATCGGTATCGTCGCCCGCCTTGACCGTGAAATCGTCGTCACCTTTGAAACTCGCGGCCAGATTCTCCGTAATGGGCGCCAAGACCTGAACGTCGCCGCTTTTCAGCGCATTTACCGCAGCGTTGTCGTCTGGAATGTATCGCAGAACCACTTCCTGCGTTTTCGCCTTGTTGGTGCCCCAATAGTCGGCATTGGCCTTAAGCGTTATCGAGTCGCCCTGTCGGAAGGCATCGAGCAGGAACGGTCCCGAGCCTATCGCCTGGGTTTTGGCATCGTACTTCGCGTCCTCGTCGAACACCAGTCCCGCTCTTCCCGTCAAGGACCACAGCAATCCTGAATTCGCCTTGGAAAGGGTAAGCACGACCGTGTCGTCGTCCTGAGCGGTGACGGATTTCATGTCTGCAAGCACTTCGGAGTCGGTGTACTGCTGGTCGACGAGTTGCTGAATCGACCATGCCACGTCCTTGGCATCGAGCACATCACCATTGGAGAACGTCATGCCGTGATTGAGCTTGAAGGTATACACCAGACCGTCATCGGATTGCGTCCATGATTCAGCTATCGCGGGCACCACCTGATTCTGCGATGACCGGGCCACCAGTCCCTGATACACATTGCCGATAAGTATCTGGTCCAATGCGGAACCCGACTCGTGGCGAATATCCAGATTGGTGGGTGCCAGTTTGAGCCCGATCGTCACTTTCTTTGCGGCGCTTGAGGAGGACCCGCCCGCATGGTCATCCGACGAACGAAGCGCCGAAATCGCCCACCCTCCTGCCGCCAGCGCGACAACCACGATCACCGCGATGATTGCCCAGAGCCATGGTCTTTCCCCCTTGGGGGCTTTGCTGAAGGCGTTCAAACTGGTATCGGTGCTGCCCAAATCGTTCTGACGTTCCGACGAAGCACTGCCCTGGCGACGCTGGTCCGCGTCCGAAGCCTTGCCAGTTTCCGAAGCATGGTCTGTTCCCGAAGCATTTTCCGAGGCATTGTCTGTTCCCGACATCGTTTCTCTCTCTGTATGGGCGCTGCGAGGCACGGTACAGACGGGCGGACTATGCACGGTTTCCGTATCTGCATGCCCGTCTTGCCTACCATGACTGAAACGCCTGATTGATTGGCCGCCTGAGTAAGGTCGACCACCATGCCATCATCCTAGCAAGGAATCGAAGCCCTCACCACAGACCCGAGAATTTGACCCGAGAATTATGAGCTAGGCAGGAGTCCGGTTACCCTTGGTGTGCATGGCACGACGGACGGGGAGCGATCCGAAGATCAGCCATCTGCCGTGGAATGACCCGCATTAAGGAGATTGTCATGCTTGTCGCCGTTGACATCGGAAACACGAACATCGTTCTTGGCTTCATGGATAATTCCGCCATCGTCGGAAGCTACCGTATCACCACGAAAACCAGTCGTTCATCCGACGAATACGGTTTGATGATCAAGGAATTCCTGAACATGAGCGGTTTCGAGGCCGATGATGTCGACGATGTCATCATCACCTCCGTGGTGCCGAAAGTGATGTATTCATTCAGATCAGCCATCATCAAGTTCTTCGACATCGATCCGATGGTCGTGGGCCCCGGCATCAAGACGGGCATCAACATTCGCATGGACGACCCCGCCTCTGTCGGCGGGGATATCCTTGCGGGTTGCGCCGGTGCGTACTTCGTCTACGGCGGCCCGGCACTCGTCATCGATTTCGGAACCGCCACCACCTATGCCTACGTGGACGCTTCGGGGGCGCTCACCGCGGGGCTGATCACCGTGGGCATCCAATCCGGCGCCGCGGCACTATGGGGACAGACCGCGCAGCTGCCCGAGGTGGAGATCATCAAACCGGACACGATTCTGTCGTCGAGCACCCGTTCCGCAATGCAGGCAGGCTTGTATTACAACTTCCTCGGCGGCGTGGAACGCACCATCGAACAGTTCCGACAGGAGCTCGCCACAGATTTCAAGGTCATCGCCACAGGCGGACTCGGCAGGGTCTTCGCACACGACATCGATGCAGTGGACACCTTCGACCCGAATCTGCTGTTCAAGGGAATGGCTCTGATCTACGCCAGGAACACACAGCGCTGAGCATCTCAATCTTTCGTATTCAACGCTCCGTACTCCTTCATGGTTGCGTTAACATTTAGTTCTCGCTATGCTCATGCTCAGGGGGATCACGAGACAATGCCGTACTCGCGATAAACCTCACCCCCTTTCATTGCATTCATGGGGGAACCGCATCTCATTGCGGTTTGAACAGAGAGACAGCTGCGCAAAGTCGCACGGCTGAAGGAGGAATTGATGTCATTAGCCAAAACATTATCCGCCTCGACGACATGTGTCGTCCTATGCCTAGGAGTCACGGTACTGCCTGCCGGGACGACGATGGCAGCGGAGACCAGGGCGACAGCCACGGTCACACCCAATCCTTGGTATGCCAACGGGCCTTTCAAAGGCTGGGGCACCTCGCTTGCATGGTTCGCCAACGCCACAGGTTCGTACGGCGAAGCAGGATCGATATCGCGCTCAAGCGGCGACGCACAGACCGACGAGAAAGCCCTGGAGTACGGCAAAGAGCTCCGTTCGGATTTCTACGAGAGCATTTTCGGCAGCGACGGGCTCAATCTCAATATGGCTCGATACAACATAGGCGGGGGCAATGCATCGGATGTCGCTTATGGCTACCCGTTCATGAGACAAGGTGCGGCGGTGCCCGGAACCTGGGCCGACGACCCCGATGGCTCCGCAGGAATCTATGGCGGCATCGGAACGAATCAAAGCGACAAAGCCTCTCTTGGCGCCGCTTTTGACCCCACCAACGACAAGCAGTATGACTGGAGCAAATCGAAAGCACAGGAATGGTGGGTACAGCAAGGAGCCAAGACCGGCGACATCACGCATTGGGAGGCTTTCGCGAATTCGGCACCGTGGTTCATGACCGAAAGCGGATATGCCACAGGAGGATTCAACGCCAACGCCAACAATCTCAGCGATCCGGAAAAATTCGCAGAATACCTGGCGAAAAACGTCGAACATCTGGAAACGCAATACGGTATCAATATCGACACCGTGGAACCTCTGAACGAGTCTGAAACCGGTTATTGGAGCACTCCCGGGAAGATGGCCTCCGACTATCAATCCGGCAACGACGCGAACGCCACCCTCATCAATCGCTATGTTTCCCGGCAATATCAGGACAAGAATCTGAGCGCCACCCCCTACACCACGGATCTCAAGAAACCTCAGGAAGGCATGCACGTCAGTAGCACGGTCCAGATTCCGCTGATCAACGCCCTACACGCCTCGCTGGCCGACAACCCGGGAACCGTGGTCAGCGCGACGGACGCCTCCGTACAGTCCCAGTTCGTGAACTCGTACAAACAATGGGTCGCGAACGACCCCACGATCATCACCCAAAACAAAGTCGGTCAATACAATGTCCATTCCTACGGCGCCGACGCACCCCGCCAGGTCCGCGACATCGCCCAAAGCGACGGAAAGGTTCTTTCCATGAGCGAAGTCGACGGCTCTTGGCAGAGCGGCGGGTTCAACCCCTTCGGTTTCGACAACGCATTGGGCATCACCGGAAAGATCAACTCGGACATATACAACCTGCAGTCCCAGGACTGGACCTTCTGGCAGGTTGTCGAAGACCTGTACAACATGCAGGAAGGCTCGACGGACGATGAGGGCAACACTCTCAATCCAGCCGGAGAGAACACCAACTGGGGAACGGTCCTCATCGATTTCGACTGCACCGTGGCAGGAACCGACGGCAAACTCTACTCCCAGCGACGAGTGGACAACAACAACGGTTCCACACAGGGCATCTCACCCTGCCGGGTTCTGGTGAATGCGAAATACAACGGCATCCGCGCCTACACGCAATTCGTCGGCGAAGGCGACAACGTCATCGCCAACTCGAGCCAGAACGACAACTTCACCGCACAGTCCGCGGACGGCAAGGTACAGACGGTCATCCACACCAACAACACGGCTCGTGACCAGCAGTTCACCGTCGATCTTTCCAATTACGCGCACATCGCCGACGACGCGACAGGCACGCTCTATCTCACACGGACCTCCTCCGACGAAGACATCGCCAAAGGCGAGCAGTATGCGACGCCGGAGGTACTCAACAAAACCAGCAACATCAAACAGTCGCACGATGCCGTCACCATCGATGCCGAGAAGAACACCGCAACGCTCACGGTGCCGGCACATTCCATCGCCTCCCTGCAGCTCCGGGGTGTGACCGGAGTCGCCGACGACGCCGCAGCGGTAAAGGACGGCGAAAGCTACCAGATCATCGGCAAACACTCCGCCAAGGCACTCTCCGCGGTTTCCACCGGCGATTCGGCATTGTCTCTCCGCGAAAGCGCATCGAATGCACAAGAAGCGGGGACGCAAATCTGGAAATTCACGGCACTCGATACCTCAGCCGGTTCCAGACCCAATCTACGATCCTACGTGTTGCAGAATGCGGAAGGCAAGGTGCTGGTATCCAACAACGGCACGAATGCACTATCCGACATGACACTGCAATCCGCGCTGAGTGACCCCAGAGCAACATGGATTCTGAACACCGAGAACGGGAGGGAATGGAGTCTGACGAACTCCGCCGCACAGCAATCGCTGGATGTGGACGGCCAGAAGACGGATTCCGGGACGAAAGTGGGGCTCTGGACCTCCTCAGGCAGCGACAGCCAGGCATGGACCTTCGCGTCAACACAACCCCAGGGGGTGCGGACACCGACCATACAGACGCCTATATCGGTGGTGCCGCAACTCCCCGACACCGTCACGCCGTATTACTCCTGGGGTGAAGGCACACCCGTCTCCGTGCGATGGGACGATGCGGCCGTACGAAGGGCGGTGGATACGGCAGGCAGCCATCGCATAACCGGCGAGGCCCGGGATATCTTCGGCAACGAGATTCAAGCCACCCTCGTCGTAGCGGTCGGAGCATTTACGGTCAGCGATCCAAGCTCTCTCACCGTCGCTTCGGGCACTGCGGCATCCGAGGTCGAATCGAAGGCCCCGGCAACGGTGACGGCACACGTTCTCGATTCTCCGGGCACGCCCACCCCGGTGACCTGGGACTTCTCGGGTCTCGACGACGCCAAGCTCTCCACAGTCGGCACCCTCACCATCACCGGTGTCGCACAGAACGGTGCAGGAGGAACGATTCCGGCCGTCCTGCATGTATTCGTCACCACTCCGCAGATTTCCGATGGGGATAACCTCGCGCAGATATTCTGCTCTCAGGCCATCGCCTCGTATACCGAAGGAACGAATACAGCCGCGAAGAGTTGCGACGGCAACATCAATACGGCATGGTCGAATTGGAAAAACGGCGGCGGAGACAACGCCCCTTCACTGCAATACACCTTCGACACCCCAAGAAAGCTGAACTCGCTGGCTCTCGTCTCATACGGAGAGGCCACGGCCAAGAGCTTCTCCGTACACTATCTCGACGCAACCGACAATACGTGGAAGGACTCGGGAATCTCGGCAAGTACCGGCATCAACATCAATCGTGGCGATACGACCACCGTTGACCTGTCTGCTCTCCCCTTGACAGCCGGCATACGTCTGTCATTCACCTATGCGGATAACGCCAACTATTACACCAAAGTGGCCGAGGTCAGGATATTGGAAAGCAGCTCGGCCCCTTCACCTGCACATGTGGCGGACCTTGACGACATCAGATTGAACGGCGTTCCTCTGTCGGGCTTCGACCCGGCGGTCGTTACGTACGACTCCGCTCTTGCAGGCGACGCCTCGTCCTATCCACAGCTGACCGCATACGCGAAGGACTCCGCGGCAACCGTGAACATCGAACAGGCCGACGCCGGCAACGGAGGAAAGGCAACAATCACCGTCACCGCAGCCGACAACAGCACTCAACGAATATACAGCGTGAATTTCGGAGTACTGCCGAAACTCACCGGGCTCAAGGTCGATACGGCAAAGACGCATTACGCCAAAGGCGAGGCACTGGATATCCACAAGCTGAACATTTCAGCCGTGTATACGAAGAACGGTGAGACCAGCGCCACGACGACGCTCGATCCTTCAGACCCTCGTATTTCAATCATGGGCTTTGACTCATCATCTTCCGGGAAGCATGTGGTGACGGTGCGCTTCACGGACAATGGGGTTCAGGTAGAGAGCAGCTTCGAAATCATCGTTGACGACGATGCCCAGCCTTCCCCCGCTCCTTCAGAACCTTCCAATCAAGCCAATCCAAGCAATCCGGCTGATTCATCAGCCTCGACATCCGGCACATCGGTCACCAAGCACCTCGCTTTGGCCCGGACCGGTACGAACACGGCTCTGATTGCCGTGACTGCCACCGCCCTGGCAATTGCCGCAGTCACGATGCTCATCGCGCTCAGAAGACGTCGATAGCTCGTCAGACAGCCCCGTTCATCCTGATTCATTGCTGAATGCGGATGAACGGGGCTGTCTCATGTCCTGACGATGGAACCCGACGGAGCGCCCAGGACGGTACCGCGTTGAATCCACCACGGCTGGCAGATAGTGTTGGATACGCCGTGCTGAATGCATGACGTTCCATACACTGCGTTCCATACACAGCGTTCAGCACACAACGTTCCGCACACAGTGCTCCGTACACAACGTTCCGCACACAACGTTCCATACACAGTGCTCCGTACACGACCTTCCCCACTTCGAAAAGACGCTTCACGTCCGGGCATCCGACTCCGTGTCGAAAGGGCCGCATTGGACGTCACAAGACACGTGCATGGATCGCGCTGTCGAACCACTCACCTTGCAAGTCGTCTGACATCATCAAATCCCCATCCAGCCGTTCGCACCATCTGAAGGCCGTATAACCGTTCCGCCTTGCTCCGGAGGCCAACAGAGTCGTGCCGCCCCGAGGACGTATGCCGGTCGGGTCCCGGCCCGCATGGACCGGACCGCCCGTCAACCACACACCGAGAACCCGGCGCACGTTGCGTCAGCCGCGAAGGCGCACTTCGCCCGTGAAAAGAACCTAAGGACGCAAGCCGGACCGTGCACCTCCCTGGTCCGTCAATACGACAAGGCCGTAGGAGACACATGTCCCCTACGGCCTTGGCAAATCGACCTTGCGCTTGTCGTTCGACTATCGCAGACCTGCTACTTCACCGTGTAGCCCTGGCTTTCGGCGTAGCTCTTCAGATTCTTCTGCCACGCCGCAATCCCCTGCTCCAGGGTGATTGATTTATCGGTGAACGCTCCACCGGCATCATCGGCGAAGACACCGCGTGCATACACCTCGAAGGGAAGGAAGGTGTATCCGGTGACCACATTCGATGCCGCCTTCGCCAGTTCCTTGTTGAATTCCTGTCCACCGAAGTACTCGTTGTCCTTGCCATCGGCATCCTTCACCGACGTCATGCCTAGGAAGTCGTCGGAAGCGAGGGTGTTGTTGTCGGCGGGGAAAGCTCCTCCATCGACGCGTTGTTTGATGCCGTCAGCGTTATGCGTGGCATATTCCAGGAATTTGTATGCCGCCTTCACCTTCGCCTCGTCATCGGATTTGATGATGGCCAATGAGGAGCCGCCGTTCTCGGAATTCTCGGTGCCACCCTTCTCCCAAGTCGGCATCTGAGCTACCCGCCACTTGCCGGAGCCGTCAGGTGCACCGGAGAGAAGATTGTATGGCATCCATGCACCGGTGAGCAGCGAGGCGATGGAACCGTCGTTGAGTCCCTTGTTCCAATCGTCAGTCCATCCGGCGGTTTTGGTGTCAATCAGGTCCTCGTCGATCATTTTCTGCCAGAACTCGGTCCATTTCTTCACACCCGCGTCGGAGGTGAGATTGATGCCGACGGTCTTGCCGTCCTTGCTGGTGGAGAACGGAGTCGCTCCGGCCTGCCACGTCATGGAGTCGAAGAAACCCGCATCACCGGAATCCGACGTGATGTACGAACCCGTGGCGCGGATCTTCTTCGCCGCTTCGTAGAACTCGTCCCATGTGGTGGGAAGTTCCGTGACACCGGCCTTGTCGAATACCTCTTTGTTGTAGAAGAAGGCCATCGGACCCGAATCCAGCGGCAAGGCGTATACGCCGCCGTTCACGTTGACCGAACTCCACGTGCCTGGCGTATAGAAGTCTTTGTACCCGGAGGCGCCGAGGTCGGAAAGCTCCTGAACATTTTCCCTGATTACGTATTCCGGCAAGGCGTAGTACTCGATCTGGGCTATGTCAGGTGCACCCTTCCCTGCTGACATGGCGTTGTTCAAGGCCGTGTACTCATCCTTGTTGGTTCCGGCATTGGTGATTTTGACGGTGATATCGGGGTTCTCCTTCTCGAATCCGGCCACCGTGCGAGACAGCGTCGAATCCCACGCCCAGACCAGCACCTCGGTCTTGCCGCTTCCGGAGCCGCTTGAGTCACTTCCGGAACCACCGCACGCAGCCAGTGGGAACAGCATCGCCACGGTCCCCACCAGTGCAATCGCTCGCTTACTGAACATCATCGTTCACTCTCCTTGTTCTTTGAGAACCGCCGAATCGCCGTCGATTGGCAGAGTCCCCTACAACCTGAAACACATTTTCAGTGCGTATTCGACTTCGAACACACGCTGTATTTTCGTTCACGTTAACGATAACATCATTATATATGTTTACGCAAACAAACGCCAGATTCTAAGAGAGAGCACAGCAATGATCGATCAGGAACCCCAAGGCACTTCCGCCGTAGAAGCTCAGGGACATGTCACGGATTCACCGACGTTCCCGCCCGACGACCTGTCGGACACCGCCCTCGTGCATGCGCCGACCGCCGTGGCCGACATCCCCTCCCGACTGTTCGGTTCCTTCATCGAGCACATGGGACGTGGCGTGTACGGGGGAATTTACGAGAAGGACCACCCTACGGCCGACACCTGGGGATTTCGCCATGATGTCATCGACATGGTCAAAGAACTCGGTGTGACCTGCATCCGCTATCCGGGAGGCAACTTTGTCTCGAACTATGACTGGAAGGACGGGATAGGTCCACGAGACCAAAGGCCCGTCCGACGGGATCTCGCGTGGCACAGCACCGAATCGAACGAGGTCGGCATCGACGACTTCCATCGGTGGAGCCGCATGACCGGCACGGAAATCATGCTCGCGACCAACCTCGGCACCAAAGGCATTCAAGAATGCCTCGACGAGCTCGAATACGTCAACGGTGCGCCGGGCACGGCCTGGGCCGATCTCCGGGTACGTAACGGCATCCCCGAAAGCATGGATATCTCCATGTGGTGCCTGGGCAACGAGATGGACGGCCCGTGGCAGGTGGGGCATATGGATGCGCAGGAATACGCCGCCACCGTCGCCAAGGTGTCCCATGCGATGAAACTGGCGGAATCAGGTCTGCAACTCGTGGCCTGCGGCTCTTCGAGCGCGCACATGCCGAGCTTCGGCCATTGGGAACGCACCGTGCTGGAGAAAGCCTATGAGCATCTCGATTTCATCTCCTGCCACGCCTATTACTATGATCGCGGTGCGGCCAGCTTCCAGGATTTTCTGCTGTCGTCAGCCGACATGACACACTTCATCACCACCGTCGCCGAAATCAGCTCTTCGGTCAAGGCGCGCAGACACACGAATCATGAAGTCGCCCTATCCTTCGACGAATGGGGCATCTGGTACTCGGATGAATGGAATCGTCAGGAGAAGCGGTGGATAGAGGAGGCCGCCGCAGGACTTCATCACGATCCATGGCCCCAGGCCCCGCACCTGCTGGAGGATCGTTACACGGCCGCGGATGCGGTGGTGGAGGGTTCGCTGATGATCACGCTGCTGAAGCACTGCAAGCAGGTTCGATCCGCTTCGCGAGCCCAGCTGGTCAACGTCATCGCGCCGATCATGGCCGAGACCAAGGGACCGGCGTGGAGGCAAAGCGTGTTCTATCCCTTTGCGGCGGCTGCGAATTTCGCACGGGGAGTCGCCTATGCCCCGATCATCGAAGGCCCGAGGCTGCACACCCAACACTTCGGCGAGGTTCAGGCCATTGACTCCGTGATCACCTGGGACGAGAAGCGAAAGCAAGGTCTGGTGCTTATCGTCAACCGCGATGAGCAACGGCCACATACCGTCACCGTCGATTGCTCGTCAATGCCCAGCATGGCTGGCTCCCGGATGATCATTGATTCCGCACAGATGCTTCACGAGGACGACCCGATGAAATGCAATTCTCCGGAAGAGCCAAACGCGGTAGTCCCCCGACATGTCACCCCCTGGTCGAACACCGACGGCTCCATCACGCTCGACATGCCTGAAATCTCATGGGCGGCGATTCGATTCCACGGCTCGCAGGCATAAGCTCCCATAGTCGAGGGGCCGGGCGCTCGGAGAACATTCCGAACGCCCGGCCCCGCATATCGCCCCGGAACATCGACCAGCCGCAACAGTCCACGCGGGCCGATGATTCGTCTGTTACCGCTTCATCACCAGAAGACCATTCGCCTTCAGTGTCGCGGCCGACCCGTCGTCGTGGACCGTGGCACGCGAAGTCACCAAAACCGTGCCCTCGATGTCGACAGTCACATCCCGGTGCGTCCTGTTGAACAGAAAGACGAATCGCTCCTGTCCGCCGGTGCGGACTCGTTCGACCCTCAGCACGCTGGCACCCGAAGCTTCGTCGAAACCCTTGACGCGCATCCGGGCAAGGAGGTCCGGCAAGGTTGCAGCCAAGCCTTCACGACCGAGTCTGCAACCCACATAGGCTGCACGCCCTTTGCCATAGATGTTGAGCGTCACGGCAGGAACGCCGCTCATCGCGGTCCATTCCTCCGCCTCATACGTCGCCAGAACCTTCGCGGTGTCGGCGACCGAGGTGATGACATCGGCAAGGTCGTGCGCCACCGTGCCATTGCTCAGATCGAGGTGATCCAGAACCCCTTCGGTATCAGTACCGAGAGGAGCGAAGTCCTCCGACCTGATGCCCAGCACATCACGTATAGCACCGGGATACCCGTCCAGCCATATGTGGTCGTCACCATCGGCAATGCCCGTGTAATACGTGGCGAACAGCTTCCCGCCGGCGGCGACATACTTCCGCACACGTCGCGCCTGGCCTTCATCGAGCAGATACACGCTGGGCAGCACCACTGCCTCATACGAATCCCAATCTGCCCTGATGGGCACCACATCGGCGGTTATCCCACAATCCGCCAAAGCACGGAACCAATCCAAGGGCTCGGTCCAATGACGGACCTCCTGAGTGGGGGTCGCGGTATGTTCGCTCGCCCACTCGCTCTCGTAGTCGTACACCACGGCGACCGATGACTTCGCAACGGCGCTCTCCGTCAAACCCGCCTCGCCCAGACGTTTGAGGTCCCGACCAAGCTCGCAGACCTCTCGGAAGGTTCGACTATCCTCACCGGCATGCGGCAGCATTGCGGTATGAAACTTCTCAGCACCGGACCGAGACTGCCTCCACTGGAAGTAGCAGATGGCATTCGCCCCCATGGCCAGGTGAGCCAGGGAATCCCGAATCAGCTGCCCCTCTTCTTTTCGATAGTTGATATTCCGCCAATTCACCGCACCCGTGGATTGCTCCATCAACAACCAGGGACGCTTGCGGGCGATCCCATCAACCAACGAGGAGCTGTAGGCCAGCTCGTCCAGATGCTGCTCCCCCGGCATGAAGTAATGGTCGTTGGAAACGAAATCGACCTCCGCTCCCCAATCGTCATAATCGAGTGTGCTGTTACCGGCGCTGACCATGAAATTGGTCGTCAGCGGAATATCAGGGGTGATTCGCGCCAACACGTCGCGCTCGGCCCGGAAGAAGCTTTTCAGCGCATCCGAAGAGAAGCGCTTGAAATCAAGCAGCTTCCCCGGGTTCATGAAATTACCCTCGCCTATGAACCGCGGAGGAAGAATCTGCGAGAAATCCCCCATCTGCTGTGACCAGAATGACGTCCCCCAGGCGGCGTTCACCGATTCTATGTCACCGTACCGGTCCTTGCACCACTCCTGGAAAGCCCTCATCGCATCATCGGAATAGTCGAAACGATTATGACACCCATACTCGTTGTTGACATGCCATGCCACGATATACGGATTATCCCTGTAGTGTTCGGCCATCGCCCGGCATAAGGCCAGTGCGTATTTCCTGAAGACCGGCGATGTGGCACGCCAATGCTGACGAGCACCCGGCCAGCACACATCTCCTCGCTCATCGCGCCAAAGCACCTCTGGATGCGCTTGGGTCAGCCACATCGGCGGAGAAGCCGTGGCGCTGGCGAGATCAACGGCGATGCCGGCAGCACCGAGCTTGGCGATGATGCGATCCAGCCAGTCGAAATCCCACGAGTCCTCGGCCGGCTGCAGCTTCGCCCAGGAGAAAATACCAAGAGAGACCAGATTCACACCGGCCTTGCGCATCAAGGCCACGTCCTCGTCCCACACATCCTCCGGCCATTGCTCGGGGTTGTAGTCTCCCCCGTACCAGATTTCCTGCCTGTTGCCCTGCAGGGGTTGCGGCCATCTGAATGGTCTGTGCTGAGTCATTGAAACTCCGATTTCTCTCCATAAAGAGCGTTAAGGGCATAGCTACCCTGGTCGTTTTGCGATGTTCCGACTTGCCCGCACCACGAAGGGTGCGTTCACACCGAAACGGGAACTGCGGCGCACCCCTTCGTGCGGTGTAAGGCATCACCGGTGCGGTGCGGTGTCATTCCTTGACCGCGCCTGCTGCGAGCCCTGATTGCCAATAGCGCTGCAGAAGCAGGAAGGCGATGACCAAAGGAATGATGGTCACCAGGCTGCCGGTGATGACGAGGTTCTGGATGGCCTGGCCGCCGGCTGTGCTGGCCTGATCCTTCCATTGGTTCAAGCCGATCGTCAGAGGATACCAATCCGCGTCCTTCAGCATGATCAGCGGCAGGAAGTAGTTGTTCCATGTCGCGACGATCGTGAACAACGCGGTCGTCACGATGCCGGGCGCCAGCAGGGGCAGGCTTACCTTCCAGAAGGTCCGCCATTCCCCGGCCCCGTCCACACGAGCGGCCTCCAGAAGCTCCACCGGAACCGCCTGTTCGCTGAAGATCCACATCAGATACAGGCCGAAAGGACTGATGAGACTGGGAATGATCATCGCCCAGGGGGTGTTGGTCAATCCCAACTTCGCAAAGAGCAGGAACTGCGGTACTGCCAACGCGATTCCGGGCACGCTGATAGCGCCGATCACCACCACGAAGACCGCTTTTCTGCCGGGGAAGCGGAACTTCGCCAACGCATAGCCACCCATGATGGCCAGCAGCGTGGCACCGCCGGCACCCACCGCGACGTACAACAGGGTGTTCAGCAACCAGCGCCCGAAGATGCCGTCCTGATAGGTGAACACCATCGTCAGGTTGTCCCACAACGCGAAGGACCCGCCGAAGCCCAGACCGAAGGTCGAGGTGAAATCCGCCTGGGTCTTGGTGGCGTTCACCAGCAGGTACACGAAGGGGAACAGGCAGTACACGGCGAACAGGGCGCATACCAATGTCATCAGGGTCGAACGCCGGGGATTGGCCGGATTCGAGAATCCGGAACGCCCTGCCCTGCGCCGCTCCTCACGCTCATCACGCGCAGTGCGTTTCGCGCGATCCCGCTCAGTCACGGGCCTCGCCACCGGGCCTTCATGCGCGCCCCTGTCCATTCCCGCACCACCGGACACATCGGATGCCACCGGGGCCACATCATGTGTTCTCAAGCTCACTTCATCTGCTCCTTCATGCTGCGCAGCTGCACTGCATACGCGATGGCCATCGTGATCACCGCCATGACGATTGCCAATGCGGCGGCGTAATTCGACTGATTGCCCGAGAAACTCAGATTGTATGCATACATATTCGGGGTGTAATACGTTGTCACCGCGTTGCCCGGCACCATGTTCTGCAGAATGCTGGGCTCGTTGAAGAGCTGGAAGCTTCCGATGATGCTGAAGATGACCGTAATCGCCAGCGAACCCCTGAGCTCCGGCAACTTGATACGACGGACGATCTGCCACTCACTCGCCCCGTCTATCGCCGCCGCCTCATACAGGGAATGCGGAATCGTCGAAAGGCTTGAATAGAAAATCAGCATGTTGTACCCCGTGAACTCCCACGTCACGATATTGCCGATGGCCGCCAGAAGCACCGAGGGCGCCAACACATTCAGATTCGTACCCAGAACATCGTTGAGCGACCCCACCAGACCGTACTTGGCTCCATACACGAACCCCCATATCAGCGTCGACACCACTGCCGGCACCGCGTACGGCAGGAAGGTGGAGATCCTGAAGAACTTCGAACCATGGAGCTTCATGCTGTCCAACGCCAAGGCCATGGCGGCGGCCAGAAACAGCATGATCGGCACCTGCACCACCGTGAACAGCGCGACTCTACGCACGCTGTCCCAGAACTGGGCGTCGGCAAACAGACGCCCGTAATTCGCGAAGCCCACGAACACCGTCCCACCGATCATCTTCTTCTGGAAGAAGGATATCCACACCGCATACACGATCGGCACGATGAACACGAAAGCAAACACCACCGCGAAAGGCAGCATGAACTTCCAGCCACGCCAATCACGACGACCACCACGAACCGAACCCGGAGGCTCCGAACCCCTTATCACCGGCACACTCGGCGCAACCATAACCACCACTCTCCTTCGAGCGAACCCACAATTCGTCGACTATGACTTCTGCGGGCGTATCACTGATTCATGCGCAAATGTTTACGCAACCATTCACATCGTACACTGGATTCCCGCTTTCCACTACTCGTCCTCGCACAATGTCGCACAAAAACTAGCGAAGTAGGGTATACAGGAGGCATGGCAAGCAAACGAGCCCGATGGGCATCCATGCAGGACGTCGCCCGGGAGGCGGGCGTATCTCCGCAAACCGTATCCCGAGTGTCCAACGGCAGCGAGGCGGTCAGGCCGGAGACGCGCGAACGCGTGCAAGCGGTGATGCAGAAGCTGGGATACCGTCCGAATTTCGCGGGACGCGCCCTCAAACACGGTCGCTTCAAGGATATCGGCGTCGCCATGTTCAACATGAACACCTATGGCAACATGCGCATTCTGGAGGGCATCAGCACCTGTGCCGCAGCCAAGGGCTATGCGACGACCGTGCTGACGATGCAGACCACGGACGAACACCCTCTGCGCCACGCGGTCGAGCAGATGAAACAATTTCCGGTAGACGGCATGATCGTGGTCTTGGAACAACGGGTGGCGGATTTCGCTGATTTCACACCTCCGAAAGACCTGCCGGTAATCATGGTTACCGAAGGACCCTCCAACCACTGCCCGACCATCGACGACGACCAGTACGGGTGCGCCGCATCTGCAAGCGAATATCTGCTCAGCAAGGGGCATCGCACAGTGTACCACATTGCCGGACCCCAACACTCGCAGGCTGCGGTGAGCCGTGAGCGCGGATGGAAGGACACCTTGCTTCAGCAGGGCCTGAGGATTCCAGAACCCTACATAGGCGACTGGAACGCCGACAGCGGCTACGATGCCGGACGACTGTTCGCCGCCGACCCTCAGTGCACGGCCGTTTTCGCCGCAAACGACCAGATGGCCTACGGAGCGATACAAGGCATAGAAAGCACCGGAAAACGCGTCCCGGACGACATCAGCGTCATGGGTGTCGACGATTCCCTGCACGGCACCGTCCCCCGCTTGTCTCTGACGACCATGCGCATGCATTTCTCGCAAATCGCAGAGAACGCCTTTTCCATGGTGCTGCGGGCGTGCGAGGGTGATTCGCCTGCCGTCGGCGTCAAAACCGTCATACCCGCCGAGTTGATCGAACGCTCCTCCGTACGGGATCTCACCGTATAGAGCACCGCTTCGGTACGCGAAGTAGTACCGAAGCGGCCATCCCTCGTGTCGGCGGTCACGCCTGCACCCGTCATGCCGCTGAGTCCCCGAGCTTGGCGAATCAGCGAGGCCCGCTGGACGACTCGGCATATTGCGCATCCGACTGAGGAACCACGAGGGGGATTGCCGATGTGAAACGGTGGAGTTCGCCGCTGTACGGGTCCACGAAGGACAGGCTTCTCGCCACCAGCTGCAAGGGTTGTGAGAAATCACCGACCGGTCTCATGTTCAGACGAGGATAGATGTCGTCGCCGAGAATCGGTAGGCCGAGAGCATTCATATGCACACGCAGCTGATGGGTCTTGCCGCTTGCCGGATGCAGCTTGTATACCCTCAGCAGCGGCGCATCCCGACACCCTCGACTCCCCCTCGCCATGTAAGCACGCGAATGACGGGCATTCGAGAACAGCACCGCATCCTGACTACTGGCAATGTCGATTCGCGTACGACTGTTCGCCACCCCGGTGCGTTCGTAGGCCTGGATGGTGCCTCTGTCCTTGACGATGCGGGACACACGCAGCAGCGGAAACACCGCAGGCGGGTCAAGGGGACGAACCACTCCGTATCGAGGCCTGCGCAGCACCGAGGCAGGTGCGATGCATTCATAGGTTTTTTGCGTCTCGTGGCGCTGAAACAGCATCTGATAGGCGCCGCGAGCGGCCGGGTCCCTGACGAACACGACCACACCGGCGGTTGAGCGGTCGAGTCTGTGCGCCGGAATGATGTCCGGCTCGTCGTACCGCTCACGAAGACGCATCAGCGCCGTGGAACGAAACCACATGCCGCGGGGCGTGGTGGGAAGAAAATGAGGTTTGTCCACGACGATGATGCGTTCATCCTCGTAGATAATCCTCAAGTCGAACGGAATGTCCGGCTCATCGGTCACCCAACGGTGGTGACCGGCCCTAGAAGGTTGAACACAGTCATTCAAACGACAACTCCAAGCCTCTGAAAGCGGCTCCTCACATTCTGTCGTGCGAGAGGCCACCTCATACGATAACTGCATCACCAGGACAGCTTTCCCCGATAAATCTCAGCACATTGCTGTCCTGGTGATGCAGTTATCATCTCAACGGTATCTACTCAACGGCTTTTACTCGACTGTCACCGACTTGGCCAGATTGCGAGGCTTGTCGATGTCGTAATGCTTGAGCTTCGCCATATCCATGGCGAAGAGCTGCAGAGGCACCACATCGGTCAGCGGACTGAGCAATGTTGAGCATTCGGGCCGCCAGAAAATCACGTCCGCATAATGCTCGACATCGGGATCGCCCACCTCGGCAACAGCGATGGTGAATGCGCCGCGCGCCTTCACTTCCTCGATGGAAGAGATCACCTTGTTGTGCAGCACGTCACGGCCACGGGGGCTCGGTACTATCACCACAACCGGCTCTCCTTCGTCGACCAGCGCGATGGGGCCGTGTTTCAACTCCCCCGCCGCGAAGCCCTCCGAGAAGGTGTAGGCGATTTCCTTGAGCTTGAGTGCCCCTTCCATCGCCACGGGATAGCCCACATGCCGGCCGAGGAAGAGGAAGGAATGGGCATCCAACATCCGTTCGGCCGTCTGCGCAATCGTTTCTGCCTGATTGTCCAAGACCCACTGAATCTTCTCGGGCATGGATCGGAGATTGTCCACGATATGACGAATCTCATCGTGATACATCGTCCCCTTCACCTGGGCCAGGTACAGCCCAAGAAGGTACGATGCCACGATCTGGGCCACAAACGCCTTCGTCGAGGCGACCGCAATCTCCGGCCCTGCATGGGTGTACAGCACTGCATCGGATTCACGGGGAATCGTGGAACCCTGGGTATTGCAGATGGCCAGCACCCGCGAACCCTGTTCACGCGCGTGGCGCAACGCCATCAGGGTATCCATCGTTTCGCCGGATTGGGAGATGGCGACCACCAGCGTTCTGGGCGTCAGAATGGGATCCCTGTAGCGGAACTCGTGAGCAAGCTCGATTTCCACGGGAATACGCACCCAATGCTCGATGGCGTATTTGGCGACAAGACCCGCATAGGATGCGGAACCGCAGGCAATGACGACAATCTTGTCGATTGACCGGAACACATCCTCGTCGATGCGTACCTCATCGAGGTTCAGGTCTCCGTCAACGCTGAAACGTCCAAGAAGCGTGTCGGCAACCGCAGCCGGCTCCTCATGAATCTCCTTGTCCATGTAGGAATCCCAACCGCCTTTTTCAGTGGCGGATGCATCCCAGTCAACGGTGAAACGCTTGGGCTCGGAGACCTCGTTACCTTCGAAATCGGTGACTTCCACGCTGTTGGCGCTGATGCACACGGCCTCGTCCTGTCCGAGCTCCAGCGCCTCCTTGGTATAGGCGACGAAAGCGGCCACATCCGAACCGAGGAAGTTCTCGCCATCACCCAAACCAACCACCAGCGGTGAGTCGTGACGGGCTCCGACCACGATGTCCGGCTGTCTCGAGTCGACGGCCAGCAGCGTGAAGGCACCGGTCAGCATCCTCGCCACACGTCGCATCGCCTTGAACAGGTCGGGATGCCCCTCCTGGACTATGACCTCATTGGCGACCTTGCCGAGCAGCTTCGCCGCGACCTCGGTATCCGTGGCCGATGCGAAGGTGTAGCCTTCGGCCTGAAGATTGAACTTGAGCTGCGGTGCATTCTCGATGATGCCGTTGTGAATCAGAGCAATATGACCATCGCTGCTCATATGTGGGTGGGCGTTCACATCCGTGGGTGCGCCGTTCGTCGCCCAACGGGTGTGACCGATACCGGCCGTGGCCTCAGGCATCGGATGGCGCTCCAGATCCTCTTCGAGATTATTGAGCCGACCGGATTTCTTCCGCCAGGCAACCTCATCCATACCCGGAGCGACCAAGGCCACGCCGGCAGAGTCATAACCCCTGTATTCCAAGCGTTGAAGCCCTTGCATACACACTTCCAAAGGCTTACCGCAAGCACAACCCGACCCAGCATATCCAACGATTCCGCACATAGTCTTCTAGTGTATGGTCATCGCAGACAATCGTCGGCTCAATACCGTCTTCTTATCCGAACCTCTACACGCACCCACCGTCACAGGACGGATTTCAGGAAGCTCGAGAAGCGCTCGGTCTTCGGATGGTCGATGATGTCGGAGGTACCGCTTTCGACGACGACCCCGCCATCCATGAACACCACCTGATCCGCAACCTCACGGGCGAAGCCCATCTCATGCGTGACCACGACCATGGTGATGCCTTCGTGTGCCACCTGCCGCATCACCGAAAGCACCTCTCCGACCAGCTCAGGGTCCAATGCCGATGTCGGCTCGTCGAAAAGCATGATTTTCGGATGCATGGCCAATGCCCGCGCAATGGCCACACGCTGCTGCTGTCCGCCCGACAGCTGGGCGGGATAGTAGTTGGCTCGGTCCGCCAAGCCCACGCGCTCAAGTTCGTCAAGAGCCTGCTGACGAGCCTCCCTCTTGGAGATTCCGGCCACATGGACCGGCGCTTCCATGACATTCTCCACGGCGGTTTTGTGCGGGAACAGATTGAAACGTTGGAACACCATCCCGATGTTCGCACGTTGGCGCGCAATCTCACGGTCATCGAGCATCCGCAGACCACCGTCCTTCAGATGCTTGTATCCCACCAGTTCGCCTTCGACGAAAATCTCGCCTCCGCTTCGGGTCTCCAGCTGGTTGATCATGCGCAGCAATGTGGATTTACCCGAACCCGAAGGACCGAGAATAGCGGTCACCGTTCCCGGCAGCACCTTGAGACTCACGCCTTTAAGCACGTGCAGGTTGCCGAATGCCTTATGAACCTCGTTAATTTCGATTGCGGCCACCGTACTGGCGGCCTTCGTCGCTTCCTGCGTGCTGTTGTCTTGCATGCTCATGCGTTCAACCCCACCATCGTCGCCTGATTCACCTTGTCTACCGCATCCTTGGGTTCACCGTCGGTTTTGCCCGGCAACGGCGGCTGCTGCCCCTTGCTGCCCATAGCTCTGGCATCGAAGCCCTTGCCGAAATGATGTTCGAGTCTGGATTGCGCGAACATCAGCACAGTGGTGATGACCAGATACCAGATGCAGGCCACCAGCAGCAGCGGAATCGGCTTGTAGATGCGATTGGCGATGGCATTCGTGGCAAACTGCAATTCCAAGGTGAACGGCACCGCCAACACCAAGGACGTCGTTTTCAGCATGCCGATGGTCTCGTTGCCCGTGGGAGGCACGATGATGCGCATGGCCTGTGGAAGGATGATACGGCGCATAATCAGTGAACGACGCATCCCCAAAGCGGCAGCCGCCTCCGATTGCCCCGTATCCACAGCCTCGATGCCGGCCCTGACGATTTCCGACAGATAGGCGGCCTCGTTGAGTCCCAGTCCGAGCACAGCCGCAGTGCCGGCGGAAATGAGGGTTTTAGTGTCGAAACTCCAGAATTCCGGGCCAAAAGGCACACCCAGCGCAATCTTGGGGACCAGCACGGAGAACAGACCCCAGAAGACCAGCTGCGTATACACGGGAGTACCTCGGAAGAACCATATGAAGAACCAGCTGACCGCACGAAGCACCGCATTGGCCGATTTGCGCATCATGGCCAGAATAACCGCGAGCACCGTGGCAAGGAGCATCGCGTAGACCGTCAACTGCAGGGTCCATCCGATTCCCGAAAGAACGTTCTCGTTGAACAGATACATCCAGACGGTGGGCCAATCGAAATTCGGATTCGTCACCATGCCGTGAATCAGCATCAGCGCGATGACGATCACGATCACCGCCGCAACATACGGTCCGGGTTTTCTCACACGCCGTGCGGATATCCTATTCGGTATATCCAATCCCTCGTCGCTGTCCCTCTTCGGCATACCCCTCCTTCAAACCCGACACCCCGATTTCCGGCATCGAATCAACTGCTCACGTCAATACTCGATGGATGCCCGCGAACACTCCAAGCAGAGCGGGCCGGGCATCCATCCGAGCCACGGCACGTGCGGCACCCGTACACAACCGGGAGAACACACATATACGAACGATGTTACTCACTCACCGTCGGATTGATCTCGGCCTTGTCGATGGCTCCGGCCTGGGATCCCCACGACTTGAGAATCTTGCCGTAGGTGCCGTCGTCTATCAGCTTCTGCAAAGCCTTCTGGATGGCTTCATCGGTCTGAGTGTCACCCTTCTTGATGGCGATGGCCTGAGGCGCCACGCCCTGGTCCTCCCCGAGCGTCTGCAGTTTGTCGCCTGTCTGCTCAATGGCGTAGCCGGTCACCGGGCTGTCGGCGTACAGGGCATCGACCTTGCCTGTCACCAGCGCTGTGGTGACATCGGTCTGCTGCTTGTATGACTGTATGTCGATGGCCTTCTTGCCGCTGTCCGTGCAGGCTTTGCTCGCGGTTGTGGCTTCCTCTTCCTCCGTGGTGCCGGTCTGCACACCCAGTTTGATGCCGCACAGGTCCTTCACGTCGACTTTCTGCGGATTACCCTTCTGCACGGCATAGGTCATGCCCGCCTTGAAATACGTCACGAAGTCGACGGCCTCGCTGCGCTCCTTGGTGACCGTGAAACTGGATACGCCGATGTCGTACTTGGTGCCTATCGAAGGAATAATCGCATCGAAGGTCGCCGTCTGCGGGTCTGGCGTCAACCCCAGAACCTTCGATATGGCATTCACCAGATCCACGTCATACCCGATAGGGGTCTTGCCATCGGCATCGAGGAATTCGGCAGGAGCATAAGACGTATCCATACCCACCGTAAGCTTGCCATCCTGTGCGATATAGCTCGGCAACAGGGAGGCGATGCTCTCATCCTTGGAGATTCCGCTGACGTCATAAGCCGACGGTGTCGCCGCGGAACCCGAGACTCCCGCCGACGAAGCGCCGGATTCATCGCTTGTGCCGCATGCGGCCATCGACAGCATCAGTGCGCCGCTGAGCACAGCTGTGACGGCGCATTTCAATTTCCCGTATGTCATTTCTTCCCTCTCGTTGATGGCTCCCTCATGCACAACATCGGACGCCCCTTATCAGGGAGAGTAAAAGGCCCATGTCACGAAGTCGTAAAGAGACAAGGTAATTCGCCCATGTCACCAATCGTGTGATTCGCCCAATATGCGGTCATTCAGTTGAGATGCGCCAGGCCACCGTAAGCACCGAAGCACTCTGAGTTGTTGAAGGCTGCCCATACGGCGTATGACAATATTGCACCTCGGGTGGAACAGTGGGCCCGGCCTGATGTACTGCTACGTAGACCGGAGCTATTCGCCGCGATTCATGTTCTTGTATCGCATTGCCCGTTGCGCTTCACGCTTATCCTGTTCTTCGCGCAGGGATTGCCGCTTGTCGTACTCGCGTTTGCCGCGTGCCAGAGCAATCTCGATTTTGACGCGGCCGTCCTTGAAATACATGCTCAGCGGAACGATTGTGTACCCCTTGGCTTCCGTCTGCCTTGACAGTTTCGCAATCTGAGCTGAGTGCAGCAGGAGTTTACGCTTGCGTTTGGGGGCATGATTATTCCAGGTGCCATTGAGATACTCAGGAATATTGGCATTCTCCAGCCACATCTCACCTCGTCTGTCGATGCTCACGAAGGATTCCGCCAACGAGGCTCGACCTTCGCGCAAGGATTTCACCTCGGTACCCGTCAAAGCGATACCCGCCTCAAGGTGGTCCTCGATGGCATAGTCATGACGTGCCCGACGATTATTGGCAATCGTCACGGTCCCCTGCTCCTTAGCCATCGCAAACCTCCTTCGTGCGGTAAACGTGCGAGTCGTTTTCCTGCAAGGCCCACGCCCTGCCGACCGGCTCACACACGGTCCTCATATGCAAGGCTCGAGGATAGCACAGATAGCGCGGGCACGAAGCTTCCGGGCATCATGCCCAGATGGATACTCCGACATCAAGCCGGGAGCTTATCGCCTATGACCCTGCGCTGATTCAGTCCCGTTTGCAGGTGCGCAGATACCTGCACTACAAGGACAGCTTTTCGGAGAAATTATCACCACGTTGCTGTTCCGGTAGTGCAGTTATCGTGTTCAGGCCTTACACGCCAAATGAGAAGAGCCAACAAATTCCTGCACCGACAGCCATCACCTATGGCACAGGCTCCGAAATACCTTCCGGAGCCTGTGCCGTAGCCTTCACGCAGAGAAAACTCAGTAGTGTACGTACCAGTACAGCCCCGGATTGTAGATTGTGCGGGACACGATGGTCCCTTGCAGGCTCGCACCGGTTTCGGAGATGATGATGGAATTGGCATTAACCTGCTCGACGATAGCCACATGCCCGTACTGAGCGTTGGCACCAAGCTGGCCTCCACGAAGGGAAATCGCAGCACCCACATGAGGAGTGTGATTCACCAGATATCCCAAAGCCCGAGCGGAGTTGGCCCAATCCTGTCCGTTGCCCAGATATGAGCCGACAGGGAGATTGAGCTGCTGTCTTCTGATATACGCCCACCAGGTGCACTGACTGAAGGGGTATGCATTGCCGACGTTACCGGTGCGATGACCGTAGCAATAGGTCGCACCCGCCGGACAGTTGCCCGGTACCGAGTAGTTCATACCCGAGGCCGAGCCCGAGTTGGACCCGCCCGAATTGCTCGAGCCGGAGCCGGAGTTGCCGGAACCCGAATTCGAGCTGCTCGAACCGGAATTGGCACTGCTCGAACCGGAATTCGAGGAACTCGAAGACGAGGAACTCGACGGCTTCTTGTACTGGCCCTGTGCGGAAGCCGCCGCCGCAGCGGCATTGGCCGCAGCCTGCTGACGCTGCTGCTGCAGCTGAAGGTTGTACGCGTCAATCTGAGCCTTCATCATCACCGCCTGAGCGGCCTCCTTGGCGGAGTCGGAAGAAAGCTGACTCTGCTGAGATTCGAGCGCGGCCTGCTGGGTGCTACCCTCCTCTCGCAAGGAGTTGAGGCTTGCCTGCTTGGCGGAGGCGTCGGACGCGGCCTGTTGGGCGGTGGCCGCCTGATCAGCGGTCTGCTGCTTCAACACGGCAATCTGCTTTTCGATTGCCTCGAGCCTCTGTTTGCGATTCATCGAATCGCTGAGGGTTGTAGCCGCATCGTTCGCTGCTTCGCTTTCACTGCGCGTCACTGCTGCTTTCGACTGCATCTTGTCGACGAACTCGCCAGTGGTCTTCGTATTGGTGACCACATCCATCACATCGGATGCATCGGAACCGTGGAAGCTACTGCGAGCCAACTGCGCCACGGCAGCCTTGGCGTCATCGTAGTTCGCACCGGTTTCGGCAATCTTACCTTCAAGATCGCTTTTGTCCTTTTGCGCCGCGTCCAGACGTTCAGCAGCGGCATCCGCCTGCTGTTTTGCGGATTGAGCGGCATCAGCAGCGGCATCAGCAGCTTTCTGAGCGGCCGGAATCTGATTCTCGACGAGGTCGTTGAGTTGAAGAATTTTATCCTGCAACGCCGAATTGACACCGGCGAGCTGCGATTTCAGCTCATCACTGGATGCCAGCTTCTGCTGATATTCGGAATAACTGGGGACCGCCTGGGCGGTCTGCACCACCGCGGTGCTGGCCACAATGCCGCCGGCAAGCGTCATCGCTGTGCATAGCAGTCCCGCACTGACAGCTTTGAAACGTGTTGTCTGCTTCATGAATCAGCCTTTCAAGTCACATGTAGACATATATCGTACAGCAGCAGTCTGTATCCGCCAATATGCGACTGGACCTCGCTCAGCCCCGTCGGTGCCTGTCGATCGCATGTCAGGCCTTCAGATATCTGCGCAGCGAGAAGGCCGAGGCAATGCCGGAAAGCAGCATCGCACCAAGAATCAAGGCCGGTGCCATAAGCAATACCGTGGATTGGTTGATGAACGGCATCCACGATATCGACTTCGCCAGCCAGTCCGTGACGAATGTGTTGACAATCACACCCAAAGCGACGACGGAAAGCACGGACCCGAGCAGCGAGGCGAAGACGCCTTCCAGAATGAAGGGCAGACTGATGGTCCAGTTCGATGCTCCGACCAGCCTCATGATCTCGGTTTCGTTCTTTCTCGAAGCGGCCGACATTCGTATGGTCGTACCCGTAAGCATGATGGCCACCAGGACCATCACCGCCGCAAGTACCACGGTCACCGCCGTCGCACGATTAAGAATGCTGAACACCGGATCGAATATCTGCCGTTGGTCGACGACCTCCTCCACCCCCGTCTTGCCCGAAAGCACCTCGGAGATCACTTGGTATTTGGTCGGGTCGGTCAGTTTCAGTCGCAATGAGGACTGCATATCCGCTGCGGTGAGGGTACGCCCCTCATAGAGGCCATTGGGATATTCCTTGAGGAAGATGTTCTTGTAGAAGTCCTCTTGGCTCATGTAGGTGATCTTGGAAACATCATCCGACAGTTCGGTGTGGATGACGTCCTCGATGGCGACGATTTCCGATTGGGTCGGCGCCTTGCCGGACGCACATGTCGCGGATTGGCTGGACCCGTCCGGGCACAGCCACACCACGACCTCGACCTTGTCGTACCAGTCACCCTTGGCTTTGGTTATCTGGGCCTGCATCAATCCCGAGGCGCCGATGAACAGGAAGGAGATGAAGGTCACGAGAGTGACGGAGAGAATCATGGGGCCGTTGCGCTTCAGGCTCGTCCATGTTTCCGAAAGTATGAATTGGAATCTCATCACTTGTCCCCCTGATCCTCACCGTGGGATTGTGACCCTTCGGTATTCTCGGATGGCTCTGCCTGAACGCCACGAACTTCACCCTTCGGCGAACTCGGAGGTGTGGGCGGTGCCGGAACCGCCTTGGCATGACTTTCCTCTTCGCCATCCACGGTTGCGTTCTTTGCAGACGCATCATCGCTTCCTGAATCAGCGCCCTTGCTTTCCACCGGTGTCTGCTGCTGTGTTGACCCCTGGTCAGATGCGCTCCCGGAAGTCGAAGCCTTCTCTTCGGTCGACTCTTCGACGGCATCCGCCGAGGGGGTGTCAAGGCGGATGCCCTTGCCCCATGTCAAGGTGGTTTCGACCGGTGCAAAAGCCTCGCCATATCTGCCCTTGCGTCCAGAATGCACCGAATTCGCGAGGCGTGCTATCCCCTCATCGCCCTGCTCGCTGCCGTCGACGGCCTTACGCACATCCGTGCCGCTTTCAGTGTCATTGTCGAGTTCGGCCGGAGCCCCGGCGACCTCGGGAGTAGGCGCTATCTCCTCTGCGATTTCGGCATGGGTTTCGATGGCCCCGCCCTGTATGGCATGCTGTGCCTTGGCCTCAACGTCGGCGTCGGGGAAGAACTTCGCGGAATCGTAGGAGCCACGGGCCTCGTCACGCACGATCTTGCCCGTGTGCAATTCCACGACGCGCTTACGCATGGAATTCACGATCTCCTCGTTATGCGTGGCCATCACAATCGTGGTCCCCGTGCGGTTAATCGCTTCGAGGACCTCCATGATGCCCAGCGATGTCGTCGGATCGAGATTTCCCGTAGGCTCATCGGCGAGCAGAATCTGGGGATGATTGACATAGGCTCTGGCGATGGCGACGCGCTGAGCCTCTCCGCCTGAAAGCTCATGAGGGAAATTCTTCTCTTTTCCCGTCAGACCAACGGTTTTCAGGACCTGCGGCACCAAGGATTTGATGGTGCTGCGGCGTGTGCCGATCACTTCAAGCGCAAAAGCCACGTTCTGCCACACGGTCTTGTTGGCGAGCAGTTTGTAATCCTGGAATACGAAACCGATGCTGCGACGATACATCGGCACCTGACGATTGCTCAGTCGTCGAAGGTCATTGCCCGCGACCCTGATTTCACCCTCGGTGGCCTCTTCCTCGTGCAGCAGCAGGCTCAGCAGCGTGGTTTTGCCCGAACCCGATGCACCCACGAGAAACACAAAATTGCCGCGTTCGATGTCAAGATTGACATCACTCAACGCAGGCCGCGAACCTTTCGGATACACCTTGCTCACATGCTCCAACGAGATAAGCGCCATGTCGTCTCCTATTCCTTTGCTTCTGCGTCTTCGCGACGTTGCTGATGACGCCACCTGATGCCCGCATCGATGAATGCGTCGATATCGCCGTCGAAGACCCCTTGTGTATCCGAAGTCTCGTAGCCAGTCCTGAGATCCTTGACCATCTGGTAGGGATGAAGCACATAGGAGCGCATCTGGTCGCCCCAACTGGCTTTGATATCGCCTGCCAGTTCCTTCTTGCGTTTCGCTTCCTCTTCGTGTCGGAGAACGAGCAGGCGCGACTGCAGCACTGCCATGGCGGCGGCGCGATTCTGAATCTGACTGCGTTCGTCCTGCATGGTCACGACGATGTTGGTCGGAAGATGGGTGATGCGCACGGCGGAATACGTGGTGTTCACACCCTGTCCGCCGGGACCCGACGAGCAGTAGGTGTCAACGCGAATATCCGAATCGGGCACATCGATATGATCGGTCGCCTCCACCAGAGGAATGACCTCGACCGCCGCAAAGCTTGTCTGTCTTCTGCCCTGATTGTCAAATGGCGAGATGCGCACCAAACGGTGCGTACCGCCCTCGACCGAAAGACGCCCATACGCGTAAGGAGCCTGAACCTGGAAGGTTGCGGACTTGATGCCCGCCTCTTCCGCATAGGAGGTATCCATAACCGTCGTCTTGTAACCATGGCGTTCGGACCAACGCAGATACATCCTCATCAGCATCTGTGCCCAATCCGCCGCATCGACCCCACCCGCACCGGAGCGGATCGTCACCACCGCAGCTCGTTCGTCATACTCGCCGTCGAGCAGAGTCTGAATTTCCATCTCGACGAGGTCATGTTTCAAGGAATCCGACTCAGCGGCGGCCTCGTCAAGAGTGTCCTGATCGCTTTCCTCGCGAGCCATCTCGACCAGTGTCTGCACATCCTCCAAACGCTGCTGAGCTGATTCCAGATGCCTCAGCAGGGTCTGTGCTGCGGACAGCCGGCTGGTGACCTTCTGGGCGTTCTCCTGGTCGTCCCAGAGACCGGGCGCACTGGCCTCCTGCTCCAAGCTTGTGATTCGCTCACGCAGGTCGTCCATGTCGACCGCCTTGGCAATCGACTCGAAAATCGACCGAGCCTCGTCTATCGTCTGCATTACTTCAAAGTCTGCCATCGTTACCACCATACCGTTAGCGCCACAGAAGAGCGCGTTGAAACACCAATACCATCAGCCGGAATGCCCAGCCTGCCCAGTCTTCCGCACACCGCCGAACTCAACGGCCAGAAGCCCTTCAAACCACGAAACAGCGCATAAGCAAGCAAGACGAGGATGTTGACGTGCCGTATCCTCAAGGCCCATCACACCAGTCGTCGGGCGGAAGTCACGGTCCGACGTCAAAATCCAGAGAACAACGCCGGGATAATCAGACTGGCCAGCATGGCCACAGCAATAACCGCACACACCACGCGAGCGATACTGCGGCGGCGGCGTTCGGCGCGCGCCCGCTGTTTCTCGTATTCACCCATAAGCGAATATGATACCCAGACCTGTGAACCACGGCACCACGCCATTTTCCGGTCTGGGTCATACAGTTGACCGTGTCCGCACGAAAGGAAGAACGCTATGACCGAATCACGCACCGCATGGGGCTGGGGATTGGCAAGCATCGATGCTGCCGGCAACACCCTGGATGTATGGTATCCGACTTTGAATCTCGGCGAAGCGCCCGGGGAGGAAAGCAGAACAGGTCATGCCTTCGGCAGCCTCGTGCATGAGAAGGCCGATGCTCGCGGAGTACGCCGCATTCCTGTTTTCACCGTATCCTCTCTCGACTCAGCCATCAGTGACACGGCCGACGCCTATCTTCGCCTGCATCTGCTGAGCCTTCGACTGGCCAAACCGAACACCCTGAATCTCGACGGTATCTTTGCCGCGCTCAACAATGTGGTGTGGACCAACTACGGGCCATTCGCAGTGGATGACTTCGCACAGCGGAAAATCGACCTTATCGGCGTTCTTGGAAGCAATCAAGCTGATGTCAATGTACTGTCCATCGACAAGTTCCCGCGCATGGTGGATTATGTCGTTCCGACCGGAGTCCGCATCGGCAACGCCGATCGCATCCGTTTGGGCGCCTATCTTTCCGAAGGCACGACGGTGATGCATGAAGGCTTCGTCAATTTCAATGCCGGAACGCTAGGAACCTCGATGGTCGAAGGACGAGTGTCGCAAGGGGTTGTGGTGGGTGACGGCTCGGATATCGGCGGAGGCGCTTCGATTATGGGCACGCTTTCAGGAGGCGGCAAGCACCGCGTATCCATCGGCGAGCATTCCCTGTTGGGCGCGAATTCGGGAATCGGCATCTCCCTCGGCAACCACTGCGTGGTGGAAGCCGGACTGTATGTGACCGCAGGCACCAAAGTGACGATTGTCGACAAGGCCAAAATCGCCGCCAAACAGCCTTTGGACATCGTGAAAGGCGCCGAACTCAGCGGAAAGGACCATATCCTCTTCATCCGCAATTCAGTCAGCGGAGCCATCGAGGCACGCAGCCGCAACACCGGCATCGCCCTGAACGCCCAGCTCCACGCCAACTAATACATGGCTCTGTAGAGCTGCCCGTAGAGATACCTGGCACTTCTCGTTGTGACGGGTCAGGACCGAATACGATAACTGCACTATAAGGACAGCTTTCAGGAGAAATGATTACCAGATTGCTGTTCTTTTAGTGCAGTTATCTGCATCCATCCCTGTCCGACGATGAAATCAGCGCTCGGTGATGGGTGTGACGTCGCGTTTGGGCTCGCCGGTATAGACCTGGCGTGGTCTACCGATTCTGGTGGCCGGATCGTCGAGCATCTCTCGGTACTGGGCAATCCAACCCGGGATGCGGCCCAATGCGAACAAGGTCGTGAACATACTCGGATTGAACCCGATGGCACGGTAGATAAGCCCGGTGTAGAAGTCGACATTCGGGTAGAGATGCCTCGAAATGAAGTAGTCGTCGTGCAAGGCGATATCCTCCAGCTCAGTCGCCACGTCGAACAACGCGAGATCGCTGCCAGGAAGCCCCAGTTGCTCCTCCGTCATGATCCTGGTCAACCATTCCTTGGCGATGGCCGCTCGTGGATCATAGGACTTGTACACGCGGTGACCAAGCCCCGAAATACGTTGACCGTTGCTCTTGGCATCCTCGACGAAGGCCTTGACGGATTTCCCCGAATCCCTGATGGACATCAGCTGACGCAGCGCCGCCTCGTTCGCACCACCATGCAAGGGTCCCGAAAGCGCGTTGATGCCGGCCGCAACTGCGGAATACAGATTCGCATGAGCCGAGCCCGCGATGCGCACCACCGAAGTGGAGCAGTTCTGCTCGTGATCCGCATGGATGATCAGCAGCTTATCCAAGGCCTCGACCATCAGCGGGTCCGATTCAAAGGACTGGTAGGGAGTGGCGAAACTCATCCGCAGAAAGTCATCGACATAGCCACGCGTGTAATCCGGGTACAGCAGAGGCTCATCTCTGCTGCGGCGGTGAATCAGCGAGACAATCGTCCTGACCTTGGCCATGATGATTGCCCCTGCTTCATCCAACTGTTCCGGATCGTTGACATCACAGGTTTTGGGATAGAAGCTTGCCAGAGCGTTGACTGCGGAGGCGAGCACACTCATGGGATGGGCGTTCCTCGGGAAGGACCCCAGCAAGGTCCTGAAGCCCTCACCCACCACCGTGTGATGCAACACTCGATCACGGTATTCTTCATACTGCGCCAGATTCGGCAGCTCACCTTGGTTGAGCAGCCAAGCGACTTCCAGAAAATTGGAATGCTCACACAGTTGTTCGATGGGATATCCGCGATACCGCAGAATGGAACGGTTGCCGTCAATGAAGGTAATTTTCGATTCGCACTGAGCGGTGGTCAGGAAACCGGGATCCAGAGTGACCCATCCGTCGTTGCGCAGATTGGACACGACGATTCCGTCGGGACCGCACGTCGCTTTCACCACTGGCAGGTCAAACTGCGACGTATCAATGTTCAGTCTTGCCTTTGGCATCATTCTTCTCCCTACCCAGGAATTGACCAGCGACGATACTGGAATGGAAGCGCCAGGCACCTGGTCGGATGCCGGAAACGCCAATGGTAGCAGAATAGGGTCGGTCCAAGGGTCGCCAGGATTGCCTGACGAGCCAAAAACCGACCCCATTGCCGTTCTGGAAAGCGCTTGCGCAAACACCTGCGCAAGCCGCTAGCAAGCGGAGAACGCCGTGTTGCTCGTTGCCGCTACTCGTCCCTGGCGGTCAAAATAATCGGACCGTCATCGGTTATCGCGATGGTGTGTTCGGTGTGAGCGCCACGTGATCCGTCCGCCGAACGCAAGGTCCAGCCATCTTTCGGATCCTGGATGATCTCATCAGTGGTCCTGAGGAACCATGGTTCGATCGCTATGACCAGACCGTTCCGCAGCTTGTAGCCGTGATGGGCCTTGCCGTCATTGGCTACATGCGGGTCACCATGCATGATGTGCCCTACGCCATGGCCGCCGAACTCCAGGTTGACCGTGTATCCGTTCTCGTGCGCGATATCGCCGATCGCCGATGAGATATCACCGAGTCGGTTCCCTGGAACGGCCTCTGCGATACCGGCCTTCAGAGCATCCTCCGTGGCCTTGATGATGCGCAGATCCTCCGGATCGGCGTGGTCACCGACGACGAAGCTTATCGCCGAGTCCCCTACCCAACCGTCCACATTGATGGCAAGATCCAGACTGAGCAGATCCCCATCCTTCAATGCGTAGTCGAAAGGCACACCGTGAAGCACGGCGTCATTCACCGAAGTACAGATGTAATGGGCAAAAGGCCCGGTCCCGAAATCCGGTGCATAATCCACATAGCAGGATTCCGCGCCGGAACGTCCCTCGATGCGCTGTTTGACGAAGTCGTCGATCTCAAGAAGATTGGTGCCGACCTTGGTCAT
This sequence comes from Bifidobacterium crudilactis, assembly GCF_000738005.1. NCBI lineage: Bacteria > Bacillati > Actinomycetota > Actinomycetes > Bifidobacteriales > Bifidobacteriaceae > Bifidobacterium > Bifidobacterium crudilactis. Next base: position 283,863 of record NZ_JHAL01000002.1, on the reverse strand, counting down.
CTTGCGCAAATCCTTGAGAATGCTACCTACGAATTTTCCTGCGGGGCGCATGGATTTGATTTCCTGTGGTGTCTTCAGTTCGATCAATTGATTGTTTCTTTCTACCTTGTTTGGTTACCACCACCCTACTGCTATGTGGTTACAGACCGCCATGTTGACATGCGGGCTGTTCACCGCAATCGCTATGCGCTTGCCCACATCCGATATTGTGCGCTCACCTCACGTACACACAACCCACCGGGTTGTGTGCTTAACGGCTCAGTGGACGTGTCGCCCGGATGCGGTACTTACATCAAGCCCTTATGCCCAAACACACGGGCATCATCGCAGCCTTAGCGGGCGCTCACCTCACCTAGCCAAAGCGCACAGCGCTTCGGCCTTAACGGCTCGGTCTTTGCGGGCGCTCACCGAGCCTACGGGATGCCCACAGGGCATCCCCTTCTGGCGGCTCGGCCTTTGCGGTTGCTCACCTCGCCTATGTGAAGCGCACTGCGCTTCACATTTGACGGCTCGGCTTGTCAGGAAACGTCATTAGGCTGGGCTTATGGACACAGAATTGAAATCGGGCATTGATCCCACATCGTTTTCGTCAGTGATCACACCGAAACAAGACCTCTTCCGCTATGTCAATGGTCCCTGGATCGACACCTATTCGCTTCCCGATGACCGTTCACGCTTCGGTTCCTTCGACAAGCTCGCAGATGATGCCGAAACTCAGATTCGCGACATCCTTGAGGACCCCGAAACGCCGGCGGCCAAGTCGAGCGCGCTGTACAACAGCTTCCTCGACACCGATGCCATCGAAGCGGCGGGAATCGAAGGAATCCGCGCCGACCTCGACTCCATCGACGGAACCTCAGACAAGCAGGAGCTCATCAAGGCGCTGGGCGCGCTGAATCCGCTGGGTGGACCGGACCTGTTGGGAATCGGGGTGTATGGCGACCCTGGCGAACCCGAACGCAACATCGTCCACATCGAACAGGGCGGACTTGGACTGCCTGATGAGGCGTATTACCGCGAGGACCGCTATACGACAATCCGCGAAGCCTATCAGGAAATGGTAGCCAAACTCCTGATGTTGGCCGGTTACGCGAAGGACATGGATGATGCGAGCGCGCAGGCCTCACGATTCCTGAAACTTGAATGCCGTATCGCCGCACACCACTGGGATGTGGTTGAGACCCGCGACCAGGACAAAACATACAACCCCACAGATTTCAAGGCATTGCAATCCGCGTTGTCCCATGTGGACATCGAAGCCTGGGCACAATCATGGCAACGGTCCTACGACTCGACCCCATCCGCCCGGACGATGCCGCTGAACTTCGCCGGATCGCTTGAACACACCATCGTTCACGAGCCGAGCTTCCTGAGCGGATTGGACGCCGTGTGGGATGAAGCTGAATTAAGCGACCTGCAACTCTGGGCGCGCGTGCACACCTTGATTTCCTGGGCAGGATATCTCAGCCACGATTTCGATCAGGCACGCTTCGACTTCTACGGCAAAGTCCTATCGGGCACCACGGAGATGCGGGCTCGTTGGAAGCGCGGGGTCATGCTCGTCAACGGCATCTGCGGTGAGGACGTCGGCAGAATCTACGTCAGCAGGCATTTTCCTGAATCCAGCAAACAGCGGATGGAAGAGCTCGTCAGCAATCTTATCGACGCGTATCGCGTATCCATCACATCGAGTGACTGGTTGGGCGCCGAGACCAAAGAGAAGGCCCTGAACAAGCTTGACCAGTTCTCTCCGAAAATCGGATACACCAATCACTGGAGGGATTACGCCGCCCTTGAGGTTAGCGACAAAGCCAGCCTGTGCGAGAACATCCACGCCGCGCAGACCTACGAAACCGCATACCAGATGAGCAAAGTGGGCCAGCCAGTCGACAAGGACGAGTGGCTGATGAACCCGCAGACGGTGAACGCCTATTACGAACCCACGATGAACGTCATCGTGTTCCCCGCAGCTATTCTGCAACCTCCCTTCTTCGACCCGGATGCGGACGATGCTGCGAACTACGGCGGCATCGGCGCAGTCATCGGTCATGAAATCGGGCATGGTTTCGACGATCAGGGCAGCAAATACGACGGTTCAGGACGTCTGAACGACTGGTGGACGGCCGAGGATCGCAAGAACTTCGAAGAACGCACGACTGCTCTCATCGACCAGTACAACACCTTCGTACCCGCACAGTTGGCCGAGTTGTACGCCGACGACCCCACCAAGGCTCCTCATGTCAATGGTGCCCTGACCATCGGCGAGAACATCGGCGATCTGGGCGGCGTGAACATCTCCCTGAAAGCCTATGCATTCGCCCTTGATGCGGCGGCTGGTCGCAGCAAGGACGGCAGTGCGCAGGCCATCCGAGATTCTCTCGTCAACGCACCGGAAATCGACGGCTTCACCGGTGTTCAGCGTTTCTTCATCGCTTATGCTTCGATCTGGAGAACCAAGCTGCGTGACCAACTGGCGGAACAGTACCTGCAAATCGACCCACACTCCCCTGCCGAGTTCAGAACGAACGGCATCGTGCGCAATGTCGATCTCTTCCACGAAGCCTTTTCGGTGAAGGACGGGGATGAGATGTGGCTCGCACCGGATTCCAGAGTGCGTATCTGGTAATGCGATGAATGGTGGCGAACGGGAAGATTCCGCAGTCGTTACATCATCCCGCTACGTTCATCGAACCTCGCGTTTTGACATGGGCCGTTCATCCGTCGCTGTTGATGGATGAACGGCCCGCTACGTCAGAACACCACGTCATCGGCATCTTCGCGGATTCCTGTTTCCTGCGAGACCCGAGTCCTCGACGGAAACGCAAGGCCGGTCTCGGACCGCGCCCCCGAGGATGCATCATCCTCGGGGGCGCGCAAGGCCGAGGTACTCTCCGAACGATTCCCGAGTTTGGAAAAGCTCGTCGACCCCAGGGAAAGATCATGGCCTATGGCATTGGCCTCGATGACCAGCGAGGACTGCGGCTGGCCGTCTTTACTCCATTCGTCCATTCCTAAGGTTCCCGTCACAATGACGGGGTCACCCTTGTGAACGGAGGCCAGTACGTTATTCGCCAAAGAACGATGCGCTTTGACCGATATCCATGTGGTCGGCAGCTCCTTCCAAAGCTGCGACTTGGCATCATAATACGAGCGAGTGGAGGCCAATCGCATGACGCACAACGGCGTGCGACCAGGATCTCCCACCCTGCGCGGTTCCTTGGCAACATATCCGGTTATCGTTACCAACCCTTGCTGAATACCCATGGCTCTCTCCTCACCGACGATGTGGACCGTCCGAACCGTATCCTGTCAGTTCCCGGACAGAGCAGAGTCGAATCCGGGCAGAATTCATGCCGCATATAAGATGGACGCTTGACCGATTCCGACGGTAGACATCATTGTCGCCCCTCGCTTCATCGAGGCACATGGTCCGCTAGCAATGTGGTCGGATGCCACATTATCCACAATCTCCGGTGCCGCAGCAGCGTCATACACTCACCAAGCGGCAACGCAGGCAGTATCACCGGAGCGAAACAGCAGGGCATCACGAATGATCAACGCGAGTGGTACCGGCTCTCCGTGGATTGGCGTGTACAGGCCCCATACGATAACTGCATCATAAGGACAGCATTCCCGAGAATTTTGCAGAAACATCTGTCTTGTGATGCAGTTATCTGAGAATTCACCCAAAACCGTGCACAACGGCACGGCCAGCGGGCCATATGCCCAGCTGGCCGTGCCGTTGTGCGCAGTTACTACGAATGCGGGTGCTACTCAGCCTCTCGCATAGCCGCTAGACGCTTCAACACCTCATCGGCAGCGTCATCCACAGGCACCGCCTGCGAATGCGAGCCATCACGACGACGAATCTCGATGGTGCCGTTGTTCACGGTATCCCTTCCCGCAACCGCAATCAGGGGAACGCCGATCAACTCCGCATCCTTGAACTTCACGCCGGGCGAAACCTTGAGTCGGTCGTCATAGATGACCTCCACGTTCTGCCGTTCAAGTGCATCCACCAACTTGGCGGCGGCTTCGAATGCCTGTGAATCCTTGCCGGTTGCCATCACATGCACCTGGGCCGGAGCGACAGCCAAAGGCCAGTCCAGACCATGCTCGTCATGATGGAATTCGGCGATGCAGGCAAGCACCCTCGACACACCGATGCCATAGCTGCCCATCCATACAGGAACGGTTTTCCCGTTCTGGTCCAGAACCTTGAGATCCAGAGCATTGGAATATTTCAGACCCAGCTGGAATACCTGGCCTATCTCCACACCACGCTCGAAGCTCAGAGGCCCCGAACCGTCAGGGCTCATATCGCCGTGACGAACCTCGACGGCCTCTATGCGCTGGGAACATCCGAAATCCCTGGTATAGACCGCATTGAAGAGATGCTCGCCCTCGACATCAGCACCGGTTATCCACGCACTGCCGCGTGCCACATGCGCATCCACGAAGTAGCGAATCGGATTCTTGATGCCCGCTTCCTCGGCTTGCGGACCAAGCACCTTGGGCCCGATGTAACCCTTCACCAATTCGGGATGGCCTGCGAGGTCCTCCGCCGTGGACTCCTCGACTTCGGCGGGTGCGAACTGGGCCTCGATGCGCTTCATGTCGACCTGACGGTCGCCGGGAAGCGCGATGGCAACCAGCTCTCGCCACGGCTCGTCGTGCTCGTCATCGGCAGGATGCCTGACGGTCACGATGAGATTCTTCAGAGTGTCGGCAGCGGTCCATGCCGTGCCGTCAGCTTTGGGATGCAAGGCGTTCGCCTGGTCGACAAGGCTTTCTATCGTGGTCGAGTCAGGGGTGTGCAGTTGCACCATATCGGGAACGGCGGAGAAATCCTCATCAGGAACTACAGGGGTGGTGAGTGCCTCGACGTTCCATGCCTTGCCTGAAGGCGCAAGCGCGAAGGTGTCCTCACCGATGGCGAGGGGCGCAAGAAACTCCTCGGACTCGGAACCCCCCATAGGTCCCGAAACCGCATGCACGATCACATACTGCACGCCCAGACGCTTGAAGATACGTTCATAGGCATCGCGTTCGTCCTGATACGCCGCTTTGAGTCCGTCGGCGTCCACCGTGAAGGAGTAGGCGTCCTTCATCACGAAACCACGACCGCGAACAAGACCTGCGCGTGGACGGAATTCGTCACGGTACTTGGTCTGAATCTGATAGAGGGTCAGCGGCAAATCCTTGTATGACGAATACATGTCCTTGACGAGGAGCGTGAACATTTCCTCGTGCGTGGGTGCCAGAAGGTAATCCGCACCATGCCTGTCCTTCAGACGGAAGATGTTGTCTCCATACTCTTCCCAACGGTGCGTACGTTCATAGGGGTCCTTCGGCAAGAGCGCGGGAAAGTGCACTTCCTGGGCGCCGAAGCTGTTGATCTCCTCGCGGATGATGGCCTCGACCTTGTTCAGGACGCGCAGGCCGAGTGGGAGCCAGGTAAAAATTCCGGGTGCGGTCTTTCGGATATAACCAGCACGCTGGAGCAGTCTGGCGGAATCAACATCGGCATCGGCGGGGTCTTCACGCAGTGTTCTCAGGAACAGCGTGGACATATGCAAAGCTTTGGCAGTCATGGCTCCCAAGATTATTCATCCAAAAGGACATCGCGGGTCTGACGACCCTCGTATCCACGTTCTCTGGCGTCCTGGTCCGTGTTCACGCCACGGTGTTGGTCTACACAGTGTTGGTCTACACAGTGTTCGCAACCACGCTGTGTTCGTGTGACGCAACGCTGTGTCCGACTCCACCCTCCCCTCACGGCGGCAATGCTGCACTGTCAGCAGCGGGGGAGCCATCTCGGACCGTGCTCAAGGACGGAAGTCCTGTGTGCGGACGCTAGAACAGGTCACCCTGGGTGAATTCGTCCTCCTGTTGCTCCAGGGCAACTTTGCTGAACGACGCGCTTCCCTCCCCCGCGAGTCTCGCGCATGCGGCACGCGAATCATCACGAAGCCTGGAATCAAGATAGACAGCGTCGGGAGAAACCATGAATGCGTGCTCGTTGATGCCTCTGAGATACAGCCCGTCGAGCGCCTCCACACGAGATAGAGCCACATAGCCCATGCCGGGAGCGAAGGTTCTGCGCAAATCCATAACCGCACGGTCAAGCGTCATGCCCTGTGATTTGTGGATTGTGATGGCCCAGGCACATCTCAGCGGCACCTGATTCACCGAGGCAAGCACCTGATCTCCATCCATCATTTCCCAGGATGCCGGCTTCATCGTGACGATATTGCCGTTCTCGAACTCGACAATCGGCCAACCACCCTTGTTTTCCTGGACGAAGCCTCTCACTTTGCCTATCGAACCGTTGACATACTGGTGGTCCTGGTCATTGCGCAGAGCCATCACTGCGGCACCTGTTTTCAACGTCAACTGCTCGGGTGCGAGCATGTTCTTCTTCAGTCGTTCGACCAGCTGAGCGGAACCGGCCGATTCGGCATGGTATTGGTGAGGCGTGTCCGCTATCTGCGAGAGTCTCAGGTCGTTGAGACTGTCGGCCTGCCGATTGACGGGGAAGAGATTAACCGATACCTCATCCTCGGCGGGTGTCTTGCCCAGGCGAGAGGCCAGAACGTCATGGTCCTCCTGACTGACCGAACCCTCCCTGATGTCGGTAAGCACGGTGAGCAGCTGTCCGTCATCCTGACGGTGCTGCTCGGTGAGATAGCAGATAACGGGGTTCAGCGCATCCCAGACCAGGGATTCCGTGATGAAGCCCTCCGGGTCCTTGCCTGCCTCGACATACCGCTGCCTGGAACGTTCGAACTCCTCGCTGGGCATCAGCATATCGGTGTTGCGCCCTGAGCGGCTGACCGGGGGCAGCTGGAAGAAATCACCCGAAAGCACCACTTGCAGGCCGCCAAAGGGCTCGGGACTGTGCCGTATGCTCCTGCAAACCTCATCGACCATGTCGAACAGCCACGCATGCATCATCGAGACCTCATCGATGACAAGCACGTCGGTTCCAGATATCTGCCTCTTGCGCCTGGTACGTATCCGTTTGAGCAGCTGTTCACTCAAACAGGTCGCCACGCCCAGTCCGCTCCATGAGTGGATGGTCTGTCCGTTGATATGCGTGGAGGCGATGCCTGTAGATGCGGTCACAGCCACATCAGCGTCGGAACGCCTCGCACCGCTGATGAATTCGTTCAACACGTAGGTCTTGCCGGCACCCGGGGCACCGGTAAGGAACACATTGGCTCCTGCCTTGAGAATGGTCAACGCTTCTGATTGCCGCATGCCCATATCGTGCCACGAGTGACGTACATACTTTCATATCCCTGCAGAAACGACTGGGCTCATTGCGAGAAGCCCGGAATTCCGCGGGACCGTTGTCGGCGATATCCCGTTTGTGTAGGGATTCGCAATTAGTAATCGATTTTTTCAGGGGTCGAGGCGTCTTCGACGGGCGCTCCCTCTGCCTCATAGCTGCGCAGGAGGCTTGTGGATTCGACCTGAGCGGCGATGTCTTTGGATTTCTGGTCATCGGGACCTGGCGTCGGCGCGAAAAATGCCTCGCGGTAATAGCGAAGCTCGTCAATGGACTCGATGATGTCCGCCAATGCGCGATGACCGCCATGCTTTTCGGGCTTATTGCTGTACACCGCAGGATACCAGCGACGCGACAGCTCCTTGAGGGTGCTCACGTCAATCACGCGGTAATGCAGCTTCGCCATCAGGTCAGGCATAAAACGGTCCAGGAATTTTTTGTCCGAACCGACCGAGTTTCCCGCCAGATGCGCCTTGCCGGTTTTGGGCAGGAAGGGGGTGACGTACTCGATGACCTGACGCTGCGCCTCAGCCAGGGCAAGACCCTGCTTCATCTCTTCGACCAGACCCGATGAGGTGTGCATGTGACGCACGAAGTCGTTCATCTGGGCAAGCGATTCGTCGGATGGTTTGATGACCAGATCGATGCCCGAATCCAGCACCTTCATGTTGAAGTCCGTGGGCACGACCGACACTTCGCACAGCTCGTCGTGGAAAATATCCAGACCCGTCATCTCGCAGTCGATCCAAATAAGCCTTGAGTCCTCCGCGCTGAGCGTCAGATCCTCTGAATTGGACATAAGCAGGTGCACCTTTCCTTGATTCCTCAATACATTACCGCCAAGCCGCAACCGTGGTCAGGGTGCGCTGCCTGGACGACACGTCCGTCCGCCGAACTCTTCAACCTACCCCCGAGCACCGACCACACCGTCAGATACCGACCACAACCTTGGAGGCGTTGCTCCGAATATACGAAAGTGTGCATGCCCGCATGCCGACTGCGCTGAATTCAGCGCACCCTGCGTGGGTATGCACACCTTCGTTGCTTCGCATCAGACCGCTATTGCCGACATCAGCGGCGATCAGTCATGGAAACCGGTGTAATTCGGGGCTTCCTTGGTCATGACGATGTCATGGGGGTGGGATTCGCGCAGACCTGCATCGGTGATGCGGATGAAGCGTCCCTTGGCCTTGAGTTCATCAATGGTGCGTGCGCCCGTGTAGAACATCGTCTGGTGCAGACCACCGACGAGTTCATACAGCACATAGTTCAGAGGACCGCGATATGGCACTTCGCCTTCGACACCCTCCGGGATGACCTTGTCATTGCTGGTCACATCGGCCTGGAAGTACCGGTCCTTCGAATAGCTCTTCTTTCCTCGTGGAGCCATGGCGCCGAGCGAACCCATGCCGCGGTAGACCTTGTACTGCTTGCCATGCAGGAGCACCTTCTCTCCCGGGGCTTCATCGGTTCCTGCCAGCAGACCACCGAGCATCACGGTATCGGCACCAGCGACGAGCGCCTTGGCGATATCGCCCGAGTAGTGAATGCCACCGTCTGCGACCAGAGGAATGCCTGCTGCGCGGCAGGCCAGGCTGGAATCGTAGACCGCAGTAAGCTGAGGCACACCTACACCGGCGACCACGCGGGTCGTGCATATGGAACCCGGGCCTACGCCGACCTTGACCGCATCGACACCGGCATCAATAAGCGCCTGGGCGCCTTCGCGCGTCGCGATGTTGCCACCCATAATCTGCACACCGTCGAAGGCGTGATCGGCCTTGATGCGCTTAATCATATCGAGCATCAGTTTGGCATGGCCGTGGGCGGTATCGACCACCAGCACATCGACACCGGCATCGGCCAGCGCCGTAATACGCTGCCATGCATCACCGAAGAAACCGACGCCTGCGGCGACGCGCAACCTACCCTGATCGTCCTTGGTGGCGTCCGGGTATTGCTCGGTCTTGACGAAATCCTTGACGGTGATCAGACCGGCGAGTTTGCCGTTGTCATCGACCAGCGGAAGCTTCTCGACCTTATTCTGAGCCAGAAGTTTGTGCGCGTCCTCTTTGGAGATGTTGGCAGGTCCGGTGATCAATCCCTCTTTGGTCATGATGTCGCGAACCTTGAGACGGTCATAGTCCTCGGCATTCACGAAGCGCATGTCACGGTTCGTGATGATGCCCACCAGACGGTCGTCGTTGTCGACGACAGGGAGTCCTGAAACGTGGTACGCGGCGCACAGCTTGTCCAAATCGGTAAGCGTGGCGTCCGGCGTGACGGTGAGCGGATCCGAAATCATACCCGATTCGCTGCGCTTGACCACATCGACCTGGTTGGCCTGGTCTTCGATGCTGAGATTGCGATGCAGCACGCCAATGCCCCCATTGCGTGCCATGGCAATCGCCATCTGGGCTTCGGTCACGGTATCCATGGCGGCTGAAAGCACCGGGGACTTGACCGTGATGTCCCTGGTCAGACGAGAGGTGGTGTCGACCTCCGAGGGGATGACGTCTGATTCATTGGGAAGCAGCAACACGTCATCATATGCCAAACCGAGCTTCTCGAACATTGGCGGGACTGGGGAATATGGGGAATCGGAATTTTTCGCAGTAAAAGTTTCCATAGAGCCACTCTATAGTCGGTTATTGACGTGTCGACACGCCATCGGCTGAATGGCTTTGTTCCAGGGCTTTAGGGCTCTTTGTCAGTCCTGCTTCACGGTATCGTCGTGGTTGCCGTGACGGGCGTCGTCATCGAAATCGTCACGGGCATGGCGATGCGACGTCGCATCCCGACCTGGTGAATCCGACGTTAGCGAATCCGGCTGTCGTGAATCCCACGTCACGGAACCCACATGCCCCTCTTCGTTCCGAGTTTGCCTTGCCGCCATCGAAGCATCGATTTCGACTTTGGCTTCCTGGGATTGGGCATGATGAGCATGTTCTCGACGCTTTGCAGCCGCCAAAGCCGCGTTCTCGGCTCGTATCTCCGGAATGCGCCTGCGATAGTAGGGATACAAGGTGACGACGGTCAGTGCGATGCAGGCAATGACGAACCCTATGGCCACATATTCCGCTTCGAAGAAGAGAATCATAATCGACCCGAAGGCTATCAGGGCGGCCCACCCCCACAGAATGAGCACTGCGGACTGCACCGAGTGGCCGATTTTCAGCATGCGATGGTGAAGATGCATCCTGTCGGGATGCATCGGCGATTGCCCATGGCTCACCCTGCGGACCACAGCGAGCAGCATGTCGAGAACAGGGAGGAACAGCACCAGGATAGGCAACAGTATGGGCATGAACACCGGCAGATAGATGCTCGTGTGGATGGAAACCGGGTCGAGTCGTCCGGTCATCACAATGGAAGCACAGGTGATGAGATACCCGAGCAGCATCGAACCCGAGTCTCCCATAAAGAGCTTCGCCGGATGCCAGTTGTGCAGGATGAAGCCCACGCAGATACCGACCAACGCCACGTCGATGAGTGTGGCCATGGAGGCATAGCTCGGAGAAGTTCTCGCGATGATGTACGAATATACGGCGAAGGCGATGCCGCCGATGGCGACGATACCGGATGCGAGACCATCCAGACCGTCGACGAAGTTGACGGCGTTGATTGAAGCGACGATAAGAAAGGCGGTAATCGCCATCGACAGGCTCGGGGAAGCCGTTACCAGGGAGCCGAGGGGCAAGGAGATGATTTGCACACCTCCCCAAGACACCAGAACCGATATGAGCAGCTGACCGCCAAGCTTCAGCATCCAATCCAAATCCCACAAATCGTCTGCAACGCCAAGCAGACAAATCAGCACCGCACCTCCGAGAATTACCCACGCCTGGTTACTAGCCGCGAATAACCCCGAGATAAAGGGCAAGTGGCTGGCGAAGAGCATGGCTACGACATAACCGACCATCATCGCCACTCCGCCCATACGTGGCGTCGGCACCGTGTGGACGTCCCTCGAACGCACCTCTCCCACAGCACCGATGCGAATCGCCACATGTCGAATCAGCGGGGTGACCAGCCAAGTGGCTCCACCCGCTATGGCGGCGATAAACAGATATACCCTCATGCCCTTGCGTTCCCTGTTTCTTCGGTATGACAGGGCATCGCATCGCCCAGACCGGTGTTGTCATGCAAGACCTTGCGTACAGCCGTTTCGGGAATCACGCCGACGCGCAGTATTCTGATGCCGTCCTCCCCCGCGCAATCGGCTTCCACCACCGTCGACGCAACCGGACCGGGTGTCGGACCAGCATCAACATACAAAGCCACCGAATCCCCCAGTTGCGCATACGCCTCCTGGGCCGTCTGTGCACTGGGCATACCTGATATGTTCGCGCTGGAAGCAGCGACGGGACCGGTCGCCTGCAACACTCGTCTGGATGCTTCGGAATCGGGGACTCGCACACCCTGCGTGCGCAATGCCCCGTCTTCATGCACCGTGGCAAGTCCGCATTCCTCCTGAGCCTCACAGATAGGAGAAAACGCGCCCGGGAGAAAGGCTTCGGCAAGCACTTCAAGCGGTGTGGGAAGTTTCAGAGACAGCTCCGCGATCGACTCCACCGATGGCAACAGCACCTGCAGCGCTTTGGTATGCGGACGCCGCTTCGCCTGGAATATCTTCTCTATTGCCTGCTCGCTGAAAGGGTCGCATGCGATGCCGTATACGGTATCGGTCGGAATAACGACAACCTCTCCGCGCTTAACCAGCTTCGTGGCCAATGCCAACGTCTCTGGGCTCAATGCACGCACCCGTTCGGACTCGTCACCTGTCATATGTTGTACTGCCGCCATTCCTCTGCTAGTCGCCGAAAGCACCATTGTCTCATGCGGTTCTCAACGTGTCCTCGAAACATGTCCTCAGAACCGCTCAACCGCTGAGTCCATGCCTTCCTCCGTCAATTGTCGCCTTTTCGGTGGAAGAGTTCCACACCAGGCTCGTAGTTCAATACACGGCACCTCATGAAGCCATAAGAATCATCCATGCCAAGCTTTCCTCGCTCACTATTGTGCCATCGTCCTGGGGGTTTGCGAAGAAGGCGTGTGGAACGGCTCGGGGAAACATGGTTCCGAAAGCATGGTATCCGTCGAACAGCGGTGTCTTTACACCATGTCTCTACAACAATGTCCTTACAACAACTCTTGTCGACAGTAAGCACCGCATACAGGCAAACGATACGGCGCTGATACAGTGTTGCTCGGCGCTCCCGCCCGTTTGCGCAGGTCAAGGAGCGTCAGGCACCGTCACCGACAACATGCTTATGCGTCCGTCGGATACCGGCAGCGCCGCCAACAAGACAATACTGTGCGCAAACAGCACGAGGAGCACCTCTATGACCATAACCAAATCTCAACACCCATATTCCAGACCATCCGGTTCCCTGCAATGGAGACCAATGGACATAGCGGTTTCATCTGCGATAGGAGTGGCCTGCGGACTGGTGTTCTGGGGATTCAACTATGTTTCCGCATGGCTGTTCCCCATGCTTGCCGCCATACTTCCAGGCCTGGGCAGCATATTCCACGCGGTCTGGTATTTCTCCGGCCCGTTGGCCCTGTTGATTATTCGCAAGCCGGGCGCCGCGATATTCGTCAATCTGGTGGGCAGCGCCGTAGAAATGCTTCTCGGGAACCAGTTCTCATTCGGATTCGTCTTCCTTTCGGGGGCCTTGCAAGGATTGAGTGCCGAAATCGCATTCGCGATATTCCTCTATCGACGTTGGACGCTGAGCATCACCATGCTGTCCGGATTCCTGGTCGCCATCGAATACGGCTTCTACCTGCTGTTCTTCCAATATCAGGGCGTCGCGCTCATCAGCCCGCGTGGCATCATCCACATGACCTGCGAAATCATAGGCGGCATACTCATCGGCGGCGTGATGAGCTGGTACCTCTATCTGGCCATCGCCAAGACGGGCGCACTCGATAAGTTCGCCTCGGGTCGCGCGGTACGCGGCATCAGCGACTGAGCATACCGGGGATGGCTGGTTCCTCCAGAACAACCATCCCCGTGCCATGAGATTCCGGCATGAACCCACCCTCCACCACGACCCGCGCTTGCGCGGTGAGTAGGCTTTGCTAACATAGCTAAGTTGGTTTCATGCCAATCGGGGCCTTAGCTCAGTCGGTTAGAGCAAACGACTCATAATCGTTCGGTCCAGGGTTCAAGCCCCTGAGGCCCCACCACGAACCGTGGCCGCACATCAGCGACCGCGGTTTTTTCGTTTCCAGCCTTATCAAGGAACGCACGACAGCGAAACAAGGCAGCCACGGCACGATGTGTTGATTCCGCAGCACCCCTATACATCTTTGAATACCTCGTCTCTCACCCATTGCCGTGCGATACCGTCACCCAGCCTGTGCCGTCCACGGACTTGTCTGGAGCATATTGAAGAAGGTATTCGTATGAACCGCTGGAAGGCATCGCCGTCCTTTGCGTATTGAAGGTGTTGCAGGTATACGCCATCTCGAAAGTAACCGACGTGCCGTATTTGTTCGAACCATGTTCACCCACAGTTCCGGGCTCAGCGTACGAAATCCGTTCAATGGCACAGCCGCGCATGGAGGACATATCATTCTCGACATGCGTCGCACCTTTGCGCAGCACATCCGGGGTGAACAGGTCGGATTGGGATATCTCGACCTTCGTGGATGACAAATCCAACGGCGGTTGGAGCCATGCCACCCCCATCTGGCGCATGACGAAAAAAGCGACTGCAGCGACAACCGCAACCGCTCCAATCACACAGCAGACCTTAACCCCTAAACGACCACGCGCCATGCTCCAAGTCTAACCATCCAAAGAGCGCCATATCACCCACAGGCGTACCGGCACGCGTCAATGTTCATCAATCTGCCTTCCGGTCAAACTCTCCTGGTCCGGCACTACGATGGTGGTAACGCAAATCGACGGAGGCAGAACATGAGCAACACAGTCGTAATCACCGGCGGAGTATCGGGTATCGGGTTGAGCGCTTCACAGCTGTTCCTATCCAGGGGATGGAACGTCGTGATGGCTGATTTCAATGACACGCTGGGGCAGGATGTGCACATGCAGCTGTCAACGCAGTACGGTGCGGACCGGATGGCGTTCCACCAATGTGACGTTTCCGACGCCGATTCCGTGAACAGCCTGGCAGAAGCCGCCTATCAGCAGTTCGGGCACGTCGACAGCGTCATCAACAACGCCGGCATCTTCGCCAAAGGTGCGGTGCATGAACTCGATGAAAGCACCTGGGATAGAGTCATGGCCACCGACGTGAAATCAATCTTCCTGACTACCAAGGCTTTCGTACCGGCCATGATTGAGCGAAAGTCGGGGACCATCGTCAACACCGCATCCATCTCCGGTCTTCAGGGCGATTACAACATGGCCGTCTACAACGCTGCGAAAGGTGCCGTCGTCAATCTGGTGCGCGCCATGGCTCTCGATTACGGGAAATACGGCATCCGGGTGAACAACGTGAATCCCGGACCGACGCTGACGCCGATGTTCAAAAGCAATCCGGAATCGGTTATCGATGAATTCGCCCAGGCCAGCCCTCTCGGCAGATTGGTCGAACCGGACGATGTTGCGAGAACCATGTTTTTCCTGGCATCGGATGAATCCGCGCCGATCACCGGTGAGAACATACCGGTTTCCGCAGGTTTCGAGATATACAGCGGACAACCGGTTCAGCAGTAACAGAGCCTCACTGTCGGTGCGTGCACATGCCTTGATTCCGTTCGAGCACACACCGGCAGTGACGGGATGCCCCTTACAGCGGGACATTATCTACCATGCCATCTCTTCCAGTTGCGATTTCAGCGCTGGCAGCACCGACAATGCGGGACTGAGTTGCGGTATGAACGTCGCCTGAAGAGCATGATACAGGTCGGGTTTGCCTGGCCAGACGGTACCGATTACGGTATTCTGCGCATCCAGTTGGTGGAACCAGGAGCCGTGGGTGTGGTCCATCACAAACTCGTCGATATAGTTCCAGAAGCATTGATACCACTGCGCGTAGCGCTCGTCCCCCGTGGCGGCGTACAGCGTGGCCGCAGCGTTGACACCCTCGGCCAGCGTCCAATGCATGCGGTCGCCCACCACGGTGACGCCTTCCCAATCAGTGGTGTAGCTCAACCCGGGATGTTTGCCCTCCGCACTCGCCCAGCCGTCAAGGACCGCCCTATTGAAGAGATTCGTCGCGCTGGCTATCAGATGCCGTCGGGTGGTGTCGGCGATGCTCAAACTGCTCAAGGCGTATTGCGCGATGAGCCTCGACCATTCGATGCCATGCCCCGGAGTTGCCCCATAGGGTTTGAACTGATCGTCCTTCCTGTCGTCATTGAATTCCAGCAGAGCTTCCCAATCCTTGTTGAAATGTTCGGGAATCCGCCAATGGTTCCTTTCCGCCCAAGGCAAGACCCTGGCGACGATTCTTCCCGCTCGTTCACGCCATTCCTCCTGATGCAAGACATCCGCGAGCGCCAGAAACGCTTCGACGGTGTGCATATTCGCGTTAAGCCCACGATAAGTATCCAGTTGGGTGAAGTCCGCATTCCAGGTATCGACGGCCAGCCCTTCATCGTCGTCCCAGAACCGTTCCATGAATACGTCGACTGATTCGTCGAGCACATCCCGAGCACCTGCATGGCATGTCAGCGTCGCCGATGTGGCTGCCAGCATCACGAAAGCGTGTGCGTAGCAGACTTTGTCGGCTTGTGGCGTGCCGTCAGCGTTGATTGACGAATACCATCCGCCGTGTTCATCGTCATGGAGTATGCCGGCCAGCCCGGCAAGTGCGCAGTCGACAAGTCTCTCACTGCCTTGATGCCCGGCTATTTCGCCAAGTGCATACACATGGAGCATCCGGCTGGATATCCAGGTGTGTATTCCCTGCGCGGGAACAGGGTTTCCAAGGGTGTCCAAACAGTACGAGCCACCCTGTGGGGCCGGAAAGCGACGACCGAAATCCCAAAGGTCCTTTCGAACGGCTTCCAGGAAGTGCAGATGCTTGGTGCCGCCGAACTCATAGGCCGCAGAATCGTGTTGCCGGTCAACTGTCATGCTTGATTCCTTTCAGAAACAACAGGGTGAAGATCCGCCTGCGCGAAGACGTCCTTGTCTTGAGTCAGCGGTTCTTTGCCTGAAGTGCATCGAATCTATACTCATTGTATAGACACCTGCCAGACATGGGTCCTGACGGATGACCGGTTATGCCGACACGCATGTATACGCACGCATCAACACGCCAAGAGCCTGGTGCGATGAGCCTGTTCGGCTATCCCGGCAGCCTCGCCCTGAATCGACGCCCCCGGTATGAGCCTCAGGCGCAAATCCGGACCGGGACGTATAATCTCGTAGGTTCCGGTTCACGTCTGCCATCGGGGTATGGCGACCCGGGTCCCTTGAACCCTAGGAGTAACCATGAAGCAGGGTATCCATCCTGAATATCACGCAGTAGAAGTGCTGTGCTCATGCGGCAACAGCTTCGTTACGCGCTCCACTGCAGCAGGCGATCATATGACCGTCGACGTCTGCTCGAAGTGCCATCCCTTCTATACCGGCAAGCAGAAGATTCTCGACACGGGTGGCCGCGTCGCACGCTTCGAAGCTCGCTACGGTAAGAAGAACAAGTAGCTTGTGTAACGCCAGCCTCGGTTCGGGCATGTCTGACATGTCTGGAACCGGACTGGCGTTTTTGTATATTCATCCTTGAAGCGGATTTGCTGTAACAGACGAGTATTCCTGGGTATCACGAGCATTGCCGCATGATACCGACATATGTACATTTTTTATTGATAAGAGGTCAAGAGTGCCATCCGATGAACAATTTCCCGCCGCTGCCACGGCGCTGAGTGAGTATCAGCGCATCGAACAGCAGATGAGCGACCCTGCGGTCGCCTCCGATCCGAATGCCATGCGCAAACTCGGTCGCCGTCATGCGGAACTTGGTTCCATCGTCACGGTCTACCGCGAGTACCAGCACTTGATGAACGATCTTGAAGCCGCTCAGGAGATGGCCTCGGAGGACAGCGACTTCGCCGAGGAAGCCAAACGATTGGAGACCAGGCTTCCCGAAGTCACCGAGCGACTTCGCACCGCGCTGATTCCGCGTGACCCGGATGACTCGCGTAACACCATCATGGAAATCAAGGCGGGCAGCGGCGGCGAAGAGGCCGCATTGTTCGCGGGCGACCTGCTGCGCATGTATACGCGATACACCGAGAAGCGCGGCTGGTCGACGGAAGTGATGAACGAGAACACCACCGAGCTCGGCGGCATCAAGGACATTCAGCTCGCCATCCGCGCGAAGGGCAACGTCGCCCCCGAAGACGGGGTGTGGGCAAGCCTGAAGTACGAGGGCGGCGTGCACCGCGTGCAGCGCATCCCAGTAACCGAATCGCAAGGACGTATCCAGACTTCGGCGGCTGGCGTGATCGTGTTCCCGGAAGCCGAGGATGACGATGATGAAATCGACATCGACGCCAAGGACCTGAAAATCGATATCTTCATGAGCTCCGGCCCCGGTGGGCAATCCGTGAACACCACCTATTCCGCCGTGCGCATGACGCATATTCCCACGGGAATCGTGGTCAGCATGCAGGATCAGAAATCGCAGATTCAGAACCGTCAGGCGGCCCTGCGGGTGCTGAAATCGCGTCTGCTGGCCATGAAGCATGAGCAGGATGCGGCCGAAGCGGCCGACATGCGCCACTCACAGGTGCGCTCCCTCGACCGTTCGGAACGTATACGCACCTATAACTTCCCCGAAAACCGCATCGTCGACCATCGCACCGGGTACAAGGCCTACAACCTCGATCAGGTGCTTGACGGCGATTTGCAGGAGGTTATCAACTCCGACATCGCAGCCGACGAAGCGGAAAGACTCGAAAAGCAGCGGTGAGTATCGTGCCGCATATACCCACGCGCTCGTACGAAGGCGACCATGCCGGATGGACGACCGCGACGCCAGTCGCGACACTGCTCGGCGATATACGTCATCGCCTGCAGACCGCGGGAATCGACACACCGGAGCATGATGCCAGATTGCTGGTGACCGACAGCCTTGCGGTAGAGGGCTCGGACCTGCGCATGGCCGAGATTCTCGACCTCACCGTCGCGCAGATGCTGGAACGAGCGCAGACGGGCAGCCCCCGTACGGTCGGCGTTGTCAGGAGCGAACTCACCGTCTTGGCAGCCAGAGTCTCGAGACGAATACGCAGGGAACCCTTGCAATACATTGTGGGTCACACCTGCTTTCGATATATCGACGTACAGGTCGGTGACGGGGTGTTCATCCCGCGTCCCGAAACGGAAACCGTGGTGCAGGCAGGTATCGATATGCTGCAGGGGGCCGGCGTGACCGCACCACGCATCGTGGATTTATGCGCGGGCAGCGGAATCATCGGTCTGTCACTGGGCAAGGAAATCCCCGGGTCCAAGATTTGGGCGGTCGAGATGAGCCATGAAGCGAGCGTATGGACCTTGAAAAACCGCGACGCTCTCGTGGCTTCCGGAGACATCTCCCCCGAGCGGTATCGGCTCACCCTGGCAGATGCCACGGATGCGGACACGCTTGCGGAATTGAATGGCACCATCGATCTGGTCATCTCCAATCCGCCCTATATTCCTGAAAGCGATGTCCCCCAACAGCCCGAGGTTGCCGACTGGGACCCCGACGTGGCGTTGTACGGCGGTTCGAGGGATGGTTTGCGCATTCCTACCGAGATTATTCGCAGAGCCTTCTCCTTCCTGCATCCCGGCGGCGCTCTGGTCATGGAGCATGATATCTCCCAGGCTGAGGCATTGTGTGCCAGCGCCCTGGAAGCGGGGTTCACACACGCTCGTACAGGAGCCGACCTTACAGGGCGCCCTCGTTTTCTGGTCGCCAGACTGTAATCGCCACACCATAATCGCCACACCATGACCGGCAATCCTCCGCTTGCGCAGGGACTAAGGAGATGCGCTGCGTGAACACCAGAAAACCGTCAAGTATCTCAGCTAAGCTGTAGCGGATATATGACCGGATTGTCATTGGGAAATCGTGAGTGCACGAATCAAGGCAATCAAGCAACGAGCAATACACTACAAGCAATGTGAGAGCAGGAACAAGTTGGCTGACTTCATCTACCAAATGATCAAAGCACGCAAGGCTTTCGGCGATCGGGTAATCCTCGACGACGTCACACTGAGTTTCATCCCGGGTGCCAAAATCGGCGTGGTCGGGCCTAACGGCATGGGCAAATCGACACTGCTGAAAATCATGGCCGGACTCGATACCGTTTCCAACGGCGAGGCGCAGCTCTCCCCCGGATACTCGGTGGGGATTCTTCAGCAGGAGCCTCCTCTTGACGAGGACAAGACCGTCGGCGAGAACATCGAGCAGGCCTTCGGAGAGATGAAGGCGAAAATTCGCCGCTTCAACGCCATCGGTGAGGAGATGGCGAACCCCGATGCCGACTTCGACAAGCTGATGGCCGAGATGGGCACCTTGCAGGAGCAGATTGACGCAGCCGACGCCTGGGATCTGGACAGCCAGCTCGATCAGGCGATGGACGCGTTGCAATGCCCCGACTCAGACACCCCCGTCTCCGTGCTTTCCGGTGGCGAGCGTCGTCGCGTCGCACTGTGCAAGCTCCTGCTCGAAGCTCCCGACCTGCTGCTGCTCGACGAGCCCACCAACCATTTGGACGCGGAATCCATCCTGTGGCTCGAGCAGTTCCTCCACACCTATAAGGGCGCCGTGCTGGCAGTGACCCACGACAGGTACTTCCTGGACAATGTGGCCGAGTGGATATGCGAGGTGGACCGCGGTCATCTCTACCCCTATCAGGGCAACTACACCACCTATCTGGAGACCAAGGCGAAGCGTCTGGAAGTCCAGGGCCAGAAGGATGCGAAGCTGTCGAAGCGTCTCAACTCCGAACTGGACTGGGTGCGCAGCTCCCCCAAGGCACGTCAGGCGAAGAACAAGGCTCGTCTGGAACGCTACGAACAGATGGAGACGGAGGCACGTCAGAACAAGAAGCTCGACTTCTCCGAAGTGCAGATTCCACCGGGGCCGCGCCTCGGCTCCAAGGTGCTGGAGGCCGAACACATTCACAAGGCCTTCGGTGAGCGCGTGCTCATCGACGATTTGAGCTTTACGCTGCCACGCAACGGCATCGTCGGCGTCATCGGACCGAACGGCGTCGGCAAGTCCACGCTCTTCAAAACCATCGTCGGACTTGAGGATGTCACCAGCGGCAAGCTGGAAATCGGCGATACGGTGAAAATCTCCTACGTGGACCAGAACCGCGAGGGCATCGACCCCGACAAGACCCTCTGGGAGGTCGTTTCCGACGGACTCGACTTCATGGAGGTCGCCGGCGTGGAGGTTCCCACACGAGCCTACGTGGCGAGCTTCGGCTTCAAGGGCTCCGACCAGCAGAAACCGGCAGGAGTGCTTTCCGGTGGAGAGCGCAACCGTCTGAACCTGGCGCTGACCCTGAAACAGGGCGGCAACCTTCTGCTGCTGGACGAACCCACCAACGACCTCGATGTGGAGACCTTGGAGAGTCTGGAGAACGCCTTGCTCGGCTTCCCCGGCTGCGCCGTGGTCATCTCCCACGACCGCTGGTTCCTCGACCGCATCTGCACGCATATCCTGGCTTGGGAAGGCAGTGACGAGGACCCGGCGAACTGGTACTGGTTCGAAGGCAACTTCCAGGCCTATCAGGAGAACAAGGTCAGCCGTTTGGGCGAAGAGGCATCGAAACCTCACCGTCTGCATCGTAAGCTGCGCCGATAAGCATCGGCAATCATCAACAACAGTGACGGGTCGGCCAGAAGGGATGTGGCCGACCCGTCACCTTGCGTTTACCTATCTGCACCTATTCGTTACACAAGTTGCAGAGCTTTTTACCTGCTGCCGTTAGACTAATCAGCAGAACGCAAGGGCCTCGTCCGCGAATGGGCGCTTGGGGCAATGACGAAGCGACATTGAAGGGGAATTATGCCAGGTACGGATACGAAGACTCCGCTGGAGCGTTTGGTGAAGGTGTTGGAACTCGGCGAACCATCCGCCTATCGCAGCCACACGTATGTGAATGGTGAAAGCCTGTATTTTCCTACCGGGCGCGTATACGGCGGCCAGGTGATCGCCCAGTCGGTGATCGCCGCCGGGAAAACCGTGCCTGAAGGCCGTCTCCCCCATTCGATTCACGGCTATTTCGTGGCAGCGGGCGATATCCATCAGGATGTGCTGTTCGATGTCGAGAATCTGCGTGATGGCCGCTCCTTCTCGGCTCGTCGCGTGAATGCGACCCAGGCCGACGGCACGATTCTCACCGCAATCGCCAGTTTCCAGATCCCCGACCAGGTAGGCGTCGAGTTCGCCGACCCCATTCCCGAGGGCATTCCGGACCCGGAAGGTCTGCGCAGCGCCAAGGAGCTGATGGCACCTTTTGCCGAGCAATCACCATTTGCCCAGTATTACGCGACCAAGTCCCCGTTCGACATTCGCCATGTCACGCCTTCGATTCTTCTCGGTGTTGACAAGCATGCGGTATCGGAGGATACCGGCAGGCAAATGGTGTGGATGCGTACGGACGGCAAGGCCGAGGTCTCGCAGATGATGAATCGTGCGATGCTGGCTCTCGGCTGCGACCAGATCATGATGGAGCCCGTGCTGCGTCGAGCCGGATTGAGTATGAGCACTCCGGGTATTTCCTATGCTTCGCTGGACCATTCCATGTGGTGGTATCGGGATGTCGACATGAGCCAGTGGCATCTGTATGTTCAGGACACTCCGACGGCCGCACACGGGCGCGGGCTGAGCCAGGCCAAGGTGTACTCGCGTGACGGCGTACTGGTGGCAGCGATGGCTCAGGAAGCCATGATTCGGGTTCCTAAGGCCAGCGAGTGACCTTATAGGGGAGTCTTAGTATGTACCTGGGTCTGTTTGTGTAGGGATTTCATATGATTCAAGGAACTACGCCCCTACGTAATGGCGAAATACCGTCAGGGCACATGCAGTAATATGCCCTGTTCTCACAGAAATCCCTACACAAACGACATTCAGCAGCATTGTAAAGCGATATCACTCCTTGTTGGCGGCCTTCGCCATGCTCTTGCGGCGTCGAGCCGCCTTGACACGCGGATGCTCGGGTCCCTGATTCGGCGGAAGCTGGCACAGGCGTTCCGAAACGATGCCGGCCACCATATCCACCAGGGCGGCCCCTACCCCGAACAGACATTCCTTGATGATCTCCGCATAGAAGGGTGCCTCGGCGTGCGACAGGCTCATGAGCACCTGTCCGCCATACCATCCGAGCAGCGCTGCACCGGCAAGTCCGAGAGCCTTGGCCAGAACCAAGGTGTTCACGGCGCGGGCAGCGTCCATCTCGCGACGTTTGCCTTTGACATACAGGTGAACCTGCCATGCCATGTACAGCACCACCAGGGCTATCAGCACCAACATGGCAGAAACGAACCACGGGGCCCCCAGGACGTTGAGCTGACTGCTCTCGGTCAGACGCACCAGACCCGCCCCACCGATCAATCCGAGAAGGGCTGCAACAAGGTAGTACCACCAGGGTGTGCGACGTGCCTTCATGCCATCCCTCCAAGAATCCAATCGTCCGATAGTTTACTGACGGCCGGATGATGCCTGTGGCCTTCGATGCCGGATGATTCCATCTCCGCCGTTCGAGAGCCCGAACCGTCCTGTTGCGCGCTGCGTTCCAGTTCAGCCCATGCCTCACGGACCTCCGGATAGCTGCGGGAGTATTCGTCACCGTCATTCTCGGCGCTGACATATCGATGTTCGTCATATCTCAGCAGATGCATGCTCATGCCCTGCCGTGCTTCCTGCCGGGTGGCATCCGAGCTAAGAGCTGACCGTTCTATCGAATGCAGCACACCGTTGAGTTCATCCGTGCCCACTACACAGTCGACCATGACCACAGCGCTGCAGTGCCTCTCATCCTTCTCCGAACGAAATCCATACAGTGGCGAGATGCCCAGCACCTGATTGCCCGGTACCCCGTCCAACATCACAATCGACATGCGGAACAATCGACTGGCATCGCGCATATGCTGCGTAGACATGGCGATAATCGCTTGATGTCTCACGGCAGTAGGCATCGCGGTCTGGCCGGTTCGGCCTTCTCCTCTTTCGGAATCATCCTCGGCGAACCGGTCATCCGGGCTTTCAGTGGCAACGGCATGCCTGCGCTCATCACTGGTGAAGGCCGCTCCTGTCAACGAGGAGACTCTGGGCTGCGATGTATCGGACGTCTGGCTTCGACTGCGGTGAAGTGTTACGGAGATTTCCTCAAGGGATACCGCGGATATACGACGACGCTGATGCAGCGTCACCTCGACACGCTCGACCCTGTGTGACAGCAGCACCGATTCGGCCACGGCCATCGCGGTCGACTCGAGAAGCTCGTGTGCTCCCACCTGCAGTGCCGAAGCGACCCTTCGTGCGATCTGCTCATAGTCCACGGTCTGGGTGATGTCTCCGGTGCGGGCCGCCTGTTGCAGATCGAGGAAGAGCGTCACATCCGCACGCAAAGACGGGAACCCGATACCGGCGGCTTCGCTCTGAGCGCTGCCGTCGGCTTGGATTCCCGTCAGCCGTATCGTATCCATTCTTGAATCTACGCCGACATCACTCTCCCGGCTGCAATCCTGCATCGCGTTTAAGCGATTCGGGAATCTCAACCGGAGGGAGGTCGGAGTCTGGCCTGTGCTCGTTGGACAGCCAGACCTTGCGCTCAGGAGACATCTTCAGATTGCTGAAAATCTCCTTGAGCTCCTGTTCATTGAGGGTTTCCTTGACCAGCAGCTGGCGGACGAGGTCGTCAAGGACGGACCTGTTCTCGGTGATGATATTCCACGCTTCGGTATGCGCATTCTCCACGAGTTCAAGCACTTCGCTGTCGATGACCCGTGCGGTCTCGTCAGAATACTTGCGGGGTTGCAAACCATCCATAACCGTGGTCTGGTCGTCATCGTCCGCCCATTTGATGGAACCCAGACGAGTCGAGAAACCGAATTCGACGACCATCTTGCGGGCGATGCTGGTGGCTTTTTCGATGTCGTTCGATGCACCGGTGGTCGGGTCGTGGAAGACGATTTCCTCCGCTGCCCTGCCGCCCATGGCATACGCCATCTGGTCGAGCAGTTCGTTGCGCGACTGCGAGTACCTGTCTTCGGTCGGCATCACGGCCGTATAGCCCAATGCGCGCCCTCGAGGAAGAATCGTCACCTTCGTGACAGGATCGGTGTTGTGCAGGGCCGCGGCCACCAAAGCGTGCCCGCCTTCGTGATACGCGGTGTTGCGCAGCTCCTTGAGGGCCATGCCCTTCGACTTGCGGCGCGGTCCCGCCTGAACGCGGTCTATCGCCTCGTCGATGGCACGGTTGTCGATCAGCTGCGCATCGGAACGGGCCGTCAGCAGTGCGGCCTCATTCAACACGTTCGCCAGATCGGCGCCGGTGAAACCTGGTGTGCGTACGGCGACCATATGCAGGTCGACATTGGGCACAAAGGGCTTGCCTTTGGCGTGAACCTTGAGAATCGCCTCTCGCCCCTCCAGATCGGGAGCTTCGACGCCGACCTGACGGTCGAAGCGTCCTGGCCTGAGCAAGGCGGGGTCCAGAACGTCCGGCCTGTTGGTGGCTGCGATGATAATCAGGTTCGTGTCGTTGTCGAATCCGTCCATCTCGACCAGCAGCTGGTTCAGGGTCTGTTCGCGCTCATCGTGTCCGCCGCCCATGCCTGAGCCTCTGCGGCGTCCGACGGCGTCGATCTCGTCGATGAAGATGATGGCCGGAGCGGTTTTCTTCGCTTCCTCGAACAGATCGCGTACGCGCGAAGCTCCCAGACCGACGAACATCTCGACGAAATCGGAGCCTGCCATCGAATAGAAGGGCACCCCGGCCTCGCCCGCTATGGCCCTGGCCAGCAGGGTCTTTCCGGTTCCTGGAGGGCCATACAGCAGCACACCCCTCGGAATTCGAGCGCCCAGGGCCTTGTACTTCGAAGGGTCTTTCAGGAAGTCCTTGATCTCCTCGACCTCCTCGACCGCGGCGGCCTCACCGGCGACATCCGCGAATTTGGTCTTCGGGGTCTTGCCGTCGAGCAGTTTGCCTGAATTCTTCTTGCCGCCCATGCCGAACAATCCACCACCGCTGCCCTGCATGCGGCTCATGAAGAACCAGAAGATGCCCATGATGATCAGCAGGGGCAGGAGGCTCACCAGCAGGCTCGACCAGATGCTGGTCTGAGGCACCACCGAGTTGAAGCCATCCTTGGGATCGGCCTTGTCGATTGCCTGCACGACCTGGCCACCCTGGGCGAAGACATAGTAGAACTGCACGTTCTTGCCCATGTTCTCGGTTTTGTTGGTGCTGGGGTCCGTCTTGACGAAATCATCCTTGAGCTTCAGCGTGACAAGCTGCTTGCCTTCGGTGATCTGGGCGTAGGTGGCCTCACCTTTGCTCAGCAGGTCAAAGCCGTCTTTGGTGTCGATGGTTTTCGGACCGCCCATGGAGAACAACTGCAGCGCCACCGCGAACAGCAGCCCAAGCACGACCAGCCAGAGCAGTGGCATCTGCCACAGCGGACGGTTGGGCTGATTCGGCCCTTTGCCGTTCTGACCATTGTCATTATGACCCGGATTATTGAAGGGATTGTTGCCGTTCCCCGGCCGATTTCCGCCGTTACCTGCCGGCGGCCTCTGCTGCGGCCCTTGAGGATAGCTCATGCATGTTCTCCTTGATACACCTGTGGTTTGAGCACCGCGATGGAATCAAGATTCCTGTATTCCTCGCGGTAATCCAAACCAAAACCGACGACGAATTCATCCGGAATCTCGAAACCCCGGTATTTCACATCAAATTCGACTTCACGACGTGCAGGTTTCTCCAATAAGGCGAAAACCTCCACCGAAGCCGCTCCTCTGTCTCTCAGCTCACCCATAAGCCACTGTAATGTACGGCCTGAATCAACAATATCCTCGACTATCAGAATGTGCCTGCCGCGAACATCGACACTCAAATCCTGGCGAACCGTAATGGTTCCAGTGCTTTCCGTCCCGTTGCCATAGCTCGACAGACTCATGAAATCCATCTGCACGGGAATGCTCAGGGCCTGTGAGAAGGCCGTCAGCGTATTCACCGCCCCCTTGAGCACGGCCACCAGCAGCGGCGGATTGTCTGCGTAATCAATACTTACTTGTTTGGCTACCGATTTGATCTTCGCGTCGATTTGATCCTTAGAAACCAACTCGTGGTCAATATCCGATTGAATATCAGCAATTTGCATGCCCACCATCTTTGCATATGAGAATGACGTGCCCTCGCCGCAACGCGGAATATCCACCATTTATCACGATTGGACCTTGGCCGTGCCACTTGACGATGAGATTATCCATTGCCTCGACGTGTCGACGAGCCGGCGCCAAGCCAAGACTTTCAAGGCTGCGCGAGAGAATTCTCAAACGAATGGCTCGATGTTCCCTCTCCAGGGCCTTCGCATCGACGGAAAGCGCGACCTCGCCTGTCGAAGCATCTTCAAACGGTGATGCTTCACCGATTGCCGTTCCCTCGTGCAGGGTGACCACGGCGTCCATGAGCTCGTCCACGCGTCTCTCGAGATAGTCCTGGTCGCATCGAGCGGATTTCGCCCCGACGGCAAGCTGGGTGACGATGTCGCTCCCCCAGAATTCTTCGATCATCGGAATCAGGTCGTGACGTACCCGGGATCGCAAGGGATACTCGGCACTCAGCCGCGTACCGACCCCTTCACCATTGCTGGGGTCGTCCCACCACTCAAGGTGCAGATCCCTGCATGCCTGGGTTGTCTGTCGACGAGTGCAATCGAGGAGAGGTCTGGCGAAACGAACACCGTCCCGATTCATGCTTCGTGGCATGCCTGCGAGCGCACTCAGTCCTCCACCGCGCAATAATCCCATCAGCACCGTTTCGGCCTGATCGTCGGCGGTATGCGCCAACAGCACCAGTGCGGCTTGCTCTTTACGGGCGGTGTCGCAGATGGCCGAATATCTGGCTTCACGGGCCGCGGCTTCAACGCCCTTGCCTCCGGGCAGCACCTGGATTCTGCGATCGACCACCGGTGACAGTCCCATGCCATGGCACCGTTCCACCACCGTGCGCGTCAATGGGGCGGAAGCTTCGAACAGGCCGTGGTCAATCACCACTGCGCCGCAGCGCACGCCCAACATCCCGCAAACCGTATGCGCCAGCGATGCAAGCGCGATTGAATCCCTACCCCCTGAACAGGCAACCATCACCAGGGGGCTGTCCTGCCCTGCAGGATGGTGTCCGTGCTCAAGAAACTTCCTGGACTGGCGGGTGATGCCCTCCGCCTCCAGACATGCCCTCACTTCACCAAGCATGTGTTTGAGAATCGACGAATATGCCATCAGTGCGCCTACAGTTCGGGAAGTTTCGTCATGAAGGCATTGATGGCCAGCGTGGCCGACCACGCGTTCTGTGGATTGTTGACGATCACGGCGAAGGTCAGGAGCCCCCCGGATGTTCTGGACACGTTGCCCGCCATCGACGTGACGGTGCTCAGCGTCCCTGTTTTCACCCTAAGCAGCCCATTGGCGAGGCATTCGTCGCTCTGTCGGCGGCGGTACCCACCAACCCCGTGACGGACATGCCTTCGGCTGCAGCAGCGGCCGTTTCCCGAGGCGATGAAGTGCTGCTGTATCGCATTCAGTGTGGTTGCCGTGACGGTCGACCCCGGTGACAGGCCCGAGCAATCCGCCATGTGCAGTCCGGACGACTGTATCGACTGTTGCTGCAATGTCTGTTCGACGGCTTTGACCGCCCCTGCCGAGCTGTTTTCGGTACCGAGTTTGATGGCGCTGAGCCTGCCCAGCAGTTCGGCTTCCGTGTTGTCGGAGTTCCTCAGCATGAAGGCCATGATTTCCGAGAGCTTGGCCGACCGTACCTTCACCAGCGCGGAGATGCCTTGTGGAACGGTGCCTGCTGCTGGTGCTCCGTTGACGGTGATGCCGTTGCCCGCAAGCAGAGCCACGAAGGTGTTGGCCGTGTCAAGTGCCGTTTGCGTCGAACGTGTGGGATAGCTCGACTCCACGTCGGGGTCTGCGCCTTTGACGGTGTCGGTCCACTGACGCCCGCCGTCGACGGCCATGGACGAGATGGGGGCGAAATATCGCCATTCCGCATCGTTCTGCTCGATGCCGTCGGGTTTTCTATCCGACCCGAAAAGCGAATCGTCATAGCTCAGATGCACAGAGGATATGCCGCGTGCGGCGAGCGCCTGGGCGCTTTCCCTGGCCAGCGTACCCAGACCGGCGCGACCGTTGATATGCGCGGAGTCGTTCTCCCCATCGGACAGCAGCATGTCCCCGTTGCCTTTGAGGATGAGCTGAGCACCGCCATCAGCGCCTGTCTGGTTGAGATACACTTCGGTGTCGAGTGTGGAGTTCATGTCCAGGACGGTGGATGCGGTGAAAGCTGTCAGCGTCTTCAGCGTGGATGCAGGTTCCCTTGCCGTGTCGGCATTGTGCTGTGCGACGACCTTGCCTGTTCCGTCCGCGATGACCACCGATGAGTCATTGCCCACACCCTCGGCAGACAGCAGCGTGTTCATCGCCGAGGTCGCGGCAGCCGCATCCACGGCTTTGTCGCGCTCGACCGAGGTCATCAAGGTGGAGCTCTTGAAGGCCTGCTGTGCGGTCGAAAAGGTCGGTCGAGACACTCCGGAGAAGGTCAGAGACCCGGGAACGACGTCGAAGGCATCCCCCACGACATATGCCAGACAGAGCAACAAGGTCAGCACGGAGCTGATGACGACGGTCACCCCCCGGCGCATATGACGCCGAGGGGTTGACTGAGAACGTTCTTCGGAACTATCGGACAACCGCATATCTCATTTCTGCAACGAGGCGAAACCATCGAGTGTGCTGACGATTTTCAGCAACCGTGCATCCATCAGCTTACCTCCGAGCAGCACACCGAGATAGAGGAACAGCACACCGTTCGCAAGCGCCACTGGTGCGAGAATCCACCACAACCCCTGCACCGAGGTCACCGCAAGGACGATGGCGACGATTCCGGTGGGCAGCATCGCCGCGATGCAGGCGAACATGTGGATGAAGGGGAAGAAGCCTTGGGCGAGCGCTCTGCCCTGCGGGGACGAGAACGGCTTGTCCATGCTGGCCACGGGATACATGAAGATGCACGAGAAAATCTCTGCGATGCCGAGACCCGCCATAAACAGCCCGAGCGAACATCCGGTGACGACCACTGCCGTGAGGACGCCGCTCGAACTGGTCCAGGAGCGTGCCACGACGGCGGACACCAGGCAAGTCAACAGCAGATAGACGCTACCCAGGCTGCAATACACGCGTACCCTGCCGGTGCGATCATCTCGTCCGCTCACGCCGATGATGGCCTGCATGATGAAGCCACGGCCATCGTATGCCAGGCCGTTCGCCTCCGCCATAACCAGGAACAGCGCAGAAAAGGCCGGAGCCATCCATACCAGCTCAGGAAGATTTCCCGACTGCAGTGCAAAAAGAATCAAGAAAATCAAGGGGAACAGCAGGAACATCGCCTGCCTTGGGTCACGGCGAAGATAGCTCAGCAGACGTGCGGAGACGGCTCCTGATGTTGAATTCGGCATCCAGGAGAAGGGACCGATGCCCTTGAGGGTTTTGGCCTGCTCGGCCTTCCCCGCGAATTTACGGTCTCTTGACAGACACCAGACCCCACCCAGGAAGCAGACCGCCCATGTCGCGGCGATGATGAGCACACGAGCCACGAGAGCCAGCCAATCCCCGCTCTGGGCGTCAAAAGGCAACTGGAAGGGGGCGCCGAAGGGCGTCCACGAGAACACTCGGGCAATCATCGTGAAAGGGTCCAGGGTCAGTTGCGTCGGATCGCCGGAATTGATGATGATGTTCGGCGTATTGCTCAAACCGACGATGACCACCATAACGAGGATGTACAGCACGGCCTGACTGCGGCGGGAATGCATCATCGTGGATGCCAGAGAGATTACCAGTTTGGAGACGCTCATGATGGTAATCACCGCCAATGGAGCAGCTATGACCGAAACCACCATCATCCCGATGCCGAGATGCCGGTATGCCAGGGTGAGCAGCAGCAGGGAAAGCAGACCGGAAATCGCCGGTATGCCGCTAAGCCCGGCCAAGGTCAGTCCGCTTTGCAAGGTTCTGTCAGGAATACCGAACAAGGCGAATTTCTTCGGGTTCAGTGTCGAGCCCTCTCCGATGAGCATGACCTGTACCAGGGCGCACAGCAGACTGGCCACGGCACCGCCCAGAACGACGATGGTGTAGAGGAGGCGGAAATTCCATGAGTGCCCGTTTTGGAAATCCAGGGTTCCCAGAAACCAGGCTGCCACACCGATACCGACCACCATGCTCAGGCCTATGAGCAGACTGAAGATATATCCGACCAACTGCCATGAGGACTTGCGCATGGCGGCGATGGTCAGGGCCCATCTCAATCGAACTACGGTTAATGCACTGTTCATCGTCCGCTCACCGGCCCTTGTGAAGCATCATACGTTCCGGCCGTTGGCGGAGTCGCGGAGGGAGTCTGTGCAGGTGCCGCGCCCTGGATGTTCTCCGGTGCGATGCCTCCAGCCGCATTGCCGCCATCGAGCCATGCAAGATGCGCGGCGGCGTGCCGTCCGCCCACCAGGTCGAGGAAGCGGTCTTCCAGTTCCTCCCCCGCAGCGACCTGCTGCACCGTACCGGCTGCAGCGACCTGCCCCTGGTTGATGATGGCGACATGCGTGCACATCTTCTCGACCAGAGCCATCACATGCGAGGAGATGATGACGGTTCCGCCGGTCTGTGCATACTCGACGAGGATGTCCTTGAGATTGGCGCTCGAAACCGGGTCGACGGATTCGAAAGGTTCGTCCAGCACGAGAATTCTGGGGCTGTGAATCATCGCGGTGGCAAGACAGATTTTCTTCGTCATTCCTGCCGAATAGTCGCTGACCATCACATTCGCCGCGGCCTGCAGGTCGAAAGCATTGAGCAGATCCTGGGCGCGTGCGCTCACTTCCGTCCGAGACATGCCTCTGAGCATTCCCGAATAGACAAGAAGCTGCATGCCGGTGAGCCGGTCGAAAATCTGGTCCGCCTGAGGCATGACCCCGATGATGCGCTTGACGTGGTTGGTATCGCTCCACACATTGTTGCCAAGCACCATCGCCACCCCGGCATCGGGTATCAGCAAACCCGTGACCATGTTCAGCGTGGTCGTCTTGCCGGCACCGTTCGGACCGACCAGACCGTAGAAGGAGCCTACGGGGATGTCAAGAGACAGACCATTGACCGCTATCTTTCCATCGAACTGCTTGGCCAGACCACGGATGGATACTGCGGCATCTGGATTGGGATTGAACATCGCCGGCGAGGGTTGCGGTTCCGCGAGGGGATTCTCTGATTGGCTTGGACTTGTGGGCATCACTTCGTGTGGAGTACTCATGTCTTAACCATATCAAGCGGTCAATCTCCGCCAACACGGTCTGCCGTGCTGCGCCAAGACGTCTGACGCCGCTGCCCCTCTTCGGCAGCAACAGCACTGACCCTTCTTGTTACTGACCCTTGTGCTGAATCGGCTTCCATTCGGGTTTGGAGAAGATTGCCATGAAGGAAATCGGTATATAGCTCAGCATGTAGATGGGGAAACTCAGGCAGTATGCGAACAGCTCCTTGTTCGAGGCGCCGATGCGGTTGCGCTCGGCGACGATGGTCAGCGCAGCCAGCCCCATCATGGTCAGGATGCTCAGTGCGATGCCGCTTGCCCAACTGCTCAGCGCGGCTATCTGACCACCCCATGAGACGAAGCCGAATGCCGCGAACAAGGCACCGAGGAAGACCCGGATAGCTCCCAATGCGGTGAAGGGGCAAATGAGCAGCGTGAGGTCAACCGCCGAAAAGTCCCGTTCACGAATCGCTCGCCGTATCAAATCGGGACCGTAGTAGCGGAATACCTGCAGGAAGCCCTTGCTCCACCTCACACGCTGACGCCAACTCTGGCGGAAGGTCACCGGTTGCTCGTCATAGAGGATTGCGGTACCGCAATACCCGATACGGTCCCCGTGGAGCACGGAATCCATCGTGAATTCAAGGTCCTCGGTGAGCAGGTGGAATTTCCATCCGTTGTTGCGTTCCATGATTTCCCTGGAGAACATGAAACCCGTTCCACCCACGTGACAGCTGGAACCGAACACCATCCGCGAGGAATTCAGGAATCGGGATTCTCTGATATACCACAGCGCCGAACCGGAGGATACCCAATTCTCGGCAAAGTTCTTCGAGTTGCGGTAGCTCGTGAGAATCTTGAATCCGGACTGATACGCCTTGTTCATCTCCTCGATGTAATGGCTGTCGAGAAGATTGTCGGCATCGAACACGAAGAACGCGTCGTAGGTGCGCGCATACTCGGAGTCGATGATGTGATTGAGCAGGTACGTCAGGGCATAGCCCTTGCCGACTTCGTCGAGGTTGTTGCGCTCCACCACATGGCAGCCTTTCGAACGTGCCAGGCCGGCGGTGTCATCGGTGCAGTTGTCGGCCACAAGCCAGATGTCCACCAATTGCGAAGGGTAGCTCTGTGCGCGAACCGAGTCTATGAGGTTGCCGACGACCGATTCCTCGTTGCGCGCCGAAATCAATACGGCGAAATGCTTGTCTGCCGGGGCGTCGTGAAAGGTGACGGGCTTCGCGAAGAAGGAGGTCAGGATGCAGACCGCCTGGTACAGGATGCCGACGACGCCGAGAATCATCAATATGACGTCAAGAATATTGAGAAGTGCCATCAGCGCCAGTCATTCCTCGGGTTGTCGCGGTTAGGTTGATTCGCCTTCTTGTCGGACCTCCGGGCCTCGGTCTCGTCCTCTGCACCATGAGGGTCTGGTTGAGTATCCGGTGATGTATCGTCCGCGATTTCCGGACCGCTGCCCGAAAGCGGCTGCCTGCGCTTCGCGCCGGATGCTACGACGTTCTTCGGGATGGCTATCGTCTCAGAACTGTCGAGGTCATCTGACGTAGGTGAGGTGTACAGCTGATCGCGTAATTCGTCCAGTTCCTGGTCGCCCACCTTTATACGGGCGCTCGAACCGCTTGCCGCTCTCGGCATGTGGTGTGCCACGGGTTGTATCACGTGCTCGTTGAAGGCCTCTGCACCCGCCACGACCTTCGACTTCTTCACCGGCTTCGGGTCCTGCATCAGCGGTGAGTCGATAAGCTCGTAGCGCTTCGTGTAGGTCTTGAAGATGACCTGGAAGCTCGCCGCGATAGGCAGCGCCAGGAAGGCTCCGAGCGCACCGAACACCGAGCCGAGCACCAGAACCGACAGGAAGGCGATGGCGGGGTTGAGGTCCATCGTGCGTTGGGATACCGCGGGAAGGAAGATGAGATTCTCGATTTGCTGGTATACGACGATGAATATCAGCACACTCAAGGCGACCATCAGACCATTGCTGCCCCAGGCGAACAGAATCGGCAGCGCTCCACCGATATAGGTACCTATCGTGGGGACGAACTGGGAGACCAGGCCGCAGAAAATAGCCAGAGGCAACCAGTAGGGCACATGCATGATGACCATGAATATCGACATGCACACACTGTTAATCACCGCAAGTATCGTCCGGCTGAACAGGAAGCTTGAGATCTGATCCTGCGCCACCGTCCAGACGAGAACGAATTTGCGCTGGCTTTTCTGGCTCATCCACTGGCACATGCTTCGGCGCATCTTCGGTCCAGCCGCGCAGATGTAATACGTGACCAGCAGGACGGTGAGGAAGTTGAGCAGGAAGCTCATGAATCCTACTGTCGTGGAAATCGCCTGTCCGGCGAAATCGGTCACCCAGGAGCTCTGAATGTTCTTCACGATTTCATTGCCCAGATCGGAGATGGCAGGCAACTGCCAGGAGGTCTGCTGCTCTATGGTCTTGGACATCTGCTCGTAGAAGTCCGGCAGACCGTTGGCCATGCCAGTCACCTGCTGCACGAACATATTGCCGAACATCACCAGCAGCGCGATGGTGACCAGCACCAACACCACCAGCGACACGGCGGCCGCAACCCCCCTTCGCCATCCATGACGGACAAGGATCTGCACCAGCGGCTCCATGGCCAGGGCGACGAACATGGAAATCACGATGTCGAGGACGACGAACTCCACTTTGCCCCACGACCGGAACAGGAACCACGCCAGATATACCGCAATGCCGGTGTATAGAAGTGCCCTGCCGTACCATTCGGGCGGTCGCCGTGGATCACCCTTGTGGGGGAACACCGCGGCCAGATCGAACTGTTGATTGTCTTGAGCACTCATAGATACCATTATGTCCTGTTAACTGACAACATCGGGGATTATCGCGCACCGAACACATCTTCGGTGGCGTCGGGCACAGAGTTTGGACGGTGCCGTTCCGCCTGTGTATGCCCGGGCACGTATCCTAGAGAGCATGCTGACCGTCTCGATAGTCATTCCTGCCTGGAACGAAGAAGAACGCATCACGGACTGCCTGCTGAATGCCACCAGACAAACAGTGCCACCTCACGAAGTGATCGTCGTAGATAACCGTTCCACCGACAACACCGTAAACGTCACCGAACGGTTCATCCAGGAACACCCGGATGCCAACGTTCGTCTTCTGCACCAAGATGACGACCAGGGCCTGATTCCCACCCGTAACTGGGGTCTCAACCATGCCACCGGCGACATCCTCGGAAGGGTGGATGCCGACAGCATGTTGAAACCCGACTGGGCAGAGGTGGTGTCGGGCATTTTCACGGAAGACCCCGAAGCGATGGGTGCAACCGGCCCTGTGGTCTATTACGACATGCCCGGGAAAAAGATCGGCCTCAAAGGCGATAACCGCATCAGGCAGAATATTTACAGAGCCGATGGAGGACACTATCTACTCTTCGGCTCCAACATGGCCATCCGTGCATCGGCCTGGCACACCATCGCAGGCGAGGTATGCCGCGACGAGTCCGATGTGATGCACGAGGACATCGACATTTCCCTGCATCTGCTCGGCAAAGGATACAAAACCGTATACTCACCACGCATGATCGCCGGTATGAGCGCGCGCAGGATGGACACATCCTTCTCGTCGTTCCGAAGCTACATGAAGCGTTTCAAGAACACCTTCGACGCGCATCCCCAGCACTGGAGGACGGAAAAGCCGGAGCATACGCTGTACGCACTCTATCCCGTGCTCCGCACCTTCTACCCGGTGTACCAGAAATACCTCGACAGCATGGATATCAATCCCGCCGAACGCGTCTGGATGCGTGAACAGATAGAAATCGCCAGACGCGACGACGGCGATCTGGTGGACTGAGATGTCCGATTTCGTGATGACCAGGAAAGAAGCGCGCAGGCGACGGAACAGACGGGTATCCGTCCTGAGCTTTGCGTCTTTCATCCTCGGCACCATCGCCATCGCGCATCCCAGCGTTCCTCACGCTTTGGCGTTCAGTGTGATTCTGGCGATACTATCATTGCTTTCGGGAATCTGCGGGTCCTCCCAATCGCGGCAATTTCAGGCTTTTGCAGCCATCGGCATCCTGTTTTCTCTTATCTACCTCTTCGCTGTCTTCGTCACGGTCATCGGACGGTAACACCATCGGTATCTGCACCCAAAGGAGCAGATAACTGCACTAAAAGGACAGCTTTTCCCAAGAAATTGTTGCCAAAAGCTGTCCTTTTAGTGCAGTTATCGTATTAGGCCCTTACCTTCTGCCCCAGCCTCCGGCGCATGCAAGCGAAATGGCTAAGAGTCACATAAAGCGTAATACACAAGGTTTATTGGCTGCGCTGTTATGCTGATGCTGTTGGAAGAGCTCAGATTCTTAGGCATGGGCCGGGAATCATATGGAAGGGAATGAATCATGCACGTAAAAATCATCATTGGTGCCGTCAGCCTGGCCTTCGGAGCGGTAAGCCTTGCCCTTTCGCTGGCCACCCCCGGTCCGGCCGCCGGAATCTGCGGTCTCATAGCTGGACTGCTGGGCTTGGGTTGCGGACTGCTGCCCGAAAGCACCGGCAAGGACGACACCGCCTCTGAACTCTGAGACAACCACCGAAATCATCGTGAACAGGGCGGCACCGCAGGCGGGATGGCTATGAAAATCATCATCGCTCCCGACTCCTTCAAGGCTTCGCTGAGTGCCATCGACGCAGCACGCGCAATGACTGAGGGCATCACCCGAGCCGCCCCTGACACCACCTGCGTGATGCTGCCCCTTGCCGATGGCGGCGATGGAACAGTGGAAACCCTGCTCAGGGGAATCACCTCAGCCAGCATCGAAGAACAGGATGGCCACGAGCATTCAGACGCCTCCGGGGCTCGTCTTCGCAGCATCCGCGTGACCGATCCGCTTGGCAGAGACACGCTGGCCTCATACGGGCTGATGGCCGACGGTCACACCGCAGTGATTGAGATGGCTTCGGCAAGCGGCCTGCAGTATGTCGACAGCTCAAACGCCAACCCACTTATCACCACGAGCTATGGCACCGGCGAACTTATTCGGGACGCCCTCGACCAGGGAGTGGACACCATCATCCTTGGTTTGGGCGGAAGCGCCACCAACGACGGCGGAGCGGGCATGGCGCAGGCGCTGGGAATTCGTCTGCTGGATGCCAGCAACAGAGACCTGCCATATGGCGGCGCAGCCCTTGCCGAGCTAAGCATCATCGACACCTCCAAGAAAGACGAGCGTTTGTCGCATGTGAATATTCAGTTGGCCTGCGATGTGGACAATCCGCTTACCGGCCCCTCTGGTGCATCCCTCGTCTTCGGCCCGCAGAAGGGTGCGACTCCCAACATGACCGGCATCCTGGACCGCGCTTTGCGCCACTATGCACAAGTCGTCCGCGAGCAACTGCACAGGGAGATTGAATCCGCTCCCGGTTCGGGGGCCGCCGGAGGTCTCGGCGCCGGGTGCCTCGCTTTCACCAATGCCACGATTCGCCGCGGTATAGAAATCATGATTCAGATGCTTCACCTCAAGGAGCAGGCCGTCGACGCCGACTACTGCTTTGTCGGCGAAGGCCGGACCGATGCTCAGACCGCACACGGCAAGGCCCCGATCGGCGTCGCCAGAGCAGTCAAGGCAACTGCTCCACACTGCAAGGTGATTGCATTCACCGGTGCCATCGGTCAGGGCATCGAGAATCTGTACGAACAGGGCATCGATGCGATATTCTGCATTTCGCCGGGTGCGGTATCCCTTGACCAGGCAATGCACGAAGCATATGGGAATCTCTCGCGATGCTGCGAGAACGTCACACGCATATTGAGGTAACAGCTATTCCCGCAGAGTCATATCCACAGAGTCATATATCCACACAGGCCCATCCACACAGTCGTATTCCCGCTATCGTATCCAACACAGGCATTGCCCTGTTAGCAAAGCCCCTTCTCTGCTGTTTGTAGTAGTTTGTCAAGTGTTGTTCGGGATTCGTTGGATACAATGCGTTCCGCAATGGCTTAGGACATTTCAATCCCAAAAGGAGTGGTCATATGACTGAGGAGAACAAGCAAGAACAGCCGAAGGTTAACGGAGTGCCCGTCAACGATGCGCCCGTGCCTTCCGACCCCGATATTTCCGGGGATACGTCAAAGAAGGACGACCACGTGTCCGGAACCCCAGTCTCCACAAGCGACGTCACCTATGACGTGCCGCCGGCGGATCTGGAAAAGTAACGCATACCACGGTCACAATCGAGCGGTCCACCCTGATTCAGGGTGGACCGCTCACGTATTCTGGACTCTCTGACTGGGTACCCGGTTATTCATCACTGTTACAGTGATGGGCAAGATAGACAATGCTCCGCTCCCAAACGGGCGGCATGCCTGCAGAGGCAAACGAGAGAAAGCGTATACAGAAGACGGGAAGCCGTCACGACATAGCAAGCTCACAACATAGGAGCTCATGGAACCCGGCGATCACCGTCGCCGACGATGCGCAGGCCGGACCTGCCCATAAGAGCAAACAGACACACAGCGGGAGGAAGCGCGATGGACAACAACAACGACATGAACACAACAGAGCTGAATGAGGGAGACCTCACCGCAACCGCCGCACAGGACGCAACAACAGAACAGGTCTCTGCAAATGAAGCACAGGGACCGTCCTTCGACCCTTCAAGCACGGACCCGGACTCCTTGACACCTGAAATGATCGCGGAACTCCCCAAAGATGAATTCGCATATCCAGGACCTGTACGAGACACGTTGCTAGAGGCGATTTTCTCAGGTGCCAAAACCAGCACCGCAAGCCTGTATCGCGACTTCGAGCTCACCGGGGAGGCGTTGCCGAAAGTGGGCGACCTCAACGTCGTCATCGATTCGGCAGGCAACGATGTCGCGATTCTGCGCTACACCGCGATAACAACCACGCGCTTCATCGATGTCGACGACCAACATGCCAAGGATGAGGGCGAGGGCTACACCGATGCCAGCGGATGGCGACAGGTGCACCGTCAGTTCTGGACCTCCGATGAATACCTTGCAGAATACGGCGAGGACTTCACCTTGGACGACGATACCCCGGTGGTTCTCGAACGCTTCGAACTGGCTCGCAGACTCTGACGGCCTCTGGCGCTTCGTCTCGAGTCGGCAAGCGGCGTGGGCGAGAACCCGCTCCGCCAGCATCTGACCTACACTGGGGAGTGAAGAGCGCATATCTGCACCCGGGAAGTGCAATGGATATCGAAGGGAAAAGTAATGACTAAAAAAATCAACTGGGACTATTTCTTTGTGGGGATTCTGTTCATCATCACCGCACTCGTCTCTTTCAGCAATCCTGCCAGCAACCTGGTCGCATTGGTCTACGGATTCGCTATTCTGGCAATCATCAAGGGCGTGTCCGAACTGACGCTGAGACGACGAATCGACGAATTCACCGGAGCCAAGAACGTCTATATCCTGGTGCTCGGCATCGTGGATATTCTTCTGGGCGTCTTCCTGATCTTCAACGCGAGCGTCGGGGTGATCGCACTCCCCTACATCTTCGCCATCTGGTTCATCCTGGATTCGATTTTCGAGCTGGCCGTGGCAAGCGTCTATCGGAACACCGCAGGCAACTATTACTGGTTCGACATTGTGATGAACGTCCTTGGCATAGTTCTCGGCATCATTCTGCTGTTCAACCCGGTGTCCTCGGCGCTCACCCCTGCGTTCCTGGTCGGAGCATACTTCCTGTTCTCCGGCATCTCCTACCTGGCCGCCGCCTTCTAGACGGCCATAGTTCTGCCGAGTGGCCAATCGTTCCACTCGGCAGACAGAAGGAGTGAGCCTACGACTTTGGAACGCGACGATGTCAGTCTGCTGGCATACAACCCAACATTCGACAAAGCACTGGGGAGCTACCAGCTATCGGATCTTTCCTTCACCGGCACCCCCGAACACGCCATCCGAGTATCGCGTCTATCGGACGAATACCATCCGGTGTTGCTGGTTACGGGACGCGGTGAAATCCCCACCTTCCTCGTGTTGGATTATGGCGATGACAAATACCGGTACACAAAGCGCTCGGACAGCATGCTTATCCGGAGTTTTTCGACGGATGACCGTTTCCACCGCAGAGGCTTCGCGCATCTGGCTCTGACGCTGCTCCCCGACTTTGTTCATGCCGCCTACGAGAATATCCACGAACTGGTCCTTGGCGTCAACGCGGCCAACCGCCCGGCACAGAAACTCTACGAGGGCAGTGGCTTCGTCAAACTGCGCGAAACATATCAAGGGCCGAAAGGCGAACAGTTCATCTATCACCAAGTACTCTGAGCAGGCCGAGCAAGAATCAGCGCGCTGCTTTCTGCTCCACCAGAAAACGCGCATCAGGACTCAGCGCATCAGTGAACCCTCTAGTATCGGTCAGAAATTGAAACCACATGTCCTCCAAAGCACTGTTGAAACCCGACACGTATTGCGGCAGGTCAATCCAGAAGCATCTCGTTTCTTGTTGCTCATTACCGTGGCCTGTCCATCGTTGGACAAATTGTTCAGTTTGGCTCTGCGAACCAGTCGTATTCGGCATCCTATGAACACAGGTGAACCATGTTGAACATTCCGGTTGACGCGGGTGTGCTGCGTAGATCCGAGAATGCCGAACGTAAGCATGGAAAAACATTCAGCGACGCGCTTAGCGCGTTTATCGCTGCCCGCGCCGAAGCGGACAATACCGATGATGTGGCGTGCACCACCCAGGAAGAATCACAACGATTCCTAGATGCTGTCATCGACGCTTCGTTGCACGATTGAGATACGGCATTCGAGTGAGCTCTTGGCTGGCCCGACCCGCCTCACTCGCCACGATGCGAACACGGCGCGAGATTTGGTCGAACTGATAGCCGACCGGTTGCAGGCTTCCGGCGCTGTACCGGAAGAACATCATCCTCATGTTCTCGCAGTTGCGGTTGGTAAGAATGAGGTGTTTTGAACCTAAGTCCGAGAGTAATCTCAGACTTCCCACATGTGTGGTCAGTGGTGTGCCGGGACGAATTTGAGTTCCAATCCTAGACTTTTGGCGATGTTCACAATGTTTTCGTAGGATGGGTTGCCGTCCGCAGAAAGCGCACGATATAACCCGGCGCGTGTGATGCCGGCATCCTCTGCTGTCTGGCTCATGCGACGGCGAGCCTTGGCCACGTCGCCCAGCGCGACCTGTACGAGATGCGACCCTCCTTCTTCCATTGCGGCGTTCAGGTATCCTGCGATTTCCTGTTCGTCACGCAGAAACATGCTGATATCAAACTCATGCGTTTCCATTGTCTAGCCATCCCTTCCATTGGTCGCACTGCTTTTGCAGTTTCCTGATGTCCTTGTTTTGCGACGTTTTGTTACCGCCGCCGAGCAGCAGAATCAACGTGGTGCCGCGCTGAATGAAATACACGCGATACCCTGCGCCTGTATGAAAACGCATCTCCTTCAGTGGCCCGCTGATTGGTTGGATGTCTCCCAGAAGTTGCCCCGCTTCTCGGATGGCGGCCATTCGTGCATAGATAGAAGTTCGCGCCTTGAGGTCTCGCAGCTTACCCAACCATTCGTCGAACTCTCGGGTCGATTCTATCCTCATCCGACAATTGTATATTCCAGTATATAAAGTGTCAACTGCGAGAGACAATGAGGGCGGTTGATGACCTTGTTTTCATTGCCGGGGGCTTCCGCAATGGTCTCATAGTTCACCGTCACATGCGTCGAGGGTTTCGGGTAGCCAGGCATAGGTGTGCCCGCTGTAAGCATTGGGTTCGGGCAGGCGCAGTTGAGCAGACCACGCCGGTGATGCCGAGACGGTCGGCTAGCGACAATGTAGCGACATGAGCCGTCTTGTAGGCAATTAGTGAATTCTGGAAACCCTGTTCCAGTAGAAGTACCCCCGGAGAGAGTCGAACTCTCGTTGTCAGAGTGAAAGTCTGATGTCCTAACCGTTAGACGACGGGGGCAAACGAGTTCATAATACGCGATAGGCGCGACTTGGGCAAACCGGTGAGTCGCGTTGTGGAATCGCTGCCCGCCGAACCGCGAACCCTGTGCCGGGGCGCATAACGGAATTTCAGTTGTCATTCACCGCACGATAGGTGAAATCATGTATCACCCTCCCGGCGGCGATGCCCTTGTTCTCGAAATTGGTCAGCACTCGCCCCTCGAATCGCGAGGACTCTATGAAATCCTGATGCGGCAGATTCGCGGCCTCTCCGGCATTGCCCTTGCCGACGTGCTCAGTCGGAAGCGATACCGTCACATCCCCCACATTGCTCAGGCAGTCCATCGTGTCGAGCACTTCATGGACATGCAGGGCGTAGTCCTCGATGTCGGTGGCGATACGCCAGAGCCCGTCTTTGACCAACGCTTCGCTCACCGCCCGCGCGAAGGAATCCTGGATGATGCGACGTTTATGGTGCTTCATCTTGGGCCAGGGGTCAGGGAAGAAGGTCCAGACCTCGGCGATGCTGCCACTGTCCATGCAGGCGAACAATTCCGGAGCGTTGACCTGGGCGATGCGCAGATTCGTCAGGCCTTGCTTTCCCGCCAGCAGCATGGTGTGGGCGATTCCGGGGTCGTAGACCTCCAGCGCGAGAAAATTCAGTTCCGGGTGTGCCGCAGCGGCTGCGGCGATGTTCTCGCCCTGACCGGTCCCCACTTCGACGACCAGTGGATGAGTATTGCCCCAATATCGCTTGATTGAATTCCTGCCGAAGCGCATTCCCTCACGGACGCCGAGCGATGTGTCACTGTCGTTCAGCTCAATCAGATACTCTGACGAATATCGGTCCCAGGCTTTTTGCAGGCGTTTGTCCAAACGGCCCGACCGCCTGACGAACGACAGCACCGGACGATACGCTCCGCTTTCGGACTCGGGGCCTGCTGCCCTCGCAGGGGATTCCGGCTGGACACCTTCAATCATGTTCGCTCCTTGTGCGGCGGTGAAGCCGCGATTGCTGAATCTTCGCGGTCCAATAACCTAATACAGAGTATCCTCACTGTCATGATGTTCAATCATGTTCGTGTGATACACTTAAAGTGCAAAAAAGATAACATATTTGAGCATAAGCGAACAGACATTGTGTTTTCTTGTTCGCCTTCGCTCACGAAGGAAGGCCAGATATGACAGTTCTCGTCACCGGAGGTTGCGGCTACATCGGCGCTCACGTCGTCCACGCCCTGCACGAGGCAGGTGAGGAAGTAGTCGTCATAGACGACCTCAGCTACGGCAAGTCTACCCGCATCGAAGGCTCACGTCTGTATGGTGCGGATATCGCGGCGCCCGGGTCCGACAAGCTCATCGCCCAAATCCTCACCGAACACCACGTGGATGCGGTCATCCACTTCGCCGCGCGCAAACAGGTCGGCGAGTCCGTGGCAAAGCCTCTGTGGTACTACCAGCAGAACATCAACGGCATGCTCAACGTGCTGCAAGGCATGGCCGATGCAGGCGTCAAGAAACTGGTGTTCTCCAGCTCGGCGGCCACTTACGGCGTCCCCCCTGTCGATGTGGTACCCGAGGACGTCGTCCCGATGGTCCCAATCAACCCGTACGGCCAGACGAAGCTCTTCGGCGAGTGGATGGCACGGGCCTGCGAACAGCCCTTCGGCGTTCGCTTCTGCGCGCTGCGGTATTTCAACGTCGCCGGGTGCGGTCCCGTAGAACTCGAGGACCCCGCAATACTCAACCTCATCCCCATGCTCTTCGACCGCTTGAAACAAGGCAAGGCGCCTGCAATCTTCGGTGACAACTACCCCACCCCGGACGGCACCTGCGTACGTGACTACATCCACGTATCCGACCTGGCCGATGCCCATATTGCCGCACTGCACTACCTGGACAAGGACGAGCGGGAATACGACGCGTTCAACGTCGGCACCGGGGAAGGCACCTCGGTCCGCCAGATTGTGGATGAAGTGAAGAAGGTCACCGGACTCCCCTTCACCGAAGCCATCAAGGCCCGCCGCGCAGGAGACCCTCCGCATCTCATCGGCTCACCGAAGCGCATCAACGAAGCCATGGAATGGCACGCCAAGTACGGAGTCGAGGACATTGTGCGCTCTGCCTGGGAAGCATGGCAAGCAAACCCCGAACACCATATCGACGTCGAGAACTGGAAGCAGACCGACTGAGCCCTTCGTCCCCTACACTCGAATACGCGCACTGCCTGCGCGAAATACGGTGGCTCTTTCCGCTGTTTCCACCGTTTTCGTACAGGCAGCGCGCGTAACGCTATTCTCCCAGCCAACACCGTTTCGAAAACGGCTACACTTTGCACTATGACCGATAACTTTGGCACCCCGCAAGACGACGCTCAAGGGCAGAACCCTCAGGGCAATTCCGCCCCTCAACAGAATCCCTGGCAAGCCGGACAGCAACAGCGAGACCGAGGTCAGGTGCCGCCGCAGCAATACCAACAGCAGAGTGGACAGACACCGAGGCAGCCATACTCGGATAATCGGAATCCTTACATTCCTGGACCTCAACAGCCCTGGGCACAGCAGGCCGGGACGTCGCCGACCGATACCCCGCAATCGTATGCGCAGCCCGATTACACACAGGCCGGCTACACACAACCAGGCTATGCGCAGGCCGGTTATACACAAACGGGGTACTCACAGCCAGGTTACGTATCACAGGGTTCCTATGTGACACCTCAAGGAACGATGGTTCAACCATATGCCCCGTGGAACACCATGGCGATTGTAGGATTCGTCCTGAGCTTCCTGTGCTTCCCCGCCGGACTGGTTATCTCCATCATCGCCATCTTCCAGATTCGCAAAACCCGGGAACGGGGAAACGGACTTGCCATCGCAGGCGTCATCATCAGTGGCATCTACACTGCAGTGGTGGCGCTGTTCGCCGGATTGCTGATTTACGCCGTCAATCAGGAGCTTACGGACTACGAATCATACAGCGACCCGTCCTGCAGCTCATACAGCGGATACGGCTGCGACGACGATTCC
This sequence comes from Bifidobacterium crudilactis, assembly GCF_000738005.1. Taxonomy (NCBI): domain Bacteria; kingdom Bacillati; phylum Actinomycetota; class Actinomycetes; order Bifidobacteriales; family Bifidobacteriaceae; genus Bifidobacterium; species Bifidobacterium crudilactis. The sequence continues at coordinate 239,068 of NZ_JHAL01000002.1, read as the reverse complement.
GACGCCATCGACAGTGCGCTGCGCTCATATTTCCAGAATCATGACGCAACCAGCGCAACAGTCGTGACGACAGCAGCTATAAGCGCAGACAGCGCAACTCTGGGCAGATAGCTCGCAGACACACCTTGTACTCTGCTCGGTTTGCATACGTCTAGACTGTCACTCTTCTAAAGTCACAGGTACCCCCCCTCACCAAACGGAGTGCAACGTCTTTAGACGTTCCGCTCCAATGCTCCGTGCTCCGGCAAAAGCCCCAGCCGTTTACAGCTCAGATGTTTTGCGACACGGCTTCGTCGACCTCGTCAACGATGCGGCGCATGCCCTCTCTCGCCATCGCCGGGTCGCCTTTCAGCACGCCGTCGGCAACCTCCTGGTGCGCGTCCAACGCTTCGGGCTCGGGCTGCTGTGGATACATGCCTATCTCGACCCTGCCGCGAAGAATCGTGGACACCACGTCCGCGAGCGCTGCGAAAAGCTCATTGCCGCTGTATTTGAGCAGCAGCGAGTGGAATTCGATATCGTATTCGTGGAATTGTTCAAGCATCCCCTGCTCGCCGGTTTTCCTCATTTCGACCGCCAGAACCGCAACCTTGGCCTTGACGTCCATGGGCGCATGCGCCGCAGCGCCTGCAGCCGCTGCCGGTTCGACCGCCAGGCGCAACTCGGTGAGCGATATGAGCTGGCTGCGTCGTTGGTTGGAATGGAGTTTCCAATTCACCACCTGCGTATTGAGCGCCGACCACTCGGAGACCGGCCGCGAAACGATGCCCAGACGTTTTCTGACCTCTACGGCCCCTACGGATTGCAGCTGCCGAGCCACTTCCCTGGCAACGGTCCTCGAAATGGAGAATCTGCGCTGAATTTCTTCCAAGGTTACTGGGCGCCCAATCTCCCAGCGCCCTTCGATGATGTCTATGGCCAGCTCCTGCGCGACCGGCGTATGCATCAGCACCGCTTCTGAATCGCTCTCTCCATAATTCGACATAGTTATGAGAGTACCAATGAGTATTCATAATGTGATGTTGCTCATTAAGTACTCTTTTTAACTTGATTAGTACTCTGTATGTGATTACAATTTGAGCCATAATCCGACGACGGATACTCGGTGTCCCGCAGCTCCCGTCGTCATCAGCAACTGCAACGAAGCAGAAGGTAGGTAGATATAACGATGACCAGTCAGAGCAATGACAGCAAACTCCCGGTTCACGTCGTAGTCATGGGCGTCGCAGGATGCGGAAAATCAACCGTCGCGGAAGCAATCAGAGATCAATTGGGGTTCACCATGGCCGAGGGCGACGATTTCCATCCGAAAGCCAACATCGAGAAGATGTCTCATGGCATCCCGCTCACCGACGAGGACAGACGCCCCTGGCTCGAAGTCATCAACCGCTGGATGCTCGGACGTCAATCCCTCGGAGAGTCAACCGTCGTTTCCAGCTCGGCGCTCAAACGCTCATACCGGGACATCCTTCGCAAGGATGTACCAGTGTTCTTCGTGCATCTTGTCGGGTCACAGGAGCTCATCCAGGATCGGCTGACTCGGCGTAAAGGGCACTTCATGCCTCCGGCGTTGCTGCCAAGCCAATTCGCCATCCTCGAGCCCCTGCAATCAGATGAACCGGGTATCGAAGTATCCGTCGCCGGCACGCAACAGGAGATGATCGACCGTGCGATTCGGGCCGTACGCGAGCACGCCGCAAGCGAAGAATCCCTGATACGTTGACCCGCACCGAGCCGGTCCGTCTCTGTCATACCGGGAAACGGGGAACAGGACATCGCAATGCCGCCCCGTTGCTCAGTTCAGACCCCCTGCACCGTCTTCTCCCCGGGATTACCTCGAAACCCCGCTCTTTCCACAACTCATCGAACACAAAGGAGTGATTCCATGAACCTCATCATTGCCGCACTCATCGGCATCATCGTCATCGTTCTGCTGATATCCGTCGTCAAGCTGCATCCTTTCCTGGCGCTGATGCTCGGGTCCTTCGTCATGGCCGTAAGCGCCGGAATCAGCTACGACAAATCATTCACCAGTTTCACGGACGGCCTCGGCTCTACCGTGTCCAGCGTCGGCATCCTCATAGCCCTAGGCGGTATCATCGGCACGCTGCTGACGGTTTCAGGCGGAGCTGACGTCATCGTCGATACCATTCTCAGCAAAACACCTTCGCACCTGCTCCCCTGGGCCATGGCACTCATCGCCTTCGCCGTGGGAATCCCTCTGTTCTTCGAAGTGGGCGTGGTCATCCTCATACCGGTGGTCATCTTCGCCGCTCATCGAGCGAACAAACCGGTGATTCTGCTGGGCATACCGGCATTGGCCGGTCTCTCCACCCTTCACGCCTTCCTTCCTCCCCATCCCGGCCCTCTGGCCGCCATCAGCGCCCTGCACGCGAATCTGGGGCTGACGCTGGGACTTGGGCTTCTGGTCGCCATACCGACCGTCATCATCTCGGGACCGTTGCTGGCTAAGGTCATGGTGAGATGGGTGCCGATCATGGCTCCTGACGACACCAAGGTCAAGGAAACAGCCGAATCGCAGAGCAGCAAGCCATCCTTCGGCGCCGCTCTCAGCGTGATTCTGCTGCCGGTGGTGCTGATGCTCGCCGGAAGCATCATCGACCTGACCGGGCAGACCGGCAATCCCGTCGGCAGATTCTTCGTGTTCGTCGGTCAGCCGCTGGAAGCGCTGCTGATCACCACCCTTGTCGCCATGGTCGTTCTGGGCACGATGCACGGAGTTGGACGCGACAAACTCAACTCCATCGTCGGCACCTCAATCGGCTCCGTCTCAGGCATCCTGCTCATCGTCGGTGCGGGCGGCGGCTTCAAGCAAACTCTCGTGGATTCCGGCATTGGCGACGTCATCGCGCAGGGCATCGCAGGGTCGGCAATCAACCCACTCATCGCCGGGTGGCTTGTGGCGGTGCTCATCCGAGTGGCTACAGGCTCGGCGACGGTGGCAACAGTGACCGCCGCAGGCATCATGGTGCCCCTGGCATCCGGGCTCAGCCCCACGCACCTCTGCCTGCTGGTGCTCGCCATCGGAGCGGGTTCGGTCATATTCTCGCATCTCAACGACGCGGGCTTCTGGCTGGTCAAGGAATACTTCGGCATGAGCGTCGGACAGACCTTCAAGACCTGGACACTGATGGAGACCGTGCTCTCCGTCGTGGGGCTGGCGTTCACGCTCCTGCTGTCGCTTGTGGTGTAGCGCGAAAGAACAGGCAAACATCATCAACACGGATGTCAACAACAAGAAAGAAGGCAACATGCAACTGGGCATGATCGGACTGGGCCGTATGGGCGGCAACATGGCTTCACGAATCCGCGAGGCCGGACATACCATCGTCGGATACGACCGCGCACCGGACTCCGGACGGGATGTGGACTCCCTGGAGAAGCTGGTGGCTGCGCTCGAAGCTCCACGGACCATATGGGTGATGCTGCCCGCAGGAGTACCGACGGATTCCACCGTCAGCGCCCTGGGCGAGCTGCTCTCTGCCGGGGATCTGGTAATCGACGGTGGCAACACCAAATACACCGACGACGCACCTCACCAAGCGCAGCTCGCCGGGCACGGCATACATTTCCTGGAGGCGGGCGTCTCCGGCGGCGTATGGGGCCCTCAAAACGGTTATGCGCTGATGATTGGAGGCGACGCTGAAGATTTCAACCGAGCCCTGCCGATTTTCGAGGCGCTGAAACCCGAAGGCCAGGCCGGACTCGTGCTTGCCGGTCCCGTCGGAGCCGGGCATTTCGCCAAGATGGTCCATAACGGCATCGAATACGGCATGATGCAGGCTCTTGGCGAAGGCTACGCCACCATGACTCACAGCGAGTTGATCAAGAATCCGACAGCCGTCATCGATTCCTGGACTTCGGGAACAGTCATCAAGTCCTGGCTCCTCGACCTTCTGGCCCTGGCGCTGAAGAAGGACCCGGATCTCGCCTCGATGCCTCCCGTGGCCAACGAGTCCGGCGAGGCACGCTGGATGGTCGAGGTCGCCCTGGAACTCGGGGTGCCGGTACCCGCGACGACAGCCGCCCTCTTCGCCCGGCAGACATCGCGTGGCGGCAGCGACGACGCGCTGAAAGTGGTCTCGGCGCTGCGAGGTCAGTTCGGTGGCCATATCACTGCAAAATAGCCGAAACTCCAAGCTGGCGACACGCCGAAAGCACCCGTATGGGGCTCGAATTTGCATGTTGCGCAGTTTCTTGTAAGATATCCACTTGGCTGCTTTTTGTGGCCACGGCCCCGTAGCTCAGTTGGTTAGAGCGCCGCCCTGTCACGGCGGAGGTCACCGGTTCAAGTCCGGCCGGGGTCGCTTGAGTGGTAACAGAAAACCCGGTTCGCCGGGTTTTTTCAACTATTCAATGGCTCTGTAGCTCAGTTGGTAGAGCGAGCGACTGAAAATCGCTAGGTCAGCGGATCGATGCCGCTCGGAGCCACTGGAAAAGCTCTCACACCTTGGAAACTTGGTGTGAGAGCTTTCGTCGTTTACGGTCCTCTCCCCCGCATCACCCCCATATCGCACTGCACTCAGTGAAACCCTGCATCGCGCAGCGCACGCCACCATCCCAGCGACGAAGCGATGAGCATGTATCAACAAGCGGATTCCGCACGGTACACATGCGGCTTAACGATTCTCAAATACTTCTTCAACAAACATCACACATTTGCCTCATACGGTGAAGCCAGCACGCCGGAACAATGGATTCCGCCCGTGTCGGCTCAAATGTCGGAGGAGGAGCACGGATGAAGGACCTGCCCATGACCAGCGAAGACCAGCAGGAAGTCAACACCATGTGGAAACGGCATCTGCTGGAACAGCAGCAGGAGGCTCACAGAAATCGGGCGCGGCGAAGGAACATCCGTCTTCCCGGATTGGTGCTGGCATCGCTCTGCGGGCTCATCGGCATGCTCAACATCACTGCAGGCAGCACAGCCATCTTCGAGCAAGCAGCTTCGAACGATGGTCGCATACTGCTCATCATCGGCTTGTCCGCCATCCTGCTCGCTCTTCCGCTTCACCAGTCGATTACCGCGATTCGGAGCTCACGCCTCAGCGCGAAGGACCGTTCACGGCAATTCGGCAGCGAAGAATAATCAGGGGCACCGGAATGCGAACTTAATCCCCCACCCAACCGACGACACCTCCGGCATATGAGCGGTACCAGAAAATCCAGAGACAAGAGAAAGAACACTCATCATGACTACAGACAAATCCTTCCTCGCACGCAGTTTCGACAATATGCGGGAAGACGCCAAACTGCAGCACGACATCGACCGAGAGCACTTCGAAGCGGTGAAAGGCTCTGAGAATGCGGATTTCAAGGAATTCCGGGAGGCGAGGGGCTTCAAGGCCAAGTTGGGCGTATTGCTGAATCATGCGGAGCGCGACAGCACTTCAATTCGAGCAGAGCAGCGTGAAGAATACCGTGCGATGCTTGCACAGATGCGCGAAGATGCCGAGCGCCATCTTCAGTGAGCACCGCACGGTATCTCCCGAATCATGCCCGCCGTGACCATGTATGACGGAGCATTCAGAAGGGAAGGCTACAGGACAGGGGGGTCCATTCTGGAACCCTCGCATTCGGACACCTGCAGACTCTCACAGACCCAGCAGTGGAAACGCGAATCCTTGCCTTCAATACGATCTTCGACGGGGATGCGTTTGCCAAACGGACATTCATCATCGTCGTGGTAGAACTTCGAACGAGGACCATTGGCTACATAGAACGGATTACACTTCATCGTGATCCACCCCCTTTGGCTGTATACCGCTATTCTACAGGAAAAGGGGGTGTCCGAAATGGCACGGGATGACCATGATTCGCCAATTCCGGCCAACCGCCGGCCTGGTTACAAGGCAGAGCAGACCTGGGTCGCAGAGGGATTCAGAGCTGTTCGCTCACCCAGTCCACGATATACGGGGCGGCCTCCTCTATCTGGTCTATCGCCACCTCGAATTCCTCGGGGCCGCCATACCACGGGTCGGCCAAATCCATCGCGCTCTCCTGAGAGCCTCCTACCTTGGCGACCTGGGGATCGAAGCTGCGATACATATGCACCGCCTGACGCTTTTCCGCCGGCAGTATCCTCAGCAGGGAATGCATGTGTGCGGCCGTCATCGGCAACAGCAGGTCGGATTCAAGCGCTTCCTCGCAAGTGATGCGATGGGCGAAATGATGCTCGGGAAGAGCGTATCCTCTCTCCAACAGCACCTTCTGAGCGCGCCGATCAATCGGATTGCCGTACTCCTCGTCGCTGACACCGCTGGAATCCACAAGTACGCGATCCGCGCCTAGGCCCTGTTTCCTGAAGTATTCAGCCAAGACAATCTGGGCCATGGGCGATCTGCAGATATTGCCGGTGCATACGGTCATCACCACATAGGGTTCGGATGTCATAACACTCATTTCTCACACGAATATGCCGTCAGTTGGCCTTCTGATAATTCACGAAACGGAAACGCCGCACGACGCCATCCGCCTTGCGCGGCGTCTGCCAGGCACCGGAATCGACGATAAACCAGCGTCCCGAGTCCACAAGGTCCTGAATGTCGGGAGCGTAGGTATCCGCTGCAACCTGTGCATCTATTTGCGTGACATAGGCTTTGTCGGCCTGCGAAATCACGTCGTCGAAAAGCTGCGCCCCTCCGATGACCCATATCTCGGTACGATCCATCCCGTCATCGGGAATGGACTCCTGCCGGGCCAGATCCATGGCGGCTTCGAAATCGCCGACGACCGTGGCTCCCGCCGCACGGTAGTCCGGCTGGCGCGACACGACGATATTGTCGCGGTTGCTCAAGGGCCTATAACGCTCCTGCAGCGATTCCCAGGTCTTCCTGCCCATGATCACGGGGTGCGATATGGTCAGTTCCTTGAAGCGACGCAAATCCTCGGACAGATGCCAAGGCATGGAACCTTCGAAACCAATCGCTCCATCACGACCATGGGTGTCCCGGGCCTGAGCCCAAATGAGATTCACCGAATAGGGCTTGCCCGGAGTGTTTTCCGAATTATCCCAGTCTTCTTCGTCATCGGCATGCCCGGTCCTACCGGGCTTGGGTTCGTGATAGCCGCTACGACTGCTACTGTCATGCTCCATCTAAACAATTGCTCCTTATTAAACAGTGTCGAGAAAGTATTGTAATGATGCCCTCAGACCGCCACGGGAGCCTTGATGGTGGGGTGATGCCGGTATCCGGAAACCTTGAAATCCTCATACTGGTAATCGAATAGGGAATCCGCCTTGTTCAGGCTGATGGTCGGGTACGGGTACGGCTCTCGGGACAGCTGTTCGAGCACCTGAGTGATGTGATTGTCATACACGTGGCAGTCACCTCCGGTCCACACGAACTCGCCTGGCTCAAGGCCTGCCTGCTGGGCGACCATCAAGGTCAGCAGCGAATACGAGGCGATGTTGAAGGGCACTCCGAGGAACATGTCGCATGAGCGTTGATACAGCTGGCAGCTGAGTTTTCCGTCGGCCACGTAGAACTGGAACAGCGCATGGCATGGCGGCAAGGCCATATTCTCCACCTCGGCCGGATTCCAGGCGCTCACGATCATTCGACGAGAATCAGGATGATGCTTGACCAGCTCCAGCACCTTGGATATCTGGTCGATGGTCCTGTTCGGGTCATCGGCCGTGGGCGCCGGCCAGCTTCTCCACTGGACCCCGTACACCGGACCCAACTCGCCCGTCTCAGTATCCGCCCATTCATCCCAGATGTGGACGTTGTGCTCCTGAAGCCAACGAATATTGCTCGAACCTTTCAGGAACCACAGCAGTTCGTAAGCCAATCCTTTGAAAAACACCGTTTTGGTGGTGAGCAGAGGGAATGAATCCTGCAGGTCGAAACGTATCTGCTGACCGAACAGTGAGATTGTCCCGGTGCCGGTCCTGTCGGACTTCAATGTCCCCTCAAGAAGAATCTTGCGTACCAGGTCCTCGTACGGCATCGGAATGTCGGTTTCGGGACGTGCAGGAATTCTGGAACGAATATCAGCCAACTCGTGTTCTGTTAAAGCCATGCTGTCTAATCTAACCCAAGGGGTGCCGCATGGTCGACTCTCAGCCTGCAGCTCAGGAATAATCCGTGGCTGGAAGGACATGGCATTTCACACAGCAAAACATCACCTTCCGGAGGACCGACAGGTCCGGCACCGTGCATTGCTGAGCCGTGTAGGCATGCATCCTTGTTGAACAGCGCTATGAGAAGAATTCCCCCTTTGACGATGTTGGACACTAGATTGGGAGTGTCAGGGTGTGAGAACACATCCATCAATGTGGGTCACGCGGTGCTTCACACGAGTTTGGAGGAGTCATGGGCAAGAGGCTATGGGTCGAACGCAACAAGGACGGTTCCTGGGATGCATTTTCCGAGGATGGCGCCCATCTCAAGTTCGGTAAAGGCAAAGGGGTGTTCACTCCCGGAGATCTGATGAAGGTCGCTCTCGGTGCCTGCGCGGCATTGTCAAGCAATTTCGCCGTGGAAAACGCCCTCGGCAAAGGGGCAGGCGCCCATGTCGTCATCGACGGCAACTACGATGCCGACGACGACGCGTATCTGGCGTTCACCGAACAGGTCACGGTGGATGCCAGCGAAGCCGGTCTGAGCGACGAGGATGCGGAAAAGCTCAAGGAACGCGTCACCAGGCATATCGACAAAGCCTGCACGGTCAAGCACACCTATGAGCGCGAGACCCCTGTGCGCATGCAGGTCACCGTCCGCCACTGATTCAGAGCGTTCAGATATCGCCAGAGACCGTGGGCGGCGACATTGAAGTTCTCACTCAATGTCGCCGCCCACGGTCTTTTTTTACGTTTGTGTAGGGATTTTTTTCAAGACAGGGAGTATTCATTCCCCTCCGTCAATCGCTGAAGCGCGAAACCGCGGTCTTTCGTACGCGAACCGGAACGGCAACTACTTGGCGATCCCTACACAAACGTCGTTCCCGGTGCCGCGCAGAGCCAAATCATCGGGATATGCAGCTATTCCGGCTTCTTTTCCCCGTCGTCCTGACGCAAGGGGTCGATGATAGCGTCGATATCGCGTGCCAGCTGAGCGTCCGCACTGGGAATATCGACCTGCTGGACTCCGCTGATTTCCTCAAGCGACATAATCGGCACATCGGCAGGAGAATTGGGCGTCTTGCCCGACTCTGAAGCCTCCACATACTTTCTGGGAACCACATATACCGGGCTGACCGCATGCTGCAGCAGACCCTGGCTGGTCGACCCGAGCAGCAATCCCGTGAACCCTCCCCTGCCACGGGAACCAACGACGACGACATCGTGCTCGTGACTCGCCTTCGTCAGCGCCTGCACGGCAGAACCCGGAACAATGGACTTGAAGATACGCAAATCTGGGTACGCTGCCTGCAAAGGCTTGATGCGCACATCCAAATCCTCCATATAGGACTCCATGATGCCGTGCTCCTCATCGGAATCGGAACCGGTCAGGCCATCGATGCTCGGCACAGCAAGCGTCACATCCAATTCCGCTCCCCAGCTGTTGGCGAAGGATGCGGCTATCTCCAAGGCCTTGATACCCCAGCGGGTCTCATCGGAGCCCACAGCCACCTTGGTTATCGTGTTGTTGAGATGCATCAGCTTGCCATCATCGTCGGTGTATGGAACCACGATAATCGGGCAGTATGCGTAAGCCGGAAGACTGGAACTCGTCGTCCCGAGCAAGCGTTCGGCAAGACCGCCCTTGCCGCGGTTGCCGATGACGATGAGGTTGTAATTGCGAGACAATTCGACGAACACCGAGGCGGGGTCGCCCGTGACAATCAGCGTCGTCGCCTCGACGCCCTGTTCATCGGCGATGGCCTTCGCCTTCGAGAGTATTTCCTGTGCATCGTTGTGCGCGGCCTTATCGTCGCCAAGGGCCGTGTATGTGGCGTCGAAGGACACCGCAGCATAGCTCGGCAAGGAGTACGCGCATACGATCTGCAACGTCAGGCCTGCGTGCTTGGCATAATTCGCCGCCCACCAGGTCGCTTTGTAACTCGCATCCGACCCATCAACCCCGACGAGTATGGCCTTATCATTCACCATGACGACCTCCCTATGGTCTTTGAACAACGCAACAGAGCGTCGTTCACCCACTTATTAGAATAGCGCGGACAATCCGGCAGGTGCGCCTTCGGCAATACCCCAAAACGCGAAAACTGTGCATATCTGCACGTAAGATACCGGAAATTCCAGCCCTTGCGTGCCAATATGCACAGTTTCGAGAAGTGTTACGGAACGTCACATTACGCGACGGATGGAATAGCCTCCGGAGAATGCGTACTGTACAGGCGTATACGCGGTGCCGACGCTTGGCTTCAATGCATTGACGACCATGCCGTTGCCTGCATAGATGCCCACATGCATGCTGTTCGCAATCAAATCACCGGGCTGCGCATCGGCAAGACTGCCGACCGCAGTGCCCACCGATGCCTGAGCCCCAGATGTGCGAGGCAGCGAAATACCGAAATGAGCGAAGACATATTGAGTGAAGCCCGAACAGTCCCAACCACTTGTGGGGCTCGTGCCTCCGTACACATATGGCGACACCCCAACGAACTGACCCGCGTAGGACACTACGGCGCTGGAACTGGCGTTCACGGTCGTCGTGGTGGTGTTCGTCGTGGCAGCCGTACTCGGCGTCGCACTACGCGTCTGGCTACGGCTTGCGGCCGATGCCTGAGCCGCGGCGGCGGCAGCGGCCTGCTCACGCGCGGCCTGCTCCTGTGCGGCTTGCGCCTCGGCCTGCTGCTCGGCGCTTGACTTGGTCTTCGGAACGCTCATAGTCGTGGAAAGCCACGAGGAATCGGACTCGACATCAACCGACTTCGACTCCGCAAGGAGGTCTTTTTTGGTCTTGTTGATTTTCGGGAACGAGCGTGAAGAAGTGACGCCATCCTTATCGGCCGCATTTGCCATGGGCGCGGTAAAGGAAAGTAGTGAGCCTGCGACGGCAACCGCCGCAAGAATAACAATATGCTTTCGTATGGTCTTCATCAATCCCACACAATAGCATACGAATCTTGCAATGCAGAGTCCGGGCCGGAAATCGGTCGGCACCCTCAGCGCCGACACTTGGAATCACTTCGCAACACACCCTGTCCGGATATTCGCACCTCAAGCATCACCAACCCTGCTATCGAAAACCCTTCTCACCAACTGTCGCAAGCTCATAGGGGCAACGAATCGGTCATGGAGAGTGCCTCTGAACAGACCGCCGCTCGGAAGAGTGCAAGCAGGCCGTATGCCGACATCGATACATAGCAGACGGGTGAAACTGGGTCGAGCTCAGTCGGTTCGGACCGTGCCGCTCGACAGCACTCGATACCACTCAGTAGTGAATGTACTGGAAGTCATGAACGTTGGTGAAGGTCCTCGTGAAGGTCTGTCCGTTGTATGACGACCCGCATTCCGAGGTGACCACAGAACCATCGGGATTGATTTTCTCGACGATGGCCACATGCCCATAGGCCGCGGAGGAACCCTCCTGACCCGTACGGAACACCATGATGTCCCCCACATTGCGCGGAGTGTCATCCACCCAGTATCCCAGGGCCTGCGCGGAGCTTGCCCACTGGTGCCCGTCACCGAAATGGGAGCCGACAGGCAGACCGAGCTGATGTCTGCGCACGTAGACCCACCAGGTGCATTGGCTGAAGGAGTAGGCGTTCCCATTGTCTCCGGTGGCATGGTTCGGATTGAAGCCGGAAGGCAGCACATCTTTGTTCACGTCCAGGAGCTTGGATACGACATCGTTGTCGGCCTTGGCCCTGGTCACATCGGAGGTGGTTTCTGTCGTATCGCCCAGCGCCCAGGTGCCCTCGACACCATCGTTGGCAGCGGATGTCGACTGCTCATCAAGCGCGATTCTGGTCTGCGAACGGGACGCGGCAGACGATGTCGAAACGCTCTGAGCCGTCGCGATAACCGAACTGGTGACTTCCCCTGAAGCCGAAGCCCTTTGCGATTTCGGAGAGGCTATGGCGATGGACGTGGCTGCCGTGCCCAGCAGTGCGGCCATGGCCGTTCCGGCAAGGAAATGCGCTTTCTGTGCTTGCTTCTTGGCGGCAAGCCTCATGGCTCTCCTCGACGGAGGAGCAACTTCATTGAGCTTTTCGGCCAAAGCACTATCCAGGGCATTCAGCGTCTCGACCGCATGAGTGGCTCGTCTGGAGACCGCTCTGGTGCCGTTGGCGCGCAATGATGACACAGCCGAAGTCCTTGCGTGCGCATGTGAGGATCTCCTCGTTCGGTGCGCGGCATTCGTCATAAAAACAATCTCCTGTACAGGTTTATGGGGTTGTCGGTGACATCCATCACGCAACCATCACAAGAAAGCAGATTACAACGCAATGCTGGGCAAAGTCCAATGCAGGACGACCGAAACAGACGAGAACAGGCCTTTCCCGAGGATGGACATAGGCTCAAAAGCCTGAAATTCCAAAGTACCGACCAGCAAGGAATACTCGTCCGACAATTTTCAACGCGCCTGCAAATTTTTCGGCGTGTCTAAATTTCACGCAACCCGTCATATTCACGCGTCTGGCAAGGTTTCGGGCAGCGCGCCCAAATACGCGATGCGGACCTCCGGGCTACTCACATGCTTCCTGCAGGTTTGTGGCAGCGTATGCAATCCATCGGTGTGGATATGGTGTTGCGTATGAGCAATAGCGTGGAAATACCTGAGGAATTATTACCCGCAGACGGAAGATTCGGTTCAGGTCCCAGCAAGATTCGTCATGAACAGGTGGACGCTCTGGCACAGGAGTGGAAGAAACTGCTCGGAACGTCCCATCGTCAGCAGCCGGTCCGCCAACTTGTCGCTTCGATACGCAGCGGACTATCCACCCTGTTCTCGTTGCCCGAGGGCTATGAAGTCGTACTGGGCAACGGCGGCGCGAGCGCGTTCTGGGATATTGCCTGTGCAAGCCTTATAGAGAAGAACCCCGCATTCGGCGTATACGGCTCATTCAGCCGGAAATTCGCCCAGGAAGCCGCCGACGCCCCCTTCATCGACACCACGTACCTATTCGAATCGGACCCGGGCACATACCGCATTCCGGATTTCTGCCCCGACGCGGACACATATTGCTGGGCGCATAACGAAACATCGACCGGTGTCGCCGCGCCAATCATTCGGGTGCCGGGCAGCGCCGAGCAGGGTTCGCTCGTCGTCATCGACGGTACCAGCGCTGCAGGCGCACTGCCCATTGACATCTGCCAATGCGATGTCTACTACTTCTCCCTGCAGAAGGCCTTCGGCTCCGAGGGTGGGCTGTGGTTCGCCATCCTGTCACCCGCGGCGATTGAACGCGCGGCACGAGTGGAATCCGAAGCCAAGCACGCAGGCTCGAAACGTTGGGTTCCTGCCTTCCTCTCACTCAGCACGGCCCTGGCCAACTCCCGCAAGGAACAAACGCTGAACACTCCGTCGATATCAACCCTGACGCTGATGAACGAGCAGCTGAAGTGGATGAATCAACACGGCGGTTTGACGTGGACCGCGCAGCGCTGCGCCACATCAGCCGAGCATCTGTACCGTTGGGCCGAGCATTCGACCTTCGCGCAGCCTTTCGTGAAGGACGCTGCGGCACGCTCCAACAGTGTGGTCACCATAGATGTCGACGACGAGCTCAACGCGAGCGAGATCATCGCCTCGCTGAGGGCCAATGGCATCGTCGACACCTCCGGATACCGCAAACTGGGTCGTAACCAGCTCCGCATAGGCGTGTTCCCGTCTGTCGACCCCAGTGACGTCGAAAAGCTCACCGACTGCATAGATTATGTGGCCGAACGTCTCTGAGAGAACCTACACGCCTGTTACGGTGGCGCCGGTCGGCCTCCATTGACCGGTCCGGCGCCACCGTCTCGTGTCAATAGAAGAGCACGAGTCCGTAAGAGGGAAGCAAGCACGGCATCCGGCGACCATTCACAGCGGCGTGGACGCCAGCAGATACGAACCCTTGCCGCCGTCGGACATGGCATTCGGCTCCCCCGTCTCGTCCGAACCGTGACCATCGTCATGATGCTCAGCCGCCCGAATCTCCACCCGTCCGTCACTGGAGGGGATGAACACCGCCTCTCCCTGTGTCAGCTCGACAGATTCCTCGGCGCTTGAACAGCGAATCGCACCCTCGGTACACAGCAGCACCCTGGGTCCACTCCTGGGCAGCTGGACACGCTGCCGCAACAACGTCTGTGGGCGCAGCCGCTGCAGCAGCTCGCCGTAGCGACGCACCAGACGACCCACAATCGCCCAGGAAGAGGCGGAATCATCCACATGCCCGTAAGCCAGCATGAATTCATTGACATGCGGTCTGTACGTCACCAGATACTGCGTGGACAATATGCCGAAAGGCGTATTGGATGGGTCTATCGGAGACCCGGGCAGGCAATTCAGGCTATGGAGCAGATTGCCGATATCCTTGTGTTTTGCGGTCATTCCCGCCCTGAGCACATTGTCGGAATTGTTCATGATCTCTGCAGCGGTGCCGTGGATGTAGGCGTGCGGAGTACCTGCCGGTATATACACCGACTCCCCCTCATCAAGGCGCACCGGAGGTTCAGTCATGAGCATGCACAGCACCGAGGGGTCACCGGGGAAAGCCCTCGCCGCCTGCAAGGCATTGTCGATGGCGGGATAGGCCTGCGGGTCCATCCCCTCGCTCAGCCCCCGCAAAGCAGCCTCCAGTCCATCGCCGGACTCGGAGGGCGCGGTGATGGCGGTAGCGAATGCACGGAAGATACGCTTCCTGGATTCAGGCCACGTGATGGCGCTCAGAGGCATCATCGCATCCAGCACGTCTCGCCGGTGTTCCGCCTCGGGCAATCCGACCAGCGCTTCGGCGTTTCCGGCGAGGATTGCCGCCATACTCTGCGCGACCGGATGCGGCACCGATGCAAGGAGCCGGAGCTGCACGTTCGGTGGCGCAAATCCGACCGCCGCCGTAAACGGTTCCAAGGCGACAACCATCTCGTTCTTCGCCAAGGTGTCCTTGAAGGAGCGTTCGGGAGCATCCAAGGCAATGTTCAGCGCATTCTCCCGGTTGAAACCCGCACGCGCCTGAAAATCCAAGGGATGCACCTGCAGGGACAGCGGTATTCTGGCGGAAATCACCTTGAAGAGATATGGCATCACCGGACCGAAAAGGTGAGATGCATTCTCCCCCAGCATTTGCTCGGGATGCCTCCTAATCAGCGTCGGCACTTCCTGAAACGAACCGTCAGGCAACTGCACCGTTGAAGGAGACTGTCGATGCCCGCTGAACCACATCTCGGCAAGCTCCCTTGAAGCACATTCGTCACCGAGATGGAACATGCTCTGCAGACGATCCAGCGACCCCCACGCATAGGGTTTCTGCACAGGCTGAATCCGATACACGCAGTCCCCCTCCTGCAATACTGGCGTTAAAGCTTCTACCGTATGGTATGCGACAACAAGCCGCATCCCAAACTCGAATCAAGGTTACCCTCTGCGCTATGGTGCTGGTATGAGGTTCGCACCAATCTTCAAACCAGAGGCACGCAGACCATCACCCAAACCGATACAGGTCGATTTGAGAAAGGTCTTCGTCATCGGCACCGCGCTATGGTCACTGGCCTTGGTTGTCGCAGTCATATTATGGCTGACCGGCATAGAAACGCTGGGACCCGCTCTGGTGTGTGCGGCCGGAGTGGTCATCGGTCTGCTGCTGCTCGGCTGGGAACGATTCAATCGAAGCGAATACCGCAGACTCGGCGAATAATATCCGCACCGCGGTCCCCGCCCGATAACTGCACTAAAAGGACAGCTTTTCGCTCATTTTCTCTCCGAAAAGCTGTCCTTTTAGTGCAGTTATCCCCTACCGTATGAACCCGGTAAGCGAACAATACCCGCTTAAGCGCTGGCCTTGGGCAGGATCAGGCTGAAGGTGCTCCCCTGACGCGGCGCGCTCCACACCGTAACCGAGCCGTTATGGGTCAACGCGACATGCTTCACGATGGCCAGGCCGAGGCCAACTCCGTCTGCGGTCTCGTCGTTCTGGTTCTCACCCCTGTAGAAACGTTCGAAGATTCTATCCCGCTCCCCCTTGGCGATGCCGCATCCCTGATCGATGACCCTGACCACCGCATGCATGCCGTCGTTCGCGGGCTCTACGGCCACATTCACATGACCTCCTCGGGACGAATACCCTATGGCATTCTCCACCAGCTTCTTCAAGGCCGCGGATATCTGTTCCGCATCGGCATTGACACTGATATCGGAGTCTCCAGCGACCCGCAGCTCTATTCCGCGCTGGGCGGCCAGAGGAAGGAAGGAGTCGACCACGACGGTCGACAATTGCAGAAGATTGACCCTGTTGGTGTCGTTGGGAATGATCTGTTCCTGCGCTTTGATCAACAGCATCAGATCGGCGATGGTGTGCTCCAGATGCATGCAGTACAAGCGCAGCGACCGAGCGTCATCGGCGATGACATCCTGTGGCTCCTGACCGTTTTCCAGACGCGATGCCAACTGCTGCAACGCCTGTATCGGCTTGGTGAGCTGCTCCGAGACGTTCGTGATGAAGGCATCACGCGTTTGAGAGAATCGGATGCGCTCGCTGACATCATTGACCAGAACCACGACGAAGGCATCACTGATACGCCCGACCGTGACGTGTATCCAGTTGGGACGCGACACCTCGCTATGCTCGGAGGACTGTCGTTCTGAATCGCCGCGTGCAGGCAAGAACTCAAGAGGCGTTTCAGTGGTGACATCCAGATGGCATTTGCCACCGGTGCCTCTCACCTGTTCTATCGCCTCGAGTATTTTGGCCTCGACGATGGCATCGTTGCGAACCACGCCCAATCGGTACGCTTCCGGATTCGACCGGACCACCTCGTTCGTGGCATCCACCACGATGGGCGCAGTGGGCAACATGGCGAGCAGCGCCGCCGTGGAATCATCGAGGTCGTCCAGACTCTCCGAAACCTCGTCTCGGTCCCCCCTGGCGAATACATGACGAAGTCTGGTTCCCAAGGAACTCATAGGTGTCTGCCTCCGAACGCTTTTGGCCGTCGATACCGACATCATCTCCGCATATTGTACCCATGCGTCCTGCGAGGCGGCACGGCAGGCAATGAACTTCGCACGATGACTGGTGAACAGTGAGCAAACTCGCAGTGATTTTTGCGGTATTGACATGCCTCTGGGCATCGTTCCCGATACACTGAATCTGGACGAGTAAACGGTCACAAGAGAGGGTATCGGAATATGCGCGTTATTTTCAACGAGGAGTTGAAACAGGTCGCAGACGACCTGGACCGAATGGCACAGGATGTCAGCCAAGCCATCCACGGCGCAGGCAACGCACTCCTCAAATCAGATGTGGAAGCCGCCCAAACGGTTATCGACGGCGATATCGAAATCGATGCCCTCGAATCCAGCGTCATCGACCAATGCATCCGTCTGCTCGCCAAGCAAAGCCCCGTCGCAACGGATTTGCGAGTGATAGTCTCCACGCTTCGACTGTCCGCGACCTTTGAGCGTATGGGTGATTTGGCACGGCATATCGCCGAAACGGCGCGTCGTACCTATCCGCAGCCCACGCTTCCCCCTGAAACCCGTGAGCTCTTCACCGAGATGCAGCAGTTCCTGGACATGACGGCAGACCGTCTGGTTTCCATGCTGGCCGACAAAGATGCCACAACCGCCGAGCAGATCATCGTGGACGACGACAAGCTCGACAATCTGCACCACCAGACCTTCGACCTGGCTCTTTCGGACGAGTGGACCGGTTCAAAGCAGCAGATGATTGATATGGTTCTGCTCGCACGCTTCATGGAACGCCTTGGCGACCACGCAGTATCTGCGGCTCGCCGCGTGGTATACATCGTTTCCGGCTTCGACCCCACCAAAGAACCCGGTGGAGAGGACCCCGACTGAGTTTTTCGGGCAACATCACCGGCCCGTCCAGCTTTTGTGTAGGGATTTCGCCGTTTATCACCGGTTGAACCGGTGATAAACGGCGATTTTTCGTTCTTGTTGTGTCCGAGCTACTCGTAAATCCCTACACAAACGACCACACACCGGTTTTCCCGGCGGATGACGAACGCCAAACAACAGATGCCGCGTTCCCCGGAACACATACGCCCGGGAAACGCGGCATCCTTCGATTCTTGGCTCAGACTACTTCTTCTGCTGGCCTTGAGCCGCAACCGCTGCGGCACCGGCCGCGGCAGCTTCCGGGTCAAGGTACTCGCCACGGGGCTTGACAGGCTTGAAGTTCTCGTCGAGTTCGTACAGCAGCGGTATGGCCGTAGGAATGTTGACCTTGGAGATTTCCTCTTCGCTCAAGTTGTCAAGCATCTTCACAATCGCACGCAGAGAATTGCCGTGAGCTGCGATAAGCACGGTTTTGCCGGCCTTGAGCTCGGGGATGATCTCGTTCTCCCAATACGGGGTCACGCGTTCGACGACATTAGCGAGCGCCTCGGTCTCGGGTACGGGCTCACCCGCATAGCGGGGATCACCGTTCTGCGAGAACTCGTCATTCGGATCGATTTCAGGCGGCGGAGTGCCGTAGGAACGGCGCCAGATCATGAACTTCTCATCGCCGTACTTCTCACGAATCTCTGCCTTGTTCTTCCCCTGCAAAGCTCCATAGTGGCGCTCATTGAGGTGCCAACTGCGCTTTACCGGAATCCACAGGCGGTCTGCCTCGTCGAGGGCAAGATTCGCCGTGTTGATGGCGCGACGCAGCAAGGAGGTGAACACGATGTCCGGAAGGACGTTCTTTTCCTTGAGCAGGTCGCCGCCGTGCTTGGCTTCTTCGACACCTTGCTCGGTCAGGGGGACATCAACCCAGCCGGTGAACTGATTGGTTTTATTCCATGCGCTCTGGCCGTGCCGGAGCAATATGAGTTTGTATGTCATACACGCATTCTATGCGGACACTTTGACCGGAAATCGGACGATGCCGACACCTCCGGAGACGTCCGTGACCGGCTTTGTTCAAAGCCACGGACGGCGGGCCGATCACACGCTCAGCAGCATCGCGGCGATATGCGCGGCACCATAGGTGAGCAACGCCATGCTGCTCAGGGGCAACGCGGCGGCGAAACGCCGCTCACGTACCGCAACGGCCACCGACCACAGGAAGCGCAGACACCAGACGGACAGAAGCGCTGCTGGCCACAAGCGGGCCGCATTCGCATACAGTGCCAGAAGGCCGGCAATCAGCAGAATCATCGCAGGAACCGCCAACACCGCAAAGAGCAGCATCTCGGCACGGCGGCGACCAAGCCGGACGGCAAGAGTCCGCTTCCCCGATGCCGCATCATCCTGCACATCACGCAGATTATTCACCATCAGCATGACGCATGACAGCAGTCCCGTGCACAGTGCTCCGATGCCGCCGAACAGGTCGACTCGCCCGGCCAACGCGTACTGCGTACCCAAGGTTGCCACGCAACCAAAGCACAGGAACACGAACAGCTCCCCCAAGCCCATATAGCCGTAAGGATGCTTTCCACCTGTGTAGAACCAAGCGGCAAGGAGGCATGCCGCGCCTACGGGCAGCAAGAGATACTGCTCTGAAAGCAAGACGACGCCCATACCGAATATGCAGGCGATCGCAGCGTTGACCCCGGCTGCAGCCAACACGTTGACGGGCCGGACGCCAGATGCGACCAAACGTTCGGGTTTTCCGCCCTCCGCCTCATCGATACTTCTTGAGGCGTCGGTCCCTCGGATGCCATCCGAATAATCGTTGGCGAAATTCACGGCTATCTGCAGAAACAAGGCCAGCATCGCACAGGCGAGCAGTACGGCTGCAAAACGGGATACCGCATCATGGTAGATGTTCAGTGCGGTGATGCATGAGCGTGGAACAGGGTAGATATCAGGGCACACCGTCGATTGTCGCAATCCCCGCCATGCCGAGGCAGCACCCACCAGAACGGGGACGACGCTGGCAGGCAGGGTCTTGGGCCTGAGACCCTTAATCCACAGCTTCCAATTCATGTTGCTCAGTCTATGTTGTCAGCGCACTGTTGTCAGAGATGTGTTGTCAGGGCTGTGTTACCGAGGCCACGTACATGAACACGACCGTGTCCGAACATGAGCGAACCCGCCGCTAGCGTCACCACCGGCGACAAGGCCGCTAGTTCAGTGGCTTGACCAGAGGGAATGTAATCGTCTCTCGTATCGTCGCACCCGTCAGCGCGATGAGCAAGCGGTCGATGCCCATGCCCATGCCTCCGGCCGGGGGCATGCCGACACCGAGCGCTTCGAGGAAGTCCTCATCGATATCCATGGCCTCCACATCACCGGCCATCGCCATCTTCGCCTGCTCGACGAAGCGCTGACGTTGGACCACGGGATCGTTGAGCTCGGAATAGCCCGTGGCAAGCTCGAATCCACGAACATACAGATCCCATTTCTCTACCACGCCGGGAATGCTCCTGTGAGACTTCACCAAGGGAGAGGTTTCGACGGGGAAATCACGGACGAAAGTCGGCTCGTAGAGCTTGTCCTCCCAGAAGTGCTCCCACAGGTGCTCGACCAGCTTGCCGTGGTTCTCCGCAGCTTCCTGCTCAAGCCCGAGCTTGTCGGCGATTGAGCGCAGATGCTCCACGCTGGTCTCGGGTGTGATTTCCTCACCCAATGCCTCGGAAAGCGAGCCGTACATGGTCATGGTTTTCCATTCGCCGCCGAAGTCGTATTCGGTGCCATCCAGCAAGGTGACCTTGGTGGAGCCGAATGCGTCCTTCGCCGCGCCCTGGATGAGTTCCTTGACCAAATCCGCAATCGTGTCATACGTGCCGTATGCCTGATAGGCCTCCAGCATGGTGAACTCGGGTGCGTGCGTGGCGTCGACGCCCTCGTTGCGGAAGTTGCGGTTGATTTCGAAGACGCGTTCGATGCCACCGACGAGACACCGTTTCAAGAAGAGCTCAGGAGCGATGCGCAGGAACAGGTCGATGTCGAAGGCGTTCATATGGGTCGTGAACGGTCGCGCCGCGGCTCCGCCGTGGACGGTCTGCAGCATAGGGGTCTCAACCTCGAGGAAGTCATGACTGCCGAAGGTGTTGCGCAGTGAGGCAACCGTGGCGGAACGGCGACGAACCATATTGCGTATATGCTCGTCGGCGATCATGCCGATATACGGCTTGCGCGTACGCTGCTCTTCGTTCAGCTCCTTATGCAAGGCGGGCAGAGGCTGAAGCGCCTTTGCGGCAATCGCCCAATCCGTGGCGAATACGGAAAGCTCTCCGGTTTTGGAGGCGATAACACGCCCCCGCACAAAAAGGTGGTCTCCCAGGTCAACCAGCTGTTTGAACTGCTTGAGAGAATCGGCTCCTACCTCACGCTTCGATATCATCGCCTGAATGCGCACCCCGTCACCGGCTGACAGCTGGGCGAAGCACAACCCACCGCCGTTGCGCAGGAACAGCACTCGTCCGGCTATGCCGACCACGTCCTCGGTTTCCTGACCAGGTTCCAAAGTGCCCTCGTACCGTGCACGAAGCTCATCAATCGTCGTCGTGACGTTCAAGTGGACAGGATACGGTTCCAGTCCTTCCTTGAGCATCATGGCCCGCTTGGCCACACGCATCTGCACCTGCTCCGGATGGGCGTTCGACCCAAATTGGGCGTTGCTGGGGTCTATCGCCTCATCAAGGGAAGCGCCCTGCTCCACGCGTTGCTGAATCGCACCATCCTGGTCGAGCAGCAATGTGGCACGCTCGACCGTGGTCATCGTTCGTACTGCGGAATCTTCGGGGTTTTGGCTCTGCTCCTGCTGGTCGGAGACTTGGCTTGGCGATACATGCTGATTCGACTCGGTCATAAGCCCACAGTGTACGCAGGAGCCAATACACGCGGGTCGGGACGAGTCTGCCCGAAGGTATTGAAGACTTCGAGCGACGCGGCGCAGCAGGTGCCGGATGCCCCGGACACCATCTTGCGAAACCCCGTGATTCGCTTCGTTTGGCGTTTGGTCCGGGGTCGGTGTAACATCTGACACGTTGTACCGGGGTATAGCGCAGCTTGGTAGCGCGCTTCGTTCGGGACGAAGAGGCCGGGGGTTCAAATCCCCCTACCCCGACAAATGATCCTGTGGATCTTTTGTCGCAGTGCGTGAAGTATCGAGCGCACGCCGCAAACAACATGGTGCATCTGGATGCAGGGAACGGTTTCGCATGATTATGCGGAACCGTTTTTTGCGTTATGGGCGGAGCCGTCGAATCAGGCGCAAAACCGTGCCATGACGGGTATAAACCTGGTGATACCTTGGTCTTGTTTTTAGCGTGTTCGCAGTGACGCCAAGAAGGAAGTCACGATGAGCTTGAGAGAGCGACGATGAAGAAGAGTTTACTTGCACTGGCCGCAGGCGCCTTCGCGCTCGGTGCCGCGGAATTCGTGATGATGGGGATACTCCCCCAGGCGGCCGAGGCGATGCACGTGAGCATACCCTCTGCGGGACATTTCATATCCGCATACGCTATCGGCGTCTGTGCGGGTACGGTCATTCTGGTCTTCGGACGAAAAATCCCGCCTAAACGTCTTATTCTGGCATTCATCGTGCTGATTATCATCGGCAACCTGCTGTCCGCTCTTTCGCTGAACGCTCCGATGCTGATAGCCGCGCGATTCATTGCCGGGTTGCCTCATGGAGCGTTCTTCGGTACGGCCACCTTGATTGCGAAGTCCGTCGCAGACCCAGGCAAAGAGGCCAAAGCCGTGTCAATGATGGTGACGGGTCAGACCGTGGCAAATATGATTGGGGTGCCTGCAGGTACGCTCCTCGCTCAGCATATGAGCTGGCGTATGACCTTCGCCGCGCTGAGCATATGGGCTCTGCTGACGCTGCTCCTCGTGGTGTTGTGGGTACCGGATGTGGCGGCAATCAACGATGCCGGCATCGCGGGGCAATTCCGTTTTCTACGCAGACGTGGACCGTGGTTCATTCTGGGTGCGGTATTCGTCGGCAACACCGGCATCTTCTGCTGGTGGAGCTATGTTTCGCCCTGGCTCATCCATATCGGTGGTTTCTCGGCTTCGGTGGTCCCCGCGCTGATGATGTTGGCCGGGTTCGGCATGGTCGTCGGGGGTTTGAGCGGCGGTATGCTGACCGACAACTGGAGGCATGCGGGCACCGCGGCGCTCGGTCAATCCATTTCGGCCATCGGCCTGCTGCTGGTGTTCCTGATACCGGGCTCAGCCGTGAGCACGGGAATCCTGACTTTCTGGGTGGCGTTCGGCCTGTTCTTCATTTCATCACCGCAGCAGATTCTGATGGTCGAGGCGGGAGAAGGCGGGGGCGAACTCATTGGCGGAGCTGCGGTTCAGGTGGCTTTCAATCTGGGTAATGCCGTCGGTTCTCTGGTCGGAGGCATTGCGCTTGCCGACGGCGGCGATTATCACCTCCCTGCTCTGGCCGGTGTTCCGTTCGCGGTGTTCGCAGTAGTGCTGCTCATCGTCTATTCGTGGAGGCACGAAACGCACACCGGTGCAATCAACCGCCTGCGCCAGGTTCACCCCGAAGCCATCGGTTCCACGCCTGAGATCACACAGGTCTAAGCTGCCGAGGATGTGCCGTTGCCCCACGGCGCATCCATGCAGCCTGTCGCCTACACTGAGTATGGAAGCACATCCAGGGGGATTGATTCGTGGGCAAGGGGGCCGGGGATGAATCAACACTATGGAGCCGATGATGCCGGTTTCGACATTGACGGCTTCTTCGCAGGTCTCGATGCCATATTTGCTGCCAACCATGCTGCGACGCAGGCTGAGCCGTATCTGCTGGATGCTCTGCACCGCGCCGAGGCAACGCACGATGACGCCGCCTCCCTTACGGTGCTGAACGAACTCATGGGTTTTCTTCGCTCGCAGGGCAGGCACGACGACAATATCGACATCGTCCGGCAATCCTTGGCCCTAAGCGACCGGATGGGCATCAAAGGCACGGAATCGTGGCTCACCACGCTTATCAATGCGGCGACGAGTCTGAGGGCTGCGGGAGACTACGCGCAGTCCGAGCACCTTTACAGGCAGGCTCTGTCGGCCTCTTCATCGCTCCTGGACGACGATGACAGACGTTTGGCTGCACTGCACAACAATCTGTCCATGTTGTATTCCTCGACACAGCGATATGCCGAGGCTCGCGAGGAACTGAGTCTGGCGCTCAGCATACTCGAACAAGCCAGCACGCATCCTGACGAGGATGTGGATATCGCGTCCTCGCACACCAATCTCGCTCTGCTGCTGCTCAACATCCCCGACCATGAGCAGGAGGCGTTGGAGCAGGCACGCAAGGCGATGACGATGTATCGTCACGGGCATCTGGAGGGAAGGGCGCATTTCGCTGCGACGCTGGCCGCATACGCTCAGGCCCTGCTGCACTGCGGGCAGGTGCAGGAAGCGATTGAGAACTATGAGCGCGCACTCGACGTCATTGAATTGCACTATGGTCGGCAGACCGAGTATTTCCGGACAACGGCACAGAATCTGAAGGTGGCTCGTTCCCTGCTCGCCGAGAGGGCGCCACAAGGAACGAACGCCCCCTCTCCATCACCCGTACCGGCCATGATCTCCGAGTCGTCGGCGACCCCGGCATCACCTGAAGCACCGGTTCCCAAGACTCAAGCAACAGCGAGCAAGACTTCGACTCCGTCTCGGCAGCACATCACGGGAATGCAGCTGTCGCGGGCATACTGGGAGCGCTACGGGAAAGCACTGATACACGACCGTTATCCCGAATACAGCGGACGCATCGCCGCAGGTCTGGTTGGACACGGGTCCGAATGCTACGGCTTCGATGACCACCTCTCTCAGGACCATGATTTCGGGCCGGGATTCTGTCTGTGGCTCACCCATGAGGATTATCAGCGCATCGGGGAATCGTTGCAAAAGGATTACTGCTCTTTGCCACAGGAATTCATGGGCTTCGGCACGCGAGCATCCACGCCGCGAGCCAGCGATGCCATGCGAAGAGTCGGCGTGTTCGATATCGGCGAATTCTTCACCACGATAACCGGATACCCACAAGCCCCGGCGCAGTCCCAACACGCCGCCTGGCTGATGTTGGAAGAACCCACCTTGGCAGCGGCGACCAACGGCAGCGTGTTCGCCGACCCCTTCGGCGAGTTCTCCCGCACGCGTCAGGGTTTCAAAATGATGCCGGAAGACGTGAGGCTGTCGCTGATTTCCCGACGTCTGGGCATGATTGCACAGGCGGGGCAATACAATTTTCCACGCATGATTGCCCGAGGCGACGGAGCTGCGGCATTCCTGAGCATCAACGAATTCACCAAGGCCGTCTCATCTCTCGTGTTCCTTATCAATACGCCGGTGAGCGCAGGATATCTGCCGTATTACAAGTGGTCATTCGCCGCATTGCGTCGCCTGAGCGCGAGGATGGCATCGCGGCTCCCCCGCCTTTGCGAAAACCTGGAGACAATGCTGCATCTGGCCTCTGCCGCATGTTTCGGCGGCCATGGCGCAGCAGAGGGCGACCCGGGTTCTCGCACCGCCGTCAGTCGTGTGGAAGCCGTAATCGAAGGAATATGCGCCGACATCGCTGCAGAATTACGCGAACAGGGATTGAGCTCCTGCAGAGAATCGTTTCTCGAATGGCATCGTCCCTACGTCGAAGAGCACATCGTCAGTGCCGAATCGAGTCTGCACAGCCTATGACTTCACGACATCCGACTTCACGACATCTGACTTCACGACAATCGCCTCCGACGCCCGACCTCGCAAACAAGCAGTGCGAACGTCCAGGATGCCCTCGCACACACCGTCTCGAACCAGATATCGACTTTGACACCATCACATCCCTTGCAAAGGACGCATGAACCATGATTCCTGCAACAACACCAGCAAGCTCCACCGAGCAGACGACATCCACAACCCCGGCAAGCGCACAGGAGAAGCTCCGGCATCTCGCCGAACACGTGGTGCGGCTGGAGTGGTCGCAGTTCCAACGGGTCAACAATGAAGGCGGACCCGCAAGCTGCCAGAGCAATTGGACCGTATTCCATCAGATGAGGATCAGCCAGTTCCTTGCATGGCCTTACGACTTGCTCTCCAGCTATCTCCGCGACCTCGAACAGGCCAAAACCGAGGGGCGCAACCTGCTGACCGAAAAATACGGCAGGATGATGGCTTCAACCGCCCCCGAGGAATTCCACCAAAGCGTGGAGGCGTATCTCCCTCGCCTCTCGGCTCAGCGCAGAACCCGCCAGGAGCGCATCATCGTCATACAGCTCGGCTGGGCCCAGGATTTCATGCAACGCTTCCCCGCTCTCGGAGCCTCCATGCGCACGCTGCGCACCACGGACGACAGCGCCGAACAGACGTCATTTGAAACCTACCTACGGGGAGAACTCGGCACCTACAGTGACGCCACGCTGAATCTCTACGAATCCATGATGCAAGGTCTGCTGGAGCGCGGATGCAACCTCACGGAATCCATTGTGGACAACACCATGCGCATCACGGGTTTCAGCTCCCTGCAGGAGGCGGAACGGTCTTTTCAGCAGCAATCGAGCAGCTGATGGGCAACCGCCTTCGGCCATGCCCAGCAACGATATCGAGGTGAATGGACCTGTATGGCCCTGGAGTAGAGTAAACGGGTGTCTGCTTTGAAACGACTAATTTCCGCCGCCTGTTCATCATTGGTCATGCTCCTCCTGCTGGTTGTCCTCGGGTCGTTGATGACCTCGCCAACAGGAATCACAGCGAATACCGAGCATGTCACGGTGCAATCACCTGATACCGGAATCGCGGCAAGCGGATTCACGGTCCCTCACGAGGGCAGCTATCAGACCAAGGAAAGTCGAATCACCATCCGGCTCAATGATGCCGTCAGCATTCATGCCGTCGTCAGAGAGCCCATCGGAGCCTCAGGCGCACGACCGGCGTGTCTCTTCCTGCATGGCGCGGGAACCGGTGATTCCTCGGAAGTCTACGGCGATGTGGCTTCCGCGATGGCATCCGCCGGAATCGTGACCTTGGTGCCGGATAAACGCCTTGACAACTATTCCACGCTCCATCGTGACTATCCACAGATGGCCGAAGACTACGGCAGGTCTTTCGATACACTCAAACACTGGCCGGGGGTGAACGCGCAGAAGACGGGTCTGTATGCGGAGTCCGAAGGGACTTGGATTTCCAGCATCATCACCGCGAACCGCAAGGATGTCGCATTCAGCATCCTGACTTCAGCTCCGGTCGTTTCGGGCCGACAGCAGATGACCATGGCGGCAAGCACCTATTTTGCCGACAGCGGCGCTCCTCGAAGCCTCATCAACGATGTGCCCAAACTCACTTCGATGGATTTCAGCGCACTGGGCCTTGAATACGCGAATTTCGATTCCACGCCATATCTGAGCAAACTCACCCAGCCTGTTCTGGTGAATTACGGCACCGGAGACCTCTCGATGCCCATCGAGCAAGGCGCGCAAACCATCCTCAAACAAACGGCGTCCGCAGGGAACAGCAACGTCACCGTTCGGTACTATCCCGCGAATCATCAGATGAGGACGGGCAGCCATCTCTCTCGCCCCGGACTGCCGTTGGAATCCTCGTATACCAGGAATCTCGAGGATTGGATCAACAGTGTGACGATGGGGGCCACCGCATCGGATTGGTCGACTCCCATGATTGCAGGAGCTCAGCCCTCACAGCGGTACAGCGCTCCAACTTCAGTGTCCCCCGGAATAATATCTTCACTCGGCGTGCTGCTGACACTGCTCGGCCTGGCTCTGGGAGCATCCGTCCTGTGCGGGCTGTGTGCGGCAGGCGTGGGCATCAACTCGCGGATTCGCTCTCGTGGTCGACGATCGCAGCAGGAAGGTTCAGGAAGATTGCCCGGTTTCGGCCAGGGCATCGCAGCACCTCTGACCCTGCTGGTATCGCTGTCGACTCTGAGCCTGTTGGCGACGCTATGGTATGTGGGCTCTTCCGCAGTGCAGGCTCTGAGCCTTCATCATGCGAGCGTTGCATTCAGCGGCGTGTGGACCATGTTGCGCGTGGCGGCCATCATCCTCGTGCTGCTGTTCGGCTGGCTATGCTCATCCATGATTGCTGGAATCGGCCATGGAAACGGGTCCTCAGCACAAATTCGCCAAGATGTCCGCATCGCACATGGCTCGGGTCATCTGGCGGTCGTGCTCCTTGGATTGGTGGCTTCGGTGCTGGTCATGATCTCACTCGCCTTCTGGGGTCTTTACACGCTGTAACACCGAACGGCACCGGGATGCATCGCAGTTGGAGCACCGTGCCTCCGCAGCCTGCGAGTGCGCCTCGACGTTCCGCTATCTCGCGATTCTTCTGATGATGGCGCTTATCGTCCAGAACAGGGAGGAAAGCAGCAGCACGGCTCCCACTGCCGCCAACGCCACGGCCAGAACCACCGGCCAATTCCAACCCACCGATGCGAACAATGACTGCGGATATTGCCCTGCAATCATGACGGCGACGATGCCCACGACGACCAGTATGGAGCCCAGCACGATTGTCGGCGTGCTCGCCCCCTGCCTGCGCAGAATGCGATTCCCCCGCGCGTCGATTTCGCTGTCGTCGGTCACTTGATGCTTGGTGTATAAGGGCACGCGAGCAGCAGGTGCCGCGCCTCCCATAGGAATAGCCTCCTCGGCGGCGTCATGTTCGGCAGCAACATCTTCGGCTTCCGGCTCGGATATGGTACTCAAACTGATGGTGTCCGCTTCCTGCCTATCCGTGTCCTTCGCGTGTTGCCTGTCCGTGTCCTGGTTCTGATAGGCGTTCCGATAATCATCCTGATGCGTGTCAGCCATTGGTCTTTCCTACTCTCCGTGGTGTATTCCGCAACATCTCTTCGTCGATGCCACTGCGCGCATCGGCATCTTGTGCACTAATGCTCATAGCCAACGGTCACCTGCCCATCAACAATGGCGGTCGCATCGATGCTGAGCTCCGCATGGTCGAATCCCTCGGGCAAACTTCCGGACGCGCCCTCATCATCCACGTTCACCCAATAGTCCAGCGACATCATTCCCGAATCACCCATGCGGACGAAGGTTCCGCCGATTCGCGTACTCGCATCCGAGGTGCCGGAGCTGTCGTTGATGCTGTATGAGCACTCTTTGGGCAGCACCACGTTGACCTTCGTCTGTATGACGCTCATATGAATGCTCCCGGTGGGGCAAGCGGATTCGCTGCTGGTGCCGTCGCTCTTGACGACGGAGTGCCGACCGTTGTCACGCTCGTAGTTGCGCAGGTCTATGGTCGCGGTGTGTCCGTCGGTTGCGGCATCCGTGCGATTCCATGAACGATTCCGGGAATCTGCCGTACTCCGTGAAGAATCACGGGACCAACGGAAGGATTCATTCCAGTCATTCCAGTCTTCTCCCCTGCCGCTGCCGTCGAATACGATGCCTTGTTGATAGCGTTTCATCTCGCTCGGCGTGGACCCCAGCGCGGTGTCGGCGGTCACGGATACACGCTCATACCCGCTCGTGTTATGGGCGGATGCAACACTCACATATGCATAGCTTCCCGAAACGCCTGCCAAGGTCACGGTGACCACCAGCGACAGCAGGGCAAAGGGAATCAGCCCACCCGCGCGCCTGCCTGCGCAGCCCAGCAGTATCAGTACGACGCCCAGGAGGACCGTACTCGCACAAGACCATATCGTCATCATCCTCACGGTTTCGATGAGGCTTACCTGACGTGCAGACGCAATCAGCAACACCACGGCGGCAGCGACAAGAATCGTTCCTACGACGGCGCTCACGATAATCGCTCCTGCTGGGCGTCGACGTGCATACACCGTTCTGGGCATGTATTGGTAGGTCGTGCGGTTGGCGGTGGCGGCTTGCGCAAAAGCCGCGTTCGACGCTGCAGGGGTCCCCTGTGCATTCGGCGCGGAGTATAGGGGTTCGGTACCGGGGTACCTCCAAGAGGGCGCGGCGTTAGGTGTTGCAGTGTTGAAGGCTTCGGTACCAGAGGATGTCGAGGAGTGCGCGGACTGGTCAGACGGCATTTCACCGTGGCTGGTTCCCGCTGCCGTCCCGTTGCCGGAGCCGGCATCGAAAGCAGTGTTGCTCGCGTTGCCGAAGCCGGTCGCGTTACCAGAGTCAGGAGTGTTTCCTGGGGTTGCGGCGCCGCCAAAGTTCATCGCACGGGAGTTGGCATCGTAATGCGCACCGTCAGGCTGCGCACCCCCATGTCCGCTTCCGTTCGTCCAAGTCGGACCGCCGGTATTCGTGGAGTCTGCCCTGTTTCTGCTCCATGTCATCAGCATGAATATCGCCAGGCACGCCAATCCGAATACGAAGAATCCCGCACCGGGAAAAATCAGAGCCAGGCCGAGGCACAGGAACACCCCCACACAGCTCCAGTCCCACCGGCCCTCAATCAATTCCTCGAGAAGGATGGTATTCGTACGAGGGTCCGGTATCAGGAACCAGAACAGTCCATACAACGCCGCCCCAAAGCCGAAGCAGAGCACCGAGGCCACCAGAAGAACCCGCACGAGCACCACATCCCACCCGAGTCTCTTTGCCAGGCCTCCGCTCACACCCGCCATCCAGCGCTGGTCGGAACGTTCAAGACCACTTCCCCTAATCCAAGCGAAAAACCGCGACCCGGCATCGGGCGGAGTCGGAGTGTTCATGTGTGTATTGTTCATGCTTCCATTACACCAAGTCGGAAGTGCTGTCAGGCTCGGGGAACACCCTGATTTATCCCTGATTCTTGCCCGAAAGCAGCCTGATAATCCCCTACGACAGCTTAGCCGGACAATAATGGCAGTATGCCCTTTTCATCGGATTCAGGAACCCGGCATCGGCGTTCCATGCCGTCAGGAGAGAGCACCTCCGGCACGCAGCCGGCGCTGCTCCCCGCCAGATACCCATTGCTCAGGCCAAAGCAAGGCAGAATCATCAGCGGCGTGTGCCGTGGCGTGGCACTCCATCTGGGCATGCACACATGGCTCGTCAGACTGATAACCCTGGTGATGGTTCCGTTCTTCGGCGCGGGAATCGTCGCCTACATGCTGCTCATCATCTGCATCCCTTCGGGGGACCCCACCAGACCGCAATCACCCCAATCCCCGCCACAGGACGCACCTATCGCCAAAGGCAACACTCCTGACGAGCAGCTTGGGCAGAAGCCTGAGGGACTGCTGCAGATACTCCGACGGACGTCGCTGCCATTGGCCGGACTCGCCGCAGGCGTTATTCTCTTGGCCTTCGGTCTGCTGTTCGCCGCACGAGGATTGCCGGTCAACATCATCATCCCCTTGTTGATGACCGCCTTCGGTGTGGGCATATCGTGGCTCCGTGTGGACAGCGACGGCACCAACATCACCACGCTGGTCGTCAGCATCGCCTTGATGCTCGCCTCTCTGGTGATTTACGCCTTCACCACATACGCGTTCCCACAGGCATCCCAGGTCCTGTTCATCGCCGCCTTGCTGCTCGCGGGTGTCACTCTCGCGCTGATTCCCTGGGCGAATTCCCTGGTGCAGAAGCTCAGCGCCGAACGCGCCATGAAAGAACGCGAAGAGGAACGCGCCGACATGACCGCTCATCTGCATGACGGTGTATTGCAGACCCTCGCGTTGATTCAGTTGCACGCCGCCGAACCCAAAACCGTTTCGACTCTGGCCCGCTCGCAGGAACGCTCCTTACGGGACTGGCTCTATCAGGAGCGGACACCGGCAGAGCGCTCCGTGAGTTCGGGCATACGCGACATAGCGGCGGGTATGGAGCTCGCTCACCATACCGTTATCGAAGTGGTCACCGTCGGGGACGCCCTGCCATCCGAACGAAGCGAGGCGCTGCTTGACGCCACCAGACAGGCTCTGACGAATGCCGCCACACATGGTGGGGAACCGATTTCCGTTTACTGCGAGGCTCATGACGACGTCGTCGACGTGTTCGTGCGCGACCACGGCAAGGGCTTCGACGTGGATGGCATTCCCCAAGACAGACTTGGCATCCGCGAATCCATCATCGGGAGGATGCGTCGGAAGGGCGGTACTGTGGAGATAGTGTCGCGCCCAAGTTGGGGCACGGAGGTGCGAATGCACATGCCTATCGACCCAACGCCCAGACAGGCCAGACAGGCCGGGCAGGAGCAAGGGACGCAAGCCGCACACGATCACCCATCAGACCAGGCGCCTGACAACACGCCAGACCAAGCGCCTGAGCAAACACCCGACAACGCCGGAGGCACGAGCATTGAGCGACATTGAAAGCAGGAGCGGGTCAGCGGATGAGGCCAGAATACGCGTGGCCGTCATCGACGACCATGAGATGTTTCGCACCGGGGTGATTTCGACGCTGCAACCCTATTTCGACATCGTGGCACAGGCGGCCGATGTCGAGGGTGCCGAGGCGATGATTGCCGAAAGCAGACCGGATGTGGTGCTCCTCGATGTGCATGTGCCCGGAGGCTCGGGAGGTGGCGGTTCCGAGATTCTGCTGAATGCGCAGCCGCTCTCCCCCGATTCCGTGTTTCTGGCATTGTCGGTTTCCGATTCTCCACAGGATGTCGGTTCGGTTATCCGCGCCGGAGCACGGGGTTATGTGACGAAAACCATCTCCGGTGACGATCTGGTCTCCTCGATTCGGCAAGTGCACGAAGGATATGCGGTGTTCTCACCCAAACTCGCGGGCTTCGTGCTTTCCGCATTTCAGGGTGCACCATTGCCATCCGGTCGTCACGGCGGGGACGACGAACTCGACAGTCTCTCCGCCCGCGAGCAGGAGGTCATGCGACTCATCGCCCGTGGCTACACCTACAAGGAGATTGCCGCGGAGCTGTTCATCTCCGTCAAGACCGTCGAGACGCATGTATCCAAGGTGCTGCGCAAACTGCAGCTCTCCAACCGCAACGAACTCACCCGCTGGGCTGCGGATCGCCGCCTCATCTGACCACGGGAACGAGAAATCGAGATAACTGCACTAAAAGGACAGCTTTTCGTGATAATTCCAGGAAAAAGCTGTCCTTTTAGTGCAGTTATCTCTTTAAGGGTGGCAGATTAGCCTTTTACCGCTCCTGCAGTGACACCCTCGACGATGAAACGCTGCAGGAACACATACAGGATCAGAATCGGTAGCATCGCCAACAGCAACGCCGCCATGATGAGGCCGATATCCGTGGAATACGTACCGTAGAAAGCCTGCGTGGCGATGGGAATCGTGTACAGCTCTTTGCGTCCGAGGACCAGTGAAGGCAGCAGATAGTCGTTCCAGAACGCCATCGCATCAATGATCGTAACCGTGGCAATCGTTGGTTTCAGCAGCGGGAACACGACTTTCCAGAAGGTTCCCCACTTGCTGCAACCATCAATTTCCGCAGCCTCCTCCAATTCCATCGGAATGTTCGTACGAATCGCACCATGGAACATGAAGGTTGCCAAAGATACGGAGAATCCAACATGCATCAGAATCAGCGTCAAGCGATCGTTGAGCACATGGAACATCCCTCCGTATACCGAGACCAAAGGAACCATCAATACCTGAAATGGGATGACCATGGATGCAATCATCAGTGAGAACAGGATTGCCCCCGCCTTCCATCGAGGATTCCGCACGATCACATATGCCGCCATGGCCGAAACCAGCACCGTCAGAACCGTCGCCGAAACCGTGATAATCGTGGAGTTCGCAGCCACCGTCCAGAAGCGCATCTTCTCCATCGCCTCAATGAAATTATCGAAGGTGAAGCCATGCTTGCCGACCAGTGAGAGCGGGTTGGTAGTGATATCCGACATCGGCTTGAACACATTGATAATGACCAGAACGAAAGGAGAAACAAAGAGCACCAGCACGATTGACAACACGAGTGTCACGACAACCTTAGACACCGTTGCTCTGACATTGTTACGTTGAGGGCTTTTCATCAGGCCTCCACCTCCCCACGCTTACCAACAAATACCTGAGCAATGCCGATAACCGCACACACGGCGAACAGTACCAGCGCTTCAGCTTGGCCCGTACCGTAATCCTTATAGACAAAAGCCTGGTTATACACATGCATTGCTGCCAACACCGAAGAGTTAAAGGGCTCGCCCTTGGTCAGCGACAGATTGATGTCGTACACCATGAAGCATCGGGTCGTGCTCAGGAATAGACACTGCACGAAAGAGGCACGCATCAAGGGAATAATGACATGTCTCATTGCCTGTGATGGAGTGCAACCATCTATGAGTGAAGCTTCTTTCAAAGAGTTGTCAACGCTCATGAAACCTGCGACGTAAATCAGCATCATATATCCGGCGTATTGCCAGACCGAAACGAGGATCAGACAGAACATCGCCCCGTTGGGCGTTGACAGTAACGAAGCTGAGGAAGAGTCCTGCGTCGCCGCTTCCGCTATGGCCACGAAGGCACGGTTGAATACGAATTTCCATACGTATCCGAGGACAATGCCTCCGATAAGGTTCGGGATGAAGAACCCGGCGCGGAAAAGGTTCTGACCTTTAAGCCCTTTGGTCACGAAATACGCCAAGGTAAAAGCCACGATATTCACCAATACCACCGTGATTACCGAATAGATCACCGTACGCCACAGAGAATCCCAGTATGCGGAATCATGGATTGCGTTGACATAGTTTTGCAGACCGACGAAGGGCTTATCAAGAGAGACCCCATCCCAACTCGTGAAGGTGAGATACAGACCGTAAGCGAAGGGCATGATCACCACAGCACAGAACAACACCGTTGCAGGACCTGCAAACATTGAAAACTGGCCGATTTTATAAGAGATCTTGTTACTTTTCATCATCAATCTCATTCATGTTGCATGAGGTGTGAGCGCTGCGCGATCACGCTGCACCGCCCACACCGGTCATTGGTCGATGACGACTACTCTGTTGGAGTAGTAATCTTTGCGGTCTTCCAGTAGGACTCGATCTGTTCCGCAAACTGCACGCGGTTCGATTCGCCAGCGAGATACTTCTGGAACGCCGCACCCAGCACGGAATAATGATCGTCCGGCATGTAGTTGTAGCTTTCGATGAGTTCACCAGCATCAGCATATTGCTTGACTGAAGCACCCAACGGGTCGGCGACGGGCAAAGTGTTGTTGGTGAACGGGGACACGAGAGAGCAGTCCTCGACGATGAATTTCTGACCTTCCTTGTCGTTCACGAGCCAATCAAGGAAATCCTTGGCCGCTGTGCGTTGTGCATCCGAGGTATTCTCCGAGGAGTCGATGAAGAAGAACTTCGAACCACCACCGACGAGCTTCTGGTTGCTGCCGTCGTCAGTATCCTGTGGCACCGGCATCATGCCCATGTTCTCTGATGGCTCATACTGGTTGAGTACCGCCCAATCCCAATTGCCTCCGAACATGAAGGCGATTTCACCTTCTGCCAGTTTCTGCTCGCTCACCTCACGCTCTGCCGAAATGGCTTTCGACGCAGCGTAGTTGTTCTCTTTGAGCACGTCGAAGGTATCCATCAAAGCGTTGAATTTATCATTGTCCGTCAGATTGATCTTGCCCTCATGGAGTTCGTTGATAAATTCTGCTGGATCATCCTGTTCCTCATAGACTTCGCCGAGGAAGTGGGCAGCTAGCGACCAGTCCTCCTTCATCACACCGGTGGGTGCCTCCAAACCACCTTTCTTTAATGTGGCGATGAGCTCCCTGAAGGCATCGAGCGTCGCATAGTTCGCTGGATCGAACTCTTCTCCGGTGATTTTTTCGATAGGATCGGCGTTGTATATCAGTCCGCGAGCTTCGATGCTCAACGGGAATCCGTAGGTCTTGCCATCGATGGCAATCGCCTGATCGGTGTCGTCCACCCACGACTGGTCGCTGAGATCCACTGCGTGGTCTTTTGCCAAAGAATAAATGTCTTTCGCATCAACCATAGATAGCGTGTATGGCTCATTCGATGCATATTTGGTTGCCAAGTGAGCGGATACGGTATCGCTCGAATAGTACACTTCGACATCCACTCCCTTCGTTTCCGAATATTCCTTTGCCATATCCTCCATCTGCTCTTGGATCTCCATTTTGGAGTTGAATATGGTGATCTGGGTGTCGTTTGCGCTGCCGGATCCACATGCGGAAAGCATGCCAACCGACATCAAGGATGCTACGGCCACGGCGCCGAATCGCTTCCATCCGATGTTGTTCATGGGGTGTACCTTTCTCTACGAGCAACATTGCTGTTCAAGGGGCTGACCGGAGACGAAGGAATTACATGATTGATAATTCGTGCTTCTTCTCTCAATATCGAACCGGTTCGAAATTAACGCATTATCGTAGTTTTGTCAATTTGTATAATTTATCGAATGTGTTCTAGGGCCTCTGTATCCTGACTTACCGTAGGTCCGGCATTCCATTTCAGGCCGTAACACCATCTCCGATATTGCCAACACTCATCTGAGGTGTTTTCAAGTCATTTTTTGACATCACCAAGAGGCGTAAGAAGCGGCGTGCAGCCGAAACAACTAACCTTCCGCAGAATTAGCCAAGCTTCTTGAGAATCGGTTCATAGAGCAACGCACAGAGATATTGCGGCAGCGCAACACCCGACAAGAGCACCAGGGGAATCGCCTGAACGCCCACGATCGCGTACACTCCACCGAAGCAAGCAAGGACAAGAAGCATACCCAAGGTTCTTGGAAAATACCCAAGCATCAGCAAAGCGGCGTTCCTCACGATCATCGGTAAGGAATACTCGTAGCGAGACAGCAGAATAAACGAATACTGGAAAAATGCGCATACCACGCCTGTAACAATCACCAGCATAGACACTGCTGCATGCTGGACACCGGAAGAGGACACCCGTACAACCCATATATCCACGCCCAAAACCACGAAGGACAGCAGTGCGCACAACCACAGCACGGAGGCCTGCTTGAAGTTCCTCCGAAACGCATCGAGGAACTCTTTCGTGATATATGTTTCCTCATGGCGCACCAACCTCCACAGCACGCGGTGCATTGCGGTAAACGCCGCCCCTGCGGTGAAAATAGGCAGGGAACATACCAAAGTGAGCAGATTCAGGTGAATCAGACTGAACACCACACTCATGGTCTTGAATACAGGATTCTCCTGATCAAACAGTTTCGACATCGTATTCCTCCGGCAGATCCGCAGCTGTGGCACCCAAGAATACAGTAGACGCATCGTATGATATTCAACCAACTCCTTGAAATTGGGATAACTGCACTACAAGGACAGCAATTTCGTGATAATTCCAGGAAAAAGCTGTCCTTGTAGTGCAGTTATCTATTCCAGGGCAGACAGCAGCTGGGTACGGAGGGTTTCGGCATCGGTGAAGTGGATGGCCTGCATGCCGGCTGTACGTGCTCCATCGACGTTTTCCGGAGTATCGTCCACGAAGATGCAGGTGTCGGTTTCGACGCCGAAACGCCTGGCGGCGAACTCATATATTCGCGCATCAGGCTTGGCCAGCGATACTTCCGCCGAGACCACCACATCCCGCAAGAGTCCGAATTCAGGGAACTTCGCACGAACGGCATCGACGTATTCTGCGGTGAAGTTGGTGAGACCCCACAGCTGCACCCCTCGGGCCTCGAGTTCACGCATCAGCTCCGGCATCCCGGGCATCATGCCGTACAGGGACTTCTCGAAATGCTCGAAGTAGGTACGAAACACCCATGCCACCGCAGGACCGTGAGATTCCTCGTATTCCTTGAGTATGCGTTCCTGACTCCATCCTTCGTCCGACTTGCGGTCATAATAGTCGAAGCCACGCGGGTCAGCCGTATCGAAGAACATGTCAATCACCCCTTGGGGATATTGGCCTTCGAGCGTGAGTCGAGGCCGCCAATCCAGGAGGACCCCGCAGAAGTCGAATATCACATTGCGCATGCGCTTATCATATCGAGACCCCTGCTAAGGCCCCTTTATCGCGCTGGAAACCATGCGAACAGTGCATGATAGGCGAGAGTTTGCAACACCGGCATAGCACGTCGAACATCACGATGCAGCTGCAGAGCATTGCGCACTCGCATACCGTGGATGCGAGGTACCGCACACCTTCAGCCTTGCTTCGGCTCTTGCGGAACGGTGGCGGACAGCCGCACATAGCCGGAATGGTGCATCGTGAAGCGCATCCGAGATGCCACATAGACATCGGTCGCCCTTTCGAAGGGTCTGCCTTCCTGCGTGCGTGCGACTCTGCGAATACGCATCAGGGGCGTGCCCTCATCCACTCGCAGCAGTTCGGCCTGCCGTTTGCTGGGGATGATGGACTCCAAGGTCTCATCCACCACGGCAGGATGAATTCCGTACTCGTCGGCGAATCGGGCATAGAAGGAAGTGGTGAGGTCCTTCGTCAGGAAGCCCGGGAACAGGTCTGCGGGCAGATGGCTGATTTCCAAGGACAACGGGGTTCCATCCACATACCGCACACGGGTGATGTCGAAGATGTTGCGTACGGCACCGGAAGCGACTCTATCAAGTCCCAACAATCTGACGTCGGAGCACGTTGCAGGGGCTATCATCGCGGAGACCACATCGGATTTGAGGATTCGCCCCTGTCTGCGGGCGATAATCGGCAAGGACTCGACCGTGTTGATATTGCGTTCCAACCGGCTGTCCGAAACGATGATGCCCCCACCCCTGCCGATTCGTCGAAGCACCTCATGACTTGATTCCAAAGCCGCGAGCGCGATTCTCAGATCCGCTCGCGTGACGCCCAGTTGGGATGCGATCTGACGCTCGGAGCCCAGACGCTCGCCTGGCAGGAGTTCACGCTCCTGAATCACCGTTCTCAGCAGTCGTATGGTGTCGGAGCGGTTGGCGCGCGCCACCTGCCCTCGCGAAGCAGTTGCGGATTCCGGGTTCGGAGCAGATGCCGATGCTGACATGTGATTCTTCCCCTTCCCATCTCCCGCCTTGGACACCGTGCGTTTCCGGCGGCGGTCGTTCTGAGTCCCGCATCCCTTCCGGCATGTCCTCGCCACCACGGAGCGCCGTCACCGAGAAGGCCATGGCAAACGGCACTCGCGTGTCCTGTCACAGGGCAAGGATAAGCGATGAATATTTCAGGTCGACGATGTCAACCGCTCTGCCAGCTGCATCGCTGCTGCCGTCACAGCCCGGAGTCAAAGTCCGACCTACAGCCCCAATTGCTTGAGGGTCTTGCCGAAAGCGTCGGAGAACCAATCCACGTCGGCTTCGCTGAACACCAGCGGCGGGCGCAGCTTCAGGATGTTGCCGTATCGTCCGCACACCGAGGTGAGCACGTGATTGTCGCGCAGCGTTTCGAGAATATCCAGCGCGGTCTGCTGATCGGCTTCCTTGGTGGCGGGTTTGACGATTTCGCAGGCGATGTACAGGCCGGTTCCGCGCAAGTCCCCGATGCAGGGGTGTTCCGCCTGGAATCCACGCAGAGCCTGCATGAAGATGCCGCCGACCTTCTTGGCATTGCCCATGGTGTCCTCGTCGCGCATCACGTCGAGCGTCGCCTGAGATGCCGCCATGCAGACGGGATTCCCTCCGAAGGTGTTGAAATAGGGAATCGACCCGGCGAAGGGTTCCAGCACTTCGGCCCGGGCGGCCATCAGCGAGGTCGGCAGACCATTGGCCATGGGCTTGCCCGAGGTCACCAGATCGGGCACTACACCATGGCGTTGGAAACCCCAGAAGGCATCCCCTGTACGGGTGAAGCCCGGTTGCACCTCGTCGGCGATGAACACCCCGCCGAGTTTGTGCACCATGTCGATCACCGGTTTGAGATAGCCGACAGGCCCCGGGTACACACCGTCCGAGGAGAATATCGAGTCCGCGAGGAATGCCGCGAAGGGAATGCCGTGTCGACGCATATCCTCGACCTGCTTCCTCAGCTCCTCGGCCATCCACGCGCCGAACACCTCTGCGGAGCACTCCCCTGCGGTTTTGCCGTCGATATCGACACGGTAGGTGTCGGGAGTGGGAATCATGCGCATGGTCAATCCGAGCGTCTGAGCTGTTCCCAGCGCAGGCGACAGTTTGGACGTCAGTGCCGAATTGCCGTGATACGCCTCGTGCGTGACGATAACACCCTCACCGCCGGTGTAGGTCTGCGCCACACGAATCGCCAGGTCATTGGCTTCCGAACCGGTGCACTGGAACATGATGCGGTTGACTTCGTCGGGCATCGTCGAAAGGATGTCCTCGGCGTATCCGAGCACGTTCTCGTGCAGATAGCGGGTATGGGTGTTGAGCATCGAAGCCTGACGCGTGATGGCTTCGACGACTCGGGGATGACAATGCCCTACGGAAGCGACGTTGTTGTAGACATCGAGGTATTCGACGCCGTCGGCATCCCAGAGATGGCTGCCTTTGCCCCGAACCAGATGCACCGGTTTACGGTAGAACAGGCGATACGCCGGTCCCAGAACCTCACGCTCATGCGCCATTTTTCGCGTCTCGGGGTCGAGGCCCTCTTCCATGCCGGGTCGGAAGCTATTCGTATCCATAATCGTCGAGCGAACTGCCATGTTTCCTTCTTTGTCGTAATGATTTCTGTTGGTGTTCTGACTATTCCGGTCATCCCGGGTGTATCGTCTACTCTTCGGTTTTGTAGATGGCCTTCCCACCCGAAGCGGCGAACTCCTCCTCCGGTGAGAGCACGAGATGCTTGCGTCCATATGCCGCGAAGAATATCAGGGCAAGCACATAGATGACGACCATCACATACACGGCCAGCCGATAATCGGGGTTCAGCAGCACGGCTATGAAAATCACCAGCGATACCAGACCTGCAATCACGGCGCCGGGCACACCGAATCGGCTCACGAAGGGTCGTTCGATATCCGGCATGCGCTTGCGGAGAATGACATAGGAGATCATCTGCAGCAGGTATGCGAGCACCGCTCCCCACACCGCGATGTTGAGCACCACCGAACCTGCGCCCTGCCCACCGTAAGCCACGATGAACAGTGCGGCGAATCCGAAGACGGCGCCGACGATCAGGCCCCAGTACGGCGTCTTCTTCTTGCCGGTCAGCGACAGGAACGCCGGGTAATAGCCGGCGCGTGAAAGCGAATACAGGTTGCGGCCGTATGCGAACATGATGCCCTGCACCGAGGCCAGCAGACCGATGAGCGCGAAGGCAGAGAGCACCGCGGCGAGATTCCCGGGCAGAATGGCCCGATACCCGTCAAGCAATGGTTCGTCGGATGCCGCGAGCGCCTTGGAACCGACCACGGCCGGGTTGAGGAATACGATAATCAGCGCGGAGAGACCGAGAGTGAAGATGCACAGACGTGAGGACTTCGGGATGTTGCGTTCCGGTTCACGAACCTCCTCGGCGGCCAACGGGAGCTGCTCGATGCCGAGGAACAGCCACATCGCGAATGGCATCGCATAGAACACCGCACCGATGCCGAAGGGCAGGAATGGCGTGTTTCCGGCACTCGGTGCAATATTCAGCAGACTGCCGAAGTCGACTTTGCCTGCGACGATGGCACCTATGCCGAAGATAGCCACAATGGCCAAGGCGGCGATGGAGACAATCTGCGCGAATCTGAACGAGGTTTCCGCACCTGCCCAGTTGATCGCGACGAAAATCACGTACAGGGCCAGCCACCACACCCACATCAGCCCGTGGGCGTCCAAGGAATATCCGGTGAGGTCGGAGACGATGGCATCCGCATAGGCCGATGAGAAGTAGACCACCACGGCGGCGGTCATCACGTATTCGATGGTTTCGGCCAGACCGGTGAAGAACCCGCCCCAGGGTCCCATGGCCGCACGGGCGAAGGAGTAGGCGCCGCCGGTGTGCGGCATGGCCGAGGCCATCTCGCTGATGGCGTTCAACATCAGCACATACATCGTGTACACCACCGCTGCGGCGATGAGCATGCCACCCCAACCCGCTTGGGCGATGCCGCCGTTCCAGCCGGAGAAATCGCCGGAGATGACGGCCGAGATGCCGATGGCCCATAGTCCGAAAGCACCTGTGGTGCGCTTCAACTGCCGTTTTTTGAAATATTCTTCGTCCGTGGTCACGTAGGTGACGCCACCCAGACCTTTGCTGGTTTCCTGAGTCGTCGTTGTCGACATGTCCGGAACCTTCTTTCTGTATACCTTGCTGATGCTGCCGATACTGCTTGTTCGTGTCACCGTTGGCGGAGCTGTTCGCATCACCGTCGGTGGAGTTGTTCGTTGCCCGTGCCGCATGCCGAAGCCCTCAGATGCGCACTTTCTCCCAACAGGTCGCTAGCGGAAGGCGTCATCGGCCAGACAGTCGCCCGCACCGAGAGCTATCAGTTGAGAAGCCATCGCGAATCCTCCAGATACCGCTGTGCGCAGAGCACGGAGCCGCTGGCCTGTGTGGTGGCGAGTTCTTCGGGAAGAGCATCCTCACGGTGGTTCGTCGTCCAGCCGAGCATTTGCAGTCGGCGAATCATCGACAGCGCCGACATCACCTCAAGCTGGTCCTCGCTGAATGCCCCGGCGACCTGCTCGTAGCCTTTGACCCAGGAGCGGGCAAGTTCCGGCGCATACGGCATGTGTTCGATGAAGCTCAGCGAGGAGGCGTAATCGTAGAGATACCAGCTGTATCCGGCATCGTCGAAGTCGATGATGGTGAGCTTGCCGTCGGCATCCCTGATGATGTTCGAGGGGCGCAGGTCGGCGTGGATGAGCCCCCATGTCTGCTGGGTCCGTGGCGTTTTCATCACCACATCCATCGCCTTCCACAAGGCCTGCTCGCAGACCGCCCGTTCCTCGTTGCTGAGAGAGGCGTTCTCCCAGCGTCCCCAGCGCGGAGAAGGGCCGACCATGTCGGAGATATCCCAGTTGAACCGTTTGAAGCCACGCGGTGCATCCCAAGAACGGGAATGCTGGTGGAACTTTGCTGCCCAGGCTCCGATGGTGGTGTAGTACGGAGCCGGATTCTCCATATCCTCAAGCACCGTTCCCGTGACGAACTTGGTGGAAATCACCGTCCACCCGACTCCGTTGCCGTCTCTCACCGTGCCCACGAAGGTCCCACGAATGGTCGGCACGGGGTTGATGAGATTAACCCCTTCGACATCGTGGAGAGAGTTCAACCAGAGGATCTCGGAGGCCACGGCTTCGGGCCCGCCGACGTATCCGGGCTGTGACACCCTTACCACGCCCTCGTCCTTGCCGTCGATGCGCAGTACGAAGGTGGCGTTCTCGGAGACGGTGATCAGGTCAAGCGTGGTGGTGGCGTTGTCGAGACCCCAGCACGCGCAGACTCCTCTGAAGAGCCAGAAGGGCGCAGGATCCCCCTTGCTGAGATTGCTGAAGGCATTGAGACTGACGG
The DNA here is from genome assembly GCF_000738005.1 of Bifidobacterium crudilactis. Lineage (NCBI taxonomy): Bacteria > Bacillati > Actinomycetota > Actinomycetes > Bifidobacteriales > Bifidobacteriaceae > Bifidobacterium > Bifidobacterium crudilactis. The sequence goes on along the minus strand of NZ_JHAL01000002.1, from coordinate 195,808 downwards.
ACTGCTCCGGCTCATCAAGCACGCGCAGAACTTCTGACATTGCGAACCCCGATTCTGTCTGTTGTGGAGAAGCAGCGGCGACGGCATCGCGAACACGTCATTCCCGAGTGCCGATTGTGCGCTGAATCCCCCTCCGTGATGTGAATTCTTGCAGAGCCGTGCGGTTGAATCACGGTCGCACTGTTACGGAGCAGTAACGAAGCGGGGTGGTTATATTAATGGTTTATTTCAGCACAGGCAGCCGCATAGGGTGCGACAGCAATCGCCCACAGTTGCCGGTGCACTGATAGAACTCCGGAAATCAGAACGTTTTACCAGTTAACTGACGAAACTCCCCCGACGGAACATATTTGCCGAGCCGAAGGCGTTGTGCTAAGAATGAGTGAGTTGTCACTCACCAATAATCGATGTATCGACAACACGAAAATTCACTCATTCAGGAGGCGATGATGGAAAACGGTACCAAGGCACCGGACCATGAATCGGTGTCGATTGCAGTATCCCGGTTGGTGCAGGGATACGGGAAAACGGTGGTACTCCGTGGCATCGATGTCGAGGTACGACGCGGGGAGATACTGGCTCTCATCGGCCCCAGCGGCTCCGGCAAAACGACCCTGATCAGCACCATCATGGGCATGATGCCGCCCAAATCCGGTTCGGTGAGCGTACTCGGCACGACGATGCCCAACCGAAAGGAACTCGGCAACATCGGCTTTATGGCGCAGACCGACGCCCTGTACATGAATCTCAGCGGCATGGAGAATCTCAGATTCTTCGCCTCCCTTCAACACGTCGACAAACGTCATTTCGCCGACGCGGCCAGGCGCGCCGCCCGTGTCGTCCACCTCGAGGACGCGCTGGACCGCAGGGTGGCGAATTACTCAGGAGGTATGAAACGGCGTCTCTCGATGGCAATCGCCCTCATCAGCGACCCTCCGGTGCTCATCCTGGACGAGCCGACCGTCGGCATCGACCCTGAGCTGCGCCGCGAACTCTGGAGCGAGCTGCACCGCATCGCCGACCAGGGACGCACCATCATCCTCACCACCCACGTGATGGCGGATGCGGCGGAGGCGGACACCCTGATGATGATTCGTCAGGGCGAGGCAATAGCCGTAGGCTCCCCGGAACACGTTAAAGACCATTTTCACGTGACGAGCATCATGGATGCCTTCGTACAAGCGGGAAAGGACCAAGATGCGCACCATAGCAATGATTAGACGAGTATTGACGGAGCTTCTGCGAGACAGACGGACATTGGCGTTGATGTTCGCCGCTCCCCTGCTGATTCTGACGCTGATGTATTTTCTGTTCCAGGGAGCCAACAACATCAACGCCGATATCGCCGTGCAATCGGTCGATGCCGACCTCGTGTCCGCCATGAAGATTGATGGCCTGCATATCCACGAGGTCAGCGGTACCGCAGCGGACGACGACACCGAAGCACATGCCCGAAAGGTCATACGCGACAACGACTACGCCGGTTTCCTCAGCCAGAGTGACGATTCCCTGACTCTGACGCTCGCCGGGGCCGACCAATCGCAAAGCGGCTTGATTCTGCAAAGCCTCACAACCGCACAGACCAAGCTCTCCGCCAAAGCCGCCTCGGCCACCATCGCCTCGCAAGCAGCAGCACTCAAACAGCTGCAAAGCACCGTCGCGGAGCTGACCACACAGCTGCAAGCCATCCAAGCGGCAAGTCCCGGTGCTGCGGCAAGCCAAGCGCAATCCTCGGCAGGCACGGATGCCCAAGCACCTTCAATCCAGCAGAGTACAGGGGCGGCACCATCCTCGGTCACCGTGAAGTACTTGTACGGCAGCGAGGATTCCACATTCTTCGACACTCTGGTGCCTATCATGATGGGATTCGTCATCTTCTTCTTCGTGTTCCTCATCTCAGGCATCGGCCTGCTGCACGAACGCACCACCGGCACACTGAACCGACTGCTCGCCACACCGATTCGCAAGCGCGAGATCATCTTCGGCTACCTCGTAGGCTACGGCATCGTGGCCATCGTGCAGACCGCCGTCGTGGTCGGCTACACCCTCGTGGTATTCAAGACGCAGATACTCGGGAGCCTGTGGAATGTGGTGCTGCTGAACCTCATGATCGCGGGCGCAGCACTCACCCTCGGCCTACTGGTATCTTCCTTTGCGGCAACGGAATTCCAGATGATGCAGTTCATCCCCATCATCGTCATCCCGCAGATATTCTTCTCCGGAATCATCCCCGTGGAGTCGATGCCCGGATGGTTGCAGGCGGTCGCCCACGCGATGCCCTTGTACTGGGGCTCACGCGGTATGAGCGACGTGGTGGTGAAAGGTGCCAGTCTGGCGCAGATTGCACCAAATCTTGGTATGCTCCTAGCATTTATCCTGGTGTTTCTGGGATTGAACCTTGTGGTCATGCGCAAATACCGTCGGGTCTGAACGGCTGCGGCTACAATGCTGCAACAACGGGCGCTGCGGCAACAGTCGCAGCAGAGCATCCATCGGGAACGTGGCATCAACGGGAGAGCATATGGGCAAGAGCAATACGGTGGAGGATCTGTTCGCACAGGCCCTGGATTCCTCGGAGCTCTCAACGAAGCAGAAGGCCGTGCTGCAGGCCAGCCTGACACTGTTCTCCCGGCAAGGTTTTGACCGGACCACCACGCAGGAAATCGCGGAATTGGCACAGGTTTCCCAAGGCACCGTATACAAGCGATTCGCCACCAAGCACGATATCCTCGAAGCGCTCATCGAACCCTTCATCGACGACATCATCCCGCGACTGGCAGTGGATTTTTCCGAAACGGTAAGCGCCCGGCATCTTCCCGATTTCGGCGATTATCTGAGCTTCGTGGTGCGGGACCGTCTCGAGCTGGTCGTCACGAACCGGAAGCTCGTCCGCATCCTGTTCGCCGGGATATTCAACAATCAGCATGAGGCCACGGCCTTGCTCGACAAGGTCTCCCAAGCCGTCGAGGGAGTCGAGGCACGGTTTACCGTAATCTTCTCCCACTATCAGCGTGAGGGTCAACTGGTGAAGTGGCCGGTGCGCCAAATCGTCAGATACACGGCCGCCGCCATCATCAGTCACGCCCTGCCAGTGGTACTGATGGGCGACGACGACGAAGCTGCCGCCCAGCCCCTGAATCTGGACCTCGCCACCGAACAAATCGTGGACTTCCTGCGGCACGGCCTCTCCCCGGCTACCGCTTAGAGACAACGCGGCTACCGGCATCATTAACCATCGCATCAGTGGCGTCGACACCCTACGACGTGCTGCAGCAGAACAGGCCCGGCCGCAATGCGTTGAACGTGGAATACCGTTCGCCGCATTGCGGCCGGGCCTGTCGGGTCACGCCCTCACATACAGGTCGTGGTTATGGATTCAGGCTTGCTCCTGCTCCAACCAATAGTCCAGCGCCTTCAAAGGCTGCGCCTCGTAATGCTCCTTGAACTCCCTCACCGCTTCAGGATCGTCATGCTCCGACAGATGCATGTACATCGTGGTGAAGGGCATCTCGCCCGTGAGCTTCACATCGATGACCGAAGGCCTGTCGGCCGCCTTGGCCTCGGCGAAGGCGACTTTGGCCTCTTCCCTGGTACGCACCGTGAAGCCAAGAGCACCATATCCTTCGCCCACCTTCGCCCAATCCGTGTCGATCAGATCGACTCCCGAAAGCGGCTGATGCGAATCGTCGCGCTGTTCGGCCTCGATGAAGCCAAGCGTCTGGTTCGAGAAGACGACGTTGACGACTGGGGTACGGTATTTGACCTGGGCGAGAATCTCCTCGGAAAGCATGGCAAAGCCACCGTCGCCGCTCAGGCTGTAGACCGTCGAATCCGGGTATTCGAGCTTTGCCGCAAGTGCCGCGGGGACGGCGAATCCCATCGTCGCATGCTTGCCGGATGTAGCCCACTTGTTGCTGGGCTGCAGATGCGAAAGCCTGGCGAAATTGATGTTGATGTTGCCGACATCAATCATGAAGATGTCATCCGGATCGGTCTGGGCGTTGATAATGTCGAAAATCGGTTCAGGACGAAGAGGAACACGATCATCGTCGTTGAAGGAGGCAATCCATTCCTCCCAATTGCGCTTGTTCGCCAGGCAGGCTCTGTAGAACGCCGTTCCCGGCAGCTCCTCGCCTGCGTCGATCATCTCACGCAAGGTGAGCTTGGCGTCGGCCTGAATCGCCACGGCCATGCGGTCCTGAAGGCGCTTGCCGAGCTTCTCGGAATCATTGTCGATTTGGATGATGCGAGCCTGTGGTCCTACCAGTTTGGATGCGAAGGGATTGTCGTTGCCGACCCAGACGATCACATCGGCTGCCTGGCTGGCCTCGCTGGCAGGCTTGGTGGCGACCCTGCCCGACGACCCGAGGAATGCAGGATGGGTATCTTCCACCACGCCCTTGCTCGGATGAGTGGACACCATCGGCATCTTGAATTTCTCTGACATTTCGACCAGTTCGTCGTGTGCGGTGCTGGCTCCCTTGCCGAAATACAAGAGCGGAGCCTCGGCGTCGGCAATCAGCTTCACGGCCTGCTCGACCAGGTCATGATGCGGTTGCAGCGGCAGCGGCTTGCGGAAATTCTTCGCAGATGCGACGGGCTGCCAATCAATCGGCGTCCAGGCCAGATCCTTCGGAATCGTGATGACCGAAACACCATGATGCTTGTACGCCTGACGTATGGCTTCATCGATGAGCGCAGGCAGTCCTTCGGGATTGGTCGCGGTACGGTTAAAGACTGCGACGTCCTCGAATATGGGCTCCTCGTCCATGGCCTGGAAGAAGTCCATGTTCATGAAGGCCTGAGGCACCTGGCCAACGAGGGCGAGCACCGGAACACGGTCCTCTCGGGCATCATAGAGACCGTTGAGCAGATGGACGGCACCTGGCCCCGATGAGCCGAAGCAGACGCCGATGCGTCCGGTAAGCTTCGCTTCGGCGGCAGCAGCTAACGCACCCGCCTCTTCGTGCCGAACCTGGATGAAATCGATACGTTTACGCTCATTGTGCAGAGCGTTCATCATCGAGTCGAATGAACCACCCGGCAATCCGTAGATTCGTGGAACACCCCATTCCTCGATGACCTTGAGCACCGCATCTCCGGCATTGATTGTTGAGGACATTGTCTGCTACCTCCCTGTAGGACTTTCATGCGATCGATACGTCGTGCGCCCCATGCACACCAGCGTTTTCGCTCGTTGAGGGCATCCTATTACGCGAGGATTGAAAAATGCAGAATGTCAGCTGTGGGCTGTGCGCAATGCCTTGTGTGCAATATCACAGTCTTCATGGAGTGAGGAATGTTGGCGGAACATCAGCGGCTTCGGAATGCCTCCCGACTGATGCTCCGGCCCTCCGGCCGGCATCGAGCGCCCCAGTCTCTGGTTCTGCGCTAAATACGATAACTGCACTAAAAGGACAGCTTTTCGGAGAAATTATTACCGAATTGCTGTCCTTTTAGTGCAGTTATCTGTCGTATAACCCAGTTATCTCATAGATGGGTATGAAAAGGGCTTTGGACCTAAGTCCAAAGCCCTTGAATGCGGACAGGGCGAGATACCGCATAAAAGCCCTAAACCCGTTGAGAATATTGACTTTAGCCTTACCACCTGAAACCGTTACCACCTGATTTACCACCTATATTATGGTTTATCAGTCACTTTCACGGACACCCAAGGAACAATGAGAGTTCAGGAATTACGTAAAGCTGGAAAGCACTCCACCGGTTGCAACCGTTTATTTCACGGACCCAGTGGACCTTCCAGCTCTGTAACTATATCGATGACTACGGGCTATGCGGATTCGAGTTTCATGGCTGCATAGCGGTTGATGGACACTCCCTGCTCAGCTGCCTCAACCGCAAGCTTGCGGTGTGCCTGTGGGGGAAGGCGAAGCGTGAACTTGCCTGAATAATGCCGGTCCGCAAACGGCTGAGGTGCATCTTCCCCATCCTCGGAAAGTGTTTCAAGCGCTTCATCGACCACCGTGTGAATCCCGCGCAAAGCGTCGATCTCGTTGTCCGCAAGCCATGACAAGGATGGAAGTTCAGCCACCGTAGCCACGAATTCATCGTCTTCATCCGACCACTGTATACGGTATGAATACCGTCGTGTCAGTTCACTCATTGTTCCCGTCTTTCCAGTTTGTCGATTGCCTGAATCACTTGGCGCACCTGATAGGTTTTAGCCTTGCCGTGACTATTCTGGATATTCACAAAAAGGGTCCCCTCGCCAAGGTGTGCGATACAAACAGTGAGACGTACCCCTTGTTCGCGCCTTACCGAAATAATGGTCACACACTTTCTCAAGCTCCGAGAATGTAATCCCGGCGGGATTGTTCCTCATTGCTTTCAGTATCTTCTCCACACTCGGCATTACATAATAATACCACTATTGACACCACTTTGGGAGTTGGTATCTTGTGAAGAACTTTGCGTCGAAATAGAGTGGTACGTTCATTCTCATGGCTGCTCGTGGCAAAAGCATAAATATGTTTCTCATGGACGGGATCCCAACCGGCCGCATCAAGGTGACACTCGCCAACTGGACTGGTATCACTTATCTTATCCCTCGTACGGAACTCGACAGATGCAGGAATTTGGATGTCCTCACACAAAGTGGCGTCTATCTTCTGTTTGGCACGGACGAGCAAATCGATGAGGACTTGGTGTACATCGGCCAAGCTGGAGTGCGAAAAAATGGAGAAGGTCTACGTGACCGTCTCATGGAACACAAAAGAAATCCTGAGGAAAGCTACTGGACAGAGGCCGTGGTTTTCACTACCTCAAACAACTCATTTGGCCCCACGGAAATCAGTTATTTAGAAAACCGTTTCTGCAATATCGCCAAGGAAGCTAATCGGTATATCGTGAGGAACGCGAACGAACCGTCTCCAGGCCATATCACCGAGGAAAAGGAAAGCGAACTAGAGGATTTTTTGGACTACGCGAAAATCGCTATCGGCACGCTTGGGCACAAAGTTTTCGAACCACTGATTCAAACTGCTTCCACGGCACCTTTACCCGAAGGTTCAGCAACAGAGACCGACGCACACTTTGTTATCCAAAGGAGCGGCGCCAATGCTAACGGCGTACTGACCAGTGAAGGTTTCGTTGTGCTTGCCGAAAGCATCGTCCGTAAGGAGCTATCTCCCAGCGCATCGGATTCGATAAGGATTTCTCGGGAAATCAATAAGGAGAACATCGACGATAGCGGCAAAGTCATTAAGAATATTCTCTTCAGAACACCTTCAGGCGCCTCGGCATTCGTGCTAGGCTCTCCGACGAACGGTCGTATTGAGTGGAAAACAGCTGATGGGAAAACACTGAAAAATGTGGAGACGAATGCGGATACATCACTCTAGCTACTAAGGCCTGCGTGAGGTATCCCTAACTGCATTTCGGTTGGCCTGATCTCCACAACGCCGACGCTTTGCAAGCACCAACAGCCTCATATCTGATATGCGGTAAACAACAGTTGCCTCAAGCCACAAGCACTTATCAGCCATAACCCGCTCACGCAACGGAGTTTTTGTTGTTCTTCGAGAGTTCCGTACTCAAGATACCGAAGAAGCGACACTCCTTCCATTTCTCCTGATCTCCAATCACGTATAACCGTCGTTTTGCTCTGCTCACAGCAACATTGAGAAGGTTGGCCGACTTCGATGCCCAATTTTTTGCCCCCGGCTTCCCCGGATCACCTCCCAAAACAAGAATCACGATGCTCGCTTCCTTCCCTTGGGCAGTGTGTATCGTTCCTGCCTTGAGACCTTTGTAGCTCTGTTGCACCAATCTGTTTACTTGTCGCGCCACATCTCGAAACGGGCAGATTACGAGCACATCTGACATATCAAAGGCCAGTTTGTCTCTGAGGCAGTCGAGAATTTTGCATAGTTGCTCTGTCTCAGCGGGCACCCAGTTTCCACTCGACATGGTGGATGGCACATGAATCCACTTAGAAGGAGGAAGCCTCGGATGACTTTCACGGAATCGTTTGCTCGCTTCTTCTGAAGTCCCCATAACCATCGTATCGTTGTAAGCAATCTCGTTGCATATTGAGAACATGGGGTCGTCGCACCTCCGATGGACGACCAGTGGTAGTCCTACCCATGAGTTCTCACCACTCACCGGATCGGGAAGATAGGTTCCCCACTCTGTGGCTCGATCAGCGAGCCTCTGCGCAGACTGTTTAGAAACCAACCACTGTTCATCCAACTCGAATCCTTGACGAATCGCCTGCTCTGCCTTGAAAGGCATGGAAGTTATTGGCTCAAGTTGATTCGGGTCACCCACCACGACAGCATGCTTTGCCCGGTATATAGCTCCAGCTGCTTGCTGCGGTGAGGCTTGTCCAGCCTCGTCTATCAAAAGCCAACCTAGTTGCTGGTGTCCAACTCCGGAGAATAGTCTTGCGAATGAGGCGAAAGTGGTTGATACGACAGGTACCGTCAAGAAGAAGGACTGCCACGCCGCATATGCGACCTGGTCATCAACACGCACACCTTTCATAACACCGACCGCGGTACCCAGATTCTTCCGCATAGTACCCGCATTATGAAGTATGAAAGACTTTTGCAGTCGAAGAGCTTCTAGGAATAGAGCACTGCGAGCATGATTCCAAGTCTTGTCCGTCCAAAGATTCCCACACTCCCTGCTTTTCCGCGCTGAGGCTGACCACCATTCTGACTTGGGAAAACTATCGCCAAGCCAACCCTGGGCTTCAACACAGATTTGCTCCAAAGCTTTTTTTCTTTCGCTTTGCGAACATATCCTCCCACGAATTCGCCGATACTCCTTCTTAAGATCACGCTCACGCATTTCCAAACCATATTGATTTGCATGAGCTTCACGTTGTTGATCTTCCGCTTGATCCATTACGCTCGCGAGCTTCTGATCGCGTTCGTTCCATCTGCGAAGATCCTTACCGAAGCTGAGGATGGTGGTCCACAGTCCAGGACGCTGTGCTTGGTGAAGTCGCCTCTGATCATTGGCCAGGTTGAGTTCGACACACCAATGGTCACAACTGAACTGGCAGTCATCGACCTCATGCTTTGCCTCTGCTATGGCAGCCTCGACAGCGGCAGATTCTCGGCGCATTTTCGATAATTCGCCAGTCAACGACTTAATCTCTGCAGTGGCGTCGAACAGTCTCTGGCGAGCTTGCTGCTCAAACTTGCTGGCTTGCAGCGCTTTTGAGAATCGACTCTTGGCATCCGCCCACGACTCAATAGTCGACTGATCAACCTTTTTCAACGCCTCATACATACCACTTGGAACGCCATCTTCCCGACCCGCTTTCTGCCAGTAGAAGCGCTCAGCGAACTTGCTGCAATTCCCTTTGTTCCCAAGTCGCGCCGAAAGCAAGCCCCAAGCCTTCTGCCCTCTATCGTCTGTATTCAGAATTGCCGAACCCAAATCCTGGAAATAATCCACATCCCCAGCTAATTCATGCCACTGCTCATCAATGGCATCAAGACGGGGAATTTCCATGGATACGTTCTCAACTGCACCATTATTGGCAGAAGCAAGTACGATCTCGAAGCCTGAGAACTCTGGGCGTAAAGGGTATGCAACATAGCGATGATCTTGGAACTTACTGATCAGTGGCTTGCTAGCGAAGGCTTGCGCTGGCTTTTCCAACGTCATCAATTTAATTGCCCGACGAACAATCAAATCTGCCATCAAATCACGCAACATGGTGGTTTTCCCCGTACCTGGCGGCCCATTGACTCCCACAATCCCCGGATTCCCCGAGAGTGAGTCCAGAATGGAGTTGACGGCAAACTGCTGACTCAACACCAGCGGCTGCGTTTCCTTGGCAGGCCACCGACCTAAGGGAATGCTCTCAGGACGTGTTCCACGGTAAACCTCGTCGAGCCCACCGTGGACATCGACTCTCGGTATCTTTGCAGCACAATCGTTTGGCATCAAGTAACGCCTAATCGCGGATCTCTGCGAGAGACTCGGCACGATTGGGGCCAGTGATGCCAGATCCTTAAGGTAAAAGCTATTGAGAAATTGCGGTTCCACGTCAGTCGATTTGGTCGACACTGAAACAGTATCAACTCTCACACCCTTAGGAGACAAGGTATCCGAGATGCCAAGGGAATGCGCGATGCGCGTTAGAAGCGAACGTAATTCTTCTGCGCGGATCGGTTCTTGTTGTGCCCTCTCCCCGTATGTATTGTCCTCAACATCGGCGTCCATAGCCTTCCTGACACCGTTAACCTGAGATATTGAATCGTCTCCGTGAACGGATGGCGTCCGTACCAACATTCGCTCCACGGTTTCAGCCAAAGAAGCCTCTGCCGCATCAAAACCCTTCTTATACAGGGGAACTCCGGCTGGCGAATGCGATAACTGTCCAACTGCCCAAGCAGCAGTAGATAGTACGAAGGAATCAGGCACATATTTACCTGTATCGTCAATTATCAAAAAGGCCATCGTGCATTCGGTATCGTTTCGTTCCTCATACGAGTCCGGATCAGGGGGATATACCTTCTCGACTTCTCGATATACGTCCGCTATCGAATACATACCCAAGTGAACTCTGTGTTGAAAGATGGCTGAAGGAGACTTACTCATGCTTTGCCGCTGCTTCTCTATCCGTTTTCTCACAGGAGCAGCACTATTGCCCCACGGCTCTTCCTCATCAATGAGGTTCACCACCCCATTTCTGCGATCAAGACGAGGTGTTTGCTGCGGTGAGAACATTTCTACCATGAACCAGAAGTCAAGTATCCGCTGCTGCTCGCATCTACCAGCATTATCCTTTGTTTCCGCCACACTGATAACCCTAGTGGTGGCCGACGTCATTCATAATGATTAAGCAGTAATCTTTCGTGGACCGTGTTCAATCCTACTAGTGAGCAGATCGATATGAAAAGGGTTTTGGACCGAAGTCCAAAACCCTTGAATGCGGACGGGGCGAGATTCGAACTCGCGGAGCTTTCGCTCAACGGTTTTCAAGACCGTCTCTTTAGACCGCTCAGACACCCGTCCAATACGCCGTAAGAGCTAAACGCTCTCAGGCACGACTGTCATCTTAAACCCGTATGCCGAATTTTGGCAAACAGCGCACGTCGCAAAGCTCCGAACGCTGCCCGTTCGGCACACGGGTGCGAACGTGTCAGGCTTCCCAGGCGGTCGGTTCGATAACCTCGCGACCACCCATGTACGGACGCATCGCCTCCGGCACCACAATCGAGCCATCCTCCTGCTGATGGTTCTCCATGATGGACACCAGCCAGCGGGTCGTGGCGAGCGTGCCGTTCAGCGTCGCCACCGGACGAGTGCCCCCCTCTTCCAGACGCTCGCGGATGTTGAGCCTGCGGGCCTGATACTCGGTGCAGTTCGATGTCGAGGTGAGCTCACGATAGCGTTCCTGAGTCGGGACCCAGGCCTCGCAATCGAATTTACGAGCGGCGGACGAGCCGAGGTCTCCGGCGGCGGTGTCGATGATACGGTATGGCACCTCGACCTTGGCCAGCATCTCCTGCTCCATGCCAAGCAACTGCTGGTGTTGTTCCAGCGAATCCTCCTGGCGGCAGTATACGAACATCTCAACCTTGTTGAACTGATGGACGCGGATGATGCCCACGGTATCCTTACCCGCAGCACCGGCCTCACGACGGTAGCAGCTCGACCATCCGCAGTAGCGCAGGGGGCCTTTGCCAAGGTCGAGAATCTCGTTCTCGTGCATGCCCGCGAGCGCGACTTCCGACGTTCCCACCAGATACTGTTCGTCAGGCTCACGCAGACGATAGATTTCGTCGGCGTGAGAGTTGAGGAATCCGGTACCGGCCATAACCTCGGGGCGAACGAGCGTCGGCGTGATGGTGGTGATGAATCCTTTGCCTTCGGCCTGGTCGATGGCCATGGTGAGCATGGCGATCTCCATACGGGCTATGGCTCCACGCAGGAAGTAGAATCGCGAACCGGAGACCTTCACGCCACGTCGCATATCGATACCCGCGACACCCACGCCAAGGTCCAAGTGGTTCTTCGGCTCGAATCCTTCACTTGCGAAGTCGCGTGGCGTGCCGACCTTCTTGACCACCACGTAATCGTCCTCGCCACCTTCCGGCGCTGCGTCCTCGACGATATTGCTGAGCTTCCACATCGCGGTGGTGAAGGTTTCCGAGGCGGAATCGGCGGCGGACTTGTATTCCCCGACCTTGGCCGCGAGTTCCTTGGTCTGTGCAATCAGCGCGGCCTTCTCATCCGCAGATGCCGCCGCCACCTTCTTGCCGATGGCCTTCTGCTCGGCACGGGTGGTTTCAAAGTCCTTGAGGGCGTCGCGACGAGCGGAGTCGGAGTTGAGCACTTCGTCGACCAGCTCTACGGATTCGCCGCGCTTCCGCTGCGATTCCTTGACTACGTCGGTATGTTCACGAATGAATTGGATATCAAGCATGCCCCCAGCCTAATGCTTTAAGGAGACAGTAAGCCCAGTGGGCTTACTGTAGCTGTGCGCGACGCTCGAGCGCACACGCCAAGAAACGGGAGCCAACGACTCCTCCCCATCCTAAGCCCAGTGGGCTTACTGTGGCTGAACCGTCACATCTACAGTCCAGTGGACTGAGCCGTCAAATGCGGAACGCAGTGCGCTGAGCCGTCAAATGCGGAACGCAGTGCGTTCCGCATAGGCGAAGTGAGCAACCACAAAGGTTGCGAAGGCAATCGCTCCGGCGATTGCGCGACGCTCGAGCGCACACATCAAGAACAGGAATTACGGTAACTGGCTACGGGTTGGCGCTAAATCGTGCAGGATTGGTTCGAATTTACCGTCGCGGACCCCACGGGCATGCCACTCACCTCACAATGGGTATCATGCCAACTTCAGCGATTGTGGTCCTCAGCGTCAGCCTTCTCGTGATTATCGTCTTGGCCGGAATCGTGTTGCTGCTGCGTCACCAGAAACGTCAGCAGCGAAGCCTGCATGTGTCGCGACGCGATCAGGATCATGTGAAGTACGCCTTCATCATCAATCCTTCAAAACCACGTGCCGGCGAGCTCAAAGAGCACATCATCGCGTATTGCAAGAACAAAGGCATTGATGACATTCAGTTCATCGAAACCACACTGGAAAAAGACGGTTCGGAATGCGCCAAGGAAGCTTTGGCACAAGGAGCAGGCGTGGTCGTCGCCGTGGGAGGCGACGGCACGGTCCGCACCGTGGCGAGCGCTCTGGCTTCGACCGACCATGCTTTGGGCATCATTCCAATCGGCACCGGCAACCTTTTTGCCCGCAATGTGGGTATTCCCGTTGACGACATCGACGCCGCCCTGGGTGTGGCCACTTCCCACGGGTCCAGGCAAATCGACATGGGACGCGTGGCCCTGCTTGATTCGGATGAGCCTGACCGCAAACATGGTTTTCTGATTATCGCCGGAATCGGTTTCGACGCGCTGATGATAGACGATACCGATCCGACGCTGAAGAAGAACATCAGTTGGCTTGCGTACTTCGTCAGTGGCGTGAAGCACCTGTTCGCCCCGAAATTCAAGGCTTCGCTGACCTTGACCGACGATAAGGGACACACCCACGAGGTTGCTGAGTTGGCGTTCAGAACCTTCATGGCCGGCAATTGCGGCGAGATACCGGGCTTCTCTCTGATGCCCGAAGCCTCGTTCGACGACGGCATGCTCGATTTCGAGATTATCGACACTTCAGGCGGCCTTATCGGCTGGGCGAACCTGTTCGGAGACGTGGTTCATCAGACCATCACCGGCAAAGCGCAGCAGAGCCCCCTCTCCACAAATTCCACCATCGAACAGATGCAGGGCCCCAAGGCAGAATTGCGTCTGGAGAAACCCTCACCCGCACAGGTTGACGGTGATGTGCTGGGTGAAACCAGACATATCGAGATCACCATCGAGCCAAGAGCACTATGCGTACGCGTGCCGAAGAAGGACATGTCCTGAAGCTGCGGGGGATCTGCGTCCATATCGTTATAGGCACCTCCCGAATCCGCTCCGAGACCCGTTTACCGTGAACCTCGTCCATCTTGCAGACGGCCTCGCGGCCGGGTCTGCAACCCTTGGCTCGCTCTTCGCTCCTACCCTTGGGTTCGCTCTCCGATGTACGCTGCATCAGCCCGGTTGCAGAGGTGTGGCAGATGCTCCGAGGACAACGTTCGGGAATGTGTAAGAATGTGAGTTTTCGTGAGCTTGCGTGATTTTTTGTTGTCTTTTAACTGTGGCATCATATGAACTATGGTTGCTAACAATGCGGGAATGCCCGCCACCCCGGAAGATCTGATCAACGTCGATGACGTCATCGGGAAGTATTACGATGCCGTCCCCGACTCCGCGGTTGCCGCACAACGTGTGATTTTCGGCACGTCCGGTCACCGAGGTTCCAGCCTCAAGACTTCATTCAATGAGGCCCACATCGTAGCCATCTCTCAGGCGATCGCCGAGCACCGCAAGGCCGCAGGCATCACCGGACCTCTGTACATCGGCCGCGACACGCATGCGCTCAGCCTCCCCGCATGGAAGACGGCGGTCGAGGTTCTGGTCGCCAACGGCGTGCGAGTGCGCATCGACGCCAACGACGACTTCACCCCTACCCCGACGATTTCGCAGGCCATCCTGACGCACAACCGCGCCGCCGACGGCACACAGCGTTTCTCTGGTGCAGACCTCGCTGACGGCATCGTGGTGACACCTTCGCACAACCCTCCCACCGATGGCGGCTTCAAGTACGATCCGCCGACAGGCGGCCCTGCGCCAGAAGAGACCACCAATGCCATAGCCACCCGCGCGAACGAGTTGCTCGACGGCTACAAGTCGGTCAAACGTATCCCCTTCGAGCAGGCGGTCAAATCAGAGCTCGTGGAACGCTTCGATTATCGTGAACACTACGTCTCCGACCTCGCCAACGTCATCGACTTCGACCTGATTCGCTCCTCGGGCGTGCGTCTGGGCATCGACCCGCTCGGCGGTGCCAGCGTGCACTACTGGTCCCTGATGAACGAGAAGTATGGCCTGAACATCGGCGTCATCAATCCAGACACCGACCCGACATGGCGCTTCATGACCATCGACCATGACGGGAAGATTCGCATCGACCCAAGCTCGCCGTACGCGATGAAAGGTCTTGTGGACCGTCTGAACGCAGGGGCTTGGGACAAGTACGACCTCGTCGGCGGCACCGACCCCGACGCCGACCGTCACGGCATCGTATGCCCAGGCACAGGCGTGATGAATCCCAACCACTACATCGCCGTATGCGTGGAATACCTCTTCTCAGGCAACCGTCCGGGTTGGCCTGAGGGCGCAGGCATCGGCAAGACCCTGGTCTCCAGCTCGCTGATCGACCGAGTGGCCGCTTCCATCGGCGCCAAGCTCGTGGAGGTTCCTGTAGGCTTCAAGTGGTTCGTGGACCCGCTCTTCAGCGGAGAGGTCGCCTTCGGCGGCGAAGAGAGCTCCGGCATGAGCTTCCTGCGCAAGGACGGCCACGTGTGGACGACCGACAAGGATGGTCTGATTCCGGACCTCCTCGCCGCGGAGATAACCGCGAAGACCGGCAAGAATCCCTCCCAGCTCCACCAGGAACAGGTCGACCGCTTCGGAGAGAGCTGGTACAAGCGTGTCGACACACCAACCACGCTCGAGCAGAAGCAGAAGTTCTCCAAGCTCTCAGGCGACGATGTCACCGCTTCGACGCTTGCAGGCGAGGACATCACGGCGAAGCTCACCGAAGCTCCAGGCAATCACGCCAAAATCGGCGGGTTGAAGGTCACCACGAAGGACAACTGGTTTGCGGCACGGCCTTCGGGAACCGAGAACATCTATAAGGTGTACGCGGAATCCTTCACTTCACCTGAAGCGCTCGACACGGTGCTTGAGGAAGCCACCCAGGTCGTGGACAAGGCTCTTGAGGGCTGATTCCACCCTCGTGCGAATACCGTGAGGCTTGTCTTGTGCATCCTCGAAGCTAGTATCACCACGCTTTGAAAAGTACAGGACAAGCCTTTCGCGTACTCAACGGTGCAAAGCCGCAGCTCTTGCCAGACGCCTCTGGCATTGCCAGTGCGGTTCGTTCAGAATGCCGTTCGCCAAGATTGATGAGGAAGTTTGGAGAAAATGGGAGAACCCGTCAAGCACACCAACACGGACACTGTAGAGACCCCCAACGGGTCGCGAAGGGCCCATTCGGATTCCCCCCTGGTCGTCTCCACGGATGGCAGCGCCCTGGGGAACCCGAATGGGCCAATGGGCTGGGGCTGGGTCGACCATCGCGGCGGACGTCATGACGCCGGAGGCGCCAGCAACGGCACGAATCAGATTGGTGAACTCTGTGCCGTCCTGCAGGCGTTGAGGGCGCATCCGGGACCGCAGGATCTCATCATCGAAAGCGACTCGCAATATGCAATCAACTGCTCGACCAAATGGGTTCACGGCTGGAAGAAGAACGGCTGGAAGAACGCCAAAAAGCAAAGCGTGAAGAACGCTCCGCTGATAAAGGCAATCGACGCCGAACTCTCGGGACGTTCAGGCTCAGTGAAGTTCAAGTGGGTCAAGGGCCATGCAGGCAACGAATTCAACGAAAAGGTCGATGACCTTGCGCATGGGTACGCCACGCATATCGGCGAAGGCAAAGAGTCCGGATATCTGCCGATTGAGGGTTGGCAATCGCTGTTGGAATCGCCCTACGCGACCCGCGCCGACATCCCGGATGATGTCAAACTCATTCTGGCGGGCAAAGCCCCGCATAGTGCTTCCGATGCCGTCAGCCACTCCACCGTCGTCGCAGACGACCTTTCTGCAGAGAATACGGTCGGCTCCGGAGACGACGCTCCCATGCAGAACGGCCTTTCCGAACAATCGACGCTGCCGACGTCTTCGGATACCGAGACACAGACGAGTCCGCACTCCGAAGCGACACCTTCTGAGTCCGCACCCCGTGACGACCATGACGACGCACCCCTTCCCCATGTGAACGCTCCTGTCACGCAGAGTCACCCTGAGACAGAGGCATCGGGACTTGGTAAGCATTCAGCTCCGAACCCTGAGCAGACCACAGTATCTTCGGAGAACCGCCGTAAGCCACGCTTACACGCTTCAGGGCGCATCCGCCTCACCCCTCCCCCGTCCTCGAACGGCCGATATGCGGATGCCTCTCTTCATGTTTCAGGAACCCTGCACGTCGACACTCGGATTGACAACGATGGGTACGTCGATCTGGAGGACGCCGTATTCACCATGGACTGGTTCAGCGCAAACGGGCAGCAAAACGCATAGTTTCCCTGAACGGCATGTCATTGCGACAATGGCAGTGATATCCATCAGAGAAACTGAATAGAATTTACATTTGAGATAGGTACATCTAACAGCGATGATGACTATTGTTATGACTATATGACAATGCAGTTCATATGACGATACAAGTCATCGCGGTCAAGGAGAACAGATATGGATAAGGCACAACAGGACGCATTGAAGAAGGCGGCGGGCATCGAGGCCGCGAAGCTTATCGAGCCGGGCATGATTGCAGGATTGGGCACTGGCTCGACCGTGCGCTTCTTCGTTGATGAGCTTGGCCGCAGAGTTCAGGAAGAAGGACTGGAATTCACCGGCGTGACCACATCCGTACGCACCAAGGAACAGGCCGAAGGCTACGGAATCAAGATTGTCGATGTGGACGATGTCGACCGCATTGATGTCACGGTTGACGGAGCCGACGAGGTGGACAAGGATTTCAACGGCATCAAGGGCGGTGGCGCCGCACTGCTCTGGGAGAAAATCGTCGCCACCAATTCCTCGAAGATCGTGTGGATTGTGGATGAATCCAAGGTCGTCGACACCATCGGCGCTTTCCCGCTCCCCGTCGAGGTCATACCCTTCGGTGCCGGACATGTGGTCAAACTCTTCGAATCCAAGGGATACAAGCCCGTGCTGCGTCTGGACGCTCAGGGCCAGCCCGTGCGCACGGATGAGAAGAACTACGTGGTCGACCTGCATCTGGAGCGCATCGAGCATCCCGAAGAGCTTGCACAGGATCTCATCAACACCGTCGGCGTCGTCGAGCATGGATTGTTCCTCAACATGGTGAATACGGTTATCGTAGGCGACCCGAACGGGCCTCGTATTCTCACCAATTCGAACAAGTGAGGCATCGCCGCTGATTCCGGGCGGCAAGCATTCGTGGAATAGGGTGTGGGCAGACACGTCGAATGTCTGCCCACACCCTATTTCGGTTTCAGACATCTGATGTGCAGGTAAATGCGTTTGTGTAGGGATTATTCCTAAGACCTCAAGTAGACGCCGTTCGGGTGCCGTCAACAGGCTTGGTATTGCAAGGTTCCAACTATTGGCATGCCCCGTCTCTACGTTGAAATCCCTACACAAACGTAGAGACTCTGGTTTCAGAGGACCAAATCGGCATCAGAACGCATGAATCCCGGCCACGATACACGATGTGGCCGGGATTCATGCGTATAAGAGTAATAACTCTACTTGCGCTGGTGACGAGTCTTACGCAGCATTTTGCGATGCTTCTTCTTACTCATACGCTTGCGGCGCTTCTTGATGACCGAACCCATCCGAGCCTCCGTTCCTTACTTGAAAGATTGCAACTTGCCCAATAGTACACCGCTCAGGCGACGATTAGAGAGGGAACTGCTTATAGAACTGTTGCACGGCGGTCTTTTCACCGGAAGCCTGCAGCACCACGGTACCGTTCTGCCACAAAGCAGAGGCCTTATTCGAATCCGCCGCGTCGGTTTTCACCACGTAGCTTCCTGTTGTGCTGCCGGATACCTTGACGTTCCCCGAGCCGAGTTCCTCACCGGTGAGCGTCGCCGCAAGTGCGTCATACTGTTTCTTGGCATCATCCGCGGTAGACCACTGGGCGACCTTGAGAGTGACATCCTTTGCACTGTCACCTGTGGAGTACACGACGGTGTATTCCTCGATGGGATTCGCCGAGCTCCAATCCGTCGCTGCATCGGCCTTGATACGGGCGAAGTTCTGCACCGAATCAGGCATCGTCTTCAACAGCGTCGAGGCATCGGTCGGCAACGCAGCGGCGGAAACCGTTGGGGTCGCCGCTTTTGAAGTCTGACTCTGGGACGGCGACGATGCCGACTCATCGGAGGATTTGACGGCCCAACGCGGCCATACGAATGCACTGAGTAATACCAAAATAATCACCACGGCAATCGCCGTAACAACTGCGACAAGTCTGCGGTGAGAGCTTGTGGATTGAGTTTGCGCCATGCTGTGATTGTCTCACAGCCATCAGACGCTCGCCACATCCCAAGACGTCGGCGTATTGTCAGCTCAGCGAAATGCCTGTTGTCCCTTAACGGCTATAGCGTGCAGTTATGGCAAAAAGCGGCACACAGTACGTCTGCACCGAATGTGGGTGGAGTGGAGTCAAATGGTTCGGGCGCTGCCCCCAATGCGGTGAGTGGGGCACAATCGAGGAGTTCCACGAGGCACGACCGAACTCGTACAACAGCGCTTCGGGCAATGGCTCCGTCAGGACGAAGGCCGCCGCATCCGCAGGCGTGGCGACACCCATCACCAAAGTGGGCTCCGAGCACGTCACGCGCATCGCCACCGGTTTCGAGGAGTTCGACCGCGTGCTCGGCGGTGGCATCATCCCGGGGTCGGTGATTCTCGTGGCAGGAGAACCGGGCATCGGAAAATCTACCCTGCTGCTTGAAAGCGCCGGTCGTGTGGCAAAAGAGCACAAGGGGGACGTGCTCTACGTATCCGGCGAGGAATCGCAGTCGCAGGTACGTATGCGGGCGACTCGAGTCGACGCCGTCACTGAGGAATTGCTGCTTGCCTCAACCACCGACCTCGCGACCGTTCTGGGTCTTATCGAACAAGAGCAGCCGAGACTCGTCATCGTCGACTCCGCTCAGACCATTTCCTCACAGGACGTCGATGGCATTCCCGGCGGTTCCACACAGGTCCGCGAGGTGGCTTCCGCGCTCATCGATATGGCGAAAACACGAGATATCCCCGTCATGCTGGTCGGGCATGTCACCAAAGACGGTTCCATAGCCGGACCTCGCACACTCGAACATCTGGTCGATGTGGTGTGTCAGTTCGAGGGCGACCCCCAGACCGCGCTTCGCATGCTCAGAGCGGTGAAGAACCGCTTCGGTCCGACGGACGAGGTCGGATGCTTCGATATGAGCGGCGAAGGCATCGAGGAAGTCACCGATCCGGCCGGTCTGTTTCTTTCAACGGATGATGCCCCGGTCGAAGGCACTTGCGTCACCTTCACTCTTGACGGTCACCGCAGCCTGCCCATCGAGGTGCAGGCGCTGGTCACCAATTCCGTGCTGCCGACCCCGCGACGGGCGGTCAATGGCATCGACGCCAACCGCCTGGCGATGCTGGTTGCCGTGCTGTACAGGCACGGGCACGTTCCGATTCTTGCCAATGACCTCTATGTCTCCACCATCGCGGGTGGCGTGGCGAAAGAGCCCGCATGCGATCTGGCGATTGCCGCAGCATTGGCCAGTGCCGCCGTCAACGCGACGATACCGCGGGACACGTGTGCAATCGGGGAAATCTCCCTCACCGGACAGGTCCGGCCGGCTCCAAGGCTGGAGCAACGTTTGAGGGAGGCCGCGCGTCTCGGATTCACCACGGCGGTGGTGCCGAAACCGAGGAGGAGTTCTGCGGCGCACAATACTCAGTCGCGCAACAAGGGCAACACCCTGCATGTGCCGAATATCAAACTGGTTGAGGTCGATTCCCTCCGTCAGGCCCTCAATGCACTCGGCATTCAACGGTAGGATTCCCGCAGGGATTCCGGGCTCTTCGCATTTTCACGGGCAAGGGGCCACCTGATACGGTACCTACATCACAAGGACAGCTTTCACGAGAATTCTCGCCCAATTGCTGTGCTTGTGATGCAGTTATCGAACTCCAAAGTCTGCAGCGACCTCAATCTTAGCCATTTACGGCATAATCACTCTGCGGCGTCACCCTCGTCACTCGTCAGTTCCTTGGTGCTCTGCACATCCTTATGAAGCTGCTCGACCAGTTCCTCCGAGGAATCGAATCGTCGCTGAGGCCGGAGAAAAGCCTCGAATTCGACACGGAGCTCATGCCCATACAAATCGAGCCATTCATCATTCACGGCATACGATTCCACAACGCGCTGGTTCAGCCCTGTCTGCTCAACATAGGTTTCCTTCGTACCTATGGAAATTGCCGCAGGCCATCGCCACGGCGACCCCTTCGCCACTCGGGCTTCGACGCTGGGGGCGGCGGAAACTCCGCTCGTATCTTCACCGTCCGTGGAGGTCTCGGCCTTCTCCCCCAAATCGACCAGCCATCCCGCGTACACGCCGTCCGCAGGAACGTATCCTTCCGTGTTCACATCCATATTCGCGGTCGGGAAACCCAGGGTCCGTCCGCGCTGCTCACCATGAACCACCATACCGTCGATGCTGTGCACATGCCCCAGAATGGCGTTCGCATCCGCTATCCTGCCCTGGGACAGCAGATACCGCACATTCGTCGAACTCCAGACGCGGAGCCTGCGCGCGTTGTGCGCCTTGCTCCAGGCTCGCAGCTCCGCCTTCGTCATCGTCGCTGTCGGGTCGGTCGGTTCTCCCTCTTCCTTCGGCTGTTGAGATACTATGCGAGCAGGAACCCGCGTGTATCCGGGACCAAGATCATCCATCACATCGAGTTCGAAGACTCCCGTGGCTTCGGCAAGCGTCTGTATGGATTTCACATCTCCGGCCCGACCGGCTCCCATCGCCGCATCAGCGCCCAACACCAAGGTACGCATACCAAGTTTGCCGACGAGTTGCCCGAGGAAGAAACGGTACGATTTCGCGGCAAAAGCCAGACTGTACCCTATGATGAACACCTGGTCTATGCCAATCTGCCGCATGAGTCTGACCCGTTCGTCGATTCCCATCAATTCGAGAGGGTCCTCCAGCGACTCCCCCTTCCTGGGCTCGGCACCGTCATGGCTTAAGGCGTATTGATGTATCACGCCAGGGCGCGGGTCGAACATGATAACCACCGAAAACGCATCCTGCTCCGCCGCCAAGGTCTTGACACGCTTCAGCAAGGCCTGATGGCCCAGATGCATCCCGTCGAACACGCCGACAGTGACGACCGATTTCTTGGAAACGCTAAGCGTGGGCCATGTGACGATGCCGCTGTCATCAGGAACAAGTCTGCTGATCTTCATCCAATACCATCCGTAATCATGTGTTCACTGTCCAGGCATTCCAGACAGAGCGCGTATCCGCGATTGCGAAACCACCCCGGACTACTGTAATCGCATTCCATGAGGGGAAGCAACGAGAAGCGCAAAGTGGAATAGCCCATTCACAAAACTGTGCAATCAGGCACGTCTAGCCGTGGTTTTACCACGCCGAGCATGCTTGTTTGCACAGTCTCAGAACATACGCACCATGCTGAATCTACCGCTGAATCTACCGCCGGACGAAAAGCTAATCCTCGAGCGGAAACACTGCGACCGGATGGGACTGCCCCGTCTTCTCGGATTCCAGAATCGCGCACAGACGCTGGCTCCCATCATCCAGGGTTTCGATGGCCGCAGTGGCGGATTCCACACCGACGGCGATGCTTCTGCCATACCGGCAATCCTGCGCCTGCTCTTCGGAAATCTCCACGCACGGCATCGACAGGCGGGCAGCCTCCACCTCATCGAAGGCGTCATCCCACAGATTCTCCGTACTCGGGAACATCGCACGGTGCTTCGTCACCGTCTCTCCCTGCCTGTTCGTGAAGGTTTTCTCTCCGCAGGTGAGGGAACGAGCACTCTGGCAGATTCGAGGGTCGGCAAGGTCGAAGGCGCCTATGCGCGTGCGACGCAAGCTTGTCAAGTGGCCTCCAGCACCCAGCATCGCGCCCAGGTCGCGTGCCAAAGCACGGATATAGGTCCCGCTGGAACAGCTCACTTCAGCATCGACATCCACCACGTCACGGTGCGAGCCATCCTGGAGCACGAGCTGCGAGCTTCGAAGGTTACTGAGCACGAATGAACTGATGACGACGGTACGCGCCTTCAATTCGACCGGTTGTCCCGCTCTGGCGAGGTCATAGGCCTTCACCCCATGCACCTTCACCGCAGAATACGAGCTGGGCACCTGCTCTATCTCTCCGGTGAGATGGCGCTGAACGAGGTCGTCGAGACGGGTAAGCGTGAGGTCGGATACCGTCAAGGGCGAGGATGTTTCCCGAGCAGCCTCCCCATCCGTTCGGGCTCCGTCATACTCGCGGTACTCCCCCTCGGCATCATCGGTTGTGGTCCCGATGCCGAGCCGTATCGTCGCGCGGTAGCTTTTGTCATGACCGCTGATGTAGTTCAACAGCCGTGTGGCATGACCGAAGCCAACGATGAGCACACCGGTCGCCATAGGGTCGAGCGTGCCGGCATGGCCGACGCGCTTCATGTGCAGCGCGGCGCGGAATGCCGCGACTACGTCGTGACTCGTCACACCTTGGGGCTTGTCCGCGATGAATACGCCCGACTTCGGTGCGGCGCTATTTCCCATCGGTACCGTGGCCCGCGTCGGAAGACGATGCCTCCTGGTCTTCTGACCGCGAAGCGCTGTCTTGTCCAGATTGTTGGAGGTTGTCGGCGATATCGGCAGGCTCGCTGTGAGCAGCATCATCGGCATCTTCAGCGAAATCACTGTCAGCTGCCTGGCTTTCCTGCTCGGGGCCATCGTCATGCCTGTACGGGTCGGCTTCGCCCGCGAAGCTGGCGTTCTCGCGCAGACGGGCCAATTCGGCATCCCTGCGTCTGGTGACCGTGAGAATGTCTTCGATTTCGGTCGCCTCTCCTGGCACTTCGTCATAGATGAAGCGCAGTTGCGGCGTCAAGCGGAGACCGGCCTTCGAACCGACAAGCGTGCGCAACCTTCCTCTGGCCTGGTTCAGGGCCTGCTGAGCGCGTTTGCGCTCTCCCTCTTCGTGACCTTCCCTACCGAGCTGCGTCCAATACACGTTGGCGATTTGCAGATCGTTGGTGACGCGTACCTCCGTAATCGTCACATTGCTCAGGCGTGCATCATGCAGATGCCCTTCGACCGATGATGCGATCACGCGTTGTATCAGCGCGGCAATGCGTACCGCGCGGGGGTTTGTTCCTGCCATAAGTTCCATCCTTCATTAGCTGACCGCCATTGTATCCATATTCATGCACGTTCAGCTCGCGTCGATGACCTTTGCGTAGGGATTGTTGTTCATACTCCAAGTATCGCCGAGTCTCGCCGAACTGGATGCCCGGAATTCCCATGGTCCATCCATGAAATCGCCTTGCCGGCTCAACAATCCCTTAAGGCCCCAAAACGATAACTGCACTAAAAGGACAGCTTTCAGGAGAAATCATTACCAGATTGCTGTCCTTTTAGTGCAGTTATCGTCTCTTACATGAGACTGTTAGACGATCACCGGACCGGTTCAGGCCTTGCGTTCGACTTCCTGCATCTCGAAGGTCTCGATGATGTCGCCAATCTGAATGTCGTTGAAGGAACCGAGGTTGATACCAGCCTCGTAGCCTTCCTTGATTTCGTTGACGTCATCCTTGAAACGACGAAGCGAGGATATCTCAAGATCGTTGACGGTGACCACACCGTCACGCATGATGCGTGCCTTGGTGCCGCGCTTGACCGTACCATCCTCGACCTTGACGCCCGCGATGTTGCCGAACTTGGAGGAACGGAAGATTTCACGAATCTCCGAATGGGAGGTGGTGACCTCTTCATACTCAGGCTTGAGCATACCCTTGAGCGATGCCTCAACATCCTCGATGGCATTGTAGATGACCGAGTAGTACTTGATCTCCACGCCTTCGCGATCGGCGAGCTCCTGGACCTGACGGTTCGGGCGCACATTGAAGCCGATGATGACGGCCTTGTCGACCGTGGCCAAGTTGACATCGTTCTGCGTGATGGCACCGACACCGCGGTGAATGACCTGGATACCGACCTCGTCGGCGACCTCGATCTTCATCAGGGAATCTTCCAGCGCCTCGACGGAACCGGAGGATTCGCCCTTGATGACGATGTTGAGCATGTCGATCTCGGACTTGGCGAACTGCTCCTTGAGGCTTTCCAAGGAGACGACCTTGCGACGCTTGGCCAGCAATGCTGCGCGTTCTGTGGCCTGACGCTTTTCGGCGATCTGACGGGCGGTGCGGTCATCCGGCGCCACGAGGAACAGATCTCCTGCTGTGGGCACCGAAGTCAGACCGAGCACGGCAACAGGTGTCGAAGGCTTTGCCTCATTCATCTGCTTGCTGTTCTCGTCGAGCATGGCACGAACACGTCCGTATGAGGTTCCGGCCACGATGGCATCGCCGACGTGCAGGGTTCCCTGCTGGACGAGCACAGTCGCCACGGCTCCACGACCCTTGTCCAGTCGTGCCTCGACCGTCGCGCCTCGCGCATCCATGTCGGGGTTCGCCCGCAGATCGAGCGCGGCATCGGCGGTCAGCAGCACAGCTTCGAGAAGCTTGTCCACGTTGGTGCCGAGCTTGGCGGAAATATCCACGAACATGGTGTCGCCACCGTATTCCTCGGGAACCAGACCGAATTCCGTGAGCTGACCACGGACCTTCTCCGGATTGGCACCGGGCACATCAATCTTGTTGACAGCGACCACGATAGGCACGCCTGCGGCCTGCGAGTGGTTGATGGCTTCAACGGTCTGCGGCATCACGCCGTCATCCGCCGCGACCACCAGAATCGCGATGTCCGTAAGTTCGGCACCACGCGCACGCATGGCGGTGAAGGCTTCGTGCCCAGGGGTATCGAGGAAGGTGAGCTTACGCTCCGAGCCCTCGTGCTCCACGCTGACCTGGTAAGCGCCGATGCGCTGGGTGATGCCACCGGCCTCATGCGCCGAAGTGTTCGTCTTGCGAATCGTGTCGAGCAGTCGGGTCTTACCGTGATCGACATGGCCCATGACCGTGACCACTGGCGGACGTGGCTTGAGGTTCTCGTCCTCCTGCCCGTCCTCCTCTTCCTGAAGGTTGATGTCGAACTCCTGAAGGAGCTCCTTGTCTTCCTCTTCGGCCGAAACGATCTTGATGTTCCAGTTGATTTCCTCGCCGAGGATCTGGAAGGTCGCCTCATCCAGCGACTGCGTGGCTGTCGCCATCTCTCCCAGGTGGAAGAGCACGGTGACCAGTGCAGCAGGATTGACGTTGATCTTCTCGGCAAGATCGGAGAGCGTCGCGCCCTGGCGCAGCTTCACGGTCTGACCGTTACCTGCGGGGATGCGGACACCACCGATGACCGGTGCTTTGATCTCCTCAAAATCATGACGCTTCGCCAGACGGTTCTTACGAGCCTTGGAGGATTTGCCTCCCTGACGTCCGAAAGCACCTGCTGCGCCTCCGCGGCCGCGCCCTGGGCGACCCCCTGTTGGACCGTTGCCTGAAGGTGCTCCGGTTCCTGCACCGGCTCCGAATCGGTTACCTGAATGGCCTTGGTTGTTGCCGCCGCTCTGACCCGGACGGGAGTGTCCCCACTGCCCTGGCTTTGCACCGCCGCCCTGACCCGGACGACCTCCGCGCTGACCCGGACGACCATTGGCTCCTGGCCTTCCACCGCGACCTCCACGACCGTCGTTGACGGTCGGGCGTGCCATTGGGTGTGGCCTTGGAATATCACCTGGGGTCGGAGTGCTCATGCCCTGACGGCGGCTGAAGGGATTGTTGCCTGGACGGGGCGAACCCGCGGCATGCCCGCGAGGTGTCGCCGCATTGCCGTTGCCGCCCTGCTGTCGAGGATTATGCGGTGCCGGTTTCGATGCTCCGCCTGGACGCGGTCCTCTGGACTGCTGTCCGTGGGCATTACGTCGTTGAGCATCCTGGTTTCTTTGCTCATTGTGCTGCTGTGGCCTTGGCGCGTGAGGAGTCGGGGCAGCCGATGACGACTGAGCCGTCGCTTCGGTATGCTGACCCGGTTTGCTCTGATTCTGCGGCTTGGAGGCTGAACGTTCGGCACTCTTGGTTGAGGGAGCCGTCGGACGTGCATCGCCTTGCGGACGCGGTGAGGCCGAGCCCGGCGCCGAAGTGCGCGGGTCACGAGGCATATGCTGTGCTTCGCGTGAAGCGGTTGCGCCACGCGTCGTACCGTGCGTTGTGGAATGTGCTGTGCTGTGGGGAGCATCCTGCTTGGATGCGTTTTGACCGTTCGGCTGCGACTGTGGGAAAGCGTTTTTCAGCTTGCGCACCACAGGAGCCTCAACTGTCGATGAGGCCGATTTCACGAACTCACCCATGTCCTTGAGCTTTTCAAGGACGGTCTTACTATCTACGCCAAGTTCCTTGGCTAACTCGTATACGCGTGCTTTGGGCACCAATTTCTCCTATCCAGACCACGCGCATTGTTGGCGTAGTCATTCTTCGGTGACGGCGAACATATCCTGTCTCATCGTGCGACCATGGTCGTGTTACCTCGTCTCTGTGCCTTGCTTCGGCTCTTATGCTGTTTGGTATTCCAGGCATAGTTGACTGAAGCTTGGATTCCGAGTCTCAAGCATACTCGTGTCTATGGATGTGTGTGACTAGCGTGCTTCGTTCTCAGAGGAAGACGTCGGAGCCGGTGATGTTGCTTCCGGTGTCGACGGTTCCTTCGCGCTTGTATCGGCATCGTCTGACGGCTCCGCCGGTTGCTTCGCAGCTGCCTCCTGAAGCGCCTTGGCATGCGCTTCCGCGGACTCTATACCAATCTTCCAACCGGTGAGCTTGGCCGACAGACGGGCATTCTGCCCTTCCTTACCGATCGCCAGAGAGAGCTGGTCGTCATGGATGAACGCGATTGCGGTCTTGTTCTTCTCGCTGATTACATTCACCTCGGTCGCGACTGCAGGCGAGAGAGCGGCGGCAACGAAGGTCGCCGGGTCCGCCGACCAATCGACGATGTCGATTTTCTCCGGACCAAGGTTCTCCATAACCGCACGAACCCTTGCACCACCGGGGCCGATCAACGCACCCTTGGGATTCACGCCATCGGCGTTCGCCCGCACGGCGATTTTGCTGCGTGCTCCGGCCTCGCGTGCGATGGCCATAATCGACACAGCCCCCGAAACGAGCTCGGGAACCTCACGCTCGAACAGACGACGCACCAGCTCAGGGTGAGAGCGCGAAACGATGATTTCAGGCCCTTTCAGTCCACGGGCGACATTGACCACGTATACGCGCAGACGCTCACCGTGCTTGTAACGCTCGCCGGGCACCTGCTCACGACGCGGAAGCAGGGCTTCCACCTCGCCGACGGATACGTGAACGTTGTTCGTGTCGTTCACATCCTGTTGAACGACGCCGGTAATCAGACGACCTTTTTGCCCCGAGAAAGCACCGAAAATCTTCTCGTCCTCGGCGCTGCGGAACAGCTGCCCGATGACCTGACGTGCCGTCGCGGCGGCAAGACGCCCGAAGTCCTTTGGTGTGTCGTCATATTCTTCGCCGAGTTCCGGCATGGGGTGCGGATCGTCCTCGGTGGGCTCCTGCCTGGTCTCGTCACGAGCCCAGACCGTGAAGCTTCCTGCCCTGTTGTCAATCACCACTCTTGCGTGCTTCGCCGCATGAGGTGTTTTAAGATAAGCCATACGCAACGCTTCTGCGAGCGCACCATCCAAGGTCTCTGCGTCAATTCCCTGCTCTGCCACCAACTGGTGCATGCCCGCCAGGTCTAATTCCATTTCAAGACCTCCTATGAAGTTATTGTGTGCCGGACATCCCACCGGCATGGTCTGCGTCGCATACTACTCTAACGATTCATGCAGACAGTATGGGACTCCATTCAGCTCGCAGCTCCACATCGACCTCATCGCGGCATTGCACGGGGTGTGATTGCTGGATTCGTGGGATTGGTCGTCCTGGTGACCTCGTCGTGCAGTCCTGCGGATTCGGCACTGGCAAGGGTCGAAGGACGCGCCGAACAGGAAACCGAGCTCAGCCCTTGCGAAGTGGCGTATCAGGGTGCGCAACAGGATCGGGTCGCCTTCGATACTGCAATCAGTAGCGTGCAACGGTCTCAGGCAAGCCGTTCCGCGAGTGAACATTGGATCGCGGTGGCCGCCAATTGCACGGGTCGCTTTGCGGAGGGCTCGATGAACAGCGCTTTGGCCTTGTACGCTCTGAGTCGAATCGAAGGCACTTCCCCGTTCTCGGATGCCATTGCTGCCGTGCCTTCGGACGCGATTGCGGGCAGTCATCTCTCATCGTCTGAAGCGTCCGCAATTGCCTTGGCGGAGGATCGCGCCGGGTTCGGCATCGAAGTGCTGGCGTCGCGCAGTGGCGCTTCGAGCGATTCTCTGCGGCTGAGCGATAATCACAAAGCCCTTGCGCAGTCTCTGGTCTCCTTGCACCCCGAGACGAGAGACCCTCGCGAGAAGGTATATGCGGTGCAGCAGCTGCTTGCGCATCCGGCCACCATCACCGACCCCGTAACCGGGTTGAGCACTACCACCAGTGGCCAGATTGAGATGGATACCGCCAGGGCGATTGTTGAAGCGATGACCGCCACCAGGAGTTCAAGTGAAAACGATACGGACGGGGATGATCCGAGTGCTAGCGCAAGTTCAAGTTCAAGCAACAGCACCAGCACCAGCACCAGTGCATCATCGAGCAACCGCAATGCAGAGGACAGCATTCAGGCCCTGACCGTGGCGGCCCGCATAACGGCCTCACGCGCGGCGACGGCTTTCGCCCTGGGATTCCCCGCATTCCGCGCAGCGGTCCTGACACCCGCAAGGTCCTGACAGGACCGTCAAATCTTCGTCAAGAGATAACTGCGCTAAAAGTACAGCAATATGGTAATACTGTTCCCGAAAAGCTGTCCTTTTAGTGCAGTTATCTCTCTGACGAAGAATCTGTAGGTGATTATCGCGCATTGGCGTCAGTCAATGGGGTCAACGGAGAAGATGCCGACCTCCCGAGGCGGGAATTCCCAACAAGTCTGGTCTCACGACGTGTGGGTCGTATCGTGACAGCAGCTCCCAGAAGTCCGTGGCGAACCGTCTGCGCTGATGCAAGGTCGGCTGATAACAGCCCAAAAGAATCAGATAGGCAAAAACCGACTGTGCATCCACAAGTCGTTTCACCTCGCTGCGAACCAGTCTGGCCTTCCTGAGATTCACGGTGTTGTATATCCGATTCCCGTGTGCGCTTTTGTTGCGAAGCCTCACGATGCACAGCAAGGCGTTCTGCAGATTATCGGCCGTAGTGTTGAACTCCTTTGCCACTGCCTGTCTGTCCTGTCGTTTCAAACACTGGTAATACCTGACAAGCCGCGAGAAAGGCATGGTTTCGACCATCACCCACAAGGGTGCCGTCTCACGATGCCTTGGATGCTTATGCGACCACGGAGTGCTCTGGTCCCTTTCGTCCTCGTGGGAGTACGCTTGGATGATGGCGAGCGCGTCACGTTTGCGATAGTAAAACTCCGCTTTGGTGTGCTGGTCGTGCGGACTTTCGCTGCAGTGCGCCGCAGTGAACACATGGGAGACGACCGCTCTCAGCTTGACCTCAACCGGCTCAAGGTAGCGAAGCAGCAGAAAGCGCAGCTCCTCATCAAACTGGTAGATGCTCATGATGTCAGCGAATTGGGTGCCGTCCTCGCACCAATGGCGGTCGGGCCTGACGCGGTACTGCAAGGCGTATCCGGTGATCCGATAATAGTTGATGCGAGCGAGGATACCTTCTACCTCGCGGTCCGTATACCCGTCAAAGCTGATGTTGTGCGAGGCCAGCCGCTCTCTCTGCTGTGCCAGGGATAAAGGCGGCTTCATATGCCGCGTTCGCAGCCCCGTGCCGGAGGGCTCTGATGGGATGGTAGCTGCGTCATCACGCGTAATGTCGCCAACCATGGGGTCTGACGCATCGTTCATGACCCCGTTGTTCATGACCCCGTCGTTCATGGCCGCATCCCGTTCCCTATAGGAAAGGCTACCGAGCACGAAGCCGGTAGCCTGGCACCCAATGGTTGCCGAACGCTCTGACGACCGTTCAACGAGTCCTAGGGTATAGGACACCTTTGGGAAGCTCTCCGTTTCACAGTATCACAGCGTCGTAGGAGATAACTGCACTAAAAGGACAGCTTTTTGTTGATAGTTCCTCTGTAAAGCTGTCCTTTTAGTGCAGTTATCTCATTCGCCCTTTCCAACGAAAAAGGCCCCGGGCGCGGACCCGGAGCCTTGTCTGCGGTTGAGGAGAGATTCGAACTCTCGGAGGGTGTTACCCTCACACGCTTTCGAGGCGTGCTCCTTAGACCGCTCGGACACTCAACCATCGTCGCCTACCGAAATCATTCACTCCTGAACACCGTAACCGCCATACAGCGGCCAGGTGGAGCAACCCTCGGAAAAGCAACTTGTCCATTATGCCACAGCATTACGACACCGACGGCACCCGACACACAGCATCCTTGCATCTCCGCCCCTAGAGGCGCGAAACTGTGCAGTATGGCACGTGACACGCCGAAAACACACGCTGCACATGCCATACCGCACAGTTTCGTGTATCGAGAGATGAAGAAGAGCGCTCAGGCTCGCTGTTCGTGCACGGAGGCGTTCACCCATTGTTCCTGCGTGACATTGGCCCCCGAAAAGATGCCGATGTCGAGCATGCAGTCACGATAATCCCGTCCATGTGCGATGGTGATGTATTCATCATTGACCAGTCGATTATGCGTCGGGTCAAGTCCGACCCAACGGTCATGGTCATATACTTCGACCCAGGCGTGCGTAGCTCCCTCGCCACCAAGCAGACCTGCGATGTACCGTGCGGGCATGCCCAGGTGACGGCAGGCCGCCAGCATGGCGTGCGCGTAATCCTGGCAGACACCCTTGCCCTGGGTCAAAGCCTCTTCGGCGGTGGTGCGGATGGTCGTCAGTCCAGGCGTGTAGGTGAAGGCCTCGAAAACCCGCTGCATCACGAGTTTCGCGTCATCAACCACGGAAGAATCCTGAGACCTGCGTCGTCCTAACGCGGACTCGACAGCATCGCCCTGCCCCTGCGAAGCATCGGCACCGGCAACGTCCACGGAACCGGCAGCATCCAAAGCGCTTTCCGACATCACCGGTGCTTCGGCGCCGGCGATATCGGCCCGACAACGCTCAATCAAGGCAAGAATGCTCGGGCCGGGAATCGTCAGGGCGGAATCGAAGCGATACAGCGGTTTGTATTCCTCCGGTTTGGTGTGGTCATTGTCGACGAAGGCGATGCCGGTGACCGAATACTCGAAGGAATCGTGTGGCTGGGGTATGTAACCGGTCATGACCACGGAATCGAAGGCATCGGCCTGACTCTCCAGCGTCGTTTCGGGCGATACCCGAACCTTGACATCCACCACCTGCTGACGTGGCCCTGATGCGGGCACGCAACGCAACTGAAAGCGATGGTCGGTCACTGGTGCACTGAAGCTCAACTTCATCGCATAATCAAAAACCAGTTTCTTCACAGTCCCTCTGTTTCCCAATCAACGGTTGTCGCCAACCTGCATCACCGTCGCGTTCATTGCAACGCCGCAATCATATGACTCATCCAACTGTAGCGGAGAACATGACGGATTCCTTCATCGGCTAGCCTAACCTCCGGTATGGCCTCAGCACCAGACATCCACCAGGCATCCACGTTTGTGTAGGGATTTGCGATGAGACGCCGAGTTGCCAACAGACGCCGAGACCGAAATTCCGCCATTCTCCCTCGCACGCGCCGTCAGGAACATGAGGCATCCCTACACAAATGCGGATTTCACCGTCGAACCACCTCCTATGGACGACGAGCGTCCATGTTCATGGCGTTCAGCACGCTGTTTCTACCCGCATCCATGTCGAGCACACGACCATCGAACTCGTTGAGGAACTCCTGAATCCGCTCCGCGAGACCGTCATACCCGCGAGCCGGCAACTGCGCCAACAGCTGCCTCGCCCCCGCCGCCAAACATTGAGGCAGGGGCAGGGCATCAAGCATCGCCGCATAAGCGGAAAGCTTTTTCAGCGGCGGGCCCAGACGTTGGGCCGGCAATCCGAAACGCGTATACAGGTCGACTCGCTCAAGGTACTTGCCGATGAACAGGAAGGCTTTGAGCACAGGGTCCAGAGGCGAATCTTCGATGCCTCCCCACAGGCAGAGCATATTGTCGGTGATGTCCCGCTGCCGATAGATGTTCTCGGATTTGAGGTCACCGTGTGCCGCCGCCGTAATGGATTTCACGGCCATCTCGATGTACTGCACCAGATTAGAACCAAGCTCGGGACGCAGGACGACGACATTGTTGAAGGCGCTTTGCACGGCGCTGCGCACCGAATCAGGATTGTTCTCGTCATAGAGGAAGGAATGGATGAAGGCATCGAAATCATCGAAGTCGTCAGGCAAATCCAAGGCGTGTGCGAATGGGCGAAACGCCTCGACCTCGGTGTCCATCACCAGGTCGTAGAAGGGGAAGAACTGACGGATGGTGGTGTAAACTCGCTCCGAATATCTGCCCAGCCAATAGAGATTATCCGCCTTCGCGGCGGTCACCAACGCCGGACCCCGCCTCGAATAATCGCTCAGGAGCTTCACCGCGTCGCGCTTTGCCTGCTCCGCATTCCCCAAGGAATCTTCAGGAGAAAGAACCCAAGTGTCCTTGAATCCGCCGCCCTGCGAGGAGTTGACTATCATCTCCCCCTGTATCGATGAGTAACGAGTCAGGCCGGAATACCAGACATGCGTTTTCTGACCGGTGAGCACGAAAGCCCGTAAATCAGCTTTTCGCGGCGTCAGTTCCCCTGTGGTGGGGTCGACGATGTCGATGTCCTTGAATTGGATGACCTCCTGGGCGATGAAGCGTCGCGGTTCGCGACGGATTCTGTCGGCCATCTCGCTGCGCTCCTTGGGGTTCAGACTGGAGCCGAACACCACCCCGTATCCCCCTGCTTCCGCCACATCCTTGATGACCAATTCGCCAAGCCTGTCGAGAACGGTCCGGCGATCCTTTTCGAACATCGGCATATAGGTCGGGGCGTTCTGCAGGATGGGCTGCTCATGCAGGTAATACTCAATCATCTGCGGTACGAAGTAATACATGGCCTTGTCGTCGACCGCACCGTTGCCGGGCGCGTTCATAATCGCCACATTGCCTGAGCGATATGCGGCCAGCAGGCCCGGGATGCCAATCACCGAGTCGGGATTGAAGCTGAAAGGGTCCAAGTATTCGTCCGCAAGCCTCCGGTAGATGACGCCCACGCGGTGGCGGTTGCCTGCATAGTCGATGAAGAACACACGATTGTCGACAACCTGAATATCCTCCGGGAAGGCGAGCGCGGCCCCCGTTTTCTCCGCGAGGTAGGAATGCTCGAAGAATGCCGAGTTCTGCCGACCGGGCGTGAGTATCACCGCGATGCCTTCGGTGGAGACGAAATCCATGGATTTACGCAGCAAACGCGGGTATGCACGGTTATCCCTGATATGCACGTCCCTGAACAGAGTCGGGTAGATGCGACGCTCGATATCACGGACGAACAGCGGGTAGCTCGCGCCGGAAGGTATGCGCAGATTGTCTTCGAGAACCCACCACTGGCCGTCCTCCCCCTGCACCAAATCCTCACCGGCGATATGTGCGAACACTCCTCCAGGCGGCGTGACACCGTTGACCTGCGGGAAATACCCTGCCGAGGTGTACACGTATTCTTCCGGAATGACACCATCCTTGATGATGTTCTTATCGGAGTAGATGTCTCGCAGGCACGCGTTCAGCGCGTCCACGCGTTGTTTGAGTCCTCGCTCAAGCACGTCGAATTCATCGGATTCGATGATGCGCGGTATCGGGTCGTAGGGGAACAGCCTGTCTTCGTACCGCCCGTTGGCATAGATGCCGAAACGCACACCGTTGCGGCCCAGTTCGCGGTTGATGGACTCTCGACGTCCTACCAATTCCCTTGCAAGACGTTGCGCATTGGACTCCAGCATGGCCTGCTCCATTTCTTCGACCAACGGTGAGCGCCGGACCGGCACCGCATCCTGTGGGTCTAAGAAAGCCGCCAGATGCAAGCCAATACGGTACTTCGTTGCACCGAACCGGATGAATCGATTACGCCTAAGGGTAGGCGTATTTCATTACCGATGCCAACAGCTGGTGTTACGAGACAGGTGTTACGAGAGAGCTCAGTCGCTATCCGCAGGCAATTCACGCCTGGCGCGGATGCGCTCGGCACGTTCGGCGAGCATCTCGTCGGCAGGGTACGCGATGCGCTCAAGAGTCAGACCGCAAGCAGCAGCCGGGCCGGTGGACCCCTCTCGCTTGGGATGATGCAGTTTCTCGATGAACCAGCCCTCATCCCGTTTGCCGAGGCCTATCTGCAGCGAGGCCTGCACCAGCGAACGCACCATATTGTGAGCGAATGCGTCCGCCACTATGGTCAGTGCGATAAGACCGCCGCGCTGCAGGGAAATGTCGTCAGCGGAGGCGCGCACATCCTGGATTCCTATTCGATGCCACTGCAGGGATTTGACCTCCCGGATGGTGGTCCCGCCCTCATTAGGCGTGGCGAAGGAACCGAAGTCGTGCAGACCAACGCAATGGAATAACGCGGAATTCATGGCCTCGATATCCAGTTCGCCCTCCACCCTGGCGACGCAATGCCGGAGTCTTGGGTCGTATGTTGTCGAGGAATCGCTTACGCGATACACATAGACACGTTCCAGGGCAGAGAAGCGGGCGTCGAATCCCGGGGGCGCCAGCGATATACGGTGTATCGCGATATCGGCGGGCAGAATATGTCGAAGACGGTGTTCGAGTGCGGCCATGGGCTGCAGCGTTAGATGCCCGACCGCGCGTTGCAACGTTTGCTCTTCGATATCGAGATGACAGGTCTGACGGCTGGCATGCACACCCGTGTCGGTACGTCCTGCGACGACCAGACGAATCGGTGGTTTCTCACGGTCGAGGTGCAGAATACGGCAGATGCAGTCCTCCATCACACCCTGAACGGTTCGCAGATGCGGCTGTCGGGCCCATCCATGGAATTCCGAGCCGTCATAGGCGCAATCAATTCGTAGTCGAAGCACATCAACCATTGTTCCACACCCCTGTATGCGTTTGTGTAGGGATTCTGAAGTATTCAAAGCCTCGCAGCGCTGCTATCACGTTATATTGCACGAAAAGGCAGACGTGTCTTGCGCTACATCCCTACACAAACGACATCACTCAGCAAAAAGAACTGGTCTGAACCGCATGATAAGCCGGCTGACAGCTCCAGTTCGGAACATTGTGCACCATAAGCGCACAAAGTGCATATCAAAGTGGCTCTTCGCGTTTTGGCAGGTAAGGACCCAATATGATAACTGCACTAAAAGGACAGCTTTTCCAAGAAATTATTACCCCATTGCTGTCCTTTTAGTGCAGTTATCTATCTCAAAGTCTGCAGCGCACTGCCCACACGACACAACTGTGTATTGAAGCACACGAAGCACGCTGATTTGCTGCCTTCCCGTGCTACTTTGCACACTTTCACGCACATTGTGCATCCTAAGCGAACTCCAGACATAGTTGAGGCCGGACAATCAGGTGATTGTCCGGCCTCAACGCAGTAAGACACACGGTCTCCCGAACTCATCCGGCACAAGTGCCGTGTTCGGTCAACGAAAGCGACTACTCGGCTTTCTTGGCATCCTCAGCGACGTCGGCATCTTCTTCTGCCTCGGCCTCTGCGGAATCGGCCGCCGCAGCGTCCTTCTCAAGATCGATTGCGGTCTCATTGGCGGTCTCGACATCGGTATCGGTGTCGTTGGCTTCAACGGCCTGCTCGACAGCATCCGCACCGGCACCCTCGACGATTGCGGCATCTACTGCTGCATCGACTTCGGCTGCCTCGTCCTTGGCGGCAACCTTGGTTGCTGCTTCGGCTTCCTTGACGGTGGACTGCTTGGCTGACAGCGGCTCGGTGACGAGCTCGATGACGGCCTGAGGTGCGTTGTCACCGTGACGGTTGGCGATACGGGTGATACGCGTATAGCCACCTTCACGCTGCTCCATCTGCTCGGCAATCTGCGTGAAGAGCAGGTGCACGACGGACTTGTTGCGGATGACGCGCATCACGCGACGACGGGAATGCAGATCTCCGCGCTTCGCAAAGGTAATCAGGCGCTCGGCCACAGGACGAAGACGCTTGGCCTTCGGCAGCGTGGTCGTAATCTGACCATGCATGAACAGGCTCGTCGACATATTGGCGAGCATCAGCCGCTCATGGGCTGGGCTTGAGGCCAGACGTGGGCCCTTCTTTGGTCTTGGCATTATTTCTCCTTATAAGTTCCGCACACTCCAGGTGGGCATCTGCCCGATCATCCGGAGGACGGAGCGGTAAATCGACGGTGGATATTCTCCACCCAAGGAATGGCAGGCTTCACGATGCGGGCGTCATATCGACACCCGCACCGATGACTGGCCTACTCGTCTTCGGGTGAGAAGAAGGTTCCGCCTTCGAGGTTTGTGGTATCAAAGCCCAGCGGTGATGCCTTAAGAGACATGCCCATGGTTTGGAGCTTCTCTTTGACCTCGTCAATGGATTTCATACCGAAATTGCGTATATCGAGCAAATCCTGCTCGGTATGGGCGACAAGCTCACCGATGGTGTGGATGCCTTCGCGCTTGAGGCAGTTGTATGAACGCTGCGTAAGGTTCAAATCCTCAATCGGGACGGCCAACTCAGGGTTCGTCTCTTCGACGACCGGAGCCGGACCAACTTCCACTCCTTCAGCCTGCGTGTTCAGTTCGCGGCACAGTCCGAAGAGCTCGACCAGGGTCGAACCTGCGGAAGCCACGGCGTCACGAGGTGAAATCGCCGGCTTGGTTTCAACGTCGAGGACGAGCTTGTCGAAATCGGTGCGCTGTTCAACACGCGTCGCCTCGACCTTGTAGCTGACCTTGAGCACTGGGGAGTAAATCGAATCAACCGGAATGCGACCGATTTCATCGCCGTCCTGCTTGTTCAACTGAGCCGGTACGTAGCCACGGCCACGCTCGACCGTGAACTCGATCTCCAGTTCCCCATCCTCCGCAAGATTTGCGATGTGCAAATCTGGGTTGGCGATAACCACGCCAGCGGGAGGTGTGATGTCTCCTGCTGTCGCTTCGCCATTCCCGCTCTTACGCAGATACATGACGACCGGCTCGTCATACTCGCTGGTCAGCACAATGCCCTTGATGTTCAGCAGGATCTCAGTGACATCCTCCTCGACACCAGGCAACGTGGTGAACTCATGCAATGCGCCGGAGATGCGGACCGAAGTCACAGCAGCCCCCGGAATGGAGCTCAGGAGCGTGCGACGCAGCGAATTACCGAGCGTATAGCCGAAACCTGGCTCAAGTGGCTCGATGGTGAAACGAGAACGTTGAGAATTGACGACTTCCTCAGTAAGTGTTGGACGCTGTGCGATAAGCACTGTTGTTATCCTTTCAGCTCTTGCCGATGGTGCACTCATCGGTGTCAAGCGGGTGGATGGATGGGTTTCTTAAGTGCTCAGACGCGACGGCGCTTTGGTGGGCGTACGCCGTTATGCGCTTGTGGGGTGACGTCGGAAATGGAACCGACCTCAAGTCCAGCGGACTGCAGGGAACGGATTGCGGTCTCACGACCAGAACCCGGGCCCTTCACGAAGACGTCGACCTTCTTGACGCCGTGCTCCATCGCCTTGCGGGCGGCTGACTCTGCAGCCATGCCTGCGGCGTAAGGAGTGGACTTCCTTGAACCCTTGAAACCAACATCGCCACCTGATGCCCATGCGACGACGGCGCCGGACGGGTCGGTGATCGAGATGATCGTGTTGTTGAATGTTGACTTGATGTGCGCCTGCCCTACCGGTACCGACTTGCGATCCCGACGACGGGGCTTGCGCGCGGCTTGCTTCGCAGCTGCCATTGACCCTCGTTTCCTAATACCGAATTTCTTACTGTTGCTCAGACGATGGAGACTTGCTGAGGATTGCTCCCCGGATGGTCATCCGTGGCCTGAGGCAAGGCCTACTACTTAGTAGCCTTCTTCTTACCTGCGACCGTGCGCTTCGGGCCCTTGCGGGTACGAGCATTGGTCTTCGTGCGCTGACCACGCACAGGAAGGCCCCTACGGTGACGCTGGCCTTGGTAGGAGTTGATCTGGATCTTACGGCGAATATCCGCATCGATTTCACGACGCAGGTCACCCTCGATCTTGTAGTTGCCTTCGAGGTAATCTCGCAGCGTGATAAGCTGCTCATCCGTGAGATCCTTGACGCGGGTATCCGGATTGATTCCGGTCTCGGCAAGAGTTTTCTCGGCGCGAGTACGACCGACACCAAAAATGTAGGTGAGGGCGATTTCAAT
This sequence comes from Bifidobacterium crudilactis, assembly GCF_000738005.1. Lineage (NCBI taxonomy): Bacteria > Bacillati > Actinomycetota > Actinomycetes > Bifidobacteriales > Bifidobacteriaceae > Bifidobacterium > Bifidobacterium crudilactis. The sequence continues at coordinate 156,491 of NZ_JHAL01000002.1, read as the reverse complement.
GCGCTTCTCATTGGGGATGTCGACTCCGGCAAGACGTGCCATTGCGATTCCTTTGTGTTCCTACGCAGGTTATGCACCGAGTCGTCCGGTTTCCCGGCCCAGGCCTGCGTGCCCGGGGTTCAGCTTGTGCTGTGACTCAGCGCCTTATGCTATTGCCGCTGGTTGATCTACTCAGCCTTGACGCTGTTTATGGCGTGGGTTGGTGCAGATCACCATGACGCGGCCGTGACGACGGATCACACGGCAGTTTTCGCAGATCCTCTTCACACTTGGGCTGACCTTCATGGTTTTCCTTTACTTGTACCTTTTACTTGTACCCTTACTTGTAACGGTACGTAATACGACCGCGGTTCAGATCATAAGGGCTCATTTCGAGCACGACACGATCCTGAGGAAGAATGCGGATGTAGTTCTTACGCATTTTCCCTGAAATCGTAGCGAGCACAATGTGTTTGTTTTCCAGTTCGACGCGGAACATTGCGTTCGGCAATGCTTCTGCCACTCGACCTTCGACTTCAATCACACCGTCTTTTGCCATGACCCTCATTCCGTTCTTTGGACGTGTTACACTGTTATGTCCGAAGACACACCAAATTGCAAATATAGCAGCAATGCCGGATATGTGCTATGGGCGTGTCGCCAAGCCGACTGTTTCCATGCTTCTCAGAAGATAACTGCACTAAAAGGACAGCTTTCATAGAGATTTTGGGCCAAAAAGCTGTCCTTTTAGTGCAGTTATCTTCGATGCTGCCGGTTCAGAGCCGCGCATTCGCCCATTCATCGGATTTTGGAATACCTCTGATGGCCGGACTCAGAGTTGCAATCAACATACTGATTCCAATGGCCCCCCAGAATATGGCCATAGACACCGTGAAACCCGTAAAGGGCAGCAGACTCCCTGCAATGCCGCCGCAGAACATCGACAGCACCTGGGCGGGCACGGAGATAACCGTCGCCACCCGGCCTTGAAGGTTTTCATCGGTTTTGGAGAACACAAATCCGAACAGCATCGAATTGACCATGGGGAAGGGCAGCGCCACAAAGGCATAGCAGATGAGAATCACCCAGTAGTTGCTATCGACAAGCATAGGTATGACAAACACGAAGGCCATGATGAAGGCTGCACACATCATCTTGCCCACATGCACCTTGTCACTGAGCCGATTCGCCAGTATCGAGCCGACCAGCATACCGATGCACACTCCGGTATCCATCAGCCCTATGCGGAAGGGTTCGGTGCCTACATTGATGAGGTGGAGTTGAATCGTGTACTGAAGACCATTGAGTCCGAAATTGATAAGGCTGGCAGCCACGATGATGAGCGGCAGCCTGTAGCTGTGAAAAGTCCACTGCCATCCGAGTACGAAGTCACTCATAAATGAGGTACGCGTTTCGTCGTGCCCTTCGCGTTGGGCGCTGCCATTGCCTGAGCGGGCTTGCTGAATTTCAGAGGCACTAATTTCGGCAGCATCGATGCCAACTGTTGTTATACCGGCTGCTCCGATACCGGAGCTGTCAATATCAGAGCTGTCAATTCCAGCTGCCTGAACCACATCGGATGTGCTGTGCCCTGCCCCATTTGCCTCACTTGCCCGGTCGCCGGAACCCACGTCAGCGCTGGCACTGGCACCGGCACCCGCATCGGCATCCATTGGCATCCCGCGCTTGCGCAGGTGCAAACGGGTCGCGCTACCACCTGCAATCGCATACACCAACGCCGAGCATACGAAGGGCAGCCAAGGCTGGATGCCGTAGAGAATGCCCCCAATCGGGCTGCCCGCCATATTGATCGTGGCATCGCGGCCCTCGTTGATGCTTCGAGCTTTGGAGTATTCCTGCATGTCGATAATCGAGCGGAGTGCCGCGTCGGTCGCCTCTCCGATAAGTCCTGTCGTGCATGCGGCGACGCCGACGACCGCGAACAGCACGGTGATGTTCAAACGGCCGCTAATCATCAACGCCGAGACCATGGTCCACAGCAGGGTTTGAATGACGGCGTTGGCGATAATCAGTGGTTTGCGGGGGTGACGGTCGACGATAGTGCCGCCCAGCAAGGTGCAGCCCTGCTGCAACACCGCGGACATCGTGGCGAGCCATCCTGCGGTGGCGAGCGAGTGAGAAACCGAGAATGCAATCAGAGGAATGGCGAAACCTCGCAACGCCGTGCCCACCGCCACTGCGGTATCAGCGGTAAACCACGCGAGATACCCCTGGGAGCGCCAAAGTTCTTTGCTTGCGGTCACGCCGTACCTCTCCCCTTGATTACGGTCATCCTTAACCCACAGTTTTACTCCCCCGACAGGGCAAAAGAAGATAACTGCACTAAAAGGACAGCTTTCAGAGCGATTTTCGGCCAAAAAGCTGTCCTTTTAGTGCAGTTATCTTCGCCGAAGAGGGTTGCTGACGGGGAATGTTACATAGTTCCAGCTTATTGACCATATTGGTGGGATTGATGATGTCTGAGAAGTCAAACCTGATGATGTCGCTGATTCCGGCGAGCTTTATGCGCTGTTCACGGTTGCGCTCCTCCAGAATCACCTCCCCGGCGTGTGCATCCCCGGTCATGGCACGGTCCAGATACTTCTGCTTGCCATCGTATTCCCCAGCGATGCGCTTGCCATCGGGCAGTTCCCAGAGAAAATCCGTCCGATACCGTTTGCCTGCTTCAACCGGGTCGATGAACTCGACTTGCAATTCCGGGGCCTGGAACCCCTGTTCGATGATGACGGCCCGACACATCGATTCTCCGCCGTTCTCACTAAGAGGGTCTGCCGCTCGGGCGACTTTCAAGGCTCTTGCACGGCCTCGTCCCCGCTTCGGCGTCTCACAATATTCGATGAGGTCGTCGTGCAGCACGGCGTCTCGAGCCAGCGCCGAATCGACAATGGGGAGCGCGGAGACGAAGTCGTATTCTCGACCGCAATCGAAGACTGTGCGCAGTGGGCTGGTCAGCCGGATGCCGTAAAGGGACTCGACATGCAATTGCGAGGCCGGAATGTAATGAGGACGCAGTTGCGGAGCGTGGCATCTGTTGGTCGAACCTGTAGTGGCGATATGGACCAATCCCCGGTGCAAACGATATGCATGCTCGAAGCCGTATATGCAAGCAGCGGAGAGTGAACAGAACACCCAGTCGGGGTGCTTGGCACCGAGAGAACGAATCACCGTCAACGATTGATTATGTGGGTCGAGCTGCTCCCACCACTCCCGAACAACATACATATTTGGGTACGGTTCCGTCAGATGTCCCTGCTGTTTGCGAAGGCGAAGTGCAATCTGTTCGGAATGCGTCTCGCCACTAAGACACAGCCGCTCATGCTTCGCTATTCTGAGCTTTACCTCAAGTTTGTCCCATTTGTCCATTGCAAAAAGCTATCGCGAGACCGATTCGGCAGCAATCCCACAGCCCCCATGTGCATAAATGAGATAACTGCACTAAAAGGACAGCTTTTGGGGAGTTTTTTGGGTGAAAAGCTGTCCTTTTAGTGCAGTTATCTAGCTAAGCGGGAGTAAATCAGCCTTCGATGGCTATGGTGTGAGCCTGCTCGACCTGCGGGGCGGTGTTCTTCGGGACCTGCAGGCACAAAGTACCGTTCTGGTACTTGGCGTGGATGTCGGACTCCTTCACATCCGAGCCGACATAGAAGCTACGCGAGCACGAACCGACGTAACGCTCACGACGCAGCCACTTGCCGCCGCCATCGGAGCTGCTAGAGACGTTTGAACCGTCAGAAGCGCTGGAATTCTGAGCTTCACCCTGCTGAGCATCTCCCTGCTGAGCATCAGCCGCTTGAGTGCCCTGCGCAGTGTTCACATCACCCTCGGTATGATTCTCCTCGCGATGCGCCGATACGGTCAGATACCCGTTGTCGAGTTGAATCCTGATATTGTCCTTGTCGAAGCCGGGCATATCAATGTCGACATCGTAAGAGTCGCCGTTATCCTTGACATCGGTGTTCATGAGCTCGGACCCGGCCATCGGCATCAGCGCCGTGCCGTCCGTATTCGCGGCACCGTTGGTACGTGAACCACGCCAACCCGCGAAGAACGGGTCATCAAAGAGGTCACTGAAAATCGAATCATTCACCGTTGCCGGAAACATTGCTGGAAACATTGCCATAATCAATACTCCTTCATCGTTCATTAAGGAGGAGAAGCAGTTTGGCGACAGGCTTCATCGGCATCCGCTGTTACTCCGGTATGCCCGACCTGCTTGGTGACTGCTTCCGGAACCCCTCTTTCGGGTTCCTTCGTTGCCGTTCACTTCACACAATAGATAGGCGGCCGAGAGACTTCCCAGCTTTTACCCACAGTGAAAACTTGAGCGATAGTGACTCAAGTTTTCACTGTTCAGATAACTCCTGCAATGTCAGGACATCACCGCCGACGATGACGCGGACATGAAAAGTCCCGTCTCATGCCATCATGGTTTGAGTGAATATCCGACCGCAAAACCGTTGAGCGCTCGATGCCGACCCAGTACTGTGAAACCATCCCGCTACCAGCACCACGGCAATGAGCAACCACCACCACAATGGCCATGAGCCCGTGAACGGCAAGGACGTGGCTGGTTCCAGTGGCCTCCACTTCGCGTAGAGGGTGATGTTGGCATTGCTTCCTGCAGGAATCTTTTTATCCGTCAACTCCTCGGTGAAAGCCGCATCCTCGTACCATCCAAGGAAGGAACGACCGAGGTTGGTGGGGTCCTTGAGTGTGATGTCTGATTCCAGCTCGCCGAACCAACCATCGGGATTATCGGCATGGTTCTTACCACCATTGAGCTCATACGAAACCGTATGCCATGTGAGCGTTAGAGGCTCGGTAGCCTTGTTCGACCAACCATTCTCGGCGGAACCATCCTCCTGCCCCCAGTAATACAGGACATACGACTTACTGGCATCAAGCGAGGAAGGCAACGTCATGTTGCCCCCAGCATTCGACTTACCCGAAGCCACCACAACATCATCCGATACGAGTTCAGTATTCTTCGTATCCACCAGCTTCCAGCCCCAACCAGTCTGATTATCCAGATTCGTGGAACCGCCAGTAAATTGCAATACATTGACGCCATTCGTGCGTGCGACCGTCACCTTCGGCGCATCATCCACAGTAATACTTTTCCCATCCTCGACAAAGGTCAGCTGCAAAGACTTGTCCCTATCAGCATCCGTAACCTTTAACGGCAACTGCCCTTGAGTCACGCTCTCCGCCGACAACACCAAGTCGACCAACTGCAGGCGGAGAGCAGGTCGCAACCCCACGCTCCCATGCCTAACACCGGCACTGGTCACGGCACCGCCCGGACTTTGAACAATATACGTTGCGTCGTGCGCGTCCCAGTAAGCAGTGCGTAACCAATAGCCGCCGGTTGCAGAATTGTCGCAAATGCCAGTTTGACAAGAAAGGTTCGAGTTCGAGGTACCTTGGGTGTTTAGGAACTTATTTAAATCACCGACAGATATTGGAAACACCGAATAGTCATTCACTGACTTTGCATTTGGATTCTCCGCGCTCAAAGGCTCATTACCAGTTCCACACCCATCCCTGTCAGTACAAACCCCCTCCACACGGCCGGCACGCAACAGTCTTTGCTCGAAATCTGAGTAATTGTTAACCGCAACATTTGCCGCAACCTTTGCGGGATTCGACTTATAACCATTGTATGCCACTGAATCAAACGCGTTGAAATTATCACCATCGCCCGATTGGAACCCAGCCGTCGAAACTACAACATTGTCAGCCCACAACAACGCCTCTTCTGAAGCTATCGACGTCGTTGATGATGCCGTTTCGTCTTGCACCGGGCTCTGAGGTTCGTAAACCGACATATATGACCTACCAGATTCACTCGTGATACCCGTGCTGCCACCGTAACCTATGGTCTTGTAGCCTCCTGAAACCTTCGCACCGTCTAGCGTTTCGGTTGAAGTGTGTGTGTCGTCTTTTTGCTTGCCAAAGAGGATACGACGAGTCTGTGCCCATCCGTCCTGAACTACTTCTGGCGTTGCATTATCCGCATCAATCACCGGAGTTGCACTAGTATCGCCATCCGAGAGGGTGTCGAAATAGCCGTCTGGGCCGAGGTTGCGTTGCTCCCAGTGGGCGTAGAGAACGTAGCTTTGCGTTGAATCCGCGGGAATCTTGGTGACCTTTTCGCCACCTGCCATAGCATCGTACCAACCCAGGAACTTGTATCCGGAGCGAGTCGCGGCCTTCAACGTCACTTCGGACGCTGACTCACCGACCCAACCTACCGGATTATCAGCATTATTCGTTCCTCCGTCGAGGTGATAGTCCACAAGGCTCACCGTGGTCTTATGTGGTGTCGTCGCACGGTTCGACCAACCGTTCTCGGCAGAACCATCAACCTGACCCCACACATACAAGTTGTAGGTAGTGCCGTTCTCCACCGACGACGGCAGCGTCATATTGCCATCCGCGTCCGTAGCAACGTCTTTGTTGGACCTGCCCGACTGATTCACCACATCATCAGACGTGTCATCGGCTTTCGTACCAGGGTCAAACATCTTCCAACCCCAGCCCGTCTGCTCAGCAGCAAAATCAGAAGACCCACCGTCAATGGCAATCTTCCGCTTGTCACCGGAACGCTCCACCGAAATACTCGGCAAGGAACCGTCAGCAATGCTCTTGTCAGCATCGACAAAGGTCAGTCGCAGGGACTTGTCTTTATCAGCATCGGTAACCGTTGCCGACAATTGGCTCTGGTCTTGGCTATCAGCCGACAACAGCAAATCATCAAGTTTCAGACGGAACGCCGGGCGAAGACCGAGAACACTAGAAGACGCAACAGTAAGGTTCACGCGACCTTCTTTCTCTACTGTAAACAGATGTTGCGTATCATTCCAGATAGGAGAACGTAACCACGAGCCAGAAGCACTATTTGCACAAGTGTTCGAGGGACAGGCAAGATTAGCATCCGCATCGGAGCCCGTATTATGCTCGAAATACTTCCTCATATCCCCAGTAGACAATGGAAACACCTTGTAAGCGTTCACTGAATTAGACTGTTGCGAATAATAACCAGTACCGCACCCAATCGAATGAGCAGCTGTGCACACACCTTCCACCGGAGCATCACGCAACAACTCACGCTCAAAATCGGAATAATTCTGCGCGCCCACATCATCGGACACCCCTGCAAGATTCGATTGATACGAATCCTTCTCACTATCGAAGGAATGCCGAAACACATCGTTTATATCAAACTTAAAACCACTAGTCACAACATCATCAGCCCACAACATCGCCTCATTCTCAGCCACCGAAGTTGTAGCAGACGACGAATTTGTCTGATTCAAGCCAGGATTAGCACTCATCTGACTATCCACGCTGCCCTTCGCCAATGTCTTGTACCCACCAGACACGGTGGCTTTGGTACCAGCAGGCTTGGAAACGTCCTGAATATCCCCTGACTTGCCGAAGAGGATACGACGAGTATTCGCCCAACCATCCTGAGTAATGCCGAGCGTAGCGGCATCAGCTTCGACCACCGGAAGTTCGCCTTCGTCCATCTCATGGAAATAGCCGTCGGGGCCGAGATCGAGTAGTGGAGTGAATTTGGCGTAGAGAACGTAGCTTGTTGTTGCACTTGCAGAAATTTTGGTGACCCGAGAGCCCGTAAACTGCGCGTTATCATACCAACCCCTGAACGTGTACCCAGATTTTGTAGCGGGCTTCAATGTAATGTCGGACGATGATGCAGCAACCCAACCTCCAGGGTTATCCGCGTGGTTGGTTCCATCGTTGAGGTGATATTCCACGAGGTACAACGGGGATTGCAACGGCACTGTCGCCTCATTGGTCCAGCCGTTCTCAGCTGTGCCGTCCTTCTGATGCCAGTAATAGAAGACATAGGACTTTTCGACATCAAGCGAAGCGGGCAGCGTCAGGTTGCCCCCGGCATTCGACTTGCCCGAAGCCACCACAACGTCATCCGAAACGACGGTGGTCTTTTGCGTGTCCATGAGTTTCCAACCCCAACCAGTCGCACCGGCAAGATTCGACGAGCCACCCGCAAAGTTCAACACACGGTTGTCACCCGACCGCGCAACCGTCACCTTCGGCTTATCGGTTGACGAAACCTGCTTGTTTTCATCAACAAAGGTCAGCTGCAAAGACTTGTCCTTATCAGCATCCGTGACCGTCGACGCTAACTGACTCTGATTGCTACTATCTGCAGACAACAGCAGATTATCAAGCTTCAGACGAAGAGCAGGTTGTAAGCCTTGAGTCGCATCTGCTGCGAACACATTATTTATTCTTCCATCGTATCTAATTTCAAACATGCCGCTGACGCTTGTCCAATAGGAGCGCAGCCAGCTTCCATTTGCACCATTCCCGCACGTGTACTTGACGGGAGGGAAACCCTCTTGCACAATAGTTACTCTTCTAAAATACTCAGCAACAGCACCATTTTGCTTTATCGTATGGCCAAGGAACTTATTTGTATCACCAATAGACAGCGGAAACACCTTATATTTATTTATCGAAGGAGAAAACAAGGTATCCGTTGGCTCTTTACCAGAACCGCAGCCGGCAGCTAAGGTGCATACACCCTCAATCTTTGCTTCACGCAACAACCCCTGCTCGAACGTTGAATAATTTTGGTTTGCAACGTTAACAGACACCAACGCGGCATTCGACTTGTAGCCGGTGTCCACGTCACCGGAATCAAAATCATTCTTGCATTGAGCTATCGAGCTATTCGGTTCTGTCGCACAGGTCTCTCGCGCGTCGAATTTGAACCCGGCAGTCACCACGTCGTCAGCCCACAACAACGCATCATTTGTCTCAACTGAAGTAGTTGACGATGCAGTGTCATCAGTCATAGGTATCGTTGTACTCGCATACGACACGCCAAATACGCTCGGTAGCGGACCCACTGCCAGAGTCTTATACCCACCGGATACCTGATAATTGCCATACGTGGTACCAGCAGTACTCGAATCCGAATCCTTCTGCTTACCAAACACAATCCGACGCGTCGAAGCCCACGAATCAGTAGCAACAGGAGTATCCCCAGCATCCAACCCACTGAAATACCCGTCAGCCACACCGGCCTTAACTGTGCCTTCAATCCCATCCCCGCTTGCCGACGCAATATCCGGTGAATGCTGTAGGGCCAAGGCCGCGCCACAGAGCGCGATTACGAAACAGGTGAGAGCGATGATTTGTTGCCACACTAGTCGGCGGGCGGCCTTCGCCGCCTTCGCTTCGTTCAGTCGGCGCGCTGCTTTGCGCGTGTGCTTTGGCGACGCACTCCTTGACGACATATCTTCACCTCATCAACTGTCTGTTCCTGATAACCGCGAACGTTCAACCCAACCTGTTTCGCATATCTCTATTTTGTACATATGACTGTAAATTATACATTGTATTCAAACTTTGTGCTCAAACCGGAATTTTCCGTTTGGCCGCTGTCATGTCATGAGCACCATCTGCGCTCACCACCACGGGAGCCATAAGGCGTGCCGGGCACGCATGAAGCGCATGGCTTGACGTCGTCTTCGGGCAATCCACGCGCATATCAGGGATGCCACGAGCGCGATAACCGCACACACCGGAATCCAGAGAATGTCTCTTCTTGCGTCAGGCAGGGGCGACACCGGCTGCGGGATATTCCCGCGCAATCCTGAGACCAGAAGACGGTGCGAGTTGATGCCGTAGGGTGTGCATGTCATCAGTGTGAGACGCTCCTCCCCCTCCGTCAGCCCCAGCTTCGATATATCCGTGGGCTCTATAACCTCGATGCGGTCGACTATGTATCCGAAGGTTTTGCCCATCGTGGTGACATACATTTCATCGCCGATATCCAACTCGCCCAGGCGAGTGAAGAACATCGCCGTCGGCAAGCCACGATGCGCGGTAATGAAGGTGTGGGACCCGGGTTCGTCAACGGGGAAGCTCGTGCCGTAGAGATGCCCGGCTCCTGAATTGAGCACGCTGGATGATGTGCCGTGATACACCGGCAGCTTCACTGAGATAATGGGAATCTCGACGGAGCCGATGACTCCGCCTCCCTGATTCAGGATGGATGAGTATTCCTCATCTTGCGCCGACGTGGAAGTTTCCGACGTGTCGGGACCACTCTGCACGCCAAGCATCTGCCCCAAGGCATCGGTCAGGTCTCCTTCATGCTCCTGCTGCGAGTAGGGGTCGTTGAGCTCACCGATGTTGTGCGGGCCGGTAGCGTACAGTTTGCGGTTGTATTCCCGGGCCTTCGCCAGAGCCTCCTCTGCCTGCGGATACGGCCATTGCGCCACGGTACGGTTGGACTGTTCGGCGAGCATGGCGAACTTGTAGGCGTTGTACGTCTGATACAGCATTGGGTAGAGCACAATCAGAAGACCTGCTGCGACCGCGACGAAGGCCACAATCCTGTAGACGGCGGCCTTCCTGCGCAACTTGTCTCGCAGCACACCCAGACGTTTCGCCTGGTCCGCAGATTCGGACAGCAAGATGTTGAAATCAATAGCAACGTCGTTCATATGGTCTGCGTTGCCGGGCGGCGAGAGGTCCGAGTCGCTCCGGGCTTCGGAGAGCGTGGATTCACCATTTTGCGCAGCATACGGGTCGCGCGGGTCTTGAGGATTCTCCGAGCGCTGCGAACCGTCGGCCCCAACTTGAAGCTCTTGAAGCTCTTGAGCCCCCTGAGTCCCATGAGTCCCTTGAGCCTCTCGGCTCATTCGGACCCCATGAGTCTCTTGAACCCCATGAGCCTCTTGCCCCTCTTGCCTCTCTTGCCCATCCTGCCATGCCTGTGGATTCACCGGCGCATCATCGTGCCCGTGAGCGCCACCCGATTCCTGCCTGCTCCCCCACATCGACATTTTCCCCCGATTCATCGCCCTATTCCCCCCCCTCCATCGGCTTGACCGCATAAGCCCTGTCAGTACAGCCGCCGACTACGGGCGCAGACCTTGTCTTCATCGGCTCTGCGCCCTGTCGACTGGTGCAACAGTCGGAATCCTCACGCCCCGATTTCCCCGACCCTTTCGGGCTGCTTGCCTGCTTCGCGCCTGCGCTTGAGCAATATGCCGAGTATCAGCAGGAATCCGGCCAGCAGTATGAATCCCAGAACGCCCGCACCCGTTTTGGCCAGCACATCCCAGGGGAATGGCGCTATCGCGTCGACATCCCTGGAGGTTTTACCGTTGAGCACGTCGATTTCATGCGCATAATAGGTGTGCTTGACGTGGTCCACGTCGTTCACCCACTCGGTCGTCGCCGGACGTAGATATGCAGGCAGCGAGCGCGGATGCATGTATGTCGCGTCCGCATAACGGTATTCCGTGGCGAGCACTTCGGTGGGACGTGCGTCGGAGTTGTACACAGGTTCGATGCGCACCGTGAAATCCACCATCTTCATATTCCCGGCATCGTAGCCTTCCGGCTGTTTGCTTTCCTGGACCTGATAATCCACATGGGCTTCAAGACCTTTGACCAGCACACGCCCAGAGGAATCAGCCTTGAGCACGCCAGTCGACCCGTTCTGGCAGGGAGCCTGGCTGGTGCGCATGTACACGCCGCCCATGAGGGTGAAGCATTCCAAAGTGCCATCTCGTTTCACCGAGAATTCCGCACCCGGCAGGGTGACGTTGCTGTTGGAGTCTATTTTTGTGATGGTCAACGGGAAGGTGAATACGGAAAGGTCACGGGCTTTGGCTGTGGCATAGGACCGTGACACGCCGAAATCCGTGTAATCCTCTCCGTACGGGTTGCTGCTGAAGGTCGCAGATGCCACAGCCCAATCCTCGCTTCCCGGTCCGCCGTCGACTTCATCGAAGGCTTCCAGCGGCGAAGCATCATCGTCGTTAATGGTGTGCAGCATGTGCTGCGCATACCTGATGACCACATTGCCGCCCCCATTGGCTCGCAGAACCCAGCTGGGAATCTGAATCAGCACCGTGGTTTCCCCTGCAGCATTGGGAGTTCCCTGCCGATAGGCGAAACACGGGTCGCCGGTGTTTGCAGTCCCGAGCACGCACGATGCCGAGTAGTGAAGCACGGTCGAAGCAACCTGAACCTCCATATCGGCCAGACCGGGCACGGTTCCGGCAGCATCGGGATTGGAGAAGGCGGAGGAGAAGTCGATGGCCACATCAAAACGTACGGGATTGAGCACCGGGGCGTCATCCGCCAGATGTACCGTTGCCGACCCTTGTCTGAACACGGTTGAGGTGATTGTCGGAGCTGAAAGCGATTTGGGTTGCATCACCTTGCTGGGGAGCACTCCCCCCGAGTAACTGCCGTTACCGCCCTGCGCGGCGAATCCGTCGAAATTCGGCAGTGTGGCGGTGACGATGTACGGAACGGTGTCGCCGATGCCAAAAGTCGGGTGTGCCCTTTTGTAGGCGTCGTCGATTTCGATGGAGATGGCGACCTCGTCGCCTTTGGCGTTGAGCACGCCGAGTTCATGGTGGACCTTGGTGCCGGTGACGTCATACATGTCGTAGAGTTCGCGTTCACCATTGACTTCGATGGGAATCTTCGTGCCCACAATCATCGCAGGCACGGAAGTGACGCTTCCATTGCCTTCCGGTGCCGGCTGTTCTTCGACCTGGTACATCAGGTAGAGGCCGGGTTCGATGGATTCAAATGTTGCTTGAGCAGGATTGCTCGCATCTCCGCTCAGTGTCGCGCGGGTTTCCGAGACATTGGGCATACCGAAGCACTGCGGGTCGGTACCGGCCACGCATCCTGCATCCTCCACGACGTTGGCATACAGCCAGTCGGCGAGAGAACGCATGGGCCCGGCCGCCTGAGTATTGGTGTTGAGCCAGGGGTCGACGGTGTCCGAGTCGACTCCGCGTTGCCAGAACGTGGTTGCCCAGACCAGAGGGTCAAGATTGTCGATACTGCCGGTATTTCCATCGAGGTTTGGCGCAGGGTCTGCACCGTTGCGTGCATCCTCAAGGCAGGTTATCTCCCTGCCGAGTGCTTGCTTGAAATTCAGGGTATTTGCTGACGTACCGTCACAGAAGGTGATGGCTGAACTGTTGTCCCCCGTTGCAGCTGTTACCAGTTCAGTGCCGACCGGCTTGTCGTTGCGTATCACGACATTCACGTAGTCGGCGATGCGATAGGCCCTGTAGAGTCTCCCGGACAACACGTTGCCGCTTACTACGATGCTTGCGTCTGCCGGAACCGGAGCCGCGTGCGCCGCCGGAAGCATTGCGGAGCTTGGTAGGGTGGCGCCTATCGCGCATAGCAGCGTGCTTGTCAGAACGAGCGATGCGAAGTTCTTCATGCCGAGCTTGAGATTCATGACAAACACCTGTCTGTGTTGAAATGGCGATATGCCTTGGTGTGCATGTTGCTGTCTGGTATTGCATTCCCATGTGGCGGTTCACGTGGCGTTGGAGCATCTTTGCCCCGAAACAAGACCAGACGATATGTGGGAAGCCCTCTCCCCGTCTCGAAGGATAGGAGAGAGGGCTTCATGTGGTTATCAGAGAAACCGAATGGGGATTCAGCTGCTCTGTCAGACCGCGGTGGCTGCCGTTTCGGCCTTGGCGCTCTGACGGTGTGCGCGGACACCGATGATGGTGACGGTCGCACCGACAATCAGGAAGATGGCGATGCCGATGCCGCCCGTGTAGGGCAGATTGGCGAGCGTCTCAGCTGGGTCGGCGACGAGCACGGTTTCGCCATCACCGGAAATCCAGGCAGCCTGAGTACCATGCCCGACGCTGTAGGCGATTGCAGTCACAACTTCACCATCAGCATCCCACGTCGGGGTGATGGTCACCTCGAAGGGGTCAATCGTGTAGTAATCCGTAGGAGCCTTGGTTTCTGTCAGCTCATAGGTTCCGGCCTGCACACCCTCGAACTTGAACTTGCCGGTGGTGTCATTCTGAGACCAGATGGTGGCAGTCAAGCCCTTGTTCGTGTCGGTGCCCTCAGTGATTTCATCAGCGGTGGCGAGACGGTAACGGTCAACACTGGCGATGTTGTCGGGGACAGAGTCAGCGGGGTTCGTGTCGACAGTCAAATCGACCTGTGCATCATCAGAAGCCAACGCGATGAACTGACGAGCAATCTTGGTGTTGGTTTCCTCGTCAAGATACTTGACGGTGAATCCTGCACCACCGAGCTTCTTCGTGTTGTCATCCTTATCGACCTTGGTGAGGTCCACACCGAAGACATAGGCGACAGGAACCACGTCCGGGTCGGTTGGTGACGTGGTGGCTGTGTCAGTGTTGGAGGGGTTATTCGAATAGGTAAGCTGCGCACTGTTGTCCGTGTTGACTTCACCAGGCTCGGAAGGCGCATAGCTGGAGACGGCATCCTCGTTGATGGTCGCGGAGTAGACGATGCGGATGAGTGTGCCTGCCGGGACTGAGTCTTTGTTCTTGATACCGTTGGAATTTACCTCTGCAAACAGCACATCGAGGTCTTCAATGGTCAGCACCTGACCATTCAACTTGATGCTGTTCGGACTCAGCGAAGTCGTCACATCATCAGAGCCGAGATACACCTTGATGTCGTTCACATCCGGAGGCGTAAGACCTGCGGAGAAGGTATCCGTGAAGTCGTACTTGTAATCGGACAAGCTATACGTCGCGCTGTTATACGCGGTCAAATCCGGCACCGGGATAGTGATTTCGTAATCCACCGCATCGCCGACGTTGAAGCCGTCTGCGTCACCGCCGTTGGTGATGTTCTTCTCGATAAGGGAATCGACGGCCTTTATTGTTGCCTGTCCGAGCACAGGCTTGCCATCAGTCCCTGCATCCACGAAGTCCACGTCGCGGTCCTGGGTTGAGTTATACACGGTCGTGCCCACGATAATAGGCAGCGAACGGGTTCCACCATTCAAATTGCTGGTCACATCGACAATCAGGTACAAACCTTCCGTCACATCAACAGAAGCGCTACTGGTCGCGGCGATTGTTGCCGCCGTAGACAGGTCTTTCACATCACCGGTATCAATAAGCTTTGCTACATTGGGCACAAGATTGGCAGCAAAATCCTGCAAGCTGCCTGCATACGGTGAGCGACCCGAAGTAGTGTCGTTGCTGGCACTACCGTATCCCAGCCAGTTCGCAGCGACCCAGCCAAGAGGATTCGTGGCATCGACGGCACTGCCGCCACCGGCATCAATAGCTGCTTGCTTGATATAACCCAAAGCCGGGTCCGAACCTGCATCGTAAGTTGTCGTAACCACTTCGACACTCTTCAGGTCACCGGTAGCGGTGAACACCGGGTCGGCGTACGTGCCAATTTTATACAGCTTAAAGTCGCGTGCAGTGGTGTTGGTCGGAACGTTCAGTGTGATTTTGGGAGTACTTGCGGCTTGTGCCGTCTGCACGCCGACGTTGGCGGCCGCCAGGCCACCGAGAGCAAAGGCGGCAACCACAAGCGAGGTTGTCACCTTCCGAGAGAGATGAAGTGTCTTCATCGTTTCTTCTCCTTCTAATGATTTATTTCCACATCTCCCCCGTATGGAAAACCCAGGGCGGGTGAAGAATTATTGGATTAACTGGTAATGGGGAACCGACTCTGTCGAGCGGTCAATCCACTTCCGGAAGTAGCGAAGGCATCACGGCATGACTTGAATTCAGTGAGATTCGGAGACTTCTCCATCATCAACCACCTGGTTTCATCGACATGTGGACAGTTCGCCACAACCGGCAACCCCCCCCCCGCTAGGAGATTGAGGTATACAACACTTTTACACAGTATTGTAAAACATGCACCACGTCAAATTTTATATTGACAGCATAGTGTGCTTTTGGTTGTGTTGAGCATTGAGATAGACATAGTCAGCTGACTGCAATTCCTCTATGACTTCCTCGCGGCGTATCACCGACCTGCACAGCCTGGTGTACGACACCGACATAGCAAACGCCACCATACACATGCTCACATATATGGCTTTCGGCATCATCATGCCAACGGCGCCCGCAATGATACCTACTACCCGTGGCATGACGTCTAGGAGTAATAATTGGACTATGAGTATCGCATTCACATGGCCAATTCGGACAGGCGAAGTTTTCCAACACATTCGTGACATCACTACCCTGATCGGAGGGGGAAACTCACAAAGCGGCATCACACGGCCACATGGTTGGCGTGACGTACTGGTCTTTTCCAACCCAAGCGCAGCCGAGAGAAATGGGTATGCAGACAGAGAAGGCCTACAAGAAAATGGTGACTACTGGTATGCTGCGCAAGGCAAACAGGGTGATCAACAAATTGATAAAAGATCCAATAAATCCCTGTTGGACACCAGAAATAATGGAGGTGCAATCCGACTATTCATTTACCAAGTAGACAGTGGATACCATTACGTCGGACCATTCGGACTGTCTGAAATTCCCTACATCCAAACGAACGAACACCCCAGGCTATACGCATTTTGTCTGACGCCGCAAGGCGCTGACACACGACTGCTTAGCAAACTAACTCATAGTGACAAGCAATTGAACACACTTCATAACACCGTCCGTTGCGAAGATTGGAAGCCAAAATCCACTCTTTTCGCGGAAATCCCTGAGCACTCTTATGAAAGCAAACGAGCACAGCAACTTGAGCACATACAAGAACAAGCCTTCGGCGAGTGGCTGAAACAACAAGGCAAAAGCGTGTTGGATCTTCATCTACGAGTCGAGGGCAGAGAAATCACCACCGACCTTTTTGATTCTACGGACGCAGAGATCATTGAGGCAAAATCCTCGAATTCGCGCGGGCACGTGCGAATGGCAATCGGTCAGGTGCTGGATTATGTCCATAATTTCAATAATCGAAAGACACAGGTTACGGATAGTCTGCCACCGATCGCTAAACCGGCAATACTGCTACCCAACGAACCTGAACCCGACTTGACTGCGCTGTGCGCATCGTTAAAGATCAAACTTTATATACCCGCTGGAATCAGCACAGAAGGCTTCCGAGAACTCACCAAATCCTGAAGGAATAGTTGCTTGAGTAGAGCGGAGTCCTATTCCGCAAGCCAAATCAACAGGTTCTGCGACAAACAGTTTGGCCGATGTGCGATCTATTATATAAAAGGTTGACTTAATCGCAATCTGCTAGTTCTACATGAACCCTGGGCCGATGTTCGTGCTCCAATCGAATACGGTACCTCCTCGTGCTGTTCTAATAAACATTTGTACAGTGCTGCCGTTTACATCATCCCACTGCTCTCCAGCGTGGTTCATTCACTGCTAAATCCTATATACTCACGACTTCTCACATTTTGCATTCGTAGGACATTGCGACACCTTGCAACGAAACACACCTCATGCAGTGAAGTTGTACGCAAGGAAGCACTCAATATCTGGCAACGAAAGGAACGCCCAGATCTACAAGTGCAACACCACTCGGTGTCAGCCCTGAAATATAAGTAATGACCAGTGCACTATACCGAATTGACAGCTCCAGGCGTGGTGTCCAGCGGGACCAATCACTTCCCCTTCTTTGTAAAAAATACTACACAATCCTCCGTTACCCTGTTACAGTACGCGACACCTCAGGACGCTTTGAACACCGCTGACAAATCTAAGCCCGCACATGCTCGCATTACAGTTATGTACGCGTTAATGCACGTCATAGGAGGCGTGTTCATGGAAACCATCAATTCGACGAATGCAAGGAAAACACTGTTCGGTCTGATTGACCAGGTCAACGAGGAATCACAGCCGTACACTATCGTCGGCAAACGAGGCAACGCCGTTCTCATCGGCGAAGACGACTGGCGCTCCATGCAGGAGACCCTGTACCTCTCCTCCATTCCAGACATGAACGCGTCCATCCTCAAGGCACTCGACGGAGAAGCTCGAGGATGGCAGCACGGAGATCGAGTGGTGAGCAACTGGGTCATCGCCATGAGCACGCTAAAAAGATAACTGCACTAAAAGGATAGCTTTTCGGTGAATAATCGAGCGAAAAGCTATCCTTTTAGTGCAGTTATCTGCTGTTGACCCGAAAAATCAGAGTTTGGCGATGATGGAGGCGGAGATGTCCGCGATTTCGCCTACGCCGTCGACCTCCACGAGGTTGCCACGGGTGCGATAGATGTCAAGGATTGGCGCGGTCTCGTGCTCGTAGACATCGAGACGCTTGGCGATGGCCTCCGGGGTATCGTCCTCACGGCCTTCGATTTCGGCACGCTTGGTCATGCGCTCCATCAGTACGCTGCGGTCTGCAGTCAGCGCGATGGCGTTGTCGAGCGGGGTTCCCAGCTCTTCGAGCATCGTGTCGAGAGCTTCGACCTGAGCGGCGTTTCGAGGATAACCGTCGAGAATCCACCCCTTGGCCGCATCCTCCATGGCCAGCCTGTCCTTGACGATCTTATTGGTCAGCTCATCGGGAACGAGCAAGCCCTTGTTCATGAAGGTCTTGGCTTCCTGCCCCAGCGGAGTGTTGTTCTTCAGGTTGTAGCGGAAGATATCTCCTGTCGAGATGGCGGGAATGTCATAATGCTTGGCCAGGAGCTCTGCCTGCGTGCCTTTGCCGACTCCCTGTGGTCCCATAATCAGTAATCTCATAATTGCTAATCCTTTGCTGTCTATTGATACGGTGAAGCATTACTCATCCACCACGAACTGTGCAGAAAAGCACGTCAGGTTGCGGAAATCTCGACCTTCAGATGCTGACTTGCACAGTTTCGAGCCACATACAGCGAAACTGTGCAAGGAGACACGTTAGGCACCACCATACGCGGTGTGTTGCGTGCTGTATTGCACAGTTTCGCGGAACTGAACAGTGAAGTGGATGCTCAGGCCTTGTGCTCTTTGTCCTCGAAGAGGAATCCTGCGTACTGGAACTGCTCGGTCTGCGCACGAGCCTGACGCAAGGTATCCAGACCGACGCCGGCGATAATCAGAATCGTCGTACCGCCGAATGGCAGCTTGCTGCTGATGCTCAGCACCATGATCAGCACGGTAGGAATCAGCGCCACGAAGAGCAGGTACACCGCACCGACCGTGTTCAGACGGTTCATCACATAGGTCAGATACTGGCTTGTCGCGCGACCCGCCCTGATGCCCGGAATGAAGCCACCATACTGCTTCATGTTGTCTGCGGTCTCGTCAGGGTTGAAGGTAATCGACGTGTAGAAGAAGCAGAAGAACACAATCATCAGCGAATACAGACCGATGTACCAGACGGAGGTCGTGCTGGCCAGGTTGTTGTTGATCCACGTCACCCAGCTCTGATCGGTTTTCCCGAACTGTGCGATCAAGGTCGGTATGGCCAGAATCGAAGAAGCGAAGATTGGCGGGATAACACCCGACATGTTGATTTTCAACGGCAGATAGGTTGAAGAACCGCCGTACATCTTGCGTCCGATCATACGACGTGTGTACTGCACGGGGATACGACGCTGAGAAAGCTCGACAAAGACCACGAACACCAGAATGACCAGAAGCACTGCCGTTACGATACCGAACTTCTTCCAATCACCGTTCGTACCGTTGGTGCCCCAACCGATCTCCCAGAGCTGCGGCAGGAAGCCGGAGCAGATGGACATGAAAATCAAGACGGACATGCCGTTGCCGATGCCCTTGTCGGTGACCAACTCAGCCATCCACATAATCAGGCCGGTACCACCGGTCATAATCAGCACCATGACGAGAAGGTTCCAGGGAGAGCTGTCCGGAATCACCTGACCGCTGCACGCGTAATTGAAGAGCGCGCCGGAACGGGCGGTGACCAGAATCGTCGTGGACTGCAGCACGGCAAGTCCGATGGTCAGATAACGCGTGTACTGCGTCAGTTTGGCTTCGCCGGACTGCCCTTCCTTGTGCAGGGCCTCAAAGCGAGGAATCACCACTCTCAGCAACTGGACAACGATTGATGCCGTGATATATGGCATGATGCCCAAGGCAAAAATCGACAGCTGCAGCAACGCGCCACCCGAGAAGAGATTCACCAGCCCGATGAAGTCCTCGCTGCTCGCGGAGGTGATGCACTCCTGCACGACCTTGTAGTCCACTCCCGGAGTAGGAATGAACGAGCCTATGCGATAGATGATGATGATGCCAAAGGCAAACAGAATCTTGTTTCTGAGCTCTTTGGTCTTGAAGGCCTGGATTAAGGTCCGCACCTGGGTTTCCTCCCTGTAAGCATCCAAAGCAAGCATTGACTTGATTCCCGCTGCCCCTTGGCAACAATCACCGAATCAATACGTATGCCGACACACTAGTATACGAGTCTAGCCGCTCTTCGCGCAATTGCGGTACGCCATGTTGTCCAGGACGCTCGTATCCGCTGTATTACAGTGTTCTCTCCACTGCTTCCTGCCTGGGAAGTGCGCTGGGACGTGCCACCGGAAGGCAATTCCGAGAGAACCCTGCCCGAAACAGAACAACATATGGAGCCGAGATTACATACACGTACGCATACGCATACACACGCACATGCGGGCAATCCCGTATATACGACAATGACCTCCCCCGATAACAGGGAAGGTCATTGTCTGCAGTATGGTACTCATCCCCTTGGGACCGAAAATCAGTCCTCGGAGATCGAGCCGCCTGCTGCCTCGATCTTAGCCTTGGCCGAAGCCGAAGCCTTCACACCCTTCAGTGTGAACGGTGCGGACACTTCGCCCTCACCGAGCACCTTGACGGCATATCCGCTACGAACCGCACCCTTGGCGACCAATGCCTCGACATCGACATCGCCACCCTTCGGGAACAGTACGGACAGTGCCGACAGGTTTACCACCTGGAATTGCTTCTTGAACGGGTTCTTGAAACCACGCAGCTTCGGCAGGCGCATGTACAGCGGAAGCTGTCCACCCTCAAAGCCTGGACGAACCTGGTAACGAGCCTTCGTGCCCTTGGTTCCACGACCTGAGGTCTTACCCTTCGAGCCTTCACCACGGCCGACGCGGGTACGATCCTTCTTGGCACCCGGAGCCGGACGAAGATCGTGCATCTGCAGGATTTCGACCTGTTGTTCTTCAGTGTTGGTAGCCATGGTCAGTCAACCTCCTCGACGGTGACCAGATGACGAACCTTGTTCACCATACCGCGGTAAACAGGAGTGTCCTCACGAGTCACGCTCTGGCCAATCTTACGCAGTCCGAGAGAATGAACATTCTCTTTCTGCTTGATGTTGGAATTCACCAATCCCTTGGTCAGTGTGATCTTGATCTGCTTCGCCATCACTCACCTTCCTTCTGGTCGGTGGCTGCCTTGGCCTTGGCTTCTTCACGAGCCTTGCGAGCCTCGGCGATGCCCTCTGCGCGAGCACGAAGCATCGCGTCGGGAGCAACCTCTTCGAGAGTCAGACCACGGCGAGCCGCGATCTCTTCCGGCTCTTCGAGCTGCTTCAACGCCGCAACCGTCGCACGAACCATGTTGATGGCCGTTGCCGACCCCATGGACTTGCTGAGGATGTCGCTGATGCCAGCGCACTCGAGTACTGCACGCACCGGACCTCCGGCGATAACGCCGGTTCCCGGAGCGGCAGGACGCAGCAGCACGGTACCGGCTGCTTCGTGACCGATCACCGGATGGGTGACGGTGCCACGAACGCGCGGGACAGTGAACATGTGCTTCTTGGCATCCAGCTGACCCTTGGCGATAGCCGCAGGAACCTCGCGGGACTTGCCATAGCCAACACCAACGGTTCCGTTGCCGTCGCCCACAACCACGAGAGCTGCGAAGCTGAAGGTACGACCACCCTTGTGGACCTTGGCCACACGGTTGATGGTGACTACGCGGTCGAGCAGCTCGTCGCGATTGTCATCGCGGTCATGACGACCACGGCGACCCTCGCCACGACGGCCCTCTCCGCGACCACCGCGACGGCCGCCCTTGCGGTCATCATTGCGGTTGTCGTTGCGGTTGTCAGAAGCGCTCTGGGTGTTCTGTGATTCTCCAGCCACCTGAGTTTCCTTAGTATTCTGATTCTCGCTCACAGTGCCAAACCTCCCTCACGTGCGCCCTCAGCTACCGCTGCAACGCGACCGTGATACTTGTTGCCACCGCGGTCAAACACGACGGCAGAGATGCCTGCATCCTGAGCCTTCTTGGCAACCAGCTCGCCAACCTTCTTGGCTGCTTCTGCCTTGGTCCCCTTGAAATCAGAGAACGATGCAGTCAATGTCGATTCGCTTACCAGAGTGACGCCCTTGCTGTCATCGACAATCTGCGCGATGACATTGCGGTTCGTACGAGTGACGACCAGACGTGGACGCTCGGCAGTGCCGATGACGTGCTTGCGCAGACGGGCGTGACGACGCAGACGAGCCACGTTCTTTCCCTTGCCCAAAATTCGGACTGTCATGCTTACTTACCAGCCTTTCCGGCCTTGCGCACGATGTGCTCGTCCGCGTACTTGATGCCCTTGCCCTTATAGGGTTCGGGAGCGCGAAGCTTGCGGATGTTCGCGGCGACCTGGCCCACGACCTGCTTGTCCGTTCCGCGGACGATAACCTCGTTCGCGTTCGGGAGCTCGAAGGAGATGCCCTCGGGAGGATTCACGGTGATCGTGTGGGAGTATCCAAGGAAGAACTCGAGGCCCTGTCCCTTGGCTACCACACGGTAACCGGTTCCGACGATCATCAGGTGCTTCGAGAAACCCTCATGCACACCCTGAACCATCGATGCGATAATCGAACGGCTCAGACCGTGACGTGCACGGGTAGGCCTGAGATCATCTTCAGGAGTAAGGATGATATGACCATCCTCAATCTTGCCGGTGATGCCCTCAGGGAGAACGTACGAATCTGTACCCTTAGGTCCCTTGGCCGAGAAGGTGCCGTTGTCGATTGCGACGTCCACACCTGCCGGAATGGCGACAGGGAGCTTACCAATATGCGATGCCATGTTCAGCTCTCCTTTCTCACCACACGTAGGCGACGATTTCGCCGCCGATGCCTCGGTCGAGGCACTCTTTTTGGGTCAACAATCCCGCACTGGTCGAGATAATAGCGATACCAAGGCCTCCAAGAGGCATTGGCAGCGAATCAGACTTCGCGTAGCGACGCAGACCAGGCTTCGAGACACGCTTGATGCCCTGAATGCTCTGCTCTCCGTGTGCTCCATACTTCAAGGTCAGTTCAAGAGTCTGACCGACCTTCGCCTCTTTTGAGGAGAAGTCAGTGATGAAGCCTTCGCGCTTGAGAATCTGTGCGATATTCGCTTTGAATTTGGAATACGGCATATCCACGGTCTCGTGTTTTGCCGCACTCGCATTACGCAGACGCGTCAGCATGTCTGCAATAGGATCTGTCATTGTCATGTGGGCTTGTGCCCTTCCTCGCGGTGGTTTCCGCCGCTCTCACACTGCACTCAGTGCTCGAACCGCGGACCTTCAGCGTCGATCTTTACCAACTGGACTTCGTAACGCCGGGCAGTTCGCCACGGTGGGCCTTCTCGCGAAGGCAAACGCGGCACAAGCCGAACTTGCGGTATACGGAATGAGGACGACCGCAGACCTCGCAGCGCGTGTAGCCACGTACCTTGAACTTCGGCTTTGCGGCCGCTTTGTTCTTCAGAGCGGTTTTCGCCATATCAGTTCTCCTTGAAAGGGAAGCCGAGGTGCTTCAACAGCACGCGAGCTTCCTGGTCATCCTTGGTGCTGGTCACCACGGTGATATCCATACCGCGCTGGTGATCAATCTCATCAGGGTCGATCTCATGGAACATCGACTGTTCCGTAAGACCGAAGTTGTAGTTGCCGTTGCCGTCGAACTGCTTGCCGTCGATGCCGCGGAAATCGCGGATACGGGGCAGAGCCAGGTTTAGCAGACGATCCAGGAACTCCCACATGCGGTCGCCACGAAGTGTGACGTACGCGCCAATGGCCTGACCTTCACGCAGATGGAACTGTGCGACCGACTTCTTGGCCTTGGTGACCTTCGGCTTCTGACCGGTGATCTTGGTGAGATCCGTGATTGCGCCCTCGATAAGCTTGGAGTCGCGAGCCGCGGCGCCAACACCCATGGAGACCACGACCTTCTCGATACGAGCGACCTGCATCGGGTTAGAGTAGGAGAATTCCTTCTCCAGCTCGGCTACGATCTGATCGTTGTATTGCTGCTTCAAACGTGGGAGAGCAGGTGCTTCAACTGTAGTGTCACTCATGCCAGCTCCTTGCCTGATTTCTTGGCTACGCGAACACGCACGGTCTTGACCTTGCCATCGCGAGCCTCTTCCTTCACGGTCACGCCCACGCGGGTAGGCGCTTTCGTCTCGGGATCGACAAGCATCACGTTCGAACGGTGAATCGGAGCCTCGACGGAGACGATTCCCGACTGCTGACCCTGCTGGGTAGCACGCACATGCTTCTTAACAATCTGCACACCCTCGACAATCAGACGGTCGTTGGAGAGCACGCTGGACACAGTGCCTTCCTTGCCGCGATCCTTGCCACGGATGACCTTGACCTGATCGCCTTTTCTGATCTTGGCTACCATCTCAGATCACCTCCGGTGCGAGAGACACGATCTTCATGAAGCGCTTGTCACGCAGTTCACGACCGACCGGTCCGAAAATACGAGTGCCCTTCGGCTCACGACCGGAGCCGAGAATGACGGCCGCATTCTCATCAAACTTGATGTAGGAACCATCGTTACGACGGTGTTCCTTTACTGTACGGACGACGACGGCCTTGACCACCTCGCCCTTCTTGACCGACCCGCCGGGGATTGCATCCTTGACGGAGGCGACGATCACATCGCCAATGCCGGCATAGCGTCGCTTCGATCCGCCGAGCACTCGGATGGCCAAGATCTCCTTGGCACCCGTGTTGTCGGCGACATGAAGCCGCGATTCCTGCTGAATCATTGATTCTCCTTAGCCGAGCTGGTTCTCCCCACACACTCGGATGGTGCGCCATCCTCCCCCAAAGGGATTACTACGCACCATCCGGGTGTATGCGGAGCCTTGCCGAACTTGTTTACTTAGCGCGCTCCACAATGGATTCGAGGCGCCAACGCTTGGTCTTGCTCAGGGGCCGAGTTTCCATGATACTCACGAGGTCGCCAACATGCGCCGCGTTTTGCTCGTCATGAACCTTGACCGTGCGATTTGAACGGACGACCTTGCCATACAGAGGGTGGGTCGAACGCTGCTCGAGTTCTACCGTGACCGTCTTGTCCGCTTTTTCGGACACCACGTATCCACGACGAACCTTGCGGAAGTTGCGCTCTTGCTTCTCAGCCATGCTTACTTCTCCTCAGCTTCGCTGGTTTTGGACTCTGCAGCTTCCGGCTCCGGGCTGATGCCCAGTTCGCGTTCGCGCAGAATGGTGTACATCCTGGCGATGTCACGCTTCACTGCCTTCAAACGTGCAGAGTTGTCGAGCTGACTGGTGGCCGACTGGAAACGGAGGTTGAACAGCTCCTCCTTGGACTTCTTCAGGAAGTCCTCAATCTCCACGTTGGTCTTCTCGCCAAGATTCTTGATTGTGTATTCTGCTGTTCCGACTGACATCAGATGTCACCGCCTTCACGTGCGATAATCCTGCACTTCATGGGGAGCTTGTCGATTGCACGACGCAGCGCCTCACGAGCGATATCATCGGTGACGCCACCGATCTCGAACATTACGCGGCCTGGATGGATATTCGCCACCCAGAACTCTGGAGCACCCTTACCGGAACCCATTCGGGCGCCGAGAGCGTGCTTGGTCAACGGACGATCAGGGAAGATCGTGATCCACACACGACCGCCACGCTTGATGTAGCGGGTCATGGCGATACGAGCCGCCTCGATCTGACGGTTGGTCACATACGCGGGAGCCAGAGCCTGGATGCCGTAATCGCCGAAAGCGATTTCGGTGCCACCCTTGGACATGCCTCTACGTGTAGGACGATGCTGCTTGCGGTATTTAGTCCTCTTTGGGATAAGCATCCGCTCACTCCTTTGCTTCCGTTGCGGCAGGAGCCGACTCGGTTGCAGTGGCTGCACCCTTGGGCGCGCTCTGCTGAGACTGAGCTTCTGCTGGACGTGAGCCTCTGCGCGGCCTGCGATCTGAACCACGACGGCCCTGACGGCCACCCTGTTGCGCCTGCTGCTCTTCGAACTCGCGCTCGGTCATGTCACCCTTGTAAATCCATACCTTGACGCCGATGCGGCCGTACGTGGTACGAGCTTCAAAGAAACCGTAATCAATGAGTGCACGGAGAGTCTGCAGAGGAACGCGTCCCTCGCGGTAAAACTCCGAACGGCTCATTTCGGCTCCGCCGAGACGACCGGCGAGCTTGATACGGATACCCTTGGCGCCTGCACGCATGGCATCCTGCTGAGCCTTGCGCATTGCACGGCGGAAAGTCACTCGGTTGGTCAACTGCTCGGCAATTCCCTGAGCAACCAACTGAGCGTCAATCGTGGCGTTCTTCACTTCGAAGATGTTGAGCTGGACCTGCTTGCCCGTCATCTTCTCGAGCTTCGCGCGAACGCGCTCCGCTTCTGCACCACGGCGACCAATGACGATGCCCGGACGTGCGGTGTGGATGTCCACGCGCACACGATCCCTCGTACGCTCGATGATGATGCGGGATACGCCTGCACGCTCAAGATCCTTGTTCATAGCCTTGCGGATCTTGTCATCCTCCAGCACGAAGTCACGGTAACGCTCACCGGACTTGTTGGAATCGGAGAACCACTTGCTGCGGTGATCCTCGGTGATGCCGAGGCGGTACCCGAAGGGGTTAATCTTCTGTCCCATTATCGGGCTCCTTCCTTATCGGCGACAATGACTGTGATGTGGCTGGTGCGCTTGTTGATGCGCGCCGCACGTCCCTGGGCACGAGCCCTGAAACGCTTGAGGGTTACTCCCTCGTCCACGAATGTCTCCCTGACCACAAGGTCATTCTCGCGGAAAGGCTCATTGGCTTTGTCCGCCTTGACGCGGGCATTGGCAATGGCGCTTTCGAGAACCTTGCGAACGGGAACAGCCGCATCCTGAGGAGCGAACTTGAGAACGGTAACCGCCTCGGTCGCCTGCTTGCCTCGGATGAGGTTGACGACGCGGCGAGCCTTGCGCGGCGTCACGCGTACGTGACGAGCGATAGCTTTAGCTTCCATGTGTCTCTACTCTTCCTCGCCTCAGCGGCGTGCTTTCTTGTCATCCTTCACGTGACCCTTGAAGGTACGTGTAGGGGCGAACTCCCCGAGCTTGTGGCCAACCATGGACTCGGTGACGAACACCGGCACATGCTTGCGACCATCATGGACAGCGAAGGTGTGCCCAATGAAGTCAGGTGTGATCATCGAACGACGCGACCATGTCTTGATGACATTCTTCGTGCCCTTCTCGTTCTGATCGTCGACTTTCTTCTGCAAGTGGGCGTCAACGAATGGGCCCTTCTTGATGCTACGAGTCATCTTTCCGAAACTCCCTTACTTGCGGTTCTTGCCATTGGGACGACGACGAACAATCATCTTGTTCGAAGCCTTCTTTGGATGACGAGTACGAACCTCACCCTTACCCCAAGGAGACACAGGTGGCTTACCACCGCGTGTACGGCCACCATGTGGATGGTCGACAGGGTTCATGGACTCACCACGGGTGATCGGGCGCTTGCCTACCCAGCGAGCACGTCCGGCCTTACCGAGCTGAAGATTCGCGTGATCGGAGTTGCCGACCTCGCCAACCGTTGCACGGCAACGGGCATCGACGTTCCTGATTTCGCCGGAGGGCATACGCAGCTGAGCGAAAGCACCATCCTTGGCGACCAGCTGAACTGCTGCGCCTGCTGAACGAGCGATCTTCGCGCCGCCCAAAGGACGAAGCTCGATGGCGTGAACGACGGTACCAGTCGGGATGTTGCGCAGAGGCAGGTTGTTGCCGGGCTTGATATCAGCCTGGGCACCGGTCTCGATGACATCACCCTGATGAATGCCTTCAGGAGCGACGATGTAACGCTTCTCACCATCTGCGAAGTGCAGCAGTGCGATACGAGCAGAACGGTTGGGGTCATATTCGATATGAGCAACCTTTGCTGGCACGCCGTCCTTGTCCCAACGCTTGAAATCAATCAAGCGGTACTGACGCTTGTGACCGCCACCGCGATGGCGGCTGGTGATACGCCCGTATGAATTGCGCCCGCCGGTCTTGCTGAGCTTCCTCAGCAGCGACTTCTCAGGCGTTGAACGCGTGATCTCAGCGAAATCCGAGACCGAGGCGTTGCGACGACCAGCGGTCGTCGGCTTGTATGTGCGGATAGCCATAATCTAGTTCTTCCTAACTTTCTCGGCTAGCCTTCAGTTGCCGAAGATGTCGATGGTCTGACCCTCGGCAACGGTCACGATTGCGCGCTTCTGAGAAACACGCTGGCCGAAACCGGTACGAGTGCGCTGACGCTTGCCGGCGCGGTTAAGGGTGTTGACGTTCGTCACCTTGACGTTGAAGATCTGCTCAATCGCCTGCTTGATCTGAACCTTGTTTGCGGTCGGGGCCACCACGAAGGTGTACTGGCCGCGGTCAGATCCTGCATAGCTCTTCTCAGAAACTACTGGCTTGATGATGACATCGTGCAATGGCTTGTGGATAGCTGACATGGAAATCAGGCCTCCTTAGCGGATTCGGTCTTGGAACCGGTCTTCGCCTCAACGAAAGCAGCAAGGCCTTCCTTGGAGAAAACGAGATCCTCGGCTGTCACCACGTCATACGTGTTGAGCTGATCGGCGAAGATTACATGTACGGTGGGGATGTTCCTTACGGAAAGCCACTCGTTCACGTTCTCGCGTGAAAGGACAACGGTTGAGAAACGGTTCTCGGCAACCTGGAGCAACACGGCATTGGCCGTCTTGGTCGAAGGCTTGTCAGCAATGCCGAAGTCGACGACGTGCACACGACCCGCATTGGCGCGATCAGAAATCACGTAACGCAGTGCTGCTGCCTTCATCTTCTTCGGGGTGCGCTGGCTGTAGTCACGTGGCTGAGGCCCGTGAACGACAGCGCCGCCAGCCCACTGAGGAGAGCGAATGGAGCCCTGACGAGCACGACCCGTGCCCTTCTGCTTCCATGGCTTCCTGCCGCCACCGGAGATGGTGGAGCGGGTGCGTACCGAGTGAGTGCCCTGGCGTGCAGCGGCCAACTGAGCCACAACAACCTGGTGCACCAGCGGAATGTGAGCCTGAATGTCTTCGGAAGCGATGCCGAAGATATCTTCGGGAACATCCACAGAACCTGCGGAGGCACCCTTGGCGTCAGTGACGTTCAGAACTGTGACGTTCTCAGTTTTGCTTGCCATGAAAATCAGGCTCCCTTCACTGCTGAACGGACGACCACGATGCTACCTGCAGGCCCTGGTACAGCGCCCTTGATAGCGAGTATGCCGCTCTCGGCGTCAGCCGAAACAATGACCAGGTTCTGCACGGTGGCGGTGTCGTTACCCATACGACCGGCCATGCGCTTCCCCTTGAGGATGCGGCCTGGCGTTGCGCATGCCCCGACTGAACCGGGACGACGCTCGTTTTTGTGCGAACCGTGTGTACGACGGTAGGACTTGAAGCCCCAACGCTTGATGGTTCCGGCGAAGCCCTTGCCCTTGGTGGTTCCGGTTACGTCGACTTCTGTTCCCTCAGGGAGCAGCTCGACGGTCAGTTCCTGGCCGGGCTCGAATGAACCGGTGGTGTCGGTGCGAACCTCGACGAGATGACGACGAGGAGTGACACCGGCCTTGGCGAAATGACCTGCAAGAGGCTTGGTGACCTTGGTGGGGTCGATCTGGCCGTAGCCGATCTGTACCGCCTGGTAACCGTCAGTCTCTTCGGTCTTCACCGCGGTGACAACGTTGGTGGACACATCCACCAGCGTCACAGGGACGAAGAAACCATTCTCATCCCAGACCTGCGACATGCCCAGCTTCTTGCCGAGCAGCGCGGTGCGTTCTGTCTTCTGTGAAGTCATGATGGTTCCCTCCCCTCTAGAGCTTGATTTCGATGTTGACATCCGCAGGCAAGTCGATATGCATCAAAGAATCCACAGCCTTAGGTGTGGGATCGACGATATCAATGAGACGCTTATGTGTACGCATCTCGAAATGCTCGCGGGAATCCTTGTATTTATGGGGAGAACGGATAACACAGAACACGTTCTTCTCCGTCGGCAGAGGAACCGGGCCAACAACAGTTGCTCCCGCGTTCGTCACCGTCTCGACGATTTTCTTCGCCGACTGGTCGATGACCTCATGGTCATAGGACTTAAGCCTGATGCGGATTTTCTGTCCCGCCATTGCCGTCCGCCCTTTCCTAGCGATTTAGATACTGTTTACCAGCCTGTTCCTAGAGGGCATTCATGCAAGGCGGTTATTCGGGAATCACACCCAATTACGGGTGCTGGTCCGTCGAACCGACCACATCAATGCACGGCCATGCAAGAAAAGCTGCAAGTTGATTTACAACGCTCCTTGTGCCGCGCTCGCTTTTTTAATTACAAAGTGCGAGCCCAAAACAGGCAACTTCTCTATTAAAGCACATGGGGGGCCTAGAAGAATCCGGGCGTGTCGCCCGGATGCCGTACTGATTTCAGCCCTTCGCGCCCTTTGCGGGCGCTCACTTCGCCTACACACAGCCCACCGGGCTGCGTGCATAACGGCTCAGCGGGCGTGTCGCCCGGATGCCGTACTGATTTCAGCCCTTCGCGCCCTTTGCGGGCGCTCACTTCGCCTACACACAGCCCACCGGGCTGCGTGCATAACGGCTCAGCGGGCGTGTCGCCCGGATGCCGTACTTATATCAAGCCCTTCGCGCCCTTTGCGGGCACTCACTTCGCCTCCAACGCTTATCATGACGGTTTCGTTTACACCTCGCTGATCAATCGCTTTCAGCGATTCTTCGCGCCCTTTGCGGGCGCTCACTTCGCCTACACACAGCCCACTGGGCTGTGTGTTTAACGGTTCAGCCTATAAGGACCAAATACGATAACTGCACTAAAAGGACAGCTTTTCGGAGAAAATATCACCATATTGCTGTCCTTTTAGTGCAGTTATGGAATTTAGCCCCACTGCCACCAAGCATGCGAAGGTCGCGCGCGATGCGATGATCGCGCGCGACCTGGCGTGATTCCGGTGGCGTCAGGCGCGTTCGGAGGCTTCCTCGGTGGCTGCGGCGCCTTCACGCTCGACGCGCTTGGCGTGTGCGGCCTCCTGAGTGATGCCGTAGTAGGCGGCGATGGCGATGTCCTTCATGTCCTCGATTTGGGGGATGCGGGGATTCGCGGGTGCGCACTGGTCCTCGTAGGCGCGCATGCCGATCTGGTCGAGAACGCTCCAGAAGTACTCCTCGTCCACGCCGGCGGCCTGGAAGGTGGGGTCCATGCCGAGCCGGTTGTCACGGTAGTCCTCCACCGCGGTGGCCAGGGCCTCGACGGCGGTCTCTGGGGTGTCGCACTTGAGACCGAGGTTGCGGGCGATGTCCTGATAGCGCTCCGCGGCGATGTACTCGCTGTACTTCGGCCAGCTCGTGGGCTCCTCGGGGACCTCGGCGTTGTAGCGAATCACGTAGGGCAGCAGAATGGAGTTCGTGCGTCCGTGCGCGATGTGACACAAAGCGCCGATGGTGTGGGCCATCGCGTGGCACATGCCCAGGAACGCGGAGCCGAAGGCCATGCCGGCCATGGTGGCGGCGTTGTGCATCTTCTCCTGCGCGGCCTTCCTGGTCTCTGGGTCCTCGCTGTTGACCGCGTTGTCGAGGTTGTCCCACACGAGCTTCGCGCCGTGCAGGGCCATCGCGTCAGTGAAGTCGTTGGCGTACACCGAGGCGTAGGCCTCGAAGGTGTGCGTCAGCGCGTCGAAGCCGGCGTCCGAGGCCAGGCGGCGCGGCTGCGTGCGCGCCAGCACCGGGTCAACGATCGCGACCGAGGGCGTGAGCGCGTAATCGGTGATGGGGTACTTGTAGCCGGTCTTGTGGTCGGTGATGACCGCGAAGGGCGTGACCTCGGAGCCGGTGCCGGACGATGTCGGGATGCACACCAGCTTGGCCTTGGTGCCCAACGGTGGAATCTTGAAGGCCCGCTTGCGGATGTCGAAGAACTTCTCGCGCACGTCGGCGAAGGAGATCTCGGGGTGTTCGTACAGCAGCCACATGATCTTCGCGGCGTCCATCGGGCTGCCGCCGCCGACGGCGATGATGGTGTCGGGCTCGAACTCCTCGCGCATCATCTTCGCGCCACGCTCGACGGTCTCCACGCTGGGCTCCGGCTCGACGTAGTCGATGATGCGGAAGGTCACCAGCTCGGGACGCGCCCGCAGCTGGTCGATGACCTTGTCGACGATGCCAAGCTGCTCCATGACCTTGTCGCACACGATGACGGCCTTGCGGATGCCGTACATGTCGCGCAGGTAGCGCACCGCGTTCGCTTCGAAATAGGTCTTCGAGGGAATCTTGAACCACTGCATGTTGTTGTTCCTCCGAGCGATGCGTTTGACGTTGATCAGGTTCACGGCCTGCACGTTGCCGGACACGGAATTGCCGCCGTACGAGCCGCAGCCCAGGGTCAGGGACGGGGCGATGGCGTTGTAGATGTCACCGATGCCGCCCAGCGAGCTCGGCTGGTTCCAGATGATGCGGCACGCGTGCATCCGCAGCCCGTACTCGCGCACGAGCTCCTCGTCATCCGTATGGATGGCGGCGGTGTGCCCGGCACCATGTACCAACATCTGCTCGCACATCACGAAGGCGTGGTCCTTGTCCTTGGCCTTGAGCACAGCCTGCACGGGGGCGAGCTTCTCCATCGTCAGGGGCTCCATCTCGCCCACTTCCTTGCACTCCGCAGCCAGAATCGTGGCATCGGCGGGAATGGAGAATCCGGCCTGCTCGGCGATGTACTGAGGGGACTTGCCCGGCACCACGGAGTTCAGCTTCGGCTTGTCTCCCGAATACGCGGTGCAGCCGAACATGTACTGCTCGAGCTTCGCCTTCTCGTCGCCGGACACGAAATAGGCCTTCCGATGCTTCATCTCGGCAATCAGACGGTCATAGATGTCGACGTGAGCGATAATGGCCTGCTCGGTCGCGCAGATCATCCCGTAATCGAAATGCTTCGACAGAATCAGGTCGTTCACCGCGCGCTTCACGTTCACATTCCGGTCCACATACGCCGGAGCGTTGCCCGCACCCACACCCAGGGCGGGCTTGCCCGAGGAATACGCGGCCTTCACCATGCCCGGTCCACCGGTGGCCAGAATCGTGGCGATGCCCGGATGCTTCATCAGCGCGCCCGTCGCCTCAATCGAGGGATGCTCGACCCACTGGATGCAATCCTCGGGCGCACCCGCAGCAATCGCCGCGTCACGCACCACACGCGCCGCCGCAACGGAACACTTCTGCGCGAAGGGATGGAAACCGAACACAATCGGGCAACGCGTCTTCAACGCAATCAAGGACTTGAAAATCGCCGTCGATGTCGGATTCGTCACCGGGGTCACACCCGCGACCACACCCACAGGCTCCGCGACCTCAACGATGCCATCGATGTCATCCTCGCTGATGACACCCACCGTACGCTGCTTGACCAGATGGTTCGTCACATGCTCGCACGCGAAGATGTTCTTCGTGGCCTTATCCTCGACCAAACCACGACCGGTCTCCTCCACCGCCAGCTTCGCCAGCACCAGATGCTGATTCAACGCCGCAATCGACGCCTTCGCCACGATGCGGTCAACCTGCTCCTGATTCAGCCTCTCAAACTTCTTGAGCGCCACCAGACCTCGGGAAACCAGCGCATCGACCTCGCGCTCGGCATCAGACGGTTCGGGGGTTGCAGCCGGCGCTGTTTTGGCCGCTACCGTATTCACTGTTGTTCTGTTCTTGGCTGTAACCACGGGTCCTCCTTGGACGTGCAGAAAGCAAAGGCCACGAATCCTGATGACGACATGCTCGGACGGCATATCGTTGTTGTGGAGTTCGTATCATCAGTTCTCAAAACTGTGACTTGCATCACAATTTAGCGTAGAGGGCGTACCAGAACAATTTCTGTTCACGACATGAGGAATCTGAGCGTGTCATGTGGGTTTGCTTGTCATTTTGTGTCTTTATTGTTTGCCGGTTGAACATTTATGCGCATATATGAACATCAGGTCCACCAACCTCGGAGGAACGATCGTTTGTGTAGGGATTGTTGAGTACTAAGGGGCCGTCAACATTGAAATTTGGCAGAATCATGCGTCCCATACTCGTCGAGTTGCGAGAAATCCCCACACAAACGGCATTGATGACGAAAAAACCGTCATTATTACGCGACGGCGCGTGCATCGCCGTGGTTGCTTCGTCGAAAACACACTGAACGGGCGGGCGCAACAGAGCACCAGCAACACATCGAAACTACCAAGGAAAGCAGCGGTGCAGAAACGCAAAAAGCCCGAAACCGAAGTTTCGGGCTTTCGCCACCACCACTGAAACACCGTGGCGGGAAAACAGCGTTTAGCGCTTTGAGAACTGAGGCGCGCGGCGTGCCTTGTGCAGACCGGCCTTCTTGCGCTCGACTGCACGAGCATCACGAGTCAGGAATCCTGACTTCTTAAGTGCTGCGCGGTTTGCATCACGGTCAATGGCGTTCAGTGCACGTGCCACGCCAAGACGGATCGCTCCGGCCTGACCGGTCGTGCCGCCGCCATCGACGAGAACCTGCACATCGAATTTGCCCTCAAGCTTGAGCAGGACGATAGGTGAATTCACCTCACGCTGCTGCAAACGGCTTGGGAAGTATTCTTCCAAAGTACGGCCATTGACGGTCCACTTGCCTTCACCCGGGGTGAGGCGGACGCGTGCGATGGCTTCCTTACGACGACCCGTGCCATAGCCAGGAGCGATAGCGGAGGTGCCGGTACCTGCACCCGCGTTGGTCTCGGAAGTGTACGAAGTCAGTTCCTCTTCGCCCTCGAGGACTGCGGAGTCATTGCTTTGATCTGCCATGTCAGTATTCTCCTTCGGTCCTACTTGGCCTGCTGTGAGATCTGAGCGATCTCAAATTGGACTGGCTTCTGAGGGGTGTGCGGATGGTCCTCGCCCGCGAAGATGCGGAGGCGGTCCATCTGAACCTTGGAAAGACGGTTCTTCGGCAGCATGCCCTTGATTGCTTCGCGAACGATGCGCTCAGGGTTCTTCTGCATCAAATCACCGTAGCTGTCCGCACGCAGACCACCAGGGCGACCGGAATGTGTGTACAGCTCTTTGCCGAGCTTGTCGCCGGTCAACGCAACCTTGGAAGCGTTGACTACGATCACATGGTTACCCGAATCGGCGTGAGGCGCGAAAGTCGGTTTGTTCTTGCCACGCAGCAGGATTGCAACCTGGGTGGCCAGACGGCCAAGCACCACATCAGTGGCGTCGACGATGTACCAGTCATGGGTCAAATCGGCTGGTTTAGGCGTGAAAGTCTTCACAGTTCAACCTTTTCTTTGCATTGTGTTCCGGGCTTCACATTAGGCAAACCATTACGTTCGCCATGAGAAGCCTCATTATCCGTGGGCTCCCTGAAAGTCCTATGGGCGAGTGGGAAACGCTTCGAGGACCCCTGAGGGAAACACAACAATCCTCTACTATAACGCTTACTCGCTCACTGTCAAAGTCCACCGTGTCATCAGCCGCGTATCCGATTCAGGCCGTGCGCATAATCGCCGCCAGAGACTGCAGGCGCTTGTTGGTGAACAAATCTTCCAGAAGCACGTTCTTCGCTTCGGAATCCCCAAGGGGAATTCTCCAGTTCGGATACTCGTTATTCGTCCCGGGCTGGTTCTGCGCACGCCGCTCCCCCACACCGTCCGTCAGCGCAGCAGCCAGCAGTTTGCAGGAAGAAGCCGTCAGCGCCTTGTACTGGGCCTCGACTATCTGCTGCTCGCCCACGGTCCTGTTCTTCACCTCATCCTCATTCAGGAAACCGCCCTCGACCAGCATCGACATCATCGCCTTCTGCTCAGCTACTGCGGATGCCATGAAATCCTCGGCGGTCCCCGTCAGCAAACCGAGCCGTTTGTGCAGTTCGACATGCTCGTAATTGAGATACCCTGCATCCGGCGGCATATCATGCGTGTTCACAGAAGCGAGGGCGCACTCCCTCCACTGGGACGGAGCGCGGAATTTCCCGTTGCGCTGCTCGAACCACTCGACCACGCATCCCAGCACCTCGTGCCGAATCAGTGAATCGGCCACGTATTGCGGTACCACGCCAAGGTCCTCGCCGACGACGATGCCGTTCACACGACTTGCCTCAATAGCCAGAATGCCCAGCATCGCCTCGGAACGGTAGTTGACATACACGCCCTGCACGGCACTCATCCCGGCAGGAATCCACCACAATCTGAACAGACCCAGGATATGGTCGATTCGCAACGCTCCCGCATGCGCGAACATGCCGTGCACCATGTTGCGGTAGCTGAGATACCCTGTGCGTTCCAGCTCCACTGGATTCAAAGGCGGCTGGCTCCAGTTCTGCCCTTGTTGATTGAAGTAATCAGGAGGCGCCCCCACCGTGACGCCCTTGACGTATCTGTCCGGATTCCACCAGACCTCAGCCCCCTGAGGGTGAACGCCGACGGCCATATCCGACATCACGCCGATACGCATACCCACATGTTCCGCCTGCCGCTGCGCCTCGTCAAGCTGCTGCGTGGCTATCCATTCCATCCATCGGTAGAAGTCCAATGTATCCGGGTATTGCTCACGCAGAACTTTGATTTCCCCGCTGTCCTTGCCGAAGCGGTTGACCCACGAGTCCGGCTTCTCGCTCGGAGCACCCCACTTGTCGTAGGCCAGGCACCATGTTGCATAAGCTTCGAGGTCATCTCCGCACGTCGTCACATAATCGGCGAATTCACGCTGCCGCTCCACGGAGCGACCAAGCTTGTATATCAGCCACAAGGCACGCATCTTGTGCTTCCACATCGTGTCCCGGTCGATATGGTCCGGATTGTCGTTCAACGGCAGGCAGGCCTCGTAGGCGGCCTTGACCTGTGCAAACGACTCCTCACCGAGCAGTTGATATTCCTGAATCGCCTGCGGTCGAATATACGTGAAATTCACCAGACGCCGGGATACCGGCAGATAGGGGGACGGAGTGAGCGGTGACACCGGCTCGGCGGCGTGCATCGGATTGACCAATACGAAGTCCGCACCGGTCTGGCCCTTCGCCTGAACCAGCAGCTGTGCCAGGTCGGCAAAATCACCTACGCCCCAAGACGAGCGAGAGCGTATGGAATACAACTGGGCCATCCAACCCCAAGGGCGAATCTGCGCTTCCGGAACCGCCCACGGAATCGAACGGGGAGCACATATCAACGTCGAGGTCTGCTCCCTCTCGCCCACCGTGACGATGAGACGGTGGTATCCGACCGGAAGGTCGGCGGGCAACTCCAAGGCCGCATTGACGACGAATCCATCGTCCAGAGGGTAGGCGGCTGCGCCATCACCACTGGCAGGCATCAGAGAACGGGGGTATTCCTCACCGTTTTCGAGAATAATCCTTCCTGCGGGGATATCCAAAGCACCCGCATGAACCGGAACCGTGGATGCCTCTCCCGCCGTCATGAACACGGTGGGCTCAATCAGTTCGCGATGACGGGCATCCTGCAGCGTTTTCAGCGTGGCTCTGGCCTGACTAGCGTCAGATGCCTCGAAACCCAGGCTCTTCAGTGCCGCGACCAGCACCTCGTCCTCGATTTCGTGATAATCGTCGTTCTGGCCCACATAACTCGTTGACAGCCCGACGGCTCTGGCCAGTTCAATCAGCGGTCGATGCAGCCGCTGGTTACTCTCTACGTGCTCCATAGCCCAAGTGTAAGTCAAGCACCCACAAGGCGCACCAACCAGCCGCCACCGAACACAACCGGCTCTATCGCTTTTCGACCCATACGGAAGGCGGTAACTGCACTAAAAGGACAGCTTTTCGGAGAAATGCTTACCAAATTGCTGTCCTTTTAGTGCAGTTATCGTCTCGTACCTGTACACATTGGACCCGTACACGCCACACGTTTTATCTTGCGGCCAATGCCCGCTGAGCGGCCTTCGCCACATCCGGTCGAGCGTCCCGGGCAAGTTTTTCCAGCATTTCGCTACTCGTATTAGGGTTCAACGCCACCGCCCTGCGTACCATCGAAGACAATACGATAGGAGCGTCATTCTCGGTTTCGGCACCAAGTTTTCCCAGCACATCAAGGGTTGCGGTATCCGTCCCCGCGCTCTGTGCGCCTTCCAGTCGCATCTTCCATGACGTCTGCGGGTTCACCAAGGCGGCTGCACGCACCTTCGCATCCTCATCCTTGGTGAGATTACCGACAAGCCAGTTTTTATCGGACACATTGGCTGCGACCGCTCTGCGCACCTGCGCATCAGGGTCCTGGGAAAGCTTCACGAGAACATTCGGGAAAGGCATGTTTTCAGCCAGGAACACACGGTCCTCAAGAGGCGTGTGCGGATTGCCCGCCACCGCCTCAAGCAGTGCCGTCGCGCGAGAGAACGCCGATTGATTGCTGCTGTCCGGCAGTTCGGCTCGGGCCACCTCGCTGAGTTCCTTGCTGTCGATGGAATGGCGAAGACGCTCGTAGGAGACCGTCAACGTCTCCTGAACCACGCTCGTGGCTTTCTCCTGAGCTGCAGGGGCGGCCTGATCCTCCAACTGCTGCTTCTTCTGCTCGATGTCATCGGCATCGGATTCGATGGTCGGCGCGGAGTCGGGCACCGTAGTCTCGCCTTCGTTCGTCCTCATGGCTTCAACACCTGCAGCCTCGCCGTCAAGCCGAGCATCCTCATTCACCGTCATATCCACCGTATTCTTCGCATCCTGCGTCGTAGCCATACCGTCAGCATAATTGACACCGGCGAACAAGCTTCATCCTTTGTCGCATACCCACGACCTCAGACGGGGATGGGCACATTCTGGCTGCCTGCCCTCTTCAAGGAGACCGTCGCATTGAAACTTTGCGTGATGCGGTTCTCAAAAAGCCTTGTTTTCGATTCAGGCACCGTCGCCTGCGCCTCGATATGATCCGAGTATTCCACGACCTCGAACAAGCCCTCCTCATCCGCAACCACGCGCTTGCACAGTTCCAACTGCGAGTAAGCAAGCGCGAAACGGTATACCGCGCTCGGCACCAATCGTGCAATCCTTGCGGCATGCAGAGCCGAAGAAGCCGCGGTTGAGTAAGCACGAATCAAGCCACCGGAGCCAAGAAGCACACCACCGAAATATCTGGTGACCGTCACCATGCAATCGATGAGATGCTGCTGCCGGATGCAATCGAGAATAGGCTTGCCGGCAGTGCCCGAGGGCTCGCCGTCGTCACTCATACGTTCCGATTGCTTTGCAGGAGAGTCCCCCCAAATCGTGGCATAGGCAATGTGGCGAGCCTTGGGATGCTGAATGTGCATCTCTTCGAGAATCGCCGCAACATCGTCATTGGAGTCGATATGCCAACAATTCCCGATAAAGCGCGAGCGCCTTTCCTCGAATTCCGCTTCCGCCGGTGAACCCTGAGGGTTGAGCACCGTATACACTTCCGGACCGTTCACAGATGCGACTCAGACGACCACGTTGTATCGTTCACCGCGGTAGAAGGCGCTGACGCCATCGAAGCACTGAGCAATCACATTCACCACGGCTTCCTGGGTAAACCATGCGACATGCGGCGTGAGCACCACGTTGGACAGGCTCAACAGCGGGTCATCCATCGGCAGGGGCTCATGGTCGAAAACATCCAGTCCCGCCAGGACGTCGCCTTCGCTGAGACGCTTCACCAAAGCTCCGGGCTCGATGAGCTCCGCACGAGCGGTGTTGATGAACAACGCACCGGGATGCATCTTCGCCAGATGAGCTTCGGTAATCATGCCCTTCGTCTGCTCGTTCAGCCCAAGATGCAGACTCACGACATCACTGCTCTCAATCAACTCATCTATCGAGGACGTCCACGTGGCCCCGAACTCCTGAAGGGCCTGGGTATCTTCGTGGCGTGAGCACACCGCAACCTTCATGCCGATACCGTGGGCAATCTTGGCCACGGCTTTGCCGATACCTCCGAAGCCGACAAGCCCCAAGGTCTTCCCATTGAGTTCCAGACCTTCCATCTCAATCCATTTGCCGTTACGCAACTGCTGATTGAGGTATCCGGAATGCCGAGCCAGCTCGAACATCAGCGCGACCGTGTGCTCCGCAACCGCTTCGTCGCCGTAATGCTCGACGTTGCAGATTCGTATGCCATGCTCGTTCGCGGCGGACAGATTCACGTAATTCGCCACTCCCGTCCCCCCGAACACCATGCAGTGCACGCTTGTGGCGAGTTTCTCCAACAGTGCGTCGCTCACGCGGAAGCCGATGACCACAACGGAATCGGCATCCTTGCAGCGGGATGCTATTACATCCTCGTCGAGAACGGTGTCGGTATACATTCTGACCCGGCAAAGGTCGTCGAGTTTGCTGAAAGCACTGCGGAATGCCTCGACCATGGAAGGCATGCACGAAGGAATGACCATCAGAGGAAGGTCTTCACGTGTTGATGCTGTTTCGATAACGCTCATGCCCAACAGGGTAATACGACAACGCAACATCGTAGTGAACTCACCGTCAGAGGAATCCGTGAGCCGTCTCCTGTTCTTCTACGCCAACCCTTGTGGCTTCGTCGCCGTACCGCTAGCGTTGGCCGTATGACCGATCATCAACACACATCACCGGTTTCGCAGGCGACCAGACGGCACGCTGGCGAGGAATTGCCGTTTTCCGAAAGAGATTCGGCCCACGTCCCAGGTCACTGGCTCCTCGCGCGGCTCGGCAAGCGAGTGTTGAGACCCGGTGGCCGGGAGCTGACCAGACAGATGCTCTCGCACGCCGGAATAGAAGGCCACAAGGTTGTGGAGTTCGCGCCCGGACTCGGCTCGACGGCAAAGGAGATTCTCCAACACGCTCCTGCAAGTTATGTCGGTGTCGATGAGGACCGCAAGGCCGCCGCGATAGTGGACAACATCGTTGCGGGCACAGGCCATGCCGTGACGGCCAAAGCCCAGGAGACCGGATTACCGGACGACAGCGCAGACGTGGTCGTGGGCGAAGCCATGCTGACCATGCAGAGCGACAGCGGCAAGCAGAGCATCATCGCCGAAGCCGCACGCTTGCTGCGCCCCGGTGGACGGTATGCCATCCATGAACTCGGCCTGGAACCCGACAGTCTGGGTGATGAGACCAAAACCCGGATTCGCAAGGATCTAGCACGTGCCATCAAGGTCAACGCCAGGCCCCTGACGGCTGCGGAGTGGAAGACCCTGCTGGAATCCGAAGGTTTCGAGGTCGACTGGATCGGCATGGCACCGATGGCCTTGCTGGATGTACGACGCAATGTCGCCGACGAAGGAATAGTCGGGGTGCTGCGAATACTCAGGAACCTGATACGAGACAAGCAGGCGCGTGAACGTGTGATAACGATGAAACGCGCCTTCACCCAATACCGACAGCATATGAACGGCATCGCGGTAGTCGCGCATAAACGATAGGCGTAATACGTACATCAGAGAAAGGGACATCATGAGCGAAAACCACAGGCATCCACACGCACAGGACGAGGAAACATCCTCGACCGGAACAGAACATGCCAAGACTGCACAGACCGTGGGCGGGTCCGAGGCCGTGGAACTCGGCTTCATCCCCGATGTGCGCACGCTAATCAAGGTGCAGGACGAGGCCACGGTCTCTCGGACCATCATGCAGCAACAGGGCGGGAACGTGGTCTTGTTCTCCTTCGACGCAGGCCAGGAACTCAGCGAGCACACGGCGGCCATGCCGGTATTCGTACAGACGATTTCAGGTCATCTCGAAGTCACCGGCTCCGGCGAGACCGTCGATCTGCTCCCAGGCGGACTCGTGTATTTCCCTACACGCCTGCCTCATGCCGTCAAGGCCGTGGAACCCTCCATCATGATGCTGACGATGATTACACCGGCACGCGCTGCAGCTAAGGCACAGTGAGGACGCAGTGAACGACCACATAACACTGCACGCCAGGGATATCCGGTTTCCCCATCCGTGGCGTGCGCATAAGGGCAGAATATGATAACTGCACTAAAAGGACAGCAATTTGGCAATAATCCACCGAAAAAGCTGTCCTTTTAGTGCAGTTATCGCAGTTCAGCCCAGCAACCACTCCTTGACCACAGCGGGGTCGGCATTCATCGAATAGAGGACCTGTGATATCCGCTCCCGCACGGCGGCATCCTGGCCATCGGACCAACAGACGCCGTTAGGATGGTCTGAGGCTATCGGGCACCATCGGTATTGCCCCTGCCTCATATTGGCCACAGGCACCCAGTCGATGCGGTTGACACGCCAAGTACCCTCGGCCCCCCGCTTTCCCGCGAACTGAATACGGGCCGTAATGCCCTGATTGTTGACCACCCGGCTCTGGGGCGCACTCACGGTGACCGCATTGCCCAGACCATAGATAATCCAAGTGCCGTGATAATACTCGACCGGCTGTACGCAATGGCATCCCGCACCGTAAATCACATCGAAGGCTCCGGTATCGGCAAGCTCATGCGCTTCGGACACCTGCCATGAGTCGGCGTAATCGATGTACTCCTGCAATGAGTGCATGGCCATGGCCACCACATCGGCCCCTTGACTGCGAGCCTTGTGAGCCTTGTCCACTGCGCGTTGAATGTCGGCATCATGCTCGGGTTCACCCGATGCCCGAAGCCTGTCGATGCGCCAATCCGTATCGGCAACCATGCCGTTGAGCGACACCGTGCCGGTGACAAGACCGAGCTTTCCGCCGCCGGTCGGCGAATCAATCACCAGAGGTTCCAAGGATTCCTCCTGTGTGAGATACGACCCCGTTTGAGCTATGCCGTGCGAGGCAAGTTCCTGATGGAGCCGTTCAATACCCGCCAATCCCTGGTCCCAGGAATGATTCGTCGCGTGGGTGCAGGCCTTGTAGCCGATACGCGCGGCACTGTCCACCACTTCCGGCGGAATGGCGAACACCGGATACCCTGCATACGGGCCGCCGCGCTTAGCAATTGGCGTTTCGAATTCGCAGACGGCTATATCGGATGATTGGATGTAGGGCTTCATCCCTTCGAAGAGCGGATCGAAATTAAACGCCGTGCCGTCCTTGGCCGCGGTATTTGCGCCGGCGAAGTTGTTCCAAAGGTTCGGATGGAATAGCAAATCCCCGTTCACCATCACCGATATGCAGTCAGTGTCGGGGCAATCAGGGGCGTTGCCCGGATGTCTGAGCACCGGGTCCGGAGCATCTGACGGGCGGTTAAGAGACTCGTGATCCGGCTCCGCCAGCGATGAACCCTGTTGCTGCGACAGTCCGCCACCGGAACGTTGAGAAAAGAATAAGTAGAAGACGAGAGTCGCTATACAGGCAGCTAGGATGACGGACACGGTGATGATTCCGACGATTATCTTGGCCCGAGATATGCGATTACGCTCTGAAACAGCGGCATGCTCTGGTGAATGTCGTCGCCTGACCATAACTGACGTCACTTTCCGGTGGGAAGCCCCGTTTGTGTAGGGATTTATCTATGAACCCGAGTCTACGCCCGGGCCACGCTTGAAATTTCAACGAGCAGTCGCGGTGTCTATTCCAGAATCCCTACACAAACGGCGTTAACTCCCTCATTTCGGCAGAACGTGCCTTCTCCATGAGGGTTTGATAATCAATCCCCGACCATGTGCGTACACCAGCAATGCGCAGGCCACA
Organism: Bifidobacterium crudilactis; assembly: GCF_000738005.1. NCBI lineage: Bacteria > Bacillati > Actinomycetota > Actinomycetes > Bifidobacteriales > Bifidobacteriaceae > Bifidobacterium > Bifidobacterium crudilactis. The sequence goes on along the minus strand of NZ_JHAL01000002.1, from coordinate 112,868 downwards.
GCACCGAGCAACACCACCGGCACGATGCTGGCCTCCAAACCGAATTGCCCTCCGGTCAGTATTTCCGGCCCGGACCAGCGAGACACCAACCATGATTGCTGTTCGCCGGTACCGGAAACGACGGAACCGAACACCGGCCCCTGCATAATGTTCCACATCATATGCAGACCGATGCACCACCATAGGGAACGGGTGACGATGTAGATCGCGCCGAACAGCAGACCCGCCTCGATGGCTATGGCGGTGGCACCCCACAGGGTTCCGTCCTGATTCCCGAGATGCATGAATCCGAACAACGCCGCGGAAATAACGATGGCCACCCACGAGCCAAGCCATTCTTCCAGAAGGCGCAGCACTATGCCACGCATGATAATCTCCTCGGCGATACCCGCAGTGAGCCCCAATGTGAGCAAATCCAGCCAAGGATTGTATGAGGTGTCAACCGAGATGATGCGGTAGCTGCCCAGGAGAGCAAGAACCAGGACGCACAATGCCAGACTGAACGACCCCATGGCGCCCCCGCGAAGCAGCCCACCCAAGCGTCCAGGCGCCAACTCGTACGGGATACGTCGCCTCTCCATGAATACGACCACGACAAGATAGGCCATTACAGCGGCAAACAACTCTCCGACAACGGAGATGACCATCACCACGCGATTGGATGTCAACGTCGACGTATCCCCAGCCAATAGGTCATCAATGAAAGCAGGTTCTGCCACGGATGCCACCAGCACGCCTAAAACGCTGATAATGGTCATACCGGCAGCAAGAATCGCCAGGAACACCACTGCACGCAGCGCAATGTTCAACCTGACCCGCTCCCCTCTCTGACCTGAACGTCGAGGATGGTCTTCAGTGAGCATATCCTCATCGCGGAGACGAACGTCGTCCCCGAATATTCCTTGGATAAGCTTGGTGTGCATACTTTGACTCCTTGGCCGGCGATTCGAGTACTGCGACTTCACGCTGAGCAGCGGCACAGGCGAGACGCGGTGGAAGGATTATTCTTCGGCCTCCAAGGCAGCGAGTTGGGTGCGGGCCTTGTGAAGCTTGGCGTAGATCTCGTTGCGTTGCGTCGGATTCTTTGCACGGGCATGGTCTTTGGTGAGTTTGGCGTCCAGAGCACGCAACTCGGCGATGCTCTCTCGTCTGGCGATGCGCTGGTCGAGATTCTGATACTGGGATTTCTCAGACTCGGAGGAACCGAGTATCGCCTGAGCGTTCAAACTCTCCCAGATCTGCTCAATCGTGTCACCGTGAAGCGTCAGCCGGGTGTCGCTCGCCGCCTTCCACTCCCCCACAAACACGGTGTTCTGCTGGACGTGACCGGCTCTGCCAGGGCGTGCGCGCCGCACCGCGAGGGCGCACTCCTCGACGCCTTCATGGATGCTGACGCAGACGAAGAGGATACCCGAGGGTCGCAGTTTGGCGATGTGCTCAAGCGCGTCGACAGGCACGGTCCTGGTGTTCAACAGCACCCCGATGATGAGAATCTCCTTGAGCCGACCTTCGGATGGGGTTCCGGTATTGGAGGCGTTCAGCACGCCGAGGACCGTAATCTCCTTGATGTCATTGACCAAACGCTGCTTGAGTCCTGAAGACACGGGAGTTTTGGCATAGAACATCTGTTTGGGGAGGGAGGCCTTGCTCTCCGGCACTTCAGCCTGCTGGGGAAGACCCAGACTCGATGCGGATATCGAAGCACATGATGCAACTGCCATAGTCCACCTACCTTGTTCGAGGATTGCGAAATATCCGCAAGAACTACTTCCATCCTAACCGCAAACACAGTGTGCGATCTGAGCGAAGCCCACCTCAGACGGCTGGCACACCTCGCTGATGAGATAACTGCACTAAAAGGACAGCAATGTAGCGATAATTTCTCCGAAAAGCTGTCCTTTTAGTGCAGTTATTGTATTCCCGCCTTACCGGACAGTCAGAGGAAGGAAGAATCCGTGAAAACAGGAATCCCGGCAGGGCATATATGCCACTACCGGGATTCAATACCGCGGAGACGAGGAGATTCGAACTCCTGGACCACTTGCGTGATCAACACCTTAGCAGGGTGCCCCTTTCGGCCACTCAGGCACGTCTCCATCACGCCAGCTTATCAGCGAGCGCAACAGCATATTACACTACCAGCATGCGTGGATGGAATCACCCATAGCGCTGAAACAACATGAGCAAGTATGGAAATCGGCAGGTTCTCAGCGTGTCGTAGCACACTGGTCATGAGTGCGACAGTTCATCTCACGCAGTCACTACGCAATCCGACGTTTAGGATGGAGTCATGAGCAACACACCTAGACTGGCCGCAGCCAAACGTGACTGGGGCCATGACGACAGCGGCTGTCATGTGTTGCACATCGATATGGATGCCTTTTTTGCGTCGTGCGAAGTGGCCCGGCACACAGAACTCAAAGGAAAACCGGTCATCATCGGTACCGGTACGCGCTCGGTTGTCAGCGCCGCAAGCTACGAGGCACGCCCCTATGGCATCAACTCCACCATGCCCGTCTCCCGGGCACGCCACCTGTGCCCTCAGGGGATATTCCTTCCCGTTGATATGCGGTATTACCGTGAGATGTCTCGAAGGATATTCAGCGAGGTGTTCGCCAGAATCACCGACAATATCGAACAGGTATCGGTCGATGAGGGCTATATGGACGTTTCCGCAGCGTTGCAGCAGTGGTCCGGCCCGCGCGCCATCGGCGCATGGATACGGCAGCGCGTTTCGGAACAATTCCATGTGACCTGCTCCGTCGGTATCGCCGCCAACAAGCTCGTAGCCAAAATGGCCTCCACGAATGCCAAACCGGACGGCATGCTGCTGATACCCGTATCCATGCACGCCGCATTCGTACAGATGATGCCCCTGCGAGGTATACCCGGAATCGGCCCCTCCCTTGAAAAAAGACTCTCCCAGTGGGGCATCGGCGATGTGGCCGAGCTCGCCAAACTCGATGAGAAAGAGGTCAACCGAGTGGTGGGCTCAAGCACTCTCGGGCATCACCTCTTTCTGGCGGCCCGAGGGCAGGATGAACGCACCCTGAGCACGAAAGCCCGGGAAAAATCCATCGGTGCCGAACGTACTTTTGCGCAGGACACCACCGACCCCAAGACGGTCACCACCCTGCTTCGGCAATGCAGCGACGACGTCGCCTCCTCCTTGCGGAAACACGCCCTGCTGGCACGAACCATCACCGTGAAACTCCGCTTCGCTGACCTGAGCTATGCGACGAAAGCCCATACCCTGGAACGTCCGGTCGATACGGCAAGTGCGATATACCCCGAGGCGATGGAACTCTTCCGACAGATGTTCGCGGAAAACAACGCCACTGATGGAGATTCCTCGGCAAGCCCCTTTCCCGCACTCCCCCGTGCGGTCAGACTCGCGGGCGTGAGCGTATCCGGGCTGAGCAAATCCGATGAAACACCAATCCAACTCACCATCGAGGATTTGATGCCCAAGGAAACAGCGGATGGCACACGTCCGGAACGCTTATCAGAAGCCGAACGAACGCTCGATACCATCAGAAAACGCTACGGCAAGAACGCGGTGCATCTCGGTCTTTGAACCAGATAACTGCACTAAAAGGACAGCTTTGCCGAGAAATTATTACCCCATTGCTGTCCTTTTAGTGCAGTTATCCTATTACCGAACACTCCTGCCCGTCAGGGCGTCACGCCGACAGACGTTCGGCGGCCGCAGCAATCGACTCGTCGCTGGCTGTCACCGAGAATCGCAGAAAATGCCAGTCACCGTAGAATTCGCCCGGACTCGGGACGATTCCCAGCGCGGCCAGGTTATGCATATCATCCCAGCAGTCATCGCCGAGCGCCCTGACCCAGATATACAAACCGCCTTCAGGCATGCGGGCATCATAGCCGTATGCGCTCAATGCCTTCGTCAAGGAATGCAGACGGGCACGATAGCGCCCGATCTGGTCCAGCACACTCTCGCCATCACCCAAAGCGGCGGTCATGGCCGCCTGAACCGGACCGGGAATAATCAGACCTATCTGCTTGCGATAACGTGTCATCGCGGAGACAAGGCGCTCGTCACCTGCGATAAGCGCAGTGCGATACCCTGCCATATTCGACTGTTTACTCAGTGAATACAGGCACAACACGGATTCCGCGTTCCCGCCGCAGACATCATCATCCAGAATGCACGGCGTCGTCTTCGGGGAGCTCTCGGAATCGGCAGAACCCCGCCAATCCATCCTGGCATAGCATTCATCCGAAAGCACCACGGCACCTATCGAACGCGCGGCACGCACGATGCCGCGCAACTGTTCGGAAGTCAGCACCCTGCCCGTAGGATTGCTCGGGGAATTGACCCAAATGGCCCTGACACCCGGAACGTTGACCCAACTGTCCACATCAGCCACATCATCGACCTTGACGACAGCTGCACCCGATATCTGGGTGCCGATTTCATACGTGGGGTATGAGACACGTGGCTGGACCACCACGTCGCCTTCGCCGCAGTGCAGCAGCGCCGCCATCAACGCCACGGCCTCCTTTGAACCCACCGTAGGCACCACCGAAGCGCCGATTCCGCTGAGGTCAACGCCTCTGACGGTGAGGAACCACTGGCGAACAGCCTCGCGCAACGCTTCGGTGCCGATGGTGGCCGGGTATCCGTGCGCGTTGCCGTCATTGGCTGCAGCACTCAAGGCCAGACGCACCGACTGTGGCACCTCGTCAACCGGAGAGCCGACGGAAAAATCCAGGACATCGCCGAACTGCGCCGCCGCATCCCGGTATTGCTGGACGCGAGACCAGTCGTAGGGCGTGCTGAAGGTCATCAATCCCAAGGTTCGACCCTACCTAACTTGTCTCGGAACGCACAGGGCACCACCGCCGTCTGCACATGTGATGTATAAGGTGACGTTCACATTTTCACCTTCAGATTCCTACATTCAGAACGTCGGGTTCAGGAAGCCTTGTTCTGAGGTGGCAGAGCCGCTACGCGTGCGGGGTCGTGGTCGATGGGTCCGGCTCCTGCGGCACCGCCCAGGTCGCCGACCTCGTTGAAGTACTCGACCGCGGCATCGGTATACCACGTCCACTCCTCCGGAACATCATCCTCGTAGAAGATGGCCTCGGTCGGGCAGACAGGCTCGCAGGCACCGCAGTCCACACACTCGTTAGGGTTGATGTAGAGAGAACGCGGGCCCTCGTAGATGCAATCCACCGGGCACTCATCCACGCAGGCTTTGTCCTTGACATCCACGCACGGCTCTGCAATCACATATGGCATAACAGCCTCCCCTCTCAGTCATTCCCGACGACTTCCGGTCCGAATCGGCGCTGCTGCCGACCGGTCCTATTCGGGCGAACACTGTCAGACTACCGCTTCCGCGAGACGCTTCAAGACTATTCGGCAGCGTCACCAGCGGTCGTCGGCAGGGCACCATCGAGCTCGTCACGCCCCAAGCGCGAATGACGATAGGAGTACCCGAAATAGATGGCGAATCCGATGGCTAGCCAAACTACGAATCGCAGCCAGGTGAGCACCGTGAGATTGAGCATCAACCATAGGCAGGCCAGCGCGACCAGCATCGGAATCCAAGGATTCCCGGGCATCTTGAAGGAGCGATGCAGATCAGGGCGCTTACGTCTCATAATCGGGACGGACACCGCGACGAGAGTGAATGCGGAAAGCGTGCCGATATTCACCATGTCGGACAGGACATCCACCTTGAAGCATGCGGCGACGACGGCCACGACAATGCCGCCGACAATCTGAATCTTGGCAGGGGTGCCATGCGAACCGGTCGTCGAAAAGCTGCGTGGCAGCAGGCCGTCACGGCTCATGGCGAACACGATGCGCGTCAGACCGAGCAGCAGCACCATCACCACCGTGGTCAACCCGACGACGATGCCGAAGGAAATAATCTTCGCCGCCCACGTCGCCCCGACCAATTCGAAACCGGTGGCCAGTGACGGACTGTCCGCCTTGGCAAGCTGCTTGTACGACACCATCCCCGTCGTCACGACTGCCACCAGCACATACATGACCGTCACCAGGCACATTCCCATGAAAATCCCTCGCGGCACGGTGCGATGCGGGTCCTTGGCCTCTTCGGAGGCCGTGGCGACAACATCAAAGCCCACGAAGGCGAAGAACACCAGAGCAGCTCCGGAGAGAATTCCCGGAACGCCGTACATACTGGGAGCCATTCCGGTACCCCACTGCCATAGCGGCTCACCGAATACTCCGGACACGGCGCCCTTGGCCGCAGCTGCCGGTTGAGCCGGAGGGATGAAGGGCTGATAGTTACTGGATTTCACATAGAAGAAACCGACGATGATGACGAAGAACACGATGGCGATTTTCAAGATGGTCAGCGCACCGTCCACACGCGCGGACAACTTCGTGCCAAGGACCAGCAGCACGGTGAAAAAGGTCACGATGATAATCGGGGCCACATCGATGTGGAACGACCCCCAGACGATATTGGTATTGAAATCTATGCCCACAAGATGCAGCAGCTCATTGAGATACACCCCCCAATACTTGGAAATCACCGAGCTGGCCATCAGCATTTCCAGAATCAGGTCCCAACCGATAATCCAGGCGATGATTTCACCGACCGTCGTGTAGGTGAAGGTGTATGCGGAGCCCGCAACCGGGAGCATCGAGGCGAATTCCGCGTAGCACATCACCGCCGCTCCGCACACCACGCCGGCGATGATGAAACTCAGAATCACCGCCGGGCCCGCGTGGAAGGCTGCCGCCTGAGCACCCACGGAGAAGATGCCCGCCCCCACGGCAACGGCCACTCCCATAACCGCCATATCCCAAGCGTTCAGCGTACGTTTCAACGTACGTCCGGTTTCGGCGGTTTCGGCGAGTGTCTGTTCGACGGATTTGGTTCTGAAAATGCTCATGCTGCCCCCACAACGATCTGCACATTAGAAGCGGCGGGGTACGACATCAATCTCAGCGCTGGCGGACCACACGACAGCGGCTCAGCGGTCATGGCGGTCGACGGGCGTCCAAGGAACGGTGAATCCTCACGCAACTGTTAACAGCATCACATTCTAATACGGCATCAAGGATTCGGCCATATTCGATATATGACTCTTGTGCGACGTCTCAGTACGCGAGGCTCCCATGCAAAGGCACCGTACGAAAAATCACATTCGTACGGTGCCTGTATCGGGCGATTACCGCGAAGCCGGGAACCATCGCAGAAAGCCCATATGGGCGAGGTTCGTATCAGGACGTGCTGCCGCCGACATCTCCACCCTGGCCGCCGTCACTGCCCGCGCTACCTGGGTTTCCTGCTCCGCCGTCACTGCCGGCATTACCACCATTACCGCTCTGCCCGCCAGCTCCGTCTCCGCCCTGACCTCCATCGCTTCCGGCAGTACCGGTGCTACCTGAGTTGCCGGAACTGCCATCACTTCCCGAACTGCCATCACTGCCGGAGTTGCCGCTATTGCCGCTATTGCCGCCTTGTCCGCTGCCGCGTTGGCCATACCCGTTGCCGCCGCCCATCTGAGGCATGTTGCCCTGATCGGACTGCTGCGTACCACCGCCTGACACCGACGACACAATCAGGCCTCCTGCAAGGCCGCCGACGAGACCACATAACAGAGCCACCACGCTGATGGCGCCTATCACCGTGAGTTTGACCCCCTGCCAGGTACGCGCGGTCTTCGCCTTCGATGCGGCGGCAGCTGGTCCTGGCATTGGGCCGGAGGCCGAAAACTGGGGTTGGCCATTCCAATTGCCCTGTTGACCCGATGAGGGCCGACCCTGTGGCTGCTGGTACACATACCCGGCATTGGCGTTGGGGGATTGCGCCGTTTGACTACGTTGGGGCTGTTGGTACTGCGAATCGTTCGCTTCTGAGTAATCACCCTGGGGCTGGGCCATCGTAACCCTTGGGGAATTGTGCACCGGGAAATTCGCGCCGGTTCCACCTTGAGAGGACTGAGATGACGGTGCAGCAGCCTGTTGCGGTGCATGTTCCGTCTGCTCATTCACTGCTGGTTGCACGACAGTGCCGTCGTCGTCATTTGGAGGTGTCGGATTTGGTCTGCCATTGGATGAGGCATTGGGTGTGCCATTTGCTCTTGCGTCGGTCATTCTAAGTCCTTTCGTCAGCCAATAACGTCTATTACAGCGTTCATGGCTTGCGAATTGCTGTGCTGACTCTGAGGGGCTCCATACATCCTACATGGGTTATCCGTAAGATAGTCTGGGCAAGAGCTGAGCATCTGGAAGCGTTCTCTCAGATAGCGATGCCACCCACCAGCACAGGTTCGGGAACCAATCTGACACCGAATTTCGATTCGACACCGTCGCGTACTGCGACAGCCAAATCAAGAATCTGCGAGCATGACGCATCTCCCCTATTGGTCAGCGCCAAGGTGTGCACGGTCGACAAGGAAGCCCGAGCACCTTCGTACAGCGCGAATCCCTTCCGAAACCCGGCATGATCAATCAGCCAGGCAGCCGAGGTCTTCACTCCCGCCGAGCCGTCCGGCAGCTTCGCCGGAAAACGAGGCGCTTCGAGCGGCAGCAATGCCGCCTGCGTTTGAGAGAGCACCGGATTCATGAAAAAGCTGCCGCAACTGCATCTGTTGCGATCCCATGAGCCGGAGCCGGAAGCGGTGAACCGCTCCAGCGCCGACAGGGCTTGGGCGATATTCTCCGAACGCCGCATCGACTGCATCCATTGCTTCCGATAGCGGTGAGGGTCCTCAAGCATGCCCTTGGCTGCCCTCACTGCGAGCACCTGGTCGCGCAGCAGTTGAGTGGAAACCCTCTCACCGATATCCACGCGCAGCGCACGAGCCAGTTGGTCGAAGGCGACGACACCGGTGTCGCTGTGCCGCAGGGCGAAACTCACCGACAACACCACATATCTGGGCGTTGGAAAATAAGGATTCCCCTGACCCGCCACATTGCCCGCCGAAGCGTACATGCTGCGTTTCAGGGCCGAAGTCCGATACCCGAAACCCATATCCTCGGAGGAGAGCGTACGGACGACCTTGCTCTCCCTGTCCCAGACTTCGACGGCGAAAACGCTCGTGGCGACTTCCTGACCATAAGCGCCGATATTCTGTACCACCGACGCACCGACCGTTCCCGGAATACCGGACAGGCCCTCGATGCCTTCCAGACCAATCTGGATGCTGAAGGCGACCAGGTCATCCCAATTCGTACCGGCATCCGCAGAGATGTGCACCGTGGTGTCGCCACCCTCGACGGGCGCGGCCTCGTCCAGCACCACAATCTCCTGACGTGCATCACGAACCACGATGCCGTCGAAATCCGCATCAGCGACGAGCATATTCGAACCACCGCCGATGACGCACAAGGGGACGCCCTTGCCATCGGCATCCTCGACCGCTTCGATGATGCCTACACGGCTCGTCGGCTGTTCAAAACGTGCGATACGGCCTCCGACACCGATGGTGGTGAGATCCGCGAAAGAAGGTGAGGTAGTCATGGGCTACAGCATAACTCGAATACGAAAAAACCCGACCGAAGTCGGGCTTGTTGTGCGTTGCGCTCCGCGAGTTTCAGCGGGTTTCGCGGTGAACCGTCTGCTTGCCGCAACGTGGGCAGAACTTGTTGAGCTCAAGACGATCCGGAGTGTTACGACGGTTCTTCGTCGTGATGTAGTTGCGCTCTTTGCACACGGTGCACGCCAGCGTTACGCCTGGACGAATATCTGCGGCTTTTGCCATGGTTCACCTCTGTAGTCGTACCTCATCGACTCTTTGCCGATGATTGTAGCGAGGGAGAGACTCGAACTCTCGACCTTACGATTATGAGTCGTACGCTCTAGCCAGCTGAGCTACCCCGCCATAGAGCCTCGAGTGAGAATCGGACTCACGACCTCTTCCTTACCAAGGAAGTGCTCTACCACTGAGCTATCGAGGCGTGGCGGATAGTGGATTCGAACCACTGAAGCATTACGCGGCTGATTTACAGTCAGCTCCCTTTGACCGCTTGGGAAATCCGCCATGCCGCATCCAACCTAAGCCAAAAACGGCAACTTCGTTATCTTGCCACGCTTTCCCATATTCCGCAAGTCGTGGACTCGCCGTGTCGCGGAGAGGTTGACGAAGAGCCGAAGCCGAGCGTGTACGGAACGGCTAGTCGTCCTCAATCCTAAGAGTCAATCGCGCAGCGCTGTTATCGGAACGACGCAAACTCCATCGGGACGGGTATATGCATACGCGGTCATACCGCATACGACGCAGAGCACCGACGGCGGGGTTGCTCGCGGGTCGTCCTGCATGTCGCGCTGCAAGGCCAGGAGCTTCGACGCAGCTTCATCGATTTGATGAGCACCCAACTTGATTTCTATGGCTGCCCATCGACCGTCGGGCACGGTGACGACGGCGTCGATTTCACGGCCCCGACCATCACGGTAATGATATAGCTCTCCCCCTGCGCACTGCGCATAAACCCGCAGGTCACGCTCGCACATGGCCTCGAACAGAAACCCGAAGGTGTTCAAATCGTCAGTAAGCGTCTCCGCCGTCACCCCCAGGGCTGCTGCAGCCAGCGAGGGGTCTGCCAGATGTCGTTTGGGCATTTTTCCCACGCGCACCGAAGAACGCATATTGGGGTTGAATGCCGGCTGGTCATCGATGAGAAACAGACGCCGCAGAGACTCAAGATAATCCGCTATGGTTTTTTCGTCGATTGTCTCGTCGTCATACTCCTGCATATCGTTTTTCAATGTCCTGTTGCTGGCGACGGTGGATTCGTTCCTCGCCAACGAGCGCAGCAGCATCGCTACCCTGTGAGGGCTACGGCTCACGCCGTCAATCCTGCTGATGTCATCGTGTGCCACTGCATAGAGGTAGCCTTCAGACACCTCGTGCGCGGCACTCTGCGACAGCCCAATTGCCCCTGGCCATCCGCCCCTGATGACCTGCTCAATCAGACTGCTTAACTCAACTTCACCGGTTGCACGCGCCTCAAGGGGACCATCAAACACGGCAGCAAGAGATACTTCGCCGCTGGATTCCCCGGATTCAAACAGCGACATAGGGCGCATTCTCGTTACGCCGATACGCCCTGCCCCGCTATGCAGCACCCCTTTGAAATTTGGTGTTGATGAACCGGTGAGGATGTACTTGCCACGCTGTGCCGACTCATCTACCGCGAACCTCACCGCATCCCACAGCGCAGGTACTTCCTGCCATTCGTCAATGACCCTCGGGGCTTCTCCTCTCAGCACCAGTGCCGGGTCGAGTTGTGCCGCACGCCTGTTCTGGAAATTCCCGGCGGGGTCTCCGATGTACACCACGCTGTTGCCGTGATTCAGAGCGGTCCAGGTCTTGCCGCACCATTTCGGCCCATCGACCGCCACAGCACCGAATGCAACGAGCATGTCGTCGATTTTGACGTCAACAAGTCGGCTTCGATACCCTTTACGCCTCATGCTCATTGCAGAAACTCTCCCTATTCCGCCATTTTCCGTGAATTTACTCCGTACTTTTCCTTCATTTTACTCCTGGGAATTCCTCACTGGAATTCCGTTATTTTCCGTCCTCCTGGTTTGGATTGGCCGTTGCCCGACAAATTCAGGAAGCAGCCGGCTCGACACAGTTCAAGGTTTCGCTGTGCATCATCACCAGCCACCGCCATTCCTATGAATCTCGACCGGTCAAAGCATCAAAACGCGATACCCACTCGGCAGCACACCAGTGCCGTTTTCCGGTCTGTAGACCATCCCGGCTGGACCAGACATGTCCGCTCGTGCCACCTAGTCCTGTTCTCTCAACAGGTGTTCTTACTGTCTGTTTCCTTTACCCAGTCACATCTATCCAGTCACATCTACCCAGTCCCCACCACACAGTCCCGGAGGGTATGGAAAAGGTCTGGAACCGAAGACATCCGGTTCCAGACCTTCCAGTAACTTCCGTGGTCAAGCATGACCTCAGAGCAGTCAGGACTTCCTAGAAGTCCCAATCGTCGTCGTCGGTTTCGACGGCCTTGCCCATCACATAGCTCGAACCGGAGCCGGAGAAGAAATCGTGGTTCTCGTCGGCGTTCGGGCTCAACGAGGCGATGATGGCGGGATTCACATCAGTGGTGTCAGATGGGAAGAGCGCAGGGTATCCGAGATTCATCAGCGCCTTGTTGCCGTTGTATCGCAGGAATTTCTCGACATCCTCGACCAGTCCGACGCCTTCATACAGGCTCCGGGTGTATTCCACCTCATTGTCGTAGAGGTCGCTGAGCAGCTCGTAGGTGTAGTCGCTCATCACCTGACGCTCGGAATCGGAAACCTTCTCCAGGCCCTTCTGATACTTGTAACCGATGTAATAGCCATGAACGGCCTCATCGCGGATAATCAGACGAATCACGTCGGCGGTATTGGTCAGCATGGCGTGGCTGGAGAAATACATCGGCAGATAGAAGCCCGAGTAGAACAGGAAAGACTCCAGCAGCGTGGAGGCGACCTTGCGCTTGAGCGGATTGTCACCCTCGTAATAGTCGAGGACAATCTGCGCCTTCTTCTGCAGGAACTCGTTCTCCTCGCTCCACGCGAACGCGCCGTCAATCTCCTTCGTGGAGGCCAGGGTGGAGAAAATCGAAGAATAGGACTTCGCATGCACAGACTCCATGAAGGAGATGTTCGTGTACACGGCTTCCTCATGAGGCGTCAAGGCATCAGGAATCAGCGATACCGCGCCGACGGTGCCCTGGATGGTGTCAAGCAGCGTCAGACCGGTGAACACGCGCATCGTCAGCGTATGCTCGTCATCGCTCATCTTCTGCCAGCTCGGAATGTCGTTACTCACGGGGACCTTCTCCGGCAGCCAGAAATTGCCGGTCAGGCGATCCCAGACCTCAAGGTCCTTCTCATCTTCCAAACGGTTCCAATTGATGGCCGAAACCCGGTCAATCAACTTCAACGGTTGCCTCGGCACTGAAACAGGTACCATAATCTTCCTTCCATCACGTATGTTGACCGGCGCAGCACCCAACCGTGCGCACGGAATCTATCTACAAATCTCAAAAAGAGATAACTGCACTAAAAGTACAGCTTTTTGAGCAGATTTTCACGATTTTGCTGTCCTTTTAGTGCAGTTATCTCGGTGTGGGCGATCGCGCGCGAAAAGTTGCGTTTCCCAGTAGCCTCGTGTGGCGATCGCTTCGCGATCCTTCGCGCCCTTGGCGGGCGCTCACTGTAGCTACGCACAGCCCACAGGGCTGTGCGCTTCACGCGCGATCACAGCCATGATCGCCTTCGCGCCCTTGGCGGGCGCTCACTGTAGCTACGCACAGCCCACCGGGCTGTGCGCTTCACGCTACAGCATGCAGCTTACGCAGCCTTCTACTTCGGTGCCTTCGAGAGCCTGCTGGCGGATGCGGATGTAGTAGAGGGTTTTGATGCCCTTGCGCCATGCGTAGATCTGGGCCTTGTTCAGGTCACGGGTCGTTGCAGTGGACGGGAAGAACAAGGTCAGGGACAAACCCTGATCCACATGCTGCGTCGCCTCGGCGTAGGTGTCGACAATTTTCTGCCAGCCGATTTCGTAAGCGTCCTCGAAGTATTCGAGGTTCTCGTTGGTCATGTACGGCGCCGGGTAATACACCCGCCCCAACTTGCCTTCCTTACGAATCTCAATCTTGGAGGCAATCGGATGAATCGAGCTTGTGGAGTGGTTGATGTAGCTTATCGAACCCGTCGGCGGCACGGCCTGAAGATTCTGATTGTAGATGCCGTCCTTGAGGATCTGGTCTCGCAATTCCTCCCAATCCTGCACGCTCGGAATCTCGATGCCCTTCTCGGCGAAGAGCTCACGAACACGCTCGGTCTTCGGTTCAAGCGAACGACGCCCGTCAGTGTACTTGTCGAAGTAGTTGCCCTGTCCGGCAGGCTTTGCGTAATCCGAAGCCGGGAAGCTCTTGAACGCCGTTCCCTTCTCCACGGCGAGGCTGTGGGATGCCTTGTACGCATGGAAGGCGACCGTCATGAAGTACATATCGGTGAAGTCAAGGCCTTCCGGCGAACCGTAGTGAATCCCCTCGCGAGCGAGGAAACCATGAAGATTCATCTGTCCCAGACCGATTGCATGGCCTTCGTCATTGCCGCGGCGGATGGAAGGAACGGCATCGATGCTGGTATGCTCCGCAACGGAGGTCAAGGCTCGTATGGCGGTCTCCACGGTGTCTGCCAGACCGTTGTCGACGGCTTTGGCGATGTTCAGCGACCCAAGGTTACAGGAGATATCCCGCCCGACATGGGAATACGTCAAATCCTCGTTGTACTTGCTCGGTTCCTGCACCTGCAGAATCTCTGAGCACAGGTTGCTCATCGTGATGCGTCCGTCAATCGGGTTGGCCTTGTTCACCGTGTCTTCGAAGAGAATGTACGGATAGCCGGATTCGAACTGAATCTCCGCGATGGTCATGAAGAATTCTCGGGCGTCGATGTAGCTCTTGCGGATGCGGTCGTCGGCCACCATCGCGTCATAGTTCTCGGAAATCGGGATGTCCGAGAAGGGCTTGCCATACACGCGCTCGACATCGTACGGGCTGAACAGCGCCATGGGCTTGCGCTGCTTGGCGAGCTCGAAGGTGATGTCGGGAATGACCACGCCCAGGGAAAGCGACTTGATGCGAATCTTCTCGTCGGCGTTCTCACGCTTGGTATCCAGAAAACGCATCACATCGGGGTGATGGGCGGAGATATAGACCGCGCCAGCACCCTGCCTGGCTCCGAGCTGATTGGCGTAAGAGAAGGAATCCTCGAGCAGCTTCATCACGGGGATCACACCGGAGGACTGGTTTTCGATGTGCTTGATAGGGGCGCCCAGCTCGCGAAGGTTGCTGAGCAGCAAGGCCACGCCGCCGCCACGCTTGGAAAGCTGGAGTGCCGCGTTGATGCCGCGCGAGATGGACTCCATATTGTCTTCGAGCCTCACCAGGAAGCAGCTCACGGGCTCGCCGCGCTGTGCCTTCCCGAGATTCAGGAAGGTCGGTGTCGCGGGCTGGAAGCTGCCGGAGATGATCTCGTCGGCGTATTTGATGGCCATATCCTCATCACCGGCGGCCAGCTCAAGAGCGACCGCGACGCTGCGCTGAGGGAAATCCTCGAGATACTGCTTGCCGTCGAAGGTCTTGAGCGCATACGAGGAATAGAACTTGAAAGCACCGAGGAAGGTGTCGAACTCAAAGTCCAGCGACTGAGCGTGGGCGTAGATTCTATCGAGGAACTCCGCCGAATACTCGCCGAAAACCTTGGGATTGTAATACTGGTTGTCCACAAGGAACGCGATGCGTTCTGCGGTCGAGGCGAAGGACTTCGTATGCTGCTGCACATGACCGTGCACATATTCGCGCTCGGCGGCCTGATCCTTGTCGAACTGAATGCGACCATTCTCGTCGTAAAGATTGAGCATGGCGTTCAAGGAATGATAATCATGGGCGGAATCGTAGGTCTCCTCCCCCGTGTTATCAAGGCTCAAAGCCGTGTTGTCGATTGCAGTCATCTGCGTTCCCCTTCATTTGTGCCAAGCACGTTGGCGATCCAACAGCAGTTCGATGATGCACGCCGCTTGCTGCGGAACGCACCCTGTCATTAACGATTTCTCATACCACCCCGGCGCCCGGGGCGTTCGGCCTATTGCGTTCGGCCTATTGCCGGTGTCTAGTCGCGATGATTCAGGAAGAAATCGCGCATGCCGTTTCTTACCTTCGTCTCATCCTCCTTCGTGCCCATCAACTCGAAGTAGTACAGGAAAGGCACCTTGCATTTGCGAGCCACGATATCCCCAGCAGCGCAGAAGGCGTCTCCGAAGTTCGTGTTTCCTGACGCGACCACTCCGCGTATCCCCGCGCGATTGTCCGGGTCGTTCAGGAATTTCCTGACCTGAACAGGCACCGCCTTCTTGGCGTTCCCGCCACCATAGGTCGGCACCATCAGCACATACGGCTCGCTCACATGCAGGTCGCCCTGCGAACGCCTCAGCGGTATGCGATAGACATTGATGCCCTCGTCCTGCAGATGACAGTTGGCAACGAACCTCGCCGTGTTCTCCGATGCTGACGAGAAGTACACGATGGCGCCGATCTTCTCGCCCTCTGCCACATGTTCAGGAACGCTCTCCTGCAACTGCGCGGCGGCGACCTCACTCATATTGTTCCTCCTCAGCACTCTTCACGTGAATGCAGAAACCACTATATCTAGTTTCTGATTGTAAAGCGCAAACTATATGTAGTGTTTTATGTGGCGTATATCACACTATTGTCATTTGACCGGGAGTGCAACTTTGAGATGACCACTGCATCAAAAGGAGCTCTTCTCATTTTGGTATGTAAGGACCCGATACGATAACTGCGCTAAAAGGACAGCTTTTCGGAGAAATTATTACCACATTGCTGTCCTTTTAGCGCAGTTATCGCATTGAACGCTCAGTCGACGAGCGCTTTGGAATGTGTGAGAGCAAACACCTGCGCGCAAACGGCGATGACCAGGTCATTGGCCTCGTGTTCGCCGATAGTGATGCGGATACCTTCACCGGAGAACACCCGAACCGACAGTCCGGCCTTCTCGAAGTATCCGGCGATGACGTCGGTCCGTTCCCCCAACTGCAGCCAGAAGAAATTCGCGTTCGGAACGGGAATTCTCCAGCCCTGCCCGCGTAACGTTTCGATGACACGGGCACGCTCGGCGATAAGGGCATCCACGCGTTCCGACAGCTCGTCGTACGCATCCAGGCTCGCCACCGCGGCAACCTGAGCCGCCGCAGACACTCCGAAAGGCAGAGCGACTTTGCGCATTCCGTCAATGACATCCTCTGGCCCGATGGCATACCCTATACGCAGACCGGCCAATCCGTAGGCCTTGGAGAAAGTCTGCGCCACGACCACATTCGGAAACTCCCTGAACAAATCCATACCCACGCATGTATCCGGGTCGGTGTTGAACTGGACATACGCCTCGTCAATCAGCACCAGCACATCTTGCGGTACCGCCGCAAGCAGTCTGCGCACATCGGCATCACTGACCGAAGTCGACGTGGGATTGTTGGGGTTGTTCACAATCACCAAACGGGTCCGGTCATTGACGGCCGCGATCATCGCATCAATGTCGTGGGCGCCTTCCGGCGTCAGTGGAACCTGCACGCTTTCGGCTCCGGCGGTGGTCACGATTATGGGGTATGCCTCAAAGCTTCGCCATGGGTATACGACTTCATCGCCTTTGCCTGCCACGAGATTCACCAGCTGGGTAATGACTTCCGTGGAACCGCATCCGAGTTGGATGTTCTCCGGGCGGACTCCGGTTTCCGCGGCCAGACGCTCCACGACAGCCCACCCCCGCATATCAGGGTATCGGTTGATGCGAGCCAGGGCCTGGTCGGCTATGGCCTGGCGAACACTCGGCAAAGGAGCATATGGATTCTCGTTGCTTGAAATCTTGAAGCTCCTGCGCCCTTCCACCTGCGGCGCAGGCTTGCCCTGCTTGTATGACGGAAGCGTATCGATGACCTGACGATGTCTGAAAACCATGCCTCTATCCTAAGCCGAAATTCAGCCGTGTCGCATATGCCCCCTGCGTCATCGAACGCCCGACAGGGGAACATCCGACCAAGCTTTCGATTGTGTAGGGATTCGCCAGTACAAAGCTGGCTCATGCTCCCTGAAATGGCGGAATGACGGTAGACGTATCCGGCCAGAATACCCAGACTGCGCAGCAATCCCTACACAAACGGCATCCGACCTTGCCGAAGCACTCGATTTGCGAGCGCGTCGGCAGTGCGGCTGTGCCGGCTGCATCGACTGCATCGGGTATTCGTTTTTTCCTATTACGCACTCAAGAAGGTTGGAAAATCAAGGAATTCGCCGCAAACGGCTCTGATGCGACGCACCTCTCGCTGTGGTAAGCATGGGTCATGGCTTCATCCTTCACACATCAGGGCATCACCCGCGACCATCATGAACTCGGTTTCTCAACGCGTTCCATCCATCTGGGGAATGGTACGGATGCGGAAACCGGTGCCATCCGCCGTCCCATCACCTTGGCCAATGCCTACTCGCTGCCGGATGACCCCTCCGACATCAATTGGTCGAGTTCAGACACCAACCTGTACACGCGCAATGGTCATCCGAACCAACGCTATCTCGAAGCGAAAATCGCGAATCTCGAAGGCAGCGAGGATGCGGTGGTCCTCGCTTCCGGCGTGGCGGCGCTGTCGGCGACATTCACCACCGTGCTCAACCGCGGAGACCACGCCATTTTCTCCGACACCACCTATATCGCCGCCTATCGGCTACTGGAACAGATACTCCCCGAGAAATACGGCATCGAGACCAGCATCGTCGACAGCTCCGACCCGGGGAACGTCGCGGCGCAGATTCGTCCCAACACCCGCCTCATCCATATCGAGACGCCCGCGAACCCGACACTGAAGGTTTCGGATATCGCCGCCATCGCCAAACTGACGCATCAGGCCGACCACGAGATTCTGCTCAGCGTGGACAACACCTTCAACACCCCTTTCAACGTTCGGCCGCTTGACCTTGGCGCCGATATCGTCATCGAAAGCCTGACGAAATACATCAACGGCCACGGTGATGCCCTCGGCGGTTCGATTGCTACGCGCAAGGAGCTCACGGAGCAGATACGCTTCACCGCGCAAGTGAATTACGGTGGAATCATCAGCCCCTTCAATGCCTGGCTCATCAATCGCGGTTCCGTGACCCTGCCGCTGAGAATGAGACAGCACAATGCCTCGGCACAGGCCATAGCCGAGCATCTGCAAGCCCACCCGGCCGTGCGCTTCGTCGCATACCCCGGTCTGCCCTCGCACCCGCATCATCAGGTGGCCGCCTCTCAGCTTTCCAGACCGGATTCCGGCTTCGGAGGCGTGCTGAGTTTCGGCCTTCATACCGACCATGCCGGGCATAACCGTTTCGTGAGCAAACTCAATATCGTGACTTCGGCGGTTTCGCTGGGTCATGACGAGAGTCTCATCGTGTTTCTCGGCGAGGACGACGAACGGCAGTATCTGTATCCGGAGGTCTTTCACCAGGGTTTCCTGAGATTCGCGGTCGGTCTGGAAGACACGGATGACCTCATCAACGATCTCGACCAGGCCATCGAGAATGCGGATATCTGAGAGACGGCGATACCACTTCACGATTCCACTTCAACGGAACAACGATTTCGGCAGCAGCCACGCGCGTATTCGGAAGAAGCCGGTCGTTGCCCACCAATGCCGGTGAAGCAGCCGGGAGGTGATTCTCCCCAGCAGCACCTCGACATCCTCGCGCGACGGCAACGGGGCCGAGGTATGGGAGACCGAAGTTTGGGAGACCGAAGAGCAGTCGACCGAGATAGCGCTGGCGGCGTGTTCATCGTAGGAGGGCTGCTTTGCTCCGCCGCCTTCATCCGACGCTCCTCTTCCTGTCGAGAAGGTGCCCTGCACCGCCCCACCTGCTATTGCGAGCAGGAGTCGCGCGTGTTTGGCACCCTCTGTTTCATCGGCATCGAACAAATCGGACAGTTCCCGCGCGAAGGCGATATCGCTGAGAGTATCGGGGAAGTCCAAGCCCGCGTCGATGGCCGTATCCACAATCTCCAGCCAGAGAGCCGACCAGACCCGCGTAACCACGATATCGTCCCCATGACCACCCTCGGGTGTGCTGATACCAGCAGCGGTCTCATCCGACGCACCGGTGCCGGATTGCGTTCCCCAATCGGACCCCAAGGCGGCGTCCAGCAGACGATACCGTCGTCGTCTTCTGCGGCACCGCAACAAGGCCGGAGTCGCAAGCAACAGCCCTGACAACATCACGGCAACGGCGATGCCCAGGGATGTGAACAGCGGGCTCAGGTCCCGATTGCCTTGCGAGGATGATGCCGAGTCGTCGCTCGAAGCGGACGAGGTGTTCGAATCCCCACTTTCCGACACGCTCGGAGCGGCAGAAGAACTTGAGGTCGAAGGAATCGGGGTCTGACTCTGCGCGGGCGAACTCTGATTCGACGAGGATGCATCCGTCGTGGAATCGGCTGTGCCGGAGTCATCGGATGCGGCCGGTGTGACATCGAAGGGCACCCAGCCGATGCCGTCGATATAGGTCTCGACCCATGCGTGCAGCTGTTTTTCAGCTACGGCGTAGGTGCCGTCGCCGACGCTTTGCCCCGGCGTGTAGCCGAGCACCATTCGCGTCGACAGCCCCATGCCCCTGCCGAGCACGGCGAGCGCGGAGGCATAATGCACGCAATACCCGGATTTGCTGCGTAGGAACTCCCCCACCATCGTCATATTGTCTCGGCCATTGCCATCGGGCTCATTCAAGGAGTAGACGAAATCAGGTTGTTTGAAATAGTCGACCAGATATTTCATGGCGGCCAGCTGGCTTGCCGCATCGGCTCCGTCTGTAGGAACCCCCTGACTTCTGGCCTGGCTGATAACCGACCGCACACTGCTGGGCAATGCCGTGGGCAGCGTGCCGTATATGGAGCTCAACCGCCTGCCCGTTCCCGTGTCGTCGCCGATACGCGGGTCCATTGTGGCCAAGGATTCGCTGCTGCCGGAGGAACCGTCGAGCGAATCGGCATTGGTAGCCAACCATACCTTCCGCTTGGCGATGGTCTGCTGCAACTCGTCTATTCTGCCGAAATCCGTGATATTGCCGACCGGCTTGATGTATAGGCTCTGCACACGATATCGCATACCCGACCATGTGCTTTCCTCGTCGCTGCGGTATGCGCCATCCACATTCCTGTGCCAGTTGCCGTCACGGGCGTCTCCGGAATACAGGAGCACTTCGCCGCTTACGGGAAGGTAGCGGGTCCTCAGAGCATTGATGGTGATTGTGGCGTCAAGGACATACCGGCTGGAATCCTGCGACGAGCGGATGAATCGTTGGGATGCGTCATTCGGATCGTTGGCGACGAGATATTTCATCAGCGGTGTGACCCACAGGATGTCGGCATCGTCACCGCCTCCAAGGAGATACCCGTCACCGACCTGAGTGAAATCACCGCCATAGGATGAGGAACGGTTCATGTCTACGGATACTGGCGCACCGAAGGACCATGTATCACCGTCGAATCTGTCCAGTGTCGACAGGCGCGTATATACCGCCGCAGGAGCCCGGTAGGTCAGCGCCGTGGCGTTGGAGCCTTCCTGAAGACCTCGCTTGAGATCGACCATCGGATTGATTGTTCCACTCGAGAAGAGTCCTGCACTGGGCACGATGGGGATGGACACCGCCTGCGCCACGACCAGCATCGGAGCCAGCACGGCGATGCTCAGTGCCGCCACGACAGCGGAAAGCAGCATCGGGGCAGGGAAGGCGATGCGAATGGCCGACGTGCTCCACAGCAGTATCACTCCGGCAAGTATCACCAGAGCTATCGAGGTCGTCTGCGTCGCCTCCCCCGTGACCTGATACGTTGTCGCCATCAGCACGACGGTCATCAGCGCCACGGCCGGCGCGCAACGAAACTGCACCAGCATGATGCGCATCAGCACCATAAGGACCGCCGCCGCCACGATGATCAGCGCATCCGCCTCGGCATTCACATCCACCGGAGGATACTGGGCATATACATGCGAGAATCCTCTGACCATGACATCCCAGAGCGTGGTGGTCACCGGCTCCCAATCCTCTGCCACTTCCCCCGCGCCGACGGTCACCTGCTGGGTGTGGGGGATGAACAGCCAGTAACCCCTGACCTGGTGAACACGAATCATCACCGTAAGCAGAGCCAGAAGCATGACCGCCGCGCAGCAGACGAAGGCCCTCACCAGAGATTGCGCCTGTCTGCGCATGCACCGTCCCACGTCAATCGCGATAACAGCGAATCCGCCCGACAGGAAGTACGGCCACCACGCCTCCTGCCCGTCGAATACACCACCCATCGTTCGGATGGTCACCCAGGCGAGCACCCCGAGGCAGGCTATGGTCGTCAAGGTCTTGACGACGTCGAATCCCCGTTCCGACGGTCTCCGTTCCGACGGAGGACGGTTATCGCTGAGGTCCCCGGAAGAAGGGGCCGCCTTCATATCGCCCGAATGTTTGGAACCTTGTTCTGCGGAACGCCCGCCGACCAGAGCGGGAGCATACCCCTCGTCGTCCATGTCCGGCAGCGCAATCACCTCGGCATCGGGTGCGCTTACGGGGTGCAGTATCCGATAACCACTGCGTTGGCCCGAGGACGCCATCATCGTGGCGACATCGTCCTCCGGGCTCGTGCTCACCATGCTTATCACGGGATGGGGAATCGTATTGTCTCTGAAGGCTCGGATGACGTCCGGCAACGATGCCCAAGGCACCGGAGCCTCAACATCAGCGGACCGAGGATGGTGCACAGCCGCCAACTGGCGCAATATCGGCATCGTTTCGCGATAGATGCCGGTACCGTCCGAATACATCATGGCATCGGAACGCGGCATGGATGAGTGCAGATGAGCGAGCAGCTCGATAACGCAGGATTCCAGGTCAGCATCCGCCGGGTCCAGAAGCCATAGGGTGTCGGCCGATTGCTCCTGCATGCTTTCCCTGGTCATCAGCTCACCACGATGTGCCGTGTATTTCCATGCAATCATCCGTGGGGAATCACCGTATTCGTAATTCCTCACTCCGCTCATGCTCTGATGGTCCCCCGCTGCAAGAGCCGAAGGAAGCTTGGTCGTTTTGTCGGCCGCATACCCCACATCGGGAAGCAGCACCATCTCGTCTCCACTGCGGGCGATGTTCCTGCGCGCCTTCCACAGGCCGAAGGGGTCGCTCCATGTGACCATCAACGATTCCAGGCGGAACAGTCCTCGCGTTCGGGGCAAGGTCGCATGGAAGCGTGCGACGACCCTCCCCCGATGGTCGAGCCGCACCCACTGCTCCGCAAGTGGCATGTCGCGAGGCAGCAGCAGACGCCGCAGCAGTCCACCCCGTCGAACATCCAGGCGGAACCGTGGATTGAAATCATCGAGAGTACTCACCAAAGAGGGTGCGAATATCAGCCACTGCACCATGGTGAGCACACCGGACAGCAACAACGCGAATATCATGGCTGTGGACGCCGCCAGCAACACCCTATCGTCGAAGGACAATCCGAAAACCATGCAGGCGACGGCGACGATCGACAGCACCGCAGCGGCCAACGTGGGGCGGAACATCTGCCGTCGTCGGCCAAACCGCCGCGACATCCGAATCCCTCGCCCCATCATCGTCGCTCACCTCCTGAACAGGGAGAACGGCTTCGCATGCCCATCGCGTTCACGCGCCGCACTGGGTATCGCGAGCTGTGAAAGCACCCTGTCCACGATTCCTCTGCGGCGTTCGAGCGCTGAAGACCCTCGAGAATCCTTGACAATCAGCCGATGTGCAAGCACGGGCTGAGCCAAGGCCACCACATCGTCAGGAGTCACATAATCGCGGTCATGCACCAGTGCTCGCGCCTTCGCCATGGAAGCCAACGCGAAGCCCGCTCGCGGCGAGGCTCCGAGGACAATCTCATCATCGTGCCTGGTACGGTTCAGTATTGCCACGATGTAGTCGGCAATCTCCGGAGCGACAAATACCCTCGCGGACCGGGCTCTCAGTTCGCGCACATCCTCCAGAGCGCAAACGGCTTCGAGACCATTCAGCGGGTCCTCCCCCGAGACTCTCGCTATCGCACGGCTTTCGACGTCAGCCGGCGGATACCCCATGCTCGTGCAGGCGGTGAAACGATCCAACTGAGCCTCGGGAAGGGGATATGTGCCCTCGAGCTCGACAGGGTTCTGAGTCGCTATGACGATGAAGGGCTCGGGCAAGGTGTAGGTGTTCCCGTCCACGCTCACATTGCCTTCGCCCATGGCTTCAAGCATGGCCGACTGCGTTTTGGGATTCGCACGATTCACCTCGTCCGCAATGACGACGTTGGCGAACAGCGGCCCTTCACGGAACACGAACTCCTGTGAACGCTGGTCGAAAATACTCACGCCGGTCAGATCGCTCGGTAGCATATCCGGCGTGAACTGTATGCGATTGGCATCACCGGATATGGCTTTGGCAAGAGCCTTGGCCATGGTGGTCTTGCCCACTCCCGGCACATCCTCCAGAAGCAGATGCCCACCCGCACAGATTGTGGTCACGGCAAGCTCGATAACCGCCTGCGGGCAGGACAGCACAGTGTCAAGCGCGTTGACCAGACGGTTCGCCAGATGGCCTGTTTCCATATCAATCCCCCGCAATGCACGCATCGGATGCCCCGACATCTGCCCTTATTCTACGCAATGACCCCGTCGAAAGCCTTACGGCAATCAACGGGGTCATCGGCAACATTGCTGTGCTATGCATCTGACCGGCAACGGTCTGCACCGTGCCGGGAATCGCGCATACCAGCGGAATCTTCCGCCGTCGTCCGCGCGATAAGGAAGCTAGTTCAGCACGGCCAGAACGTCGCGTGCAGAGACGATCAGGTAATCCTCGCCCTGATAGCGAACTTCGGTGCCGCCGTACTTGGAGTACAGCACCTTGTCGCCTTCCTTGACATCGACGGGAACGCGCTCGCCCTTATCGTCGCGACGTCCAGGCCCCACGGCAAGCACTTCGCCCTGCTGCGGCTTTTCCTTGGCGGTGTCGGGGATGACCAGACCTGAAGCGGTCGTGGTCTCGGCAGCTGCCTGCTTGATGACAATCTTGTCTTCCAACGGTGTGAGTGAGATCGACACTGTGGACCTCCTCTTTCTTATAAGAGAATCGATTATTTCCGCGCCAGAGCAGCGTCGAGAGGCTGACGGGACACTCCACGGATGTTCTGTTGCGCTACAGGTCATGGTAGCGCGTAATTAGCACTCTGCCAACTTGAGTGCTAATGCTTTCGCTCACCGAGAGCACGGTCCGAGGGGATACGTGCCCGGTGCCGTGACGCGGCGCTCAAGAATCGAAGCCCGAGCATCACTCCTGCAGAAATTCCTGCAGACACAGCGTCAACGAGGCCTTCGCCCAATTCAATGGCGCTATGGGACTCGGGACCGCCCAGGTGAAGACCTTCCCGTCATCATGCCGGGCAACGATGCGGTTATAGCTTTCTGGCAGCAAATCCGGTCCGACGGGTTTGCCGTCAGCCGAAACCATGCCATCGCCGGTGATTTGCCCTAGAGCACGGTTCAGATGCCTCACTGCCGCCTCGCGAAGCATCACCGGTGACATCGAGGCACCTGCAGGCAGGCCGGTCCGCATACCGTCGGCTTCCATCTCCTTGGCGACCACCAGACAGCACGTGGCGTACCACGAGTCGAAGAACCACTCGGCTTCGGTTCCCCGCACGAACTCGGCCTCGCGTTTGGCATGACTTTCCGGATCGGCATCCGGTTTGATGTCGTGCCACCAGAAATTCGCCGATTGATAGGTGTCGTGAAGATAACGCCTGATACCGAAATCCCCGATAAGGGAGCCGACTATCTGCAGGATGTGCAGCTCTTCAGCAAGATTGAGCTCCTTCGGCCTGCAAGGATAAATCAGTGACAGCAAAGCCGCATCAGCCTGACGATACCTGGCGTCTTCCACCGGATAATCCGGTGATTCGCCGCCCATGCGGAGTTGACGATGAAGGACCTCGTTCCCTTCCACGATAAGCGTCGAGATGGACTCTGCGTCCGCAAGACCCTCCAGATGCAGAGCGGATACTACAGCCCCATACGCCCGTGCCAGGGAACTCCGCTCTTGACGTGCCGGTGATTGGTGCTCGACCACCGCTCCGCCCAGCAGAGCACGCAAGTCCTCAAGCGCCGACACCACAATGCCTATGGAGGACGTATTGCGTCTGGGCTGCTCCTCCCATGCGCCGGAATCCTCCATCTCCTGAAATTTCACCGCATGGAGGTAGGCGACGAGGCGCACAAGACCCGCAAGACGTGAATTCAGCGCTGGATGGGCGGCCGCGTCCCGCGTCGAAGCGGATGGCGCGTCATTTTCGGAGCATGCCTTCGAGCCCGGCACGGGGACAGGCACCGACAGCTCATCAAGCGTGACTGAGCCGTCTCGGAGCGCATGGACGCTGGCGGCGATTACCAATCCAAGTGCGTCGTTCTGCTTGTGGGTCCAGGGTTGGGCTTCACCGTGCTCCGTCACATCCGCATAGTCCGGCGACTGAGCGTCAAAGCGGATGTGGACGGCATTCATCGAGCCGACGGGCTCGGGCATATCGAGCAGTTCCGGTCTTGCGATGACCCGGTCCATACGCTCGGACTGCGAAGCCAGATACGACAGCTGCGTCAACAGGACGGCTTTGGCGTCCTGTTCCCTGCCCGCTTCAGCAGCAAGCGCGTAGTACCCCCAGATGGAATCTCTGACCCAGACCGCATCATAGTTGGTTGCGGAAGCCTCGTCCTGCGAATCGAAGGATGCGGCGTTGATGAAAGTCCCCCATGGTTGTTCGACAACCTGAATACGGCGAATACCCGCGGTTTTGGAAAGCAGGACGGCAATATCGGATTGCGAATACTCCGCGCGCAGAAGCGTTGCCATCCCCGCGTTGTGAATCCTCACACGGTACTGGTCATGGGAGCCGGCCATTGCTTCATCGCCAACTGCCTGGGATGGGATCAGCACATCCCTGCCCACCGGAACGACCCCATTATCCAAAGCCTTTGCAAAGGCACCGAAATCCGAATACATTCCGCTCCAATCGTCGCTCGACACTGTGCACCGCCGACCGTATCGTCTAACCGTTCCAGCGAATAACCGTTCTCCATGCCGTCATTGGCAGGCCACATGGCCACATATACCTACGAGAATAGCAATATGGGCTTGCAGAGGCCCCCCATGCGAATATGTAGGGATTTCATCGAATGTAACACCACTACGTCAACAGAAGTGTTGGCATGCCAACACTTCTGATACCCACCGGCTGCATTGGCGCCGTCAATCCCTACACAAACGTGGCAGGAACCACCGATTGACCTCAGGACCTGCTTCGGCGAGCAAGAATGGATTCAAGATTGACTCCCAAGGAGTCCGAAGTCTGTTCAGGCGCATCGACAGCGGCATGTGATTCGGCTTCATGGAAACCCGAGGCATCCTTTGGAACCTCATCGTCTGCATCGCGTTTCGCAGATGCACTCTGCGAATCTTTCCCACTTGCGCTCTCACGGGAACCATGCTGCGGTGCCGATACGGCTTCCTTCGGCACAGCGGTGGCAACTTGACGAACGGACTTTATCTCAAGGCTTTCGACTTCCTCGGCCGGTACAGGCTCCTTGCCGCGGGCCTCTCCAAGAGAGAATGAAATCAAATCCTGAGCGGCAGCCATTTCGAAGGCATCGAGAGCCGGCGAGGGTGAAATCCTGCTGAGTTCGTTGGTAGCGTCAGGAATCTCGTCATCGGCCGTCCGCACGGCAGATTGCGAAGTCTGCTGTACCTTCTGACCCTGTACCTTCTGACCTCGTGTCCTCTCGCTCAGAGCCTTGTCCTCGTGCTCCGCATCTGCGTCAGCAGCTGCATCAGACCGGTCTGCATCGTCACGGACAGCTTCGGCACCGTGGCTCTCGACACCGAGGCTCTCCTCCTCCTGACGAAGCATGGCTTCTTTGCGCTCCGCACGCTTCCGGCGAAGGGCCAAGGCCTGCCGCTTGTCCTGCTCGGCCTGCCGAAGGATGTCGTGTACATCACCGGCTGCAATCACCGCGGTGGAGCTGTCGTCCTCAAGCTGAGCATCGGGGGCGGTGGCGCCCAAAGCCCCGTCAACGGTCATGTACACGGGCTCGGGGTCCTTGGGCGTCTGCGCCCTTGGGTCCTGCTTGGAACCGTCGGCGTGGCTTCTGCGTTCCACCTCATGGGTCCGCGCCGCTTTCCTGACAACCTTGTTTCTATTGGCTTCCGAGAGCTCCTGCTCCCAGCGACGTGCATCGCTGGATGCTTTGGCACCCAGAACCAGCACGGTGACCGTGGCCAAGGCGGGAATCAGCGCGAAGAAGGGACTGAACTGCATGGAGAAGGCCAGAACAATCACCACTACGGTGACGGCGACGAGAGCGGCAACGAGTATCTGACGCCTACGAACCGCTTGGCGCCTCATCGTTCTGATGCGGGCGACCCTCTCCTGTGAGAACGCGGAATCGTGTCGTTGCTGCTGTGACTCCATGGACAAACCTTTCGTTTGTTGCGAATCCTCATCACTGAACCGTGTCGCATGCCTTGCGTCAACGATGTGCAAAGAGGACGAATACCGGTCCTCCCGATGTTCGGATGCCCGCTTCATACCCCGAGTCGTGCGTTTCGGCAACCACCCCAGAATGAGGACTGCGGCCATCACCGCCAGCACGACGCTGCTCAGTGACTCGTAATCCATACGCCCCACGATAGTTGAGAGAAGTGCGGAATGAAAAGATTTGCATGGTGTGTCGGCAATTATCTCAGCTTTGCAGACGTGTGGTGAGCGACTCGCCTATCGCTTCGGCGGACAGCACGTAGAGTTCATGGTCTCTCCACTCACCGTTGATGTACATGTATTTCCTGCGAACACCTTCGTAATCCAGTCCCAACTTCTCGACCACCCGCTTTGAACGTCGATTCTCAGGCAGAATGGCGATTTCGATACGATGCAGATGGGGCCCCTCCGGATCGAGCATCGCCCAGTCCGAGGCCATGGCGACCGCCAAGGGAGTGAAGCCGTGACCGGCCCATGCCTGATCCACCCAGTATCCCAATGTGGCGATCCGCATGGAACCGTAGGATATGGCGCCCAGGGAAAGCTGCCCGACGATGCTCCCACGGAACCTCATCATGAACACCACGCCCGTTCCGGCATCCTCGCCTTGCCGCTCGTGATGCACCCATTGCGCAAAACTCATCCCCGCCCCATGCATGGGGTCGCCTGATTCCCAAGGACTCAGCCATTCCCTGTTGCTCCAACGCAGTTCATTCCACTCTTTCTGGTCGTCAAGCGTCAACCGCGACAGACTCAAAGCCTCGAATCCCGCAGGCGCGGTGATCTCGTCGGGAATATGCAGTGCCGTGGACTGCGGGTGAGGCTGCAGTGCGGCCTTCAAGCTTTGAAAGACAGACATATGGACCATTGTCGCATTCGCACCGTCCGGCAGCCACCATTGCTCGGGCGAGCCGTCATATGTGCAGATGCCCGCACGCTGCATGCGGATATTCACATGATCCCGCCGCCTGCCTGGAACCTGCCGAAGGAGGCAACACCCTCCATGCACATCGATTGTCCGATGACAGATGCCCATGCCAGATGCCCCATGACACCTCGGCGTTACCGTACCTGCTGGTACAACGGGCATATGGATGCTGTTCAAGGAATGCACGAGACCAAAGACGCGGCGCGAAGCAAGGCGCTGTCGCTGCGCGAAGGTCTCGGCGACGCCGTTCGCCTGCAAGCCGGACTGCGCATACGTGACACCCTGCGCAAATCGTCGCTGGCATCGTCCGTCGGCACGGTGGCGGCCTATGTCTCCATGGGCACGGAAGCCTCGACGCTCCCCTTGCTGGATTGGCTGTTGGAAAGCGGTCACACGCTGCTGGTGCCCCGACTTGGCACAGGACGGGAGCTGCTGTGGGGAAGACTCGACGATATGGGTTCTCTTAAGGACGCGGGTACGCATCGACCCAAAGAACCCGATTCGGAGGTGCTCCCTCCCGAGATTCTGAGTAAGGCGGATATCATCCTCGTCCCGGCTCTGGCGGTGGACCGTCAAGGCAACCGGCTGGGGCGTGGAGCCGCTTGGTACGATCAGGCGCTGCGGCATCGCTCCCCCACGGCATTGACGCTTGCCGTCTGCTGGCCATGGGAATTCCAGAAGGAAACCCTGCCCGCGGAACCGCATGATGTGCGCATGGACGGCGTACTCACTCCAGACGGTTTCACGCTCCTAGCCACTCGGATGCCGTAGGATGCGAAGAAGTGCAATAATACGGTGTTGGAAGCAAGCGCCCTCACAGGACGCCGCCAAGATGAACGCCGAATAGTTAACGAAGGACGGAAGCGGTGCCTACCTACCATTACCGTTGCAAGAACTGCCAGTATGATTTCACCGAATATCAGTCATTCGATGACGAGCCTATAACCGTATGCCCTCGTTGCGGGGAACAACAGGTGCGCAAGGTCTTCTCCGCAGTACCCATAGAGTTCAAAGGGCATGGATTCTACCGGACCGACGGCGGTTCGAGCAGCTCCAAGAAGTAACAGGAGGCGGCGCGCCTGCGCTGTTGTAGATAACTGCATCAAAAGAACAGCAATCTGGGAAAAATTCTCGGAAAAGCTGTCCTGTTGATGCAGTTATCGTGTTTGGCGAGCCATTACATGCCAAGCGGGTTCATCCAGCTTCGATTCACGCGAGCGCCGCGCCGCTGATTGTGCATGTCGTCCCATTCGTCCACATGACCCAATCCAGGCAGTGGCATATTCCGCGTGGCGGCAATATAGCGCTATGTTGCCTTTCCGCTTAGGTCGTGCCGACCTCCCCATCACCGACGGTCTCAAACACCGACGAATTCGTCATCACCTGCGCCGCCTCGTCTGTGCCGTGCTGCTGGCGCTGTGCGTGTATTCCCTGATGCAATATATATCCGCGTTGAGCGCGGACACCGTGCCGTTGCTCGTGGCCAGACGAGATATACGACGTGGCGACATCCTCGACGGGTCTTCACTGGTGCAGGTTCAGGCGCCGCGCAATGATGCCCTGCGAGGCGCGCTGACTGCCGAGAGCGAAGGAGCGCATCTCACGGCGCTTATCGACATCGCCAAAGGACAGGCAATCTACCGGGAGGCACTGACCACCAGTGTCGAGGCGGGACGAGGCCTGACGAAGATTCGCATCAGGCTTGCCAGCCTCCCCGGCGACCTGCGAATCGGCGAAAAGGTCCGACTGGTCACGTCAGGAACATGTGCGTCGAAGGGCGAGACGACTCCGGACGAGGCAACCGAAGAGACCTCACCCGTTGATGAATCTGCTGATTTCGGAACGTCAGAGGAGCCCTGCTCGCTCAGCGAGGAAGCGCTGGTGGTCAGCTTCCCGGAAGAAGACGGGGATTCCGGACTGTTCTCCGCCGTGCGCGACGAGGAGGCAGGCTACGCCTCGGTGGAGTTCGCACTGCCCCCACAGGATGCATTGGCCGTCATATCCCATCAGAGCTCACGGCCCATCCTTGCAGTGACCACGCATTAGTGAGTTTCCTCATGTTTGAGCGATTCAACACACGAAACAGTCACATTCGACCATAATATGGCAGTGAGATCCATTTGTAGATTCATTGTTTAGCACGGCATTATGCCGTAGAAGGAGCAATCATGGCTTCAAGAAGTTCGTCGCACAGCATGACCGACAAGGCCCTCAACGCTTCACAGCAACTTTCCGCATTGACCGACAAGGGCCCTCTGGGAGGGTTCAAGAAGTTCATCTCCCGCGGTTCCATGGTTGATATGGCTGTCGGCGTGGTCATGGGCGCCGCCGTGACCGCCGTGGTCAACTCCATCGTCAAGTCCTTCATCAGCCCGCTGATCGCCATGATTTTCGGCAAGGCCGACATGTCCAAGCTGCTGACCCTGACCTACAACGGCGCCACCATCTCATTCGGTGCGATCATCGGTGAAATCATCAACTTCCTGATCGTCGCCGCCGCCGTGTACTTCTGCATTATTCTGCCGATCAACAAGCTGCGCGATATGACCCGCGCCGCCACCGGAGTCGAGGAAGAGGAATCACCGGCAGAGCCCAGCCCGGAAGAACAGACCGTCGTGCTGCTTCAGGAGATTCGCGACCAGTTGAACAACGGTTCGCCGAGCAGTCCGAGCGCCATCAATCCTTCTCTGCGCTGAACACACCCCAGTGAGGTGGAAGCTCGCCCAGGATACGCTGATCGTCATCGGCGTCCTGGGCGCTTTTCGTTGTCATGTCACCCGGTTCTTCCTTCACGCCGTCCGCGTCGAAGCGTTCGGTGCCTTTCAGAACCACACGCCTGTGCGCTTTCCTCGGTGAAGAGGGCTGCCCTGCTGCGCTCATTGAAGATCACCATACATCTGGGCCAGCTGAGCGACGATGCGGTCCACCTCTTTCTCGGGATTCACGAATGCAGCCACACTCCAGACCGTGATGACTGACCAGCCGAGCATCTGCAGATCCTCCGTGATGAAACGATGCCGTGCCCGAGTCGATTGAATGCTCATGAAATCAGCGTTGTCGGTCAGAACGGCGAGTCCGAAGGCCTTGCCTTTGATTCCCACGACCAGCGGAATCCTCGGCCCCTTCTCGCTGCCGTAATCAACGGCTACCTGCAGACCTCTTGCCTTGATGCGCTCCGCAAGATCGTTGAGGAGAATATCGGAACCCGATTCATGCGCGACGGGAAGCCCCTCGGTACCTGCATGATTCAATTGCTCCGCCCAGGCCAACAGCACCTTCAGCAGCTGCGGCCCGGATTGGTGAATTCGCTCGTCCTCCAGGTCCTGCGATGAGAAGGAACTGACGATATCAAGGTTGCGATTGGCAAGCGCCAAAGCGTCAAGAAGCATTCCCTGACCACCTTCGCCCTCAAGCTCGCCGAACTGCTGCAACAGACGACCATGCATGGTCTTGGCGAATCCGAGGGACAGAATCACGTCGCTCGCCCGCGCACCCGCCACCTCGTCGAGTCCGATGATTCTGACATGTCTAAGGAAAGCCCCGAAAGCCTTGTCCTTTGCCGCGCATGACTTCAACTCCGCACCCAACCTGGTGCGGTGAGTGGGAGACAAGGTCACCACGCTGAGCAGATAGGAGGCCGGAACGATGGTAAAGCTGCGCGCACGATGCCTGAGCATCTCGACGACCTTGTCGATCTCCTGCTGGCTGGATTCGACCAGCCCCGAGGACATCACCGGGACGCCGCTGCCTTCGACACGGGTGTACGTCACCACTCCGCGAGCATTCTCCGAAGCCGGGTCTACCTGCAGCTCGCCATAGCCATGGTCGCGCAGGAAGCCCGACAACTGCGGCGCTCGGCGATCGGGCCTGGTACGCACGGGAACTCGTATCAGCATGCCCATCAATGCCTTGAGACCCTCCGAGGTCACCGTCGGACCATGGGCGATGACGACCACCTGACGAACACGGCTGAGAATGCTCAGCAACTCGATCGACGGGACGTGGGCAGCTGCATCGATTATGGCCACATCGGTCAGCTGTTCGGGCTCGGTGAGAGCCGCAAGCGTTGCGGGAGTAGCTATCAGAATGGGCTTGGCGGCAGAGAACAGGGTCGGATGCGCCTGACGCAACTTGCTCAGCGGCAGCTTATGTCTCCCGGCAAGCAGCGTGTGCAGCTGATTCGCTTCCTGGGTACGCGCGAACAGCTGTTCCGAAAGCCTCCTGGTAGCCTCCTGAGCGACCATCGCGCCCACGCTGCGCACATGCTCGGTATCGACTTGGTTGAAGCGCTCGGCGGCATTGGACAAGGCCGAACCGTCCTGGTTCGAGATGATTGCCGAGGAACGTACGATGTCCTCGAAGACGGTGGTCCACCAGGCGAGTTGCAGTTCCGCCGCGACACCTTCACGTTTGACGCGACGTGCGTGCAGATCCTCCACCAGCTCACCGAGCCCCATGGTCTGGAAATCGCGTTCGAGCGTGCTGCGTTCAGGCAAGGATTCGAGAGCCAGATGGTCCTCGAACAAGCGCCTGAGTCTGTTCTCCACATCGTTGAGGCCGATGGACTCCAAATCACCGCCTTCAGGCGTGGATGCAAGAACGACGTTCAGGGCGGTCATATCGCGTGAGACCGCATCCTCGGTCTCGATGATGTCATCCAGACGATTCGGTAGAACGGGCCAGCCTCCATGAGGCACCAGGGTGCGCCACTGCGCCGACTGCTTGGCCACGACGACCAGGGCATCGTGCAGATTCTCGACCTGCGCGCCCGCTCTCAGCAGACTCTTGGCCTCCTTAACATGACGGCGGCGCTCCCAGAATCCCATCGAGGTGCCTTCGGTCTTGCGCTTCGCCTTCGACTTCGATGCCTCTATCATCGCGGCGATGTCGCGTTCGAAAATCTCCGGCTGGAACACGTCGAGCACGCGCCTGAGATTCTTGAGGACGGCGACTTGCCGGCTCCAGTCCTGGGCTGTTGCGGGAACGGGGAAACCGCAGGTGTTGACCGTCGCGGCGACCTGCGTGCGTGTGGCGGGGAGCAGGTTCTCCAGCATCCGCACCACGCGCTCATACGCGCCCACGGCTTCATCCTCGGTGAACAGCCCTGCGTGATACCACGCCGTGTCGTCCGGGCCGATGGTGAACTCTCCGAGTTCTGCGGCACGCTCGAGTTTCTGACACCACTGCTTCATCGAAGAGACCAGGCTTCGCGTGGTCTGCGGACTCAACCTGACGTGCGTTGCCGGATGAGAGGGCAGCGCGGCGATATTGGCCAGATTCTGAATGGTCTGGTATGCGCTGACGCCCCACTGCTCGCTAATCCCGTGCAAATCACCAAGATACCGGGTGAGCCGTGAACGCACGCCGACAAGCTCGTCGGCGAGTTGGTCGAAATGCGCCGAAGCGCTCCCCGGCTGGAATCCCACCGCGTTGATGAGCTGGCGGTCTATGGCCTTGTTGGTATCGCCTTCGGTGATGTCCAGCATCAAATCGTTCATTTCGCTGCTGCGCAGTTCCTGAGCGAATTGCCTCTTCTGATCTGCCACACAGGGCACGTAGAGCACGCTTCTGCCATTCATCACGCACCGCGAGGCGATTGCCGCAGCGTGCACTGCGCCCGCCTTGCCATTAGGTTCGTCGACGAATACGGACTTGCCTGCCGCGGCCAGGAAGGAGGCGTATCTCACGGAGTTGTCTACATCGCCTATATCGAATTCCGCATGGGGATCGGCGTCGAAAGGACTGAATTCCGGCACTTCCTGATGACTGAGTTCCTCGATGGACTTGCGGTCACCCGCCAGCGCGTCCAGAACCGTATTGCCCAAGGGGCCGTCTTCAAGGTCGTCGATGATCTGCAGGCTCTCACCCATCAGCAGAGCAGAGGGCTCTACGAAGCAGCCCAGAATCACCTTACGGTCAATGGTGAAGTCCTGAATCAGATGCTGCGCCTGCCCCGAAATCACACTGAACAGGGCGGATGTCTCAGGCGTTCCGCCCTCGTAATGAGAAGAGTCGAAAAGCTCCTTCGAATCTATCCCGATTCCTCGTTCGCGCAGTGCGGACACCAGAGCGCTGTTGATGCCGACTTTGCCGGTGAAGCGGATGGATGATTTGGAGAAGGAGGCCGCGTTTCTCTCGATGGTCACGGGGTACAGCAGCACCGGCATGGAGTTGCCCTGCCATGTGGCGACTCCGATGATAAGCGACAATTCGGCGCAGCCGCTGATGCGTTCCTTGGTTGCCCTGTCATCCAACACCCGTTCCAAACGACGGTTCGCAGCTCTCAGCATGCCGTTATCACGGAACAGTCCATCCAGATGCACCTGCCCGCTGGCGAAAAGCTGCGCTATGCCGGAAGGGTGTGCATGGGTCAGGTCGAGGCTGGCGGAGAGTTGTGAAATATCCTCCAGAGGTGTGGAACCGACGCCCGCTTGGTATGAGCGGCGCCACTGACGAATGCGTTCAAGCGAAAGCGGCTCATTACTCGGCGCGCCCGTTGCTTCCGTCTCGGAGATACCCTGTGATTCACTCATTCATTACTCACTTCCGTGTCGCCGCCAAATACTCCTGATATCCCTTGTTCTTGGACAGGGCGGTATCCACATCTTGATTGCCTTGAGCAGACAGCCAGGCATACAAATCGTCGTATAAAGCCACATTCATGGCCAGGAAAGGCAGCAGCTCCGGGTGTTTGGCCATCTCGAACTGCTCCGCGAAATCCCTGGTGTTCCGGGCATCGTCGGAGGTCATGCCCTCCACTTCCACCACAGGCTGGTGCTGGTCGAAATCGCCCTGAGACACACGCTCAAAAACAGAGCCCGGCTCGTATATCGCCGAGGACTGCAGAACCGCGCTCGTCGGCTGACCCGCATCCGAATGTTCGAAGGCTTCCTGCTCACGGGACTGTTCCTGCGACGAAAGCCGAGCGGCCGCCAGGGGTTCGAAGTGCACGGCATTCGCGGCCGTCTGTGCCGCTGCGGCACCTTGAGCCACCGCCGTTGGCAGCATCGTCGCGGAATCGTTGTCCGCGCTCGCTGCCGCACTCTTCACATTGCCTTCCTGAATACCGGCATCACCGGCATCACCGGCGAATACGCCATCCAACGCGTCGGCGAAGAGATCGCGCTGTGCATGGTCCGCGGGGTTCGCAACGTCATCCGCAGGCACGGTATCCTCCGACCCGGATGATTCCTGGTCATGTGAGGGGGCAGCCTGAACATCCGCCAGCTGCGGCTCGGAGCCTGCCGCTGGGACTCGATTCTCGTCAGCGCCCTCGGCATCGTCGGCGCCTTCACCCGTGGCGATGTCCTCGCCTGCGGCCTGTCCGTCGCTCCTGGTCGTCTGCTCATCATCCCGCTGCCCGGAGTCATCTGACTGGGTTCCCGCCAGAGGGTTGGAAGACGGTGACGAAGCAGCGACGGCCTTCGCTGCGCCATCGCGGATAGGTGACATGACCGTGGTGCTCTCCGCCTCATCATGGGCGGCATCCGACAGCCCTTGTTCCCGGGACTGCTCCTGTGACTCCGGAGCGCCGGACAACTTCGCCTGGATACCGGCCTGAACGCTGTTGTTCTGCAGAGGATGCGCGGCATCGCCCTCGGACGGCTCCTGGCCATACTCCTGCTGGTCCCTTATCGCCTGGTCGTGCAGGGCATGAATTCTGCTTCGCACGCTGCTGGCGTCGAATGCGCTCGTCGGTTCACCGGCACGCAGGTCCAGGATGTCATCAACGGACATATCTGCGGCATCCGGTTCTTTGGCCGCTTCGGACGTGGCATAGGTAAACAGGTCGGCAACGCTCTGAGCTGGCTTATCGTCGCGGGCGACCGAGACTTTGACGAAATCGACGGGCACGTCCCCGAACTGGAAACGCATCGGCGAACGCGGGAGCAGAAAGTCGGTATCCAGGGGCACCCTGATCAAACCGCCGTCGTTGCGCACGATGTAGGAACCGTTCGTGGAGCCACAGTCACGAAGCGTCGCCGAACCCGAAACCGTCACCGTGAAAACGGCATGACGTTTCGACATGGATTTGGTGCTGTCCGGAACATCAAGACGCCGGACATCATCGCCCGCTATGGGACGCATCGGCTTTCTGCCGATTTCGATACTCTCGCCAGGCGCCACTGAGACGTCTTCCGCACCACTGACTTTGACGATCCACTGCTGCGACGGTCGCTGCTCACCACTCACTGCTGTCGTCCTCCCTGAAAAATGTCCAAGACTACACACTACCTGTCATTGTGTCATGAAAACACTGGATGGTGAGGGATATTGGCGGCATTCTCCCATAATCATTGAATTCGACACCACTCTTGCACCCCCTTGACCGCATCAGAGGCTTCGCTAGCCGTGAAATAGCTGCCGTATTGCAAATTCGAGGGGTTTTGAGACCGAAGACATACATAAGTTGCGTTTGTGTAGGGATTTCTATGTACAACCGCGCATGATGGGGCGAATTTCCGAGGAATTCCGTCAATGTGAATCAGACGGACGGTATCTCATCGCAGAAATCCCTACACAAACGACAGACACCGACATATATTGACATCGTCAGCTCTCAAATTGTGCGTACGCATGCAAAAACCCCGCGTACATTCGCCATTCGCAAGGAACAGTGAGCGCATGCGGGGTTTTGGACAGCGATAACTACTTGAGTTCGACAGTCGCGCCGGCCTCTTCGAGAGCGGCCTTGGCCTTGTCGGCGTCTTCCTTCTTGGCCTTCTCGAGAACAGCCTTAGGAGCTGAGTCAACGAGACCCTTCGCCTCGGCGAGACCAAGGTTGGTCAGGGCGCGAACGGCCTTGATGACCTGGATCTTCTTGTCACCGACGGAGGACAGGATGACGTCGAACTCATCCTTCTCTTCCTCGGCAGCACCTGCGGCTGCACCGGGGGCAGCGGCGACGGCGGCTACGGGAGCAGCAGCTTCGACGTCGAATTCGTCCTCGAACTTCTTGACGAAGTCAGAGAGCTCGACCAGGGTCATTTCCTTGAACGCGTCAAGGAGCTCATCAGCAGAGAGCTTAGCCATAATGGCTTCCTTTCATTCATACGATTCCACACCCTACGGTGCGAATCGCCACATCTTCTTGTTGTTACCAGTGAGACAGCCAAAGCCACGGAATACACCGCGGTGATTATCAGGCGGCCTGCTCCTGCTTCTCGCGCAGCGCATCGATCGTACGTACGGCCTTGGTAGGCAGTGCGACGAAGGCGAATGCCGCCTTGGCCATCGTGCCCTTGAGCGCGCCGGCCATCTTGGAAAGCAGAACCTCGCGGGATTCGAGATCCGCGAGCTTGGTTACACCCTCGGCGTCATAGATGGTTCCGTCTGCGAAACCGCCCTTGACGACGAGCTGTTTGTTTGCCTTGTTGAAGTCACGCAAGGTCTTTGCTGCCTGGACATAATCGCCCTTGACGAAGGTGATGGCGGTGGGTCCGGCGAGCAATTCGTCGAGTCCGTCTACACCAGCCTCCTTGGCTGCAATGCGTGCGAGCGTGTTCTTCGCCACGGCATAGGAAGTATCGCGGCCTAGTTTGTCACGCAGGTCTGCGATCTGCGGGACACTGAGCCCGCGGTACTCGGTGAGCAGGATTGCGTCGGCATCACGGAATTTACCCGTAAGCTCTGCAACCACCTCTTCCTTTTCGGGCCTTTTCATGGCGTTCCTTCCTAAAGCGGCCGTCAATCGGATTGCATTCGCAACCAGTGATGCACGCACATCTGATAAGCGCAAATCAGGGCAATAAAAAAGCCCCGCACGCAGGCGGAGCATCAATCTCGGTTCGTTTTGCGCTCTCGCGCCACGAACACCCGTGAAGGGCAATCAATCTCAACCTGCGATGGCTTGGCGAACCAAACTTCGTGAACCAAATAGTTCCAACCAACGGTCTGTGGTTTACATCGTGCGACTCTACACGCAGTTGCCGACCACCGCAAGTTCACGGATGTTCCCGGCCGCCCCGAGCGTGTGCGACACCAGAGAGTTAGATAACTGCACTAAAAGGACAGCAATATGGTAAAAATTTCTCCGAAAAGCTGTCCTTTTAGTGCAGTTATCGTATTAGATGGCCCCATACACGCCGAAAAGTCATTTGTCTCAGGTTCAGAGCTGCGTGAGAATCCGGATGACCAGACGCGCGGCGGTATCCGCATATTCGCTGATGTCGAATTCCTTGAACACCTCGTAATCGGTATCGGCGTTATCACTGAGCGCACGGATCACCAGAGCCGGCACCTCGTTGCGTGCGGCGACATGAGCGACGGCCGCGCCTTCCATCTCCACCGCGTCGGCACCGGTCTCCCGGACGACCTGTTGCGTCTTCTCCGGAGTATCGACGAAATAATCGCCTGAGGCGATGATGCCCACGATATGGGTGATGTCCATCTGCGACAGCGCTCTATCGGCCACATCCAGCAGATGACCGTCGGAATGGAATTCCTCGGTTTTGGGTGCGAACTGCCCGATAAGACGCATATCCGAATCCAGATAGCGCAAGGTGCCGCCGAGCACCACATCGTTGATATGCAGGGAAGGATTCAGATTGCCCGCTATACCGGAGAAGATGACCGCTCCGGGCCGATACACGTCGATGAGATGCTGCGTCGTCGCTGCGGCGTTGACCGTGCCCATGCCGCCAACCGTCGCGACCACCCTGATGTCGCCGCCGTCATCCTTGTGAAGCGTCCCGCTGACCACGTCGAGACCCGCCCGTCGTGAGGCTTCCATGTGCTCGACGTCATGAAGCGACCGGGCGATAAGATTCACTTCTTCTTCCAGAGCGCCGATAATCGCCACCGCCTGCTGCGAAGCGCCGACCTGCCGTGAAGTTTCAGTGCCTTGCTGTTCCGTCATACCAATTCTCCTGTTCTACGCTCATTCGAGCATAGCCGGGGGAATACCGGAAACGAAGGAGCGCGTGTATACGGTTCGTCTTGCGCCTAATTCCATCGGCGAGTGCTGACCGCATCGGCCAACTCCCGAAGAAGCCGTTCGGTATCCGGCCAGGAAATACACCTGTCGGTGATGGACTTGCCGTACACCAGCTGAGCGAGGGGTGCGGCGGGCTGATTGCCGCCCTCGATGAAGCTCTCCATCATCAGACCGGTGATGCCCTGCTCCCCTGCGGCGATACGCGAGGCGATATTGCGCACGACCTGCATCTGACGGTGCTCGTCCTTGCCGGAATTGCCGTGGGAGGCATCGATTACCAGGCCATGCGCGGCGGCTGATTGCGCGGGCAACTCCCTCCGCACGCTCTTCATGGCCTCACGCACCGAAGCCTGGTCGAAATTCGGGCCGTGCGACGAACCACGCAGGACCACATGGCAATCCGGGTTGCCGAGCGTCTCGACGGCCGCCGCACGTCCCTCGTGGTCAATGCCGAAGAAGGTGTGCTGCTGTGCTGCCGTGAAGCACCCGTCCACAGCGGCCTTCACGCTGCCGTCGGTGGCGTTCTTGAAGCCGACGGGCATGGACAGACCACTGGCGAGCTGGCGGTGAATCTGGCTTTCGGTGTTGCGAGCGCCAATCGCCCCCCAGGTGATGGCATCGGAAATGAACTGCGGGGATGTCGGTTCCAGAAACTCCGTCGCCGCAGGCAGTCCTGTGCTCAGAACGTCCAGAAGAATCTTTCGCGCAAGAAGCAGACCCTTGCGGATGCGATGGCTGCCATCGATGTCCGGATCGTTGATCAACCCCTTCCATCCGACGGTGGTGCGCGGCTTCTCGAAATACACCCGCATCACGATCATCAGTTCCCCTTCGAGCTCCTTCTTCAGACGTGCCAGGCGTTGAGCATAGTCGAGGGCCGCACGAGGATCATGAACCGAGCAGGGGCCGACGATCACCAGCAGCCGATCGTCCTGCCCGTAGAGGCAGGCACGCAATTCATCGCGCGAATATGCGACCACATCGCGCGAAGCCTGCGTCAGCGGCAGATCGCTGAGTACACGAGCCGGTGTGGGCAAGGGGTCGAGTTCCAGCACGCGCCGGTTGACGATGGGGTCTATGCCGACTTCATCCTCCCAACGGGGAACCCCGTCGATCGACAGGGGATTCTCCCCGGCGGCTATCGCCTTGCGTACGGCGTCATGCTGCTCGGATTCATTCTCGGTGCGACTGCCATCCATCGGCTCCTCCATTCCCGACCTAGTGTACCCAACAGAGACAACTGCATCATCAGTGAAGTTATTTCCCTTAATTATGCTGATTGAACTTCACTGATGGTGCAGTTATCTGCCTGATTCCAGGTGACGTCGCGAGGTCACGGCATCTGCCAATGTGTGCAGGAGCTGATTGGTGCGTTCCCAGGGAATGCAAGGGTCGGTCACCGATTTCCCGTATACGAGTTGCGACAGGGGAGCCGGCTGCTGATTGCCCGCTTCGATGAAGCTTTCCATCATGATGCCCGAAATTCCGGTTTCGCCTGCGGCAAGCCTTGCCGCGATGCGCTCGACCACATCGGCCTCGATGACTTCGTCCTTGCCGGAATTGCCATGCGCTGCATCGATGATGAGCCCGTGCAGACTCGGCCCGCTGGCTTGGGAACGGCCCAGAGCCTGCATCGCGCTGCGGACCGATTCCGCATCATAGTTCGGACCGTGTGAGGAACCACGAAGTATCAGGTGGCAATCCGGATTACCCCGCGTCTCGGCGGCTATGACATGGCCGTCGAGGTTGATGGACAGGAAGTGATGCTCTGATGCGGCAGCAAAACAAGAATCGGCTGCAGCCTTCACGTTGCCGTCCGTCGAATTCTTGAAGCCTACCGGCATCGACAGTCCGCTGGCCAATTCACGATGGACCTGGCTTTCGGTGTTGCGCGCACCGATGGCACCCCAGCTCACCGCGTCCGAGAGATACTGCGGAGTGATCGGGTCCAGCCATTCAGTGGCGGCCGGTATGCCCGCGTCGAGCACATCGAGCAGGGTTCTGCGGGCGAGCCACATGCCTTTGCGGATATCGTACGTGCCATCGAGATCAGGGTCGTTGATAAGGCCCTTCCATCCAACGGTGGTTCGGGGCTTTTCGAAATACACGCGCATCACCATGACCAGACGGTCGCCAAGCTCATGGCTGACGGTGGCCAGGCGGCGCGCATAGTCCTTGGCGGCCGCGGGATCATGAATGGAACAGGGCCCTACGATCACCAGAAGGCGATCATCGCTGCCGCCGAGCACATGACGTACATCGTGGCGGGATTTCAGAACCAGATTCGCCTGTTCCGCGCCCAATGGCAGCTCCTTGATGAAGGAACGCGGAGCCGGAATGGGATCGAGCTGACGAATGTTCACGTCGACGGTTTCGGGAAAGACCGCCTGTTCGCCCAACCGTCGA
This sequence comes from Bifidobacterium crudilactis, assembly GCF_000738005.1. Lineage (NCBI taxonomy): Bacteria > Bacillati > Actinomycetota > Actinomycetes > Bifidobacteriales > Bifidobacteriaceae > Bifidobacterium > Bifidobacterium crudilactis. The sequence goes on along the minus strand of NZ_JHAL01000002.1, from coordinate 70,447 downwards.
CGCTTCACATCTTCCGAACTGTCAGGCCCACGCAGCTCCGCCATCACATCTCCTCAACGACCGACTATTGTCAACAGCTTGTCCGGGCTCTCTCACTGCGAGGAGCCCTGATATCGCGACTCCCCACAATAGCGGATGTCAAGGCCTTCGCGCACCGAACATCCATACTCCATCCATACTCCATCCACACTGCGCATATGACGATGCGCACGACGGTGAGGGGCTGACATGTCACAGCCACTCGCATCGTCATGCGCATCTTCATCCAAGCCCTTGTCGACTTGTTGCCGTTCGGGGCATTCGCTCAGGCGAGCGCACCCATCGGGTCCCAGGCAGGAAGCATGATGGCAGGCTCTTCGAGAGCGTCAAGATATTCCTTCGGCAGCATCGACTTCGGTACGGCGACCTCATACACGAACTCGCTGAACCAAGGGTCGTCCATCGTGAAGTAGCCCTTATCGGCGATCTTGCATCCCCATGAGTTCTCCACCCTCCAGCGGCGGGTGGTGGAGCCGTCGTCAGCGACATCCACACCGACGAACGCCATCGCGTGGTTCATCGCCGAATCGGCGAAGCGCACACGCTGCTCCTTGTCCAAATCGAAATCGACGCCGTAGACGCGACCGTATTCGAAAAGATCCGTCGCCCATGCGCCGTTCTTCCGGTCCATCATCGGGTGGCAATCCGCGCCGAACCAGACCGGAATACCCTGCTCGCTGAGAATCTTGCGCACACAGTCCTTCATGAACTGTCCGGGAACGTTCAGATACTCGGTTGCAGCACCACCGACGACATTGCCCAGATGCTCGATGCCGATTTTGCGCCCCTTGGGATGTTCCGCACGAGGGTCGTCCACGAGGCATACATAGTCCTCGAGACCGGCGTCCACATACTTGTGCCAGAACTGCTGCGGTGTGACGCTGCCATCCCTGTGGAACTCGCCATCCGCATCGGTCCACTCCCAGTCGAAGCTCGTCGGCGGCGTGCCGAGGTGGATGGTGAGCATGCGATGCCCAGCCTCGACGGTGTCCTTCATGATGCGCTCGATGTCGGCGCCCTCGGCATACATATGGGCAACGGCCTGGTGCAGCAGCGCACGGAGCTGATGATTCATCTCGGTGGTGTTCTTGGATGACGCTGTCTCAGGGAAGAGATCCTTCGGCACCGCACCATACTTGGTGTAGACGTTCATGGCCATCGTCCACTGTCCGCCGTCACCCATCACGTCCTGCAGCAGATGCTGAATCAGACGGGAATCGCTGGGCTCGCCCTGACGTATCAGCGCCGCGACGTCCTGTACGAAATAGTTGATGCGCTCCAGCTTGTCGAAGTACATCGCATAGTTCTGCGAAAACTCGAATTCCTTGAGATTCAGCGCGCGCTTGGCGATGAACCGTGCTACGTTCAGCGAGCTGAACAGCCAGCAACGGCCCGAACGCTCCTGCGAGGTCACCTCCCCGTTATCGACCGTCACGGAGAAGCGACGTTGAAGCAGACGGGATCTGTCGTAATTGCGGGAGACCTCGCCTATGCCTGCCGCCGTCACCGCATTCATCGCCACTCTGTTGGCGGAGCTCGAAGCGAATTGCGTATTCAACCCGGTCAGCGTCTGTTGATCCAAGGGCTTAAGGGTATCTGTCATTTGATGTTATTCCTTCATCTACACATAATTCATTTACATATGATTCATCCGCACGGCACTCCCCACACAGTGCTCATACGGACAGTGCTTATCGCCCGTATCGGATGATCCCTGTGCCATCCTATATCACGTTTATACCGGCTCAATAATTGACGTATGCACTCGCTTTGTGTTACCTTTATCATTATGAGTAATTCTACAACGTTGACCATCAGGTTGGATGCAGACATCAAGGATGCGGCACGTCGCCGTGCGCAGCGCCTGGGTATCTCGCTCGGCACACTCGTTGAAAATGATTTGCGACGTTTCATTAACGGACACCCTATCGTCATTGACGACGATTCCTTCGTCCCTACCGAACGGCTGCTAGCAGACATCGATAAAGCGGAGGGCGAACTACGCGACGGCGAAACCACATCCGTGCCAGCCAGCGACATCGGTCAATATCTTGATAACTTGTCTGGGAAAAGCCAGTGAAGATAGATCGCTTTGAAACGACGAAGCAATTCAATCGATCGTTTATCAAGCTCAGGCAGGGAGAACAGGCAAGAGTCAAGGCCTCACTAGTGAAAGCCAGTATCAACGTTAGGCAACTGTGCAAAGAGGCACATGAAGCCACGTAATTCTCGCGCTTCATATGCCTCTTCGTACAGTTACGACCTGGAATGCATTCACCACACGGTTCTCGTCTCAGTCGTTGTCCTGGTCAGGCACCTTGTTCACAACCGGCACATCGGGGCCGTCCTCGTGACCCTGCTCGGATTCCTGGTCCCCCGCTTTGCCGGAGTCCTCATTGCGCGATGAATTGCGCGATGAATTGTGCGATGCGTCCTGCGACGAGTCGTCGTCCAAGGAAAATGCCCCGAAGGACTTTGCGAAGATGGAGCGCAGCTCATCGACCCTTGCGGTGATGGTCGCCTCGCGCTGCTGCAATTTGGCGATTCTGCCGTTCAGACCTTCCAGCTCCTCCTGAGCGGCGGTACGGCGTTCATCGACCAAGGCTTGAGCCTGCTCCTCGGCCTTGTGCAACATGGCCGCTGATTCATGCTCGGCCTGGGCACGTTTCTCCGCCGCATATGCGTCCGCCTCCTCACGGGAGGCCTTGGCCTGGCCAAGAAGGTCCTCGGTCTCCTTTGCCGTCTGCACCCTGCGCTCTTCGAGATGCTTGAGCAGTTCGTTGACCTTCGCCGTGGCCTCATCTTGCTGAGCCGAAATATCCGCACGAATCTGCTGAACCTCTGCGGAGACCTTGGACATCGTATCCGCACGTGTCACGACAGCCTCGTCCACAATCTGCTGGGCTTTGGCGCGTGCATCGTCGGTGATCTCGCCCGCCTTGCGCTTGGCGTCCGTCAGGGTCTTCGAGACCTGCTCGCGCACATCGCCCAGACGCTTGTTCGCTTCGGCAAGCGCCTGTTGAATCTGGTCGTTGGCCTCTCCCTTAAGCCGGGTGATCTCGGCATCAGCCTGCTGGCGCTGTTCCGCGATCTTGCGAGCCGCTTCAGCCTGAGAGACGGAAATCTCATGCTCCTGGGACGCCCGTTCCGCAGCCAGACGCTTCGTATGCTCCTCACGTGAATTCTGCAGTTCCAAGTCAAGTGCCTGACGCTGCTCGGCGACGGTTTTGGCGGCGCTGGACTTCTGCTGTTCAGCCTGCTGCCGTGCGGCGGTCGTAATCGTCTTGGCCTGATCCTCGGCATTGCTGATAATCGACTTGGATTTGGCCTGCGTCTCGTCCATCAGACGACGCGAATCGATTTTCGCGTTATTGATGAGGGTATCCGCCTCCTCCTGCGCCGAACGTCGAGTGGTGGCGGCATCCTGCTTGGCACGGTTGAGCAGTTCCGTGCTGGTCTGCTCGGCGGAAGCCAGAAGCTGCTGTGCGTTGGCGCCCAGAGACGCGAACGAGTCCTTCGACCCTTTGCTCTTCCTTGCCTTCTCCTCCTGCAGTTCGGCTTCCAATTTCAGCACGCGCTCGTCATACGCACGTATCTGTTCCCTAAGACGCGCTATGTTCTCCTGCAGACCGGAAAGCGCGGCATCCACCCGTTCCTTGTCATAGCCGCGTAACGCAATCGGAAAATTGTCCGCCATATTCACTCCTGTCACCATCACTGTGCTTGCGCCGACCGCCCATTAGCCGACGTACATCCATGTCAGCACTGTAGCTCACAAAACGCGAAAAGTTCTTCAATGATTTCCATCCGACACATTCTCAGCGCAACACGCCGCACAGCCTCCGTGCAGTCGATTCGCAACGCTCCCGACGGATTCGCGCCAGCATCTCACACCAGCAGAATATCCGACGCGGTCGGCTCCTGGAAGTAGCGCACGCTCCTGCTGACGACCGCCTGCCCTGCAGCTATCTGCTGTTTCAACGGCAGGCCGTATTCGTGACTCGCGGACTCGTTGACGAGAGGGAAACTGACGAAGCCTGAAAGCACATGCTCCTGTTGTGAGGTCCAGTTGAGCAGATTGTAGAACAGGCTGTTGCACACATAGGTACCGGCATCCGAACTCAGGGTCGCGGGAATGCCATGCGAACTGAAATCGGAGAGTATGGAGCGCAGAGGCAGTCGGGTCCAGTACGCGGCCGGGCCGTCGGGCCTAACGGGAATCAGGTCACCGGTACTCTGGTCGTGCTCGTCGTTTGACGCGTCACGAAGGTTGGTGGCGCATCGTTCGAGGGCGATTCCACGCGCGGCGTGCTTCAAGCCTGTCGCCACCACCACGTTGGGATGCACCCGGTCAAGCACCTGTCTGAGCATCGGCCAGGCCTGCGAGAAGCTTACGGGCAGACTTACGGCCGTGATGGTGACATCCACGCCTTCCAGAGCGCCGTCATCGCCGGAAAGCGGCATCAGACCCTGATTCTCAAGTGCCCTGGGCACCTCGTATGAGGGGTTGACCTCGACATCCTCATATCGGTCGAACCCGGAAACCACGACGTTGAACTTCTCCATGCCCCAAGTCTATATCGAATAACGTCCGTCGTCGGAAGGCCATTGGGAGATAACTGCACTAAAAGGACAGCAATCAGGCAATAATTTCTCCGAAAAGCTGTCCTTTTAGTGCAGTTATCTCTTGCGAGCATCCGATGCACGCCTTGAGGGAATCCGCTACGCCCTCTTCGTTGTGCAAATGTTCACTAACGTCGAATCTTTGCGGGTTCATCGCCAGACCATTCCTTCCACCGGCGATGCCTGTCAAGCACCGGGCCGTTTATGACTCGTCCAACCGTCGCCTTCGGTGCCGTGCATGTTCTCAGATTCCTGGAGAGGGTTCTCCCAAGGCCTGTTCGAGCATCCGATGCACCACTCCTCTGGCATCGGCCCGTTTGCGTTCCTCGGCGATGTGCTCGGCACGGGGAATATCCTCTTTGCGGGTGATTTTCATGTTGTCGGGCGAACCGGCAACGACCGCCACCTCCACTTCGGGCAGATACTCGACCACCGCACGCGTGTCGTCGGTGGGATGAAACTCCTCGTCGGAGGAGGCGAGCTCGTAGGCTCGCACAATGGTACGGAACCTGAAGGCCTGCGGGGTTTGCGCGCGAAAGGTGCTCTCGCGTTCCGGCACGCTCCCGATGACTCTGCGATCCCCCGAATCATGTGTGATGAGCACGGTGTCGGTGGATTGCACGGCCAAAGTGGCCGCATCGTATGCGTCAAGCGCGTCGATGCATGAAATGATGGCATCACCGGTGACGAAGGGCCGCGCAGCATCGTGAATCAGAATCTTCGCCTGTGCGGGGATGCCTGCGGAGGACAATGTCTGCAAGGCTTCCATGGTACTGTCCGCACGCTCGGCACCGCCTGGAATCACCATACGCACTTTGACGTAATCCTTCAGCGCTTGCTCCACCTGCTCTCGCACCTGGGGATTCACTACAACAACCACATCACTCACCTGCGGGCACTTGTCAAAAGCCTCGACGGACCAGGACACAAGTGTCTTGCCATCGATTTCCAGCAGCTGCTTGGGCTGCTGAGCATCGAAACGGGTCCCGAATCCTGCGGCCAGCACCACCGCGACCACCGGAACGGTCTCCTGGCCGTCAAGGTCGCGGGGTTTGACGTCGTCACCCATTGCACTGTTGGCATCGTCTGCGTTCATAAGACACAGCGTAAAAAACTCCAGACCTCAAACCGGCACCTCGGACTGCATCTGCACCGAACATGCATGTTCTGCTGTACCTCGGATTCTCAAACAGTTAGCGACGACGACAGGGGGGGGGAACTCCGTGCCCGAGGAGGCTAGGAACGCATGATGAGGGCGAGCATGCGCCCTTCCTGCGGCCTGTTATGCAACGACGATGCCCGATGCGAGTACCACAGTGGATTCTCGAGCGTGCACAGACTGTGCCGCATGTGCTGCAGACGCACATCCAAGGCCTCGCCACCGTCGGATTCGCACAGCGAGCGCAGTTCCTCATCACCGTTGAGATATTGGGTGGCGGCGTCCACACGAGGTTGCGAGGATACGATCTGAGTCACCCCGGCGCTTTGCAATGATTGTACGGCGGCGCCGGCAATGTCGACTCCCGGTCCGCCGAAACGTGTGACCGTCCTGGTCCCCGGGAAATGCTCGTCGAAATCCGCAGCTATCGCCTCACCCACCTCGTAGCAGTCAGCGCATATGCATGGGCCGCATGTGGCGACGATCCGCCGACGATCCGCACCACGTGCAACCATCAGGTCCACGGTTTCGCCGATGATGCCGCGAAGCAATCCCATTCGCCCGCAATGGGCGGCCGCAATAAGACCGGTCTCGGGGTCGGCCATCAACACCGGCAGACAATCCGCCGCAAACACACCGACCGCAACATGACTGCTGGCAGACACCTGACCGTCGGCGGCAATCGTATAGGCCTCCGCCTGCTGCGCGGCATCGCCGAGATTCTCCTGAAGACCGCCTTCCAGCTGCGTTAGCAAGGACGAGCCACTGGCGTCAAAGCCATAGGGGGCGTTACGTTCCCATACCTCGTCAGCATCTATCGCTTTGCCCGAATGCACCTGGCTCACCAAGGACAGGTCTCTGCCTATCTCCTGAGCGAGCGCCATACGGTTGGCAACCACATTGAGCAAATCATCGCCGCCTTTGCCCCAAGATTCAAGGAAGCGAAATCGCCGTGGGAGCCGCCGCCGAGTCTGGTCGTGTAGACGACCTTGATACCGGGCGCGAGGTCAATCGGAATGGTCACCGGCACGGGGGTGCCGTCCTGATGATGGCTTGGCACGGTGCTGTCGTCGAGAATCTCCGCATCGCCGTGGTCGCCTTCAGGACCGCCAGTCGAATCTTCAATCGTGATGCCCTCGGCGGTCATCTGCTCGCACGCCTGCACTCCCAGCTCCTCACTGACCGGAACGCTGAGGTCTCTGAACACCCTGGTACGGAATCCCATCCTGTTCGCGTCCACGGCGGTTTCCTTCACGCAATGAGACAGCGCAATCCCCACCACATCAACCTCGGTGATCCCGTGCCGGCGCAGTGCATCTTCCAGATTGCGATGCTGTTCCCACGCGTCTTCGACCGCTTCACGCGAAGGCACATCCACATCATCCACCAGCGAGACACCCTCGAAACCCGAGTAGGCGGCCGCATACTGGCCCTTCTTGTAGTGGTTGCTGATGCCCAAAGCCTCTATCTCCGGGTGCAGGCGCGCCTGCGCGCTGCCGGCCACTCCGTGCGGAGGCCAGCTATCCACGAAATCGGGGGTCGCGGAGAAATGCTCGCCAGGCTCGATGTGCCAGTCCTGCGTGGTCGCCACGAAATCGTAGGAGCCCCCACTCTCGCGTACATACTGCGCGATACGCCGCGCTGTCTCGTTACCACCCTCGACGGCCAGTTCACCGCCTTCGCAAAAGGTTGGTTGCACATCCACGATAATCAATGCGCGAGAACGCCTGGAATTCATAATCGCCGCCGCTTTCCGCTCGTCAGGTTTTCCTTCGCCTTCCACGACCGATATACGGTCGCGGTCAAGATCTGTCTCAGCCGAGCTTCGCCAATTCGTCTATGGTCAATTCAAGCTCGCCCGCCTGCAGAGAGTCGAGAATCGTCGCAGGACGGTGCGCACCGGGTATGACGAAGACGTGCCTGCCCTTGCTGAGCTCCCATGCAAGCACTACTTGCTGGTAGCTGACCCCATGCTGCCGGGCGACCTGCCGGAACACTTCGAACACCGTATCGTCCTTGGCCTTGCGGAAACCGCCCAGAGGACTCCAGCACACGAATGCCAGACCCTTTTCGGCCGTATACGCCAAGGTGTCCTCGCTTTCACGGAATACCGGGGAATACTGATTCTGCACGGCAACCAGGTCATCGCCGAGAATACCGAGCGCGATATCGATCTGGTCAACGCTCGCATTGGAGATGCCTATGGTTTTGGCAACACCTTCATCGACGAGCTGCTTCATGGCCTCGATGGATTGTTCGTATGGCACTTTGGGGTCGGGCCGATGGAAGTACAGCAGATCGATGCTGTCCACACCGAGAGCCTTCGCCGACTCCTTGCCTCGTCGAATCAGGTTCTCGGGACTGCCGTCCACATCCCACGTAGGTCTGCCGTCGGTGAAGTTCCTGAAATGCCCGACTTTGGTTGCCACCAGCACGTCCTGCCGCGGACCGCTCCAGGATTGGAGGGCCTGATGCACCAACTTTTCACCGGTCTGTTCCTCACCACCCGACTCGTAATACGCCCAAGCGGTATCAATATGTCGGCATCCCGCGTCCAGAGCGGCATGGATGGTCTCGATTGCCTGCTCCAAATCCGGTTTACCTTCGATGGTCAGCGGCATTTCACCGAGACCCACGGCCGTGGTGGTGTATGGTCCAAGATTCCTGGCGAGCAATGTCATCAGCATTCCCTTTCGAGTTGACGATTCCTATTCGAGTTGACGATTCCTAACAACTATTGTGTCGGAAAATTCCTCAGGGCGGCTGCGGTTATCCTTCTGGGAAAGAGGAGGCATCGTGGCCTCACCGACCACCGAAGGAGCCACCGCCCGAACCACCGCCACCGCCGGCGAAGCCACCGCCACCGAAGGAGCCCCCGGAGGACGAGGATGGTGCCGCAGCCTGGATGGTGGAATGAATGGAAGCGAAGCTTGACGTCAACTGTCCGCCCAAATCGCCGAAACCACCACCGAAGGCGGTACCGGCTGCCATTGCGCCCGGCGTCCGGTCCACGCCCCCTCCCATGCCGTATCCATATGCGGCTCCGGCGAATGCCCAAGGCCGGTACGTCCAGTACAGCAGCGATCCCGAGGCGTTGGCATCGAGCCACTGGGGGTCGCTCAGCTGCGGGTATGCCAGCGCCAACTGTTTGAGAGCCTGGTTGCTGATGCCAAAGGCCGCCGCGTAGACGAGGTAACGATCCCAGAGAGTGAGATCATCCACCCCGCGTTCCTGGAAGGCGCTGAATTCCAACAGATAGCGTCGCAGACCCTGAACCTGACCGGCATATTCCTGGCCACGCTCACTCAAACCCGTGGATTTGCCGTAAGCCAGAGCGAAGGACGAAGTCAGCAGCAACACGAAGCCTATGAGCAGACCGACCCCGAGGGTCCCCCCTCCCGTGAACACGGCGAAAGCGAGCGCCAGAACACCGAGTGCCACACCGGTGACGCCCCAGCCAACCGAGGACATCAAGGGGTAGGTGGCTTTCAACTGAAGGAATTCACTCGCCATCGCATTGGAGAGACGTTCCTGCTCCTTGTACCCGGATTCCCACTTCTTGAAACTCTGCTGCATCTGCTTGAGGTCGAACACCGGGGACTGCAATCGTCCTGCGGCGACCTCGAGCAGGCGCAGGGCGGCGTCCTCGGAAGCGCTGAGATTCAGGGAGCTTCGGTTCTCGGAGCATACCGGCCGTATGACCAGGGTGGAGGTGGAGTTGAAAGCCTTCTGGGAACGCTGGTCCTGGTTCGACAGCATCCCCGAGATGCTCGCGTCGGGCGTATTGAGCAGATCAACGCCGAAATATGACGACACCGGACCGGGATATATCGAAATGGCCCGCTTCGATGCCAATGACAGCACGCTTGCCGCCATCTGTCTGGATGACTGGTTGCTTGCGGAGCCTTGCAGCATGTCGTTGAGTTGAGCGGCCGATGCAGGACTCATCTCAGGCGGGTCTCGCCAGTATTCCACGTCTCCGCTGTACCGGGATTTACGATAGGTGACGAATGCCGAACGGACGGCTTTGTATCCCACGAAGAGGGCGAGAATGGCGGAGATAATCCACACGGCGATTATCACGCGTGCGCGTGTACGAGCCGAATTCCTTGCCTTCGTCTCCTGCTGGGTCTCATCGTCGATGATGCGCTGTTTCGCATTCGTGTTGCTGGTGCGTTCCACCTGATCGCTCGCGGAGGAGTCGAACATCGCGACGACATCGAGATGCTCGCCTGGACTCACCTGTTGCGCGGTGAGCTTCAGCGTGCCGTCCGATGCCCGGGACGTTTGCGAGACTCCTGCGTAGTGCAACCATGCCCAGGAATTGTCCGCATCGATGCCATCGGGGAATCGTACGGATGCGGACACCTTCTCTATCGGAATCTGGTTGCTGGCTCCGAAAGGTTCCCATTGGAAGCTGGTGACATCAGGATGCGCCGTGCTGACGCCGTGGAAGGTCATGGAGACATCGAATACCAGGCTGTCGGCCTCGTCGGTCTGCGGGATGTTCCACCCGATTTCAACCGGATATTTGCCGTTGTCGCCGCTGGTGCCGGGAGTGTATGAGCTGGGATTGCTCGAATCGCTGACATCGGCGATATACCAGTGCCCTGCTTGCTGCTGATCCCAATCCGCAGTGCTCTGGACCTGGCTGGGTGCTATCGGGTCGGTCTGCGTATACGTCTGGTTGTCGCTGACATTGCGCACGGATACGTCCGAAATCGACGTGAGGTTGTCGGGATTGATCGTATATTGCTGGTAGAGCTGACGCCAGGGTTTGGTGTCGCCGTCATCATCTTCACGATGACCGAGCCTGATGTTGATTCGCTGCTTGATTCGCAGGTCGCCGTTCTTCAACACCTGGGTGTCATAGTCCAGCGAGGTGTAGCTCATGTCCCCGTTGCCGACACCGCCTGCACTGATGCCCAGGGCCAGCACGGACAGGACTGCCGCGACCACCAGCGCGATTACGGCGCTGACGATGAACCGTCCCGTATTCCACGTCAGACCCCGTTTGTGCACCGGTCGGCCTGCATCCCCTGTTGAATCCTTCGTCGCTGGCATCCTCTGCCTCCCCATATTCGACAACCTCTCCTCGCATTCCGCCAGGAAGGAGGCCCTCAAGTCTGCTCTTCGTCCTCAGGCCTGCACCCGCGAGAGACTCCTCATCTCCCCCGCACCGTCCCGACACGCAAGGGTGCAGACCTTGATGCACACGGCCGTGTGCCCTCCACCGTATTCAGGCTTCCCTGACCGCCACGGCATTGCGCTACTTGGCGAAGCTGACCAGCGGCACCGCGCGATCCTGTTCGGCGGCCTCGAAGAACTGCGCCTCCTTGAAATGGAAGAGACCGGCGATGATATTGCTGGGCACGCTCTGAATCTTCGTATTGAACTTCTGCACCACATCGTTGTAGAACTGACGGGCGTACGCGATTTTCTGCTCCAACTGGTTGAGCTGATTCTGCAGATCCATGAAGTTCTGATTCGCCTGAAGTTGCGGATAAGCTTCGGCGGTCGCCTGCAGGTTGACCAGAGCCCTGCTCAGTTCGCCTTCGGCCTGCGCACGCTGCTCCGGGTTGCCGTTCTGCGCGGCTTCAACCGCATGAGACCTGGCTTCAGTCACTTTCTGGAAGACCTCGGACTCGTGACCGGCATAGCCTTTTACCGTCTCCACAAGGTTGGGAACGAGATCGGCTCGCTGCTTGAGTTGGACATCGATCTGAGCCCAGCCGTTGGCGACGCGGTTGCGCAGATCCACGAGAGAGTTATACGCTCCGACACCCCACAGAACCACGAGGACTATCAGCACGACGATGACGATGAGTGTAATGGTTAATCCGTTCATACCCCCCATTGTCTCATACCCCTTGTCTCATAGCCCGATTCGGGCGGCATCGCCCGACCCTGCTGCAGACAAGCGAACAGGCACGTGGCGCGCCGGAATGTTCGGCCTGCCACGTGCCTGTTCGCACGTTATTGCTAATACCTCAGCGAGAGGTATTCAGCTCACTCGTTGTCGAAGGGATCGAAGTCACGGCGTACACGACGACGCGGGCGCTCGCTGCGCTCTTCGCGGTCCGCACGGTACTCGTCATAATGCTCATCAGCGGCATAGTGAACATTCTCGCGACGACCACGGTAACCGCCACGGTCAGAACCGCGACGCTCATCACGTCCGCCACGGCGGTCGTCACGACGGTCGGCATGCTCGGAACGCTCATTGCGATCACGACGGTCATAACCCTCCGAACGGTCGGAACGCTCAGAACGGTCCGAACGGTCGAAATCGCGGTCATCACGACGATGACGCGGACGATCGTCACGGCCACCACGGTCGTCATATCGCCCTGAACGCTCGCCACGACCTGAACGGTGGTCGTCACGACCACGCCCGCCACGACGGTCATCACGGCGATCATCACGATCACGGCCGCCACGACCCGAGGAAGCATGAGAGCTTTCCTGATCCTCGAATCCCGGAATGGCGAGGGAAATCTTGCCACGGTCGTCCACACCCTGGACGACCACCTCGACGGCATCGCCCTCCTTGAGCACATCCTCGACGGCATCGACGCGCTCGCCGTTGGTGAGGTTGCGAATCTGCGAGATGTGCAGCAGACCATCGGTACCTGGCGTGAGGTTCACGAAAGCGCCGAAGCTCGTGGTCTTCACGACTTTGCCGTTGTACGTTTCACCTGCGGAAGGAACATGCGGGTTGGCGATCTGGTCGATGATCTCCTTGGCCTTCTGTGCGGCTTCGCCGCCTTCGGAGGAGATGAACACCGTACCGTCATCCTCGATGCTGACATCGGCGCCGGTATCTTCCTGAATCTGGTTGATCATCTTGCCCTTGGGCCCGATGACCTCACCGATCTTGTCCACAGGAACGTTGGTGGTGATGATGCGAGGAGCGGTGGAGTTCATTTCGGCAGGTTCGTCGATGCACTCGTTGATGACCTCGAGAATCGTCGTACGAGCTTCCTTGGCCTGCTGCAGGGCCGCCGCAAGGATGTCGGCAGGAATGCCGTCAAGCTTGGTGTCGAGCTGCAGGGCCGTGATGAACTCGGATGTTCCGGCGACCTTGAAGTCCATATCGCCGAAGGCGTCCTCTGCACCGAGGATATCGGTGAGGGTCTTGAAGATGTGCTGTCCGTCGACATCACCCGAGACCAGACCCATGGCGATGCCCGCGACGGGAGCCTTCAGCGGCACGCCGGAGGCGAGCAGCGACAGCGTCGAGGCGCAGACGGAGCCCATAGATGTGGAACCGTTCGAACCGATGGCCTCAGACACCTGACGGATGGCGTATGGGAAGTCTTCGCGGCTAGGCAGCACGGGGAGCAAGGCACGTTCGGCCAATGCACCGTGGCCGATTTCGCGGCGCTTCGGTGAACCCACACGACCGGTCTCACCGGTCGAATACGGCGGCATTTCGTAATTATGCATGTAGCGCTTGGAAGTCGGGCCGGAAAGCGCATCGACCTGCTGCTCCATCTTGAGCATGTTCAGCGTCGTGACACCCAGAATCTGGGTCTCACCGCGCTGGAAGAGCGCGGAACCGTGAACGCGCGGAACGATGTCGACCTCGGCGGACAGCGTACGAATGTCGCGCAGACCACGACCGTCGATGCGGTAATCCTGGGTCAGGATGCGGCGACGAACAATCTGACGCTGCAGCTCCTTGAAGGCATTGCCAATTTCCTTGTCCTTCTCGGCATCGTCCATATCGGTGAACTCGCCGGCCAACGTCTCCTTGACCACGGACTTGATCTCGCTGATGCGCTCCTGCCGAGGCAGCTTCTCCGCGATGGACAGCGCCTCATCCAAATCACCATGGGCGATCTGGTCGATGCGGTTGTAGAGGTCCTCGGTGTACTCCGGGAAGAGCTGGAAGTCCTTGGTGTCCTTCGCGGCCTTGGACTTGAGTTCGTCCTGAGCCTCGCAGATGACCTTGATGAAAGGCTTGGCGGCCTCAAGACCCTGGGCGACCACATCTTCGTCGGGCTTGATCTGACCTTCGTCGTAAATCAGCGTCCAGGCGTTCTTGCCTGCACCCGCCTCGATCATGGCGATGGCGACATCTCCGCCTTCGACCACACGACCGGCGACGACGATTTCGAATACTGCGCGTTCACGCTCGCTCCAGCGAGGGAAGGCGACCCACTGGCCGTTGATCAGTGCCAGACGGACACCGGAGACCGGGCCGCTGAAGGGCAGTCCGGAAATCAGAGTCGACGCGGAAGCGGCGTTCAGGGCGATCATGTCGTAGGAGTCTTCAGGGTCCAGCGCGAGGATGGTCTCCACGACCTGAACCTCATTGCGCAGGGTATGCGGGAAGAGCGGACGAAGCGGACGGTCGATGATACGGCATGCCAGAATGGCCTCGGTCGAAGGACGACCTTCACGACGGAAGAACGAACCCGGAATCTTTCCCGCGGCATACATCTTCTCTTCCACATCGACGGTCAGCGGGAAGAAGTCGTAATTCGCCTTCGGGCTTGAACCGGCCGTGGTGGTGGACAACACCATCGAATCATCATCAAGATAAGCGGCAACTGCCCCATCCGCCTGCTGGGCGAGACGACCCGTCTCGAAGCGCAATGTGCGCGTGCCAAATGAACCATTGTCAATAACGGCCTCTACGGCCTTGATTTCGGGACCCTCCACGGGTTCCTCCTTCTATAACTGTGCAATCATCTATTCCATCGCCTATGAACCCCGTGTCCATAAGCTGCTCTTGCAACGGACGGATTGCTTGCCTACCGTCCAACGGGCATATTCACCGAATGTGCCCGACATGCTGGGCGCGGCATACCTGGCCGCGTAATCCTCGCCGGAGATTCCTCGTGAATCTGTTGTAATTCGTCGTTGGCCCTCATGACCTGTGTTCACCTGTCTGAATGCCAGCATGCAAAAGCGCCCGAGCACAAGGCCCGGGCGGAAGATTTCAATTATCGGCGCAAACCGAGACGCTCAATCAGCGAGCGGTAGCGTTCGATGTCAACGCGCTTGAGGTAATCAAGCAGACGACGACGATCGCCAACCATGAGCAGCAGACCACGACGTGAGTGGTGATCGTGCTTGTGCTCCTTGAGATGCTCGGTGAGATCCGTGATGCGCTTAGTCAGCAACGCAACCTGAACCTCGGGAGAACCCGTGTCGCCTTCATGCGTCGCATACTTGGTGACGATCTCTTGCTTTTCTTCGGTCGTAAGTGCCACGACTCCTCCTTATATCTGCTGCGCGGTGCCACGGCCCAATGCCGAAACGCTCTGTATCCGCGGGCGGAAACACGCCACCCGCCAGTATACACACAACCCCTCACCATATTCGGGGGATGGAATCTGAATTCAGCAGGCCG
Organism: Bifidobacterium crudilactis; assembly: GCF_000738005.1. Lineage (NCBI taxonomy): Bacteria > Bacillati > Actinomycetota > Actinomycetes > Bifidobacteriales > Bifidobacteriaceae > Bifidobacterium > Bifidobacterium crudilactis. The sequence goes on along the minus strand of NZ_JHAL01000002.1, from coordinate 55,262 downwards.
GAGACCACGTTTCAGGCCAGCGGCTTCGTTTGTGTAGGGATTTCTACGATGAGATACCGCACGCAAGACTCACCTTGACGGAATTCCGCGGAAATTCGCCCCATCTTGCGGGGTTGTACTTAGACATCCCTACACAAACGCGCATTGGGCCTCAAACGACCGTCAACAGCCCTCCAAAAAGGACAATGAGCAGCGCAAGAACCTCAATAACGGTGAATACCGACAACGCCACCCAGCTGCGGGTCAGGATGTTCAGCGGAGAGTCCTTCTTCACCAGCACGAGAATCGCGACGAACAGCACCGCGAACACCGCCGCGCCGAGACCAGCGGCGATGATTCCCAGATTGGCGGCGTTGGCCAGGTAGGCCTTGTCGCCGAAAACCACATAGGTGCTGTACCAGAAGGACATCTTCAACAGACACAGCCCGGCGATGAACTGTTCCGCCGAGACGGTGACCAGCAGGAGTATCCGCCATGTCCAGGAACGTGCCTCGATGATGCACATCGCTATGCTCACGATGGCGAGGAATGCCGCGACCCAAGCTATCAGGGCGATGCCGCGAGGTTCGAAGACGTCGAGGTAGCGAACCAGCATCCCCGTGTGCCTCACCGCCAGGAATCGGCCTACGCCGTATGGAGCAACGATGGCGATCAGCAATCCGATGATGAAGAACACCCAGCCCAGAGGCTTGGAGCGCCTACGCTCGATATCGGCAAGGGAAAGTTTGCGATCCGTCATCTGCTCAGCGGAAAAAGAGTCTTCCGCGCCGGAACTTTCCTGTCGTTTCGAGCCGGAAGATTCCTGCATATGGGTTCCGGTCGCTCCATGGGCATCGTTCAAGACATCACCCTCATTCCGTGTCATATCTTTTCACCAACCCGATTGTCCATAACCACACTCATTCGCGCAGCGCGCATTCGCAGACAGACTACCACGAGCTCCGGGAAGGAAAATGAGCATTCGACGGCTCATATCTCACAGATACCGAACGTCATCTGCACTGCCACGGCAAAGCTGCATCGCCAAGCCGGCAAACGCCGCATGAGTGTCCGTCTCATACTCAAGTCGTCAAACGAAGCGGCCCTGTCCTCAGCAGAGGACAGGGCCGGAACCATGTTGGACGGCAACCCTCAGTACACGAATGGTTGCAAATCGAAAATGCCGATGATCAGCGTGGCAATGAGCACCAGCACCGAGATGATGATGCCCACAACAGCGAAGATGTAGGTGATTCGGTTACGGTCCTCACCTTTTTCGGGAATCAGCAACCCGACCACCGACATCACCAATCCGACCGTGCCGAATGGGTTGAGATACCTGTTGTACTGCCAGACCACCACGAACAGACCAATGAGTGCGAGGATGAAGCCTGCGATGGCGAATCCCTTGGCCGCGCTGCCCTTGGCCTTCTCATACTGAACCGGCATCAGCGGTGCCTGCGGCTGAATCGGAGCTCCGGCCGGACGCGGCGCATACATGGGTCTGGCTCCCGCGTTCGTGTTCATAGGATTCGCGACGGGACGCTGCCCGTTTTGCCGATACCCCGAAGGATTGGGATTGGTGTTGCCTTGATTGGCTCCTGAGACATTGCCCCCCTGGTTGTTCTGAGGAATAGGCGTTTGCCCTTCAGTCATCTTGTACCTCTCTCCCTTGCGTTGTTGCCCTAGACATACGGGAAGCGACGAATCGTTCCCCCAATGCTCGGACCTCGTGCTCCTATCGTACCCGAACGGAGCTAGTTTTTCCCTACCGCCGCTGCGTGGAAAGCACCGCAGCGACCTACACAGAAAAACATCAGACAGCCATGACACACTTGCGAAGTCATGATGCACAATCCGGAACAGGCAACCGCCGTGGCCGCCGACATCGGCCCGGAATCACCATCGCTGACCATAAACGCCAAGGCCGCACTCGCTACACCCGCATCGCAGGCAAGAAGGAACACGCATAATGGTTGAGACCGCCGCAAGCACGGGTGACGACCTGTCGACAATCTTCGGCACCATATGGACTGCCTCGACGACCGCACTTGAACAGCCGGATTCCCGGACAATGCTCATCGCCCTTGCCATAAGCCTGATACTGATTCTGCTACGGCCTCTATGGCGGATTGCTCGCAATGTCATCACCATCGCCCATGAGGGAGGCCATGCCGTCGCGGCACTCCTTACCGGCAGACGGCTCTCGGGCATTCAACTGCATTCCGACACTTCAGGACTCACCGTCAGCTACGGCAGAACCCGAGGATTCGGCTTTTGGCTGACCTGCTTCTCGGGGTATCTCGCACCGATGCTGTGGGGCCTGGGCTGCGCCGCCCTGGTGTCATCAGGGTACGCCACCGGCGCTTTGTGGCTGCTGGTGCTGCTCCTGGCGCTGATGCTTACCCGAATTCGTAATATATATGGAGCGTTCTGCATCATCTGCGTTCTGGCGGCGGTTATCGCACTGTCCTGGTGGGGCTCGCCGCAACTTCGCCTGCTCAGCGCCACCAGTCTGGCATTCTTTCTTCAACTCGGCTCGATACGGCCACTACTGGAACTGCAATCCCAACGCGCCAAAGGCCAGGCTGGACGCTCCGACGCGGACCAGCTTGCAGAATTGACCCGAATTCCCGCCTTGGCGTGGATAATCCTGTGGTCTCTACTCGCTTTCCTGGGCATCGCACTGTCAGCGAGCTGGATGGGTTTGAGAATCTGAAAGCACTTCGGCTGTCGCAATTGCCCCCCACCGAGATGACGACATTTCACAAGACCGTCACTCGCAACGCCGGAATTTAGCCATCGCCGACCAGCCATAGACGACAATGCCCGCCCGATAGTCTTCCAGACACAACGAAAGACGAAAAGGGCGGGCGGCAGTCTCGCAGAATCTCAGCCTCTGCGGAGAGGAAGCGTGGCGCAGCGGAATCCGCCGGGGAACTTCGTCACTTCGGAGAAATCGAGCGGCACCGGCTCCACGCCGTGCGCACGCAATGCTTCGGCCAAGCGGGTTGCCCTAGCGTCGATGATGATTCTGTCAGGAGCAAGCGCGACGGTATTGACCATCAGCGACCGGGCTTCTGCGACATCCGCTTCGATGAGATCGAAGCGGGCGGCAATCAGACTGCGCGAATACGGAGTCAGCGCGGCGGAATGGATATAGCCGAGCCTGGGCCCGACCATCGTGAACTTGGTGTCCAGATGCACCACTCCCCTGCCGGAGAACTCGATGGGCACAATCTCCCTGTCGATGCCGGCATGGACGAAGCATTCACGGAGCGCGCTGACACCCTGGAGGTTGGTCGCTTCACTCAACCCCACGAACACCACATCATCGGTGACCATCACGTCACCGCCTTCGATATGGCCGGAGGCAATGCGCTCCACTTTCGAGAAGCGCGGGAGGAAGGACTCAAGCGCCCTCTGCTCCTTCTGCCTGATGGGATCGCGGGAGCGAGACAGGAAAATCGTATCGTCAACGGCGAAGGCGATGTCCCTGGGATACAGCTGTATGTCCACGTCGGGAACCGAGGGCAGGGCATGCACCTCGGCACCGGCATCCACAAGCGTCTGGACCAGCCGTTCGTGCTGGCGACGGGCAATTCGGTGATCGGGTACTTTGACGGTGTTGTTCTCCACATATCTCAGGCTGGCGAGATCGGGGTAACGCAGCGAACCCCATATGAGATTCCACCAGTTGAAGGTTTTGTATGGGCCGACGATGACTTCCCGGAGTTCCGCGATATCACTGGGATTGGAAATCTGGATCATGAAATGCTTACCATCCTTTGCTTCCGTGTGGGCGATCCGCGATGTTGCCATTACGGCGCATATGAGTGCTGACGAGATGGCCGATAACGTATATTGGCCATTTGTCCAATGTAAATGAAACGCGAAATCACGTCAAGCTCATTCGCACACCCGGTGATACCCACTCAGTATGCTTACATTCATGAGCAAGATCGTGAATCATGCGGAGCGCCGTCTGGAAATCGCCGATGCCTGTCTCGCCGTCGTATCCCGTGCCGGTCTGTCCGGTGCAACGACTCGCGAGATAGCCAAGGAGGCAGGCGTCTCGCACGGCATCATCGCCCATTATTTCAACAGCAAGAACGACATCCTGCGAGCGGCGCTGCAACGCTCGTACCAGCAGCTCGCCGAACGCATAGACGCGAACCTCAATGGTCTGTCAGGCACCGAAGCCCTGCGGCAGGCCATACACGACGCGCTTCCCAACGACGAGGAGGGACGCATCGGCGAGCAGATAGAACTGGCATTCTGGGCATACGGTCTAGGGAACCATGACATAGCCGAGGAACGCTGGCGCTCGTATACCGAGTGGCGCAGAGCACTTGAACTCCTCATCAGAGGAGCCCAGGCGGAGCAGCACCTCAGCGCTCCGGACCCGTCCCTGATCGCCGAAACCATCATCTGCACGCTCGATGGACTGGGAGCTCAGGTGGCGCTGTACCCCGACCGCATATCCTCTGACCGCATGTTCGCCATCATGAATGCGACCCTGGCCGGTTTCGGTTTCGTTACAGACAACGACCACTGAGGTTAATTCAGTGTCAAGAAGCGACCAGGCACCGGACAGGTGATTTATATTGGCCATATGGTCAATATAAAATCTGCATCCTTTGCTTCTTCGACAGCTCGAATCGGGCACGCATGAGCGCGGCCATCGAAGGCGCCGTCACCGACCGGCCCGCCATCGGTCGCGGCTACTACCCCGCCCTCGTCGCCGCCAGCACGGCCATGTGGGCAATCATTCTGGGCCCCGTCCTCAGCACCATCCCCACCCAGGTCAACACTCTGGCACCGACGAACAAAGTCTATGCCCTGGCCCTCGTGACCGGGGTCGCCGGAGCAATCGGCATCATCACCAATCCCCTAATCGGCCATCTCAGCGATATCACCAGAACCCGATTCGGCAGACGCATTCCCTGGCTCATCGCAGGAACGGCGGTCATCCTCCCCGTATGCGTCATGATTGGCGAGTCGCAATCCATCGGCGAACTCGCCCTGTGGTGGGCACTGCTGCAAGTGGGCGCCAACATGCTCTTGGCACCGACATCGGCCACCATCGCCGACGTCGTTCCCGAGGGAAGAAGAGGCATGGCTTCGGCATGCACGGGGATAGCGGCCGCCGTGGCGCCCGTACTGGGCACCGGCGTGCAAAGCTGGGTTTCATCCCCTGCCAGCGTCTATATGATTCTGGGCGTCCTGATCGCCGTCACGCAGATGCTGTTCATCGTCACATTACGAGGCGACCGCATCCAACCTCAGGCAAGGATTCGGCAGAGGCGAAAACTGCGCGATATCGCCGCACACAACTCCGATTTCTGGCTGGTGTGCCTGCATCGAATTCTCTTCGGACTCGGGCAGAACATGGCCTTGGCGTATCTCTTCTACTACCTGCAGGATGTGATTCACTACGCCGACCGGCATCCCGGGCAATCCACCGATGACGGCGTGCTGATACTCACCGCTGTCTACGCGCCCTGCGTTGTGGTCGCCGCAGTGGTATCAGGTGGGATGACCGACCGCACACGCCGCTTCAAATGGAATCTGGTGTCGGCGACACTCGTCTTCGCCATCGGCGCTGTTCTCGGCGCCGTCACCGGCAGCTGGACAGGAGTCCTCACACTGGCGGTTCTCACAGGCATCGGTTACGGCGCATACGCGTCGGCGAGCACCGCCCTGGCCGTTCATCTGCTGCCCGACGACAACAGGAGGGCGAGCGATTTGAGCCTCATCAATGTGGCCGATCTGAGTTCGATAGCGCTCGGACCCATCATCGCCGCCGTCGGAATCGCCATATCCGGATATTCGGCGGTATTCATCGCATCAGGACTATTGGTGATTGTCAGCGGCATCATCGTCACCGTCATCAAAGCAGCCCGCTGACCGGCGGGCTTCCAGGGTACGCACCGCCGCTCGTCAATCTCCGCCGCCGCTCTGGGGATGTGGTCCGACTTCAGTGTCGCCACATCCCGTCACCTCAGTTAAGCCCGAGGAACCGCGACGGGCTTGTGCTCGTCCTCGGCATTGGTTTCGCCAGCCTGAACCTCGGCGGAGGCGTCAGCGTCGACACCGTGCGAGGAATCGTCCTCCTCGGTGTTCACCAAGCGCGAGATGCTGCGTTCGAGGTCGTTGAAATGTTCGCTGTTCACATCCCTGTTCTCGGGAAGATCAATGGTGACGATTTCTCTGATATGACCCGGAACGTTCTTCGCGGCTCCGCCGGTCATCACCACGACCCTGTCCGCCAGAAGCACGGCCTCCTCTATGGAGTGGGTGATGAATATGACCGTGGTCTTGATGTCACGATGCAAGTGCGACAGCTGCTCCTGCATGCCGCGTCTCGTCAGAGCATCCAAGGCTCCGAAGGGCTCGTCCATCAGCATCACCGAGGGTTCGTTCGCCAGTACCCTAGCGATAGACACCCGCTGCTGCATACCGCCGGACAGCTCATGCGGGTAACGATCGGCGAACAGCTCAAGACCGACCGCGCCGATGTACTTGTCGCAACGCTCCTTCACCAGACTGGTTTTCAGGTGAGCCTGCTTGGGCCCCCAGGCGACGTTTTCGCGCACCGTCAGCCATGGGAACAGCCCGTAATCCTGAAACACCACACCTCGCGAGGGACTCGGCCCCAGCACTTCCTCCGTATCGACGGCGATGCTGCCGGTCGTCGCTTTCTCAAAGCCCGCGACGAGCCTGAGCAGCGTACTCTTCCCGCATCCGCTGGTCCCTACGACACAGATGAACTCTCCGGCCTTGATGGACAAATCCATCGGGGCCATCGCCTTCACTGTGCCACGGGCCGTGGTGTATTCCTTGCTCAGCCCCTTGATGTCAATGGCTGCCGGGGTGTTCTGACGCACCTCTCCGATATGTACGGCCACGATGCTCTCCTTTTTCACGATTCGTCGGTTCTTCCGAGTGCTGCGAGTGGATGACGGCTCAGGTCAGTGTGGGGCGGTTGCGTGTGACGACCTTCATCAGCAGCAACAGCACACGATCGGCCAGAAAACCGACCAGACCGATGATCAGCATGGTGGCTATGACCAAATCGGTTTTCGACATATCCCTCGCCTGTGTAATCAACGACCCCAGACCGATGCTGATGCCCACCTGTTCGGCGACGACCAGAATGACCCAAGCCTGCCCCAGCGCAAGGCGCAGACCGCTGATGATGGATTGCAACGCCGCAGGGAAGACGACTTTGTAGAGCTGCTGAAATTTTGGGGTTCCCAGCATCGACGACGCTTCAATCAGGCGTTCGGGAACCTGTTTCACCCCTGCGATGGTATTGATCAGAATCGGGAAGAAGCACGCGATGAACACCAGGAATATCGTGGCCTTGTCGCCGAAGCCTATGATCAGCAGCGCCAGGGGAACCCATGCGGTGACGGGAATCGGACGCAGCAGATTCAACAGCGGGTCGAGCATGTCGTTCGCCAGAGCCACGCGCCCCATGATGATGCCCAGTGGCACGGCGATAACGGTGGCGATGAGGAAGCCGCTCAACGCTCGCTGCGTGCTCGCCCACAGATGCAGAATCAAGGTATGGCTGAAGGTGTCGTCGAATATTCCTCCGAACGCCAGGTCGTAGATTCGCTTGACCACTTCCCCGGGAGACGAGAGATAGGCCATTTTGATGCCCATCGGGAGCTCCCACTTCTGCGCGACACCAAGATGCCACAAATACAGTATTAGCAGTGGTATCGGCAGTGCCAGCAGCGCTTGCCGCAACACATGACCCGCCGCCTTCAGCGGTGCGCCCATGGTTTTTGTCGATGCGCTCATGGTTCTTCCCCCCTGCCGGGCCGATCCATCTCGGCCCGGCACTGATGTGCGTTTGCCATGCCACTATGAGGTGGCATCGGTGATTGACTATGACAGTTTGGCGACGAAGGTGTCGTTCACCAGGGTCGAGACGGGAACCGACTTGTCGATCTGCTTGAATTCCACCATCTCTGAAACCGTGCTCTCAAGCTGCTTCTTGTATGCGGCGTCGATGGTCCAGCTGGGCCAGATGTTCTTGACCGCAAGATCCACCACATCCTTGTCGACACCGAAGGTCTTGGATACATCTGCGGCGACCTGCTCCGGGTGGTCCTTCATGTAGTCGACGGCTTTGGAATGCGTTTCCACGACTTTCTGCACCAGCTCCGGATTCTTTTTGATCAGCGCGTTGGTCGTGGTCAGCACGATGTTGGACTTGCCGAGGTCGGTGTCATATGCGGAAGCGATTTCGTGCGCTCCCTTCGTTTTGGCGATTGAGGGACCGTTCTCGGCGCTGATGAAGGCATCGACACGACCGGACTCGTATGCGGTCGCCATATCCGAGAACGGCAGGTTGACCAGAGTCACGTCCTTGTTCATGTCGATTCCGGCCTTCTGCAGGGTCAAGTACAGCAGTATCTCCTGTGTGGAGCCCTTCGGATATCCGACCTTCTTGCCTTTGAGATCCGCGAGCGAAGTGATGTCCGGCTTGCCTACGATGGCGGTTCCTCCGTTCGTCGCACTGGCGACGATGGCGATATCCTGACCGGATGAGGCACCGGAGATGGCCGACGACGCCCCTTCGACGCCGAAGTCGATGGCACCGCTGACCACGGCGTTCTTGATGTCTGGCGAGGAATCGAAGAGCACCGTTTCGAACTTCACGCCGCTGGGCGCATATTTCTCGTAATAGTAAGGCTCGTACAAATGCGGCTGGTTCTTCAGAGTGCCGATTTTCACCGTCGTGGTTTCCCCGCTGGATGACGTGGAAGTAGCCGCGGAATCGGGAGAGCAACCTGCCCCCAATACCAGCAGTGAGGCTGCCGCCACAGCGGCCAAGAGCTTGTGTACCTTCTTCATGATGTTTCTCCTTATAACCTTTTCCAATTACGCGTGACATTTCAGACAGCAGCACAGCAATGAGCGTTGAGAACAGCTCATCCGGCCGCTTCTGCGTAGCTCAGCCAATCCTCCAGTTCGGAGATATTCGTCTCCTCCCCCGGAATCACGCTGCCGCAGAGAAAACCGAGCACATACCTCCCGTCGCTCAACTCGACAGGACCGATAGACAGAGGCTGGCGAACCATCTGTGCGAATCGAGCGAAGGCATTCACGGGAACGTTCCAGAGCTCGCCGGTTATCGATTCGCCGGCCTCGCCTTCGACAAGTCGAACACGGGGATACCCTGTCCCGGGCATAACCCCCATCACGTAATGCGGAGCGGTGCTCACGGTGCTGAGATATCGTGCCTGCAGCTGCGTAAGCTGCGAATTCAACGCCTGCCCCCGTCTGTGAGCGCCGAAAACCAGGATGGGCACAGACCCCTGTTCGATATCCGATTCGGGAAGCTGCTCATCCGCGAGTTCAGCCACGATACGAATGGCCTCGGCATCGTGCAGTGCGGGCACCAGAAGCGTGGCACCGCACTCCCCTTCCGCAGTCGAAGCCACCGGGAAAGCAATTCCCGCCATATCGAGCAGATTGACGAATGTCGTGAACAGCCCGAGTTCGGAGTTCACCGCAATCGGCTGCGCGGCGACTTCCGACATCGTGGGATGTCTGCCTGTCGTAGGCACCAGCAGGCCTTCGCACTCGGAGAACAAGGGCAGGGTCTCCCCGATGCGACGGGCAAGCAAGTCCTTCTCCCGGACGTATCGGTATGCGGGCGGCTCCTTGGCATTCAGCACGATATGCTCCACGCTGGGGTCCGCGTGCTCATGATGATGCTCCATGAACTCCCCGACGGCCGCATAGCGTTCCGCCACCAGCGCGCCTTCATACAGCAGCTTGCCGCTCTCGAAGAAGGGCGTCATATCGACGGGCACCAACTGGTAGCCGTGGCTCTGAACGTCTGCAAGGCATTTCTCGAACTCTTCCCTGAATATTGGGCTGAGAGAGGCGAGATCCTCCTCGCGGGGTACGGCCAGTCGACGCGTCCGATGTATCGGCGCCATGGCTGCCTCGTCACCACGTCCCCTTGCCGGGAACTTCGGGTCCAACAGGGTTCTGTACACCAGAGACCCCGTTGCGAAATCCTTGGCGAACACCGATACGCAATCGAATGATTCGCAGGCTGGCACAACACCCTCAACCACCGTCACTCCACACGTGGGTTTAAAGCCGTAGATGTGGTTGAACGCCGCAGGCACCCTACCCGAACCGGCGGTATCCGTCCCCAGCGAGAAATCAACGAAATCCTTGGCGACGGAGACTGCGGAACCCGATGAGGAACCCCCCGAGACCCTGTCGGGGAAGGTGTCACTGTGCACCGCGCCATATGGGCTTCGCGACCCGGTCAGTCCGGTGGCGAACTGATCCATGTTGGTCTTTCCGAGGGCGATTGCGCCGGCCTGCTCCAGAGCGGCCACGACTGCGGAGGAGCGCTCTGGCATATGACTGAAGTCCGGGTGGGCGGCAGTCGTAGCGAAGCCTGCGACGTCGATATTGTCTTTGGCGGCGAAGAACAGCCCGGCCAGCGGCATCGACTCGCCCGAATCCAAAGCGTCACCGACTCTGGCTATCTCCTGTTCCAAACGCTCCTGCGAAGTCAAGGATATCCAGACCTCACTGCCCAGCGATTCCTGTTGCGCCCCGATACGGGACATCAGGCTTCGGGCCTTGTGCTCCAACGACGTTCTATCCATTTCAGATTCCCTCCCCAAAAAGACGCGGCAACGACAAGGCGTGACTTGATTGTTCGAGCACCACCTGTTCAGAGACCATGATGTGTGTGGACAAGGCTTCGATTGCTTCCTCGTAGCGCTCGGACACGATGAGGTCGATGATGGCCAGGTGCTCGTCAACCGTGGCCTGCATGCGGTCCTCGCTCAGATAATCGAACATGCGCACCGGTCTGATTTTGCGGTTGACGTCCTTGAGCACCGTCACCAGCGAGGCGTTGCCTGCGGATTGGAGCGTCATGACGTGGAAGGATTCGTCTTCCGATACAAAGCTCGCATCTGGTCTGGGCCTGTCATTCCGGTGGCTTTCCCAGTGCTCGTGAATCTGAGTGAGCAGAGTGAGGTCGGAGCGGCCCAAACCCTCCTGAATACGGCGAATCCCCTGCTTTTCGAGCAGAATCCGCAGCTCGTACAATTCCTTCAGGTCCCCGTAACTCGGCACATACGGATAGATACCGGAGTTCCTGCGCATCAGCAGACCGTCGGACACGAGTCGCGTAATCGCCTCACGCACCGGGGTGCGAGAGACCTCATAACGGTCCGCAAGCGCGATTTCAGTGATGCGCTCCAGAGGAGACACCTTCCCCTGCATCAAACGGTCGCGCAGGTCGGCGTAAATCGCATCCGCGTGAACCACACGGGACGATGTATCCGAGGTGCGAGTCCTGGGATTCTCTTGTGTCATATTGTGCAAACTTTCTCACGGAAGCGTGGAGACGCGCAGGCCGAAGCCGTGGGAAGGCTACTCCCCGTAAGCTTCGGCACTGTATGTACCGGTGTATGTAATGATGTATACAATGATGTATGCAAGTTTCAGGCGATGATTTTTTCTGTTTCCTGATTGTTACGCGTCGCGTGATTATCGACTCTCTGAGGTCGAGATGGCCAACGATGTGATGAGCCGACGGCGTGAGGAACAGTCACGACATAGATACGCCGCATGTACCCGACGAGGGGAATTTCTGCAATAGCCTGGCGTAGAACATTGGAATGCCGCAGCGTTGCAGCTCCGTGAGTGGAGCGGGCGACGGGAATCGAACCCGCGTAATCAGTTTGGAAGACTGAGGCTCTACCATTGAGCTACGCCCGCGAGGCGTGTTGTTCATAAACAACCTGAGTCATTATACACAATGCAACGACCAAACCCCAGCGACCATGCAATCCTCTGCAAATCTCCAGGGCGCGTGGCACTCGAGTACAGCGCTTGGGCCACTGCACGCCGCCATCATCGAGGCACCTGTCGATAACACTCGCATCAGTGCCGTATCGCAGGCCTTATTGCAGTACCAGGTGCGCGGCAAGCAACACCATGACGATGCCGATGGTCGTATCGAGGGCAATCCAGGCGAGACGGTTGTTGAAGAGCTTCGCCATTTTGCTCGATACGAAACCAAGCAGCAGGAACCATACGATGCTGCACAGCATCGCACCTGTGGCGAAGGACCACCGCAGGTCGCTGCCGTAGGTCGCGGCGATGCTGCCCAGCAGCACGATAGAGTCCAGATACACGCTTGGGTTGAGGAAAGTGAACCCCAGGCAGGACAGCACACTCTTTTTCAGGGATGTTTGCGCTGGCTTCATGGCCACCGTCGAGGAAGAGCCGCCCTGCTCCGAAGCACCGACCGGCGCGCCGTCGTTCCCGGCCTGTTCGACGGTGGAACCATCCCCCGTGGCTTCGCCAGGCATCCTGCGACGTTCCGCTCGCATGGCTCTCAGCTGTATCCACGCTCTTCGGAATCCGAAGATGCCGTAGAGCAACAGCACGGCCGCTCCCGCCCAGGTCAGCCCCTTGATGACGAGAGGGTGGCTCTGCACGATCTGACCCATGCCCTGTGTTCCCAAGGTAATCATCAGCAGGTCGGCGGCGATGCAAATCATCAGGATTGCGGGCACATGCGAGCGGGCGATGCCCTGTCGGATGATGAAGGTGTTCTGTGCACCGACCGCGACTATCAGACCTGCCTGGCTGAGGAAACCCGAGATGATTATCGGGAGGAACAAGGAATTCATACTTGGAGAATAGCTTCGCGCGACAGGTAAGTCCAAGTAAATATATTTATATTATATTAGTATTGCTTATATGAACGAATATCGCGGAGACTCACCGAACTCTGCCGCAAACATCCCCGGAGCCGGCAGCTCCCCCACCGACGGCATCTCCTTGCTGGAAGCCCACGACCTTTCCGCACGCATCAGGGCCATACCCATCGAACAGCTGATGGCGCTCCAAAGCATCATCGAGGAAGGCAGCTTCGACGCCGCCGCCGACGTCATGCACATCTCGCAGTCTGCCATCAGCCAACGCATCAAATCACTGGAATCCCAAGTCGGCCATATCGTCATCCAAAGGAGCAAACCGGTGCAGGCAACGGCAATGGGCCAGCTCCTGCTGCGTTTGGCTCGGCAAATCACCCTGGCCCAGGAGGAAGCCGCGCAACGCATCGAAAGCGAACAACGCAGCAGCACCGTCAACATCCGCATCGCCGTCAATGCGGATTCATTGGAAGGCTGGGTCTTGCCCGCCCTCGCTCCCGTGGTCAAACAGTCCATCGCCATCGACATCAAACGTCAGGACGAGCACATCTCGACACGGCTGCTGCGCTCCGGAGAGGCGATGGCGGCCATCACCGCCGAAGACACGCCCGTGCAGGGCTGCACGATGACCAAACTCGGTTCGATGGCCTATTTCGCCGCAGCCACTCCGGAATTCGCCGAACGCTGGTTCCCCGAAGGGCTCACACGCGAGTCGCTTGAAGTCGCGCCACTCGTGCAATACGACCGCGACGATCAGCTGCAATACCATTTCATCCGGCGCATCACCCGAGCCAAAGTGCATCCGCCGATGCACTTCGTGCCCACATCCACGGGCTACAACGATGCCGTGTCGCTCGGATTCGGCTGGGGATTGATTCCATCCACCAGTTTCGCAGCATACCCGCGCAATACCCTGGTCCGGCTGTCCCCACAGGAACCATTGCTGCTCCCCCTGTTCTGGCAGCAGTGGAAACTCTCGTCACCCGCACTCGACACGGTGGCCCAAGCCATCATCCGGGCCAGCGCCAACGCTCTGGTTCAGGATTGAGCCCGCTTCACAGAGACATCTGCGATGGCTGAGACACCTGCGATAGCTGCGATAACTGCGGCACCAGCGGAGCTGCTCCGCATTCCTGCACGCAATCACCTCCACCGCTATCGCAGCCATCTGCTCAGGATGCCGAAGAAGCCCCCAGATAATCGGATTCCTCGGTCGGACTCGACGCGACCGCATGACCGTGCGTGACTATGCCCAGGCCCGCAAGGTAGGCCTCTCTCCCCGCCTGCACGGCATGTTTGAACGCTCGGGCCATCACCGGGATATTCCTCGCGCTGGCAATCGCCGTATACGCCATAATGGCGTCGGCACCCATTTCCATGGCCTGAGCAGCCTGGCTGGGACGGCCTATCCCCGCATCGATAATCACCGGAACAGAAGCGTTGTCGATGATGACCTCGATGAGATCACGCGCTCCCAGACCCTTGTTCGACCCTATCAACGACCCCAAAGGCATCACGCACGCCGCACCGGCATCCTCCAGTTGCGTCGCGGCCAAAGGGTCGGGAAGCATATAGGGCATCACCACGAAGCCTTCGGCCGCGAGTATCTCGGTCGCCTTAATCGTCTCGGCATTGTCCGGCAGAAGATACCTGCTTTCATGCTCGATTTCGACCTTGATGAAATCCGTGCCGCACACCTCTCTGGCCAGTCTGGCTATGCGAACCGCCTCACCTGCATCATGTGCACCGGAGGTGTTGGGAAGCAGCGTGATGCCGTCCGGGATGTAGTCAAGCAGATTGTTCTCCGCAGTCCTGCAGCGACGCAAGGCCATCGTGATGATCTGCGTCCCGGCGTTCTCGATGGCCGCCTCGATCAGGGAAAGATCATAGCGTCCGGAACCGAGAATGAAGCGGCTGGAGAATGCGTGGCCGCCGAGCATCAGCGGATCCTGCTCCCCTGTCGCCAGATCATCGAAGGCGTGTTTGTTCGGTGCGGGCAGCAGAGCGGTGTTGGTGGCCGAGCCGACGAGTTCGTCGAGCTGCAACGCGCCCGAGGAGGTCCCCTGCGCGCAGGAGCTAGCGACATCAGCCTGCGCCGTGGTGTGTTCCGAAGTCATACTGTTCATCATCATGCTTTCTCTTCGACCGAAGATGCCATCAACGGTCATATCGACATTCAGGCTTCATCCTGTCCGAGGATGAGTCTGGTGATCATATTGGCCTCATGGCATGCGACCACGCCGACCCTGGGAGCCATAAGCCCGTTGCCCGGCGTGGGTGCGGTCACACCGTCGCCACAGAAATAGAAGCCTTCGGAAACCCTCCTGGTAACGATGCTGTTGGCACTGCCGAAACCGGCCATGCCCGATGCGGACAGCAGCTTTGCAGCGGGCAAATGCTCCAAAACACCGTTCACCAGAATGCTTTTGTTTTCAGGCACATCGAAAGCCTCCGCAATGATGTCGTCATCGGCGAACAAGGAGGCGACATTATGCTCATCGACGGCCACGGAATCAATCCGCACATCGATGAAAGGGTTTATCTGGGCAAGATTGCCTTGCAGAGCCTCGGTTTTCAAACGGCCGAGATCCCTGAGAAAATACTGCTGCCGGTTGAGATTCGACATGTCAACCCGGTCGAAGTCCACAAGATGCAGATGCCCGACGCCGATGCGGGTCAATGCGACCGCAATGGTCGACCCCAGACCACCAAGGCCAGCAATGGCCACATGGGCCGCGTCAAGCCTATCCTGCACCTGCTTGGTATGGCGCTCATACAGGGCGTCATACAGCTCCTGCCTATCCACCATGTCTTTGGGATTCCCGGCGTCGCGCACCGCCCTGCACCGCGTCTCCTCACGTCGTGCCGCAGCGACGTTCTGAGCTTCCTGGATACCCATCCTCAGCCTCCTTGAACGAAGGTGACGATTTCGATGCTATCGCCGTCTCGGAGCATCGTTTCGGCGTGCCTGCGCAGCGGGACGATATCACCTTGACCTCGACCGCCACTCGTTGCGCCTGCATCCCACGCTCACGAAGCAGGTCGGACACACTGACCTCACCGGTCTGCGTGCACTGCTTTCCATTGACAATCACTGCTGTCTCCCCCTATTCCCGAAGAGTGCGCTCGATAGCGGCGCGTGCGCATCCCCAAGGATGGCGCGCAATCGGTACCGAATCACGGGAACGCGAGCACTGACAGCAAGCCCGTCGGACGGCTTGAGCGATATGAAGCTCTTCGGTCATGACGTCCATCGGCATGATGGAGCATCGACGGGAGTTTCGTGTCACCTACGTCGAACGACGGGATACAAGAGTTGACGTCATGAGACGTCGAATAACCATGTCCTTACGGCGGCATTACCCGCATCAAGTTCTCGGTCGAAGTCAGAGACTTCCTCTCAGCCTGTTCAGGCTCCCGTTCGATTACAAGTCTGATATTCGCCTCACGCGTCGACATTCGAGCAAAGGCATACTTCTGCGGCACGGACGCGACATCCAGAAGACAACACACGAATCCGCAATGTCCCGCGCCTTGGCAAGATGTAAGCATGAGCACAGCACCCGCATCAGGCAGCACCGGGACCACCGGCCGCGACGATTCCGCATCCCCTTCCGCCGAGGCATCCCCTTCCGTCGAAGAGCAGCGTATCCGCAACCGCGAGGTGGTCGAGCGTTTTCTGCATTCGGGACACGGCGAGTCTCTGCTGCGCCGACACGAACTCTTCTGCGAGGACGGCATAGCCGGTCTTTGGACATCCGACAGCGGTGAACCGGTGTTCGCACAGGGCCGGGACGACATCGCCCTCTACGACGTGTGGTCGTCCGAGCATTTCCCGGATTGGCAGTGGAGCAATATCCGCATATGGTCGACCGACGACGTCAACCAGTTCTGGGCGGAATGCGACGGCGGCGGAACGCTGATGCTCCCCGGTCATGAAGCCGTTCCGTACCAGAACCATTTCATCTACTCCTTCGAAATGCGCGCGGGAAGGATTGCGAGAGAACGCGAATTCATGAATCCCATCACCGAGATGAAGGCTCTGGGTATGCAGACGCCCAGCATAGAGCTCGGTGATTTCCCGCAAGGCGATTCCCCCGTTGCCGAATCCACTCCGGATGTTTCCATTGGAGAGGCTTCCACTCAAGATGCTTCGCAAACTCATATAGCAGGTCGCTGATGGCCACGTCATCAATGCATAGGATGAACTTCGCGGGAGTCGACATCCCACGTCTGGGCATGGGATGCATGGCGCTGTCCATCGAAGGACGCCCCGAACGAGACACCGCCATCACCACCATCCACAGCGCTCTGGATGCGGGAGTGCGTTATCTTGACACCGCCTGGTCATACTACCTGCCTGAATACCGTCCGGCCCGGTCCGCTCAGACGCCATCCTGGCATCAATCCCCGGCTACGAGCGGGGGAAACGATTATCGTTCGGACTACGGCGAGCGCTTGGTGCACGACGCGCTGAGCACATGGAAGGGCGCGCAGGACGAGGTTCTGGTGGCGAGCAAAATCGGATGGTCCCGAACCGTGGACGCCCAAGGCCGGTACGGCTGGAAAGCCGACGCGCGTCCGGAAACGATTATCTCGCAGGCGAAGGAATCGGCGCATCGTCTGGGCGTGGAGAGCTTCGGGCTGCTGTATTCACATTGCAACGACCCGCAGGTCCCCTATGACGAGCAGATGGAGGCCTTTCGCCGCTTGGTCGATGAGGGCGTGGCCCGCGCCATCGGTATCTCAAGAGTCGATAACGCCGATATCGACGTAGCCCTGCGCGTTCTCGGCAAGGACCTCATCGCCGTACAGAACCAGTTCTCACCGTCATATCCCGACCCTCTGCACACCATGGAGCACTGCGAGAAACACGACCTGGCCTTCGTATGCTGGTCTCCCCTGGGAGGATTCCTCGACCCGGTGGACGCGCAGGCCTACGAAGCATTCAAGGCCATCGCCGCGGAATGTGGTGTCTCATATCAGCGCGTGGTGCTCGCCTGGGAGCTGTCGAAATACGACCGACTGATCACCATTCCCAGCGCACGCAACCCTCATGAGATACGGGATTCCTTCGCTGCCACACAGCTGACGCTCAGCGACGAGGAGCTGCGGAGATTGCCCTGAGCTCCGAGCCCTGTGCCGCCGAAAATCTCAGGCGTTCCGGCAGCACAGGGCGACCGCGGAAGCGATGGGACCGTCATGGCTGAGCGACAGATGCCAGACGATGTCTGCCTGCCCGGCAATGCGGCCATCCTCGCCGGAGCCGCTGCCGCAACCCAAGGATTCATGCAACCGTCGCTCCACACCATCGGAAAGCACCACATGCGGACGCCCCCTGGAATCATCCAGAATCTCGATGCGCGACCAGGGAATGGATTCGACGTCATATGGCGCAGGCAGCTCCCCGAGAGCTTCGTCCCAGGCTTTGATGACGGCCTCCTTGCCCGCCCAGCGGGCTGCAAGATGGCATGCTTCACCGTCTCCCTTGAGTTGAGCACGCATGGCGCATTGCCTGCGTTCACGCACCGAGAACAGTGCCATGAACGTGGAACCAGGCATATCGAGTTGCTCTCCGAAGGCCTGCACATCCACCACATCATGCCCCAGTCCGAGAACCCGCGCTGCGGGCAGATCGTCAATGCTCATAATTCCATTCTCCCGCCACGCGCAGCAAGAATCACTATGCAAACGGCAACACCACAAAAAAACTGTGCACATCGGCACGCGGACACCTCAACAACAGGTGTCTTGCGTGCGGGTGTGCACAGTTTCAGAAAACACTCGGACCGGTCAGATCAGCGCTCGTAGTAGCCGCTGTCACCCAGACGGGCTTCGGGGTCGAGCAACATGGCCTTCTCGACCTCGTGACCGTCGTAACCGTGGCCGTCCTCATGGAAACGACGGTTGTCAATCGGCGTATACAGCTCGGCGCGGCCCATCATACCTTCGATGAAGTGACGCTGACCGGATGCCAGACGGGCATTCGCCTTCTCGCGCCATTCCTCCAAAGCCTTCTTGCCTGCGGTGTTCGCCACTGCGGCTTCGAAAGCACCCGGGTTGACGATGGCTCCGAAACCGGAGACGTGACCGAAGCCGAGAGAGGTGACCAGACCCGCCTTGACCGTACCGACGTGCAATGGCTTGGTCAGCCAGACCATGTGGTCGTCTCGCCGCAGCTTCGGGTCGACACAGTCCAGCGAGGCATTCGCAGGAATCACACCCGATTTGAAGAGCTGGGTCAGACCGTTGATCTGGAAGATGCAGGCACCGCCCTTGGCATGGCCGGTAAGGCTCTTCTGGGAAATCACGAAGAGCGGGTTGCCGTCGGCACGACCGATGGCGTGAGCCAGGGTGTTGTGCAGTTCGGACTCGTTCGGGTCGTTGGCGTTCGTTGAGGTGTCATGCTTCGATACCACGCCGATCTCATCGGGTGAAACGCCCAGCGCATCCAGGTCGCGGACCAGCTTGGAATCCTTGCCGCCGAGACCCGCTGCGAGCGCACCCAACCCGGGGGCGGGAATCGAGGTGTGACCACCGTCGGCGAAGGAGTGGATGTATCCGACGACTCCGGCGACGGGCAATCCCATGCGCAGCGCAATGTCGCCACGAGTGACCAGAATCGTGCCGCCACCCTGTGATTCGAGGAATCCACCGCGACGGCGATCGTTGGCGCGTGAGAAGAAGCGCGGGCTGATGCCCTTCGCCAGCATCTCGGAGGCATCGGCGGTGGCGTTCATGTTGCCGAAGCCGATCACCGATTCCACGCCGATGTCGTCTATCGCGCCGGTCACCACGAAGTCGGCCTTGCCCAGAGCGATTTTGTCGACACCCTCTTCAAGGGAGACCGCGGCGGTGGCGCAGGCGGATACGGGCTGCACCATGCTGCCGTAACCACCGATATAGGACTGCATCACATGCGCGGCGACCACGTTCGGCAGCGCTTCCTGCAGGATGTCCGTCGGGACCTCCTTGTTGAGGAAACGGTCGAGATAGAGCTTGCGCATCGAGGACATACCGCCGAAACCGGTGCCCTGCGTGCTGGCGACCATTGACGGATGCACGGCCTGCAGAATCTCGACAGGCGAGAATCCTGCGGAGATGTAGGCATCCACTGCGGTGACGATATTCCACAGTGCAATCTTGTCGACAGCACCGACCATCGAGGCGGGAATACCCCACTTGAGCGGGTCGAAGCCCTTCGGGAACTGTCCGCCGACCGTTCTGCTCATCGTCGCACGACGAGGAACGCGCACCACGGAACCCTGATGACGGGTGACCACCCATTCGCCGGACTCGTCATCCGGACGGATGGAGGTATGGGATTCATCCAGCTTCACATACTCCCTGGCGACCGCCTCGGTCGGTACCGAGAACTCCACATCGTGGTCGAGGAAGACATCTGCCTCTTCCTCATCGGTGCCGTCCTTGTAGTCGTTGCCCATGCCTTCCTCGAAGGGACGAATACCGGAGCGTGCCACGACTTCGTCGTGATAGCGCTCGGCGATGTCCTCTTCGGGGACCAGATTGCCATCGGCGTCGTACCAACCGGCCTTCGGGCTGTCCTGCCATACGAGCAGACCCATGTTCCAGGCGAGTTCAAGCACGCCGGCCGCGGTGAGTTCCACCCGTCCGTCGGAGTGAATGCCCAACTCGGCTTCGAAGCGAGTACGCCCCGAACCCCAGGGGCCGAGCTCGCCCACGGAAACGATGACTATCTCGTCCTCGGGCTTGGCGCTCACGCGCTTCCACTCGGAGAGATTCACATGCGGCTGGCTTGGCACATGCGGTGTCGGCAGAGCCTTGATGACTGCCTCCGGGGCATCGCCCAGCGAAGCGTCGTTCTCGGACGAGCCTTGCACATGCTCCCCTGTCGAGGATCGTGCGGCTTCATCGTGTGCGGCATCCGCCATGGCCTCCGCACGAAGCGCCTTGATATCAATCGGGGCATCGCCGAGACCACCGGTGAGGTCCACGTTCAATGGCCCATTGATGGCCTTGATGCGGGCGTCCACCGTGCACAGATCAAGCAGTTCGGAGGAAATCTGCTCCGTGGAGTAGGTCTTCAATCCATGGCGTTCCACGACCTCGACCAATGGGTCGTTGCCGCCCATCAGTCCGGTGCCGCGTACCCAGCCGATTCTCGGATGGGCGAAGGTCACTCGGTCGGACCAGTTCTTTTCGGCACGAGCACGATTCACGATGGCATCGAAGGCCGACTTGACCTCGCCGTAAGCGCCGTCACCGCCGAAAATGCCACGGTTCGGAGACCCGGGCAGCACCACATGCATCTTGTGCTGAACGTCGATGCTTGAACCGAGGGCCGCAAAGCCGCCGATCGCGCGCTCGACGCCCCACAGCATCAGCCTTGCCTGGGATTCGAAGAGCTCTCCCGAATCGGCCAAGGTGCCGTGCACCGGAGGTGCAGCGAAGGGGAAGAACAGGCTTGGTTCGTAGGCGGGCTTGAGAATCGTGGTGGTCGCGCCTGTGGTTTTCTTCTGCTCGTTGCCGACCCAGGAAACCAAGGCATCCACATCGCGATAGCTCGAAAGATTCGCCGGGACGATCCAGAGCTTGGCTCCGCCGACCGCATGGTCGCGGTATGTGCGCTTCGCCCATTCGACGATGGAAGGCTTGAAGCTGTGCGAGGTCGCCACGACGGTGGCTCCTCCGGCCAGCAATCCTGCGACCACCTGGGCGGCGATGGAGTTCGGTGCAACGCCCGTCACCACCGCGACGTCCTTGGCGAATCGTGAAGCCGAGGCATCCTGCAATGTGGACTGTCCGGCCTCCTGAGCGATACGCATGAAGGTCTGCGCCAAGTCGTCGTCACCGGACTTGCGGGACTTGGTGGCATACCATGTCGCTTGTTCCTGCACCTGCTGACCGGCACCGAGGAAGCTCAGCGAGCCGACCGTGGTGTCTCGGTTGTAGAAGATGCGCGCAAGATCCTCGCGGGCGGTGGCCCACCGGTCATCGAGCAATATGGCCTTGCGGTCGTCGAAACGCGGAGCCACCTGCTGAGGCCAGTCGGCTCCCAACTCGCTTTGCACCGCTTCCACCACCGCTGCGCTCTCATCCTCATCCTGCTCAGACCAGAGTGCCTTGCACACCGAGCTGACTGAGAACGAAGCGTGCGGTCGAGGCGAGGACGCCCTTCGAACCCGTAACCTGCTGGGCGAAGGCATCCAAAGCCGCCGAGTCGACGACCGCACCACCGGCCGCACCACCGGCGTTCGGCAGACCCACACTCACGCCATGCGCCTGTGCGACCTTCTGCACCGCCTGGTCGATGAGGTCGTTCGCGGCTGCGACCGTGGAAACCGGGTCGGATGACAGCGTCGCCAGATCGCCACCACGTGAGGACGCCCCTTCGCGGGTATCGAGCAGCAGTGCGGCAACGGTGAAGTACGCCCATCCCGAGCCGAGCTGCCACACATCGGTGACGCGCTTCTCGATCTGCTGAAGCTTCACCCCGGCGGCGCCGAAGAGCGCGCGCAGACGGTCACGCACGATGTCCGCGAGCACCGGCCCGAAGGCCTTGTAATTCGGTGCGACCTTGTTCACCAGAGCATTCAGGGCAGCGATATCAGCTTCGGCGGCACCGTCGACGCTGGCAACGCCCAGTTCGGAGCTGATGTCCATCAGCAGCTGGTTGCGTCGTGACGATACGCCGTTGGTCAAGGTGTCGGTGGTGTCGTTCTCACCGATCTGATCGAGTCGCACCTTGGCGGAGTAAGCGAGCAGCGTGGCTATGGCATCGGAGGCCTTGAACGGAATATCCGCCGGGCGTTCGCCGCTTGCCGCGACGGGAGCGGATGCTGCGGGAGCCGCGGACTGAGCAGGCTGGCTCGCAGCTGCGGGCTGAGCGCTCTGTGCAGGTGCCGCCGATTGCGTCGGGGCCGCATCCTCCACCACATCGTCATCGACATCCTGCGCCAATGAATCGGAATCGGTCATATATACGCGACCCTCGTCACGGCCGACGTTGTACACCGTCACGTGACGACCCGAGAACTCAGGAAGCGCAAGTGTCTTGGCTCCGAGGTTCGCCAGGGTCGGGGCATTGCCGAGACCGACCTCGACGTATTCCTCAACACCCAGACCGCCTTGCGTGCCAGCTCCGAAGAGCAGCGCCTGCGTTTCAATCCAACGAACCGGTGAGGCGAACTGCCATGACAGCAGTTCGGTCAGCAGCAGACGGCCGAGCTTCTGGTCATCGGCGGCGTATTCGTTCCACACGGCGTCGTCATCAAGGGCCTGTTGGATGCGTTCGGAAGGCACGACTTCGAGAATCCTGCGGGCGAAGTCCTTCGTCATCGCGAAGGGCACGGCCACCAGATTCGGGATATAGCGTCCCTCCAGACGGGCGTAGTCGATATGCTGCGGCAGCAGCGCATCGAGCTTGTCCCTAAACTCAGGCACGCCCTTGCGCAGCAGTGTGGAATGGAAGGGCACATCTATGCCGGGAACCATCATGAACGGCGGCTTGCCACCATATTCCTTCGCACGGCGCGATGCGTCCGCCTGAAGGTATTTGAGACCCGCGATCGTACCTGCAATGGCGTATTGCTGACCTGCGAGGTTGTAATTGACGATTTCCAGGAACTCGCCCGAAGCGTCGGAAACGCTCTTGATGTAATCCTTGATGCCGTCGTCGCCCAGACCGAACTGGTTAGGACGCAGGGCGCCCATGCGGTAGTTGGAACGGCCGCGTTCGTCACGGTCGATCAGGTGATGCATCGTGGAGCCACGGTGGAACACCAGCTCAAGGACGGTCTCCAGAGGGATGATGCCCGCGAAGGAGCTCAGGGCATTGTATTCTCCCAGGGAATGACCCGCGAAGTAGGCAGGCCAGATATCCGAACCCGCCTCTCGCAAGCGTGCGGTCTGAGCGAAAGCGACGGTTGCCAAAGCCACCTGGGTGAACTGCGTCAGATTCAGCAGTCCTTCAGGGTGGCGGTAGGTCACGCCGTTGGCAGTGAGTTCCTTCGGGTTATCGCGCACCACGGCGAGGATGGAGAAGCCAAGCTTCTCACGGGTCAGCGCATCGGCGCGTTCCCAGGTCTCGCGGGCGGCCGCCGACTTGGCACGCTCGTCGAGGACCATGCCCTGCTTCTGAATACCCTGACCGGGGTAGACGAATGCGGATTTGGGTGCCAGTGCGATGGCCGTGCCGCGGGACACCAGTTGTCCGTCGATGCGGCTGGTGACTTCGAGCACGAGCCCGCCATGGTTGACCTTGCCGACTCGTTCGACGGAAATTTCGACTTGATCGTCCAACTGCACCATGCCGTACATGTTGTAGGTCCATCCGGCGATTTCGTAATGCGTGCCGGTGTCGTCGAAGGCCTGGGCGATGTGTTGCGCGGTGGCGGAAAGCCACATGCCGTGCACCAGAGGCGCGCTCAGACCGGATACCGCCGCTCCGCGCTTCGAGGTGTGAATCGGGTTGAAGTCGCCTGAGGTCCTTGCGAAGGCCGTCATATCGTGCGGTGCAGTGACCTTGACACGACGCAGCAGACGACGGGGCGTGCCCAGGGTCTCCTCTTCGATGCCGCCGTACTCAGGTGCCTCGGGAGGAAGCGCGTCGCTGTAGGCGCGGCCGCGTATGGCGAAACGCTCCGTTTCACGGGCGAGCACCGTACCGTCCAAAGCGCTGTGGACGACATTGATGGTCACCACGCGTCCCGATGCGGATTCCAGATAATCCTCCGCCCAGCTGGTCAGAGTGATCTGCTCGCCGACGTGGTCGAGCAGCTCGTTCTCGGTGACCTCGAGTCGAATCAGATGGTCAAGATGCACCGCGTTGAGCAGACCTTCGATAACAGGGAAGCCCTTGACATACACCGAACCCAATGCCGTATAAATGGCCGGCCATGCCGGACCGACCAAGGCGTCCGGGGCGATGCGTGAAGGCACCAGACCGGAAGACAGTGCGCCGCCCGTGGCCGCCTCGTGGTCGAATCCAAGATTCGCCGAGAAGGTGTACGAGGTGTGAGCCATGCCGAAGGGATATGTTTCGGTGTCCTCGACGGCTTCGATCTGCGGCATCTCGCTCAGCACATCACCGGTGATGGTGGTGTTGCCGATGCCAGCGGTCGCCGCCAGCATCGCATAGACGTGCTGCGGCAGACGGTTGCGATCCACGACGGGGAACAGCCCCGCCTGGGTGCCGTCGACCACCAGCGGAATCACGATGTCACGCACCGCGTGCTTGCTGACTCCATGGTCCGGATCGTTGTCCCAGAAGGTGTCGAGGTGCAGGTCCAGATCGAAGAGTTCACCGGATTCGTCCTGACCGATTCTGGTGATCTCGTAGAAGGGATCACCCACTTCGGTTCCGAAGGCGGGATTCGCCATCAGATGGCCGACCCAGGAGATATGCGGGCTGCGGCGAATGAATTCCTCTGCGCTTGCGGCGCAGGAAAGCTCGCAGAAGGCTTCGGTGCTGTTGGCTGAGGCACCTTCGGCCGTATCGCCTTCGGCATCTCTGGCCTCACGGACGCGTTCCAGCGCCGCCTGCTCGAAACGACCGAGAATGCTCGCCACGGGTTCATCGACCGTGGTGATGCCGCCGACCGAGATGGGGCCGGGGATAATGCGCACCGAATCGGCGGAGTATCGAGGATCTTCCGACTGCCACAACTGATCCTGTCCCCACCAGCGGAGCAGATCGTTGTCTATGACAGGCACGAAGGGCATCGGCTTGGGATACTCGCGTACAAGCGTCGGGAACCAAGCCACATCAGTAGGAGTGATGAGCAGGGTCGCCGTTTGCGGATAGGTGCTTTCCAGACGTTCCAAGGCCTGGTTCGGGTCGCTCACGTCTGCGCGATCGGCGAAGAGCGAGGTGAATTCACCGCTCTCCTGATCGCAGACACGGGCTTCGATGCGGTGCAGCAGATGCAGGAATCGGTCGACGTAGGTGCCATCGGCCCAAGGGTAGGCGAGTTCGGCGAAACGCTGCGCCCACTGCAGGTAGGTCATGCTTTCCAGATCCCCGAAGTACGGCTTGGCGGTTTTGCCCAGCGCTTCGATGACCTCGTCACGACGGGTCTCGATCTCCTCCGGGTGCTTCATCATCCGCACCAGCAGGCGTCCGCATTGTGCTGAAGCGTTCTCCAGCTCATAGATGTCGGCGTGCAGATGGCTCAGACCGGAGGTCACGCCACCGACCGAATGGCCGCTCGGCACCCACTTCTCGCCCAGGGGCGCGAAGGGGTCGGCGTCGACGCCCGTATCGACGATTCCAGGTGTGTCAACGAGCATCTGCTTGACCTGAGGACTGGTGTGAGCCTCTTTCGCGGTCATCGCGGCGGTACCGACCAGCACACCGTCAACAGGCATGTTCGGCATGCCGTAGCTCTGCGACCAGTCACCGGAAATATAGTCTGCGGCGCGCTCGGGCGTGCCGATGCCTCCGCCGACCACCAGGACCAGGTTCTCGCAGGAACGCATCTCGGCATATGTACTGACCAGCAGGTCATCCAGCGATTCCCAGGAGTGATGGCCACCTGCGGCACCGCCCTCGACCTCGATGAGGATCTTGGTGGGTGCCACGGCCTTGGCGATACGTACGACCTGTCGAATCTGGTCGATTGTGCCGGGCTTGAAGGAAACGTAGGGGAATCCGTCCGCCTGCAACGAGGCGATGAGTTCCTTGGCCTCGTCGAGCTCGGGAATGCCTGCGGATATCACCACGCCGTCAATCGGCGTGCCTGATGAACGCTTCTTGGGCACGATGCGCTGGGTGCCGAATTGCAGATTCCACAGGTAGCGGTCCATGAACATGGCGTTGAACTGGACCGTACGTCCTTCTTCAAGCTCCTGCTCCAGGCGCTCGACATGCTGGTCGAAGACCTCGGCGGTCACCTGACCGCCGCCGGCCAGCTCGGCCCAGTATCCTGCATTCGCCGCAGCGGCGACGATCTCGGGCTCAACGGTTGTGGGAGTCATGCCCGCGAGAAGCACCGGAGCCTTGCCGGTGAGCTCGCTGAATCGTGTACGAATCTTGTCCCCTGCCGGGGTGCTGATCACACCTGGAGCGAAACGCTTCCAGTCCTGTGTGCGGGCAGGCTCACCCTCCAGAGTGGACAACTTGGCGCGGTCGGCACTTGATGCCGCCTCGACGATGCCGACGCCGCTGCCCTGCACCAAAGCGCCGACGAGCTTGCCGAGCGTGACGCCCGGACCCATATCCACGATCCACAGTTGGGTGGGATCGTTCTGGTCGAGCAGCTCTTGAATCTGGCCGACCCAGTCGACTTCGTTGAGCAGTACTTCGGATGCCAGCAGACGCGCGCGCCTGGAGTCGAGTCCGCACTCGGTGGCCCAGGAGACCGTCTGCTCTACCGCGTCCGTCATCAACGGCGAATGGAAGGGCAGCGTGACCTCAAGATATTCGAGTACGGGAGCGAACACCGCTCCACCACGGACCTTCTCCTCACGGAGCTTGGCCTGACGAAGGTGTTCCTTCTCGACCTCCACCGAAAATGCGGCGAGATCCTCCGGGTAGCCCGACAGCACGTGGTGGCGGGGAGCGTTCGTGACCGCGATGGCGATGGGGCCGCGAGAATCGGTGACTCGTGAAATGAGCTGGTCCACCTGTGCGCGAGTCGCACCCTTGATGGAAAGCATCGGAGTCGCCTCGCCTTGTGCGATGAGACCCAGCTGTCTGGTCTGACGAGTTCCGGCAGCTCCGATGAGTGTGGCGACGGCCAGAATCTCATCGATTCCTGCGGCGGCCTTGGCGAAGGACCCTGCAGCAGCGATGTCATGGACCATGTGGGCCGCGAGAATGCCCTGCGAATGGCCGAGCACGGCCTTCGGCGTGACGCTGGCGACGTCATATCCGAGATTCGCGGCATCCAGCAGAGCCCCCAGCTGAGAGAGCGCGATGCCGGGGACACTGACCGTGGCGGCTGCTGCGGCACCCAGAGCTGCGGGATTCGGCGCGAAAGCGAAGAGGTCGGTGGGCTTGCCGGTGGTTGCGAGCAACTCGGCGGCAACCGGCGAGAGCAGACGAGTCGCGGAATCGATGTGTCCTCTCAGCGCTTCATCGATCGTAGGGTCTGCCACCAGCTCGGACAACGCCACGGTCCAGGGCGTTGACTGCCCGGCGAATACCAGGGCATGAGGCTGTGATGCCAGACGATTCAGGAAAAAGGTGCTACTCATTGTGTTCCTTTTGTTATTCGGTTGCTCTTGAGAGAAGTCGATTGGGGTGATGCCGTCGGACGGCCTTGCTGAAGCGGGTGAAGAATCTGCCGAGTTGGTCTGCGTCATAGAGGCTGGTTCCCGTGGTGCTTATCGGTGCGCCTGATGCGCCGTTTGCTGGCGAGCATGCCGAGCGATTCCTCGATGACCTCACGAGTCTGCTCGGGGTCGATCATCGCGTCAATCTCACCCATTTCCAGGGAAAGGTTGGCGTTGACCGTGCTGGCCTCGTATTCCGACGCCAGTCTGTCACGCAGAGCGTCGACGTCCTGTCCGGCTTCCTTGGCCTTCTGCATGTCCTTACGGTGAATGATGTTGACGGCTCCCGTCGCACCAAGCACCGCTATCTGGGAGGTGGGCCAGGCGAAATTCATATCCGCGCCAATGGCCTTTGAACCCATCACGATGTATGCGCCGCCGAAGGCCTTGCGCAGAATCACCGTCACCATGGGCACCTGGGCGTTGGCGTAGGCATAGATGACTTTGGCGCCGCGGCGGATGATGCCCGCATGCTCCTGGTCGCTTCCCGGTTTGTACCCGGGTACGTCGACCAAGGTCACCACGGGGAGGTTGAATGCGTCGCACAGTCTGACGAAACGCGCCACCTTTTCCGAGGCGTCCACATCGAGAATGCCCGCGCTGACGGCAGGCTGATTGGCGACGATGCCTACGGGCTTCCCGGCGATGCAGGCAAAGCCGACGACCGCCGACTGGGCGAAGAGTTCATGGACCTGGACGAATTCGCCGTAATCCACGATGCCTCGAATCACGTCAAGCACATCATAGGGTTGCCTGTCGTTTTCCGGAACGATGGTTTTCAGCCGTTTGGCGGCCTCTCGCTCGGCATGCCCGGAGGCGTAGGCGTAGGTCGGTGCCTGTTGGTCGCTGCTGGACGGCAGATACGCCAGGACGCTTCTGGCATAGTCGATGGCATCCGCCTCGTCCTCGCCGAGGTAATGCGCGACACCGGATTTCGTGCTGTGCACATATCCGCCGCCGAGTTCGTCCATGCTGATGGTCTCGCCGGTCGCGGCTTTCACCACATCCGGACCGGTGACGAACATATTCGAGTTTTCCTTGGTCATTACGATCAGATCGGTCAAGGCCGGGCAATACACCGCACCGCCCGCGCAGGGGCCGAGGATGACGGAAATCTGCGGGATGAACCCGCTGGCTTCGCAGGTCTTGCGGAAGATACGCCCGTATTGCGTGAGCGCGGCCACACCCTCCTGAATGCGAGCGCCGCCCGAATCGATCAGGGAGACGACAGGGACCTTCATGTCGAGGGCCATATCCATCAGATGGCAGATCTTGATGCCTTCAGCCGTGCCGAGCGTGCCTCCGCGAACGGAGAAGTCCTGCGCGTACACACCCACCTTGCGTCCGTATATCTCACCGAAACCGGTGATGACCGCGGAACCGGCCTTGCCTTTGGCGATATCCCCGCCTGCGAAGCGACCGATCTCCTGGAAGGTGTCTGTATCGAACAGCAGGTCGAGGCGTTCACGGGCCGTGTGCTTGCCCTTGGCATGCTGACGTCCCCGTGCGTGCTCCTCTGCTCCGCGCGCCAATTCGGCGGCACGGATGATGGCCTCGCGCACCGGCTGTTTTTTCACTTCGTCTGCCGTGGCGCCCCGAGCCGCCGACTGCCGGGGAGCGATGGATACGGAAAGGTCGGCGGGTTTGGTATTCGCCATATCGATGATGTCGGTCATGCTGTTGCACCTTCCTCTGTCGCGTCCTGTTCGGTCGAAGCCGGCTCCTGCGAGTCGCTGCCGTCGCCGGTCTGGCCGTCATCGCTTCCCTTGCCGGCTGCTGAGGCCTGAACGTCCAGCTTCACCAGCGTCTCGCCCGGGTCGACGCCGTCCGCCACGGAAATCTCGACTTCGCTCACGGTGCCGCTGCATGGCGCGTAGACGTAGTTTTCCATTTTCATGGATTCGAGCACGACCAGCAGATCACCTTTGTCGACCTTCTGGCCTTGTGCCACATTGATTCTGGTGACGACGGCCTGCATGGTGGCGACGATCACCCCGGACCGGCTGGAATCCGTATGCTGGGTCTGCTTGGCCACGTCGTGCAGACCATGTCCGCGCAGAGGCTGCGTTGGTCGGCGGGCACCACGCGACGAAGCGGAACCAGCGCCCATACCGGCGAACATCGTCTGGGGAACCGCCAGTTTCACACGCTTGTCGTCCACTTCGATGGTGAAGGTCTCGACGCTGTCCTTGTTACGGCTCTCGCCTTCGCCGCTGACCGAAGCAGGCTGCCCGGCCGTGGTCGTCTTGGGCTCGACGTTGAGGTAGTTCCGCTCCAACCATTTGGTCGACACATCGAAGGAGTGGTCCTCGGCGGTGAATTCGGGATTCGTGAAAATCTTCTGGAACAGGCTGGCCGGTGTGGGCACGCCCTCTATGCTCATCTCTCGCAGCGCACGACGGACGCGTGCGACAGCCGCCAAGCGGTTCTGTGCGGTGATGATCACCTTGCCCATCATCGAATCGTCCTTCGGGGAGACCGTGTCCCCCACTTCGACGCCCGAATCCACGCGAATTCCGGGACCGGTAGGCCAGCTGATACCTTCGAGCGTTCCTGCGCTCGGCGTCAGATTGGTCGCCGGGTCCTCACTGGTAATGCGCAATTCAAAGCTGTGCCCGCGTGGTGCCGGAGCCTGCGTCAGATTGCCGCCGTCGGCGATGTTCAGCTGTTCACGGACCAGGTCCAGACCGCACACCTCTTCGCTCACGGTGTGCTCCACCTGCAGACGGGGGTTGACCTCCATGAAGTAGACCTTGTTCGCCGGAGTGACCAGGAACTCGCAGGTGCCCAGACCCACATAGCCGACCGTGTCGAACAGTCGATGCGAGAATCCCTCAAGCTGGGCGATGGTGTCTTTGGGGAGGAAGGGCGCCGGCGCCTCCTCGACCAGTTTCTGGTTTCGACGCTGCACCGAGCAGTCGCGGGTTGAGTACACGGTGAAGTTGCCGTGGGAATCCCTGCCCGACTGGGTTTCCACATGACGTGCACGGTCGACGAACTTCTCGATGAAGTAGTCGCCCAGGTCTCCGCCCTGGAGCGCATCGTGATTCATGTAGAAGGCGCGAAGCTCGTCATCGTTGCGAATCAGCGTGATGCCGCGTCCGCCGCCGCCGTCGGCCTTTTTCATCATCACCGGATAGCCGCTGGTATTGGCGAAATCCAGCAATGTGCGCATATTACTGACAGGCTCGGCGATGCCCGGGACCACAGGCACCTTCGCCCGTTCCGCCACCTTGCAGGCGGTGATTTTGTCGCCCAGTTCGTCAAGCACGCTCGGGTCGGGGCCGACCCACGAGATTCCGGCATTCTTCACCTTGGCGGCGAAGGATGAGAATTCGGATAGGAAGCCGTACCCGGGGTGCAAGGCATCCGCACCGGCGCGATCGGCGACCGACACGATCAGGTCCTCGTTGAGATAGGTCTGGATATTCGTGTCACCCGGCAGCAGATAGGCTTCATCGGCCATCTGCGCATAGGGCGCGTTGCGATCCTGTTCGGCGTACACCGCCACGGTCGCGATTCCCATCTCCTGCGCGGTGCGCACGACGCGCAACGCGATTTCCCCTCGGTTGGCAATTAGCAGCTTCTTCATACAATCCTTTCTGGATTCCGCTCGTCTGGTAGCCTCGACCCTTCATATTCGGCATTGGATTTGAATGCATGAGTGCGATTATTCACGGCACGACCCTTGAAAACCGCAGATTCCTGTTCGCCCGTCACCCTGGCAGCACCCCGACATCGCCTGTGGTGACCGTGCGTTCCGACCCGTCGTGGCACTTGATGACCAGCGAAGCATCGTCGTCAATGCGCAATGCTCTGCCGATAACGCTTTCTCCGGAGGCAAGGCTGGCTTTCACCTGTCGCCCGATGGTCCAGCTCTCCGTACTCAGCATGTCGTGCGACTGCAGGGCATAGCCCTCGGGATCGTCATAGAATGCGGCGAGTCGATTGTGCAGTTCCACGCTGATCGCCGCAGCGAGCCTGTCTCGTAACTCTTCGTAAGCGGGCAGCGGCGCGTATTCCAACTGCAGGGATGTGGCGAGGTCAATCGGCAGATCGGCCTGGCCCATGAACATGTTGATACCTACGCCGAAGAGGACCGCCGACCATTGTTCGTCGATCGGCACCATCTCGCTGAGGATACCGCCCAACTTACGACCGTTGACGAAAATGTCGTTAGGCCATTTCAACGACAGTTCGGATTCTTCGCGCAAGGCCTGCGCCCCGCACGAGCTCAGGACCTCTCTGATCCCTGCCTGAACGGATAATCCGGCGATCATCGTCAGCCACCCGACGTATTCCCCCTGCACTATTGAGCAGGGAGCGGGCAACACCCAGGACACCATGAAGGATTCACCGGGCTTGTTCGACCAGGGCCGTCCCAAACGTCCGTGGCATTGGGTCTGCACATCGGAAGTCGCCACACTGATCGGCAGGGAATCCTCCGACGGGGTGCTTCCCGCACCCTCCCCGCTCTGGTCGAACAGACCGGCTATCAGCGAGCGGGCATCTCTGCGGTCGCCCAGAGTAAGGGCCCGACGCAGCAGTGAATTGGTCGAATCGACACTGTCCATCACCTTGATCGAAGACACCACCGCCGCCGTCCGGGGTGCCGCAGAGGCCATAACTCGATCTTGATAAGACATAGATTCCAAAGTATCAATTCGAGGAATCGTGAGAAAGCCCACAATATACAAATCAGGTGGGGTCATTTTGTACAATCCCACAAAAGGGCCGTTGCGATGAACTTCTAGGATTGGGGCGATCGCTTGGAAGCACACTTCCAAACGCCCCGACTCACAGAAAGCGTCACGCATGACCACTCACCGTTTCGACAACCGAGATCTCGCCAGAATAGCCGTCTTCACCGCCATTCTCGCAGCCTTCAGCTTCATCCGCATCCCGATTGGACCGGTGCCCATCACGATGCAGAATCTTGCCGTAATGCTCGCCGGCACTGTTCTCGGACCGTGGCTCGGTGCTTTGGCCGTGCTACTCTTCCTGGCTTTGGTACTCGTCGGATTGCCACTGCTGGGAGGCAACGGAGGCTTCGCGGTATTCGTCGGTCCAACCGCCGGATATCTACTCGGTTTTGCGCTCGGAGCACTGATCGTGGGACTCATCGCACATCAGGGGCACCGTCTGACATGGTGGAAGACGGCCCTCGCCTGCGTCTGCGGAGGCATGCTTGTTCCATATCTCTGCGGCATACCGGTCACCGCCGCGGTCCTCGGGCAGAACATCGCCAACACTGCTTGGAGCGCGGCGGCCTTCGTACCCGGTGACATCGTCAAAATCGTTCTGGCCACGGTGATCACAGGAGCGTTGTGGAAGGCGTATCCCTCGGCGTTCCCGGCATCCTTGCGTCGGCGCATCGCCTGAACATATCACCAGCTACGATCATCCCGAGCAAGCGCATACATCAAGGTCTCTGCCTCCGGCATGTTCAGCGCAGGCCGACTACGCTCGGGATAACGTACGCCACCGCCGCAGTATTGCGCAAGTTCAAAGGAGCATGATGAACTCGGCAGAAATCGCGTTCCAAGACGTCAGTTACCGTGTCGACGGCAACAGCATCATCACTGATCTCAGCTGTCGTCTGCAGGTGTCACGACTTGCCGTGCTCGGCACCAATGGCTCCGGAAAATCCAGCTTCCTGAGGCTCATCGACGGTCTGGAACAGGCATCGTCGGGCACCATATCGGTTATGGGCATCAACCCTGCCAAACAGGCCAAGGACCTGCACCGACGCGTAGGCTTCGTGTTCACCAACCCTGACACCCAGATCATCATGCCCACGGTTCGTGAGGATGTCGCCTTTTCCCTGCGCGGCATGAAACTCAGCAAAGAGGCCGGCGAACTCCGAGTCGAGCAGTGTCTGCGCACATTCGGATTGTCGGAACACGCGCAGACGCCGGCGCACAGTCTGTCCGGAGGACAGAAGCAGATGCTCGCCCTGGCTTCGGTGCTGCTGCGAGGCCCTGAACTCGTCATCGCCGATGAGCCGACCACCATGCTCGACCTGCCGAACGCACAACTGATCGGCGACTATCTTATCGACCATCTCGCTCGTCCGGTCATCATCGCCACACACGATCTGGCGCTGGCTTCACGTTGTGATTACGCGGTGCGATTCGCAAACGGCCGACTCGTGGAGGAAGGTCCCGCGCAGGAGGTCATCGAGCACTATCGTCAGGACTGCGCACAGCGGTACCGGCAATTCACCGCCCAGTCCCCCGAGGTCTTCCGATGATTGCCTCGCTCTATCGCCCAGGTGACAGCCCCTTGCACCGATGCCCCGCGCTCTGGAAACTGCTCGTCCTATTCGTCGCCGGGGTAAGTCTGGCCATCCCCTTCGCGCGATGGTGGGTTCTGGGCGCGGTGAGCGTGCTGTGCGTCATCGCATTCATCATCGGCGGATTCGGCATCACGGAATTGTTCAGACAAGCCTGGAATGCGAGATGGATTCTGGCATTCACCATCATCGCGCAGGTTTTTTTCCAATCATGGCAACGGATGAGCGCCAATACCCTGCGAGTGCTCGACGTGGTGCTGCTCGCATCGTTGGTCACTTTGAGCACACCCGTATCCGAGTTGCTCGACGGGATGCTCTCATTGTTACGGCCTCTGAGCCGCCTGGGCGTCAACACCGACGCCATCGCCCTGGTGACCGCCCTGACCTTGAGCGCCATCCCGCTGGTAAGCGCCGATATGCGTGCCGTTCGTGAAGCGCATATCGCCCGCGGCGGGCATGGCGGCGTGATGGCATGGGCCGTCCCGCTGCTGGTCATCAGTCTCAAACAGGCCGATGAACTCGCGGACGCCATGGATGCGAGAGGCATCTGACTCATAGCACTGCGCATTTGGCGTGCACGGGCCACCGAATACGATAACTGCACTAAAAGGACAGCTTTTTCGGGAAATTCCTACCCCAAAGCTGTCCTTTTAGTGCAGTTATCATCTCGCAATCCGCCAGGCTAAGCGCCGGGCAGCCGGTGACCCTGTGAACCCTTTGCTGCAGGCAGTAGAATCGGATGCGATGATCAAGACAGCACGACAGCAATCCGGCAACGCCGAGGTCACAGCAGTCACGAAAGCGGCGACCGAACAGGACCATCTCAACAGACTCCATTCGAGGTCGCTTTCCTTCACGGGAACGCTCCGTTGGGGAATCTGCGTACTGGCTTGCGCATGGATTGCGCTGTGCACGGCCATCGGCCCCATCTATCGCGCCAACGCTTCAATTCTCGACTTCTCCTGGCATAACCTGCTGCTCTTCATCTGCACCTTCGCGGTGTGCTTCGCGGGAATGGTCGTCCTATACCTATGGGCACGCCGTGCCGAGCACAGGCGGCGTGAACGAGAGCACAACGGAAACGAGACGCATCGAGGGCCCCGGAACGCTGCAGCGCCGAGCGAGCGCCGAACGAGCTCAGGACTTCGTCTTCGTATTCAGGCCCTCGAAGTACGCATGAGGAATGTTGCGCACGATCATCCACGGCTCCACAGCTTCGGACAGAATGCCAGTCGTCTCATCATCCGATGCACAGACCGGTGGTGGAAAATCGCCATCATCCTCTGCGTCGGCTGGCTCTGGGCCTATGTGACCCTACTGGTCGCCTTCGGAGCGGATGTGCGCGCACAAGTCAACGAATTCAACCTGTGGTGGGCGAATCTGCATGGCATCGTGCTTCCCTACAAGCAGGGCTTCACGCAGATGGACATCTACCCCACGGCTCACTATCTCTGGCCTGAACAGGCGACGTATCTCACCAATCAGCACAATATCGTGCTCACCATGGTCTACGGCGGCATCGTGGCCGTTTGCCGTGCGCTCAGCGGTTCCGACGACCTCGGTCTGGTAGTCCTTGCAGGAACGCAGTATCTCTTCGCAGCTTTCTGCCTTTCGGTCACGGCACACCGGATACTCACCTTCGGCAAGCCATACCGGCACCAGGGCAACAGCATGAAAGCGCAAGCGGGAGCGCTGCCGCGAATCCTGATTCTGGTCTTTCTGCTGTGTTGCCCGCTTGTGGTGTTCAGCACGATTTCGATCACCAAATCGCCGCTGTTCGCCTTCGCCTTCGTGTGGTGGCTCGGTATCTGGTACCAACTGCTGCGTATGAGGTCTGACCGCATGGAGGACACCAAGGATGAACGACGCCGGGCTGCACATGACTCCGGAGAGGGCCGCAGAACGCCGACCTACCGCATTCCCGGACGTCTGACTCTGGCGATGGCGGTATCCACGGTGGTCATGCTCATCTCCGTGAAGTACGCGCTGTACATCGTCGCCATCCAGTTGCTGGTGTTCCTGATTGCGGATAGAAAACGTTGGAGGTTTTATATCGTCTCCCTTGCCGTGCCGCTCGTGGTGTTTCAAGTGACGATCAACACCCTGGTGGGCACCGGAACCATCATCACCGGGGACCCCATCGAGAGCAAAGGCGTGCAATTGCAGCAGATAGCGCGCGTCGCTCAGCGCAATCCGCAAGGCATTCCCGAGGATGCCCGCAAGGCGCTCGAACCGATACTCGACCTCCAAGCCATGGGACAGGAGTACTTCCCCAACGATGCCGACCGCGTGAAATCCTCAGGGACCATGGGCAAGGTCACCACGTACAAGTGGCGCACGGTGACCGCCCACGATATGAAGGCCTTCAACAAGGCTTGGCTGGAAATCGGTTTGCGCAATCCCGTGCTGTACCTTGATGCCTTCCTCGCCAAATCCTATGGGTATTTCGATGTGACCGATCCACCATATGTGGCGATGAACTACTACGTGAACAACACCTATGTGCAGGATTCGACGGTCTGGATTAAAGGATGGTCGCACGATTGGCGAAACAGCGTCGCGGAACACACCACCGCCTGGGGAAACACGCCCTTCTGGGGCTGGTTCACGCACGGCAATTTCTGGGTGGTTCTCACTCTGGTCATGCTCGGCTCCGAACTGCTTCTGAGACGATGGCGCTCCCTTGCCTACCAGCTGCCACTCCTGCTGCTGATGGGGGTTATGGTTGTGGCCCCTGCGAACAACTTCGAGAGGCATATGCTGCCGATAGCATTCTCCTTCGTGTTCATCGCCATCGCCTTCTGGCAGGAAAGCCACTGTGGAGAACAGCAATGTGGAGAAAAGCAATGTGGAGAACAGCAATGTGGAGAACAGCAATGTGGAGAACAGCAATGTGGAAACAATCGCAGCCGCGACATCCACAGCCCGGAATGCGACCGTCCGGAATGCCGATCTCGAGAACTCAGCGACCGTGACGTGCCCGACGACGATAAGCTGGCATCATGAGCCGTAGCAAATCATCCAAGCCGAAAGAACGGTCCAACGCCGGGACCCTGGCGAAAGTAGCCCATGATGCGGTCGCCCTGTTCAACCCCGAGCTGCGTCGATCCGGAGAAAATTCGGCAGATGCGCATGAAGAACGCGCCAAACACCGCGACACCGGCAACCATAAGTCCGATGGCGAAGGCGGCGGCACCTCCGGCAAAGAGCAATCAACTTCGGCAAGACGGCGAAAACGCCGCAATACCGCTTCGCAACCGGACGAGGACAAGAATCAGGAGACCGTCGAATCACAGCTGGACCATGTTGTGGCTTTGAGCGACACACAGGAAGTCGCCGACCGCATGAGTCTCAAAACTCAGCATGACAGTTCTCCCGAGCTTCCTGAAGGTGTCCAGAAGGCCGTCGACAAGGCCATCCTGCATCTCGATCGCGACCTAGCCTGGCACAGCAATCTGAGCACACAGGACAAGGAACTGCTGAACCTCATCATCGAAACGGCTGTATCCGATTTCCTGGCTTGGATGAAGGAATTCAGGAAAAGCACCGATTCTTCCACCGGGCCGCGCCCGTCGACGGACCATATCTTCTTCGTCGCCCCTTTGGAATTCACCAAAGCGATTAGTCTGAAGCAGGCTCTTGAAGTCACCCGTCTCATAGTCGATATTCTGGAGCGCAATATATCCGGCTTCAGCGAACCCGAGGATGAGCAGGAAATACGCAACGGCATGCTCTACTACGCCCGCGAAGTGGCCTTCTCCGCGGCATCCGTGTATGCCACCTCCGCCGAGGCACGCGGCGATTGGGACACTCGCATCGAGACTCTCACCATCGAGGACCTCATCGACAACGTCACCGACCATCATGTCACCTCGCGCATGGGCATGCTCGGCTGGACGAATGATTATCGTTGCTTCGCGGTCGTAGGAAAGCTCGCGGACGGCAGAGAGCTGGAATCCGGTCTGGTCCAGCGTCGCATACGTGGAACCATCCGTGCGCAAGGTGGAGAATGCCTGCTGTCGAACCATGACGGCCTTCTTGTAGTGCTGGTCGATCCGCGGGACAAGGGCACCGCCGAGGAATTCCTCGAACCCCTGATGAGATACTTCGACGAGGGACCGTTGTGCCTGGGCCCCTTGCGTCATCAGGTCTCGGGCGCAGCCGAGAGCATCCGTGCCGCCTTGATGACCTACCAGACCGCTCCGGCGATGACAGGGCTGAATGAGTCCACGGGTATACCTCGGCCTCTGCGCGCCGACGACGTCCTTCCCGAACGTGCGTTGTTCGGGGACGCTATCGCGAGACAGGAACTCTACACTTCCGTCTACGCGAGCCTCCGTGGCGAAGATGCGAGCAATCCCCTGCTGAAAACCCTGAGCACCTTCCTGCTGTCAGGGAGCTCGTTGGAAATCACCGCACGGGAACTCAACGTCCATCCCAATACGGTGCGGTACCGGTTGAAGCGCTCTGTCGAAATCACCGGTTGGGACCCGATGAATCCACGGGAAGCCTATGTGCTGCTCACCGCAGTGAAAATCGGGCTCATCGAGGATTCCCGGAGCTGAGCGACGATGCACTCGCAAAGAGCCCTCCTAATACGATAACTGCACTAAAAGGACAGCTTTCCCGAGAAATTATTGCCCAATTGCTGTCCTTTTAGTGCAGTTATCTATTTCGACGTGGTGTTGCGCACAGTTAGTACAAGGGTCCAGACTGCCGGGAACGCAGGAGGGCCCGGACGGTAAACCGTCCGGGCCCTCGCATTTGCAGCGTTTCGGTATTAGCCGAGAATCGAAGGATCGAGAGGAACTCCCGGTCCCATCGTCGAGGTGATGGTCGCCTTGGTGATGTAGCGGCCCTTCACCGTGCTGGGCTTCAGACGCTTGACTTCATCGGCAACGGCCTTGAAGTTCTCGTCCAGAGCGCTCTCCTCGAAGGAGAGCTTGCCGATGAGGAAGCTCAAGTTGCCGTGCTTGTCCACGCGGAACTCGATCTTTCCACCCTTGATTTCGGTTACGGCCTTCGCGACATCCATCGTGACGGTTCCGGTCTTCGGGTTCGGCATCAGACCACGGGGTCCGAGCACACGGCCCAGACGACCGACCTTGCCCATCATGTCGGGTGTTGCCACCACGGCATCGAAATCGGTGTAGCCGTCGGCCACCTTGGCGATCAGATCGTCATCTCCGACCTCGTCGGCGCCTGCTTCGAGAGCTGCGGTCGCCTGAGGACCACGAGCGAAGACCACCACGCGGGCGGTTTTGCCGGTTCCGTGAGGAAGGTTGACGGTACCACGTACCAGCTGGTCGGCCTTGCGAGGATCGACATTAAGGCGGTACACGGCCTCTACGGTCTCGTCGAAGCCACGCTTCGGCAGACCCTTGAGCAGTGCGATTGCCTCATTCGCTGTGTACAGGTTGTTGCGATCGACCTTCTCGGCCGCCTCGCGATATTTCTTGGAACGCTTTGCCATCTGCTTCTCCTATTCAGCAGTCGCGGTGCGGGCAAGCGTTTGCCCTTCCGCTCATTACGAATAAATTCAGTCGGTTACGGTGATTCCCATCGAGCGGGCTGAGCCCTCGATGATCTTCATTCCGGCTTCAACGTCGCGTGCAGACAAATCAGGCATCTTGATCTCTGCGATCTCCCTGACCTGCGCCTTGGTGACGGATCCGACCTTGGTGGTCAAAGGATTGCCAGCGCCCTTGGAAACACCTGCAGCCTTGCGAAGCAAATCCGCTGCCGGAGGGGTCTTCAGGATGAAGGTGAAGCTGCGATCTTCGAAAACGGTGATCTCAACAGGCACGACCTGGCCCATCTTGTCCTTCGTGGCATCGTTGTATGCCTTGCAGAAGTCCATGATGTTTACGCCATGCGAACCCAAAGCAGGACCCAGTGGCGGGGCCGGATTGGCCTTGCCTGCCTGAATCTCGAGCTTGATCAGCGCTGAGACTTTCTTCTTAGGAGCCATATTCTGGTTCTTCTTTCTGTGAAGCGGTGCGAACGGAAGCGCTGCTTCCTCCCGCAACTGATAGTTCTTCTGTAACCGCGAAACATCCGCTGGTCACAAGCTTTCTTATTGTGCCAAAGGCACCGGACAACATACCCAGTGCCGCACACTTACACACCTTATGCGCATGCTGTGTCAACGCTTGCGAAAGGAGGATGTACAAAGGTACATCAACTGCGACAAGCGGCAGACAACCCACCGCCGAAGATGCACACTTAAACGCCTTCCGCGCGTGCGGTGTCAACGCAAGCCAAAGGAAGGTGTACAAAGGTACATCGACTGCGGCATGCGGCAGACAACGCACCGCGGAAGGTGTTTAAGAGAGTTTTTCGACCTGCTCGAAGCTAAGCTCCACCGGCGTATCGCGTCCGAAGATGGATACGAGGACGGTGATCTTCTGAGTGGATGCCTCGACGTCGGAGACGACGGCAGGCATGGTGGCGAATGGGCCATCGATAACGGTGACCTGATCGCCGATGGCGAAGGAAACCTCGACCTGACGCTTCTTGGCCGCAGCAGGCTTGTCTCCGGCTTCTTTGAGAGCCTCGGAGGCAATCATAGGAGCCATCATGTTCACGACTTCTTTGCGGCTGAGCGGTGCCGGCTCTTGGGATGGGCCCACGAATCCGGTGACGGCTTCGGTCTCACGAACGATACGACGAGCATCCTCGTCAGGCCACATACGAATGAGGACGTATCCGGGAATCCGCACGCGTGTGACAATCTTCTTGCCTTTGTCGGTGTGCTTCTCGACCTCTTCCATAGGAATCTCAACCTGGAAGATCTTGTCTTCAAGACCGAATGAGGACACGCGGGACTCGACATTGGCTTTCACGCGCTTTTCGTAGCCTGAATAGGTGTGGAGAACGTACCACTTGCCCTCCAGCGTGCGCAACTGCTTCGAGAAGGCCTTGACTGCGAGTTCTCCGGCGTCCTGAGCCTCATCATCTTCAACGTCGTCGGAAGCGTCTGCATCAGAGCCATCGGACTTCACATCGGTTGCGGGTTGTGTTTCGTCGGCGACGGCGGCATCCGCAACATCGCTGTCTGCAGTGCTCTCGGACTGTGCATCCGAAATGACGTCCTCATCCAAATCACCCGACTCGGTGCCTTCAACCTCACCAAGCGCGTTCTGGTCCGGCGTCGGTTCTACAGGCGTATCGAGCCCTGCCTCAACCTGTGCGGCATCGTTGAGTTCTTCGTCGGCGATTGGCGTAGCATCGCCTGCAACTGCGTCTTCCACAGCCGAAGTATCTTCAACATTCTGATCATCAGTCATTATCTAAATCCCTTTGCACAAATCGCATATCACCCGAACAGCCACAGCACAAGTTTGCCAAGTCCGAAGTCCATGGCCGTAACGAACAGCATCAGCAGCACCACGAAGATGAACACGGCGACCGACCAGAGCAGGAGCTCCTTGCGGGTCGGGGTGACCACCTTGCGCAACTCGTCAATTATCTGCTTGATGAACAGACCGATGCGCATAAAGAAGTTCGGCTTGAGTGACTTTTCATCGGACCCAGTTGCCTTCGCCATATCTGTCCTTTGCTTGCTGGTGGCCAATCCATTGGCAGGGAAGGCGGGACTCGAACCCACAACCTACGGTTTTGGAGACCGTTGCGCTACCAATTGCGCCACTTCCCTAGGAGAACTTTGCCCATCGTACTCGCATCTCACGAAAACGGTCTCACGAAGCTGGGCAAAACCGCCAAGTGAACAGTCTAGCGTGGCTGAGTGAATTCGTCCACTCAGCCTCATATACGAGTGTTCAGCCTCATACTCGGCAGACGCTCAACAGACACTCAACAGACACTCCAAGCTCCTGGCCCGGCAATCTCCCCGTCAGGCGGTGACCCACTCATGCATGCGCCGCATGCCCTCTGCCAAATCGGCGTCGGCAAGCGCGTAGGAAAAACGCAGATATCCCGGAGCGCCGAAGGCCTCACCGGGCACAGCGGCGATATGCGCCTCGTCAAGCAGCAGGGCAGCCAATTCGGCGGAGCTCGCCGCGATGCTCCCTTTGGGCCCCAAAGCCCTGTTCAACAGCGCCTCGACGTTGGGGAAGGCATAGAACGCCCCCTGCGGCGTGGGACAGGACACGCCGGGGATGGCGTTCAACGCAGTCGTAATCGCTTTACGCCTCACGTCGAACGCCTCTCGCATATGACCGACCTCGTCCAAGGGACCGGCAACCGCGCAGAGAGCCGCCCGTTGGGAAACATTCGAAACATTCGACGTCATATGCCCCTGCAACTTGGACGCGGCTTTGGCCACGTCAACAGGAGCGACCATCCAGCCGACCCTCCAACCCGTCATCGCATAGGTTTTGGCAACGCCGTTCAGCACAATCAGCTGGTCCCTCAATTCGGGAAGCAATTCGCCCACATACGAGGTTCGCACCCCGTCATAGGTCAGATGCTCATAGATTTCATCGGAAATCACCCAAAGATGATTGTCGAGCGCCCACTTCCCGACCTCACGTACCAGTTCCTCGTCCCATACCGCGCCAGTGGGGTTCGAGGGGGAATTGAGAATAATCGCCTTTGTTCGGGGAGTGCGGGCAGCTTCAAGTTGCTCCACCGTAGGGATGAAGCCCTGCTCGTGGCCGGAGAATACCTCTACCGGATTTCCACCGGCGAGCTTCACCACTTCGGGGTAACTGGTCCAGAAGGGTGCGGGGATGATGACCTCATCGCCTTCATCGAGCAGAATCTGAAAGACCTCATACACGGCTTGTTTGCCGCCATTGGTCACGACGACCTGAT
Organism: Bifidobacterium crudilactis; assembly: GCF_000738005.1. Taxonomy (NCBI): domain Bacteria; kingdom Bacillati; phylum Actinomycetota; class Actinomycetes; order Bifidobacteriales; family Bifidobacteriaceae; genus Bifidobacterium; species Bifidobacterium crudilactis. The sequence goes on along the minus strand of NZ_JHAL01000002.1, from coordinate 12,224 downwards.
TCGCATCCACCTGATAGGAGGAATCGCGCAGGGTTTTGGCGGCAATCGCTTCGCGGAGCTCCGGCAATCCGGCCGTAGGCGTGTAGCGGTGATTTTTGGGGTCACGGCAGGCAGTGGCGGCGGTGTCCACGATGTTCTGCGGGGTGGGAAAATTCGGTTCTCCGGCTCCGAAACCGATGACGTCAACACCCGCAGCCTTCATAGCCTTGGCTTTGGAATCGACAGCCAGGGTTGCGCTTGGGGAGACGATATTGATGCGGTCACTTAGGGTTTGCCATGATGCCATGCTCATGGCTTACACTCTAACGCTTGCATACGAAAAGGTGACGCGCCGTTCAGCACACGCAACAGGTCATACCAGCACCAAATCATCGCGGTGGACCAGAGGATGCGCATACTCGTTGCCGAACTCCTTGCGCAGACGCGAACTGTTCGCGCCCAGCATCGGCGGTATCTCTTCGGAGTCGAATCCCGCCAGACCTTTGGCCAGATGTGCACCCTGCTCGTTGCTGATCCACACGGGATCACCTGCCGAGAATTCGCCGTCGACACCTACGACGCCTGCAGCCAGCAGACTCGCGCGGCCCGTCTGAATGGCCTTGGCCGCCCCCTCGTCGACAATGAGGTCGCCCCTCGGCGAAGCTGCGAAGGCAATCCACAGGCGTCTGGACGAACCACGACGCTTCACCGGTGCGAAGACCGTGCCCACGGGGTCGCCCAGCATCGCCGGACCGGCGTTTTCGGCGCATGTCAGCACGGCAGGAATGCCCGAGGCCGTGGCCACGTGAACGGCTTCGAGTTTGGTGACCATCCCGCCGGTACCCACATGCGAGCCGGAACCGGCGACCTCGATGTCATCAAGGACACCCAGCACATCCGGAACGTAGGAGATGCGTGTAGCTCCGGGATGCGATGGCGGGGCGGTGTACAGCCCATCAACATCGGTGAGGAGCACCAATGCGTCGGCACGAACGATATTGGCCACCAGAGCAGACAGCCGATCATTGTCTCCGAAGCGTATCTCATTGCTCGCAAGAGCATCGTTTTCGTTGACTATCGGCACCACCGACAGATCGAGCAGACGTTCCAGGGTTCGCTGCGCGTTGCGGTACTGAGTGGCTCTGATGGTGTCCTGGGCGGTGATGAGTATCTGCCCCACGCGTATCCCGAAACGTCCGAAGGCAGACTCGTAATGGGCCATAAGCAGGCCCTGACCCACGGAGGCGGCAGCCTGCTGGGTTGCCACATCAGTGGGCCGCGCGGGGAATCCCAGGGGGCCGAAGCCTGCGGCGATGGCACCCGAAGACACCAAGACCACTCGGGCCCCCAGCATCGACATCTGGGCCAGAGCGCCGGTGAGCTTCGTCAGACGCTGCACGTCGAGATGCCCGGTAGCGGACGTCAGAGAGCTGGAACCGACTTTGACCACGATTGTGCGCGCCTGCGCGATGCGTGAGCGTATCTGCTGTTGCGATGGGGTCGCCATATGACCCGTTCCCTTCCCTGAATGATGCCGACACGGGTATTGCCGCTTGTGCTGACAAAGGTCGAGGCATTACCGCCTCTCAATATCAGTCTTCGCTGTCGCCCTGCGCGGATTGCTGGTCGGAATCCGTGGTGCTGGAATCCGCAGTGCCGGCGGCGCCCTTGATGCCGAAATGTTTGCCTTCAGGGTCGTCCTTGACTGCGGGATCGGCCCAATGACCGGCCTTCCGCTCAGCCATCATCGCGTCCCTGACCGCCTGGCGGGCGTCCATCATTTCGTGGTATTGCTCTCGGCGCTCGGTGTTGCTGCGTCTGCGGGCGTACCCGTCCTGGTCCATCAGGCGCAGGTCCTTGCCGCGTGAAACCATCGGCTCACCGTCCAGCATCTCCGCACCGGCGATGATGGTGGGGTCCCAATCGAATTCGACCGAGTTCTTGCCCTGGCCAATATGTACTTCATCCCCGGGATGAGCCCCTGCGCGACGCAGAGCATCCTCGACACCCAGCTTTGCGAGTCGGTCACCGAGATAACCGACCGCCTCATCGTTATCGAAGTTCGTTTGCATGACCCAACGTTCTGGCTTGGTGCCGGTGACGACGAACCAATGGTTGCCGTTCCGGTCCTGTTCGCGCTTGATGGAGAATTCCGAAGCGAATCCGGTCTCGTCGTTTCTACGGCGTGGACGACCCGTTTCAAGAGGACGTATGACCACACGCTCCTGCTCCTGGTCACGCTCCTGCTCGGCGAGCTTCTCACGCAACTTGGAGACAAGCTCGGAGAGTGCGAAACGCAGCTCTTTGAGACCCTCATGGGATGCGGTCGACACTTCGAATACGCGCAGGCCCATGGCTTCGAATTCCGGACGAACGAATTCCGCGAGTTCCTTCGCTTCGGGCACATCGCATTTGTTCAACACCACGATGCGCGGTCTGTCGGCGATGGGGATGACTCCCAGCGGGAGATCCAAGGCATCCGCATAGGCTGACAGCTCGTTCTCCAAGGCGTGGTAGTCGGCTATCGGGTCGCGGTCCGGTTCAAGAGTGGCGCAATCAATGACATGCGCGATGATCTCGGTGCGCTCGATATGCCTGAGGAACTCGAGTCCCAGACCCTTGCCCTGTGACGCTCCGGGAATCAGCCCCGGCACATCCGCTATGGTGAAACGCTGGTCTCCTGCTTCGACGACGCCAAGGTTCGGCACCAAAGTAGTGAAGGGATAGTCGGCTATCTTCGGCTTCGCCGAGCTCATCGCGGCGATAAGGCTTGACTTGCCTGCGCTGGGGAATCCCACCAACGCCACATCGGCGATGGATTTGAGTTCAAGCAGAATATCCCGTTCTTCGCCGGGTTCACCGAGCAGGGCGAAGCCGGGTGCTCTTCGGGTGCGATTGGCCAGAGACCTGTTCCCCAGACCTCCGTTGCCGCCGTGAGCCGCGATGAACTGCTCTCCTGGGTGACGCAGGTCGGCGAGCGGTTTCGCCGTCTTGGCTTTCCTGCCGTCCTTCACGTCCCCGGCATCGAATACGACCGTTCCGATCGGCACGGGCAGCAGCACGTCCTCGCCTTTGCTGCCGTCCTTGTCTCCCCCGAGACCCATCGTGCCGGAATCCGCGGAACGGTGCGGCAGGAATCGATAGTCCAGAAGACTCGTGGCATTCGAGTCGGCGACGAAGATCACCGACCCGCCGTCACCACCGTTGCCACCGTCGGGACCTGCCAGCGGCTTGTATTTCTCGCGTCTGATCGAAGATGCGCCGTTACCGCCGTCACCACCGCGAACATGGACCGTAACCCGGTCTACAAATGCACTCATACTTATGTACCTTACTGAAATATTTGTTGCGGTCAGCGGAATCTCTGCAGTTTCACACACTGAATGTTCCATCCGCACCTTGCGCGCGGCAGACTGGGCTCGGGGAAGCTCCTCGAGCCTATTACGAAGTATCTTGGGTTAAAAACAAACAAGCCGCGTCCTCAGAGGGCGCGGCTTGCCAAAGCTACAACTGTGGTTCAGGCGGAAACGACATCCACAACCTTGCGGTCGCGGCGAACGCCGAACTGCACGTTGCCATCAGCCAAAGCGAACAGTGTATGGTCCTTGCCGATGCCGACATTCTGACCAGGATGGAAGTTGGTGCCGCGCTGACGCACGATGATGTTGCCAGCGATGACAGACTCGCCGCCGAACTTCTTCACACCGAGGTACTGTGCATTTGAATCGCGCCCGTTACGTGATGCGGACGCTCCCTTCTTATGTGCCATGTCTGTTCCTTTCCGGAAAGTCTTGTATCAGGCGATCGCAGTGATCTTGACGACCGTCAGCTTCTGACGATGGCCCTGCTTGCGAGCGACGCCAGTCTTGTTCTTGAATTTTTGGATGCGGATCTTGGGGCCTTTGGCCTCGTCGTCGACAACCTCGGCCTTGACCGAAATCTTGGCGAGATCCTTCGCGGCAACCGTCACCTTGGCACCGTCAACGACCAGCGCGACCGGGAATTCGACGGTCTCACCGTTCTTGCTGTCAAGACGATTGACGCTGATAACGTCTCCGACCTCGACCTTTTCCTGATGGCCACCGGCCTTCACAATCGCGTACATAGCCCTACCTTGCCTGTGTTCTTAAAGCTGCTTGTTGGTCTAGCATCCTGACATGACGAAAGGCATGGCTAGACACCGACTATCCAACATACACGCTCCCATGGATTTCCGTCAAGTCCATGTTCCGTCAAGTCCATACGCCTGAAACACCAGGACCGTTCCGTACAGCGCTGAAATGCCATACAATTGAATAGCTTTCTCTTGGAAACGAAGGAAGGCTCCAAGCCGCCGGGGGTATTCCCCCGGCAATCTCTTTGTCTGCGAGGAAGCAGCATGTCCGAGCTGAGCATCATGTGTGACGAGTCAGGCGAATGGGGCAAGCTCTCGGAGTATTATCTCATCACTCTGGTGTTTCATGACCAATCCGATGACTTGGGAACCCATATAGCGAAGTATGAAGCTCACCTTGGCAACGCGGGTCTGCCGGATATTCCCTTTCACGCGGGGCCCCTGCTCAACGGGCACGGTGACTACGAGGGCATGCAGATGCGGGAACGCAAGCGCCTGTTGGTGGCGTTTCTTACGCTGGTGAGGAACATGCCCTTCACCTATGTCACCTTCGCCCACAAGAAAAGCGAGTTCGATGACAACAGACAACGTTTCGAGGCGCAACTGAAACGTGATCTCGCCGACTATCTGCTCTCCCATCTCGAACGTTTCCAAACCTACGGAACCGTCAAAGTGTATTACGACAACGGGCAGCAGGTCGTCACCGACGCGTTGAAAAGCTCCATCAGTTACGCGTTGTCGAAAGAGGCAATCGTCTACCGCGAGACTTGTGTCAGGGATTATCGTCTGGAGCAGTCGGCCGACCTGTTGTGCACATTGGAACTGACTGCCTTAAAATACGCTGCCAACACACAGACCGCCACGGACCTCAAAATCTTCGGCAATGCAAGAGCATTCAAAATGAACTATCTCAAAGCAGTCAGGAAGAAACTGCGCAGCTGACCGGGCACGGTTTCGAGCGGACGTACTTCGCCGGAGGTTTCGTCGTGAATACGATGGTCACAGATAGCATTCACGCGGATAACTGCACTAAAAGGACAGCTTTCCGGAGAATTTTTTACCATATTGCTGTCCTTTTAGTGCAGTTATCTGCGGTTCAGTCGGCATCCTCCGATGACGACTGAGCCGCCACACCGTCAACAGACAGGTACAGCGTGCCTGACTGAGGTGTGGTGAGCGACCCCACGGGCGCGAAGGCTGCGGTTCAGTCGGCATCCTCCGATGACGACTGAGCCACCACACCGTCAACAGACAGGCACGGTGTGCCTGACTGAGGTGTGGTGAGCGCCCCCACGGGCGCGAAGGCTGCGGTTCAGTCGGCATCCTCCGATGACGACTGAGCCGCAGCAGCAATCTTTGCCAGCTTGGCCTTGACGTCAGGGGACGAACCCTTGGGGGCCGCGCTGTCCTTGGGCTGCGCATGGTGCTTGGGAGTCGACTTGATGAAGGGGTCTCCACCCTTCACCGCATACGGGTCGTCAGACGACGCGGAAATGGTCGGCTCGTCATGGAGAATGAAGCCACGTCCCTTGCAGGTCGGGCACTCCTCGGAGAAGGCCTCCACAAGCCCCTGGCCGACGCGTTTGCGTGTCATCTGCACCAAACCGAGGGAGGTCACTTCGGCGACCTGATGCTTGGTCCGGTCTCGTGCAAGGCATTCGACCAGGCGTCGCAGCACGAGGTCACGGTTGGCCTGCATCACCATGTCCACGTAATCAATCATGACCATGCCGCCGATATCTCTGAGCCTGAGCTGTCGGGCGATTTCCTCGGAGGCTTCGAGGTTGCAGCGCGTAACCGTTTCCTCAAGGGACTTGCCTTTGCCGATGAAGCGTCCTGTGTTGACGTCGATGGTGGTCATGGCTTCGGTACGGTCGATGACCAGCGAGCCTCCGCTGGGCAGATACACCTGACGTTCCATGCCTTTACGCAACTGTCCGTCAATCTGCCAACGGTCGAATACATCTGCTCCCTCATGGTCCGCCGGGTCCCACTTGGTGAGTTTCTCGCGCAAGTCGGGAGCCATCGAATCGAGATATTCGCTGATTCGTTCGTAGACCTTGTCGCCTTCGACGATGAGTTCGTTGAAGTCATCGTTGAAAATATCGCGCACGACGCGGATGGCCACATCCGGTTCTCCCTTGAGGAGTTTCGGCTTCTTATGGTTCTTCGCCGAGTCGCGCTTGCTTTCGACGCTTTCCCACTGCCTCACCAGGTTTTCGAGGTCTTTGGTGATGGCTTCCTCGCTGGCGTGATCGGCAGCCGTACGGATGATGACACCCATATCCTTGGGCGCGATCTTGGTGACGATGCCCTTGAGGCGTGAACGTTCATGCTCGGACAGCTTGCGGCTGACGCCGGTCATGCCTCCCGAGGGGACCAACACGAGGAAGCGGCCTGCGAGCGTCACCTGTGAAGTCAGGCGTGCGCCCTTATGCCCGATGGGGTCTTTGGTGACCTGCACGAGCACAGGGTCACCGGATTTGAACGCCAGTTCGATGCGGCGAGGCTGTCCGTCAAGACGTGCGCTGTCCCAGTTGACCTCACCGGCGTACAGCACGCCGTTGCGGGCCTGCCCGATGTCCACGAAGGCGGCTTCCATGCTCGGCAGGACGTTCTGCACGCGACCGAGATAGATGTTGCCTACCGTGGCCACTTCCTGGATGTCCGAGACGTAATGTTCCACCAGTATGTTGTCTTCGACAACCGAAATCTGGGTGTGCTGTTCCTTTTCGCGCACCACCATGGCCCGGTCGACGTTCTCGCGGCGTGCTAGGAAATCCTGTTCTATGAGCTGCGTCTGCCGTGAACGGTCGCGACGGTTGTCCCGACGGCGCTGACGTTTTGCTTCGAGACGGGTGGACCCTTCGATGTTGGTGATTTCATCGATGTACTGCTGCTTGCGCGAGCGTTTCGAACCGCTCTGCTCCGAGCTTTCCTCTTCCGACGCCTTCACGCTGCCGCGGCGGCGACGACGGCGACGTGTGACGGTGGAATCATTGTCATCGTCATCCGTGTCTCTGCTGTACGAGCGGTGTTTTCTGCCATCGCCTTGTTCTTCATCCTGCTCGGACTCAGAGTGCCGAGCATGACGTGTGGTGTTTTCTTCAGCTTCGGAGGAACGTGTACGCGAACGTCTGGATCGTTTGGCCGCACGGGTGTCGTCATCGATGGGGTCGTATGGTATCTCGTCGTATTCGAGGTCGTCCTCAATCTGCCCGACCTCGGCTGCGGCACGACGTTCCTGTGCGTTCATTCTGCGAGAACGGCGTGAATGCCCGGAATGCTCCTCGTCCCTGTTGTCGTCCTCGTCGGTGTTCTCCGTCGAGTCGTAGTCGCGGGCATCGGCTGAATCGTGGATGCTCTTGCCTCCACGTTCGATGATTTCGATCGTGGTTTCATGACGCCGGTGATTCCTGCCTCGTTTGGCGTTACCCCTTCGTGAAGCGCTAGGGCTTTCCTCAGTGTCGTCGCTGTCGCTGTGGTCAGTGTCGACTGGGTGGCTGGATGCGGCAGGCAGAACGGGTTCTTGGAACAGCGGGGAGATCATCGGCTTGCTGTGCGAAGCCTTATGGTCGGTCTGCTTGTCTGCGGAGTGTGCGGTGTCGACTTGCAGGAATTTGATGGCATCGACAGCCTTGGCGGCCCGCTGACTGCGGTCCTGCGGGTCTTCGGTCTGCTGCTCGTGGGCGCGGCCACGGCCACGACGCCTGCCACGGGACTCTTCATCTTCGACGACGGGCTCTTCAAATTCCACGATATCGGCGCGTGCCCGGCTCTTCGAAGACGACGCCTGCCGTCCTGATGTCGGATTCTGTGCGCTTTTTCCTCGTCTGGATGAGCTTCTGCCCGTGGCATCGATACGACCGGGCTCATCATCCTTGCTCTCCGACGCTGCTGATGGAGCATCGGTTTTACGCCCGGCATCGCTATCCGCGTTTACCTGTGATGAGGTCTTTCGACGGCTCCTACGACGCTTCGGCTCTGACGCATGAGCTTCTGCCTGCCCCTCACTATGACGGTCGTTTCCGTCGGCCTGGCTGCCTTGCTGCGTCGCGTCGGAATTCTCCGCGTGTTCGGCCTTCGGATGCGGCGCACCTTCGACCTTAACGGGCACGGCGGCTCCTGCAGCCCCGGCCACACGCACCACGCGTCGTCCTGTTCTGCGTCGTTTGCTTCCTGTTGCCGCCGAATTCGTGGAGTCTGCAGCAGCGTTCGAATTCGCTTCATTCACGGATTCGTTGCCTGCTGAATCGGCATTCATATTGTTGGCGTCAGCGTTGCCGAGGCCGTTGTTCTGTTCCTTGGGCACAATGCTCCTTGCGGCACGCTGCAACGTACCGTCATCCTGGCCTTCGATACATTCTCACACCACGCTCTCACCGTGGCCGCATCTCTGCGCTGCATCATCAGGCTACAAAAAAGTCATCTAAGGCGAAAGCGGACACCATCGTTTGCAAACGCTCATTGCGGCTGTTGCAAGGGGATCGACGCCATCGCTAGTGGTGGCTTTGCAGTTCCACCGCTATCTAGTATCGCACACTCCTAGGCGATACATGTAATACGCCAGACCCACGCGACCACATTCACCCGCATATCGCTGATACGGTGCCGTAGTTGCGCACGCGACACGTTTCTGCGAATGAGTAGAACTGTGCATATGAGCACGCGAAGCACTCTGATTTGCTGGCTTTGTGTGCTGCTTTGCACAGTTTCACCCGTGAGTTCCAGATAACTGCACTAAAAGGACAGCAATTCGGCAATAATTCACCGGAAAAGCTGTCCTTTTAGTGCAGTTATCTCTTTGCGCCGCGTCCGGAACGGTTCATATGAGGATGTTGGCGGTGGCTTCGGCCCGGTGGGACAGGTAGTACGGGCGTACCGCGAACACCAGGAACACGCCGCCGATAATCAGCAGGAGCAGGATGCCGACGCCACCCGTGTACGGCAGGTTCGTCAGACTCTTCGACGGGTCGGCCACCGTCACGCTGCGCCCATCCTGAGACACATACGCGAGGTTCGTGCCACCGGTGCGATACGAGGCCACCGTCACCTCGCTGGCATCCGCATTCCACACCGGCACCACCTCCACCATGAAATCGGACACCGTGAAGTAGCCCGACGGGGCCTGGGTCTCCCTGAAGGAGAGTTCACGGGCCTCCACACCCAGCAACGTGAGCATGCCATCCGTATGCGTCACCACCTCGGTACCGCCCGAGGCATCCAAGCGATACACGCCAGCAGACACCTTCGTGAACTTGAGCGCCTGCCCGCCACGACTCACCTCGAACTTCGCGCCGCCAAGAGCTGTCGAGGTGTCGTCCTTGTCCACCTTCACCAGGTCCACTTTGAACGCATACGCGTTCGCCGACGCGGTCCTCGACTCCGTATCACCGTCGCTCGTGGAACGCGTCAGCGTCACAGTGTTCTCATTCGGGTCCAACCCGCCACCACCGGGAGCGGAAAACGACGCGCCCGTGTTCAGCACCGCCGCATAGCGGATGCGCATCAGGGAACCCACAGGAATCGTGGCCATGTTCGCCACATGACCACCCGAATCCTCAGCGAACACGGCCTTCAACCCGTTTACAGTCAATATCTGACCAGACACACCGATAGACAACCCACTCGTATTCGTCACATCGGTGTCCGGCGACGGCACATCCACCAACACTTTCACCCCGGACGCGGCAGGCAACGTCAACCCGGGTGCAGCCGTGTCCTCGACCTTGAACTCATACGCGTCATACGTGACACCAGACAACCCACTCAAATCAGGCACCCGCAACGCAATCTCAAACTCCACCTCTGAGCCCACATCGAAACCATCCAACCCCGCATCATTCACCACACGCTTGGACACATCCGTGACGCTCGTCTTCAACACGGCCTGACCCAATCGAGGCTTGCCCTTCACACCCGCGTCAGCGAAATCCACCATCCCGTCCTCGACCACATCCTCCAACGCCTCGTTGAACACCTTCGACCCCACGATAATCGGCAGAGAACCACCAGACGACTGCGTCGAATCCACGATCAGATACAAGCCCGGACCAGACACCGTAAGCGTCTCCGTCCTCAGCGTCGAGAACGTGCCAGCAGGCAGACTCCCCGCAGAAGCACCCAAACCCCCGGTATCCTTCGCCAACTCCTGGGCGAACACCTGCAAACTCCCCGCATACGGGCTAAACGCCGAAGTCACATCATCCGACAACGGGTCAGTCGGATACCCAAGCCACCGAGACGCCACCCAACCAACAGGATTATCCGCATCCACATCACCACCACCAGCAGACTCGGCAGTATCCTTCAACACCGTGCCTAAGCCAGACGGCGTATTCAACATCACACTCTTGAGCGCACCAGTCTGGTCGAACACCTCATCCCTGTACTCACCGATTCTGTACGCCGTCAACGCACCATCAGACCGACCCGTCAACTCGATACCATAGGAAGGAATCGTGAACGTCAGCGATGTCATCTGCGGCTCGGTAGCCCTGTTCGACCAACCAGTATCCGCGCTCCCGTTCTCCTGACCCCACCAATACACGTCATACGCCTTACCAGACACCACACCCGGCAGCTCGGACACGTCTACCACACCAGAAGCCGACAACCCGGACGCCACAACCTTCGTAGGTTCAGCAGGATCAACAAGTTTGAACCCGAAACCATCCTGCAAGCCATGCGAACCAGACAACGTCAACCTGCTCTTCACCGCCACGGCCGATGCATTACTCAAGGAACCAGCTGCACCATCCACAAACGTCAACCGCAACGAATCTGACGAGGACAGAACCTGGGTTTGATTCATACCGTTCGCTGACAACAACAGATTATCCAAACGCACTCGCACAGCAGGACGCAATCCGTTCTCAGATTCATTCGTCGCCCCGCCGTCTGGATGTCCCGTCCGCTCCACATCAAATACAAAATATCCCACAATCATCGTGTAATTAGCGGTTCGTAGCCAATACCCTTCAGTTTCATTTGCGCAATTCTCTGATGGACACGACAAATTCGGGTCGCTTTGATGATCATTCCCGGTCGTGTGGTCGAGATATTTAGCCAAATCACCACTAGATAGAGGGAATGCCGAGTATTGAAAATTCGAATCACTCAAGATTGGGGCGGTGGCGTTAAGACATCCATCAGCCGGGGACTCCGTGCAAACACCCTCAATCGGTGCCGTACGCAACTGTGACACCTCGATAGGGGAATAATTGTAATCGACGATATCTGTTTTTGTCCCATAGCCATCTATGCTGTTATTCGCTGTCGAGGTAATAGCAAGTTGTGATTGATACGACGAACCAATACCTGCCCAATCAAAAACGTTGCATGAGGGTCCAGAATTATTGGTACAACCCCAAGTCGAACTAAAATATCTAGGAATTTCGAACTGTACGCCAGGAGTCACTACATCCTCCGCGAACAACAAAACTTCATCCGCAGCAACCGATGTCGTCCCACTTGCTGCATATGATCCTTGTGCAACCGTACTGAAATCGGCCATGACACTGGCAATACCTGTGTTCCCGCCGTATCCCAAAGTCTTATATCCGCCAGACACCTCAGCACCTGCGTAAGTGCCAGAAGTTCCTTGTTTACCAAACTCTATACGGCGCGTATTCGCCCAACCGTTTGAAGCGACGGGTGTCGCACCAGCCGACAAGGTGCTGAAATATCCATCAGGCCCCAGCTCAAGCGAATCAGCCTCTGCCTGCTCTGCCGGCAATGCCACCATCACCCCCGTAAGCAGCATGAGGATGGAAAGCGCGAATGCAATACCAGCAAGAACACCCCGACGTGACTCGCTCCCCCGGGATACTGAAAAGAAAGCAACAAACGCATACAACCGACCCATGAGAGCACCACCACCGAAGCGAAAACAGCACCCCCCCCCCCGCGACCGTTCTTAACCCAGCGGAACGCCTGGAATCAGCGAAAGGAACATGCGACGAACATGATGAACAATATAGTACAGCATGTTCGTATTTACTCCCGAAGCTGATGCTGGCCTCACATCACCGGCGGCGAAACCTCAGTTCCCACGGTCATCTCCACAGTCACTGCTCACATCCAGTCGTCACAGTCAGCTCTCACCCTCAGTTCTCGCGGCTGAGCCACT